>JBMOQI010000013.1:0-582440 GCA_049320605.1 Pseudomonadota bacterium | reverse complement strand
GATCGATACGCTGGGCGGCAACGACAGCGTCACGCTGGGCGACGGCGACAACGTCGTCATCGGGGGCGCGGGCGGCGACAGCATCAGCACCGGCACCGGCACGGACATCGTGCTCGGCGACAACGGCGCAATCCTCTACACGGGCAGCACCGGTGCGCTGGTCCGCGACGAGATCGGCAGCCTGGACGACGCCAGCGGTGGCGATGACGTCATCACTCTCGGCGACGGCAGCAAACTCGTCATCGGCGGTGTCGGCGGCGACAGCATCAGCGCGCTGGCCGGCGATCACGACGTGGCTGGCGACAACGCCGCATTCACCTACACCAACGGCAACCTGACCGGCATCGATGCCGGCAACAGCGTCGACGGCGGAATTGACGACATCGACCTCGGCACCGGCGACCAGCGCCTGGTGCTCGGCATCGGTGGCGACACGCTGGTGGCCGGCAACGGCAACACGCTGCTGCTGGCCGACAACGGCACGCTGCTGCTGCAGGAAGACGGCACCACCATCAGCCTGACGGGCGCCACGACCGCGAACGACGGTGCGGACGACATCACGCTGGGCGACGGCAACGTCGACGCCATCCTGGGCGGCGGCGGCGACACGTTCCTCATGGGCGACGGCGATGCCGTGCTCGTCGGCGACGGCGGCACGCTGAACTACTACCTGTCCGGCATCCTCGCCACGGCGACCGCCAACAGCGGCAGTGGCGGCGACGACACCATCACCGTGGGTGACGGCGACATCGTGGCCCTGCTGGGCGAGGGCGCCGACAGCCTCACCGCCGGCAGCGGTTCACTGCAGGCCCTGGGCGACAGTGGTTCGCTGCAGTACTTCACCGATGGCGTGCTGGATACCGCCACGGCGGACAGTGTCACGGGCGGTGACGACAGCATCAGCTTCGCCGACGGCGCTGCCCTGGTCATGGGCGGCGTTGCTGCCGACACCCTCAGCGCCGGCCTCGGCCAGCACACGGTGTTCGGCGACAACGGCGAACTCGTCAACGACACCGACGGCGCGCTGTTCTCGGCCACCACGATCGATACGCTGGGCGGCAACGACAGCGTCACGCTGGGCGACGGCGACAACGTCGTCATCGGGGGCGCGGGCGGCGACAGCATCAGCACCGGCACCGGCACGGACATCGTGCTCGGCGACAACGGCCAGGTGCTCTACGTCGGCAGCACGGGCAGCCTCGTGCGCGACACCATCGAAACGACCGACCTCGATGCCGGCGGCGACGACACCATCGTCCTGGCCGACGGCGACAAGGTCATCCTCGGTGGGACGGGTGCCGACAGCATCAGCGCCGGCGCCGGCGACCACGACGTGTTCGGCGACAACGGCGAGATCGTGCACACCGCCGGCATCGTCACCAGCATTACGACCACCGACTCCACCGCGTCCGGTGCCAGCTCAGGCGGCGACGACACCATCGTCATCGGCAGCGGCGACAACCGCGTGGCCGGCGGCCTGGGTGGCGACGCCATCACGACCGGCGACGGCAGCGACATGGTGCTGGGCGACCTCGGCAGCCTGACCTTCAATGCCGCCGGCGTCGTGCTGGAGATCGAAAGCACGGTCACCGGCCAGGCCGGCGACGACACCATCGTGAGCGGCGACGGCCAGGGCTGGATCATCGGCGGCGTCGGCAGCGATACCATCACCTCCGGTGCCAATGCGGATGTCGTGCTCGGCGACGACGGCAGTATCACCTTCTCCGGCGGCGCGCTGCTGCTGGTCGAGAGCGACCTGGCCTCGCAGCCCGGCGTCGACACCATCACCGGCGGCGACGGCCAGAACTGGGTCGTCGGCGGTGCCGGCGACGACACCATCGCCACCGGCAGCGGCAACGACAGCGTGCTCGGCGACAACGGCAGCTTCGTCTTCGTGGCCGGCACGCTGCAGTATGCCGAGAGCTCGGACACCGTTGCGGCCACCGTCGGCGACGACACGGTCGCGACCGGCGCCGGCAATGACATCGTCATCGCCAGCGCCGGCAACGACGACGTGGAGACGGCGGACGGCAGCGACATCGTGGTGGCCGACACCGGCCGCATCGACTACGTCGTCCGTGACGGCAATGCCGCCACCATCGACCAGGTCCAGAGCGGCGATCCCTGGTTCGGCGGCAGCGATACCGTCGATGCGGGCACGGGTGGCGATGCCGTGATCGGCGGCACCGGCGCCGACGAGCTCGACGCCGGCGACGGCGACGACTACGTCATCGGCGACGGTGGCCTGATCCTCTACGCCGCAGGCCAGATGGAGCAGATGCAGACGCTGGATCCGTATACGGGTGGTGCTGCCGACTTCATTATCGGCGGCCTCGGTCGCGACATCATGTTCGGGGGCGAGGGCAGCGATACCTTCGTGGCCAACTTCCTCGAGGATGCGGTGATCGGCGACTACGCGCGCTTCACGGCGCCGACCAAGACCCTGATCCGCTTCGGCAACGACCTGATCGGCACCTCGCAGCTCGGCCTCTACGCCTCCAACGACCCCTTCCTCCAGGAAGTGGTGTCCACGGACGCCGGCGGCTACCGTCCGCTCATCGTCGACGAAGGCACGCTGGCCCGCCTGGTGCGTGACAACGCCCGCGACGACGGCCATCAGGCGTCCGGCGCGACGGAGGAAGTCGAGCTGGCCGGCAAGCGCGATGTCGAAGTGACCCTGCTGGATATTCCGAACGACGAACTGCTCGAGAAGCTGGCTCCGCAGAGGCATGGCCAGGACCTGCCGGCGCTGCCGGGCACCAGTGCCGGCCTGACGGTTCCGGAGCCTGTTTATCCGGAAGACGACAGCACGGTGGCCGATGCCGCCAGCGCCGCCGCCATGATGTTCGGCTGGGGCATGGTGCGTCGCCGCGACAGCAAGAAGCGCAAGCCTGCGCTGCAATCCTGGGATGCTTTCGAGGATAGACTGGGTCGCTGAAACCGGTCATGATTCGTGACCATCGAACCCGATAACCCATTACAGAAAAGGGGAAAAAAAAGTGACTGAGGCGAAAAAGCCGGCAATGCCGAAAATCAAGTGGGACGACACCAACATGCGCAGCACCTATGCCAACGTTTGCAACGTGGCGAGCACGCGCGAGGAAGTCACCCTGCTGTTCGGTACGAACCAGGCCTGGCACACCGGCCAGAAGGAAATGACGATCAACCTGTCCGATCGCATCGTGCTCAACCCCTATGCCGCTAAGCGCATGCTGCTCCTGCTGCAGAACGTTGTGAACGCTTACGAGAAGCGCTTTGGCGAACTCAAGGTCGACGGCGGCAGCCACGCGCCTGAAACGCTGAACAGCTGATGATCCGTGACACAAACGGGGGATCGTGTCGCCGCTGTTGCGACTGACAGTGGGGCGCTCTGGCAGCAATTGCTGGCTGCCGCCAACATGTCCTCCTACGCGGGTGCCTGGCTGGCTCTGCAATGCCGGGCGCTCGCGGTTCCCGCGCGTGGCGCGGTCTTTCTTCCTGCGGCTGCCGATGACGGTACCGCTCCCTCCCTGACTCCCCTCGCTGCCTTTCCCGCGCATGCCGCCCCGGAAACCTGGCAGGAAATCGCCGACGATGTCTTCGCCCAGTCCCGGGGCCTCGTGTCCGAGCCCGAGCTCGTGGGCGGCCGCACGCTGGTCGCGCTCGGCTGCCCGGTGCAACACGAGGAGGGCGGCATTGCCGCCGTGGTCGTGGTGGAAATCGAGGCGCCGGCCGCGAACATGGTGTCGCGTGCCATGGAGGCGCTGCGCTGGGGCGTGACCGGCCTGGAACTGATGTTCCTGCGCCAGGACCGCGGCGCGGCGCGCACATTGCTGGCGCGCAACCGCGTGGCGCTCGAGGTGATGGCGGTGGCGCTCGAGGCCGCCGACTTCCGTGCCGCCGTGCTCGCCACGGTGACCAGCCTGGCTTCCGCATTGCGTTGCGACCGCGCCAGCTGGGGCGTGGTCAGCGGCCTAGAGGTCAATGTCGAGGCCATGTCGCATACGGCGCAGCACGCGCCGAAGATGGGCCAGGTCCGCGCCATCGTCGCCGGCATGGAGGATGCGCTGCATGCGACGGCCACCGTCGCCGTGCTCTCGCGCGACACGCCCGGCCTGCGCGCCCTCGTGCAGGAGAGTGGTCTCGAGCAGGTGCTGGCCATTCCCGGCTACCACGATGGCGCCTACCGCGGCGTGCTGTTGCTGGAGCGCGCGAGCGACGCCTTCACGGCGGAAGAACGGCAGACGGCCGAGTCGCTCATGGCGCTGCTGCAGCCGCTGCTCGCCAGTCGCCGCGAAATCGCCACCAGCGGCCGCGACTACCTGCGCAAGGCGATGGCCCAGGCCTGGCAGGATTTCCTGGCGCCGGCCTCGACCCTGCGCCGTTACGTCACGATCGGCGCGCTCACGCTGCTGTTGCTGCTCGCCGTCGTGCCCGCCCCTTACCGGGTCACCGCCGACCTCGTGCTGGAGGGCGCGGAGAAACGCGCCGTGGTTGCGCCGTTCGACGGCTTCCTCGGCACGGCCCCCGTGCGCGCTGGCGACATGGTGAAGGCCGGGCAGGTGATGAGCACCCTCGACGACCGCGACCTGCGCCTCGAACAGCTCAAGTGGATAGGCCAGCTCTCGCAATACCAGGGCCAGTTCCAGGAGGCGCTGGGCGGCCACGACCGTGCCCGCGCCAACATCAGCTCGGCGCAGTCGCAGCAGGCCGATGCCGAACTCCAGCTCGTCGCGACCAAACTTGCGCGTACCCGTATCGAAGCACCGATTGCCGGGCTGGTGCTGACCGGCGATCTCTCGCAACGCCTCGGCAGCCGGGTCACGCAGGGCGAGGTGCTGTACGAGATCGCGCCGCTCTCCGATTACCGCGTCGTGCTGAAGGTGGATGAGCGCCATATCGACGACATCGCCCGCAAACAGCGTGGCCAGCTCGTGCTGTCGTCGTTGCCCGACGACTCCTTCGCCTTCGAGGTGACGCGCCTCACGGCGATTGCCATGGCCGAAGGCGGCATCAACCATTTCCGCGTGGAAGGCCGCCTGCTCGAGACGGCCCTGGCACTTCGCCCCGGCATGGAAGGCGTGGGCAAGGTGACGGCGGGCTACCGGCCGCTGCTGTGGGGCTGGATGCAGCCCGTGATCGACTGGTTGCGCCTGTGGCTCTGGCGCTGGCTGCCCTGAGGGTGCGGCAATGAGCCAGTCGGATCTCTTCAGCCCGGAATGGTACCGCGTGGCGGCCATGAAGCCGCTGCTGCGCCGCCAGGTGCAGGTCAACCGCCAGCAGTTCCGCGGCGAAATCTGGATGGTGCTGCGCGAACCGGGCAGCAACCGCCTGTTCCGCGTCACGCTGCCGGCCTGGGAGATCATTTCCCGCTTCGACGGCCAGCGTGACCTCGACAGCCTCTGGAAGGAAATGTGCGAAGCCCTGGGTGACGACGTGCCCGCCCAGGGCGAAGTGGTGCGCCTGGTTTCGCAACTGGCGTCCTCCGATCTGCTGCTCGCCGACCTGCCGCCCGATCTTGCCGAACTCGGCGAACGTTCACACGACATCGCCGCCAAACGCCTGCTCGGCTACATCAAGTCGCCGCTGGCCCTGCGCCTGCCGCTCTTCGATCCGGACCGCATGCTTTCCGCCACCCTCCCGGTGGGCAGCTGGCTGTTTTCGCGGCGCGGATTTTTTGTCTGGCTGGTGGTGGTTTTGCTGGCCCTGCTGCAGGTCGGCCTGCACTGGAACGAACTCACCGGCAACATGATCGACCAGCTGCTGGCCACCGAAAACCTGCTGCTGCTCGGCATTCTTTATCCGCTGCTGAAGTTCATCCACGAGTGCGGCCACGGCTGGGCGGTGAAACGCTGGGGCGGAGAAGTGCGCGAGCTCGGCGTGATGTTCCTGATCTTCATCCCGACACCCTATGTGGATGCCTCCCACGCCGGCTTCTTCAAGGACAAACGCCAGCGCATGCTGGTCGGCTTCGCCGGCATGCAGGTGGAGCTGCTGATCGCCGCGCTGGCGACCTTCCTGTGGGTGGCGGTGGAGCCGGGCCTCGTGCGTGCGGTGGCCTACAACCTGATGATCATCGCCGGCATTTCCGCCGTAGTGTTCAACGGCAATCCGCTTTTGCGCTTCGATGCCTACCACATCCTCGCCGACTGGCTGGAGATGCCCAATTTCGGCAACCGCGCCAACCAGTACATCGGCTACCTGTTGCAGAAGAATATCCTGCGCATGGATGTGCCCGATCCGGCCGAGAGCCGGCGCGAGGCGCGCTGGTTCACCTTCTATGCCATCGCGGCCTTCCTCTACAAACTCTTCGTTACCTTCGGCATCGTCTTTGCGGTGGCAGGGCGCTTTTTCATTTTCGGCGCGCTGCTCGGCATCCTCGCTTTTGCCAATGCCCTGGTGCTGCCCGCCTGGCGGGTGCTGAAGGCCGTGGCCACCGACAACCGCTTCGCGAAGTCGCGGCCGCGCGCCTGGCAGTGGCTGGGCGGCGGCCTCGCGGGTTTTGTGCTGTTCGCGGTGTTCGTGCCGCTGCCGTCCTACACGGTGACCGAAGGCGTGGTCTGGGTGCCAGAAAGTGCACGCATCTATGCCGGTGCCGACGGTGTCATGACGGCTGTCGCCCACCGCAGCGGCGAAGCCGTGCAGGCCGGCGACCTCGTGGCGCAGCTCGATAATCCGCAGATCGAGACCAGCGTCGCCGCCATGATGGCGCGTGTGCAGGAACTCGACCTGCGCTACCGCCAGGCCGCCGCCGAAAGCCGCAGCGAAATCGCCATCATGGCCGAGGAATACGAACGCGCCGTGGCCGAGCTGGAGGATGCACAGCAACGCCTGGCCGGGCTCGACCTGCTGGCGCCGGAGGGCGGCACGCTGGCGCTGGAGGAGGGCAACGGCCTGCTCGGGCGTTTCCTCACGCGCGGCACCGCGGTCGGATACGTGATCTCGGGGCGCGAGGTGCTGCTGCGTGTCGTGGTGAACCAGGACGACATCGACCTCGTGCGCCAGCGCACGAAACGGGTGCAGGTGCGTTTCGCCAGCAATCCCGGTGAAGTCGTCGACGTGCGCCCGCTGCGCGAGGTGCCGGAGGCCCAGCGCCTCCTGCCGAGTGCGGCCTTGAGCCTCGAGGGCGGTGGCCAGCATGCGCTGGATCCGGCGGGGCAGGGTGAATTGCGCAGCATCGAGCCGCTCTTCCAGTTCGAGCTGGTGGCGCCGGCACGTCCCGGCTGGCGCGTCGGCGAGCGTGTGTTCGTGCGTTTCGTGCATCGTGCCGAGCCGCTTTGGGGCCGCATGCGCCGTGAAGTGCGCCGTGTCTTCCTGCGGAGGCTGGATGTCTGAGCCGGTTGCTCCCGCCACGGCCCTGCCCGTGCTTTTTTCCCGCGATGCGCGACCGCCGGCCGTGCCGGGGCGCGCCCCGGCGCAACGCCACAAACCGCTGCCAGGCCTCGCCGGCTTCGACTGGCAATTGCGGCATCACTTCGTTTTGCGTCGCGAGGAATCGTTTCTCGCAGCGGCACTGCAATCCACCACAGACAATGCGGCGGCACTGCCGGCCGCGCCGGGGGACATCAGCGCGGCACGGGCCGCAGCGGCGCTCACGGACGCCTGCACGGCCGCCGGTATAACGGCCGACCCGCTGCTGCGGCGGCGTGTGCTCGCGCTGCTGCGCGGCTGTTACGTGGTCATGCCCCCGGTCGAACGGCAGCAGGCCGTGGCGCTGGCGGCTGCCGCGGCCGCTCGCTGCGGGCTCTCCGTGCATCTCGCCTGCGAAGGCAAGGAAGTCGCTGAAGCGCTGCCGCCGCTGGTCGAGGCGGCGCTGGCCGGCAGTGATCTTGCCGTGCACGTCCTCAATGAAACCTCGAACGACCTCACGCTGCTGAGCGGACGGGGCGCCGGCGTGGTCTGCACCACGGCCTCCACGTTTGCGCATGCCTGGCTGCGCTGGGGCGGCGAAACCGCAGCACTGGCGCGTGCCGCCGCCTGGCTGGGCGGCGCAACGGTGCCGGTGTTCTCGCATGCCAGCCTGCTGCTGTGCCCGGACGGGGAGCGCGTGCTGCTGGACCTGCTGCGCCATCCGCTGCAGATCACCCGTGCGCAGAGTGAGGACGCCCCGGCGCTCATTGCGCAGCTTGTCGAGCTGACGGCCGCCTGGCAGGACGGCGTGGAATTCGCCGGCAAGGAGCCGTCGCCGCGCGGCGAGGCCGTGCTGCGTGCCGAGGCGGAGCAGCAGGGCGGCCTCTGGGCCGTGCCGAAACTGCGCGACGCTTTCCTGCGTGCGCTGCTGATCGCCCGCAGCTGCAAACCGGAGCAGGATTTTGTGCTGGAGAACGGCCGGGTGCGCTGGCTGGTGGCGCCCGACACACTGGCCGCCGACGCCACGCAGCAGGCGCAGGTCGAACTGGCCTTGCGCTGCCTGCAGGGGCAGGGCGCCACGCAGCGCGTGCGCCGTCGCGCCTGGTTCACGGATTTTTTTGCCGGTTATGCGCGCATCGGCGCGGCCGGCGAGAACCTCGGCAACGAGTGGCGCGACCTCTGGTGGCTGCATGCCATGCCGGTGCTCGACAACACACCGCGCCGTATTGAAGTGACCTGGATAGACGGGCCGCTCGAGGCCTGGCTGGCGCAGCCGGATGCGCGGATTGCCGTGGGCCAGGCCCGGCTGCGCGAATTGCCCGGCATGCCGGCGGATGCCCTCAGTCTCGAGTCGCGCGAGGGCCTGCAGGAGCTGGCGACCCTGGTCGCGGGGGGCACGCCGGTATGTGTGCTGGGTGCCGTGGCGGCGAGCCGACAGCTTCCGCCGGCGCTTTCCAGTATCATGCTCGCGGCCGATGCGCGCCTCCTGCCGCCGCCCCTGGCCGCAGTGGCGCAACGTGCGCCGCGCCTGGGGCCCGTCGGCCGGCTGCTGCGGCGGCTGATCGGCGCGTGGCTGCTGCGCCAGGCCGCCGCCCAGCGCTTCCGCCTGCGCCGCAGCCTCGTGCAGCGCCAGCAGCAGGAGCGGCGCACCTACGCTTTTACCGGAGACGGTCGAGACGACTGATGATGCAAAAAACCTCCCTGATTTTTTTCCTGACGCTCGGTGCCGGCTTCACGAGTTTCGAAGCCGCGGCCACTACCGCCGGCAAACCTGCGCCTGCGGTCGCCCCCGTAAAACGCGCGCTGCCGCCTCCGCCGCGTGTACCGCGTACCGCGGGCGCCGACCTGGGCTGGAGCTGCCTGCTCGAACCCAGCAGCCGCGTCGAAGTCGCCAGCGAAGTGCCGGGCGTGCTCGATAACGTCGCGGTCGAGCGTGGCGCGGCGGTGCGGCGCGGCAGTGTGCTGGCCCGGCTGCGCTCGGGCGTCGAGGAAGCCTCGGTGACCCTGGCCCGCGCCAAGGCCGACTTCGGCGTGCGCAAGAGCACGCGCAACGAGGAGCTCTTCGCCGAGGAAATGATTTCCACGCACGAGAAGGACGAGCTGCAGACGGAATCGAAAATCTCGCAGCTGGAATTGCGCGAGGCCGAAGAGCGGCTGCGCATGCGCCAGATCCTGAGCCCGGTCGACGGCATTGTCGTCGAGCGGCACAAGTCGCCGGGTGAATACGTCGGCAGCGAGCCGGTGTTCACGCTGGTGCGCGTCGATCCGCTGTATGTGGAAGTGGTGGCGCCGGCTTCGCGCTACGGCACCATCCGCAAGGGCATGACGGCGGAAGTGCGGCCCGAACAACCCGTGGGCGGCGTCTTCAAGGCCAAGGTCACCATCGTCGACCCCGTCATCGATGCCGCCAGCGGCACCTTCGGCGTGCGCCTGACCCTGCCCAATCCCAACAACAGCCTGCCCGCCGGTTTGAAGTGTTCGGTGAAATTCGAGCAGGAACCCTGATGCCATGAAACGGGTTTTCCTGACTTCCTTCCTTGCCGGCAGCATGGCGCTGCTGGCGGCCTGCGACCGCGCAGACGACCCGCCCCCGGTGGACCCGGCACCGCCGCCTCCCGTGGAAACGGCATCCGCTGCGGTGTCGATGCCGGAAACGGTGCCGGCGGTCAGCTTGGACACCGTGAAGACTGCGCCGAAACCGGCACCGGATGCGCCGCTGCCCGCCGGTTTCGTCAAGGTCAGTGCTGGCGAGCTCACCGGCGCCGACGGCAGGCGCCTGCGCACCGGCGGCTTTGCGATTGCGCGCCAGCCCATCACCCTCGGGCAGTTGCGTGCCTGGGCAGAATCGGAAGGCGGGCGCCGGCTGCCGCAGTTCGGTAGCGACAACAAGGACGCCGACGTCGCCACCGACCTCGACTGGATGGCGGCCGATGCCTATGCGCGCTGGCTGGCCGCCCGTGAAAACCGCCACTACCGCCTGCCGAGTGAAGCGGAATGGCTGCGCGCCGCGCAGAGCGGCCGCATTGCCACGCAGGCGCACTCACAGCCGACGGAGCCGCCGCTGTGGGAATGGACCGGCGATTGCTGGAACGATGGGAAGGCCGAAGCGGAGAACTGCGCCAGCCGCGTGCTGGTGGGCGGCGAGATGTCGGCCGAAGGCCCGTGGGGCAGGGCGCCGATGGGCGCACGGCGTCCGGCGGCCTCTTTCCGGCTGGTGCTGGAGTTGCGCTGATCCCTCCCGTAATCAATGAACCGGATTAAAATAACCTGCTGATGCGGCAATGCCGCTTGGTTAAGCAACCAGGCGGCATTTTTCTTTCCGGGCTGTAGCGTCCTGGCGATGGCAGGACGCACGGTCCATGCCTTCCGCCAAAGGTTAAGGCGCCCGAAGGTGCCTTAAGTAAGCGACAATGCCGCTGATGCGGGGCATTTTTTTCGGTGCTCACCGCCGTGCAGCGCTGTTCGCACTCATTCCTGCGTGCCGATCTGCAGCTGGTTCGTGTTCACCTTCTTCACGCCCTTGATGTTCTTCGCCACCTGCACGGCACGATCGAATTCTTCCTGCGAGCCTACGGTGCCGGACAGGCTCACGGTGCCGTTCATGGTCTTCACGCCGATGTTGAGGCCCTTGGTGACGTGGTCGGCCAGCAGCGTCGATTTCACCTTGGTGGTGATCCAGCTATCCGAGGCCACGCGCTCGGCACGCTTGGGCTGGCCTTTCTGCTGGGCAGTGGCGGGGCCCGCCGTGATCCGGTTGTCGACGCTCGCCACGCCTTCCACCTGCCGCGCCAGTTCTTCCGCGGCATTCTTCGCGGCCTCGGTCTTCACGTTGCCGGTCAGGGTGACGATGCCGCTGGCCGTATCCACATCGATGTCGGTGGCCTTGACGCGCTCGTCCGCCATCAGCTTCGCCTTCACCTTGGTGGTGATGGTGGCGTCGTCCATGCGCGTACCGGCGCTGCGGCTGTCGTTCTGGTTGGCCATCGGGCTGCTGTTGTCGCGGCTCGCGGCCGGGCTGCTGTTGTCTTGCGTGGCTGCCGGGCTGCGCGTATCGCCTGGCGATGAGGAGGAATAGCCTTCGGCCAATGCCAGCGTGCTGGCGCCCGTGAGGACGACGAGAGAGGCGGTCAATGCAAGCTGTTTCGTGTTCATGGTGTTTTCCTTTTCGGCCCAGGGAACAGTGCCATGAATAAAATCAGAAGAAGTGCTGAGCCGCTGTTGGCACTGCGTGTGAAAGATGGGGGCTGATGTTGCAAGGCCGCGGGCTGCGTATCGGCTGTTCAAGTTCTGCCAGATGGCGGTAACCAACACGCGGAATCAACGGCGGGGAGAGGCGGCACCGAGGCAGGGAGCACGGTCAGGATGGGCGAGCCGGTCTCTTCGTTGAATATACAATATTTAACATAATATACATTATGCGAAATACGGAAGGCTGGCCAGAACGGCCCTTGCTGCGGGTCGTTCTGGCCAGCCAGAGGCCGCTACCTGCTAAGGATCCGTAGAGGCATCGCCCTGGGCGATCTGTTGCCGATCCTGAGGCCCTGAGATCCAGCGCCCGGGCCCAGCAATACGCCAGAAAACCGCCCCAGCCTCACCACAAGCGAACCTAGGCCGATGCCTGCGCGCATCCCTAGAAGTTTTCTTTTTTCGAAACACTTTCGGCATTTGCGGGCACAAAAAAGCCCGCGCAAGGCGGGCTTTTTGGGTGACGGAAGGTTCAGGCGGGAGCCGCCTCGTAACGATGCACCTGGCGCGACAGCTCCCGGCGGCGGGCTTCTATCGCCCAGGCGTCATACTGCGCCTGCATCCGCAGCCACAGGCCGGCATCGCTGTCGAAAGCCAGCTCTACCCGCAGCGCGGTTTCCGCCGTCACCGGCGCGTGGCCGTTGACGATGTTGGATAGCTGCTTGCGCGACAACCCGAGAATATTCGCCGCCGCCGTGATGCTCAGGCCCAGGCCGTCCAGCCATCCTTCCCTCAACACCTGCCCCGGGTGCGCCGGGTTGTGCATACCCTTGTAGCTCATGATGCGCCTCTCAGTGGTAGTCCTCGTAATTCACGACTTCCGGCTCGCCATTGGTAAACCGGAATGTCACGCGCCAATTAGTCTGCACGGTCACGGCCCATTCCCCCTTTCGCGCCCCCTTCAAGGGGTGCAGCCGGAAGCTCGGTGCGTTCATATCGTCCGGCTTGGTCGCCTGCGCCAGCGTCGCCAGAATGACCCGCAGCCGGGGCGCGTGCATGGCCTGAATCCCGGCGGTGTTGCCGGTGTCGTAAAAGGCTTTCAGGCCCTTGTGCTTGAAGCTCCGTATCATAAACGTCCCCTGTGCCGGGACTGTAACCTATTGGGTTACAGATTGTCGCCCAATAGCTTACGCCCGTTTCCCTTCGGTTCGAGAGCGGGGCGATGCCCCGAGCCCCTACACATGCAGGGCCTCGCCCCGCACCCCGGAGGGGGCAACAAGATGAAAAAGCTGGCCATCACGACCGGAGCGATCGCGTCAGCCGCGCTTCATGCCCCTGTATACGCTCGGCGCCACGCCCAGGCGCTGGCGGAACTGCCGCGAAAAATAATGCGCGTCCTCGTAACCCAGGGCGCGCGCCACCTCGCCCACGCGCATCTCGCCGCCATCCAGCAGCTGCGCCGCGCGCTCCATCCTGAATTGCAGAAAATGCGCCAGCGGCGCGCCGCCCGCCAGGCGGCGGTAGGTCTTGGCGAAATGGAAGCGCTCGAAGCCGAAGGCATCGGCCAGCCGGTCCAGGGTGAGCGCCTCGTCCAGATGCGCGCGCATATAGGCCTGCACGGCCTCGAGGTCGAAGCGGCCCTGCCGTGCCGGGCGCCGCAGGGCCAGCAGCTGCGCATGCGTCAGCAGCGCGCGCAGCAGGCTGGCGGCATGCACCAGGGACGGCAGCGCCAAGCCCTGCCGGGACTGGGCCAGCAGCGCCTGGAAATCCGGCACCAGGCCCGGACCGACAGGACAGGCGAGCGCCGGCCGCCCCTGCAGCAGCGGCGCCATGAAGGCGGCCGCGGCATGGCCGGCGAAATGCGCCCAGTACAGGCTCCAGGGCTGAGCCCTGGCGGCGGCGTAGGCGTGGGCCATGCCGGCCGGCAGCAGCACCATCGTCCCCGCGCCCACCGGCTCGACGCCGTCGCCCCAGCTCACCTCGCCCTGGCCCTGTACGCAGTAGAGCAGCAGATGATCCTCATGCTCGCGGGCCGCGCGCCGCATGGCATGCCCGGCGGCGCGGCGGTAGAAGCCCAGCGCCTCCAGATGGAGTTCGCGCGAGAGCGGATGCCGCGCCAGTTCCCGGCAGGCGGCCGGCGGCGCCAGCCAGCGCTGGCTGCGGGCATTCAGCGGCCACGGCGAGGGAATGGGCATAATGTCACCAAGATTGTCCATCTCATGGCAAGAAAACCCATTTAACTGCAGCTTTGAGCGGTGCTACAAGACCAATATCGTCCAGCACCGGAGACCGTCATGACCCCGCGCCGCATTCCCCTGCTCCTGGAAGGCCGCTTCCAGGCCAGCCAGAGCCAGACCTGGCTGCCCGTCCGCAACCCCGCCACGCAGGACGTGCTCGCCGAGGTGCCGCTGGCCACGGCCGCCGAGGTCGGGCGCGCCGTCGCCTCCGCCAAGGCCGCCTTTAAAACCTGGCGCGAGGTGCCGGCGCCGCAGCGCGCCCGCGTGATGCTGAAATACCAGGAGCTGCTGAAGCAGCACCACGACGAGATCGCCGAAATCCTCGCGCAGGAAACCGGCAAGACCTTCGCCGATGCGAAGGGCGACGTCTGGCGCGGCATCGAGGTCGTCGAGCACGCCTGCAACATCGCAACGCTGATGATGGGCGAGACGGTGGAGAACGTCGCCTCCGGCATCGACACCTATTCGCTGGTGCAGCCGCTGGGCGTCTGCGTCGGCATCACGCCCTTCAACTTCCCTGCCATGATTCCGCTGTGGATGTTTCCGCTCGCCATCGCCTGCGGCAACACCTTCGTGCTGAAGCCCTCCGAACAGGATCCGATGACGCCGACGCGCCTGGCCGAGCTCTTCCTCGAGGCCGGCGCGCCGAAGGACGTGCTGCAGGTCGTGCACGGCGGCCGCGAAGTCGTCGACCAGCTGCTCACGCACGAAGACGTGAAGGCCATCTCCTTCGTCGGCTCGGTGCCCGTGGCCGAGCACATCTACCGCACCGGCACGCAGCACCTGAAGCGCGTGCAGTGCTTCGCCGGCGCCAAGAACCACATGGTGGTGATGCCGGACGCGAATCCGAAACAGGTGGTGAGCAATATCGTCGGCGCCTCCTGCGGCGCGGCGGGCCAGCGCTGCATGGCGATCTCCGTCGCCGTGCTCGTCGGCGCCGCGAAAAGCATCCTGCCCGACCTGAAGGAAGCGCTGGGCGCGCTGCGGCCCGGCGTGTGGAACGACGCCGCCGCCGCCTACGGCCCGGTGATTTCCGCCGCAGCGAAAGCCCGCATCCAGGACCTCATCGCCAGCGGCAAGGCCGAAGGCGCGCAGTGCCTGCTCGACGGCAGCCAGGCCAGCGTGCCGGGCTACGACCGCGGCAACTGGCTGGGCCCCACGCTCTTCGCCGGCGTGAAGCCCGCGATGCGCATCTACACCGAGGAAATCTTCGGCCCGGTGCTGCTCTGCATCGAAGTGGACACGCTGGACGAGGCCATCGCGCTCATGAACGCCAATCCCTACGGCAACGGCTGCTCCCTCTTCACGGATTCCGGCGCCGCGGCGCGCAAGTTCCAGCACGAGATCGAAGTCGGCCAGGTCGGCATCAACGTGCCCATCCCCGTGCCCCTGCCCTTCTTCTCGTTCACCGGCTGGAAGAAAAGCTTCATGGGCGACCTGCATGCCTACGGCAAGCAGGCGGTGCGTTTCTACACGGAGACCAAGACCATCACGGCGCGCTGGTTCGACGAGGACATTCCGCAGCACGCGCCGAACATGACGATCTCGATGAAATAAGCCGGCTCCGCCAACCTTGTAGGAGCGGCTTCAGCCGCGAAGCGTCTCCTGACCTGGATGTTCGCGGCTGAAGCCGCTCCTACGGGAAGACGGCAGGCAGACTAAAGCTGAAGCCGCTCCTACGGAGGAGGCGGCAGGCAGACTAAAGAGGATGGCCGATGAATTTCGATCTGACCGAAGACCAGCAGGCTTTCGCGCAAACCGCCCGCGATTTCGCGCGGCAGGAAATGGCGCCGCATGCCGCCGCCTGGGATGCGGCGCAGGTCTTTCCCGTCGACGTGATCAAAAAGGCGGGCGAGCTCGGCTTCTGCGGCCTCTACGCCGACGCGGACTGCGGCGGCCTCGGCCTCGCGCGGCTCGACGCGGCGCTGATTTTCGAGCAGCTCGCGCAGGGCTGCACCGCCACCACCGCCTACCTCACCATCCACAACATGTGCACCTGGATGGTGTCCGCCTTCGGTGACGCCCCGCAGCGCGCCGAATTCGGCGGCGAGCTTACCAGCGGCCGCTGGCTGGCGAGCTACTGCCTCACCGAGCCCGGCGCCGGCAGCGACGCCGCCGCGCTCAAGACCCGGGCCGCGCGCGCTGGCGACGACTACGTGCTGGACGGCAGCAAGATGTTCATCTCCGGCGCCGGCAGCACCGACGTGCTCGTCGTCATGGCGCGCACGGCGGAAGGCGGCGCCAAAGGCATCAGCGCCTTCATCGTTCCGGCCGGCCTGCCCGGCATCGGCTACGGCAAGAACGAGGCGAAGATGGGCTGGCGCGCGCAGCCCACGCGCGCCATCGCTTTCGACAATGTGCGCGTGCCGGCGCGCTACCGGCTCGGCGCGGAAGGCGAAGGCTTCAAGATCGCCATGAAAGGGCTCGACGGCGGCCGCCTCAACATCGCCGCCTGCTCGCTGGGCACGGCGCAGGCGGCGCTGCGCGCCGCGCACCGCTACCTGCAGGAGCGCGAGCAGTTCGGAAAGAAGCTCGCCGATTTCCAGGCACTGCAGTTCCGCCTGGCCGACATGGCGACCGAGCTGCAGGCCGCCCGCCTCATGGTCTACCACGCCGCGAGTAAATTGGATGCGGGCGCTGCCGACGCCACCGCCCTCTGCGCCATGGCCAAGCGCTTCGCCACCGACGCCTGCTTCAGCGTCTGCAACGACGCGCTGCAGCTGCACGGCGGCTACGGCTACCTGCAGGAGTTCCCGCTGGAGCGCCATGTGCGCGACGTGCGCGTGCACCAGATCCTGGAGGGCAGCAACGAGATCATGCGCCTCATCGTCGCGCGGCATCTGCTCGCGCAGGCAGAGCTTTAAACATCGCGAGGGCTTGAAAATGACGCAAATCGCTTTCTTCGGCACCGGCCTCATGGGCGCGCCCATGGCGCGCAACCTGCTCCGGGCCGGCTTCACGGTCACCGTCTTCGATCTCGATCCCGCGCTGGCCGCGCCGCTGGTGGCCGCGGGCGCAGGCACGGCGGCCACTGCCGCGCAGGCCGCCCGCGGCGCGGACGCCGTCATCAGCATGCTGCCGCACGACCGGGCCGTGCGCGGGCTCTACCTCGGCGAGCACGGCCTGCTGGCGCAACTGCCGCGCGGCACGCTGGTGATCGACTGCTCCACCGTTTCGCCCGAATGCGCCAAGGAAGTCTCCGCCGCCGCGCACGCGCGCGGGCTCGCCATGATCGACGCGCCCGTTTCCGGCGGCGTCGCCGGCGCCGCCGCGGCCACGCTGAGCTTTCTTTGCGGCGGCACGGCCGAAGACTTGGAGCGCGCCCGCCCCTGCCTCTCCGCCCTGGGCAAGAACATTTTCCATGCCGGCGCGGCCGGCGCGGGGGCCGTCGCCAAGATCTGCAACAACCTGCTGCTCGCCATCCACATGGTGGGCACCTGCGAGGCCCTGCAGCTCGGCGTGGACAACGGCCTCGACCCCCGGGTGCTCTCCGAGATCATGCTGAAGAGCTCGGGCCGCAACTGGTCGCTGGAGCTCTACAACCCCTATCCCGGCGTGATGGAGAACGTGCCGGCCGCGCGCGGCTACAGCGGCGGCTTCCAGGTGGCGCTGATGCAGAAGGATCTGGGACTCGCCATGGACGCCGCGCGGCAACACCGCTCGCGCACGCCGCTGGGGGCGCTCGCGCACGAGCTCTACCGGCAGCACGGCGTCGGCGACAGGGCGAAGCTGGATTTCTCCTCGATCATGCAGTTCTTCACGCAAGACCGCGAAGGCGGCGGCGCGGAGTGATGCACCGGCGCGCGGCTTCAGTCGCGCAGGCGGTAGCAGCAGAACAGCGCCAGCAAGGCGAGCCCGGCGATGTACGCGCAGATCAGCCAGGGCTCGCCGCCACCCGCGGCCAGTAGCGCCGTGGCGACGATGGGCGCGGCGCCGCCCGCCACCGCGCCGGCCAGCTGCACCGCCAGCGAGATGCCGCTGTAGCGCACCTCGGCGGGAAACTGCGCGGAGAAGAGCGCGGACTGCGGCGCATACAGCAGCGGAAAGATGCCGCCGATGGCGGCGATCATGGCCAGGAACAGCGCGCCCTCCGCACGGGTCTTCAGCAGGGCGAAGAAGGCGAAGGCGGCCACGCCGAGCAGCGCGGCGCCTGTCATGAAGACGCGGCGCGCACCGAAGCGGTCGCAGGCGTGTCCCGCCAGCGGAATCGAGAACAGCGACACCGTCGCGCCCGCGACGATGGCTTCCAGCGCGCGCGCTTTCGGCAGGCCCAGCTGCTGCGTGACATAGGTCAGCGAGAACGTCACCACGGTATAGAACCACGTCGTTTCCGCGAGGCGCGCGCCGGCCGCCGTCAGCATGGCGCGCGGGTGCCGGCGGAATACCTCCAGCACCGGCAGCGCCACCTCGCGCCGCTCCACCTTCAGGGCCTCGAAGGCCGGCGATTCCGCCACCTTGAGGCGGATGAAGGCGCCCACGCCCAGCAGCACGATGCTGGCCAGGAACGGCAGGCGCCAGCCCCAGCTCAGCAGGTCCGCCTCCGGCAGCCGCGCCACGGCCGCCATGGCCAGCGACGACAGGATGAGCCCGGCGCCGACGCCGGCCTGCGGCAGGCTGCCGAAGAAGCCGCGCCTTTCCGGCGGCGCATGCTCCACCGCCATCAGCACCGCCCCGCCCCACTCGCCGCCGACGGCGAAACCCTGCAGGAAACGCATCAGCACGAGCAGCGCCGCCGCGCCATAGCCGAGCGTTTCATAAGGCGGGATGAGGCCGATCAGCGTGGTGGGGATGCCCATCATGAGCAGGGTGGCCAGCAGCATGGACTTGCGCCCGATGCGGTCGCCGTAATGGCCGAACACCACCGCCCCCAGCGGCCGCGCCAGAAAACCGACGGCATAGGTGCCGAAGGCGGCCAGCGTGCCGGTCAGCGGATCGAAGGCGGGAAAGAACAGCTTGTTGAAGATCAGCGCGGCCGCCGTGCCGTAGAGGAAGAAGTCGTACCACTCGATGGTGGTGCCGACCAGGCTGGCCACGCCGACGGTCACGACCTGGCGCGAAGAGGCCGGCGATGCCGGGCGGTGGGCGTCCATGGCAGTCCTTGTATTTCTGGTTTTGCAGGCAGCGCCCCGGCCGACGGCGGTGCCATCGGCGCGCTGCGGGTCAGGCCATCTCTACGCAAGGGTCCGCCATTTGTCAAAACCCCCTCGCCTGCGCAGCGACTGTTCGCGGCATCCGGTCCTGCGCGACCGGATTCAGCGCGAGGATGAAGCAAAGGAAAGCGCCGGGACGGTGCCCGGCGCTTTTTCCCTCATCGCGACGCTTACTTCAGGCGCATGCGGAAAATCATTTCCGCGCTCGGATCGCCTCCGTTCGCCGCGTTCATCGCGCCCTGCGGGCGCAGGCGGATATGCGTCACCGCCGGGTCGTAGCCGTTGGCGTCCGGCGTCGGCACATAGCTCCAGGTGGCGCCGTTGTCGCTGGAGAAATCGATGCCGTCCGCCGTGCTCGCGAGCGAGACGAAGGTGAAACTGAGGCCGCTGGAGGGCGAGCCGTCCACGAACTGCAGCGGCCCCAGGCCGGGCCCCGCGAGGTCGCCGACGTAAAGCTCCATGCTGGCCGGCAGCGGATCGCTCAGCACCAGGCTGTCGTCGTCCACCTTGCCCGGGCCGGAATTGGTCAGGCGCAGCGTGTAGTGGCGGACGGCGCCGGGAATGGATTTCGGGTTCACGGTGCCGTGCACCGGGTCCGCGACGACGGTGGAGAACTTGAGCAGGGCCAGCAGCGGCTGCTTGCGCGTATTGGTGAACGTGCAGGTGATGACGGTATCGGCGGGAGCGACGGTGAGCGTGCTGCCGGCCAGCGCCGTGGCGTTGCCGCTGCAGTCCAGCACGGCCGTGTAGTTGGCGGCGATGGCGGGGTCGAGGACTTCGGCGATGCTGCCGCTTTCCGCCGCGTAGACGGTGACGCCGGCGCTGCTCGTGACGTTGTTGCCGCTCGCCGTCGAGACGCCGGTGCTGGCGTTGTTGGCGAAGCCGCTGCTGCTGACCGTGGCGGTATCGCCCGCGGCGCCGTTCACCCAGGCCTTGCGCAGCGTCAGCGTCGCCGCTTTGCGCGTCTGCGTGACGGTGCAGGCAATGGCGGTGTCGGCAGGGTCGATGGTGAGCGTGTTGCCCGCGAGCGCCGCGTTGTTGCCGCTGCAGGAAAGCGTGGCGCTGTAGTTGGCGCTGTTGCCGGGGCCGATCGAGGAGGCGATGGCGCCGCTCTCGCCGGCGTACACCGTCACCGCGGCCCCGGTGGTGGCGTTGTTGCCGGTGGACACCAGGGCGCCCGAGCTGGCGTCGTTGCCGAAGCCCGAACTCGTGGTCGTCGCCGTGTCGTTGGCGATGGCGTTCACCCAGGCCGCGCCGAGCTGCAGCGTGGCGCTGCGGCGCGTGTTGGCGAGCGTGCAGGCGACGTCGGCGTTGGGCATGACGAAGCTGCCCGAGCCGCCGCTGCCGCTGGTGACGGGCGTCGTGTTGCAGCTATGCGTCGTGGCGTAGTTGGCGAGCGCCGTCGTGCCGCTGCCGCTCTCGCCGAAGGTGACGGGGGCGCCGACGTCCACCACGGCGCTCGCCGTCGCGCCGTTGCCGCCGGCGGCGCCGGCCGTGCCGTTGGCGTTCAGGACGAACTGGCCGGCATCCGTCGCCGGCGCCAGGCTCTTGGTGACGGTCAGCGTGCGCTGGCGGGCATTGGTGACGGTGCAGGAAATGTCGGCGCCCGGCGCCATGGCGGCGGCGTCGAAGGCGAGCGTGCGATTGTTCAGGTCGGCCGTGAAAGCGCCGCCGGCGCCGAGGCCGCTGCAGTTCGCGGCGGCCATGCGGAAGCCCGCGACCGCGCCCTCGCTGAGGATGGTGGCCACGGACGGCGCCAGCATCTGGCGGGCGCCGGCGACGCCGACCCCCGCCGTGGTCGTGGTGAGGGTCTGGCTGCTCCAGCCGTTGTTGCCGGTAAAGGTGAAGCTGCCGACGTCGCCTGTGCTCACCTTGGTGAGCTGCAGCGTCGGCGGCCTGGTGTTGGTGAGGGTGCAGGCCGCGGCGGAATTGGCCTGGCTGAGCGCGAGGGTGATGGTGCGCGTCGTGCCGTTGGTGGTGATGGTCGGCGTGCCGCGCACGTTGCTGCAACTGATGGCGGCGGTCGGGTCCCAGCCCGTGCTGGCCGACTCGACGATGGTGAGCGTCTGCGCGCTGGCGAGCGCGTTCATGTAGACGCGCGCCGTCTGGCCGTCCTGCAGCGCGAAGGTGGTGCTGTTGGTGGCGGCGGACAGCGTCGCCGGCGAATGGCTGCCGCCGGTGGCCGAGGTCGGCGTCAGCGTGGCGCCGGTCAGCGCGGAGACTTTCGCGCCGGCGGGACCGGTCGCGGTGAAATTGAAGGACTGCGGGCTGCCGTCGGGCAAGGTCTGCTTGGTGATGTCGACGTAGGCGCCGGCGGCCACCGCCACCACGCCGCTCACCGTGGCGGTGCCGGCGTTGCACTTGGAGCCGGAATCGCTGTTGACGTCGCCCGGGCCGCTGCACGCCGTGCCGGTGTTCTGGCGGTAGGTCAGCAGGTAGGGAATGGCGAGCGCGCCGGTGGCGTCGCCCGTGCAGACCACCTTGATCTCTTCGATGCGGATGGTGTCGTTGCCGGTGCCGTCGAAGTCGCCGCAGGCATCGCCGTCGTCGTCCTCCCAGGGAGTCGGGACGATCGGGAAGGTCGCCACCGAGCAGATGTTGCCGGCCGTGACGGCCTTCGGGTCGTTGCCCTGCTGGCCGACGAAGAAGCCGATGTCGTAGCGGTCGGTGTTGGTGCCGGACAGCGCGAGGTCGACCTTGAAGTTGAACTCGGCGCCGGCGGTGCAGAACGGCGGCGTGCCGGGTTCGGCGCTGAAGGTCGGCGACACCGTGAACTCGCCGGCGCTGCAGGTGAAGTTGGCCGGCGCATTGCTGCGCGCGCCGGCGCAGGAGAGGCCCTTCACCGCCGAGGTCAGCGTCAGCGCCGGCGCGGGCGCCGCCAGCAGCAGGGCAAACGGCAGGGCGAGCGCCGGCGCCAGACACGCGGGCCAGGGCCCGGCCCTGTGCGGAATCCCGGGTGCCGGATGAAGTTCTGTTTGCAAGCCGCTCATTTCACCGTGCTCTCGTCATGCTGCGCGCTCGCGGGCCGGGTGGTGAAATCCCGCAGGCGCGTGTGCTGGTCGAACTTGAAGCGCAGCTGCAGGTACGGCCCCTCTGCCGTATAGCGCGCCGCGTCGAAATCGTTGTCGCGGAAGCCGCGCAGGTTCCAGCCCAGCGTGATCCAGCCGTTGGCCACCGGCGCGACGCCGACCTGCGGACCGAAGGAATAGGCGTGGGCCTGCCGGCTCCAGCTGTTCAGCGAGCTCGCCTGCAGGCCGAGGTCGAGCCAGGTCCTGAGGTCGTGGCGCACTTCCAGGCCGAGCAGGTCGGTGTAGCCGTCGTACTCCGCGCCGTCGAAGCTGTCCAGGACGTATTTCGCGCCGTAGTAGAGCGACCACTGGTTGCGCTCGTAGCGGCGGAACAGGTTGCCCTGGCGGTCGTCGGCCTGCCATTCGCGCGAAACGCGGTTGAGCGCGAAATTGTTGATGAGGCGGCGGCTCGAGGCGCTGTGGCCGGCGAGGCCGTTGTTGCCGAAGAGCCGGCCGCCGCCGCTGCCGTTCTCGAGTTCCTCGTAGCGCAGCTCGAGGCGGTCGAGCAGGGACCACTGCACGCCGAGCGGACGCCAGGCCCAGGAGACATCGACGCTGCCCAGCCAGCCGTCGCCGCCGCTGTCCTGCCGGCTGCGGAAAAGCTGCGCGGCGCTCGCGAACGCGACGCCCGCCTGCGCCTGGCGCAGGAAGTGGCTGACCATGCCGTAGCGGTCGACGCTCTCGCCGTTGCGGTCCTCGACGCGGCCGTTCCAGCTCCAGACCGGCGCGCGGTAGGTGGCGCCCGTGCTGACCGCGACGAAATCCTCGGTGAGGCCGGGGCCGTTGCGATGGCCGCCCGGCGCCACCGGATGCTCCGCGTTGAGCACCGGCTGGGCGCGGCCGGTGTCCTTCAGCGTCTGGCTGCTGTCGACGCTGACGTCCATGCCCCAGCGCGCGTTCAGCAGCAGGCCCTGCGTCATGCCGAACTGGGCGAAGGTGCGCGGGCCGTATTCGCCGATCTCGCTCTGGTTGAGCGTGGAGTCGAGGCGCGCGCCCTGCCAGGGCGTCACCTGCAGGCCGACCCGCGTGGTGCGGGTGTTGAAGGCGTAGCCGTCGCTGAATTCCTGGCCGGCGAGCAGGCGCACGCTGTCGGTGAGCGCGTAGCTCGCGCCGGCGAGATAGCGGTCCGGGAAGTCGACGCTCTCGTGGCGGCCGCCGAAACCGGTCTCGGCCTGCGCCGAGAGCTCGAGCCGGCGCTTCAGGAAGAAGCGGTTGGCGGCGGCCGTCGCCTGCTCGGAGCGGAAATCCCGGTCGGCGAGCGCACCGCTGCCGGCGCGGTCGCTGATCGCCTGGGCGCCGAGACTGAAGCCGCCGCCGTCGTTCTTGTACTGCAGGCTGCCGGCCGCGGCGTCGCGCCTGACGTCGCCGAGCAGGTTTTCCTGCTGGTAGAGCTGGCCCTTCACCGACCAGCCCGGCGCCAGCCGCAGCTGCCCTTCCGCGCCGACTTTCTGCATGCCGGTCTCGGCCGCGCTCTGCGTGGCGAGCGTGCGGCCGAAGTCGGCTTCCTGGCGGCGCGCATAGAGCAGCGCGTCGTAGCGGCCGCCGTGGTGCTCGTATTCGCTGAGCCAGGCCATGCCCTCCGGCGACTGCAGGGCCTGCCGGCCGCGCGTTTCGGCGACCTCGACGCGCACTTCGGAATCCTCGCCGAGCTTCAGCCTGAGGTCGGCGCCGACGAGGTTGCCGCGGCTCTGGTAACTCTCGTCGCGAATGCCGGTGACGCCGGCCTGCACCCGGCCTTCCTTCAGGTTCACGCCGACGCGGCCGCCGGCATTGAGTTCGTCGGCGGCCGCGTCCAGCGTTTCGTACTCGGCGACGATGAAGACGGGATTGAAGCCGGGGTCGCGGCTCGGCAGCGGCTGGCGGAAGAACAGCGTGCCGTTGGCGTAGTCGATGTCGTAGTCGCTGTGGCGCGTCAGCGCGCGGCTCTCGAGGATTCTTTCGGCATGCAGGCGGTCGCGCGTCTCGAGGCGGATCGTTTCGCTGTTGAGCACGAGGTTGCCGCGGCGCAGGCGATAGAGGCCGGAAGTGCCGTCGCCCTGGAGCTCGTCGCGCACCTGCGTCTGCGGCGTTTCCGCGGCAAACACGGTGAAGACCAGCGGGCCGCCGGCGTTCTCGCTCTTCACGCCGTTCAGGGTGCGGTTGTAGCGCGAGAGCTGCGTCTGCGTGAGGCCGGTCGCGTAGTCGCCGAAGAGCGCGTAGAACTGGCCGCGCTCGAGCTTGAGATAAAGTTTTTCCTGGCTCGGCGCATCGTGGCGCTGTTCGGCGCCGTCGCCGTAGAGCGTGTAGTACTCGTTCGGATCGATGGTGCCGAGCAGGCTCTGGCGGCGGTCGCGCGCCTTGTCGGTGGCGTAGGCCAGGGTGAGCAGCCATTTGCCGAGCACGCGGCCCTTGGCGTAGAGGCTGACCTGGCCGTCGCTGTAGCCGCCATCCGGCGTGCCGCCGGCAAGGGACTGGCTGTTGCCCTTCAGCGTGTCGTAGCCGAGCGTGCCTGCGGCGAAACCGACCAGCACCCAGTCGCGCGGCTCCGGCTCCAGCCAGGCGCGCAGCTGCTGGCGGCGCTGGCTGCCGTCGGGCAGCTGGAAGGCGAGCTCGAGCTGCACGCTGCCGGATTCGGTGGTGGGCGCCAGCTCGATGTAGGCGATGCCGTCGTCGCCTTCGACCTGGTAGCGCGGCTCGAAGCGGTCGCGCCCGGCCAGTTGCCGTTTCTGTTCCTGCTCCACCGCCTGCCAGGCGCGGTAGGGCGCGTTGAGGCGCAGCGTGCCGCCGACGCCGGCGCGCACCGGGCGGCCGTCGCGGTCGAGGAAGCGCAGCGCCAGCATCGGCCTGTTGAGGCCGTCGGCAAGCAGCAGGGATTTTTCCGGCAGCAGCACGGCGCGCACCGGCGCGCCGCTGTAATGCACGCTGCGGGTCAGCGTCTCGACGAGCCGGCCTGCGCTGTCGCGCACGTCCGCGGTGAAAGCGTTGTCGCCTTCCGCGAGCGGCACGCCGCGCCACAGGCTCACCTGCATGCGGCGGTCCGGGCTGGTCAGCACGCCGTCGAAATTGAGGCCGCTGACCGCTGCGCCGCCGGGCAGCGTCAGGCTCACGCTCTGGCCGGGCAGGTGCTGGATCGCGATGCGCACGGCCGGCGAGCGCGGGTTGTGGCCGGTTTCCGGGAACAGCCAGGCGACGCCCGGCCCCTGGCCGGCAAACCAGTCGCGGTCGGCGCCGCCGGCGGCCGGGGCGTCGGCAATCGCCGCGCGCTCGGCGACGCGGGCCTGCAGTTCCGCCGGCAGCGCTTTCGCGGCGGCGCGCTGCACGACGTCGACCTGGCGGCGCTCGCCGGCGTCTTCGAGGCGATTGCCGTTGTCGGCTGTCGGGGTCCGCTCGCCCGGGCAACCGACGCGGGTTTCCACGAGCGGCGTCTGCTGGCGCGTGTTGCCGTCGGCCTCGAAGCGGGCCAGCGCCTTGAAGGCATAGGCGCGTGCCGGGCAGTCCACCGGCGCCAGCCGGGCACTGGTGAGGGCGGCGAGGTCCTCGGCCAGGCGCACGCTGATCTCGATGCGGCGGTTGCGCGCGCGGCCGGCCGCCGTGGCGTTGTCGGACACGGCCTCGTCGGCGCCGCGACCCTGCGCCTCGACCTGGTCTTCGCCCAGGCCGAGCGCGGCGGCGATGGCGCTGCCGGCCGCACGGGCGCGCGCCTGCGCGAGGGCGCGGTTGTCGGCGTAGCGCTGCCGGCAGCGCGGCGAGAGCGCCTGGTTGTCGCTGTGACCGACCAGCTCGACATGCTCGATCCGGCCTTCTTGCCTCAGCTCACGGATAAGCGCCTCGACGGCAGCGCGGCCGGCCGCGTGGAAATCGCTGCTGCAGCTCTCGAAGCGCGCGCGCAGCGTATAGCGGCGCAGCGGGACGGCCGCGGCGGCGCGCGGCGCCAGCGGATAGGTGTCGAACTCGATGACGCGGCTGGCGCCGGTGGCGGGCTTGCCGAGGCCGAAGGTCAGCAGGCCCTCGGCCTCGACGGGATCGGGCACCGGCCGGCCATCGACGCGGGCGCTGCCGCGATGGTAGGCGGCGTCGTCCGGCAGCATCGCCATGACTTTCATATTGCCGACCGCGCTGCCGCCCTCCACCTCGATGCGGTGCTGCATGCCGGTCACCTGCGCCACCGTGGTGGCGGCGGCTTTTTCCGCGGCGGCATCGGCAGCCTGGTTCAGGTAGACGCGCACTTCGGTGCGGCGGTTGCGCGCCCTGCCTTCCGCCGTCTTGTTGCCGGCCAGGGGCGCATCGGGACCGCGGCCGCTGTACCGGATCTTGCCGGCCTCGAGATAGAGGCTCTCGGCGAGCGCTTCGCCGACGCTGCGCGCGCGCGCTTCGGAAAGTTTGTAGTTGTCCTGGAACTGCTGCCGGCAGCGCGCCGAGAGAGGCTGGTCGTCGGTGTTGCCGACGACCTCGATGCGCTGGATGTCGGCGCCGGAAAGTTCCTCGACCAGCGCCTCGACGGTGGCCTCACCGGCCGGCTGCAGCGTGGCGCGGCAGCTGTCGAATTCCGCGCGCAGGGTGAAATCCTTGACGTTGCCGGGGCCCTGGCCGATTTCGCGCGCCGCGACGGGCGCCTTTACTGCCTCCTGCAGGCCGAGCCGGCTCTGCATGCGGATGGCGACGGCGCCGCGGCGCGCGCGCGTGTGGAAGTCGGCGCGCCACAGCGCGCCGCCCTTCACGTCCACGAACTGCGAGAAGGCGCGGCCGGCAAAACGGGTGTTCTCGATGCAGGCCAGAGGCTCGACGCCCTCCGGCAGGCTGTCGACATCGAGCTGCACGACATGCGTGCCGGGCTGCACGCCCTCGAAGTGGTACTGGCCGTCGCGGTCGGTGACGGCATAGGTGCCGTCTTCCAGCATGACGCGGACCTTGGCCAGGCCCTTGAGCTCCTGCCACGGCGTGTGGCAGTCGCCTTCGAAGACGCGACCGACGAGCGTGGCCGCGCCGTTCATCAGGGGTTCGCGGATGCGCACGGCCACTTGCGCCGTATTGGAAACGAGGCCGGCGGGCGTGCGGGCCGTGGCGGTGTTGACGGCGCTGCCGGCGACGACGCCGGCGCCGAGCTGCACGACATAGCTGATCTGCAGCGTGGCATCCGGCGCGAGGCTGCCGACGGCAAGCGTCAGGCTGCGGCCGTCGGCGCTGATGCCGGGATCGGCCCGGGGCACGCCGTCGAGGCGCAGCGAACCGCTCTCGAAGCGCATGCCGGCCGGCAGGCGGTCGCTGAGCACGATGGCGCTGGCGGCGCTCGCCGTGCTGTTGCGCAGCGTGAGCCGGTACTGCAGGAAATCGCCGGCGGCCGCTTCCTGCCGCGACACCTGCTTCTGCAGCACGAGGCCGGTAACGGGCACGACCAGCGCCGCGGACGTCGAGGTGTCGCCGGAGTCGGCCGGGTCCTGGTAGTTCACGGTGATGACGCTGCCGACCTGCAGCGTCAGGCGGCCATCGAACGCTGCCTGCGGCGTCGTGCTGTCGACGCTCGGCAGCACGGCGGCGAACACGCCGGTATCCGGCCCGGTTTCCTGCAGGCGCAGGATCTCGCTGTCGCCGGCGCTCGTCGTCACCGCAAGCTCGATGGTCTCGCGCAGGGCGGGGTCGCCGTTGCGGTTGCCGTCGGCGAGCGTGATGAACACCGGCTCGCCGATGCGGTAGACGCCGGTGGCGCGCACTTCGACCGGCGCCGTGAGCGGAATCGCCGCGCCATCCGGCGACACGGGGTCGCCGAGCGCGCTGAAGCCGCCGGCGCCCGTGCTATCGAAGAAGCCGCCGTCGAAAAGGATGTTGCTGCTGCCGGCGGCGCCCGGCGCGTACTGGTAGAACGTCACCACGGCAGGCGTGAGGGCCGGCGCCGTCGTCAGCGTCGTGGTGTTGGAATTCTGCGAGGTGAAACCGGCGGGACCGGTGAAGGTCACCGTCGCCGTATTGGAAATGGTCGCCGCCGCGGCCGCGCCGGACCACGCCAGCAGCCCGCCGGCCAGGAGCGCCGCGCACGCACGGTGCAGCGGTCCTGGCCGGCGGGCTGGGCGCAGAAAGGCTCGAAGCGCCGGGGTCATGCGCATCGCGATGCCGGCTGAAACAAAAACCGGGCGGTCCTGCCTCCCTGCGGAGGCAAGACCTGTCCAGTCCCGCTAGCCGGCGCCAGCCGTCAATCGACCGTCACGCGGAACACCGCCTTGAAGCGGCTGCCCGACGCAACGGAAGAAGCGCGGATGGTCACGGTGCCGTTGCCGGTCGCGTCGAACTCGGCATCGTCGTCGCCGCCGGCGGCGGCATCGGTCTGCAGCGTGCCCGTGCCGAGGTCGCAGGCGGCCGCGGTGCCGGTGGCGCCAATCCGTATGCTGCCCGCCACATACGTCGTGTTGGTCGGGATGGCGTCGGTCAGCACGATGTTGTCGGCCGCGCTGCTGCCGCCGTTGTTCACGTCGAGGCAGTATTCCACCACGGCGCCCGGGATGCCCTTCGGGTTGGTCGTGCCGTTGAAGGGATCGCTCACCACGCGCGAGCTCTTGGTCACGGCGAGCGCGGCGGTCGCGACGTTGAACTGGCCGTCGTCGCTATGCCTGCCGTCGTAGGCGACATCGCCCGTGACACCGGCAGCGTCGGCAAACACGGTGTCGATGAAGGAGGAGTCGTCGGCCGTGGCGGTGTTGGTTGCGACGGCATCGGCCGCCAGCACGCCCGGCGTCGGATCGTAGGCGCCGGTGACGGCAAGGGTCTGCTCCGCGGCGATCGCGGTCAGGGTGATGTTGGCATCCTGGGTGTTGGTGGCGCCGACGGGAATGTCGCCGACCACGTAGACCGTGACCGGCGTGCCGGGCGCGAGTTCGTCGAGGAAGGTCGCCATGTCCTCGGTGGGATCGTAGGTGCCGGGATTGGTGCCGTCTTCGACGAATACCGAGAGGCCGCCGGCGTCGAAGTCGTCACCCGCCAGGTTCGCCGCCACGAGGCGGAAATCCAGGGGCGAGTTCGAATCGTTCTGCACGGTGAAGGCGATCCACTGGTCCTGCGAGTTGGGGACCACGTTGACCGCGCCGCCGAGGTTGGCCACCGTCACGTTGACCATGCGGTCGACGACGAAGGTGGTGGGCAGGGAAGTGACGTCGGGCTGGTTGATGCCGCCGACCTCGTAATCCACGCTGACCGTGTTCGAGATCACCGTGCCGGCCGCCGTGCCGGCCGCCAGGGCCGGCGCCGCCAGGCCCAGCGCCAGGCCGGCCGCCAGGACGAGCCCGAGACTGTTGACTGCTTTCATTGTTTGTACTCCGTTTGCACTTTTTGTCGGAACTGGACGGACCCGCAATCCCACTTCTACCGCTACCGCACCGCAAGCAAAGGCGCGGTCCCTTGCCCCGCTTCCGGCCAAACGCAAAAAAAAAGCAAAAGCCGCGCGCTGCGGCCGAAGCAAAAAATCCGTCCTGGAGGGGCGTTCGCGGCAGCGCCGGGCGCTGCCGCGAACCGCGAGAGAACTTTCCTTGAACTTCCCTGCCGGCTCGCCGCGCGATGCGCGGCGTTATTTCACGAGCGCGCGATAGGTGACGCTGCCGCCCTGCCCGGCCGCCACCGGCGCCAGGATGATCCAGCGCAGATGCGTGACGTCCGCGGCGCGGGCCGCGCGCAGTCCGCCCCCGGCATCCTTCACGCGCAACGCCTCGAGCGCACCGAACTGCTTGCCGCCATCCACCGACACCTCGGCGCGCGCGCCGCTGCCGCTGGCGGAACCCGGCTGGTAGGCCAGCCCGGCCGGAACCGGATTGTTCACCACGACTTTCTGCGCGGGCTTGCTGCCGGTGTTGCGGTAGCTGACGACATAGATGATTTCCGTGCCGGGCAGGGCATTGCTGACCTTCTGGCGCTGCTTTTCGGTCTTGCCGTCGGGCCGCTTCACCACGACGTCCTGGAAGGCTTCGTTCTTCAGTTCAAGGCCGGCGGCAAGCGCCAGGCCCGGCAGTGCGAGCAGGGCGGCGAGAAAAAGGCGCGGCAGCGCGCCGGCATTCGGAGTGCGGCAGTGGTTCATGATCAATCGATTCCGACCTGGAAAGTGACGGTTTGGGTGGAGGGCGCGACGACGGTGCCGCCCGCGCCCAGGCTGACTTCGATCTGGTTGCCGTTCAGGCGGCCGGCGTCGCCGTCGCCGGCATCGGTGAGCGGCGTGGGCGCGCCGGCGTCGGCCTTGAGCGTCATCGACCCGGGCACATACGTGGTGTTGGCCGGGATCGCGTCGACGATCTGCGCGCCGGCGAGGCTGCCCACGCCGGTGACGGTGAAGGTCAGCGTGTAGGTGACGACGGCATTCGGCACGGCGGTGCCGCCGCCGAAGGGATCCAGCACGCTGTGGCTCTTGAGGAAAGTGGTGGAGATCAGCGCGATCACATAGCCGTTCAGCCCTTCCGCGGCGGCGCCCGTGCTGCCGACCACGGCATCGCCGCCGCCGGCGCCCTGGCCGGCAAAGGCCGTGCCGGGCGCGTCGGGGCCGGCCGTGGATTGCGCCGTGAGGGATTCCGCCAGCAGGCGCACCTGGCCGATGCTGCTGTTGGCGAGGCTGCCGGGCAGGTCGCTGACCACGAAGACGCGCACGCTGGCGTCGGCGGCCAGGCTGGGGTCGTTGCTGCCGGGCACGTAGGCGGGGTCGGTCCCGGCCTCGAAGACGCCGTTGTCGTTGCTGTCCAGGTAGAGGCGGACGTTGGCGGGATCGAAGTCGTCGCCGGCGACGTTGGCGAGCGCCGTCAGTACGTAGGCCTCGGGGCCGTTGCCGGTATTGGTGATCGTGAAGGACAGCACGCCGTCGGTGGCCGGGCTCATGGCCGTGACGTTGCCGGCATCGTTGGCGACGAGGGTCACGTCGAGGATTTCGTCGACCTGCAGGGTCGAGGCATTGGACAGGACGGACTGGCCGCCCTCGAAGGGGTCGGTATAGGTGGCCGTCGCCGTGTTCGAGATGACGACCCCTGCGGCAGTACCGGCGGCCTGCGCCGCGGGCGCCGCCAGGATGAGGGCGGCAAGGACGGCGCGGTGCGCCGGACGCTGGATATTCATGGACCCCTTTTCCCTTGTTTCCTTTTGTACTGTTTTCGTGGCTTCTGGCCCGCGGCCTCGAGACCGAGGCGTCCATCACAGATGGAATGTGACGCACCTCACACTAATGGCTGAGGCACAAGGTGCGGAGAAGACATCACTTGTTCCGTAAATACAACCGCTTGCCGACGAAATTGCAGTCCGACAGCAATTTTTCAGGAATTAAAGCAGGACTCATGCCAAGACAGGGGAAGAGTGTGGGCCGGCGGCGTCGGAAGCCGCGGCAAGCGGATGGCGCCCCACCCAGGGAGGGCCCGCCGCGCCCAGAGCAGCTCCTGGCTGCCGTTCTCAGGCGGCCGAGCCGCCCGCCGCGGCGGCAGGCATAAGCGCAGCCGGCCGGGCCGATGCGCCGGATGCCCTGCCCGCGCGGGTGCTTTGTTCGTTTCTTCCCTGCCCAGGGCTGCGCCGGCGCCAGCTCAGGAAAACACGTAGCAGTCCATGGCCAGCGCACGGCCCGAGTAATTGGCGAGCGGACGCGCCACGCGGGGCTGCTCGCCCGCCGCGCCATAGGCCACCAACAGCGGCAGCAGGTGCTCCGGCGTCGGATGCGCGCGCCGCGCGTGGGGCGCGTGGTCCTGCCAGGCGGCGAGGTCGCGCCAGGCCTCGCCGTAGACGCCGGGCGCGACGGCCAGCAGGGGCGAGCCGTGGGAAAGAAAAACCGTGGGCAACATGGGAACCTCCCGCTTCAGGGCCGCATGATGCGCCGCCCGCAGGCGGCGATACAGGCCGGGCCGGGCAACGCTGTGTCCGGCGCCTGCAACAATTCTTCGCGCCGCCTGCGGGCGGCCAAGACCGCTGCCCTGCCCTGCATTACAATGCGCCGCCCCTGAGCCCGGACGCCCGCCTTTTTCATGCCTTCCCCGCTGTTCCTGCCCGCCCTCGACCCGCATGCCCCGGTTGACGTGCTCTATGCCGATGCGGCGCTGCTCGTCGCCGTGAAGCCGGCCGGGCTGCTCAGCGTGCCGGGGCGCGGCGACGCCAAGCAGGACTGCCTGATCGCGCGCCTGCAGCGCGATTATCCCGACGTGCGCATCGTGCACCGCCTCGACCAGGACACCTCCGGCCTGCTCGTGGTGGCGCGCGCGGCCGGCGTGCACCGCGAGCTGTCGCGGCAGTTCCACGACCGCGAGGTGGAAAAAACCTATGCGGCGCTGGTGCTGGGCAGTCCGGAGCGCGACGCCGGCCGCATCGACCTGCCCCTGCGCTACGACCCGCCGACGCGGCCGCGCCATGTCGTCGACCCCGTCGCAGGGCAATCCGCCCTGACCACCTGGCGCGTCGTCGCGCGCCACGACGGTTTCACCCGCGTCGAACTGACGCCGCATACCGGGCGCTCGCACCAGTTGCGCGTGCATATGCAGGCCCTCGGCCATCCCATTCTCGGCGACTCGCTGTATGCGCCGGCCGCCGCCTGCCTGCCCGGCGGCCGGCTCTGCCTGCATGCAGAAACCCTGGGTTTCGTCCATCCTGTTCATGGCGGCCGCGTGGTCTTCCAGCGGCCTTCACCCTTCTAGGAACCGTCAATGACTGCTGCCCAGTTTGCCCCCGCCATCGGCCAGCGCTGGATTTCCGACACCGAGACCGAGCTCGGCCTCGGCGTGATGATCGAGGTCGACGCGCGCCAGCTGACCCTGCTCTTTCCCAAGAGCGAGGAAACGCGCGTCTATGCGCGCCACAACGCGCCGCTCTCGCGCATCCGCTTCAGCGTCGGCGACAGCGTCCGCGACGTGCAGGGCAACGCCTACGAGATCCTCGGCATCGAGGAGCAGCGCGGCCTGCTGCGCTACAGCGTGCGCAGCGAGAGCGGCGCCGAGAGCGTGCTCAACGAGACGCGCCTGGCCGCCGACATCCACCTGGCGCGGCCGCAGGAGCGCCTGCTCGCCTCGCAGCTCGACAGCAACGAACTCTTCAACCTGCGCGTGCAGGCGCTGCTGCAGCGCGAGAAGCTGGCGCAGTCGCCGGTGCGCGGCCTCGTCGGCCCGCGCGTCGGCCCGGTGCCGCACCAGTTCTACATCGCCTATGAAGTCGGCACGCGGCCGCAGCCGCGGGTGCTGCTCGGCGACGAGGTCGGCCTCGGCAAGACCATCGAGGCCGGCCTCGTCGTGCACCAGCAGCTGCAGACGGGACGCGCCGCGCGCGTGCTCATCCTGCTGCCGGAAAACCTGCAGTACCAGTGGCTGGTGGAGATGCGCCGGCGCTTCAACCTGAATGCCGCGCTCTTCGATCTCGCGCGCTGCGCCGCGCTGCGCGAAAGCGGGGCGGATGAAAATCCTTTCGAGAGCGAACAGATCGTGCTGATGGCGCAGGAGCTGGCGGTCGACCACCCGCATATCGCCGACGCCCTCGTCCGCGCGCGCTGGGACCTGCTGGTGGTCGACGAGGCGCACCACCTCGAGTGGTCGCCCGAGGCCGCCAGCCCGGCCTATGAACTGGTGGCAATGCTCGCCGCCAGGACGCCGGGCGTGCTGCTGCTCACGGCGACGCCGGAGCATCTCGGCGTCGCCAGCCACTTCGCGCGCCTGCGCCTGCTCGATCCGGCGCGCTATCACGACCTCGGCAAATTCGTGGAGGAAGAAAAGAATTACGAGGCCGTGGCCAGCGCCGCGGCCGGACTGATGGCCGGCCACGCGCTCGCGGCCGACGCGCTCGCCCTCCTGCGCGAAAAGTTGCCGGCCGGCTTGCTTTCCGGTCTCGACAGCGAGGCGGGCCGTCGCGCCGCCCTCGCCGCCCTGCTCGACCGCCACGGCACCGGGCGCGTGCTGTTCCGCAATACGCGCGAGGCCATCGGCGGCTTTCCCGCGCGCCAGTGCCTGCCGGCGCCGCTGCCGGGCGACAGCGGCGGCGGCGACCTCATGCACGCGCTCTATCCCGAAACCTTCTATGCGGAAGCCTGGGCCGGCGGCGATGCGCGCGTGCACTGGCTGACGCAACTGCTGAAGGGCCTGAAGCGCGAGAAGGTGCTGCTGATCTGCCGCTCCAGTCCGGTGGCGCTCGCGCTGGAGGCGCAGCTGCGCCTGAAGCAGGGCATCCGCACCTCGGTGTTCCACGAAGGCATGAGCCTGCTCGAGCGCGACCGCGCCGCCGCTTACTTTGCCGACGCCGATTACGGCGCGCAGATCCTGCTCTGTTCGGAAATCGGTTCCGAGGGCCGCAATTTCCAGTTCGCGCACCATCTCGTGCTGTTCGACCTGCCGCTCGATCCCGAGCTGCTCGAGCAGCGCATCGGCCGCCTCGACCGCATCGGCCAGCGCGAAACAATTAAAATTCATGTGCCCTATTTTGCCGGCGGCGCGCAGGAGCGCCTGTTCCGCTGGTACCACGCCGGCCTCGACGCCTTCGAGCGCATCAGCCCGTCCGCGCGCGCGCTGCTCGAGCTGTTCCGCGCGCGCCTGCTACAGGGCCTGCTGCAGGGCGGCGCCGGTTTCGAGCGCCTGCTGGCCGACGCGGCGCAGCAGCGGCTGGCGCTGGCCGTCGAGCTGGAGAAGGGCCGCGACCGCCTGATCGAATTCAATTCCTGCAGCAAGGACGACGCCGCCGCCCTCCTCGCCGCGCTGGCGCAACAGGACGCCGACCCGGCGCTGCCGGATTTCATGGAGCGCGCCTGGTCCGCCTTCGGCGTCGACCAGGAAGAGCAGCTCGAGACCCACCTGCACATCCTGCGCCCCGGCGATCACCAGCTGCTGGACGGCTTTCCGGCGCTGGAGCCGGACGGCATGACCGTGTCCTTCGACCGCGCTTACGCGCTGGCGCGCGAGGACGTGCATTTCCTGAGCTGGGAGCATCCCATGGCGCAGGGCCTGCTCGATCTCTTCCTGACCCAGGAATTCGGCAACGCCAATGTCGCGCTGCTGCGCAACAAAGGCGTGCAGGCCGGCACCCTGCTGCTGGAAAGTTTTTTCCGGGCGGAAGTCGTCGCGCCGCGCGGCCTCGACGTCGAGGCCGCCCTGCCCGCGCTGGCGCAGCGCGTGCTGCTCGACCAGCAGGGACGCGATCTTTCCGGGCAGGTGGCGCACGCGGTGCTGGCGCGGCAGCTGCAGCCGCTGGAGAAGGCGGTGTGCCGGCAACTGGTGAAAGCGCAGCGGGAAACGCTCGAAAGCCTGCTCGCCCGCGCCGAGCACCACGCCGAGGCGCAGCTCCCGGCGTTGCGCGAGGCGGCGCTGGAGCGCTGGCGCCGGCGCCAGGGGGCCGAGATCGAACGGCTGCAGGCGCTCGCGCGGGTGAATCCCGGCGTGCGCCCCGGGGAAATCCGCCTGCTGGAGCAGCGCCTGGCCGCGGGCGAGCAGGCGCTGGCCGGCCTGCGCCTGACGGCGCACGCGGTGCGCCTGATCATCGCTGCCTAGGCGGAGGGTCCGCGCCGCCAGGCCGGTTGCGCCTGGCGGATGACATGCGCCAGCTTGGCGAGGCTGATCGGCTTGCTGATGTAATCGTCCATGCCGGCGGCCAGGCAGTGGTCGCGGTCGTTGACCGAGGCGTTGGCGGTCATGGCGACGATACGGGGCTGGCGGCCGGCCGGCAGCTGCGCGCGGATGTGGCGGGTCGCCTCCAGCCCGTCCATCTCCGGCATCAGCATGTCCATCAGGACGATGTCGTAGGGGGTGGCGGCGAGCGCAGCGACCGCCTCGCGGCCATTGTTCGCGACATCCACCTCCTGCCCCAGCTTCTTCAGCATCAGCATGGCGACACGCTGGTTCACGATATTGTCCTCGACCAGCAGGATCCGCAGCGCGGCGTCGGGGCCGGGCTCCTGCACCGCTGCCGGCGCGCTGCAATGCGCCGGCGCCGCCGGCGCGGCCGGCAGCATCGCCTCCGCCAGGTCGTGCAGCGTGGACTGGCGTATGGGCTTGGTGAAAACGCCCCGGATATCGGCCGTACTGTCGCGCAACCGCGCTTCCGTGGGGCCGGGGGCGGTCAGGACGAAGATCCTGAGCAGGCCGGCGGCGAACTGCCGGCGCAGTTCGCGCGCCAGGACGAGGGCATCGATGCACGCCGGCAGATGGTCGATGACGGCCACATCGAAGGCGGCGCCGCCGCGACAGCAGGCCAGCGCCTCGTCCGGCGAGCCCACGCTGGTCACGCGCATCCCGCAGGCCTCGCCATGCCGTTGCAGGACGCGGCGGTTGGTGGCGTTGCCTGCCACGATCAGGACCCGCAGGCCCCGCAGCGCCGGCCTGGCCGGCGGCGGCAGGGGCGACACCTCGGCAGGCTCGGCGGTCACGCTGAAATGAAACGTGGAGCCGGCGCCCTCCCTGCTGTCGACACCGATGCTGCCGCCCATGGCCTCCACGATGCGCTGGCAGATCGCCAGCCCGAGGCCGGTGCCGCCGTAGACGCGCGTGGTCGAGGCATCGACCTGGCTGAAGGCCTGGAACAGGCGGTGCTGCTTGGCGACGGCCACGCCTATGCCGGTGTCGCGCACCGCCACGCGGAGTTCGCAGGCACTGCCGCGCCTCTCCCCCGCCACCGTCACCACGACCTCGCCGCGCGCCGTGAACTTGACGGCATTGCTCAGCAGGTTGACCAGCACCTGCCGCATGCGCCCGGCGTCGCCGAGAAAATGCGTGGGCAGCGCCGGGTCGTACTCATAGGCCAGCTCCAGGTTCTTGCCGTAGGCCCGGGAAGCGACCAGGGACAGCGACTCCTCGACGCAGACCAGCAGGTTGAAGGGCTGCCGCTCCAGCTCCAGCTTGCCGGCGTCGGCCCGGGAAAAATCCAGCACGTCGTTGATCAGCCCGAGCAGATGTTCGCTGCTGATGCGGGCGATCTCGACGTATTCGCGCAGCTGCTCCTCCAGCGGCGCCGCCGCCAGCAGCTCCACCATGCCGAGGATGGCGTTCAGGGGCGTGCGGATCTCGTGGCTCATGGTGGCCAGGAACACGGCCTTCACGCGCGCGCCCTCCTCCGCGGCGAGCCGGGCCGCCTCCAGCTCCACCGTCTTGGCGTTGAGTTCGCGGTTGGCCGCCTCCAGCTCCACGGCGTGCTGCTGCAGGCGCTGCTGGAGCTCGACATTCTCGATGCGCAGCCGGCGCACCGTCAGGGCGCGCGTCAGCACCGGCAGGATGGCGCGCAGGCGGAAGGGCTTCAGGATGTAGTCGAAGGCGCCCGCCTTCATGGCCTCGACGGCGCTGGCGATCGAGCCCTCGCCCGTCATGATGACTCCGATCAGGTCGGGATCCTTTTCCCGGGCGATCCGCAGCAGGCTGATGCCGTCCATGTCCGGCATCGACAGGTCGGTGAGCAGGATTTCGAAGCGGCCGGTCTCCAGCGCCGCCAGGGCGACGGTGGCGTCCGTGAGACCGGTCGCGTCGAAGCCTTGGTCGCGCAGCGTGTCGCAGAGCGCGTGCATCTGCGCCGCTTCGTCGTCGACGACGAGGATGCGGACCGGGGGCGTCGGGTTGCTCGGTTCCATGCCGCTACTCCACTGCTGTCTGCCTAGGTCCGGCGCACGACGCTGCGCAAGGCTTCGCGCAGGTCCTGCAGTTTGGACGGCTTGCTCAGGACCCGGTCGACCTGCGGCGGCACGTCGCTCTCGCTGATCAGGCGCTGGCCCCAGCCCGTCAGCATGATGACGGGCGTGTCGGGGGCGGCCGCCTTGATGGCGGCCGCCACCTTGCGACCGTCGACGTAGGGCATGCCGAGGTCGGTGATCACGACGGCGAAAGGCTCGCCGCGCGCGCGGGCCTCGAGGAAGGCGTCGATCCCCTGCTGTCCGCCCTCCGCCATGGCGACGGCGTGGCCGTCTTCCTGCAGCGTGTCGTACAGCGAATGGAGCACCAGCGGATCGTCGTCGACGACGAGGATGCGCAGGGGCTGCCCGGCGGCGACCGCGGCGGCCGCCTCTTCCGCCGTCACCGCGGCGGTGGCGGCCAGGAAGCCGAGGCGGATGCAGGTGCCGTGGCCGGGCGCGCTGTCGATGCGGATATCGGCGCTGTGCCGCTTCACCATGCCGTAGACCATGGCCAGCCCCAGCCCGGTGCCGCGCTCGCCCTTGGTGGTGAAGAACGGCTCCAGGCAGCGGCGCCGGGTTTCCTCGTCCATGCCGACGCCGGTGTCGCAGACTTCGACGTACACGCTTTCCGTCTCGCCCCCGTCGACGCCGGTGGCGACCGTCACCGTGCCCTGCTCCGGAATCGCGTCGACGGCGTTGAAGATGAGATTGGTCAGCGCCTCGCGGATCTCGCCTTCCACGCCCATGAAGGCCGGCAGGTCCGGCGCCAGCCGGGTCCGCATCTCGAGGACGATGCCGTGCTGCTGCGGCATGTCGTTCCAGCGCGCCTGGGTCAGGTCCAGCACCTGCTGCACCAGATTGTTGAGGCGCACCGGCGCCAGCGCCATCTCGCTGTGGCGCGGCCGGTAGAACTCGCGCATGCGCGCGACGGTCTGCGCCACGTCGTCGATGGCGCGCTGGATGGTCTCCAGGTAGCGGCGGGCATTGGCGCTGAGGTTGGGTTCCCGCTCCAGCAGCGCTTCGGTGTAGAGCGCCATCGGCGAGATGGCATTGTTGATGTCGTGGGCGATGCCGCTGGCCATCTGCCCGAGCGCGCGCAGCCGTTCCTGCTGCAGGATGGCCTGCTGGGTCTGGCGCAGATCCTCGTAGGCCTGGCGCAGGGCCTCGTAGAGCTGGGCCTGGTGCAGCGCGAGCCCGGCGTGCTCGCTGAGCTGGCGCAGGAATTCGCAATCCGTGCTGCTGAAGCCCCCCGCCGCTGTGCGCGCCGCCACCAGCACGCCGAACACTTTGCTTTCCACCAGCAGCGGCGCAATCACCAGCGAACGCAGGCCGCCCGCCGCGAGACGCTGCGGGAAGGGAAATTGAACGTCCGCAATGTCGGGCTCGTAGACCAGCTGGCCCTGGAGGCAACGCGACAGGCCGTTCTCGTCTATCGCCACCTGCGTCGCGGCATCCATCTGCAAGCGGGCGGCGAGATCGCCGTGGCGCCCGCCCGCGCCGCTGACCGTGAGCAGCTGGGTGGCGGCGTCGTAGAGGCAGACGCAGCCGAAATCGACCCGAAGATTGTCCTCCAGGCAGCGCACCAGCACCTGGAAAATGCTCTGCGGGTCCTGCCGCTCGCCGATGGCGCGCGTGATGCTGTGCAACAGGTTGAGCCGGCTCAGCTGCGCCTGTACGCGTTCTTCCGCCTGCTTGCGTTCGGTGATGTCGGTGAGGAAGCCGCAGAAGGAAATCCGGTCGCCGGTCCGGAGCATGCTGATGCGGAACTCCACGGGGAATTCCTCGCCGCTGCGGCGCAGGGCCGACATTTCCAGCAGGCGGCCCAGCACCGGCGCCACGCTGCTGTCCCGGAAGCGCTGCAGGCCGCTGTTGTGCGCAGCGCGGTAGCGCGGCGGAATGATGAGATCCGCCAGCATCCGGCCCTGCGCTTCGGCGCGGGTCCAGCCGAACATGGTTTCCGCGCAGGCGTTCCAGTCGATGATGCATCCCTCGGCATCGATCACGATGGTGCTGTTGAGCGAGGAATCCATGACGGCGCGCAGGCGTGTCGCGCTTTCCTTCAGTTCCGCGTTCTGTTCCTCGATCCGCGTCAGCATGCGGTTGAAGGCGGCGGTGAGCTGCCCCGGCTCGTCCTGCCCCATCTGGACGGCGCGGAGGGAGTAATCGCCGCGCTCGGAGACGGCCCGGGCCACGTCCGCCAGGGCCGTGAGGGGACGCAGGATCTGGCCGCGCAGGAGGCGCGACAGCAGATACGCCACGGCGAATGCCAGCAGGAGCACGCCGGCCGTCACCTCGGCGTAGGCCCGCATCTGCCGGCGGAAAACCCCGAGGTCGGAAGCCAGGTACAGGGTGCCCAGGCGGGGGCCGTCGCCCTGCTGCACCCTCAGCGTGCCGACCAGGTGGCGCTCGCCGAAGCGGAAGCCGTCCCGGCCCGGCGCGGCCGGTAGCGCGCTCGCGGGCAGATGCGCCGGATAGAGGGCGAACAGGCGGCCCGCGCTGTCGTAAAGGCCGGCGCTGACGATGTGCGGATCCGCGCGCAGCGCAGACAGCACGTCGCGGGCGTCCCGGGCGTTGTCGAAGGCGAGCGCGGCCGTGCTGTTGGTGGCGACGACCCCGCCCAGTATGGCGAGGTCGTCCACCATGCTCCGCCGGAAGGTGCGCGCCTCGTAGGCGATGAACCCGATGCAGGCCAGCAGCAGCGCCGCGCCGCAGGTCAGCAGGATGGCGAGGGTGAGCTTGCGTCCGATGGGGGCGTCACGGAAGAACATGGGAGTCGCCCTCCGGCGTGACGAGCTCGGCGGACCGCAGCAGCTTGGAGCTGATGCGCAGGCCCGCCGACCTGGCGGCCTCCGGGTTGATCGCCAGGCGGATCCGCCGGTCGGCCAGCCGGAAGCCCACGATGCCGCCGCTGCGGACGAAGGCCTCGCCGTTGCTGACGGTCAGGACGTGCCTGCCGCGCAGCGCTTCGACGATGCTTTTCAGGTTCGCCTGCTCCGAATCGCTCACGAACAGGATGTGGCAGCCCTCGGCCGCCTCGACGTGGCGAAGCCGCAGGACCTGCAGCGGATGCCCGTTCACCGCTTCGCCCTGCACGGTTTCGTCGAGAAAGTCACCGAAGGGGTCGTCGCCCAGCACGCAGACGGCGAGCGGCGTCTGCGCCGTTGCGAAGGCCTGTTGCGGCCACTCCACGAACTGGCTGAAGCGATAGAGGAAAACTGCCTTGAGCTGGTACTCCAGCGTCGGCTTGGCCGTTGCCGGGCCCGGCGTCCCGAGCCAGAACGCCAGCACGGCAACGCAGGTGCGCCAAGCCGGAACGGGACGTTCTCCGCCCTGCCGGCCGGAGGCGAAAAACCTCAGTAACGCCATGTCAGTTTCCCGAAGACGCTGCGTTCGATCTCATGCTGCGGGTTCGGCGCCGGCGCGCCGAACTCCGCATGCCGGTCGTGCAGGAGATTGCGCCCGAGCAGTGAGACCTCCAGCGCCGGCACGCTGACGGGACGCCAGCCCAGCCGCAGGTCCAGCTCGGCGTAGCCCGGCACGCCCTGGTTCCGGATGGCGCTGACGTAACGCAGCATGCCGTCCAGCTCCCAGCGCTCGCGCAGGGTCAGCTCCGAACGCAGGAAGAGCTGGTGGTGGGGGTCGTGCGCTTCGCTGCCGCCATGACTGGCATCGCGGCTGCCCGCCTTCGGGCCGATGTTCAGCCGCAGTTCGGTCAGACCGGCGCGCAGCCACCAGGCGTCCGCCGCGTGCAGGTCCGCCCGCAGCTCCGCGCCATAGGACCTGCCTTCCTGGCCATTGCCTATCGCCAGCGGAGAGGCCGCCGGGGGAGCCGCCGGCTCCAGGCTGCGGATATGGTCGTAGTCGTTGTAGAAGGTCGAGACGGCGAGGTTGAGGCGCGGGCCCAGGCGGCCGCGGTAGCCCAGCTCGTAGGCCACCATTTCCTCGGGAGCGAAGCCGGCGCCGCCGGCCAGCAGAAACGGCGGCTCCGCCGGCACGAAGAAGTCGCGGTCGATGCGCGCGGGCAGCCGTTCGGCGCGGGATACGGCGGCCCACAGCATGTGGTGCCTGCTCGCATGCCAGGCCATGCGGACGCTGGGCTCGACGGCATGGTGGCCGTAGGCGCCGCGCTCCAGCTTGCTGCCCAGCGTCAGATAGAGCCGCTCGGGCAGCAGCGCGATCTCGTCCTGGAGGAAGCCGTTCAGCCACTCCTGCTCGACCCCTGCCGGCAGGAAGGCGAGCTGGGCCGAGTTGACGACGTCGTCCCGGGAATAGCGGTAGCCCAGCCCCCAGACGAGGTCGTGGCGCGCGCCCAGGCGCAGGTGATGCTGAAAGTCGGCGGCATGGGTTTCCAGGGTCTCGCCGAAGACGCCGGGGATATCGCGGCGGGTCCGGTCGAAGTAAAGTTGCAGCTGCAGGTCGGCGCGCTCGGAGAGTCGGCGCGTCCAGCGGCCGGTCAGGTTGCCGCCGTCGATGCCGATGTCGTGCGCCAGAGGCTGCTCGCTGCGGCCGTCGTAGATGTCGCCCTGCAGGGTGAGGAGGTCGGCGGCGGTCGCCTCCCAGCCCAGGCGGAAGCCGCCCTGGCCCAGCTTCCAGGCGTCGTTGCCCGCCTGCCCGTTCTGCAGCTCCGCAGCGTCGCGCTCGTTGAATTTGCCGTAGACGCGGTAATGCAGGCCCGGCCGCAGCCTGGCGGCCCAGCGCAGGGCGACGCTGCTCCGCAACTCCGTGCCGGCGCCGGCGCTGAGCAGGGCGCCATCCGTTGCCTTCGCCCCCCTGGTGATGACGTTGATGACGCCGTTGACGGCGTTGGCGCCCCACAGGGGGGTGCCCGGACCGCTGACGACCTCGATGCGGTCGATGTCCTCGAGCAAGATATCCTGCGCATCCCAGAACACGCCGGCATACAGCGGCGTATAGATGATGCGGCCGTCGACCACCACCAGCAGCTTGTTGGAAGTCGAGTTGTTGAAGCCGCGTGCGCTGATGGCCCATTGCCGCGCGTCGATCTGCGCGACCTGCAGGTTCGTGGCCAGGCGCAAGGCTTCGGGAAGGCTGCTGGCGCCCGAGCGACGGATATCTTCCTGGGTAATCACCTGGATGGCGGAGGGAGCGGCGGCAAGCTTCTCCGGGCGCTTGAACACGGAAGTGACGTTGATATCCAGCAGCTCATCCATGCTGAGCTGCTTCAGCTCGCTTGCGGGAGGCAGGTCGTCCGCCTCGGCCCGGGCGGGCGGACTGACGGCCGGCATCACCGCCCCGGCGGCAAACAGCAATCCCCAGCCCATCCTGCGCCACAAGATGGCGCAACCAGAAAAACACGGTTCCATTAGCACTCCGCCCGAAGATCGCGTCGAATCGATGCAAGGGCGACTCAGCGCGCTTCCGTTTTTTTCGTCTTTGTTAAATTAAAGTCTAAAAAAAACATTCGCATAAATTTTTATACAATGCTTACAAGCATGTCCTAAAGGCTTGGCCACGATGGGGACTGGCGAACGTCCGGCCCTGCCGCAGCGAGAGGAAGTGCGCTGGGGCAGAACCTGGGGATGCTCCCGGGCAGGTCGTCCGAACTCAGTGCTGTATCGACGTTTGCAGGATCCGGCTCTGCGCCAGCCAGAAACCGGTGAGTCTTTCCAGGGCCTCGGTCCCGGCCTGGAAAAAGGCTTCCTGATCCAGGACATCGTGCACGCTGGCGGCTTCGACGAGATAGAGCGCGTGCCGGGCCTGCAGGCGGGCGTGCGTTTCCGCGACCGGAAAAAAGCCGGCATCGGGGAACTTCATGCCGAGCGCCTCGCAGCAGCGGCGCAGGCCGCGCCCCAGACGCTGCCAGAAATCCGTGCTGATGCCGTTCTCCAGCGCCAGCATGGTGCCGAGCGCGAGGCCGGGATCGCTCGCGTTGTAGGCGCCCGCCACCAGGCGGCAGAGCTGCTCGGTGGCGGGCAGCCGCTGCTCCAGGCCGGCGTCCTGCAGCGTGTCCGGCAGGCTCCGGCGCCAGGCGTTCCACCAGGACTGCAGGCGCTCGCTCATCACGCGGGGATCGCCCATGCCCAGGCCCGGCAGGGGCGGACACCAGGGCACGCCCTCTTCATCGAAGCAGATCACCACGGCGGTGCCGTAGTCGCTGTCGGCGCGGCGCCGGTCCTGGCTGAGGCCGAGCGCATGCTGCTCGCGCGCCAGCGCCAGCTCGCGCAGGAAGGCAACGAGCTGCGCCAGCGAATGCAGCAGCGGCTCCAGCGGCGGCGTGGCGGCTTGTTCGAGCTGGTCCAGCCAGGCGTTGTGGGTCAGGGCCTGGTGGCGGCCGAGCTCGCTGTTGCAGCGCCGCTGCAGGTCCAGGAAACCGGCACGGTGGCGGGAATCGATGTGCGCTGGCGGCGCCACATGCCATTCAAGGGCATGGGCGCGCAGGCGGCTGCGCATTACGGCCATGGGGTTTCCTCAGCACGGTTGCCAAGCTCAGCCTAGAACAGACGACCTACCCCGCCAGCCTCTTAACAAAATTCATCCAAGACTTTCGAGGCGAAGACCCTGCGTGTTCCGACGGTGGTCGTAGGTCGGACTTCCTACAGATACCCGATCACGTAGCGCTGGCCGGCACTGCTCACCGCCAGGGCGGGACGGCCCTCGACCACGGTCTCCTCGCCCCACTCCACCAGCTGGTAGTAGACGTTGCGGGAGATCAGCGCATCCAGCCGGTCACGCACGTGCACATAGGGGCTGGGCTCGAGGTCGGCCTGGAAGCTGACGCGGATGGGATGGTCGGGCCCGGCCACCACCACCTCTTCGGTCAGGGTGGTGAAGCGGAGGTACTGCAGTCCGCCTGCTTCGTGGCGCTCGACCTGCACGGCCAGGAAGGGCGCATCCTGGACGCGGATGCGGACCTTCTCGACCGGCGTGACGAGGTAGTAATAGCCGTCGTCGTCGTGGCGCAGCACGCTGCTGAAGAGCTTCACCAGGGCCGGCCGGCCGATGGGCGTGCCCAGGTAGAACCACTGCCCGTTGCGGCGGATCTCCATGTCGAGCTCGCCGCAATAGGGCGGGTTCCACCGCTGCACGGGCGGCAGGCCTTTCGGGTCGTTCCCCTCGGCATCCTTGAGCAGGCGCGCGATCGCCAGGGGGTCGGCGCGCAGCCGGGACGGGGTGTTGCGGGCGGAGGTGTCGCTCATGACCGGACCTGTTCCTTGCGGGGCCAAGGCCGCCCCGTGGAGGGAATGCGAATTGATTGGCCTTTGTGATGGCTGCTTTTATACTACGCGCCGCTCGAAAATCGAGTCACCGTGCGTACTTAGCGTGTTGCCATAAATCGCGGACCCGGCCTGCCGGCCGAGTTCCGCATGTCGAGGAGGCTGTCGTGGAAAGAGAAGCAATGGAGTTTGACGTCGTCATCGTTGGCGGCGGCCCGGCCGGCCTGTCGGCGGCCATCCGTCTGCGCCAGCTGAGCAAGGAAACCGGCCACGACATTTCCGTCTGCGTCGTCGAGAAAGGCTCCGAGTTCGGCGCCCACATCCTCTCCGGCGCCTGCTTCGAGCCGCGCGCCCTGAACGAGCTCTTCCCGAACTGGAAGGAGGAAGGCGCGCCGCTCAACACCCCCGTCAGCGGTGACGAGGTACATTTCCTGCTCGGCGAGCAGAAGTCCGTGAAGATGCCGAACTGGGCGATCCCCAAGCCCATGCACAACGAAGGCAACTACATCATCAGCCTCGGCAACCTGGTGCGCTGGCTGGCCACCCGGGCGGAAGAGCTGGAAGTGAACCTCTTCCCGGGCTTCGCCGCCGCCGAGATCCTCTACCACGAGGACGGCTCGGTGAAGGGCGTCGCCACCGGCGACATGGGCGTCGACCGCCACGGCAACAAGAAGCCCTCCTTCACGCCCGGCTATGAACTGCACGCCAAGTACACGCTGTTTGCCGAAGGCTGCCGCGGCCACCTCGGCAAGATCCTGATCCGCCAGTTCGACCTCGACCGCGACAAGGACCCGCAGCACTACGGCCTCGGCATCAAGGAGCTGTGGGACATCGATCCGGCCAGGCACAAGCCGGGCCTGGTCATGCACGGCGCCGGCTGGCCGCTGGCCGAGAACGGCGCCACCGGCGGCTGGTGGCTCTACCACCACGAGAACAACCAGATCTCCGTCGGCCTCATCACCGACCTGAGCTATCACAACCCCTATCTCTCGCCCTTCGACGAGATGCAGCGCCTCAAGCATCATCCGGTGATCCGGCACTATCTGGAAGGGGGCAAGCGCGTCGCCTACGGCGCCCGCGCCGTGGTCAAGGGCGGCATCAACTCGCTGCCCAAATTTACTTTCCCGGGCGGCATGATCGTCGGCGACGACGCCGGCTTCCTGAACTTCTCCAAGATCAAGGGCAGCCACACCGCCATGAAGTCCGGCATGCTGGCCGCGGAGGCCGTGGCCGAAGCACTGAAGGCCGGAGCGGAAGGCAAGACCGAACTGACCGGCTTCACCGAGAAGTTCAAGGCATCCTGGCTGTACGACGAGCTCTACGACTCGCGCAACTTCGGCCCGGCCCTGCACCGCATGGGCACCTTCATGGGCGGCGCCTTCAACTTCATCGACCAGAACTGGTTCGGCGGCAGGATTCCCTACACCATCCACGACAGCACGCCGGATTTCGCCACGCTCGACCTCGCCTCGCAGTCGAAGAAGATCGTGTACCCGAAGCCGGACGGCAAGATCAGCTTCGACAAGCTCTCCTCGGTCTTCCTCTCCAACACCAACCACGAGGAAGAGCAGCCGGTGCACCTGCAGCTGAAGAATCCGGACGTGCCCATCAAGAAGAACCTGCCGCTGTACGCGGAGCCGGCGCGGCTGTACTGCCCGGCCGGCGTGTACGAAGTGCTGGAGGACGCGAACGGCACGCCGCGCTTCCAGATCAACGCGCAGAACTGCGTGCACTGCAAGACCTGCGACATCAAGGACCCGGCCCAGAACATCAACTGGGTGGTGCCGGAAGGCGGCGGCGGCCCGAACTATCCCAATATGTGAGGCGGGGCTTCACGCAAAACAAAAAGGCGACTTCGGTCGCCTTTTTGTTTTTAACTGATCGCGCTTGCGGCTTGGCGGTTTTGCGGGCTGGTAGCTTTGTGGGTCGGATTTCAGTCCGAGGGCGGCCTTGAATTCTGTGTCGGCGTCGGACTGAAGTCCGACCTACACACCAGCCCACCGACCCACAAAGCCACCACCCCACCCAGGCTCCGAAATCCGCCCGCGCTTCAGCGCGAAAGCGTGAAGCGCGCCGACACGCCGCCTGCGGCGAGGCGCTCGATCTGGGCCTCGTCCAGCCGGACGCCCTGGGCCGCGAGCGTGGCGAGCCAGGCGGCAACCTTGTTGAAATCGGCCTTCTCGATCCAGACCCGCACGCGATTGTCCCCTTCGGGCTCGATGCGGCCCAGCGTGAGGCCGGCCGTGCCGGCCGTGCCGCTGGCCGTGCCGAGCAGCGATCCGCCGGCGCCAGGCGCGATGCCGGCGGGCGTGCGCGCCTGCAGCTCGAGCAGCAGCGCGCGATTGCTGTCGAACTGCTTTTCCGCCTTCAGCGCGGCGCGCTGCGACGGCAGCCAGAGACCGTAGACCAGGAAAAGCAGCAGCACGGCCGCGCCGCCGATGCCGAGCGCGCGCTGCTCGCGCGGCTCCAGTGCCCGCCAGCGCTGGCGCAGCGGCGCGCTGCTGTCCTGCCAGCTCCGCTGCAGATTGCCGAGAAACGCCTTCATGCGCCGCCCTCCACGCGCAGGCGGCCGCGGATGACGCCGCCCTGGTTGTTGGCGGAAACGATCTCGGTGCGGAAGCCCTGCCCGTCCAGTTTCTGCCTGAAACCCTCGAGCTCGGCCAGCGAACGCGCGTTGACGTCCAGCGTCAGCGCGCCGCCGAGGAAATCCACGCGCTGGGTGGCGAGGCCGCTGCCCTGCAGCGCTTCCGCCACCTGCGTCAGCGCCGGCAGCACGCTGGCCGCGCCACTGCCTTCGTTGCGCTTGCCGCGCAGGCGCTTCTGCACTTCGCGCAGGGCAAGGGCACTGCTGTCGGGCAGCTTCTCCTGCGCGTAAAGCGCCTTGTAGCGGCTCACGACACGCTCGCCGACCTTGCCGGCCTGGTAGTGGTAGTAGCCGTAATGCAGCCATTCGCCGAGCAGCTGCAGCGCGAACGCCGCCGCCACGAAAATCGCGGCGCGGCGCATCCAGATATCGGGCTTGAAGCGGCCCTGGCCGGCCTGGCTGCCCTGCAGGAGGTTGGCGGGATGGCGGCTCCAGTCGGGCACCGCGGCCAGCCCGGCGGCGACGCCGAGGTTGTCGGCGAGCCGGCAAGCGATGTCGTCGTGCGCGCTGGCCCAGCTCTCGACGCGCGCGCCGATATCCGCATACGCCACGTCGACGCTGAGGGTGAGCGGCGCCCTGCTTTCGCGCTCGGCCAGCGCGCCGTCGAGCATCAGCTCGAGGGTATCCACCTCCAGCACGGCGCCGCTCATCGCGCCGGTGCGCAGCGCCAGGAAATCGCCGTGCTGGGCCAGCTGCCATTCGCTGCCGTCGCGCGGCAGCAGGAAGAGGTCGGGGATGGCGGCCACCACCTGCAGGCCGCCGCTGCGCAAGCGCGCGAGCACAGCCTGCAGGCTGTCGCGGGCAATCGCGATCAGGGGCGTTTCATTTTCGGAGGACGGGCCGGCCACCACATGCAGGCTTTCCGCGTCATCCGCGGTCTGGTCCTCGAGCAGCCAGACCAGCGACTGCCCGGCCTGGCGCAGCTGGCGGGCATTCACCGCGGCGGTGACGAAAAGGCAAAGCGTAGAAGGCAGGAAGACGATGCAGCGGCTGCCCGGATGCAAGGTGGCGAAATGTTCGGGACTGCCCTGCCCCAGCTCGACCAGGCCGGCGTCGCCCTGCAGCCAGGCGCGACAGTCGCCCGCCGGCGCGGACAGGTGCAGAAACAGGGTTTTCATCGGAGGCTATCCTGGTCCGTGTGGGCGGCGCCCGGCTCCCCGGCGCCGCGGCTGGCTTCCGCGCCGGCTGCGGCCAGCACTTTCTGGCTGAAATCGCGCGCAGTGATCCGCAGTGTACCGGAATCGCCACGCGCGATCACCGCATGCAGGATGCTGTGGCGGCCGCCGATATCGGCATCGGCCACAAGTTCGAAATAGCGGCTTTTCACGGCCAGCTGCCGGCCCAGCCGCTCTTTCGCCGCGCTCTCGAGCCCGTTGAAGACGGGCTGGCCGAGAAACTCGTCGACGCTGGCGTAGCCCCTGGCGGGACGCTGCGCCGCGAGCTCCGCGGCAGCGCTCGGCGAGAGCGAGGCGCCCAGGGCCGACAGCACGACGGGAGACGCCGTGTTGACGTTGAGCGCGGCCGCGGCCGGCAATACGCACACATGCGGCCGCAGCCTGGCGATGATGGCGGGCGTAAAGCCCTTGACGAGGCGCAGCTCGGAAATGTCGCTGAGCGGATGATTGGCGACGCGGTAAGGCGGCGCCAGGCGCGAGTAGAAATCCTCTTCGGCGCCATCGCTACCCTGCGCTTCGTTGTCGGCATCGATCCAGTCGCCAAGGGCCGGCGCGAGCGTGTCGGGCAGGGCCAGGTTGCGCAGCAGCTGGCGGAAAATATCGGCAGCGCCCGCATCCTGCGCATTGCCCAGGCGGTTGAGGTTGAAGCGGGCCTGCAGGTCGGACACGCGCGCCCGGATCGAGCCGCCCTCCACCGGAAAGGGCGGAAACGGCTGGGCCCAGGCCTCGCCCGGATGATCGACCTCGCGGTGGCTGCGCCTGTCCTCCTTGAGGTCCTCGGCCAGGAGTTCGCGCACCATGTCTTCCGCCCCCTGCGTATAGAGCCAGGCCTGGTCCTGCTGGAACAGGCCGGCCGCATGCAGCAGCGCCTGCTGCTGGCTGCGCAGCATGCCGACGCTGAGCACGGTGGCGATGGCCACGATCACCAGCACGGTGAGCAAGGCCACGCCGTCCTGCCGGCTGCGGCTAGCCCGAGGAGGATGGCGGCGACTGGTCATCTTTTTCCGGGAGGGCGATCACGCGGCGGACCTCGCCCCAGGGGCTGCTTGAAAATCTGATTTCCACGGCTTCCGGCAGGGGCAGCGTGGCGGGGTCGCGGAGGCTCTGCCCGAGCGGCGGCCAGCTCGGGCTCCAGGTTTTGCCGGCGTAAACCTGCAGATGAAAATCGCTGACCCCGTCGAGCAGCACGATCTTCACCGGCGTGCTGCTGCGGGCGCGGTCCAGCACCGGCCAGTGCTCGCGCAGCAGCTGGCCGTTCTCGACGCGGTAGCGCAGGCGCACCAGCTCGCTGCGCGGTTCCTGCAGCGGGTTGCGCCAGCCGCGGCGGGTGAACTCCATGCCGGCATTGTCGGTCAGCAGGAAGGCCGGCTGGCCGTCGCCGAACTCGTCGCGTATCGGGCGCGCGGCGATCTGCAGCAGATCGCGCTGGATCAGCATTTCCGCGCGCTGCAACTGCTGCAGGCCCTGCTCGTGCGCCAGGCCGCGGTCGCGCGTGGCGATGGTGGCGAAAAGCAGGCGGTAGGAGCCGACCGCCACCAGCGCCAGGATGGCGACGGCGACCAGGAGCTCCAGCAGCGTAAAGCCGCGCGCAGGTTCAGGACGACGGCGGGGCATCGCTGCTCACTCGCGGCAGGAAGCCGGTCACGCGGGTTATCGGGGGCGGCTTGTCGCCGAAATCGCGGGAATTCTCGGCCACGGAAATCACGACGAGGCGGACATTGGCGACCGGCGTGGCCTGCACCCGCGTCGTCACGAGCCACTCCCGGCCGGCCATGCGGGCGGTGCTTTCGCCCTGCCCGACTTCGGGAAAGGCTTTCTCCAGGCGCAGCTCGGCCAGCCGGTTGAGGGCCACCCAGTGCGCGAAGGTCTTGTCGCCGAGATGCTGGTTGGTGCGCACCTGGCTGCTCTGCGCATTCAGCAGTCCCAGCGCCGCCACGGCGAAAATGGCGGTAGCGACCAGCACCTCGAGCAGGGTGAAGCCGCGGCGGCGCGCGCCCGGAAATTCAGCCGGCATGGTCCGCCTCCGCCTGCCGGTCGTCGTCATCCGCGCGGCTGATGCGGCCGATCTCGTCGATGCGGATCTCGCTGCGCTGCTCCGGATTTTCCTCGACGCGCAACTCCAGGCTGGCGGCGCTGGCCTCGCCGCTGGAGAGCAGGAAGATATCGGGCGTGATGCGCTGGCCTTCTTCCTCGCGCGGCGCCGCGGTGCTGACCGCGGCGCCGGCATCGCCGGTCAGCGGCAGCTCTTTCAGCGCGCCCTGGCGCAGCAGGCGCAGCTCGAGGCCCGCGGGGATGTCGCGGGCACGGAAAATGGTGTCGCTGCATTCGCCCCAGCGCTGCGTCTGCTCGTTGAGGCAGAGGAAGGTGTAACCGCTGTCGGTCAGGCGCAGCCCGTATTCCTGGTTCTGCATGACGGCCTCGCCGGCCGCCTGGCCGAGCAGTGCGACCAGGCGATCGCTTTCTTCCTGCAGTTGCCGCTCGGCGCCGCCGGTGCCGACGCTGAGCATGACCATGCTGCCGAGGATGCCCACCAGCAGCACGACCATCAGCACCTCCAGCAGGGTGAAGCCCCTGCCGGCGGCGGCGCGCGGTGGCTGGCCTTTAGACATGGCGCTTACCTGAAGTAGAGGTCGGCGTCGTTGCCCTCGCCGCCTTCGGCCCCGTCCGCCCCGTAGCTGTAGAGATCGAAGCGCCGGCCTTCGCTGCCGGGATAGACGTACTGGAAGGGATTGCCCCAGGAATCTTCCGGCAACCGCGGCAGGTAGCCGCCGCTCGGGAAGGTCTTGGCCGACGCCGGTTTCTCCACCAGCGCGTTCAGGCCTTCATCGGTGGTCGGGTATTTGTGGTTGTCGAGCTTGTAGAGATCGAGGGCGTTGGCGACGGACTTCAGGCTGGCCTGGGTGGTGGTGATGCGCGCCTGCTCATCCTTGCCGATGACGTTGGTCATGACGAGGGTGGCCAGCACGCCGAGGATGGCGACCACGACCATGACCTCGATCAGGGTGAAGCCGCTTGGGCGAATTCTGCTTTTCATCGGAACCTCTGGTTTACGGATTGCTGCATTTCTTTGGAGCGGGACGGGCCGGACTGCCGGACTGATTCCCTCTTCCCTCGTTTTTTCCCTGCGCGCTGCGAGAGCGGCTCAGCCCACCAGATTGTTCATGGACAGGATGGGCAACATGATAGCCAGCACGATCAGCAGCACCACCCCGGCCATCAGCAGCAGCATCAGGGGCTCGAACAGGCCCACCAGCGTGGTGATCAGGCTGCCGAGTTCCTTCTCCTGCATGGTGGCGGCGCGCGCCAGCATCTCGTCGAGCGCGCCGCTCTGCTCGCCGCTGGCGATCATCTGCATCATCATCGGCGGGAAATAGCCGCTCTCCTCCAGCGCCCGCGCCAGGCTGCCGCCCTCGGTCACCTTCACGGCGGCCTGGCGGATGGCATCGCGGATCAGCAGGCTGGAGCTGACTTCGGCGGCGATGCGCAGCGCCTCCACCAGCGGCACGCTGCTGCGCGTGAGAATGCTGAGCGTGCTGGCGAAACGGGTGGCGTTGCTGCCGCGCACCAGGCGGCCGAGCAGCGGCAGCCGCAACTGCCAGGCGTGCAGGCGATAGCGCGCGGCTTCCTTCTTCAGCCTGGAGCGGAAGAAGAAAGCCGCGCCGATCATGAGCAGCACGAGCCAGGGCGTGGCCACCCGCATGAAAGCGCTGGCGGCGATGAGGCCGCGGGTCAGCAGCGGCAGTTCCTGGCGGCTGCTCTCGAAGACCTTGACGATGTCGGGCACGACATAGGTGAGCAGCCCCACCACGATGGCCGTGGCCAGGAAGGTGAGGATGACCGGATAGATCAGCGCGCCCTGGATTTTCTTCTGCAGGTCGTAGCGTGCCTCGGTGTAGTCGGCGAGCTGGTTCAGCACGAGATCGAGATGCCCGGATTTCTCGCCCGCGGAAACCGTCGCGCGATACAGCTCGGGAAAGGCCTGCGGAAACTCGGACAGCGCCTGGGCCAGCGTATAGCCCTCGATGACGCGGGCGCGCACGGCGAGCAGCAGGCTCTGCAGCGCCGGGCGCTCGCTCTGGCGCGACACCGCGCGCAGGCATTCCTCCAACGGAATGCCGGCCTGGATCAGCGTGGCGAGCTGGCGGGTGATGAGGGCGAGTTCCCAGGCGCTCATGCCGCGGCGGAAGAGGCCGAAGCCGCGCGCGGCCGCCTTGTGCTCGCCGGCCGCCGGCACCACCGACACCGGCAGCCAGCCTTTCTCGCGCAGCTGCTGGCGCACCTGGCGCGCGCTGTCGGCCTCCAGCACGCCTGTCTGCTTGCGGCCGGCGCTATCGACGGAGACGAATTCAAAGGCGGGCATTCCGGACATCCTTAAGCAAATTGCTTTGTGGCAGCGGCCGCGAACGCCCCGCCTCAGCCCTCGCGCGTGACGCGCAGCACTTCCTCGAGGGTCGTGATGCCTGCCAGCACGCGCCGCGTGCCGTCCTGGCGCAGGCTCGTGCTGGTGCGGCGGGCATGGGCCTCGAGCTCGTGTTCGCCGGCGTGGTTGTGGATGAGCCGGCGCATCTCCTCGTCGACCACGACCAGCTCGTAGATGCCGGTGCGGCCGCGGTAGCCGAGGCCGTTGCAATGCCCGCAGCCCTTGGCCTTGAACACCAGGGGCGGCTCCGCCGGATCCACGCCGAGCACGGCGCAGGCGTAGGTGTCGGCGGTGTAAGGCTCGCGGCATTCCTTGCAGAGCACGCGCACCAGGCGCTGCGCCAGCACGCCGAGCAGCGAGGACGACAGCAGGAAGGGCTCGATGCCCATGTCGTGCAGGCGCGTCACTGCGCCGACGGCGGAGTTGGTGTGCAGCGTGGAGAGCACGAGATGGCCGGTGAGCGATGCCTGCACGGCGATCTCCGCCGTCTCGAGGTCGCGGATCTCGCCGACCATCACGACGTCGGGATCCTGGCGCAGGATGGCGCGCAGGCCGCGCGCGAAGGTCATGTCGACCTTGGTGTTGACCTGGGTCTGGCCGACGCCCTCGAGCTGGTACTCGATGGGGTCTTCCACGGTGAGGATGTTGCGCGACTTGTCGTTGAGCTCGGTGAGCGCGGCGTACAGCGTCGTGGTCTTGCCGGAGCCCGTGGGGCCGGTGACGAGGATGATGCCGTGCGGCTTGCTGATCAGCGCGCGCAGCTCGCCGTGGTCGTGCGCGGACATGCCGAGGTGCGAGAGATCGAGCTTGCTGCCCTGCTTGTCGAGCAGGCGCAGCACCACGCGCTCGCCGTTGCTGGCGGGCATGGTGGAGACGCGCACGTCCACCTCGCGGCCGGCGAGGCGCAAGGAGATGCGGCCGTCCTGCGGCACGCGCTTCTCGGCGATGTCGAGCTTCGCCATCACCTTGATGCGCGAGACGAGCAGCGGCGCCAGCTCGCGCCGCGGCTGCACGATCTCGCGCAGCACGCCGTCGACGCGCAGGCGCACCGACAGGCGTTTTTCATAGGTTTCGATATGGATGTCCGAGGCGTTCTCGCGAATCGCCTCGGTAAGCAGCGCGTTGATCAGGCGGATGATGGGCGCATCGTCCTCCTGCTCCATCAGGTCCTCGGCCTCCGGCACGAGGTCGGCGAGGCTGGCGAGATCCATGTCTTCGCCGAGGCCCTCCACCATCTGCATGGATTCGCTGGAATCGCTCTGGTAGGCGCGCGCCAGCAGGTTGCCGAAGACTTCCGGGCTGACCTCCTCGCACACCAGCGGCAGCCCGAGCAGGCGCCGGGTTTCGGCGAGCGCGGCCAGCCGGAGGCCGGGCCGGTGGAAGACATGGCCCCGCCCCGCCTCGACGCGGTCGAGCAGGACGCCGTAACGTTTGGCGAAGGCATAAGGAAAGCGGCGCAGCACGGCGGCAGGTTCGGCTACGAGGGAGGCTTCTTGTTGTAGTGTTTCCATCATGGACTACCCTCAACAAAATCCCGGCGAGTCTACGGGAGGGCGTCTTAGGCCCTCAATGTTGCGACTGTATGGTTTTTATGCCGGAACTCGATGCTCGACGGCAGGATAATGCCTGCCTTGCAGGGTTACTGAAAGCGCTTTTCTCGCGACGCCGCGACACTCGCAGCAGGGATGGCAGCTTATGGGCACATTCCCGTATCGACAGCCCGTTTGGTGGGGCAGCCTCGACTTTGCGCCGGGCCAGGTCCGGCACTGGGACCTGGCCGGACTGCTGCTGGAAATTTCCCGGCAGCCGCAGGAATGGCGCCTGCGCCTGGAGCGCACGCCGCGGCAGTCCGAAGACAACCATGAATGGCGGCCGCTGCCCGCCCCGGACGCCGAAGCCGGCGACACGCCGCCTTTTCGCCGCTACGTTTTCCGGCAGACCTCGGCGCCGCTGCAATTGCTGCCGCGCCTGGCCGATCGTTCCGTGGTGGTGCGTCCGGTCAGTCCGCTCTTCGTTCCTGCCGGCCAGGAAACCACTTTCTATGTCAGCACGCCGCTGTGGATCGCGGCCTGGGTCGAGCACCTGGGCGAGCCCCTGCTCGATGTGCCGGTGGTGGTACCGCGCGACACGTGGTTCGGGCCCGGCCCGGCGCGCGGCCAGCTCTGCTACGCCACCCAGGTCATGGGCCGCACCGATATCGGCCAGCTGCCGCCGCGCCCCTTCCGCGCCGTCACGCCCGTGCACGTGCGCAACCAGGGCGGCGACGCCATGCCCGTCGACCGCATCAACATCCCCGCCCCTTTCCTGCCGGTCTACGCCGCCGAATCCGGCCGGCTGTGGACGCCGGCCCTGAGCATCGTCCGCCATGCCGGGACCCAGCCCCTGCACATCGGCCTCGAAGCCGGGATCAGCACGCAGGCCGGGCATGTCGCGCTGCTGACGCCGGCGCGGCGCGGCCAGGACGAACACGGCCTGATCCGGGTCTTCGACAATTTTTTCGACTGAGGCCCGGCATGGCAGACCCCGCTGCGACCTCCTCCTTGAGCCTCGACCGCCTCCTGCAGCCGGAGCGCCTCGGCGACCTCGTCACCGGCATCGTGCTGATCCTGGTCGGGCTGCTCCTGGCGCGCGGCGCGGCCCGGCTCTTTGAGCGTTCCCTGCAGGCGCGCCTGACGTCCCACCAGCTCATCGTCTGGCGCCGCTTCATCCATCATGCGCTGCTGGTGCTGTTCGTCATCGCCGCCTTGCGGGAGATGGGTTTCCACCTCGGCGTGCTGCTGGGCGCGGCCGGCCTCTTCACGGTGGCGATCGGCTTTGCCGCGCAGACTTCCGCTTCCAATCTCATCAGCGGCATCTTCCTGATCGGCGAAGGCGCCTTCGCCATCGGCGACTACATCCGCATCGGCCAGACCGAGGGCGAGGTGCTCTCCATCGACCTGCTCTCGGTCAAGTTGTGCACGGCGGACAACCTTTTCGTGCGCATCCCCAACGAGCAGATCATCCGGAGCGAGGTCGTCAACTACAGCCGCTTCCAGATCCGCCGCCTGGTCGTCGGCGTGCGCATTGCCTACCGGGAGGAGGTGCCGCGCCTGCGCGCGCTGCTACTGCGCATCGCGGCAGAAAACCCCTGCTGCCTGGACGAGCCGGCGCCCCAGGTCATCCTGCAGAACTTTGCCGAGCCGGCGCTCAACCTGCAGTTTGCGGTCTGGGTGCGTCGCGAGAACTTCGCGCTCGTGCGCGACCAGCTGCAGGAGGCCGTGCGCGCCGCCTTTGTCGAGGCCGGCATCGAGATTCCCTTGCCGCAGGGGGGCATCAGTGCTGGCGGCGAGGCGGCGCCGGCCAAGAAATGAAAAGGCCCCTTCGGGGGAGAAGCCAGGTTCGCGGCCGAATCTCGATCCTTTCAGTATTTCTCGATCAGCTGCATCAGGATGCGCAGGTCGTTGTCGCCGATGCGGATGATGCGGAAGCCGGCGTGGAATTCGCCCGGCGTGTCTTCGGCGGGCCGGCACCAGACCGCCTGCGCGTCGAAGCTCAGCGTATTGGAGCCGCCCAGCGTTTCCGGCAGCACCATGCTGAAGGGAAAGCGGCTGGCGACATGGATTTTCTCGCGGGTGATCAGCTTCAGGCCCTCCAGCGAGATATTGCCCAGGCGCCCCATGCTCTTGCCGTTGCTGCGGTCGAACAGGCGCAGCACCGTGCCGATGCGCTTGCGCGTCTGCTTGCGGTTCTTCCGCGCGATCTCTTCCATCAGGTCCTGCCGGTCGCCTTCGACGGCGCGCAGCGTCACCACGGCGCCGGCGAAGCTGCTGCCCGAGACGATGGGCGCGGCGGCGAGGCGGGCCGGAACGACGCCGTTGCGGCCCCGGACGCCATAACCGCTGTCGCGCTGGAAGCGTTCGCCCCGGGCCGTCGCGGCGTGGATCTCCGACGTCGACCACTGCACTTTGTTGCCGTCGCCGTCCTGCAGCACAGCGGCCAGCGGATGGCCCACCGCCTGCTGCGGATCGAATTCGAACAGATGCTTCATGGCGGCATTCACGAAGGTGATATTGCCGCTGCCGTCCACGGCGACGATGCCGTCGCCCAGCGCCTGCAGGAGCTGCTCGTTCTGCTGCCTGAGTCGCTGGATCTCCTGCAGCTGCTTCTCCAGCGCGCGGCGCTGGCCGTCGAGGTCGAGGAAGATCCTGACCTTGGACAGCAGCACCTCGCGCTCGATCGGCTTGGCGAGATAGTCGACGGCGCCGACCTCGTAGCCGCGGAAGAGCTGGCGCTTGTCGCCGTTGGCCGTCACGAAAATGATGGGGATGTTCTGCGTCTTCTTGTTGCGCCGCATCAGCTCGGCCATCTCGAAGCCGTTCATGCCCGGCATCTGCACGTCGAGCAGCACCAGCGCCACCTCGTTGCGCAGCAGCAGCTTGAGCGCGTCGTTGCCGTTGTCGGCCTTCAGCAGTTGCACCTCGGGGCGCTCGAGAAGGGTCTCCAGCGCCATCAGGTTCTCGCTGCGGTCATCCACGATGAGAATGCTTTGCTGCATCATCCCTTCCCCTACTCAGCACCTGCTGCAGATGCGGCACAATTTCCAGAGGGTCCAGCACGACATCGACGGCGCCGGCGGCGATGGCCGCTGCCGGCATCGCCGGCGCCTCGGCCGTCGCCGGCGCCTGCGCCAGCGTGTGGCCACCCTCGGCCCTGATCCTTTTCATGCCCGCCGCGCCATCCTCGTTGGCGCCGGTCAGGATGATCCCGATGCAACGTTCGTGAAAAACCCGCGCCATGCTTTCGAACGTCACATCAATGGACGGCCGCGAGAAATGCACGGGCGCCGTGACGTTCAGGCTGAAACTGCGGTTGTTCTCCACCAGCAGGTGATAATTGGCCGGCGCGATATAGATGCAGCCGGGCACGATCGCCTCCTTGTCCTCGACGTCGACCACCGGCAGCGCGGTCAGCCTGCCGAGGATGTACTGCAGGGCAGTGCCCGAATTGGGATGCTGGTGCTGCACGATCACGACCGGCAGCGGCCAGTCCTGCGGCAGCTGCCGGACGATCTGGACCAGCATCTCCACGCCGCCCCACGACGCGCCGATCGCCACGATGTCATAGGGAAGCCTCCGGGAGCGGACCGCGCGCCTTGCCGCCATGCTGCTCCGCCCGCTCAGCCGGCGTCGGGCGGTTCGCTGCCCATGGCCTTGTGGAAGGCCTCGCGCGACTCCTGGCTCTTGCGCAGCTTTTCTTCGAGACGGCGTTTCTGCGTGTCGAGATCGAGAAAGAAACGCGCCTTGTGCTGCAGGATTTCCGGATTGAGCGGCTTGAACATGTAGTCGATGGCGCCGACGCCGTAGCCGCGCGACACGTACTTGGCTTCCTTGCTGATGGCGGTGACGAAGATGATCGGCACCATCCTGGTCTTGTTGCTCTTGCGCATCAGCTCGGCGACCTCGAAGCCGTCCATGCCCGGCATCTGCACGTCGAGCAGCACCAGCGCCACCTCGTTCTTCATCAGGATGGCCAGCGCTTCGTTGCCATTGTCGGCCTTGAGCAGGTTGCACTCGACGTCCTCGAGAATGGCCTCGAGCGCCACCAGGTTCGCGGGTTGGTCGTCGACCAGCAGGATGTTTTGATCTTTACTCACGATTGCACCTCAAGAGCCTGACTGACTGCTCTTATCAAACTCGCTTGCGATAAATTCGGTGGTTCTTGTCAATAACGTCGAAATCATCCGCACACGACGCAAAACGCATGCTCTCCTTGCTGCCCAGGCACAGCGTGCCGCCGATATCCAGACTGTCGTGAAACAGCTGGAACACCCGATTCTGCAACTCCCGGTTGAAGTAGATGATCACGTTGCGACAGAAGACCACCTGCATCTCGCCGAAGACCTGGTCCGTGGCCAGATCGTGATCGGCAAAGATCACGTTCTTCTTCAGGCGCGGGTCCATGATCACGTTGTCGTATTTGGCGGTGTAGTAGTCCGACAGCGCCCGCCTGCCCCCGGCATGCCGGTAATTGTCCGAATACTTGCGCAGCTCCGCTACCGGAAATATGCCACGCCGGGCCTTTTCCAGCACTTCCTTGTCGATGTCGGTGGCATAGATCTGGCTGCGCTCGTACAGGCCCTCCTCCTCCAGCAGGATGGCCATGGAATAGATCTCTTCCCCCGTCGCGCAGCCCGCGTGCCAGATCTTGAGAAAAGGATGGGTGCGCAGCAGCGGCACCACGTTCTCCCGGAAGGCCCGGTAGAAATCCGGGTCGCGGAACATCTCCGTGACGTTGATGGTGAGGCAGGACAGCAGCGCCGCGAAGGCCTCGCCCTCGTGCACGATGCGATGCGTCAGCTCGCCGATGTGCTTCTGCCCGCTGATCAGCAGGTGCTGGTCGACGCGGCGCTGCAGCGAGGCCCGGCTGTAGGAGCGGAAATCGTAGCCGTAGCGCTGGTAGATGGCCTCCAGCAGCAGCGTCAGCTCGATCTCCTCCGGCCTCTGGTCCTGTACTTCCTGATTCATCACTGGTCCAGCCATACCCGCATCAGCGACTGCAGCTTCTCGGTGTCCACGGGTTTGGAAATGTAGTCGTTGGCGCCGGCCTCAAGGCACTTCGCCCGGTCGTCGCGCATGGCCTTGGCCGTCAGCGCCAGGATGGGCAGCTTCTTGAAGCGCTCCTGGGTGCGGATGCGCTTCATGGCTTCGTAGCCGTCCATCTCCGGCATCATGATGTCCATGAGCACGATGTCCACATCGGCATGATTGTCCAGCGCCGTCAGGCTTTCCATGCCGTTGTTGGCAATCTCGATCTCGCAGCCCCACTCCTCCAGGCTGGCCGACAGCGCGTAGATGTTGCGCATGTCGTCGTCGACCAGCAGCACCTTGCGGCCGGTGAAGACATCGTCGCGATGATTGGCGCTCTCCGTCGTCCTGCCCTGCCGGGGAGCCTTGCTGTCCACCCAGTGCAGGAACAGCGAGGCTTCGGAAAGCAGGCGGTCCGAGGACTGGTCGGTCTTGAGGATGATGCGGTCGACATACTTGCGCAGCCGGGATTCCTGTTCGCGGGAGAGATCGCGCGCCGTGTAGACGATGACGGGAATCTTCGGATAGGCCGCGTCGTCGTGGATCATCTCCAGCAGCGTGTGGCCGTCCATGTCGGGCAGCGAGAGATCCAGGATCAGGCAGTCGAAAACCTCGCGCCTCAGGTGATCCAGCGCCTCCTGCCCGGTCGTGCAGACGGTGACGTCGACCTGGTTCTCCTCGAACAGCGCGTGGATGGCGCTGTGCTGCACCGAGTTGTCTTCCACCACCAGCAGGCGGCGCACGCCCTGCTGGGTATTCTTTTCGATGCGGCCGAAGGCTTCCTTGATCTGGTCCAGCGTCGCGGGCTTTTTGTAATACGCGAAGGCGCCCAGCGTCATGGCCTTGGACTGCTCGTCGTGGCCCGAGAAGCAGTGCACGGGAATGTCCTTGGTGCGGCCGTCGTCCTTCAGCGTTTCCAGCACTTCCCAGCCGTCGATGCCGGGCAGGCCGATGTCGAGGATGACGGCGTCCGGCAGCATCTGCCTGACCATCTCGATGCCGTGCTCGCCGTCGTGCGCGACCACGGCGCGAAAGCCGTAGTCCTGCGCAAGCTCGGAGAGCACCTCGGCGAAGACCTCGTCGTCCTCGATGATGATCAGCGTCTTCTGCTCGCCGGCGGCGCGCGGGCCGGGCGCCGGCGCGCCGACCGGGAGGTCCGGCGGCAGGGCCGCTGCCGGCACCGCTCCCGCTTCGGGCGCGCCGAGCGGCAGGTAGAGCGTGAAGGTGGCGCCGCTGCCTTCGCCGTCGCTGTGCAGGTGCACTTCGCCGCCGAGCAGGTGCGAGAACTCGCGGGAAATCGTCAGGCCCAGGCCGGTGCCGCCGTATTTGCGGCTGGTGGTGCCGTCGGCCTGCTGGAAAGCCTCGAAGATGATCTCCTGCTTGTCCCGGGGCACGCCGATGCCGGTGTCCTTGACCGCAAGCGCAATGATCGGGCCGACGTCCGGCCTGATCCTGTTGAACTTCACGTCGGCCGGCGCCGGGCCGATGTTCAGGCTGACGCTGCCCTGGTGCGTGAACTTGAGCGCGTTCGAGAAGAAGTTGCGCAGCACCTGCTCGAGGCGCTGGCGGTCGGTGAACAGGGTGGGCGGCGTCGCCGGATCGACGTTGACGTGCAGCTCGATGCCGCGGTGCACGGCGACGTGCTCGAAGCTGCGCCGGAAATGCTCGGCCAGGTCCTGGAGGTCGAGGCTGTCGATGACGAGCTGCATCTTGCCCTCCTCGACCTTGGAGATGTCGAGGATGTCGTTGATGAGCGATAGCAGGTCGGAACCGGCGGAGTGGATCACGCGGGCGTGCTCCATCTGCTTCTCGGTCAGGTTGCCGTGCTTGTTGTCCGCCAGCGAGTTGGACAGGATGAGGATGGAGTTGAGCGGCGTGCGCAGCTCGTGCGACATGGTCGAGAGGAATTCCGACTTGTACTTGCTCGACTGCTCCAGCGCGGTGGTCTTGTCTTCCAGCACCTGCTGCGAGGCCTTCAGCGCCTCGTTCTTCTCGATCAGCTCGTTGCGCTGGTCGGCGAGCAGGCGCGCCTGCGCCTCCAGTTCCTCGTTGATGACGCGCAGCTCCTCCTGCTGCGCCTGCAGGCTTTCCTCGGAGGCGCGCAGGGCCTGCGTCTGCTCTTCCAGTTCCTCGTTGGCGCGCCTGAGTTCGCCCTGCTGTTCCTGCAGGCGCATTTCCGAGGCCGACAGCGCGATGGCCTGGGCCTCCAGATCTTGGTTGATGGCCGCCATGTCCTCCTGCTGCCGGCGCAGCAGGTCGGCCTGCTGCTGCGTCTGCTCCAGCATTTCCGAAAGCCGGCGGCGCGACACGGCGGAATTCACCGCCACGGCGATGTGCTCGACGCAAAGCTGCAGGATTTCCAGTTCTTCGCTGCCGAACTCCTCCAGGCTGCCGATCTCCAGCAGGCCGTGCAGCTCGCCCTCGTGCAGGATGGGCGTGACCACGATATGCCGCGGCGACACCTGGCCGAGGCCGGAGCTGACCACCAGATAGTCTTCCGGCACCCGCGCCAGCACGATCTGTTTCTTTTCCAGTGCCGCCTGCCCCACCAGGCCTTCGCCCGGCTTCACCCGGTTGCTCATGTTCTTGCGGTAGGTGAACGCATAGCTGCCGCTCAGCACGAGCTCCTCGCCCTGCGGCATGTAGAACAGGCCGACCTGGCCGCGCAGCGCCGGCACCAGGTGGTTGAGGATGTTCTCGGAGAGCTGCTCCAGGCTCAGGTCGCCGCGCATGCGGTTGCCGAGCTCGGCCACGGTGGCCTTGATGCGCTCGCCGCGACGATCGTCGTCGAAACGCGACTTCAGGCGGTCGCGCATCTTCTGGATGGACTGCAGCATAAGGCCCAGTTCGTCACGCGCCGTGTTGACGATGGCAATGCCCCAGTCGCCGTCGGCGATCTTGTTGGCGGCTTCCACGGCGTAATTCAGCGGGCCCAGGATGGAACGGTTGGTGATCAGCATGCTAAGCGCCAGGGCGACCAGCGTGACCAGCACGCTGATGGCCAGCCCGAGCTTCCAGAGGCTGTCCACGCTGTCGCGGATCTTGCCGACGCCCGTGGTCAGGTCGCTGAAGACTTCCGCCTTGGCGTCCCGCAGCTGCGTATCGAAATCCTGCTGCAGGCGGGCCAGCTCGCGCAGCCTTGCCGGGGCCTGGTCGGCGCCGAGAGTGCCGGCCACCCTCTCGCGGGCCAGCGCATCCGCATATGTGCGGTAGGCCGCAAAGCTCGCCTGCAGCTGGCGCTGGCGCGCGGCGGCCGCGGGCGAATAGGCCCGGTCTTCCGCCAGGTTCTTCGCGATCTGGGCGGCGGCCTCCTCGGCCTGCGAGAGCATGAGTTTGTCGCGTCCGCTGATGGCGGCCGCATAGCTTTCCCTCAGGTTGACGAGGTCGACCGTATGGGAATTGATGCGATGCAGGGCCGGCATGTCGCTCTGCTGCAGATGCCCGAGATGGCCTTCGATGCTGGAGTTCGCATAGAACGAAACGCCCAGGTAAGCCAGGAATCCGAAAAGCGTAAGAGCGGTAATGCTGAGGATCTTGACGCGGATGGAAAGGTTGCTGAACCAGGACATGCGGACTAGCCCCTGCGAGCCCCGGCAGCGTGCCGGGCGCTCGGTATCGATGTCTTTTTTTACAAGGAGTTGCGGACGCTTCTTGAGAGCTGAAACAACCTCCGGCACAAGCTTACCGGAAAGCCCGGACCCTTCGATAACCGTCCTGCCGGCCAGGCTGCCGCCTGTCCGGGTCCGGCGGCCGGCGGGCGCTTGCCGTGCCGGTTTCACAGGGCTCCGCCGCGGTCCCGCAGGGCATGGCGGGAACGTCGCGCCACTGCCGGGAAGCGCCGGAAAATCGCCGAGTTACGCGCGCCGGACGGCGACGGCGGCGCGCCCGGCATTCGGTTGACGCTCCCGGAGGCCGCCGATATGATGCGCGTCCTTTCGCCGGACCCTTCATGGCTGGGTGGCAGAGTGGTCATGCAGCGGACTGCAACTCCGCGTACGCCGGTTCAATTCCGACCCCAGCCTCCATTTGATAAAGCCTGGCTTAATTCATTCTGAATTAAACCCAGCACGCGGTGTCCGGCGCATGTCCGGACACCGCTCCCGCCCATCCAGTCACGCCGTGACTGGATGGCGAAAAAAGCGGCGCCCCGCCGCAGCACCTCAGGCTCCCGCAGTCCCGCCCGGGTGGTGAAATTGGTAGACACAAGGGACTTAAAATCCCTCGGCTGGAAACGGCCGTACCGGTTCGACCCCGGTCCCGGGCACCATCCTCATTTTTATAATTCAAAAGGTTACGAGTCTCGAAACCGGGATCGAACTGCTCTCTTCGCCTCTCCAGCCTTAGAAAACAAAAAGCCCCCCAATATGTTGGGGGGCTTTTTACGTTTCCGGGGTTTAACGCGGCCTGATTACGCGGGCTCTTGAAGCTGTGAAGTCACCTGTCCCGCTTCAGCGAATGAACCACCGGGCCCGGCTTGCGGGTCACGAGCTGCTCGGCCACCAGGATCATCGCGCTGGCGGCCAGCTCGCCCTCTACGGAAGCGGAACAGTTGAACTTGTGGAAATGCCGCTTCGAGCGTACCGCTTCGGCGCGCAACAGCAATTGGTCGCCCGGAACGACCTGGCGCTTGAAGCGCACTTCGTCCGCCGCCACGAAGAGGTAAATATAGCCGTCGGCGGGCCGCTTGCCCGTGGTGCATAACCCCAGGATGCCGGCAAGCTGCGCCAGGGATTCCAGGATCAGCATGCCGGGCATGAGGGGTTTTTCCGGGAAGTGTCCGTGGAAGAATCTTTCGTTGATCGAGATGTTCTTGAAGCCGGTGATGAACTCACCGGGCTTCACCTCGGTCACCCGATCCACCAGCAGGAAAGGATAACGGTGCGGAAGGAGCTGGCGGATCTCGAGAACATCCATCATGGAACACGCCCTTGGTGAAAGTGGAAAGGAGGGAAAGAATCCGGCGTCGGGCGATTCGTGAAAGCCGCCCCGGCAGGAGGGGATCGTCCGAACCGGTCAGGGGCGGGGATTGCTCCGCTGAGCGTTACGCGCGCCATCCATCCGCCTGAACACCAGCGCGCTGTTGGTGCCGCCGAAGCCGAAGCTGTTGGAAATCGCTACGTCGACCCAGGCCTCCCTGGCCAGGTTGGGGACGTAGTCGAGATCGCATCCCGCTCCCGGCGCCTCGAGATTGATCGTCGGCGGCACGATGCCGGCATGCAGGGCCATGACCGTGAAGACGGCCTCGATGCCCCCGGCCGCACCCAGCAGGTGGCCTGTCATGGACTTGGTCGAGCTGACCATGGCGCGGTAGGCCGCTTTGCCCAGAGCCCGCTTGATGGCATTGGTTTCCGCCAGGTCTCCCAGCGGCGTGGAGGTGCCGTGGGCATTGACATAGCCGACCGCGTCGGGCGCGGCGCCGGCATCCTTGAGCGCTGCCGCCATGCAGCGCGCGGCTCCTTCCCCGCTCTCGTTGGGAGCGGTCAGGTGGAAGGCATCGGAGCTGGCGCCAAAGCCGGCAAGCTCGCAGTAGATGCGGGCTCCCCGGGCTTGCGCATGCTCGTAATCCTCCAGCACCAGCACCCCCGCGCCGGCGCCGATCACGAAGCCGTCCCGTTCTCTGTCCCACGGCCGGGAAGCCGCCGCGGGATCGTCGTTGCGCGTGCTCAGCGCCTTCATGGCGCCAAAGGAGCCGACGGACAAGGGCGTTATGCCCTGCTCCGCGCCGCCGGCCAGCATCACGTCCGCATCGCCGTGCTGGATCAGGCGCAGGGCCATGCCGATGGAGTGATTGGCCGTCGCGCAGGCAGACACGGCCGAAAAGGTCGGCCCCTTGATGCCGGTCAGCAAGGACACCTGGCCGGGCAACATGTTGATCAGCATGCCGGGGATGTAGAACGGCGAGATCTTGCGAGGGCCGCCCTCCTGGTAGCGGAACGCCTGCTCCTCGGTGCTCTGCTGGCCACCGATTCCCGAGCCGATCAGGGCGCCGATGCGGTCGGCATTGCGCTCGTCCACGCGCAGGTCGGCGTCCGCCAGCGCCATCAACGAGGCGGCGATACCGAAATGCAGGAAGGGATCCATCCGCTTTGCGTCCTTCGGGTTCACCCAGCGGGCGATATCGAAATTGCGGACCTCGCCGGCGAAACGGGTGGAAAAATCCCGACTGTCGAAATACGTGATGGGCGCAATGCCGGACCGGCCATTGACAATGCCGTCCCATGAGCTGGCCAGGTCATTGCCAACGGGCGAGACGATCCCGAGTCCAGTGATGACGACGCGACGCTTTGACATTCAGACGACCTATTCCAGAAAACAATTCGATTTCAAAAAAACAGTTCACGCCTACCCGCTATTGGCGTTCTGCGCCTTCACGCCCCGGCTCGCGGGCTGCGCCAGCAGCGAAAGCGACGATCCCGCGCAGACGCAGGCAGGCGCTGCCGCGGCCGCCACCGGCCGGCCTCGTCTGGAACGGGACCGAGCTTTCGGTCGTGGCGGCAGTCAGGCGTTCTTCCACCGGGGGGCGCGCTTCTCGATAAAGGCCGAAACACCTTCCTTCTGGTCCTGCGTATCCCACAGCCGCACGAAGAGCTCGCGCTCCAGCGCATAATTGCTGCTCATGGACCTCTGCCGCGCCGCCATGATGAGCTCCTTGCAATACCGCACCGAGGTCGGGCTTTGCTTTTCCACCCGGGCGGCCAGCTCGCGTGCCTTTTCCAGGGCCTGGCCGGTCGGCACGACCTCCTGCACCAGGCCGATCTCCAGCGCCTTGTCGGCCTTGATGCGCTCGCCGAGCAGGATCAGGCGCTTGGCCCAGGCTTCACCCACCAGCCAGGGGAGCTGCTGCGAGCCCAGCCCGCAGGGCAGCAGGCCCACGGCGGCTTCCGGCAAGGCCATCTGTGCCTGGGTTTCCGCGACACGGAAATCGCAGGACAACGCCACCTCCAGCCCGCCCCCCATGGCAAAGCCGGTCATGGCGGCAATCGATACGCCGCGATAGTTCGCCAGCGCTTCGAAGGCCTCGCCGAAAGCCTGGGCAAAGGCAAAGGCCTGGCCCTTGTCGTCGTGATTGAAGCGATTGAGGTCGGCGCCGGCGCTGAAGAATTTCTCGGAGGCGCTGGCAATGATCAGCGCATAGTTCCCGGCATCGGCATTCAGCGCCTGCACCATGTCGCGCAGCCCGGCCAGGCTTTCCGGCGTCCAGGTGTTGGCCGGCGGATTGTTCAGGGTGATCACGGCCGTGTGGCCCTGTTTTTCCAGGAGAAGCTGGCTCATGGGGTTTTCCTCGAGGTCGTCGCGCCCGGAAAAATGGCGCAAAGGTCGTTGCAGGTCACAGCCAGATCACGGGCTGGCGTTGCGCCACCCACGCCTCCGCCTGCGCCATGTAGTGGCTCTCGATCACATTGCGGCGGATTTTCATCGTGGGCGTGAGGAAGCCGTTGTCCATGGTCCAGGCATCGCTCACCAGCACCAAGCAATCGAGTTTTTCGTGCGGCTCCAGGACGCCATTGACGTCGTCGAGCAGTTGCCGGAGCGCGTTGCCCAGCGCCGCCCGGCTCGCCCCGCCGTTCAGCGTGCTCCGTACCTCGGGCGACAGCACGGCCAGCGCGATCGGCTGAGCGAGGCCGCTGCCGGCCACGCAGATGGACTCCAGCGCAGGATGACGGCCCAGACGCTGCTCTATCGGCACGGGGGCGACATATTTTCCCTTGCTCGTCTTGAACAGCTCCTTGACGCGGCCGGTGATTTTCAAACGGCCCTCGGCGTCGATCTCGCCGCGGTCGCCGGTTTTGAAAAAGCCGTCGGCCGTCATTTCCTCTTCCGCTTTTCCCGGCATTTTGTGATAGCCCATCATCTGCGCCGGGCTCTTCACCTCCACCTCGCCACTCTCGGCAATACGCGCCTGCACGCCCAGTACCGGGTTGCCGACGTAGCCGACGCGAACCTTGCCGGGCCGGCTGAAGTGCGAGACCGCGAAATTCTCCGTCATGCCGTAGCCATCCAGCATCTCCAGGCCCAGGCGGCGGAACCACTCCATGATGTGCGGCGGCAGCGGCGCCGAGCCGGTGATGGTCACCCGGGCATCCAGCAGGCCCAGCTGCGCCAGGATTTTCTTGCGCACGACACCGGCAAGAAGGGGCACCTTCAGCAGCAGGCGGAGCTTTTTCTCCGGCAGTTTCGCGCTTACGCCCTGATAGAACTTGGTCCACAGCCTCGGCACCGAGAAGAAGACGGTGGGACGGGCGCGGCGCAGATCCTCGGCAAAGGTTTCCAGAGAATTGCTGAAAAAAACGCGGAAGCCGGCGTAGAAAGAGTTGACCTCGACCACCGCGCGCTCGGCCGCATGCGCCAGCGGCAAATAGGACAGCATGCGGTCCCGGGAATTCATGGCGAAGGTGTCGTGCATGGCCGCGCAGGCCGTGGCGATGCCGAGATGGCTGTGCATCACCCCCTTGGGCATGCCCGTGCTGCCCGAGGTATAGATGATGGTGGCCAGCGCGTGCGGCGGGGCGAACTGCGGCGTTTGCAGCGGCGCGGTGTCCGCCATGATGCGGTCCCAGGCGGGCAGATCGGCGCGCGGCGCCAGGGGCAGCGCGATCTGCGGCAGGCTCTCGGGGATGACAGGGCGCATGCTGTTCCAGCCATCGCTCACGCCATCCATCTTGCCCAGGAAAAGCAGCTTGGCGTCACTGTGCTCAAGAATGTATTTCGTGGTGTCGGCATTCAGAGTGGAATACAGCGGCACGCTGACATGGCCCGCCATCCAGATGGCGAGATCGGCCATGATCCAGTGCGCGCTGTTCCGGCCCAGGAGCGCAATGCTGCTGCCGGCCGGCAGCCCCAGCGCCAGCAGGTGCGCCGCCATGCGCCGCGCCTGGTCGCCGACTTCAGCCCAGGTGTAATCCACCACGCGGCCATTGGGAAATGGCTGGGTCATGTAGATTTCGTGGCCCTGGACCGCTTCCCAGTGCAGGAAGCGGTCCAGGGGAAGGACGGGGGCTGTATTTGTTGTCATGTTCTGTCTCCTCCCTCGGCGCTGAACGCGTCAGCGCAGGTTTTCAGGGCGCCTCTTCCAAAAATCGCCGCGCCTCCTCATGCGCATGATCTCGCGGGCGCCGTCGAGAATCTGGTGCGGGCGCGCGTCGCGGTAAAAGCGCTTGACGGGAAATGAGCCCCGGACACGCGATTAAGCGGCTTGGCGGGCCCCGACCACCGCCGGGCCAGGCTTGCCGTGGGCACTGTATCGGCGGGTCCGCCTGGCGTCCACCTCGAGGCCTGCAAACGCCGCCTCGCGCACCGCTTCCGGGATACGGAACGGCTCGCCGTGCGTGGCCGCCCCTCCTAGAGGGGAAAAAGCTTGCCGCGCCGGCCAGCGTGGCCGGCATGCGCTCGCTCAGGGGCCTTTTTCTTTCTCCCTGAACGCATGCTGCTCGCAGAAGCGCTGCTTTTGCGGCAGCGACAGCTGTTTCACCGCATGCTCCGCCTTGCTGGCCGACGACCGGTCCGGATATGCCACGACGGCGACTATCCTCACCGGCGGCCGCGCGCGCGTATAGCGCGCGCCCCTGCCGGCCAGGTGCCGGGCAAAGCGCGTTTCCACATCCACCGTGATGCCGGTGTAGAGACTGCCGTCGCGGCACTCCAGCACATAGAGAAACCAGCTCATGACGCCGCCGCGTTTTCTGCGCTGGCCGCGCTTTCCTGCCGCCAGCGCAACACGCCCTGCCCCGCGCGGCGTCCGCTGGCGAAACAGGCCGTCAGCAGATAGCCGCCGGTAGGCGCTTCCCAGTCCAGCATTTCGCCGGCGCAGAAAACGCCGGGCATGCGCTGCAGCATGAGGTTGGCGTCCAGCGCTTCGAAGCAGACGCCGCCCGCGGTGCTGATCGCTTCATCGAGGGGGCGCGTGGCCTGCAGCCGCAGCGGCAGATACTTGATCGCAGCGGCAAGCTGCGCCGCATCGTCGAGCGTTTCCTCGGCGAGAAGCTCCCGCAGTAACGCGGCTTTCACGCCCTCGAGGCCGGCGCGCTTGCGCCAGTGGTTGCTGCGCGACTCCTTGCCGCGCGGCTGCGCCAGCGCATTGGCGAGCGCCGCCTGCGTACGATCCGGCGCCAGATCCAGATGCAGGACGGCTTCTCCATTTTTCGTGATCCCATCGCGCAACACCGAGGACAGCGCGTAGACGAGGCTGCCTTCGACACCGGCGGCCGTCACCACCAGCTCGCCCCTGCGCTCCACCGGACTGCCGTCGCTGCTGGTGCAGGAAGCAACGACCGATTTGAGCGGCGAGCCGGCAAAGCGCTCGCGAAAATGCCCGCTCCACATCGCCTCGAAACCGCAGTTGGCCGGCTCCGGATCCGCCACTTCAATATCCTCCGCGCGCAACCACGGCACCCAGGCGCCGTCCGAACCGAGGCGCGCCCAGCTTGCGCCACCGAGCGCCAGCACCACGGCATCCGCACACCGCGCGATCCCGCCTTCGGGAGTTTCCAGACAGAGTTCTCCCTCTTGATTCCAGCCGGTAAAGCGATGGCGACGATGAAAATGCACGCCGGCTTCACGCAGCCGGTGCAGCCAGGCACGCAACAGCGGCGCGGCTTTCATCTCTTCCGGAAAGACCCGGCCCGACGAGCCGACGAAGGTGCGGACGCCGAGGTCTTCGACCCAGGCGCGCAAGGCATCGGCGTCGAAGTCCTGCAGCAGCTCGCGCAGCTCGCGACGGCGCCTGCCGTAACGGGAAACGAAGTCCTCGAAGGGTTCGGAATGGGTGATGTTCAGGCCGCCGATGCCGGCCCGCAGGAATTTGCGGCCCACCGAGGGCATGGCGTCGTAAAGATCGACGTCGAGATGGGCCGAGCTCAGCACCTCGGCCGCCATCAGGCCGGCCGGTCCTCCGCCGATCACGGCTACCCGAAAACGGCGCTTCGGTTGCGCTGGCTGTTCGCTGTCGTCTCTCACTTTTTCCTGCACGGCCCTGGACCGGATTTTCCTGTGCGCGATTGGATGCTGTGTTACCTGCCGAGCTTGCGCCAAGCTCACGACGCAACTAGACCGGATGCATCGCTGGCAAATGCGCCCAGCATTCGCCAGCACGCTGCAACAACACAGGAGGTTAACATGGCACGCAAGTATGTGGACTGCAGGGAAATGCCCAGCAAGAGCGGCTGCACGGTGGCGCTCTCCGCCGACACCGAGGAAGAACTGCTCGACGCCGCCACCCAGCATGCGGTGGCCGTGCACGGTGAAACCGATACGCCGGAACTGCGCCAGATGATCCGCCAGGGAATTCATGAAGGCACACCGCCTATGGACGTGACTCCCACAAGTCCGAAACAGCCTGAGGACCGGGCGCCGCACTGAGCCCACACTGCAGCGTCGGCTTTTCGCTGCAGTGCCAGACCGCGCGCCTCACGCAAAAAGAAACGCACCGCCGCACAAAACAAAGAAGGCCGCTTCAAGCGGCCTTCTTTGTTTGCAGCAGGATCAGCCGAAGACTTTCGCCTTCAGCGTCAAACGCGCCCGGTGCAGGATGGGCTCGGTGTAGCCGGAGGGCTGCCGGCTGCCTTCGAAGATCAGGTCGCAGGCGGCCTTGAAGGCGATGCCGTCGTAGCCCGGCGCCATCGGCCGGTAGAAGGGATCGCTGGCGTTCTGCCTGTCCACGACCACGGCCATGCGCTTCAGCACGTCCATCACCTGTGCCTTGCCCACCACGCCGTGGCGCAGCCAGTTGGCGATGTGCTGGCTGGAGATGCGCAGCGTGGCGCGGTCTTCCATCAGGCCGACGTTGTTGATGTCGGGCACCTTGGAGCAGCCGACGCCGAGGTCCACCCAGCGCACCACATAGCCCAGGATGCCCTGGCAGTTGTTTTCCAGCTCGGCCAGCTTCTCGGCGTCGCTCCAGTCGGGATGGGGGGCGAGCGGCGGATTCAGGAGGGTGTCCAGCGTATCGATGGGCGCGGACTTGAGCTCGTCCTGGCGCGCCTTCACGTTCACCTGGTGGTAGTGCAGCGCATGCAGCGTGGCGCCGGCCGGGCTCGGCACCCAGGCGCAGCTGGCGCCGGCCTTGGGATGCGCCTGCTTGGTGGCCAGCATTTCCTTCATTTCATCGGGCTTGGGCCACATGCCCTTGCCGATCTGGGCGCGGCCCTGCAGGCCGCAGGCGAGACCGATGGCGACATTGCGGCGCTCGTAGGCGGCGATCCACTCCTGCTTCTTCACGTCGTCCTTGCGCACCACGGGGCCGGCTTCCATGGAGGTATGGATCTCGTCGCCGGTGCGGTCCATGAAGCCGGTGTTGATGAAGATGGTGCGTTCGCTGGCGGCGCGGATGCACTCCTTCAGGTTCACGGAGGTGCGGCGCTCTTCGTCCATGATGCCGATCTTGAGCGTGTTCTTCGCCAGGCCCACGGCGTTTTCAGCGGCGGCAAACAGCTCCACGGCGAAGGCAACCTCTTCCGGGCCGTGCATCTTGGGCTTCACGATGTAGGTGGAGCCGGCGCGGGAATTGGTGAGCTTCACGCCGGCCTTGTCGGTCAGCGCGCGCCGGGCGATAAGGGCGGTGATGAGCGCATCCATGATGCCTTCGAACACCTCTTCGCCTTTCACCAGCACGGCGGGATTGGTCATCAGGTGGCCGACGTTGCGCAGCAGCATCATGGAGCGGCCGTGCAGCGAAAATTCCCGGCCTTGCGGATTCTTGTACGCGCGGTCCGCGTTCATGCGGCGGGTGAGCTGCTTGCCGCCTTTCTCGAAGCTTTCTTCCAGCGTGCCGGTCATCAGGCCGAGCCAGTTGCGGTAGCCCTCGACTTTTTCTTCGGCATCGACAGCGGCCACGGAGTCTTCCAGGTCCTGGATGGTGGTGACGGCGGCTTCGACCAGCAGGTCCTTCAGGTGCGCGGCGTCGTCCTTGCCGACGTGGTGCGCGGCGTCGATCTGGATTTCGACGTGCAGGCCGTTGTTCTTGAGCAGCACGCCGGGGGGCGCACTGGCGTCGCCGGTATAGCCGGCGAACTGCTCCGGCCTGGCCAGGCCGACTTTTTCGCCGCTCTTCAGCGTCACCACGAGTTGGCCGCCTTCAACGGCGTACCGCGTGGAGTCCACGTGCGAACCGGAAGCCAGCGGGAAAGTTTCATTCAGGAAGTGGCGGGCGAAAGCGATGACCTTGGCGCCGCGTACCGGGTTATAGCCCCGGCCCTTCTCGGCGCCGCCTTCTTCGGAGATGACATCGAAACCGTAGAGCGCGTCGTAGAGCGAGCCCCAGCGGGCATTCGCGGCGTTCAGCGCATAGCGCGCGTTGCGCACGGGCACCACGAGCTGCGGGCCGGCCAGCGTGGCGAGTTCCTCGTCCACGTTTTCGGTGCTGATCCGGAAGGCGGGGCCCTCTTCCACGAGATAGCCGATCTCTTTCAGGAAGGCCTGGTACTGGGCGCGCGGGAAGGACGGGTTGGCGCGGTGCCAGGCGTCGATCCTGGCTTGCAGGTCCTCGCGCCTGGCCAGCAGCGCCTTGTTTTTCGGCGCCAGCTCGACGGCCACGCGCGCGAAGGCAGTCCAGAACGCATCGGCCTCGACGCCGCTGCCCGGGGCGATTTCCCTGGCCACCAGATCGTAGAGTTCCCGGGCGATTTCCAGGTCGCCGTGCTGGATGCGTTCGGTCATGTTGTCGGCCTCTTCAGAAAAATATCGGGGAGCGGCGGGCGCGCCCGCCCGCGAGAAAGGGCGGCATTCTAGCGGATTCTTTTGGGCCGCGCAGGCCGGTGTAACCCGGATGCAGACGAAGCCGGAATCCGGGGCCGGAATAGGCTCCGCCTTGAATGACTTGAGGCGATTCCCGGATTTCGCTGCGCTGCATCCGGGGTGCGGCAAAACTAGTCCCGGTCCAGCGGCGGCAGCGCCGGCGCCACGGGGCGCGGCGGCGCCGCATTCGCCTCCTGCTCTTGCCGCTCGATGACCTGCCGCGCCGTGAACAGGATGAGCTGGCGCAGCCAGCGGTGCGCGGCGTTGTGATGCAGCAGCGGGCTCCAGGCCATCTTCAGCTCGAACTCGGGGATATGAAACGGCGGCTCCTTCAGGACCAGCTTGGGATTGCCCAGCGAGAGCTTGGCCACCCGCGTCGGCAGTGTGGCGATGAGGTCGGCGTTCTCGGCCAGGAGCGCCGGCATCTGGTAGTGACGGGTGAAGATGGCGATCTGGCGCTTCTTGCCGAGGCGGCCCAGCGCCTGGTCGATCCAGCCCAAGCCGCCGGCCTGGTCCGGGTTCATGCCGAAGCCGACGCCCATGCCGGTCTTGGAGACCCAGATGTGCTGGGCCTCGAGATAGGCCTTGAGGGTGAAGTTCTCGGCCAGCGGGCTGTCGCGATGCACGAGGCAGGAAAAATCGTCCTTCCACACGTTGACCTGGTGGAAGGACTGGGGAATTTCCGTGAAGCGGTTAATGGCCATGTCGACCTTGCCCAGCTCCATGTCGCGGTAGCTCACGTCCGAAGGCGTCAGGAAGTCCAGCACCACGCTGGGCGACTCGGTGCGCATGGCCTTGGCCAGGGCCGGAATCAGGGTGGCCTCGGCGTAATCGGCCGCCATGATGCGGAACACGCGGGAGCTGGAGCGCGGCCGGAAATCCTCCTGGGACTCGAAGATCTGGTTGAGGCGGTCCAGGGCCTCGCGGATGCGCGGCTGCAGGTCCCGCGCCCGCTCCGTCGGCATCATCCCCTCGCTGGAGCGGATCAGCAGGGGGTCCTGGAACACGTCGCGCAGGCGCCGCAGGATGTTGGACATGGCGGGCTGGGTAATGCCCAGGTTCTCCGCCGCGCGGGTGACGTTTTTCTCGCGCAGGAGCACATCCAGGTAGATGAGGAGATTGAGGTCGACGCGCTCAAGATTCATTTTAAAAATACCGGGGATAAAAACTATAAATTGGTGAAATTATGTCACAGCACTTAGGCTGCGCCCACTTTGAAGCGTCGGTACGCAAGGCGCTTCGGCCCCTCCCCCCAGCACAGGAACCGTCATGACCTCCTACGCCTCTGCACTCGAACACGTCCGCGCCGTGAAGGCCAAACTCGGTGGCACCTGGGGTGCCGTCCACCCGGAAGATGCGGCCCGCATGATCGTGCAGAACCGCTTCCGCACCGGCCTGGACATCGCCAAGTACACCGCCGCCGTCATGCGCCGCGACATGGCCGAGTACGACGCCGACAACAGCAAGTACACCCAGTCGCTGGGCTGCTGGCACGGTTTCGTGGCCCAGCAGAAGATGATCGCCAACAAGAAGTACTTCGGCACCACCTCGAAGAAGTACATCTACCTGTCCGGCTGGATGGTGGCCGCCCTGCGCTCCGACTTCGGCCCGCTGCCCGACCAGTCCATGCACGAAAAGACCGCCGTGCCCGCGCTGATCGAAGAGATCTACACCTTCCTGCGCCAGGCTGACGCCCGCGAGCTGAACGACCTGTTCCGCGCCCTGCAGAAGGCCGAAGACGCCGGCGACAAGGGCAAGGCTGCCGAAATCGAAGCCAAGATCAACAACTTCGAAACCCATGTGGTGCCCATCATCGCCGACATCGACGCCGGTTTCGGCAACGAAGAAGCCACCTACCTGCTGACCAAGAAGATGATCGAAGCCGGCGCCTGCGCCATCCAGATCGAGAACCAGGTCTCCGACGCCAAGCAGTGCGGTCACCAGGCCGGCAAGGTCACCGTGCCGCACGAGGACTTCCTGTCCAAGATCAACGCCGTGCGCCTGGCCTTCCTGGAACTGGGCATCGACGAAGGCGTCATCGTGGCCCGTACCGACTCCGAGGGCGCCGACCTGACCCAGAAGATTCCGGTTTCCCACAAGAAGGGCGACCTGGCTTCCCAGTACATCAGCTACCTGGACACCAAGGAGATCGACATCTCCGAAGCCCAGGACGATGAAATCCTGATCAAGCGCGACGGCAAGCTGCACCGCCCGACCCGCCTGGCTTCCGGCCTGTACCAGTTCCGCGAAGGCACCCAGGTCGACCGCGTCGTGCTCGACTGCGTGACCTCGCTGCAGAACGGCGCCGACATGCTGTGGATCGAGACCCCGACCCCGAACGTCGCGGAAATCGCCCATATGGTGAACCGCGTGAAGGAAATCGTTCCGAACGCCAAGCTGGTCTACAACAACAGCCCGTCGTTCAACTGGACGCTGAACTTCCGTCAGCAGGCCTATGACCGCATGAAGGCCGCCGGCAAGGACGTGGCCGCCTACGACCGCGCCAAGCTGATGAGCGTCGAGTACGACAACACCGAACTGGCCAAGCAGGCTGATGAAATGATCCGTACCTTCCAGGCCGATGCCGCCCGCGAAGCCGGCGTGTTCCATCACCTGATCACGCTGCCGACCTACCACACGACCGCCCTGCACATGCACGAGCTGTCCAGGGGTTATTTCGGCGAGCTCGGCATGCTGGCCTATGTGGCTGGCGTGCAGCGCAAGGAAATCCGCGAAGGCGTGGCCTGCGTGAAGCACCAGGCCATGGCGGGCTCCGACATCGGCGACGACCACAAGGAGATGTTCTCCGGTGAGAACGCGCTGAAGGCCGGCGACCAGTCCAAGAACACCATGAACCAGTTCGGCTGAGCGCCGACCGGCAAGGGTAAAAAAATGCCCCGTGCGCAAGCACGGGGCATTTTTATTGGCAGGCCACGGGCCGGTCGCGGGCGTTTACGCAGTCCGCTGTTCGGGCTTTTCTATGGAGGCCTGGAGTAACGCACTCCAAATTTCTTGTTAAGGCTGAATCTGGCTCTCGACTACCCGTACCAGGCTCGGCGTCCGCTGGATCGGAATATCGAGTATCCCGTAATACGATTCAGGCAGATGCACAGCCGTCGTCGAAAATCCGCAATCACGGAATCCTTCGCGGATGGCCGCCTCGTTTCCAAAATGCAGGCTGACCCGGCTACGCGTGGCAACCCCAAGCGCGGCCTTGAAGAGGCGCGCCGCTTTCGCCGCCCGGTGCCATTGAAAGTTGGGATAGAGATCGGTGACATAGGCTCCGGAAGGGAAATTTTTCAGGGCGGCGGCAAGCCTCTTCCAGAATCCGGTTATGGTCGGGTAGTCGAAGTAATTCACAAGCCCCTCCGTAATGACGAGGGTCTTGCGCGAGGGATCGAGCTGTCCGAGGACTGACTCCAGGGAAATGGCGCTCTTCTGATCGAGGATGTCGATATCCACGACCCGGTGGCGGTCGTTGAGCGCGCCCGCCTGCTTCAGCAGGGAGCGCTTGCGCTCTGCCATGCCGGGCAGATCCGCCTCAATGTAATGAATGTCCTGCTCGGCGTAGCGCCGTGCTGTCAAAGTGCCGCGCGGTGACAGGCCACATGCAATCTCGACAATCTGGGTAACGCCCCGCTCCGTCACCGCCCTTTCCATAACATGATCGATGATCAGGTGGCGTTGCAGCAGCATGGTTTCATTGCTGCCGCCCAGGAAGGCTTCTGCAAGCAGTTCCATGGGACGGCCAGCCGTATAGAGCCATCGCCCCTGCGGCAGGGAAAGATAAGGAACGGAAAGGCCGTGACGACGCCAGACTTCACCCGTGTAGTAAGCCGTGAAGGAAATACTCGAACTGTCGAAATCATCTGCCATTGCGGGTCTGCCTGTGCCGGGAGTGGGCGCACAGTAGCCGACATGCCGGGCCGGCAACAACCTGCAAGCAGGCCAGAAGCAGCGCAGAGCGGGCCACCGCTCTGCTCAAAGGGAAAGATTCACTGTATCGAGCCGCCCGTCGGCAGCCTGCTGCTCCACGCGAACGCTGGCCTTGAGACTCAAAAAATCGAATAGCGCGCGGTCCGCCAACTGGGAAGGCGCCACGTTTTGCAAGGCGGTGAACATGGACTCCAGCCGCTGCGGAAACTGGCGGTCCCACTCCCGCAGCATTTCATTGATGGCGGCGCGCTGGAGGTTTTCCTGGGAGCCGCAAAGATTGCAGGGAATGATGGGAAATCCCTTGAGACGCGCAAACTCGACGATGTCCTTTTCCTTGCAGTAGGCCAGCGGTCGAATGAGGATGTTCCTGCCGTCGTCCGAGAGCAGCTTGGGCGGCATGGCCTTGAGTTTTCCGCCGTGGAAAAGGTTCAGGAACAGCGTGGCGAGAATGTCGTCGCGATGATGGCCCAGCGCCACCTTGGTGGCGCCGATTTCCTGCGCGAATGCATACAGATTGCCCCGGCGAAGGCGGGAGCAGACCGCGCAGTAGGTTTTTCCCTCGGGCGTCAGCTTCTTGACGATGCTGTAGGTGTCTTTTTCCAGAACATAGAAAGGCACCCCCCGCCTGGTGAGATATTCCGGAAGGACATGCTCCGGGAATCCGGGCTGCTTCTGATCGAGATTGACGGCGACGATCTCGAACCTGACCGGGGCGCTGACCTGAAGATTCAGCAGTATTTCAAGCAGGGTATAGCTGTCCTTGCCGCCGGACAGGCAAACCATGACCTTGTCGCCCTCCTCGATCATGTTGTAGTCGGTGATGGCCGTACCCACCAGGCGACGCAGGCGCTTCTGCAGCTTGTTGAACTCGGTGCGCGATTTCTTGTCGAGATTGTCGGGGATGCCCGTCACGGGCTCTGCCCCCTCCGGGATGAGGAGGTCTTCCTCGGCCTCCGCAGCAGCCAGGCTCGCAGGATAGAAAACGACAGGACTCTGGGTGGAATTCACGATGCGGCCCGATGAAAGCGGAAACGGCGCGAATTTTCGCCGCTTCCCGCGCTCAAGGCAAACGGGTCAGGTGACCTTTATTTTACGGATGACTCTGGCCAGAAGCGCTGGCGATATCCGGTCCAGCCAAAGCACCAGTTTTTCCCGCCCGGCGATGATGATGCGTTCCTCGCCCCTGGCCAGCGCTGCCACTGCCTGTCGGGCAAACTCTTCCGGCGCCATGGCCCTGGCAATCTTCTCGTCCACGACGCCATGGGCCGAACCGTCCCCCTTCAGGGCGGAGAGGGAAACCTCAGTGCGTACAAAGCCGGGATAGATAACGGCCACCTGAATTCCGGCGTCATGCACTTCAGCGCGCAGGGAGTCATAGAAGCCGGAAATCGCATGCTTGGCAGCCGCATAGGCGGAACGGTATGGAGTCGCCACCAGACCCACCAGGGACGCCACTGCCACAAGCTGTCCTCTGCCTGCGGTCAGCATGCAGGGGAGGACCGCCTTCGTCAGCGCCACGGGAGCAAAGAAATCGACTTCCATTATCCGGCGGTCGACCTCCAGAGCCGTGTCCTTCACGAGCGAGCGCTGGCTGATACCTGCGTTATTCAGCAGCACGTCAATCCGGCCAAACTTCTGCAGAACCGCATCGACATGCTGTGGCAACTGGCTGATCTGGCTCATGTCTAGCGGCAGCACCAGGTGCCGTTGCGGGTGGCTGCACGCAGCCCTGACCCGATCGAGCGCTTCCCTGCGCCTGGCGGAGAGAACGAGTTGCGCGCCCTGCCTTGCGAACTCATACGCAAGAGCTTCGCCAATGCCGGATGAAGCGCCAGTTATCCAGACCACCTTGCCCTGAAACATGCCCGCACTCCTAAAAACCGAGAGACGCATTGATGGCGCGCAATGCCGCAGTCGGGTCGCTTGCCTGGGTAATGGGCCGGCCAATTACCATGTAGTTGACACCTGCCTGTCGCGCGAGCTCCGGTGTCAGGGTGCGGCGCTGGTCCCCCGCCTCGGCATTTTCCGGCCGGATTCCCGGTGTTACCAGAATAAAGCCATCGCCCTGCGCACGGCGCAGGAGGTGCGCTTCCCGTGCAGAGCAGACAACACCATGAAGGCCGCATTCAGCCGTCAGCCGTGCCAGATGCATGACCTGGTCAAGCGGTTCCCGATCGCATCCGACCTCGGCCAGATCGCTGCGCTCCATGCTGGTCAGAACCGTCACGGCAATTAGCTTGGTCGGATACCTCCCCTTCTCCAGTTGCTCCCGGGCCGCCCTCATCATCCTGCTTCCACCGGAGGCATGCACGTTTGCCATCCAGACGCCAAGGTCAGCGGCAGCGCCAATCGCCGCAGCCACCGTACTGGGAATGTCGTGGAATTTGAGATCCAGAAAGAGATCGAAGCCACGACTTTGCAGGGCACGCACCAAGCCCGGCCCCTCCGCCGTGAAAAGTTCCTTACCGACCTTGAGACGACACTCCGCCGGCGATAGACGATCCGCCAGGCTGAACGCCTCTGCAGCACGGGCGAAATCCAGCGCAACGATAACGGGGGGCTGAACAGGAGAAGTTCCGGAAAGGGCAGGCATTCAAGCTCCGGTGAAAAATCAGGCGGCGCATTCTAGCGCAGCAGCCAGGATCGTTGCGCTAGCGCTTGTTGCCCAACTCATCCTGCAGTTGCCTGACTTCGCGCCTTAACCAGTACAGACGGTTGTTCAACTTGAGAATTTCCAGCAGGTTGAAGCCCACCAGAAAGCCCAGCAGCGAACCAGCCGCGAAGCTTATAAAGATAACCAGGCCCGCGTTCGCCGCCGGGGTCGTGAGGAAGAGCAGATTGAGTGACAGGGACTGGTCATTCATGACGACCAGCCAGAGGCCGCCGAAAATGAGCACAAGGGCGAACAGAAGAGAGATCAGCCTTTTCAGAGAAGACACGGATCAAAGGCCAGGGGTGGATACGGGAACCACAGGAGCCCGCTGCGCCGCTATTTCTTCCTGCAGGCTTTCATTGACGCGATCTTTTAATTCCTTGCCCGGCTTGAAATGCGGGACATATTTTCCGACCAAGGTCACTGCCTCCCCTGTTTTTGGATTACGCCCGACGCGGGGCTCCCTGTAATGAAGAGAGAAAGAACCGAACCCGCGAATCTCGATGCGCCCTCCATTCGAGAGGCTCTCGGACATCTGCTCCACAATAGTCTTTACCGCGAGCTCTACATCCTTGGCTGTCAGCAGTTGCTGCTTGGCAACGATACGTTCGATCAGCTCGGATTTAGTCAGCGCCATTGCCTGTCTCCGTGGGCTTAAGGCCTCTTTCTCATGGACTTGGAGGAGCTTCCTCAGCAATACATGGGGTATCCGATGTAACGGGCTGATTTTAAACATAAAAAATCGTGCCTGGCAAACCCGGACGCCGACCCCTCCGGGCCGTCCATAAAAAACCCCGCCGAAGCGGGGTTTTCTTGAAGCAGGCAGGCTTAATTGCCCATCTGAGCCTTGATCAGGTCACCGATGGTCTTGGGGCCAGCAGCATCGGTTTCCTGCTCGCGCAGGTCCTTTATGGCTTCACGCTCTTCCGACTCGTCCCTAGCCTTGATGGACAGGCTGATGACGCGGGACTTGCGGTCGATACCGATGATCTTGGCTTCGATTTCCTGGCCGACCGCCAGGTGCTTGGTGGCATCTTCAACACGGTCGCGGCTGATTTCGGAGGCACGGAGGGAGGCTTCCACCCCATCCATGACTTCGATGGTCGCGCCCTTGGCGTCCACGGTCTTGACCTTGCCCTTCACCAGGGCGCCCTTGTCATGGGTGGTCACAAAGTCGCCGAAGGGGTCACGCTCGAGCTGCTTGATGCCCAGCGAGATACGCTCGCGCTCCGGGTCCACGGACAGGATGGTGGCTTCCACGGCATCGCCCTTCTTGTACTTGCGAACGGCTTCTTCGCCGGTCTCGTTCCAGGAGATGTCGGAGAGGTGCACCAGGCCGTCGATGCCGCCTTCCAGGCCGATGAAGATGCCGAAGTCGGTGATCGACTTGATGTTGCCCGCCACCTTCTCGCCCTTCTCGTGGTTCTTGGCGAACTCTTCCCAGGGGTTGGGCTTGCACTGCTTGATCCCCAGGGAAATGCGGCGGCGCTCTTCGTCGATGTCCAGCACCATGACTTCCACTTCGTCGCCGATCTGCACGACCTTGGACGGGTGGATGTTCTTGTTGGTCCAGTCCATCTCGGAGACGTGCACCAGGCCTTCCACGCCCTCTTCGATTTCGGCGAAGCAGCCGTAGTCGGTGAGGTTGGTGATCTTGGCCTTGACACGGGCGCCTTCCGGATAGCGGCCCATGAGCGCCAGCCAGGGATCTTCGCCCAGCTGCTTGAGACCCAGGGACACGCGGTTGCGCTCGCGGTCGAACTTGAGCACCTTGACGGTGACTTCCTGGCCGACTTCGACGATTTCGCTCGGATGCTTGATGCGCTTCCACGCCATGTCGGTGATGTGCAGCAGGCCGTCGATGCCGCCCAAGTCCACGAAGGCGCCGTAGTCGGTGAGGTTCTTGATGATGCCCTTGACGGTCTGGCCTTCCTGCAGGTTTTCCAGCAGGGCTTCGCGCTCGGCGGAGCTCTCGGCCTCCATCACGGCGCGGCGGGACACGACCACGTTGTTGCGCTTGGCGTCCAGCTTGATGAGCTTGAATTCCAGCTCGCGGCCTTCGAGGTGCGTGGTGTCGCGGATCGGACGGATGTCGACCAGCGAACCGGGCAGGAAGGCGCGGATGGAGCCCACGTCCACGGTGAAGCCGCCCTTGACCTTGCCGGAGATGATGCCCTTGACGATCTCGCCGCCCTCAAAAATCTTCTCGAGGCGGGTCCAGGTCTCGGCGCGCTTGGCGTCTTCGCGGGACAGGATGGTGCGGCCCTGGCCGTCATCCAGCTGCTTGATCACCACGTCCACGGAATCGCCGACGGCGACTTCGAGCTCGCGACGGTCGTTCAGGAACTCTTCGCGGGCAATGACACCTTCCGACTTGAGTCCGGTGTCCACAGTGATCCAGTCGTCATCGATGGCCACCACGGCGCCGCTGATCACGGCTCCCCGTTCGACATCCAGGCTCTTCAGGCTCTCTTCAAAGAGGGCGGCAAATGATTCACTCATGTGTAAAACCTGTCTGATGCTTGCGCATCGCTACTTGTCCGCACATGACCAGCTCACGCGGGGCTATTGATTATGGCCGCCTCGCACCCTTGCTGGTTGACGTGGCAAAGCGACCGCTCCAATGACGAAAAGCCTTCACTATGCTTACGCACGGAAGGCTTTCCATCCGAATCTTTTGTTGACCGTTTATCTAAGCCGGCGCCTCAAGTCAGCCACCTGCTCCACTTCGCCCAGCACCCGCTCCATGACCTCATTTACGGTCAGTCGTGTTGAGTCGAGTACAAACGCGTCATCAGCGGGCTTGAGCGGGGCTACTGGACGATTGATATCCCGCTCGTCACGCGCCCGGATGTCGTCAACAAGGGCCGGCAGACTAGCACTGAAGCCCTTCTCCAGCAACTGCTTGTAGCGGCGCTCAGCCCGGGCCTCGGCTGTTGCCGTCAGGAATATCTTCAGGCTGGCATCGGGGAACACCACCGTGCCCATGTCACGCCCGTCGGCCACCAGCCCCGGCGATTCGCGAAAGGCATGCTGACGTTGCAGCAATGCGGTACGGACAGCAGGCAGCGCAGCCACGACCGAAGCGGCCTTGCCCATTTCCTCGCTGCGGATCTCCGTCGTGACATCCTCGCCCTCAAGGATGATCACCGCCTCGCCACCCTGGCCCTGCTGAAACTGCACATCCAGATGACCCGCCAGAACCTGAAGAGCCGCCTCATTGTCCAAGCTCATCCCGTGATGCTGGGCGGCCAGTGCCAGCAGGCGATAGAGAGAGCCTGAATCGAGCACATGAAAACCCAGCAACGTAGCCAGCCGGTGCGCAATCGTTCCCTTACCGGAACCGCTCGGGCCGTCGATTGCCACAACCGGAGCCGGGCTTTGCGGCATCACGATCTTTTCAAATTCCGCACTCATCAATACTTCCTCCTGCCACTCCGGATTACCCATCATGGCGAGATGACCGGCTGTGGTCTGATCGTCCTTGGTCTTGCAGGCAGCTGCCGCGCCTTTCAAACCGAAGTCGGAAAAGGCGCGTGCTTTCTATAGAAAGTCCGCGGCAAAAGCAATCTTGACAGCTTGTGCGCTGCCAGCAGCCCGGCAGTATATGCCCTCCTCAAAAGCTTTCAGTGACAGAAATATTTAGCCCTGCCCGCCTGGCCAGCCCCGTAAAGTCCGGAAAGCTGGTCGCGACATTGGCGCAATCTTCGATTTCAATGGGCCCTTGGGCCCGCAAGGCGGCAATGGCAAAGGACATGGCGATACGATGGTCGCCGTGGCTCGCCACCCTGCCCGAGCCGATCTGCCCGCCCCGTATGACGATACCATCCGGAGTGGGCACCGCCTTTATTCCAAGCGTGGTCAGACCATCCGCCATGACCTGTATACGATCGGATTCCTTGACCCGGAGCTCTTCGGCGCCTGTCAGTACAGTCTCGCCGTCGGCACAAGCGGCTGCGATAAAAAGAACTGGAAACTCATCTATGGCGAGGGGAACCTGGTCCTCGGGGATATGAATCCCCTTCAGGCCTGCGCTCCTAACCCGGATATCAGCCACAGGCTCGCCCCCGACTACTCTTTCGTTCATCACCGTCAGGTCGCCGCCCATGGCACGAAGGATATTGATCACTCCAATGCGGGTGGGATTTATCCCGACATGCTCCAGCGTAATGTCGGAGCCTTCCGCAATGCTGGCGGCCACCATGAAGAAAGCCGCGGAGGAAATATCGGCAGGCACATCAATCTTGGCAGCTTTGAGCTTCCCCCCCCCCCTGATCGTGACGGTCGGGCCATTCACCCTGACTTCATAGCCAAAGCCACGAAGCATGCGCTCGGTATGATCACGGGTCGGGGCCGGCTCGGTGACGGTTGTTTCGCCCTCCGCCCACAGCCCTGCCAATAACACGCCCGATTTGACCTGAGCCGAAGCAACCGGCATGTCGTAGTGCATGCCTCTAAGGCTCTTTCCGCCTCTGATGCTCACAGGCGGCGTACCCTTCTCACCAGTGGTCCGGATATCCGCCCCCATGGCACGTAACGGCTTTGCCACGCGCTCCATCGGACGCTTGCTAAGCGAAGGATCGCCGGTCATGACCGTATCGAAGGCCTGGACGGCGAGAATTCCTGAAAGCAGTCGCATGCTGGTTCCGGAATTGCCGCAATAGAGGGGTCCAGAGGGCGCCCTGAGTCCATGCATTCCCACGCCGTGAATTTTCACGCTGCCCCTTTCCGGCCCCTCGATGACTACTCCCATGTCCCGGAAGGCCTGCAGAGTGGCCAGAGCATCCTCGCCCTCCAGGAAGCCGGTAACCTCGGTGACCCCTTCAGCCAGCGAGCCCAGCATGATGGAACGATGGGAAATGGATTTGTCTCCCGGTACTCGCAGGCTGCCACTCAGCTTGCCCCCGGGTTGGACGAGGAATTCGATGTTTTTCTGGTTCATGGTCTTCGCATAGGCCGTACCGGCCAGCATATGGGTGAAATGTTCACGCGCCGCCTTGGCGCGAGTGAAGATGCCGAGCAGCGCCTCCGAGTCGTCATTCTCGATGGCCCGACGCAGCTCGCTGACGCCCGCAACGAAACCCTCCAGCGCCTTCAGGACTGCAGTCTTGTTGCCCAGGAAAATATCCCGCCACATGATCGGGTCGCTGGCCGCAATACGGGTGAAATCCCGGAAGCCTCCGGCTGCATAGCGAAAAATATCCAGGTTCTCGGATTCGCGCGCCAAGGTGTCGACGAGAGAAAATGCCAGCAAATGCGGCAGGTGGCTGGTTTTGGCGAGAACCTCGTCATGCCGGCTTACCGGCATCTCAAGGACCTCGGCCCCGATCGCCTGCCAAAGCATACGAACCTTGGCAACTGCATCGGGAGACGATTCGGGAAGCGGCGTCAGTATGACCTTGTGGCGGACATACAGATCGGGCCGGCCGGCAAGCACACCACTCTGCTCGGAGCCGGCAATCGGATGGCCGGGCACGAATCCGGCCGGAATCGAACCAAATACCCGTCGTGCCGCCGCCACGACATTGGCTTTGGTGCTGCCCCCATCCGTGATGATGACGCCGCTCTTCAGCGTCCCTTGGATGGCCCGAAGCACCGCCTCCGTCGCCTGCACAGGCATGGCGAGAAAAACCAGGTCGGCCTCGCGCACGGCTTCCGCCGGATCGGCAAAGGCCTGGTCCACAACGCCAAGCTCCTCGGCAAGGGCGCAGGTTTTTTGACTGCGTGCCGAACCGGTGATCCGCTCTGCCATTCCTTTTTCCCGCACAGCCCTGGCAAAGCTGGAACCGATCAGCCCGAGCCCTATGACAGCGACCTTGGCAAAGGGAGGCGCAGTCATTTCAGAACTGCCTGCAGGGCCGCCAGGAATCGTTCATTCTCGGCCGGGTTCCCGACGGTGACGCGCAGGAAATTGCGCATGCCGTAGTTGGCTACCGGGCGCACGATAACGCCCTTGCGCAGCAGTGCCTCATAGACGGGCATGCCTTCGCGTTGCAGGTCGATGCTGAGAAAGTTGCCGCGGGAAGGAATATACGAGAGCCCAAGCTCCTTCAAACCATGGACGATCTGCTTCATTCCGCCCGCATTGGATGCGCGCGACCGCGCCACGAACTCCTGGTCTCCCAACGCCGCTACGGCAGCACGCAGTGCCAGCGCATTGACATTGAACGGTTGCCGCACGCGATTCAGGACATTGCCGATATCAGGGTGTGAAAATGCATACCCCACGCGCAAGGCGGCCAGCCCGTACGCCTTCGAAAAAGTGCGCGTGACGATCACATTCGGATATTTGAAAAGGTAATCCAGCCCGTTCGGCAGATATCCCTCCTCGACGTACTCGCCATAGGCTTCGTCCAGCACCACAAGTACGTTTTCCGGCACCACCATCAGAAACGCGTCGAGTTCCCGCTCTTCAACCCAGGTGCCGGTCGGGTTATTGGGGTTGGCAATAAAGATGACACGTGTTTTGTCGGTAACGGCGGCAGCCATCGCCGGCAGATCATGCCCCCATTGCCGCGCCGGGACGCTTATCCCTGTGGCCCCCACCGCCTGCACCACGAGCGGATAAACCGCAAAGGAATGCTCGGAATAAATCGCTTCGTCGCCAGGCTTCAGAAAGACCCTGCCGACCAGTTCAAGAATATCGCTGGAGCCATTGCCCAGCGTGATCTCGTTCAGCGGGCGCCTGTAGAAATCGGCAAGGGCCTTCTTTAGCAGAAAGCCGTTTCCATCCGGATAAAGCGCCAGCTCGCTCAGCCCCGACTCGACAGCCGCCAGCACACGCGGCGAGAAGCCCAGGGGATTCTCGTTGCTGGCCAGCTTTATGATGTCGTTCAGCCCAAGCTCGCGCTCGAGTTCCTCGATGGGCTTGCCAGGCTGGTACGGCGAGAGTTTCTGCACACCAGGTGCAGCCAGGGAAATAAAGTCACAAGCCATGATGGTTCCGGACGCACCGCTATTACTGGAAAAAATTCAAAGCACAGCCTTGGGATAGGAACCCAGAAGCTTGAGCTCACGCACGCGCGACTCCAGCTCGCCAAGCGCCGCCTTCACCGGGGCATCATCCACATGCCCCTCGAAGTCTATGAAGAAGACATACGACCATGCATCGGTCTGTGACGGACGGCTCTCGATGCGGGTGAGATTGATGTTGCGACTCTTGAAAGGCTCAAGAATGCCGTACAGGGCGCCTGCCTGGTTCTTATGCATGGAAACAATAATGGAGGACTTGTCGTCACCGGAGCGGGGCACCGCTTCATTGCCGATAATCAGAAACCGCGTCGTGTTCTTCGGATTGTCCTCTATGCATTCGTAGAGCTTTTTGAGGCCATAGAGCTCCGCGGCAGTTTCACCGGCAATGGCGGCGGAATGCCACTCCCCCTTGATCCGGCGCGCCGCCTCGGCATTGCTGGACACGGCAACCCTTTGGGCATGGGGAAAGTGCGCGTCCAGCCACTTGCGGCACTGGGCAAGAGATTGCTGATGCGAGTAGATGCTCGAGATGGCGTCGGCCTTGGTCCCTTCGCTGACCAGCAGATGATGATGAATCCGCAGCTGAACCTCGCCGATGATGCGTACCGTCGAGGAGATGAACGAATCGGCCGTGTGCGTCACCACGCCTTCCGTGCTGTTCTCGACGGGCACGACGCCATAATTGACGGCCCCGGCCTCGACCTCGCGAAAGACCTCGTCGATGGTTGCCAGCGGAAACGTCCGGACGGAGTGGCCGAAGTGCTTGAGGGCAGCGGTCTGGGTGAAAGTGCCGGCCGGCCCGAAGAAGGCGATCTTCATCGGACTCTCCAGCGCCAGGCAGGCGGACATGATCTCGCGGAAAAGCCGCGCCATCTCCTCCGGATGCAGCGGCCCCTGATTGCGGGCCATCACCTTCTGCAATACCTGGGCCTCGCGCTCGGGCCGATAGAAAACGGTGGCCGCCGGGTCTTCGGCCTTCTTGATTTCCGCGACCTGCTGCGCGCACTGGGCGCGCTCGCTGATCAGCGTCTGAATCTGCTCGTCAAGCGCATCGATACGATGGCGCACCTGATCGAGCGTGCTTTTCTTGCTCATGGCCTCAGCCCATTTTCTTCGCAAAATCCTTCATGAAGTCGACCAGCGCATCCACGCCCTCTTCCGGCACGGCGTTGTAGATGCTGGCGCGCATACCGCCCACCGACCGATGGCCGCCCAGGTTCAGCAGGCCGCGAACCTCGGCGTCCCGGAGGAATGTTTTATCAAGGCCGGCGTCGGCCAGGGTAAACGGCACGTTCATCATCGACCGGTAGGGCTTCATGACAGGATTGTGGTAGAAGCCGCCGCTTGCATCGATGGCTGCGTAGAGCTTCGCCGCCTTGCGGCGGTTGATTTCAGCCATTTTCTCCAGCCCGCCGATATGCTTCAGCCACTTGAAGACCAGACCGGACAGGTACCAGCTGAAGGTGGGCGGCGTGTTGTACATGGAGCCGTTGTCGGCCGCCACCTTGTAATCCAGCATGGTCGGGGTGCCCGGCAGGACCTCGCCGATGAGGTCCTCGCGCACGATCACGACGACGATGCCCGCCGGGCCGATGTTCTTCTGGGCGCCGGCATAGATCAGGCCGAAGCGGGAGACATCCAGCGGCTGCGACAGCAGGCTGGACGAGAAATCGGCCACCAGCGGAACAGCGGCGTCGGGAACGTAGTTGAACTGCACGCCGTGAATCGTTTCGTTCTCGGCATAATGCAGGTAGGCCGCCTCCGGATTCAGCTGCCAGGTATCAAAGGCCGGCACCCCGCGGAACTTGTTGTGCTCGTCGCTGGCCACGACATTCACGTCGCAATATTTCTTTGCCTCTGCAATGGCCTTGCCGGACCACATGCCGGTATTGACGTAGTCGGCAGTGTTGCGTCCACGCAGCAGGTTCATGGGAATCTGCGCAAACTGCAGCGACGCCCCGCCCTGCAGGAACAGTACCCGGTAATTGCACGGGATGGCCAGCAAGTCGCGCAGATCCCTTTCGGCCTCCTCGGCAATGGCAACGTAGTCGGCGGAGCGATGGCTCATTTCCATCACCGACAGGCCCCTGCCCCGGTAGTTCAGCAAATCCTTCTGCGCTTCGCTGAGGACTGCCTGTGGCAGCGCCGCCGGGCCGGCACAAAAGTTATAAGCACGCGCCATTTCTTGTTCCTTCTCGTCGCTGACGAGTCCATCAATCACATTCATTCGTGGTCGGCAGGATGGTCATCGCCACCATCAGAAGACATCGGTTCCGTTGCCGCCGCATCACCCGTGGCGTCGGCAGACGAAATTTCGCTTTCCTCTGCTTCTTCACCCGCGAGCTCGTCTTCATCGCCGACATCCTGCAGGCGCACCAGGCCCACCAGATGCTCGTCCGCGGCCAGCTTGATCAGGGTGACGCCCTGCGTATTGCGGGAACGCACCGACACCTCGGCGACACGGGTACGCACCAGCGTGCCCTGGTCGGAGATCAGCATCAGCTCGTCAGCGTCGGCAACCTGCACCGCTCCCACGAGAACGCCGTTGCGCTCCGACATCTGAATGGCGATCACGCCCTGGCCACCCCGGCCGCGCCGCGGGAATTCGGGCAGCGGCGTCCGCTTGCCATAACCGTTCTCGGAAGCGGTGAGGATCTGCGCGCCAGCCTCGGGCACGATCATGGAGATCAGGCGCCGGCCTTCCGGCAGGCGCATGCCGCGCACGCCGCGGGCGTTGCGGCCCATGATGCGCACCTGCTTCTCCTTGAAGCGGATCACCTTGCCGCCGTCGGAGAAGAGCATGATGTCGCAGGCGCCGTTGGTAACGGCAGCGGCAATCAGCGTGTCGCCCTCTTCCAGACGCAGTGCAATCAGGCCATTGCTGCGCGGGCGACTGAACTGCAACAGCGGCGTCTTCTTCACCGTGCCATTGGCGGTGGCCATGAAGATGTAGGTGCCGGTCGGCTCATCGGGGGTATCGTCGGTGTCTTCGCCCTCGGCAGCCTCGCCCTCTTCGGTCTCGGGCCCTGCATCCCCTGCACTGTCTTCCAGATCCTCATCTTCTTCCGGCGCCAGCGCAGCCAGCGCCTCGATGTCGACCGGCAGCAGCGCCGTAAGACGCTCGCCTGCGGCAAGCGGAAGAATGTTGACGATCGGCTTGCCCTTGGAGCCGCGCCCCCCTGAGGGCAGCTCATAAGCCTTGAGCCAGTAGACCTTGCCCGCGCTGGTGAAGCACAGCACGGTGTCGTGCGTGCTCGCGACCAGCAGGTGTTCGATATAGTCCTCGTCCTTGATGGCCGTCGCCGACTTGCCGCGGCCACCGCGACGCTGGGCGCGGTAATCCGCCAGTGGCTGCGTCTTGGCATAGCCGGTATGGGAGATCGTCAGTACGACCTGCTCTTCCGTGATGAGGTCTTCCAGGGTGAGGTCCAGCCTGGAGCCGATGATCTCGGTACGACGCGCATCGCCGAACTGATCGCGGATCGCGATGAGCTCGTCGCGGATGACCTGCAGCAGGCGCTCGGGATCGGCGAGAATGAGCCCCAGCTCGCGGATGCGCTCGAGAATCTCCTGGTATTCGGCGACGAGCTTGTCCTGCTCGAGGCCGGTGAGGCGATTCAGGCGCAGGTCCAGGATGGCCTGGGCCTGCTCCGCGGAAAGATGGTACTTGCCCTCGACAAGACCGAACTGCATGGGCAGGCCGTCCGGCCGGCAGGCATTCCAGTCGCCGGCGCGCTCCAGCATGGCCACGACCGAGCCGGGCAGCCAGGGCTCCAGCATCAGGCGGTCTTTTGCCTCGGCGGGACTCGGTGACATCTTGATGAGGTCGATCACGGGATCGATATTGGCCAGCGCCACGGCAAGGCCTTCGAGAATATGGCCCCGCTCACGCGCCTTGCGCAATTCGTACAGGGTCCGGCGTGTCACCACTGCGCGGCGGTGGCGCACGAAGGCCTCGATCATTTCCTTGAGATTGAGCAGCTTCGGCTGGCCATCGACCAGCGCCACCATGTTGATGCCGAACACGCTCTGCAGCTGCGTCTGCGCAAAGAGGTTGTTCACCACGACCTCGGCGACCTCGTTGCGCTTCAGCTCGATGACGATGCGCATGCCGTCCTTGTCGGATTCGTCACGCAGCTCGGAGATGCCTTCCAGTTTCTTTTCCTTCACCAGTTCGGCGATCTTCTCGATCACGCGCGCCTTGTTCAGCTGGTAGGGGATCTCGGTGAAGATGATGCTCTGGCGACCGCTTTTGGCGTCGGTTTCGATCTCGTGACGGGCGCGCATATAGATGCGCCCGCGACCGGTGCGGTAAGCCTCGAGGATGCCGGCGCGGCCGTTGATGATGGCCGCGGTCGGGAAGTCCGGGCCTTTGATGTACTCCATCAGGCCATCGATGTTGATTTCGTTGTCGTCAATGTAGGCCAGGCAGGCATTGACGACCTCGCCCAGGTTATGCGGCGGGATGTTGGTCGCCATGCCCACGGCGATACCGGCCGAGCCATTGATCAACAGATTGGGGACCTTGGTGGGCATGACCGCCGGAATCTGCTCGGAGCCGTCGTAGTTCGGCACCCAGTCCACGGTGTCCTTGTCGAGATCGGCGAGCAGTTCGTGCGCGAGCCGGGTCATGCGCACCTCGGTGTAACGCATGGCCGCGGCGTTGTCGCCGTCGACGGAGCCGAAGTTGCCCTGGCCGTCGACCAGCATGTAACGCAGCGAGAACGGCTGGGCCATGCGCACGATGGTGTCGTACACGGCGGAATCGCCGTGCGGATGGTATTTACCGATGACGTCACCGACCACGCGGGCGGATTTCTTGTAAGGCTTGTTCCATTCGTTGCCGAGCTCGTGCATGGCAAAAAGCACGCGTCGGTGCACGGGCTTGAGACCGTCGCGCACATCGGGCAGCGCCCGGCCGACGATCACGCTCATGGCATAGTCGAGATAGGATCGTCGAAGTTCGTCTTCGATGTTGACCGGCAGGATTTCTTTGGAAAATTCGGTCATCAACTTCCTCGTCTGGCAATGCTTCCGCAGCGCTCTTGCGGCCGCTGTCGGCAGGGGGCTCCAAAGCGCGGAAGGTTATCATAAATCAGTGATTTAGCGCACCTTGGGCCATCTTTGTCCGGGCATTTTTCGTGGTGTGCGAAAGCCTCGAATCGGTATACTTCCCGGCCCCGCCCGGCGCAGCCAAGGACCCAGCCAGATGACCATGACCTCACCCTCCCGGGAGCCCAATGTCGACCCTGCCGAAATCGCCAAATTCGAGGCGCTGGCCAGCCGCTGGTGGGATCCGAATTCGGAATTCAAGCCGCTTCACGACATCAATCCGCTGCGTCTGAACTGGATTGACGAGCGCGTCGGCCTGGCCGGGAAAACCGTACTGGATGTCGGCTGCGGGGGCGGCATCCTGTCCGAGAGCATGGCGCGGCGCGGCGCAGCGGTGACCGGCATAGACATGGGGGAAGCGCCGCTGTCCGTGGCCCGGCTGCATCTGCTCGAAAGCGGAATGAAAGTGGATTACCGGCGCGTTCCGGTGGAGGAGCTCGCGATCGAGCGTCCGGCCAGCTTTGCGGCCGTGACCTGCCTGGAAATGCTGGAGCATGTGCCGGATCCGGCAGCCGTCGTGAAAGCCTGTGCCACGCTGGTAAAGCCCGGTGGCTGGGTCTTTTTCTCCACCATCAATCGCAACCCCAAGGCCTATGCATTTGCCATCCTCGGCGCCGAGTACCTGCTCAGACTGCTGCCCCGAGGCACCCACGACTATGCCAAGTTCATCCGCCCCTCCGAGCTCGCGGCCTGGGTACGCGCAGCGGAACTGGAGCTGGGCGATATGACCGGGCTGCACTACAACCCGCTTTCCCGTCGCTACTGGCTGGCCGCCAACGCAGACGTGAACTACATGATCGCCGCGCGCCGGCCGGCCGCTCCGGAGGCAGGTCAATGATCAGGTTCGAAGCCGTACTTTTCGACCTGGACGGGACGCTGATAGACACTGCACCGGACTTCATCGCCGTGCTCAACCGTCAGCGTCTCGCCCATGGCCGCGACCCGCTACCCGCCGAGAAGATCCGCGCCGTCGTTTCGCAAGGCGCCCGGGCCGTGGTCGCCCTGGGCTTTGGCGACCTCTTCGCCACGGACAGCGACGAATTCGAAGGCCTGCGCCAGGAATTCCTGCACGCCTATCTGAAGCATATTGCCGACGAGAGCCGTCTCTTTCCCGGCATGGACGAGCTGCTGACGGCACTGGAAGCGCGCGGCATTCCCTGGGGCATCGTCACCAACAAGCAGAGCATGTTCACCCGCCCCCTGCTGCAGGCCCTGCGCCTGGACCAGCGCTGCAAGGTGGCCATCTGCCCCGACATGGTGAACCACGGCAAGCCGCATCCGGAGCCGATGCTGAAGGCCGCCGCCGCCCTGAATGTCCGGCCCGGGGCCTGCGTCTACGTCGGCGATCACCGGCGCGACATTGAGGCCGGCCGCAATGCCGGCATGTACACCGTTGCAGTCAGCTACGGTTACGTACTCGAGGGCGAAGCTGCGCTCGACTGGAACGCCGACAGCACCGTGGATTCCGTGCCCGAATTATCCCGCCTGCTGGGCATGAGCTGAGGAGACCGCGAAAATGCAGCATTACCAGCCGGCCGCCAACCTGCTCCAGGGACGCGTCATTCTTGTCACCGGCGCCGGCGCCGGCATCGGCCGCGCCGCCGCCCGGACCTTTGCCGCGCATGGCGCGACGGTGATCCTGCATGGCCGCACACTGGCCAAGCTGGAGGCGCTCTACGACGAGATCGAGAATGCCGGCAGCCCCCAGCCCGCCATCGTTCCCCAGGAGCTGTCTACCGCCACGCCGGCCGATTACCAGCACCTGGCCGACACCATAGAGCGCGAATTCGGCCGTTTCGACGGCATCCTGCACAATGCTGCGGTCCTCGGCGATATCACGCCCCTCGAAATGTACGACCCGGATACCTGGGATTTCGTCATGAACATCAACCTGCGGGGGCCCTTCCTGCTCACCCAGGCGCTGCTACCCCTGCTCAAGCAGTCGCCCGATGCTTCCGTCGTGTTCACGACGAGCTCGGTAGGGCGACGCGCCAGGGCTTTCTGGGGCGCCTATGCCGTATCCAAGGCAGGAGTGGAGAACCTTTCGCTGATGCTGGCGGACGAACTCAGGAACATCAGCAACATCCGGGTCAACTGCATCAACCCCGGAGCAACGCGCACAGGCATGCGTGCCTCCGCCTATCCGGGCGAAAACCCCATGACGCTGAAGCCGCCCGAGGACCTCATGCCGCTCTATCTCTACCTGATGGGCCCGGACAGCAAGGGAACCTCGGGGGAGTCGCTCGATGCCCAGCCGAAATAGGCTGACGCCGACAATAAAAAAGCCGGCGATGCCGGCTTTTTTATTGGCTGAGGGGAGCAGCTATTCCTCGACGCGCCCCCTGCCATCCCGTCTTTGCTGACGCAGGAAGCCACCTCGGCGCGGCGGCAGGGGATTTTCCTGCATCTTCTCGGTGCGGCGCTTGGCGAGGCCAAAGAGACCGGTGCCGCGGCGTGGCCGCAGCTGCACCAGCTCGACGACTTCATCGATCTCCGGCTTGTCCAGCTCGATCCATCGGCCGGTCTTGAGAGTGCGCGGCAGCGTTACAGTGCCGTAGCGGGTACGCAGCAGTCGGCTGACCTTCAGGTTCTGCGACTCGAAAAGACGGCGCACTTCGCGGTTGCGCCCCTCCTTGACCACGACCTGCCACCAGCGATTGAAGCCCTCGCCGCCAAGCTCCGTCATGCGCTCGAACTTGGCGGGCCCATCCTCCAGCGTCACTCCTTCCAGAAGGGTGGTGCGAACTCCCGGGGTGACTTCCCCCATGACGCGAACGGCATATTCGCGCTCGATCTCATTGGAGGGATGCATGAGACGATTGGCCAGTTCGCCATCGGTGGTGAACAACAGCAATCCCGAGCTGTTGACGTCCAGCCGGCCCACCATGACCCAGCGTTCGCCCCGCATGGCCGGGAGACGGTCGAAGACCGTGGGTCGGCCATGCGGATCGTTGCGGGAGCAGATCTCGCCTTCCGGCTTGTAATAGATCAGCACGCGCCGCCGCGCTTCTTCCTCGATGGTGAACTGCACCCGGCGGCCGTCGACGCGGATTTCGTCCGCCGCCTCGACCCGGTCGCCCAGCGCGGCAAGCTTGCCGTTGACGCTGACGCGGCCATCCGCAATCGCCTGTTCCATGTGGCGTCGCGAACCCAGACCGCAACGTGCCAGAACCTTTTGCAACTTCTCACTCATGGACGACTGCTCTTTAGCGTTCAAACGGGGCAATTTCCTTCGGCCTGGAAGAAAAGGCTTATTCGTAAATCTCGTCTTCGGGAGGCATGCTGTCCTTCCCGCGTTGTGCATCGGTCTCCTCGAGGCCGGCCATGACGCCGGCCAGCTCTCCCACTTCGAGCGCCGGGCCCTGTGCCTCAAGGAACTCGAGTTCCTCGTTGATCTTGTCGAGGTCGCGAATCTCCGCAAGCGAAGGCAGGTCGGCCAGGCTCCTGAGATTGAAGCTGTCGAGGAATTCGCGCGTGGTGGCGAAAAGCGCGGGACGGCCCGGCACGTCGCGATGCCCGGCGACACGGATCCAGTCGCGCTCCAGCAGCGTCCTGATGATGTGGGAGCTGACCGAGACGCCGCGGATTTCTTCGATCTCGGAACGCGTGATGGGCTGCCGGTAGGCGATCAGCGCAAGGGTTTCCAGCAGGGCGCGGGAATAACGCGTCGGCTTTTCTTCCCACAGGCGGCTGACCCAGGGACCGGTTTCCTGACGCACCTGGAAGCGGAATCCGGAGGCGACTTCCTTGAGTTCGATTCCCCGGCCAGCATATTCCTGCATCAGGGCCTCCAGCGTCGCCCGCAGCGTCGCAGTGTCCGGACGCTCGGCTTCATCGAAAAGGAAACCGAGCCGCTCGATATTGAGTGGCTGGCCTGCGGCGAACAATGCGCCTTCTATGATTTTTTTAAGGAGTTCAGCATCCATCGCGCGGGGTGGCTCCGTCAGTTTTCTTCACGGCCGGATTCATCTTCCGCCGTGGCTGCGTCATCGAATTCCAGGCCTTCATTTTTTTCCAGCGCCGCGTCGGCCTCCGAATCTTCGGCCTGCTCGACGGACTCGAAGGCATCTGGCGCCGCACCATCCTCGAGCTCAGCCAGGTCGTATCCGCTGCCCTCGGCTTCCTGCGCGCGGGCCTTCACATGAATGGGGCCGAAGGATTCCGTCTGCACCAGATTGATGACGCCTTCCTTGACCAGCTCGAGTATGGCCAGGAAGGTCACGACCACGCCGAGACGACCTTCCTCGATGGTGAACAGCGCCACGAAGGGAATGAATTCACGCCCCTGCAACCGGGTCAGCACCTGCCCCATCTTCTCGCGCAGGGTGAGGGTTTCCCTGGAGACCTGATGGCTTTCGAACAGGTCGGCGCGGCGTATCACGTCCTGCAGGGCCAGCAGCAGCTCGCGCAGCTCGACCTGCGGCGGCTCCTGCGCACGCGTGTAATCGGGGCCGGCCACCTTGGTCGGCCAGAAGTCGCGGCCTTCCTGCGGCAGATTGTCCAGGTCCTCGGCGGCCTTCTTGAAGCGCTCGTATTCCTGGAGACGACGGATGAGTTCGGCGCGGGGATCCGCTTCCTCCCCACCCTCCTCGTTCTTGGGCCGCGGCAGCAGGAAGCGCGACTTGATTTCGCCGAGCACGGCGGCCATGACCAGATATTCCGCCGCAAGCTCCATGTTGAGCGAGCGCATCATCTCAACATAGTGCATGTACTGGCGGGTGATTTCGGCGACGGGAATGTCGAGGATATCGAGGTTCTGGCGGCGGATCAGATAGAGCAGGAAATCCAGCGGGCCCTCGAAAGCCTCGAGAAACACTTCGAGGGCATCGGGCGGAATGTAGAGATCATCGGGCAGCTTGGTGAAGGCCTTGCCATAGACCAGCGCAAACGGCATCTCCTGCTGGAGCGGAGACGCAGCGGCGGCGTCGGCAGTTCCGGCAGCGGCGGACTCGGCCTGGATCTCGGCAATTGCAGCCAGTACCAGTTCGTCGTCCTGTTGCGCTCCACCACTCATGCTGACCTCGTTGCCGCTTCACAGCGGTTGTTCTGCGGCCGGGGATAGTATCACCCCGCCCCTGATTTCACTTCAGCCGACCTAATAAAGTCAGCGGTAGGCCAGTCCCATGGCAGCACGCACATCCTTGAGGGTGTCCTCGGCCACAGCGGACGCCTGTTCGCTGCCCTGGTTGAGGAGGGTCCGAATGATTTCCGGGCTGTTCTCGAACTCCCTTGCCCTCGCCCGAATGGGCTCCAGCTCGGCATTTATAGCGTCGATTACCGGTTTTTTGCACTCCAGGCAGCCTATGCCTGCCGAGCGGCAACCCTGCTGGACCCACTGCTGGGTCGCTTCATCAGAATAGACCCTGTGCAGTTGCCACACCGGGCAAACGTCCGGATTGCCGGCATCCGTCCTGCGCACGCGTGCCGGATCGGTCGGCATGCGGCGGATCTTGGCGTCGACCTCATCCGGCAGCTCGCGCAAGGAAATGGTGTTGCCATAGGACTTGGACATTTTCTGGCCATCGAGCCCCGGCATCTTGGCGGCTTCGGTCAGCAGGGGCTGCGGCTCGGGGAGGATGATCTTGCCGGAACCTTCGAGCGACCCGAGCAGGCGCTCCTTGTCGCCCAGCGTGATGTTCTGCTGGTCCCTCACCAGCGCCTGGGCCGTGGCCAGCGCCTCATCGTCGCCAGCCTCCTGGTAGCGTTTGCGCAGGTCGACATAGAGCCTGGCCGCCTTCTTGCCCATCTTGGTGACTGCCGCCGCCACCGCCTCTTCAAAACCCTGCTCACGCCCATAGAGGTGATTGAAGCGGCGAGCCACTTCCCGGGTGATCTCGACATGCGCCACCTGGTCAGCGCCCACCGGAACCAGTCCGGCCCGATAAATCAGGATGTCGGCACTTTGCAGCAGGGGATATCCCAAAAAGCCGTAGGTGGCAAGATCCTTGTCCTTGAGCTTTTCCTGCTGGTCCTTGTAGGTAGGGACGCGCTCCAGCCAGCTCAGGGGAGTCATCATCGACAACAGCAGGTGCAGTTCGGCGTGTTCCGGCACCCGCGACTGGATGAAGATGTTGCAGCTGTTGGGATTGAGGCCGGCGGCCAGCCAATCGACCACCATGTCGAAGACACTCTGCTCGATGGCACGCGGATCCTCGTACGAGGTCGTCAGGGCGTGCCAATCCGCCACGAAAAAGAAGCAGTCGTATTCGTACTGCAGCTTGATCCAGTTCTGCAGCACGCCATGGTAGTGCCCAAGGTGCAGACGGCCTGTCGGCCGCATGCCGGACAGCACGCGCTGCTGGGAGGCGACGGAACTCAAACGGAACTCCTGGATGTATGGCGGGGATGGCGCAAAGCCGGGAATTATAGAGGCCGGGGACGGCTTCTGCGAAGCTGAAAAGGAGGGCTTGTCAGGCAACGACGCGAGCAGGCCGCCCTCGCCAAAAAAAACAGGCCTCGAAGGCCTGCTTAAAGCTGAGGAGAAACATAAAAAGCGCCGCCACGCGCTGCCTGCTGCTGTATCAGGAAGTCCATCCTAGGCGACCAGCATCCCTGCCGCCAATAACCGTTCGCCATAAAACGCCGATGAATTCCTAGCGGAACGGCTCGGGATTGCCCCGCCCCTGCCGCAGGATGAGTGGATGCTCACCGGTCAGATCAACCACCGTCGTCGGCTCCAGAGAGCCGTAACCCCCATCGATGATCAGGTCCAGGCGCGAGCCGAGCTCGTCCCGGATCATCTCCGGGTCGTTGAAAGGCTCGGGCTGGCCAGGCAACTGCAAGGTGGTGGTCAGCAGCGGCTCATTCAGCTCGGCCAGGAGGGCCTGGCTAATGGCATGGTCAGGCACGCGGATGCCGATGGTCTTGCGCCTGGGGTGCAGGATGCGCCTGGGCACCTCGCCGGTAGCGGAAAGGATGAAGGTATAGGCGCCCGGCGTGTAGGTCTTGAGCAGGCGGTAGGTGGCATTGTCGACCTTGGCATAGGCGGCAATCTCGGAAAGGTCCCGGCACAGCAGCGTGAAGTTATGGCGTTCGTCCAGCTCGCGGAGGCGGATGATCCGCTCCAGTGCGGCCTTGTCGCCGAGATGGCAGCCAAGGGCATAGGCCGAGTCCGTCGGATAGGCCACGACGCCGCCGTCCCTGATCATCATCACGGCCTGCTTGACCAGGCGCGGCTGCGGATTGTCGGGGTGGACATGGAAATATTGGCTCATAACAGGGTCCGTTGTCCCGGCTCGTCCTCGATGCTTATCCAGCGGCGCCATACCGGCTGACAGCCGGACGGCAGGACCGGAAATCTCCCCAGGCGGATCCAGGGCATATGCGGGCCGTGGAAATCGCTGCCCTGGGAAGCATCGAGCCCGGCCTGCACGGCAAGCTGACCGAGATAACGCACCATGTCCGGCTTTTCGGTGGCCGTAGCCACTTCCATGGCCTCGCCGCCCGCCCCGGCAAACACTTCGATCAGGCTGCGCAGCTTGGTCCGCGTCAGCGGGTAGCGGCCCGGATGAGCCAGCACCGCCGTGCCGCCCGCATTGCGGATCAGGGCAATGGCCTCAGGCAGCTCCACCCAGGGCATGGGGACATCGGCCGAACGGCCGCTTCCCAGAAATTTATCGAAGGCGCCCTGCATGCTGCCCACCTGCCCGGTGGCCAGTAGCCACTGCGCGAAGTGCGTGCGACTGATACGGTTCGGTTCGCCGCCGGCGGACTCCAGCGCGCCGGCATACGCACCGGGTAGACGCTGCCTTTCCAGGCGGGCGCCAATCAGCCTGGCCCTTTCCCCGCGGGCATTCGCCTGCCGCTCGAGGCCTGCCACCAGGCCGGCCTGCCGAATGTCGACGCCGAGGCCGATCACATGGATGGAAATTCCCTTCCACAAAGTGGAAAGCTCCAGCCCCGGCAAGAGCCGTATGCCCTGCTCCGCCGCCGCGATTTCCGCCTCGGCCACGCCGGCCGTACTGTCATGATCCGTCAACGCCAGCACCCGCACGCCGGCGAGAGCCGCCTGCCGGACCAGCTCGGCCGGACTGAGTGCGCCATCGGAGCAATGACTGTGAGTGTGCAGATCTACAGCGGGCATGGTAGTGACTGTGCGTGTGCATTAAGATGCCGCACTTTACCATTACCGGGCAGATAAAGATGAAACAGTGGCTGGACTACATTCCGCTCATTCTCTTCCTGGTCACCTTCAAAACCCTTGGCATTTTTCCCGCCACGGCTGCCCTGATCGCAAGCACCGTGCTGCTGTACGGTTATTTCTATTTCAGCGAAGGCAAGCTCGAGAAGAACCACAAGATTGTCCTCGTGGTAACGGTGGTCTTCGGCGGCCTGACGCTCGCCCTGCACGACGAAACCTTCATCAAGTGGAAAGCCCCCCTCGTCAACTGGGGACTGGCGCTGTTTTTCCTGGGCACTCATTTCGTCGGCGAGAGGCTGGCCATCGAGCGCCTCATGGGCCATGCGATCAGCCTGCCCGCCGCTGTCTGGAAAGGCCTCAACCTCGCCTGGGCCGTCTTCTTCATCGCCTTGGGCGCAGCCAACCTCTACGTCGCTTTCAACCACGAGGCCATCTGGGTCGACTTCAAGGTTTTCGGCAGCCTTGGCCTCACCCTGCTTTTCGTCATCCTGCAGATGGTCGTGATCAGTCGCTATCTGCCCCGCGAAAGCACCGACGCCGGCAAGGAATGAAACATGTGGTATGCCTTCATCGCCGAAGACGTCCCCGGCACGCTGGAACAACGCATGGCGGCACGGCCGCGTCATCTGGCAAGGCTCGAGCAACTCAAGTCGGAGGGCCGCCTCCTGCTGGCCGGCCCGCATCCCGCTATCGACAGCGAGAACCCGGGCACGGCGGGATTCAGCGGCAGCCTGGTCGTGGCCGAATTCGACAGCCTTTCCGACGCAGAAGCCTGGGCTGCCGCAGATCCGTACAAGGAAGCGGGCGTTTATGCATCGCTTCGTGTAAAACCATTCAAGAAAGTTCTGCCCTGAGGGCTGGGTCATGAAAAAAACAATTCTTATTTCCTGCCTCGTAGGGATTTCCGCAGCGCATGCCCAGACCGCCCCTGCGCCCGTCCCGTCCACCGCCAAACCGCTGCCGGCGCAAAGGCCGGCGACAGCGATTCCGCAAGCCGCCACGGTGCAGCCTGCTCCGCAGCCGGCGCCGGTTCCCCTGACTCCCGAGCAGCGTCATCAGCAGGAGCTGCTGGCGAATGCCCAGCGCATCGACCAAGCCAATCGCGAGCTGCTGGCCAAGAACCAGGAGCTGCAGCTGCAGAATGAAAGCCTCGCCATGCAGGTCAATGTGATCAAGCGCGACAAGAGCTCGGAAGGCATCTGGAAAGGCGCGCTGGCGGTTATCGCCGGCTTCCTGATGGGCTGGTTCTTCGCCAGCAGCGGCAATCGCCGCAAGAGCAGCTGGTAAGCTCCGGCGCAACCGCCCGCAGCATGTCCCCGCCCCTGCGCCACGCCAGCATCGACTGGTCGCAGGGCACTCCCTACGCAAGGGATTTTGCCGACGTCTATTTCTCCCGCGCCGGCGGCAGCGCGGAAACCTCTCATGTCTTCCTGCAGCAGAATGGCCTGCAGGAGCGCTTCGCCGCCCAGCGGGCCGGCGCGAACTTCACGATTGTCGAGACCGGCTTCGGCACCGGCCTGAACTGGCTGGCAACAATGGCGCTATGGCAGGAAAGCCGCGCACAGGGATGGCTGCACTTTGTCAGCGTGGAAAAATTTCCCCTGACGCTGGCGGACCTTGAAAGATCCCATGCATGCTGGCCGCACCATGCCGAACTGTCCGCCAGCCTGCGCAACGCCTACCCCATGCTGTTATCGGGATTCCATCGCAGGAGCTTTCCCGGGCGGCGCGCCACGCTCACCCTCTTTCTCGGCGATGTCGCGGATTTCATGCCGCGCCTCGCGGGCTTTGCCGACGCCTGGCTCCTCGATGGCTTCGCGCCCGAGCGCAATCCGGAAATGTGGAACGCTGCGCTCTACAGCGGCATGGCTGCACACAGCCGGCCGGGCGCCACCTTCGCCACCTTCACAGCCGCCGGCCATGTGCGCCGCGGGCTCACGGCTGCAGGATTCCACGTTGAAAAGACTCCCGGTTTCGGCCTGAAGCGGGAAATGTTGCGCGGACGATTCGAGAGTGCGAAAGCGGGCGCCGCGGCCTCACCAACGAAGTCGGCGCCCCGCCACCAATCGGCGGGGAGTCCATGGCTGCAGCGGCCTGCCGCAAAACAGGCGGACCGGCATGCGTGCATCATCGGCGCCGGCATTGCCGGCGCCAGCACGGCTCACCGCCTGGCCCTGCGCGGCTGGAAGGTAACGGTCCTGGAGCGGGACGAGCCGGCAAGCGGCGCCTCGGGCAACCCTGCCGCAGTCATCTATCCGCAGCTCGCCACCCGTCCCGGGGCAAACGACCATTTCCCTCAGCAGGCCTGGCTGCAGGCGCTCCACGACTTCAGCAATCTGCCCCGGCGCGATTCGCCCTGGCACCCCTGCGGAATTCTCCAGCTGCAGGCCGGCAACCAGGCGGAACGCGCTCGCCAACTGGCTGCCGCACAGTGGCCGGAGGAATTGTTGCAGCCGCTGCAGGCCGCTCACGCTGCCACGCTTGCCCGGATCCCTCTGCATCACGATGCGCTGTGGTACCCGAAGGGCGGCTGGCTCGAAGCGGGAAAATACTGCCGACAACTTCTCGACACGCCGGGAATTACCCTTCTGCGCCAGTCTCCCGTGCAGCGCATTGCACAGGGGCAGGACGGCTGGCGTCTCTACGGGCCGGAATTATTGCTGGAGTGCCCTGTCGTGATCGTGGCCAATGCGAACTCAGCCCTGGACTTCAACCAGCTGCAGCATCTTCCCCTGCAGCCGGTGCGCGGACAGATATCCCTCGCAGCGGCGTCGCTGCGGACAGCCGAACTCGCCACCATCGTTTGCCACGACGGCTATCTCACGCCCGCGCTGCCCGACCACGGCCACTGCCTCGGCGCCACCTATCACGCCAGTGATCGGGACGTTTCTGTCCGCCACGAGGATCATGCCGGGAACCTGCAGTCGCTGCAGCGATTCCTGCCCGAAACAGCCCGGAGCCTGGAGCCGGCGGACGCCTGGCAGGGACGCGCCTCACTACGCTGTCAAAGCCCCGACTATCTGCCGCTGGTGGGGCCAGTCGCCGACTACGCCACTTTCATGCAGTGCTACGAGGGCGTGAAGGACGGGAAGCTCATGCCGTATCCGGACCTGCCCGTCCTGCCGGGCCTCTACGTGAACCTGGCGCATGGCTCGAAAGGCTTCAGCCAGGCAGGCCTTGCCGCGGAGATACTGGCGGCCGAACTGAATGACGAGCCCTACCCGGTCTCGATAAAGGTGCTCGATGCCCTGCACCCCATGCGCTTCTGGATCCGGCAACTGAAACGGCAGAAATGAAAAAGCCGGCACATGCCGGCTTGCCTCGGGAGCACTATCTCAGCGCTTGCGGAAGCTGAGCCCGCCCTCGCGCTCCCATTCGCAACGCACCTGCAGGCTGTCCCCTGGCGCATGCGAGCCATCGACCGCTTCCCAGATGAAGGTGTGCAGGCCGGAGACCTCCGTTTCGAGATGGACCTTGGCGCTGACCCAGTACATCTGCATCAGCAGGCCCTCGAACTTCTGCATCCAGAGTCCCCATTCGTATTCGATGGCGCGGTAGCTGGCGCCGAAATGGAGGATCTGCGTCTGGTAGGTGCCTTCGTTCTCGTCGAAACCGGACACACCGAACATGCCGCGGCAGAAAGGCCAGCCGTCCGCGTCGGGCAGCATTTCGATGACGCCGCGGTTATGGGCGCGGCGGACGCGCCGCTCCATCTGTGTGCCGTGCGCGGTATCGCGCACCAGGCCGTAGACGATAGATTCCTGGTCCATATGCCCTGTCAGAGTCCGTAGCCGGACAAGATCTCGAGGAAGGCTGCTTCGTCGACGATACGGACACCGAATCTCTCGGCATCGGCCAGCTTCGAGCCTGCCGCCTCCCCCGCCACTACGCAATGGGTTTTCTTCGATACCGAGCCGGCCACCCTGGCGCCGAGCTGCAGAAGTTTCTCCCTGGCCTGGTCACGGCTCATGCTGGCCAGGCTGCCGGTCAGCACCCAGGTCTGTCCCGCCAGCGGTTGCTCCCGCTCGCCATGCGCCTCCCTGTCCTGCCAGTGCACGCCGCGCTGGCGCAGTAACCGCAGCACGTCCTGGTTGTGTTCCTGGCGAAAAAAAGTGGCGATCGACTCCGCAACCACGGGCCCCACATCGGGCACCTGCCTCAGCGCCGCCTCGTCTGCCGCCATGATCGCCTCGAGCTTGCCGAAATGCTTGGCGAGGGCCAGCGCCGTGGCCTCTCCCACTTCGCGAATGCCGAGCGCGTAAAGAAAGCGCGGCAGCGTCGTCGACCTGCTTTTCTCGATGGCGCGGATGATGTTGCCGGCCAGCTTGTCGCCCATGCGGTCGAGCTTGAGCAACGCTTCCTTCTCCAGGCAGTAGAGATCGGCGCTGGTCTTGATCAGGCCCTGCGCCACCAGCTGGTCTATCCACTTGTCGCCCAGCCCCTCGATATCCATGGCGCGCCGCGAGACGAAATGCTTCAGCGCCTCCCGGGTTTGCGCCGGGCAGAAAAGGCCGCCGGAGCAGCGGGCTATCGCCTCGTCCTCGGGCCGCTCGATATCCGAACCGCAGACGGGGCACTGCGTGGGCAGCGGCAGCGGTCGCGTGCCTTCCGGGCGACGGTCGCGCAGCACGCGCACGATCTTCGGGATCACATCGCCGGCGCGGTAGATCACGACGTGGTCGCCGACGCGGACATCCATGCGCTCGATTTCATCGAAGTTGTGCAGAGTGGCGTTGCTGACGGTAACGCCGCCGACGGAAACCGGCTGCAGGCGCGCCACCGGCGTCAGGGCTCCCGTGCGTCCGACCTGGAACTCCACGGCCTGCAGAACGGTAAGGGCTTCCTGGGCGGGAAACTTGTAGGCCGTCGCCCAGCGCGGCGCGCGGGAAACGAAGCCGAGTTCCTGCTGCCATTTCACTGCATCGACCTTGATGACGACGCCGTCGATTTCATAGGGCAGGCGGTCACGGCGGGACTGAATGTCATCGTAAAAAGCCTGGACGAACCCGGCCCCCTCGCCCTTGCGGATTTCATTGCTGATCCGGAAGCCGAATTCCTTCATCTGCTGCAGGATGCCGAACTGCGAGGGAGAGGGTTTAAAGCCCTCGCAGCGCACGGCGCCGTAGGCGTAGAACTCCAGGGGGCGCCTTGCCGTGACGCGCGGATCGAGCTGACGCAGGCTGCCTGCCGCAGCATTGCGCGGATTGGCGAATAGCTTTTCGCCCCGGGCTGCAGCCTGCTCGTTCAGCTTGAGAAAGCCGGCCTTGGGCATCACGACTTCCCCGCGCACCTCGAGCAGCTCCGGAGCGGCCTCGCCCAGCAGGCGCAGCGGGACCGACTTTATCGTGCGCACATTGTGCGTGATGTCCTCGCCGGTCAGGCCATCGCCGCGCGTCGCGCCACGCACCAGCCGGCCCTGCTCGTAAACGAGAGATATGGCCAGGCCATCGAGCTTGGGTTCGCAGCAATAGGTGACCTGCGGACTCGAGAACAGATCCCCGCCGTGGCCTGGCAAGTCGTCAAGGCGTTCGCGCACGCGGCGGTCGAAATCGCCGAACTCCCCGGCACTGAACACATTGTCCAGCGACAGCATGGGCACTTCATGCCGGACCGTGGCGAAGGCGGGCAAGGCCGCGCCGCCGACGCGCTGCGACGGCGACTCGGGCGTGACCAGATCGGGAAACTGCGCTTCCAGCTCGCGCAGGCGCCGGTAGAGCCGATCGTATTCGCTGTCCGGAAGCTCCGGATCATCGAGCACGTAGTAGCGATGATTGTGATGGCGGAGTTCGGCCCGCAGCCTGTCTATCTCGCGGGCGGCATCGTCACGCTGCACGGGAAGCCTCTCAGAAGGAAGGCCGCTGCATGAGGCGGCGGCGTTCGAATTCCTGGACGCGCTCGCGATAGTGCTCGACCAGCTGACGAGTCAGGGGCTGCTGCTGTTCGTCCAGGATGTCGCCTTGCAGTTCCGTCCCCAGGCGCTTGGCCGTATCGACCATGATGTCGTACGCGAGAATGCTGGTGACGCCAGGCAGGCTGAGGAAAAAACTGACGCCAGGGACTTCTTCGCCTGTCATGGCCTCCAGGTCGAAGGTGCCGGGCTCCACGGCCTTTGCCATGCTGAACAGGATGCGTCCCTGCCCGGTCGGCTGCTCATGCCGGTGGAAGATGGACATCTCGCCGTAGCGCAGGCCGTAGCTCAGGATGCAGCGCAGCAGGTCCTCGCCGCTGAACGGGTACTGGCGCGACACGACGTGCAGGGCGATGACGTCCTGCACATCCGCGTAGGGCTTTTCTTCCGCCGCCGTGAGCACCGCGCGCACCGGCTCCACAGACTTTTCATAAAGCGCCTGGACGCGAGGGCCGGAGTCCTTGCGCGGAAAAGGCGGCGGCGCGATCGCCTCATCGGCAAACATGTCGTGCTGCTCCAGCGCCAGCGTCCCGGCGGAGGCTACCGGCGTCAGCAGCACCGGCACATTTTCTTCAGCCGCCCTGAGCGACTCATCAGGAATTTCGGCAAGAGACCTGCCTGGCGGAGCTGCCGGTTTTACCGCGGGCGCGCCAAGGGTGGGGGCAGCATCCCATTTGTCGTGCCCGTCGCAATCCGCGCCAGCGCGGGGACGCACCCGCACCTTGCCCAGTTCGGGGAAAGTCGTGATGCCCGCCTCCGGGCTTGGCGGCACCGGTTCGAGCCTGATGCGCAGCTTGCGCTGGTAGTCGCGAAGCCAACGGACGGCGCGCCATGCCAGCCATGCCAGGACCGCAACTCCCCCTCCGTACAGAAGTTCCATTTAGGTGCCCGCTCAGACGGCCGCCAGCGCGGCGGCCTCCTCCACATTGACCGACACCAGGCGCGAAACGCCCGGCTCGTGCATGGTAACGCCCATGAGCTGATGGGCCATTTCCATGGCGAGTTTGTTATGGGTAATGTAGATGAACTGCACCTTCTCCGACATTTCCTCCACCAGGCGCGCATAGCGGCCGACGTTGGCGTCGTCGAGCGGCGCGTCCACTTCGTCGAGCATGCAGAACGGCGCCGGGTTGAGCGCGAAGATGGAAAACACCAGCGCCAGCGCCGTCAGCGCCTTCTCCCCGCCCGACAGCAAATGGATGGTGGAGTTACGCTTGCCGGGCGGGCGCGCCATGATGGCGACGCCGGCTTCGAGCAGGTCTTCGCCGGTCAGCTCGAGATAGGCGTGGCCGCCGCCGAAGACCTTGGGGAACAGCTCCTGCAGGCCTTTATTGACGCGGTCGAAGGTGTCCCTGAAGAGCATGCGCGTTTCGCGATCGATCTTGCGGATGGCGTTCTCGAGGGTTTCCAGCGCCTCGCGCAGGTCGGCATCCTGGGCGTCCAGGTAGCTCTTGCGCTCGGACTGCGCCTGGTATTCGTCGATGGCGGCCAGGTTGATCGGTCCGAGGCGGGCGATGCGACCGGAAACTTTCTCGAGGTCGTCCTGCCATTGGCTTTCGTTGGCTGCCTCAGGCAGCGCCGCGATCACGGTCTGCAAGTCGAATTGCGCTTCGAGCAGTTGCTCCTGCAGGGACTCGCGACGGGAAAGGGCGTTCTGCCATTCGAGGCGTTGGGTGCCGAGCATGTCGCGCAGCTGCTGCGCCTGCTGTTCGGCTTGCTGACGCTTGCGTTCGTACTCGCGGAACTCATGCTGCACCGCCTCGAGGTCGCGACGGACTTCGGTCAGCTCTTTCTCGACCTCGATGCGCAGGCTCAGCTGCTCCTCCAGCTGTTGCTGGGATTCGCCACCGGGGTTTTCCAGCTCGAGGAGGCCTTCCTGCAGCACCTCGCGACGCTCGGCAAAGCTGGCCAGCTGCTCCTGCCAACGACTCAGGCTTTGCGACAGGGCTGTTTCGCGAGTGCGCAGCGCCTGCATGGTCAGGGCGACCTGATGGGCGGCGTCGCGATCGGCCCGGGTCTTCTGACGCGCCTGGTCCAGGGCTTCACGGGCGTTGTCGCGCGCGCGCAGGAGCTCGTCGCGACGGGAGGCATCGCGACCCATGGCCTCGAGCGCGTCCTGCAGAACCAGACGGGCTTCGGCCAGCTGCTCCTGATCGAGCTTCAACTGGGCCGCCACATCCTCCATTTCTTTCTCGATACGGCTGGAGCGGGCGCTGAACTGCTCCAGGCGTACCTGCTTGGCGCCCAGCTGGGCCTGCACATCGCCGCGCCGGCGCGTCAGCTGGGAAAGGCCGCGCTGGGCCGCCTCGCGCTGCAGCTCGAAAGCACGCAGCGCTTCGCGTCCGGCCTCCAGCAGGGACTGCCGCTCGGCCAGCGCCGCCTCTACCTCAGCCAGCTCGGCCACCACCCGCGCCAGCTCCTGCCGGCGGGCCAGAACGCCGGATTCGGCCTGGTCTTCGCGTACTACGCGCAGCCAGTTGGCGCCCAGCCAGAGGCCATCCCTGGTCACGACGGACTCATGAGCCGCCAGCCGCTCCCGCAACGCCATGGCTTCGTCCAGCCCGGAGCAGGCATAGACGCCGGCCAGCAGGCCCTCAGCCTCCGGCCCCTCAACATACGAGGCCAGCGGCGTGCCCACACCACTGGTCTTACCCTCAAGGCGCCGGGCCTCAAGCAGGGTGAGGCTCCCCCTGCCCAGCTCCGCCAGCTTGCCGGCCAGCCCTCCCAGCGACTCTACGCATACCGCTTGAAGATGACGTCCGAGCACGACTTCCACCGCGAGTTCCCACCCGGCTTCAACCTGGAGGCGATCGGCGAGGCGAGGGCGATTGGCCAGGCCATTGCTCTCGAGCCACGCCGCCGTGCCGCTACCCTGCCCCATGGCGGCCTGCTGGAGAGCCTCGAGAGAGGCCTCGCGCCCCCTTAGAGACTGCAGGCGGGTCTTGAGGCTGTCGGTTTCATTGTGCAGCTGGTTGTTCCGATCGCGCTGACCTGCAATCCCGGCAGACGCCCTATCGACTTTCTCCTGCTCCGCCTCGAGCTCGAGTTCGACCTCGGCCAGTTGCTCGTTGAGAACGGCCACCTCGTCGGCAAGCGGGCCGGCGCTCAGCGACTTGCGCTCGGTTTCCAGGCGCTCGATGCGTTCGCGCGAGCGCTGGATAGCCTGCTCCATATGCTGACTGCGCGACTGTTCGACTTCCGCCTGCTGACGGGCCGTCGCGGCCGTCTGATTGAATTGTTCCCACTCCTGCTGCCAGTGCTGCATATGCTCTTCGGCGGCGGACAGACTGGCTGACAGCGCTTCGGCCTGGGCTTGAAACGAGGCCTGTTCCGGCGCCAGCGCCAGCATCTGCGCCCGCACATCCTCCAGCTGGGCCTCGTCCAGCCGCAGGTGTTCGGTGGCCTGCTGGTGGCTGCGCTCGGCCTGGGACAGGTCGTGGCGCAGCTGGGAGAGACGCTCGCGCTGGTGCGCCATGGCCTGCTCGATGCGGGAAATCTCGTTGCCGACGCGATAGAAGCGGCTCTGCACCTCGGAGAACTTGTCGGACAGGCTGAGCTGGGACTCGCGCTGCTTTTCGAGCGCGGCATCGGCGGCACGCTGCTCGGCGATTACCGCTTCCAGGCGGATCTCCAGCTCACGGATCAGGGTTTCGCGCTGGCCCACCTGGGCATCCAGGGCCTGCCAGCGGAGAGCTTGAAGCTGCGCTTTAAGAAGCCGCTCCTCCTCCTTGTATTCCTTATACTTTTCTGCTGCCTGAGCCTGTCGCTGCAGGTGCTGCAGCTGCTTCTCCAGCTCCTCGCGAATGTCGCTGAGACGCTCGAGGTTCTCGCGCGTGTGGCGCATGCGGGTTTCGGTTTCGCGCCGGCGCTCCTTGTACTTGGAGATGCCGGCGGCCTCCTCGATGTAGACGCGCAACTCTTCGGGCCTGGCCTCGATGAGGCGGGAGATCATGCCCTGCTCGATGATGGCGTAGGAGCGCGGGCCCAGGCCGGTACCCAGGAAGATGTCGGTAATGTCCTTGCGGCGGCAGCGTACGCCATTCAGGAAATAGTCCGATTTGGCATCGCGGGTAACCAGGCGCTTGATGGATATCTCGGCAAACTGGGCATATTCGCCGCCCAGGCTGGCACTGGAATTATCGAAGACCAGCTCGATGGAGGCCTGGCCCACCGGCTTGCGGGCAGTGGAGCCGTTGAAGATGACATCCGTCATGCTTTCGCCGCGCAGATTCTTGGCAGACGACTCCCCCATCACCCAGCGCACGGCATCGATCACGTTCGATTTGCCGCAGCCATTGGGGCCGACCACGGCGGAGAGATTGGTGGGGAAATGGGCTACGGTGGGGTCCACAAAGGATTTGAAACCCACCAGCTTGATGCTTTTTAGTCGCATGTTTGTCCTGCGGCCTCCACTCGAAAGAGTGGTAATACCAAATTTAATTAGATTAGAAGCAATAGGTTAGGCGCCATTTCTCACGTTTCTTATGATCTGGCGCCCAGGCCCCTCAAAGGCCGGGCTGAGTGTAGCGGAAAGCCCCTCCTGCCTCCATGGCTTACGCCGGTTAAGGAGGAAGGCGCCTGCGCAAGCTTCAGGACGAGACTCACAGCGAAAACAGATCGCCGTTGTTGACCGATTGCCGCTGCTGAAAACTGCTGGCGATTTTCTCGATCTGGTTCGACGCCATCCGCACAAGTTGCCCGGCCTGCTTTGCGGCCAGCTCCGGATTTCTTTTCTGACAGGCCGTGACGATAGCCTGGTATTCGCTGGTGGCGCGCAGCTCATCGCTCAGCAGATGCCGAAGATGGGCGCCATAGCGCTCCCAGCAGAGCCTGAGCGAGATGAAGGCCATCACATAGATCTGGTTGCTCGCCGCCTGCATGAGGGCCTCCCAGAACGCGAGCATCATTTCCTGCTGGTGCTCCATATCGTTCGGCCGCCGCCGCATCGCGTCGACGCAGGCCTGCAATACCCCGGCCTGCTCGGGAGTGCAACGCAGGGCCGCCAGGCGGGCCGCATCCACCCCCAGGCAGGCCCGCATCTCCAGAAGCGCCCTGAGCATGGTGAAGTCCGGCAGCCCTCCCTCCTTCACCAGAAGGTCGGGCAACAGCTCCAGCCCTGCCACCTGCCGCCACGCCTCGACCCGGTTGCCGCCGCCGTGCACGGAGCGAATCAGACGCATCTGCTCCAGCCGCTTCATGGCTTCGCGGACGGCGCCGCGGTTCAGGCCGCGCGTTTCCGCCAGCTTGCGCTCCGGCAGCAGGTTGGCGCCGGCATTGATCCGGCCAAGAAGGATGTCGCGACTGAGTTCGTCATAGAGCTGTTCGCCCAGAGACTTGCGTTGGCGGCCTGTCATCAGGATTCGCATCCCCTGACATGGGGAAGACCCGCATGCCTTGAGTTTATTGTCGATGAGTCCGTGTCAGCGCCGGTGGCGCTGCGCCCAGGCCGCCTCGATCTGCTTGACCCGCATAAGCGAGTCCAGCACCAGATGGCACTGATGCGCGCAGAACTCCTCAACCAGTGACGCCGCCTGCTCTCCCTTGCGCAGCAGGATGCTCTCCACCATTCCCTTGAGGAAGGTACAGGACTCCTCAAGCTCGCGCCGGCTGGTATGCAGGGCCAGATAGTAGCTGCGGCGGATGGCCGGCTGCAGATCCTCCAGGATTTCCTCGATGTAGGGATTCCCGGCATAACGCTGGACCATCCTGAACAGATCGAAAGTCCCCTCGAAAAAGGCCTCAATGTCATGCCCATCGACATGGGACTGCAACTTCTGCAACTGGCCGGTAAAACCCTCCATATCCTGCTGGCGCCAGTTCTCCGCCGCCTTGCGCATGACCAGCCTGAGGAACATGGCAACCACTTCGTAAAGGCCCCGAACCTGGGCAACGGACATTTCAGCCACCACCGCGCCTCGCCTCGGATAAATCTCGATCAGGCGGCGGCGGGCCAGAATCAGCAGGGCTTCGCGAACCGAGCCACGGCTGACGTTGAGCTCCTTGGCAATGCGCAGTTCCTGGATACGCTCTCCTTCGACCAGGTCACCGGTAATGATTTGCTGCGCCAGATGCTGGGCAATTTGCTCGGAGAGACTTTCGGAAGCTCGAAAACTCATGGTCAGACCACATTCCTTTGCCGGGCTTTGGGGGGGCGGGCAACTGCCAAAGCAATTGCCAGAGGCATGCTAGCAACAGCATGTAACGGCAACCAGCATTTTGTCATTTGTTCGACAGTTTGTAATCGGCTCAAGGCCTGAGTCCCTTACGCAGGCAGTGACAAACATAAGAAAGACTGAATAAGGCCATTCGAAAAAGCCATTTTGGTTTATCAAAGTCCGGTTGCTATCCTTCGCAGCCATCCCATACAGGCTCAGGAACAAAGCCCATGTACCGTTATGACGCCTACGACCAGCGGATTGTCGACGAGCGTGTCGCCCAGTTCCGTGACCAGACCCGTCGCCATCTGGCGGGGGAGCTGAGCGATGACGAATTCCGCCCGCTGCGGCTGCAGAACGGGCTGTATATCCAGCGCTATGCGCCCATGCTGCGCATCGCCGTTCCCTACGGCATGCTGGAAAGCCGCCAGCTGCGCATGCTCGCCCATATCGCCCGCACCTACGACCGTGGCTATGCCCATGTTTCGACCCGCCAGAACGTCCAGTTCAACTGGCCGGAGCTGAAAGACGTTCCGGACATTCTCGCCCACCTGGCCAGTGTGCAGATGCATGCCATCCAGACCAGCGGCAACTGCATCCGCAATACCACCACGGACCAGTTTGCCGGGGTCGTCGCAGGCGAAGTCGAAGACCCCCGTCCCACCTGCGAACTCATCCGCCAGTGGTCCACGTTTCATCCCGAGTTCGCTTTCCTGCCCCGCAAGTTCAAGATTGCCGTCAACGCCACGCCCGACATCGACCGGGCCGCTACGGCCGTCCATGACATCGGTGTCTATATCGCAAGAAACGACAGCGGCGAAATCGGCTATCGCGTTCTCGTGGGCGGGGGTCTCGGACGCACGCCCATGGTCGGCAGCCTCATCAAGGGCTTCCTTCCCCGCCAGCACCTGATCTCGTATCTGGAGGCCGTCCTGCGCGTCTACAACCTGCATGGCCGTCGGGACAACAAGTACAAGGCGCGCATCAAGATCCTGGTCAAGGCCCTGGGCCCGGAAGTCTTTGCCGAAAAGGTCGAGGCGGAATGGCGCCCTCTGAAAGACGGTCCCCTGACGGTGCCCGACGCGGAGTTCTCCCGCCTGCGCAGCTTCTTCACCGCGCCGGCCTATGAGTGCCTTGCGGACGAGCCGGCCGCTTATCTGCAGGCAAGGGACAGCAACCCTGCCTTTGCAAACTGGATCAGGCGCAATACCCATGCCCACAAGCAGCCGGGCTACCGCATCGTTACCCTGTCGCTGAAGCAGACCGGCATTGCGCCGGGCGACGTGACCGATGCGCAGATGGAAGCCATCGCAGACCTGGCCGACCACTACAGCTTCGGCGAGCTGCGCACGACGCACGAGCAGAACATCGTTCTCGCCGATGTAAAGCAGAGTGAGCTCCACGCTCTCTGGGGCGAGCTGAAGGAGCTCGGTTTCGACACGGCCAATATCGGCTACCTCACCAACATCATCGCCTGCCCGGGCGGTGACTACTGCTCGCTGGCCAATGCCAAGTCCATCCCCATCGCTGAAGCCATACAGCGCCGCTTCGAGGATCTCGACAGGGTGTATGACATCGGCGAGCTCGACCTGAACATCTCCGGCTGCATGAACGCCTGTGGCCACCATCATGTGGGTCATATCGGCATTCTTGGCGTCGACAAGCGCGGCGAAGAGTTCTACCAGGTCACGCTCGGCGGCTCATCCGATCATCACGCCTCGATTGGCGACATTCTCGGCCCTTCCTTCGCTGCCGAGGACATGGCCGACGTCATCGAGGAAATCATCAATACCTATCTCGATCACCGCCTCCCTGGCGAGAAGTTCCTGGCCACCTACCGGCGCATCGGCATCGAGATCTTCAAGGAGCGCGTCTATGCCGAAGCTGATTAAGGATGGGGCCATCGTCGACGACGTCTACAGCCTGGCAGCCACGCAGGAGGACGGCAGCCTGCCGCTCCCGGCGGGCCCCGTGCTCGTCAGGCTTGCCGACTGGCGCCGGCACCGCGACGCGCTGATCGCTCACCCGCATCCCAAGGGGGTTCAACTGGCGCCGGACGAGTTTGCCGGGGAGATCGCCCCCGACCTCGACAGGCTCGATCTCGTCGCCATCGAATTCCCGGCTTTAGCGGATGGACGCGGCTATTCGACGGCCAGCATCCTGCGCAGCCAGCATGGCTTCAGGGGGGAACTGCGCGCGGTCGGCGACATCATCAAGGACACGCTTTTCTATCAGCAGCGCTGTGGCTTCAATGCTTTCGCCGTGCGTGCCGACAAGGACATCGAGGACGCGCTCCGTGGCCTGTCGACCTTCACGGTTCGCTACCAGGGCGCCGTTGACGCCCCGCCCCTCTTCCGCTCGCGCTGAACCAAAAAAGACAAAGCCGGCAATTGCCGGCTTTGTCATTTTCACCCCGCATCAGGGGCAGGTTCGCAGCGTCGACCGTATCAGGCCGTCATTGTTCTTGCCATAGGCATCCGCCTCGGCCGCATTCGCAGTGTCCTCGGCTCCGTAATATGCAATGCGGGCATTGCTGAGATCGTTTATCCACGCGGCAATACCTGGCGCGAACCTTCCATCGACATTGCATAGACCAGCCGCGACATAAGTGGAATTGCAGAGGCCATACATCTGGTACTTCTGGCCCGCGCCGCCATCGACCCTCAGCAGGGAATTACCGCCAAAGTTACTGAAGAACTGTGAATAAGGAAGATAACGCTCATAGGCGGGAGACGTGGCGATGCTCTGAACAAGGGTCGGCTCATTGGGAATCAGCACCAGCGGCGTCATGATCGTGATCGGCGCACCCGACTCGTCCCGCAGGCCATTCGCCTCGTTACCGCCACGCTGGATATTGGTGACCAGCCCCAGCGGGTATTCCTGCTGCGCGGGGAGAGGGTCTTGGAGCGGATATATCAACGTTTCAGGATCCAGGTCGACGCCGCACCTCTCGCTGATATCCGAGACAATGTTGCCGTCCTCAAGCACGAGCAGCGGAATGCGCGCGATCGCACACCCCTTGGTTTCTGCACAGCTGTCCGAGTCCGTGTTGTAAAGCGTAACCTCCAGCGGAACAGGAAAACTGATGGCCGTCGTATCCCAGAGCTCGGGGTCCATGAGCGGAGCTGCAGGCACCGTATGCAGGAAGGAGTAGGGGGCGCCGGACAGGTAGATGCTGCTGCTGTCCTGGAGCCGCCACTGGCCAAGTTTTGTCTCGCCCAGGCTTTCCTCAAAAAGGTTTATGTACAGATTCTCGGAGCCTGCAATCGCCCCTCTGAACATGACTCCCTGTGTAAGCTCGACTTCCTTGCCAGGATCCCCCTGCAGTGAAAACACCAGCCCGGCGAGGTCGCCGCTGACAGGCCATTGCCGCTTGAATGTCCCTTCTGTTTCGAAACCCTCGATATCCATTGCCTGCGGATTGGAGCCAAGGGAAGTGGTGGTTGCAGGCGGGCCATAGGAATAGATGCCGTAGCCGACCATCCGGCCGCGGCGATCGACAAGACTCCAGAACTGGCCCAGGAAACGTTTGCCGGCGTCCGTGCTTCCGTTGCCCACCATATTGCCGAAATCGGCATCGAATGCGGTGCCAGTGAGAATCACGCTCGGCCCGGAGGCATAGGCGCCGGCGAAAGTGCTGTAGGCCCCCTTGAGCTGCATTGCGCTCGCCTCGCTCACCCCCACCATCTGGGCAGGCCTGCCGGGCTTGAGCAGTCCGCTGCTGTGCAACAGGTCTATATAGGCGGCGAAATAATAGTCCACTTCATTTTCTTGGGGATTCGCCGGATCGGCGGCAGCAGGCCGGGTAAAAACATCGACAGACACCTCAGGGAAGAGCGCGGCATTGATCCGGCGCTTCTGCTCATTGGTAATCAGGATGTGGTGCGAGGGCAGACTGGCGGACACGGTATCCGTATTCAGGGTCTGCAGCAGGCGGGCAACCTGCTGCCCCCGATGCGCCGTCACGGCACCGGAGCTGCCGGCCAGCATGGTGGGCAGGACATTGAAATACAGGCCCGGCGACGCCTTAGAAGGCTTCTGGACCTTCACCGAGCCCAGGACGATCTTGCTGGCGGCGTCCTCCGGATGCGTCAGCGAGAACGTGACGATGCTGCCGCTCGGGCACGAGAAGCTGCCATCCTCATCAGTCACCGACCTGACGGTGCCGATCCCGGAAAGACCGCACTCGTAGTCCAGGTTTTCCACGGTCTCGTCAACGAAACGTCCGGACACGCAGATAGCGCCCAGCAAACTTCCGCAACTGGTCACGCCGCGGCTGCCACTCGCGATATTCGTACTTTCCTGACAGCCTGCAACGAGGCTGGCAAGGGCAAGCACTGCCAGTGCCTGCAAAGCATTTCTGGTAAAGGATGCGTTCATGATCATTGCCTTTTTACCGTGAACTTGAGCTGCCCGAGTCGGGAGTACTCGTAGGGCAGCGCCGCCACCGTCTTGCCCCCGCCATCCCGGGGCAGCAGCACCAGCATGAATGTCTCTTCCGCATGAACCGCAAGCCTGGCCTTCAGCATGGGATGCCGCCTCTGGTTGGCCGGATACAGGCTCTCATAAAAATTGCTCACCACGCGGCTGAGGCATCCGCGATCGTCGAAGAACGCCAGATGCGGATGCACGAAGCCGGGCTTCCTGTCCGTCCTTGAAAAGGAACTGGAAACCAGGGTCCGAAGACCGGCCCCGCCAAGACGATAGGCGGCGGCCACCCGCGAATCCTTAAGGAAGACATACGTCTCTTTGCCGATCACCAGCGTTTCCGGAGCCCCGGGCTCAATGGGCCGGGCAGTCTCGATTTCCGCCTTGCCAAGACAGCCGGGAAGCAAGGGAAAGGCCTTTGTCGCCTCTTCCGCGCGCCTGACCAGCATCCCTTCGTCCACCTGCCGGAAGAACTCCTGTACGGGCATGTCTTCCGGGGCGGCGGCTTCATCAGAACCATAAACGGACTCGCCATCGCTAAGCTGGCTGCCGAGTCCGTCCTGGATGATGTAGAAGCGTTCTTTGCCGCCGGCGCGCGCGCCCGGGCTTTCCAAGTGCTCGCTGTCTGCATATTCATCGGAGTCGTAGGCCGCCCCGGTCGCAGCAGCCGGGCCACCCTCGGCGGTGGCCGCCGGCGCCGGCGCAGACGGCCCAGGCTTCCTTGTCTTTTTCTTGGCCGCCGTGGACGGCCCATCCCTGCGGGGCTCCGGCCGCTCTTCCTTTCCGGATGCCGACGGTTTTTCATTGTCAGGTTCGGCAGTGCTCCGAATGATCTGAACGCCACCGTCGGGACCGACTATGGAATAAAACTTCTCTTCCGCTTCGGCCGCCTGCACCAGTGCCAGCAGAGCGATCACCCCGAAACAGCGATGCATCGGCCTTACCACAGCGTGCGGTAGGCGAGACCCAGGATGATGATGGACGCCTCGGTCTCCACATCCAGGCCGGCATAAGGGTTGTAAACGATATTGTGCAGTCCAGTGGAATTGAGGCTCTGGCTGGTGTTGGCGGGGATCGAGTCCTTCGAATAGAGATAGGCCGCCGTCAGGTCGATGCTCGTGTCCTTGTCGAACTGATAGCCAATGCCCGCGCCATACAGATGCGCCTGGTTGATGGGTACAAGGGTCGAACGGCGGTCATCCGGGATGGCCGAGTTACGCGGTTCGAAACCGAGGCGGAATTTGAGGCGCTCGTTCCACGAATACTCCATGCCGATTTTCCAGCCCCAGGGGCTCTGAAATCCGAGCGGCAGGGCCAGCGAGGTCGTGGTGGTGCCCGGAGCGAGCAAACGGGCGAGCTTCAGTACACTGATCTCGCGGTCGAACTTCATCCGGAAATAATCCCACTCGCCATAGTCGGTCCAGCCGATATCGAAATTGATCTGCATATCGGGCAGAACCTTGTATTTGATGCCGGTCTGGAAATGCGCCGGATAGACCAGGTCCATGGAGATCAGGCCAGACTCGCTGGGCGGGATGTATGACGGCAGCCCAAGGATGGCCAGCAGGATTCTTCCGGTGATGGACTGCCCCACGCCATTGAAGACATCCTGCACACCCGGCACGTAGTCCACCGAAAACTTGCCATGCAGATGCATCTTCGCTTCGCTCTGGTAGACCGCGCCCCAGCCAAAATCATCGCTGGGTTCCCAGAGAATGCCCAGGTTGTAGGTCGGCGACAGTGTCTGTTCCATCGAAACCTGCAGCGTGGCGAGGTTATCAAAGGGGCCAATGCCCTTGTCCGCATTACAGAAACCGAAAAGAAAAAGGTCGATGACGATATTCGACTCGCCCTTGAACTGCGGGCAGACCTTCTCGTCAATCATGCGCAGCACGCCAAGCAGCACGTTCGGCGAGCGGAAATCCGTCTCGAGTGCCACCGCCTGGTAGGACAGGTTCACCGAGGCCCCGATGGCAAGCTCATCGTTCACCTGATAACCAATGGAAGGTGAAAGATAGGTGAAGCGCTCGAGCGCGGCACGCGACGCCAGGAAGTTGCCCGGATCGTTCTCCTTGCGGTGGAAGCCGGCCACCATGGGCGCAAAGAAGGCATTCGCAAAGGTGAACTTGGAGCCCGCGGGCTTGATGGAGAAGCCAAAGAGCGGCGCCGCTGCCGGCATGCCGTCAGGCAAGTCAACGACTTCGTCCAGCACCGGCACGTAAAGGGAGATACCCATCACTTCGCTCTGGCCCGTATGGAAAAGCGAGCAGCGGTCTTCCCCATCATCGGGCCGGTCGTTGCAGACCACAGGATCATCGGAGTATCCGAAGACTTCATAACCGGCCGGGGCAGAAAACTGCGACTCGATGCTCATGGCAGCCGAGAAGATCTGAAAATCGAACTGACGGCCTTCAAGCTTGGCGAGGGCGGCAGGATTGTAATGAATCGCACTCACGCCCGGCGGATCGGCAGTAACGGCATTACCCAAGGAAAGCGCGCGGATGTCGATCGAGAGGTTGGTCGCGAGGTCGGCATGCGCCAGCGTAGCCAGTCCGCCAAGCAGCAACATCATCCCTGCCAGGAAACATGGCCGTGCTCTTCTTGCTGTTTTCATGAGGAACATCATGCCGGCCCGTTTTTAGTCTTCTGACCTACCGACAAAGTCGATGGGCATGGAAACACCCAGCGAGACGTCCGGCGCATCCTCCGTAAGGCCATAGCCCAGGCTCACGTTCACGATCCGCTTGGGGTTGGTGCGCAGGCCCAGCGAGAAATTCACCATGGCGCTCATGGCGCCGGTGGTATTGACGTAATCGCCGTTTGCAAAGTTATAGGTAGAGGAGAACGAGTAGGACTGCTGGTAGGAGGCCGTCAGCGATACGTCATAGTTCAGGGAGTAGGCGAGACCAAGCGATGCGCCGATACCATCGCCGGGCTCGACGGACTCGAGGATGCGCCCGCCGCGGTTCTGGTTGACTCCGCTCACCTTGGTGCTCATGGAGTAGCTGCCCGAGGCGAACAGCACGATGGGATCGGCCACCTTGCTCATGCTGCCGCCGAAGGAGAGGCTGTAGAAACCTTTGCCGGTCGCCAGGTCACTTGTCAGGTTAATGTCGTAAGGGCTGTCCCCGGTGGCAGTGGAAAGCGAAGCGAACAGCGTTGAGGTCGGCAGGCCGCGCTTCAGCGGGATAGGCTGCCAGCGCAGGCCGAGCGAGATGTCGCCGAGACCGGTGGCCTGGAGACTGCTTTGCGTGTCCATCTTCGTGACGAGGGGGAAATCGGCCGTAAGGGTCAGGTTGTTTTTAACGCCATAGGCCACGCCGAATGCATTGGTGATGCTGTGCTGCGCATCCTCCTCGATGCGGAAGCGGGTCAGGCTCGAGCTGTTGTCCGCAATGGCGATATCGATGCGACTGTCGCGGTAGTAGCTGTAGCCCAGGCTGTAGTCGAGCGATACCTTGCCCTTCTTCAGCAGCGAGTAGGTCTTTTCGCTGGCCTGGAACACTTGCTGCAGGTTTTTCTCGCTGGAGGCGTCATCCGCCTTCTGCTGCAGCGCTTCACGCGCCGTATCGCTCTGGCCCGCGCCTGCGTCGGCCTGCGGCTGGGCGGCTTCCGGCTGCGCTGTAGCTGTCTCGGCCGGCGCCGGGGCTTCCGGCTGAGCCGCCTCAGCTTCCTGGGCAGGAGCCTCGGCAGGCGGAGCATCCTGAACCGGCGCCTCTTCAGCGTATACATTCGCAGCAATCGCATTAACGATCAGAAAAAGAAATGCGGCGCTTAATCTGGGATTTCTCATTTTTCTCTTTCTCTTGCCTGTCCCAGGCGTCAAACGAGTTTATTTGCGACGGAAATACGTGCGAAGCGGCACGCTGATGACCTGATTGTAGGTAGCGCTCTTGGGGTCAGCATCAAGCACTCTCTGCAACGTCCCGGCCCTGTCTGCCACTTCCTCCACCGGCTTCAGTCCGAGCGGAGCCTCCGCCAGCGCAGCGAGGTCGACGGTATGGTCATCGACAAAGCGCAGATCGGCCTCCGTCAACGCAAGCTTCGTGGTGGTCGGCGTTTCGCCCGGAAATACAAGGAACATCACATTGTTTTCCCAGATGCTCTTGAAGCGCTCTTCAGGAAAGCTGATGTTGCCGAGCGCCGGATCAGCCACGAAGACACGCCCTTCCCGGTATTTCTTGACCACGACGAAATGCTTGAAGCCGCCGTAGTGAATGGGAACGATGGCGGGATGCTCCAGCTTCTTGAGGTCATCAAAGGAGCCTTTATAACCACCGCTTTGATAACCCAGCGCGGTCACGAGCCGTTTCATATCGAGCAGCGAGAAACCGCGTCTCTGCACAATCTTGTCGTATTCGCCGTATTTGAGCAGGCCATCCATGATCTCGCGCTCTACGAAGTTGTGCCCGAGATAGCTGTTCATGACCGTCGTCAGCGCTGCCGACCCGCAACTGTAGTCATATGCCTGATGCGCAATATTGCGGAACTGCTGTTCAACGAGGGGGGCCACCACCACAGGGCGCTCGAGCATATCCATGCGGCTGCTCTGGCGGCTATCGATGGGATAGGAGTAATAGACGGTACCCGGCTGTATATCGGCCGCCTCAAAGGAGGTTTCCGCAAAGAAATAGATCAGGGCTGCCCCGAGGACGACTGTAAACATGGCAATCTTTTGTTGTTATGGCCGCGTTATACTTCTGTATTTATAACTACATGATTCTTCGTAGTGCCGCAGAAGATACACTGCTTTTGCGGGCCGGGCACCTGTTTTTACGCAACTCCAACAGATTCCTGAGGGCCTCTTTAGGGGCGGGCTGAAGCGCAGCGCCCCTCCACCACGCCGTATTTTTCCGGCAAAAAAAAGCCCCCTTGCGGGGGCCTTTTTCATGCGGCGATCAGTGACCGGCGATGGTGATGGTCGTACCGTCGAGGTCCAGACCAAGCACGTCGATGTCACCAATGGAGTTGGTGGCAGTACCGTCAGCACCGAGACCGAAGTTGGTCATGCCAATGTTGACGCCAAGACCGCTACCGAACTGGGTCATGGTGATCACCAGGCCCGTGGTGGTGGCGTCGATCCCGATATCGGCAGTCAGGTTACCGTTAGCCTGATTCTTGATGGTGACCATGTCAGAGTTGATGGAGCCGGTGTCGTCGGCATCTTCCAGCTTGAAGTTGGTGATCGAGAGGCCACCGGTGATGGTCGTGCTGACATTGATCATCGAGTCGCCAGTGCGCTCGCCACCCAACTGCATGTTGATCAGCGTGGCGCCGACCAGCGTGATGTTCATGTTGGCCAGCACGGTCTTCTGGTTGGTACCCAGGGCGGCGCCGACACCGTTACTGTCCGCCACGAAGATGGCACCGGTCGAGATGATGGTGCTGCCAGGCAGGGTGATGTTGATGTTGATCTGCGGGTCGGTGGCCGTCGCATCGGCGTTCGTGTTACCCGTGGCATCGATCACGATGCTGATGGTTGACGTGGCGCCATTGGGGTTGAGCACGAAGTTGTCGAACAGGATAGCGCCGCTATTATTGGAGCCGCCGGTAATGCCGGACGTGCCGTCCTTGTCATGGATCACGATGTCGGTGGTGATGCCGGCATCGGGCGGATTGATGGTGATGGTCAGACCGTCCTGACCGCTGGTTTCAGCCAGGGCTTCTTCGTCCATGGCCTGCATGGCGAAGGAAGCAGAGGAAACCGTAGTAATTGCAGTGGCGAGCAAAAGCTTCTTGAAAGTCATTTTTTTCTCCGGAGTGCTGGTGGTTTTTATTGGTTCAGCATCGCTTACGAAAGTTAACAAAAATCTATTGAGGCTGCCCATACCTCTATTTGGGGATCTCTGGACAATTCCGACGAAAGGCAGTAATGCGTTGCGGACGAGCAGCGAGGAAAAGAAAGCCCCGCGAGCGGGGCTTTCATTACATCAGTACATCAGTGACCGCGAACCGTGATCGTCGAGTTGACATCCAGGCCGACGAGGTAGATATCGCCGATATCCGCCTGTGCACTGGAACCCAGACGCACGTCCTCCAGACCGACTTCGCCAATCGAGCTGCCGGCAGTGCGGATCTGCAGGCCGCCAGCCACGGCATCGATGTCATTGACAAGCACAACGTTGCTGAGGCGGAGGGTGCCGATGCGGATCGCGCCGCCCTGGTAGGTGCCGGAATTATCTTCGAGGCGCAGGCCGGTCAGGGTGATGGAGCCCAGGGTGGCGCTCATGTGCACCATGGAGCCCTGCGTTTCGTTACCCAGCTGGATGTTCATCAGGTTGGCGTTGCCGGCGATATTCAGCGCGGCGCTGGCGTCGAAGGCCAGGATGGTCTTCACCGTGCCGATGGCGCTGCTGCCAGCGGTGCCGGAGGCGTCGGCCACACCGATGACCACATTGCCCAGGCCGATGTTCAGGCTGGTCAGGCCGATGCCGATGTTCAGCATGCCGGAACCGGTAGAGGCGGTACCGAGGTTGCCGCCGACATCGATGTCGATCTGCAGGCCGACGATGGTCACGTCAACACCGTTGGTGGTGTCGCCGATCACGAGAGCGCCAGCCAGATCGAATGCGCCGCCGTTCAGGCCGTCGCGGTCGACATACTTGATCTGCAGGTCGTTTATGCTGCTGTCGAGGTTGATGGTCAGACCGTCCTGACCGGTGGTGGTGGACATGCTTTCGTCGTCCAAGGCTTCCATGGCGTAAGCGCCGGAAGTGGCTGCTAGGACGGCGGAAGCGAGCACAAGCTTCTTGAACCCATTCATCTTTTGATTCTCCTGGATTTTATTCTTGGCTGTATAACCCTGGGGTATTTGGAGTTATGCCGAGGCAAGCTACCACGCTCAAAAACCTCCGGGCAAGACTTTGTAACTGAACTGTTTACGTCGCGACGAACGGCATATGAGTAAAGCGGATAGAATTGCTACGCCATTCGTCACAGGTCATCTCGTCCACTTCCACAGGTCATCTCGCCCCACTCCCTATGCGTACTCCCCTGCCCTACTTCCCTGATCTGGGCGCCCGTCTCCGGGCCTGTGCCGGGCCCCAAGACAGGGCCCTCTGGCTGCGCCCGGGAAGCCGCCGGCAAGAGCTTTTCGCCGCCTTTCCGAGTAGTGCACTTCTTTATTTAAATCAAGCAATTAAAAAGGAAAAAGAAGGTGGAATTTTAACTGTCCCCACATGGCGCGACTTCTGGGAAGAACTCCCCCGGCTTCTCTTTCAGCCCCCCTCCGCAGCAGGCCTGGAAGACCTGCCTTTCCGGGGGGGCATCATGGGGTTTCTAGGCTACGAGCATTCACCCGACAGCTCGACACCAGAATTTCCTGGCGCGTATATGGGTATATACCCACGCTTCGTTTATATAGATCACTCCAGGCAAACGGCCGAATTGGTGACCACCCACGGCGCCGACCCCATGGGGGCGGAGTGGGAAAAACTTTTCGGAAATGTGACCAGTTTCACAGGGCGATCAGCCCCGGCATTTCGACTCCGTACCCCCTTTGCCCCCCTGACGCCGATCACGCAGTACCGCGAGCATTTCAGCCGCATTCAAGCCTATCTCCAGGCCGGGGACTGCTACCAGGTGAACTATGCGCAAGCCTTCCACGCGGGCTGCGAGGGCAGCAGTTCAAGCGCCATGGCCTGCCTGATCAAGGAAAGCGACCCCGCCCATGCCGCCTGGATCTCACTGCCAGAAGGGGACGTGATGTGCCTCTCCCCCGAGCTTTTCCTGCGCGTCGACAAAGGCCGCATCACCAGCAAGCCCATCAAGGGAACGGCGCCTCGCGCCAGCGATACGCTGACCGACACCAGGTGGCGCAACGAACTGGCCCGCAGCAGCAAGAATCTCGCCGAGAACCTCATGATCGTGGACCTGCTGCGTCATGACATTGCACAACACGCCGAGACGGGCTCCGTAAAGGTAGAGAAACTTTTTGAGGTCGAGAGCCTTCCCCACGTTCACCATCTGGTGAGCACCGTAACGGGCAGGCTCCGAAAAGACTCCGCTACCGTCGACCTGATAAGGGATGCCTTTCCGGGCGGCTCAATTACCGGCGCGCCGAAAAAGCGCGCCATGCAAATCATTGCCGAACTGGAGCCGACTCCGCGATCCATTTATTGCGGCAGCATCGGCTATATCGGCAGCGATGGCGACGCCCTCTTGAACATTGCGATCCGCACACTCCTGCGCATCGGGGACGACCTTTATGCCTGGGCTGGCGGCGGCATAGTCGCCGACTCGGAATGCGACAAGGAATATCAGGAGTGTTTCGACAAGATAGGCGCCCTGATGAGCGCGCTAGAGCGCATGGGGCCTCAGGATTAAGTGCCTGAACCAAAGTTTTGCGACATTTTCAGGCCAGGGCAGCTGAAATCACGGGCATCCGTTGCCGGAAAACTTCTAGGCGGGCACTTAACCGGCGGCAGACGCAGTCATTGCCGCCGCCGGCACCCGCATCTCAGAGCCTGTCCAAAATCTTGGAGTGGTCCATTAAAAGATGGGCCTGCGATTCTCTTTTCGCGGCTAAAGCCGCTCCTACAGGTATTAATTCCTATGTAGGAGCGGCTTTAGCCGCGAAAAGAGACGACGGACAGCGCGGCAAATAGATTATGAACAGGCTCTCAGGGAATCCGTCGCAGAGAGCCCTTGCGAATTTCCGCCTTCAGTTCCTCGTAGCTGCGGGTAACCGGGAACTGCGGGAATTCACGGATCACGTTTTCCGGCGCATCAAAAAGAATGCCGCGATCCGCCTCGGACAGCATGTTGGTGTCGTTATAGGAATCACCGGCGGCGATTACCCGGTAATTCAACCCATGCAATGCTTTCACAGCTTGCCGCTTCTGATCGGGCTGGCGCAGAACATAGCTGGTGATCCGGCCTTCCGCATCGGTTTCGAGCTTGTGGCACATCAGGCTCGGCCAGCCCAGCTGGCGCATAAGCGGATGAGCGAACTCATAGAAAGTATCCGAAAGGATGATGAGCTGGAAATGCTCGCGCACCCATTCCACGAACTCCCTGGCGCCGGGCAGCGGGCCCATGTCGGCGATCACCGCCTGAATATCGCCGAGGCCGAGCTGGTGCTCGTCGAGAATGCGAAGACGCTGGCGCATGAGCACATCGTAATCGGGAATGTCGCGCGTGGTGGCTTCGAGCGCCTTGATGCCCCGGCGCCTGGCAAAGTTGATCCAGATTTCAGGCACCAGCACGCCTTCCAGGTCCAGACAGACAATCTCCACCGCACACCCCCGCCCGCTTCTCGAAAACGCCGCGAACTCTACTGATTCGGCCATGGCTCTGCAATCTGGCCGGCGGCGCCGAGGTAGGGAGCCCCTTCCCTGTCTGGTAAACTGCCGGCCTGTCATTCGATTCTTCAGGGATTATCCATGAGTGTTACCGAAACCACCCTGCAGGGCTGGGCCAGCGCCTACGAGAAGAAATCACCCCAGCAGATCTTGAAGCTGGCCCTGGAAAACTTCGACAACATCGCCATTTCCTTTAGCGGCGCGGAAGATGTGGTGCTGATCGACATGGCCAGGAAAACCGGCAGGCCCTTCCGTGTATTCACGCTGGATACCGCGCGTCTGCATCCGGAAACCTACCGCTTCCTCGACAAGGTGCGCATCCATTACGGCATTCAGCTCGAGGTGTGCTTTCCGGAGCCCGAAGCCCTGCAGAAGATGGTCGATGCGAAAGGCCTTTTCAGCTTCTACCAGGACACCCATGAAGAATGCTGCGGCATTCGCAAGGTAGCCCCGCTGCGCAAGAAACTGGCCACGCTGGATGCCTGGATTACCGGACAACGCAAGGACCAGAGCCCGAACACCCGGCATGCAATCCCGGTGGCTCAGGCCGACACCACCTTCAACCGCCCCGGAGAGCTGCTGGCCAAGTTCAATCCCCTGGCCAACTGGACCTCGGAAGAGGTCTGGGCCTACATCCGGGCCTTCGACCTGCCCTATAACGAGCTGCACGGGAAAGGCTTCGTCAGCATCGGCTGCGAGCCCTGCACACGCCCCGTCCTGCCGGGCCAGCACGAACGCGAAGGGCGCTGGTGGTGGGAAGAAGCCACCAGGAAGGAATGCGGCCTGCACCTCGTCAATCTTGACTAGCCGGCAGCGCCCGCCAATGAAAAAGCCGGCATTCCGGACTGTGTAAAAAAACCCGAAACGCAAAAGGGCGTCCCAACATATGGGGGCGCCCTTTTGTTTTATTCCCGCACTTTGGGGCTGCTTAATCCGAAAATTGAGGTTTTACCCGGTCGGATTCGCCGGCTTTTTTGTTTGCCCAAGGCTCAGAGCATCGGCAGCTCGACCTTCTCGAACACCTGTGGCAACGCTCCCCTGGCGTGCGCCTGGATGGCCTCATCGACCCGCTCTCTGGTGAGATGGGGAGCAAAGGTCTTGATGAAGTCATACATGAAGCCGCGCAGGAAGGTTCCCTTCCGGAGGCCCAGGCTCGTGGTGCTGGGTTCGAAAAGGTGGCCGGCATCCAGGGCCACGAGATCCTTGTCGACATCCGGCTCATAGGCCATGTGGGCAATGATGCCGACCCCCAGGCCCAGGCGGACGTAAGTCTTGATGACATCGGCGTCGGTCGCGGTAAAAACGACGCGCGGCGTCAACCCGCGCGCCTTGAAGGCCTCGTCCAGCCTGGAGCGCCCGGTGAAACCGAAGACATAGGTCACCAGCGGAAACTGGGCCACATCCTCCAGCGTGATCTTGCTGCGAATCGCCAGCGGATGGTCCCGCGGCACCACGATTGAACGATTCCAGTGGTAGCAGGGCAGCATGATGAGGTCGGCGAAATGCTCCAGCCCCTCGGTGGCGATGGCAAAGTCCACCGTCCCGTCGGCCGCCATTTCGGCGATCTGCCGGGGCGTGCCCTGATGCATGTGCAGGGTCACTTCGGGGTATTGGGCGATGAATGTCTCGATCACTCCCGGCAGGCGATAACGCGCCTGGGTATGCGTGGTCGCAATGGCGAGGTGGCCGCGCTTCTGGTCGGTATATTCCAGGGCCACCTGCCGGATGCTGTCGACCTTGCGCAGGATCTCCCCGGCAATCGCCAGGATGGCCTGCCCGGCCGGAGTCACCCGGGTCAGGTGCTTGCCGCTGCGGGAAAATATCTCGACGCCAAGCTCATCCTCCAGCAGGCGGATCTGCTTGCTGATGCCGGGCTGGGAGGTATAGAGGCTCTGGGCCGTCAGCGAAACGTTCAGGTCGTGATGAGCGACCTCCCAGATGTAGCGCAGTTGCTGCAGCTTCATGATCCCTCCTCCAGTCCAGCTCTGGTCCGGAGATACGTGGAGTCCATTAGTTTGGCTATAAGCCTTTCGTAAAATAGCATTTTGGAGCATAGTCCACGGCTTTTCGGCTTGCCAACCCGAAAGCGCAAACTAGGCAGCAATTCTGTGAGGTAAAGCCGTGACCGAAGGCATTCACTTCATCCTGGCCGGGGCGGCCGTAGGGTTCTGTGTAGGCGTCACCGGCGTGGGGGGCGGCTCCCTGATGACGCCCCTGCTTACCCTCATGGGCATTCCGCTGCACACGGCGATCGGCACCGACCTGCTCTACGCCGCCCTCACCAAATCCGGAGGCGCCGTCATACATGCCGGCAAGCGCAACATCAACTGGCCTGTTGCCGGTTGGCTGGCTGCCGGCAGCATTCCTGCTGCCCTGCTGACCCTGTGGGTGCTCAGCACTTTCTTTGGCAGCGCCAACGAATACCGCCAGGCCCTGACCATGTCGCTGGGCTTCATGCTGATGCTCACGGCCGCCTCGCTCTGCTTTCGCAAACAGCTGCAACGGCTACATGACGCCAATCCCCTGCAGAGCCATCTGCGCCGCCTGATCGATCGCCATACGACCGCGTTCACCTTGTTCATGGGCCTGGCGCTGGGAGTGCTTGTGACCCTGTCGTCCGTGGGGGCCGGGGCGTTTGGCGTGGTGGTGCTGCTGAGCCTGTATCCCCGCCTTTCCACCATCCAGATCATCGGTACGGACGTTACCCATGCCGTATTGCTGACTCTGGTCGCGGGGCTGGGCCACATGCAGATGGGCAATGTCGATTTCTCCCTGCTGGGCTGGCTGCTGATCGGCTCGCTGCCGGCCATTGTTGCCGGCACCCTGCTTTCCTCCCGGATGCGGGAAGACGTGATCCGCCCCATCCTCGGCGTGACGCTGGCGCTCCTCAGCGTGAAATTCATGTTTTTCTAGGGCGCGGGCTTCCGCAAACCCGGGGGACGCTAACGAAACCCCGGGATGAAACAGCGGCACGATTTCAATAGAATTGCATTCTTTCGCGCAAAACCCAGAGACTGGTAATGGCTGAAACACGCATCGAGGACGTCAATGTCCGCTCCACTGAACTGCTGATTACTCCGGCCCAGCTCAAGCGCGAGCTGCCGCTCAGCGAGACGGCGCGCCAGAGCGTGCTCGGCGGTCGCAATACCATCCGCGACATCCTGGACGGCCGGGATCACCGCCTCTTCCTGGTGATCGGCCCCTGCTCCATCCATGACGTAAAGGCCGCGCAGGAATACGCCCGGCGCCTGAAGAAGCTGGCCGACGAGGTGGCCGACACCCTCTACCTCGTCATGCGCGTCTATTTCGAAAAGCCCCGTACCACCGTGGGCTGGAAGGGGCTGATCAACGACCCCTATATGGACGACTCCTTCCGTATCCAGGATGGCCTCCACATCGGCCGCAAGCTGCTGCTGGAGCTCAACGAGCTGGGCCTGCCCTGCGCCACCGAGGCGCTCGACCCCATGTCGCCCCAGTACCTGCACGACCTGATTGCCTGGTCCGCCATCGGCGCCCGCACGACGGAATCGCAGACCCACCGCGAAATGAGTTCGGGTCTCTCCTCGCCCGTCGGTTTCAAGAACGGTACCGATGGCGGCCTCAAGGTGGCCATCAATGCCCTGCTTTCCGTGGCCAATCCGCACAGCTTTCTCGGCATCGACGCCAACGGCTGCAGCGCCATCATCAACACCACCGGCAACAGGTACGGCCATGTCGTGCTGCGCGGAGGCGACGGCAAGCCCAACTACGACTCGGTCTCGGTAGCGCTGGCGGAGCGCGAGCTGGAGAAGTCCAAGGTCAGCAAGAACCTCATGATCGACGCCTCGCATGCCAACTCCAACAAGGACCCGGCCCTGCAGCCGCTGGTGATGGACAACGTCAGCAACCAGATCCTCGAAGGCAACGCTTCCATCGTCGGCATGATGGTGGAGTCGCACCTCAAGTTCGGCCGCCAGGATATCCCCCGGGATCTGGCGCAGCTCGAGTACGGCAAGTCGGTCACCGACGGCTGCATCGACTGGGAAACCACCGAGCAAGCCGTGCGCCAGATGCGCCATAAGCTGAAGGACGTGCTGCCGGCCAGAAAGCGCTCTGTCTGAGGCTCCTGGCCCTGCCCTGAAGCCTGGCCTTCGGTGCAGGCGATAACCCTTTTCCGGCCCAACCCTATGCCAACGCCGTCCGACATAGCCAAGCTGCAGAAGTCGGTACTTCTGCTGAGCCAGGCAAAAGAGCAGGAAAAGACGGGCAGCATCGCGACCGCCGTGCAGCTTTACCAGCAGGCCATCCGGGCCTATCCGCTCAACCCGGCCGGCTATGAGGCCCTGATGGCCCTGCTGACGAGGCAGGACAACACCGACAATGCGGAGCTGGTTCTCAAGGCGGTTCCGCCCGCCCTCTACGCCGCGTCAAAGAAGCTGCAGTTCCAGCATGCGCTGGTGCTCAGCAAACAGGGGCATTACGACGAGGCCATTGCGCTGCTGGAAAAGCTTGCCGGCGCCCCCGAGCTCGACACCGCGCGCATCTGGTACATCATCGGCAATTGCCACAATCTGCGGCAGCGCATCGATACGGCGCTGGGTTTCTATCACAAGGCTTATGCGGCCGGCCTGCGGGCGGCTCCCTTCTTCAAGGACTGGGCCGGCATCCATCAGCAGCGCGGGGATGTTCCGGCCGCCGAGAAGATGTATGCGGAAGCCGTGAAGCAGTTTCCCGACGACGAAAAGCTTCTGTATGAGTACTCCAGCTTTCTCCTGAAGGCCGAGCGCTACGAACAGGGCTTTGCCCTCTACCAGCATCGCTGGCAAACCATAAAGCCGCGTCCGGCAACCCCGGCCCTCCCCGAGTGGGACGGCAAGACGCCGGTGGGCGCGCTGCTGGTGCTCCAGGAACAGGGCATCGGCGACCAGCTCGTCTACAGCGCCCTGCTGCCCGCCCTGCTGGACAAGGCGGAAAAGGTGACCGCCGCCTTCGACCTCCGCCTGGCGCCCCTGCTGCAGCGCGCCTACCCCGGCCTCGACGTCGCCACGCAAAATCTCTCGGCCGCGGACGTGGCGGCGCACTACGACGCCTATGTGACCTGTGCCGACATGGGCCGCTTCGTGCCAGAGGCCATCGGCTGGCAGGGCGGCTACCTGAAGCCCGATGCCGGCCGCGTCGCCCGGTTGCAGGCCCGGTACCGGCAGCGCTTTCCCGGCAAACAGCTGATCGGCCTTGCCTGGAGCAGCCAGCGCGCCACCTACGGCGAAATGAAAAGCATCAACCTGCTGAGCTGGCGGCCGATCCTGGAAAACCCCGCCTGCCAGTTCATCTGCCTGCAATACGGCGAGGTGGAGGAGGAACTGCGGAAGGTCCGGGACACCCTGGGGGTGGAGATCTACCGGGACCCCGACATCGACAGCTTTGCCGATCTCGACGGGCTGGCGGCCCAGGCCCATGCCCTGGACCTGGTCATCAGCACCAGCAACAGCACGGCCCATGTGGCCGCCGCCACCGACGCCCCCACCTGGGTCATCGTGCCGATGGGCCAGGCGCTGCTGTGGTACTGGGGCTTCCGGGAATCGGCCACGCGCTGGTATCCGCATGTCCGCCTGTTCCGGGCCCGGGCGCCGGCCGAGTGGGGGCCCGTCATGGCGGCCGTGGCAGATGCACTCTCCGGCTATGTCGAAGCGAGATCATGACTATATCTGCCGTCGCGCATTGGATTTACAGTCCGCGCCAAGCCCCCTGCGGATAACTAAAACAAGAGCATCCGGGACCACTCTGCATGCCAGCCTCAACCAGCCACCTCAGCCTGCAACAATCCCTGCTCTTGCTGAGCCAGGCAAAAGAGCAGGAGAAGACGGGCAGCATCGCGACCGCCGTGCAGCTTTACCAGCAGGCCATCCGGGCCTATCCGCTCAACCCGGCCGGCTACCAGGAGCTGATGACGCTACTTATCAAACGCGGCGACTCGGCAAATGCCGAAAGGGTATTCAATGCGATTCCAGCCAGCCTGCAGCCGATTCCGGACAGGCTGAAGCTCCTGTATGCCCTCCTGCTGGTGCAGCAGGGCCGGTATCCGGAAGCCCTGCCCCGGCTCGAGAACCTGCTTGGTTCCGCGGAAGTCGAGGCAGGCAACCTGTGCCTCAACATCGGCGCCTGCTACAACCTCATGCAGGAATCCGGCAAGGCATTGCACTATTACGAGAAGGCTTTTGAAGCGGGGCTGCAGATTCCGCGCCTCTTCAAGGACTGGGCCGGCATCCATCAGCAGCGCGGGGATGTTCCGGCCGCCGAGAAGATGTATGCGGAAGCCTTGAAGCGGTTTCCCGACGATGCAGAAGTTCTGCATGAATACGCCGGCTTTCTGCTCAAAACCGAGCGCTACGAACAGGGCTTTGCCCTGTATGGCCACCGTTGGCAGTCCCGCGGCATGAAGCCTGCGGAGCTTCCCCTCCCCGAGTGGGACGGCAAGACGCCGGTGGGCGCGCTGCTGGTGCTCCAGGAACAGGGCATCGGCGACCAGCTCGTCTACAGCGCCCTGCTGCCCGCCCTGCTGGACAAGGCGGAAAAGGTGACCGCCGCCTTCGACCTCCGCCTGGCGCCCCTGCTGCAGCGCGCCTACCCCGGCCTCGACGTCGCCACGCAAAATCTCTCGGCCGCGGACGTGGCGGCGCACTACGACGCCTATGTGACCTGTGCCGACATGGGCCGCTTCGTGCCAGAGGCCATCGGCTGGCAGGGCGGCTACCTGAAGCCCGATGCCGGCCGCGTCGCCCGGTTGCAGGCCCGGTACCGGCAGCGCTTTCCCGGCAAACAGCTGATCGGCCTTGCCTGGAGCAGCCAGCGCGCCACCTACGGCGAAATGAAAAGCATCAACCTGCTGAGCTGGCGGCCGATCCTGGAAAACCCCGCCTGCCAGTTCATCTGCCTGCAATACGGCGAGGTGGAGGAGGAGCTGCGGAAGGTCCGGGACACCCTGGGGGTGGATATCTACCGGGACCCCGACATCGACAGCTTTGCCGATCTCGACGGGCTGGCGGCCCAGGCCCATGCCCTGGACCTGGTCATCAGCACCAGCAACAGCACGGCCCATGTGGCCGCCGCCACCGATGCCCCCACCTGGGTCATCGTGCCGGCCGGACAAGGCCTCTTCTGGTACTGGGGCTTCCGGGAATCGGCCACGCGCTGGTATCCGCATGTCCGCCTGTTCCGGGCCCGGGCGCCGGCCGAGTGGGGGCCCGTCATGGCGGCCGTGGCAGATGCGCTCGCCAGCCATATTGCCGAAAGCACATGACTACCGCCCCGGCCTCGCGATGCTTCGCCGCCACCCGGGCGCGGATTGGCCTCGGCTGCCGGGCGCCACACGGTTACTTGTAGTACGCATTCTCGCGCTGGCTGTGGTCGGTCGAATCCGTGACGCGTTGCAGCTCGGGAATCTGCGCCTTCAGGGTGGTTTCAACGCCCTGCTTCAGGGTGACGTCCACGGCGGAGCATCCCTGGCAGCCGCCACCGAACTTCAGCACGGCGGTCAGGCCGGCCTCTGCGTCTTCATAGGTCTCGAGCAGGCTGACATGGCCGTTGTGCGCGGCCAGGCCCGGATTGATCTCGTTGTAGAGCACGTAGTTGATGCGCTCTTCGAGGCTGGCATCCGGCCCCACGCTCGGCACCTTGGACTTCGGCGCCTTGAAGGTCAGCTGTCCGCCAAAACGGTCCTTGTTGTAATCAATCACCGCATCTTCGAGATAGGAGGCACTCTTGCCCTCGATAAAGGCGGAAAAGCCCTCACAGTCGATACGAATATCATCGGCCTGCTCTTCGCCCCTGGTGCAATACGCCATGCAGCATTCCGCCCGCGGCGTACCCGGCTGCTCCACAAAGATGCGGACACCGATTCCTTCCGAATCCTGCTTGGCCAGCAGTTCGCGCAGATAACCCTGCGCCGCCTCGGTAATGGTGATGTTGACGGCCGCGCTTCCGGCCCTATCAAGGTCTGCCATATCAATTCCTAGCAAAATACTGGGTCTTTATCGGTCATTCTACTCAAAGCCTTGCTAGAATGCCGCTCTCTTTTTGCTCACCAACCTATTTTTTCTTCATGAGCCATTTCGCGCGCACTGCCCTCCTGAAAGAACAGCTTCAACGCCGCATCCTCATCATCGACGGCGCCATGGGCACCATGATCCAGCGCTACAAGCTGGAGGAATCCGATTATCGCGGCCAGCGCTTCGCCGAATGGCATCGCGACATCAAGGGCAACAACGATCTGCTGGTGCTCAGCCGGCCCGAGGTGATCCGCGCCATTCACGACGCCTACTGCGCCGTTGGCGCCGACATCCTGGAAACCAACTCCTTCAATTCCACGCGCGTTTCCCAGGCCGACTACGGCATGGAGGAATTCGTGGGCGAGCTCAACCGCGAGGCGGCGCGCCTGGCGCGCGAGGTCGCCGACGCCTGGACGGCAAAGACGCCCGACCGGCCCCGCTTCGTCGCCGGCGTGCTGGGCCCGACCTCGCGCACCTGCTCCATTTCGCCGGACGTGAACAACCCCGCCTTCCGCAACGTCACTTTCGACGAGCTGGTGGCGAACTACTGCGAGGCCACGGCCGGCCTCGTCGAAGGCGGCGCCGACATCATCCTGATCGAGACCGTCTTCGATACCCTGAACGCCAAGGCCGCCATCTTTGCCGTGCAGGAATATTTCCTCAAAAGCGGCGTCGAGCTGCCGATCATGATTTCCGGCACGATCACCGATGCCTCGGGCCGTACTCTCTCGGGGCAGACCGCAGAAGCCTTCTGGAACTCGGTGCGCCATGCCAGGCCGCTCAGCATCGGCTTCAACTGCGCGCTCGGGGCCAGGGAGCTGCGGCCCTACGTCGAGGAGCTGGCCCGGAAGGCGGAAACCTGGGTGAGCGCGCATCCGAATGCGGGCCTGCCGAACGCCTTCGGCGAATATGATGAAACGCCGGAGGAAATGGCGGCCGTCATCGAAGAGTTCGCCGCCTCCGGCTTCCTGAACATCGTCGGCGGCTGCTGCGGCACCACGCCCGAACACATCCAGGCCGTGGCCGCCGCGGTCGTCAAATATCCGCGCCGTGAAATTCCGCAGATAGCGCCCGCCTGCCGGCTGTCCGGACTGGAGCCCTTCAACATCACCCGCGACTCGCTGTTCGTGAACGTGGGGGAACGCACCAACGTCACGGGCTCCGCAAAATTCCGCCGCCTGATCAGGGAGGAAAATTTCGCAGAAGCGCTGGATGTCGCGCGCCAGCAAGTGGAAAGCGGCGCCCAGGTCATCGACATCAACATGGACGAAGGCATGCTCGACTCGCAGGCCGCCATGGTGACCTTTCTCCACCTCATCGGGTCCGAGCCGGACATTTCCCGTGTTCCCCTGATGATCGACTCCTCCAAATGGGAAATCATCGAGGCCGGCCTCAAGTGCTCGCAGGGCAAGCCCATCGTGAATTCCATCTCGCTGAAGGAAGGCGAGGAAGAGTTCATTGCCAAGGCAAGGCTCTGCATGCGCTACGGCGCCGCCATCGTGGTCATGGCTTTCGACGAGCAGGGCCAGGCCGACACTTACGAGCGCAAGGCGGGAATCTGCAAGCGCTCCTATGATGTGCTCGTCAACAAGGTCGGCTTTCCGGCCGAAGACATCATTTTCGACGCCAACATCTTCGCCATCGCCACCGGCATCGACGAGCACAACAATTACGCGGTCGACTTCATCAACGCCTGCGCGTTTATCCGCGACAACCTGCCGCATGCCCTGACTTCGGGCGGCGTCTCGAACGTTTCGTTCTCGTTCCGCGGCAACGAGCCGGTGCGCGAAGCCATCCACTCGGTCTTTCTCTACCACGCCATCCGCAACGGACTCGGCATGGGCATCGTCAATGCCGGCCAGCTTGCCATTTATGACGACCTTCCCGCCGAACTGAAGGAATGCGTCGAGGACGTGGTGCTGAACCGGCGCGCCGACTCCACCGAGCGCCTCCTGGACATCGCGGAAAAATACAAATCCGGCGGCGGGGCCAAAAAGGAAACCGAAGAGCTCGAGTGGCGCAGCCTGCCCGTGGCAAAGCGCCTTGAGCATGCCCTGGTCAAGGGCATCACCACTTTCATAGAAGCCGACACGGAAGAGGCCCGGCAGCAGGTCGAGCGACCCATCCTGGTCATCGAGGGCCCGCTCATGGCAGGCATGAACGTAGTCGGCGATCTTTTCGGCGCCGGCAAGATGTTCCTGCCGCAGGTCGTGAAATCCGCGCGCGTCATGAAGCAGGCGGTGGCCTACCTGATTCCCTATATCGAGGCGGAAAAATCCGGCAAGGTGCAGAGCAAGGGCCGCATCCTGCTCGCCACGGTCAAGGGCGATGTGCACGACATCGGCAAGAACATCGTCGGCGTCGTGCTGGGCTGCAACGGCTACGACATCATCGATCTGGGCGTCATGGTGCCCGCGGAAAAAATCCTGGAGGCGGCGCGGCGCGAAAATGTCGACATCGTCGGGCTATCCGGCCTGATCACCCCCTCCCTCGATGAAATGGTGCATGTCGCCCGGGAAATGCAGCGCCAGGACTTCCGGCTGCCCCTGCTGATCGGCGGCGCCACCACCTCCAAGGCCCATACTGCCGTCAAGATCGAGCCGCAGTACCGGAACGACGCCGTTATCTACGTGGCCGATGCCTCGCGCGCGGTGGGTGTCGCCACCTCGCTGCTGAGCAAGGAACTGAAGACGGAGTTCGTGAAACAGCGGCAGCAGGAATATGTCGAGGTTCGCACCCGTCACGCCAACCGCCGACCCAGGGCCGAGCGCCTGAGTTATGCGCAGGCGGTGGCGCAGGGTTTCCAGTTCGACTGGAACGCTTACATGCCGCCCGTGCCCGCCAAATCCGGTATCACGGCATTGCGCGACTATCCGCTGGAAAAACTAGTGCCTTATATCGACTGGACACCGTTCTTCATCGCCTGGTCGCTGGCCGGAAAATATCCGGCCATCCTCGAGGACGCTGTTGTCGGCGAAGCCGCCCGCAATCTCTTTGCGGATGCCCAGGCCCTGCTGCAGCGCATCATCGGCGAGAAGAAGCTGCGGGCGCATGGAGTGATCGGCCTGTGGCCGGCGGCCCGCTCCGGCGCCGACGACACGGTTGTCTATACGGATGACAGCCGCAGGCAGGCGCTGGCCACGCTGCATCACCTGCGCCAGCAGAGCGACAAGGTGAGCGGCAAGCCGAATTATTCGCTGGCGGACTTCATCGCGCCTGCGGACAGCCAGGCCCGGGATTATCTGGGCGCCTTTGCCGTCACGGCCGGCGACGGCTGCGACGAGTTTGCCGCGACCTTCCAGGCCGCCGGGGACGACTACAATGCCATCCTGGTAAAGGCCCTGGCCGACCGCCTCGCCGAGGCCTTCGCAGAACACCTGCATGAGCGCGTGCGGCGCGAATACTGGGGCTATGCCGCTGACGAGCAACTGGACAGCGACGCGCTGATCAAGGAAAAGTACCGCGGCATCCGTCCGGCGCCGGGCTATCCGGCCTGCCCCGACCATACGGAGAAGACCACCATTTTCCAGTTGCTGCAGGCGACGGAAAACACCGGCATCACGCTGACCGAACACTTCGCCATGTTCCCGACAGCGGCAGTGAGCGGCTGGTATTTCTCGCACCCCGACAGCAGCTATTTCAATGTCGGCAAGCTGGAAGAAGACCAGGTGCTGGACTATGCAAAGCGCAAGGGCTGGGATCGACGCACGGCCGAAAGGTGGCTGTCGCCCAATCTGGGCTACGAGCCCGAGTGAGGCTGCCGGCCCGGCTGCATCGAGGGCCGCGCGAAAACCGCGGATTGAGCTGGGAGGAAGCATGAGCGACAAACAGGATCCTGAATCGCCTCAGGAGCCAAGCAGCAACGTGTCGGCCTGGGGAGTGCTTGCCAGCGTTTTTCGCGCCTGGTTCGGCGTCCAGACCGAGGCAAACCGGAAACGGGATTTCAGCAGCAACAATCCCGCAGCCTTCATCGTGGCCGGGGTGATCTTCGCCCTGGCGATGATCGTCGGCGTCATCATCGCGGTAAACATCGCCCTCTCGAGCGCGGGGCGCTAGGCCATCGCGGGACGGGGCCGGAGCGTGCCGGCCCCTGCCCCGCTCACCACCAGGGACGTTGCTGCAGCCGCTCCCACCAGCGCAACAGCGTCCTGTCCAGGGTCGCTTCCGCGGACAGCCCCAGCCGCGTCAGCAGGCGATGCCTGGGAACGTACTGCACGGCAAATACCTGCGCCTCCTGCGCACGTTCCGCCAGATACTCGTCACTGGTCATGAGCGCGTCGACCAGCTTCAGGTCCAGGGCGCGCTGACCGTACCAGTGCTCGCCCGTGGCCACCCGCGCCATGTCGAGCTGCGGCCGCCGCTGCAGCACGAACTCCTTGAACAGCTCATGGGTGTCGTCCAGTTCTTCCTGGAATTTCCGGCGGTCGGCATCCGTGTTCCGGCCGAAAACGGTCAGGGTGCGCTTGTACTCGCCGGCGGTCAGCACCTCGAAATCGATATCGTGCTTCTGCAGCAGGCGATGGAAGTTCGGCAGCTGCGCCACCACGCCGATCGAGCCCACCACGGCAAAGGGAGCCGCCAGGATCTTGTTGCCGAGGCAGGCCATCATGTAGCCGCCGCTGGCCGCCACCTTGTCGACGCAAATGGTGAGGGGGATTTTCTTCTGCCGGATGCGATCCAGCTGCGAAGCCGCCAGGCCATAACCGTGCACCATGCCGCCCGGGCTCTCCAGGCAGACTACGACTTCGTCATGCGCCGCCTCCGCGAGGGTCAGGACGGCGGTGATTTCACGGCGCAGCAATTCGACGGCCGAGGCGCGAATGTCGCCATGGAAATTCAGCACGTAGACGCGCGCTTCCCCCGCGCCGTCCTTTTTTTCCCTGGTCTTTTCCTCATGCTTCCGGTTCTGCTTCTCGGTCTTCCGCCAGGTCTTGAAGGCCGCCTTGTCGAAAACGGCCGCGCGCAGGGTTTCGGCGTATTCACGGAAACGTTCATTCACCTGGGTGACTTCGATATAGCCCTCTGCCTGGCCGCGCCGGCGCCCCCCCAGGTTGGCAATGGCCACCATGATGATGAGTACGGCAACGACCACGGTGATGGCCTTGGCCAGGAAAAGGCTGTACTGGAGCAGCAGTTCGACCACGGAAACCTCGGCAGGGCAACGGGGAAAAGCCGATCATAGACCGGCCTCGGGACGAGTGCACCGCAGCGAAGCCGCGGGCCTAGCGCGCTGGCGTCCGGCAGCGTGACACGAAATCCCGGATCAGGGCGTGGGCAATGCTGCCAGGCGGCGGAATGAGGGGCAGCCGCGTGTGATGAAAGAAGGCGGCCTCGGCAATTTCTGCCTCCTGGAGCAGGAGTTCGCCAGCCGCGTACTCGGCATGGAAGCCCAGCATGAGATTGCCCGGGAAGGGCCATGACTGGCTGCCGAAATAACGGAGGTTGCGCACGGTTATCCCGACTTCCTCCCGAACCTCGCGATGCAGGGTTTCCTCCGCAGTCTCGCCCGCCTCGATGAAGCCGGCGAGCGTGCTGAACAGCGGGCGGTTGAAGCGCTGGGCGCGCGCCAGCAGGATTTCCTCGCCGCGGCTTACGGCGACGATCACGCAGGGATTGATGCGCGGATACGAGGCGAGCTCGCAGGAAGGACAGAGACGGGCGCGCTCCCCCTGCGCATGCGCCACGGTGAGGCTGCCGCAGCGGCCGCAGAAGCGATGGGTGCGCTCCCACTCCAGGATCTGGAAGGCGCGCCCCGCCAGGCCGAACAGCCTGTCGTCGAGCTGCCCGAGCAGGCGGCGCAGGTCATCGAAGCGATAGCCCTCCGGCGGCACTGCATTCTCCGCAGCGGCCACGGCGTAAACGCCCTGCTCGCCCAGGCTGCCGAGATAATGGCGGGACAGCGCCTCCATCCCGAGCCAGGCGAAGTCCCTGAGGGCGGGAAACGGCAGGGCCTGGTCACAGACCAGAATGCGCGCGCCCTGGAACACCAGCCACAGACTGTCGCTTTGAGATACCGCAGGAGGAACTGCGGACGCTTCGAATTGCATCAGGCCGCCTGTGCCGGTTCCACCGGAAAACCGAGCTCGGCAATGCTCTCCTCGGCAATTTCCAGGATGCCGTCGCCTATGGGCTTGTTGGCCTCGAGGCTTTCCAGATAGTAGTCGACACCCGTGATGGCATCGGCCAGCGTTTCCATGTCCGCCATGCCGGGCTGCTGTTCGGAAGCCAGCATCTTCTTTTCGATAAAGCGGGCGCAGCAACGCAGGATGGCGGAACCGCGCGCCATGCCCAGGAAAGAAAGTCCGCCCACCACGGATTGCAAGGTGGACGGTACGTTGGTCAGATGCATGAGATCGTTGTTCGATTCGAGGTAGGAGCTGAGCGCCCGCTTGGCCAGCGAAAGGCCGGAACGTGACTCGGCCACCAGCAGTGCGCGGGCCTCATCCAGCTGGTGCACGGAAATCTGCGAGTTGTTGACAGGGGTGTCGACGCTCGAGGTGGCGCGCTTGACCAGCCCGGCCACGGCGTTCTCGACTTCGAGCAGCGCATCGACCAGAGCGTCCAGGCCAGCCGCTTCGGGCGCGCCCGTCCACTTGCGCGCGGCATCCGCGTGACGGCGCAACGCCTGGCTGCACTCCAGCAGGCCCAGCATCACCAGCGTCTGCGACATGCGTGTCAGGCTGTCGGCCATGACGCCGTAGCTTTCGGCGTCGTTCTTGGAGCCGCGCGACATGACATCCAGCGCTTCCTTGACCTGCGACAGCTCTTCTCGCAGCGCCTCCGCCACCGTCCTGATGACGGAACCGCCGGGGCCGCACATGACTTCGTATTCAGCCGTCATCTCGGCTTCGCTCAGGCAGAGGCCGTCCAGGGCAAACGCCTTCCTCACCTTGTCGATCCCGCTGCCACCGGCCGCCAGCATAGCCACGTACAGACAGTCGGCCAGCAAGGGGCGAGCCGGCTGGCCGTTGCCGTCGTTCTGCGCGAGCGCTTTCAGTTGCCGGTCGAGTTGTCCGAGCAGCGTCTTGCGCGGCCCCGTTACCGTCACCCCCTGCAGCAGCGCCTCGAAGGCGGCGGCGGCAACCCACCACAGCAGCCCGAGCGGCCGCTGGCCGCACACCTGCTGCGCCCGTTCGCAGGCACGGATCATCATGCGGTAATGCGGAACATCCGCCTGGTCGCGCAAAACGGCGATCAGGCCGGTCTGGTACATGAGCCGGATACGGCGCACGAGCGCATTCAGTTGCGCCGGTGACAGCTCGAGCCTGCCGACCGCTGGCGCAGCAGGCACCTGCCGCAGCCGGACGAAGGCGCCTTCCGGCAGCGCCGGCTGCTTCAGGGCGGCGCGGACCTGGTTGATGGCCGGCAGCAGCAGCTGGGGCCAGCCGGTCTGTCGAAGCTGCACATATTCGAGGTAGCGCCCCAGCACCATGAGGCCCTGTCCCAGGGCAGCGAAATCCTCGTCGGCCGCCTCGGCCCCGCGGGCTTGAACCTGCCGCAGGAGCTGGCTCATGGCGCCGGCCAGCTCGATGGCGCCCGGCAGCTCGGCCAGGCGCACGGCGCCGTGCACCTGATCCATGGCCTCCACGCAGCCGCCCAGCACGGCGGGATTGTCCCGGTCTTCCACATAGGAGCTGATGTAGGCTTCGACCTGGGCCAGATTGGCATCGACCTCGGGACGAATGAGATTCAGTGAAGCAATGCTGGAGACGAGAACCATGAGGGGTGTCCTGAACTGACTTTTCTAGTGTCGTCCGGAGGTCCTGCGCAGTGAATGACGGCCCCGGTATTCCCATGCGCGTCCTTGCCCTGACGACCCAAACGCAATGTTCAGGCAATGTGGCATGCCGGGGAAAACCCGTCAAATTTGCCTTGCAACTCTTTGAGCCGCTTCGAATCCTGATGAAATTCCGCCGCGCGCTCAGGCGCCGCCATCCAGGCGCCGCCACAGGCACTCGCCGCCCGCGGCCTTGTCCAGTACACGCAGCCTGGCTTCGTGACGTTCGGTCTCGCCGGCATCCGCAGGAATCACCGGCAGCGGCCGGCGGCCGGCGGCAAGCCGGCGTATGCCTTCGGCACGGTCGCTGTCGCCGCCGCGGCCCTCGTCGCTCCCCAGCGCCAGGCCGACCTGCCCGCCGGTCATGGCCAGATAGACATCGGCCAGGATGGCCGCGTCCAGCAGGGCCCCGTGATAGCTGCGGTCGCGCTGGTCGGCGCCATAGCGACGGGACAGGGCATCCAGGTTGTTCTTCTGGCCCGGATGCCGCGCACGCGCCATCACGAGCGTATCCAGAATGCCGCAGACCTCTGCCAGGGTCGGCAGGCCGCGCTTCAGCAGGCGGAATTCGTGATCGATGAAGCCGACGTCGAAAGGCGCGTTATGGATGACGAGTTCCGCTCCCCGGATGAACTCCAGGAACTCCTCGGCAATGCTGCCGAAGCGAGGCTTGTCGGCAAGGAACTCATCGGTGATGCCGTGCACGGCCATGGCCCCGGCCTCGACTTCGCGCCCGGGATTCACATAGCGGTGGAAGACGCGGCCGGTAAGGCGGCGGTTCACCATTTCCAGACAGCCCACTTCGATAAGGCGGTGGCCCTGGAGGGGATCGATCCCGGTGGTTTCGGTATCAAGAATGATCTGGCGCATCAGCTTTTCCCCCTGTCGAGACCCAGCATTTCATCGAGGGCCCGGTTGGCCAGCCGGTCCGCGATTTCATTGCCTTCGTGCCCGGCATGGCCCTTCACCCAGCGCCAGTCCACTTCGTGCCGACCGGTTTCGGCCTCGAGGCGCTGCCAGAGGTCGACATTCTTGACCGGCTGCCTGGCGGCATTCTTCCAGCCTTTCGCCTTCCATCCCTGCAACCACTCCGTCATGCCTTTCTGGACGTATTCGGAGTCGGTCCAGACGATCACGCGACAGGGCTGGCGCAGCGCCGCCAGCGCCTCGATGGCGCCGGTCAGCTCCATGCGGTTGTTGGTCGTCTGCGCCTCGGCGCCATACAGGCGCTTCTCGTGGCTGCCGCTGCGCAGCAGCGCACCCCAGCCACCGGGGCCCGGATTGCCGCGGCAAGCCCCGTCACAAAATATCTCAACCTCGGTCATTCTTTATTGAAATCCATCATCCAGCGGCGCATGCGCGCCTCGGTAGCCAATACGGGAGCAGGTGCGGGATAGCTGCGCCGTCGTCCGAGCTGCAGCGGAGTCAGGCAGGAAACATGTTTGCGCGCCAGCAGGATATAGGCGGCGCCGCCCTGACTCCAGTAACGCCGCCCGAGTATTTCCATCCAGCCGAAACGCCGCCGTATGGCCTCATGCGCGAGCGGCGGAACGAAACAGACGCTTTCCAGCCCTAGCACCTCGAAGTCGAGAAGCGCCAGCCAGTCGGCCAGTCGTTGCGGACTGAGCGGACGCCGCAGCCAGGGCAGTTGCACCCAGGGCAGGCGGAAGAGCCGGCACAAGCCCCAGAGGCTCCAGGGATTGAAGCCCACGATCAGCAGATGCCCCTCCGGGATCAGGATGCGCGACGCCTCGCGCAGCAGCGCATGCGGACTGGACGCGCCGTCGAGTCCGTGATGTATGAAGACGAGGTCCACGCTGTCCTTCGCGAAAGGCAGATGCTCCGGCTGCGCCCGCAACGCGGACATGCCGGGCACGGATGGCATGTCGACATCGACGATGCAGCGGTGCCGGATACGGCAGCTCGCCAGCAGGTCGGCGCCGACCACCTGGCCGATCTGCAGGGCGTGATAACCGAACAGCTCGGGCAGGATGCGGGAGAGGAGCAGTTCCTCCTCCCTGAGCAGATAGCTTCCGAGGTCACCGCCGAACCATGACTGGAAGTCCGGCTGCAGATCGTGCTGCGGCTCGCGACCGAAGAGACGGGGCAGTTCCATGGGACCTCTCACTGCAGGCGCATCGGGACAGCGCCTGCGCTAGACTCTGGACCTAATTGAAGCCTGTATTCCGGTAGTTTCGCCACCATGTCCTTGTATCCCCTTCCCCTGCCGGCCTTCCGGGACAACTACATCTGGTGCCTGGCCAGCGCCGGCAAGGCGCTCGTGGTCGATCCGGGCGACGCCGCCGTAGTCGACACCTGGCTGGCCGGGAACGGCCTGGTCCTAGGCGCCATCCTGATTACCCACCATCATGCCGATCACGTCGGCGGCCTCATCGCCTTGAAGTCGAGGCATCATCCTCTGGTTTACGGCCCGGACGAAGACATTGCCGGCGTGGATCGTGTCCTGCGCGGCAATGAAAGCATCGAGATCGACGGCTTCGGCAATGCCGACGTCCTGGCGGTTCCCGGCCACACCCGCCGCCATATCGCTTACCACTTCGCGGATCAGCGCCTTCTCTTTTGCGGAGACACCCTGTTCAGTGCCGGATGCGGCCGCCTTTTCGAAGGCACTGCCGCCCAGCTCCATGACTCCCTGCAGGCGCTGGCCGCCCTGCCCGACGCCACGCTGCTCTGCTGCACCCATGAATACACCCGGGCGAATCTGCGTTTTGCCGCTGCCGTCGAACCGGAGAATCCCGACCGTGCCCGACGGGAAGGGGAAGTCGAGACACTGCTGGCGCAGGGGCAGCCCAGCCTCCCGGTCCCGCTGGGACGCGAGCGCCTGTACAACCCCTTCCTGCGCTGCCGCGAACCCGCGGTGGTGAGGGCAGCCTCACGCCAGGCGGGCACGACACTGGCGCCAGGCCTACCCGTATTCACCGCCCTGCGCACCTGGAAAGACCATTTTTGACGGGCCGGCATGGCGGAAAATCCTACAAACCTTCTGTTAGCTGGTTACCAAATCCCCAACAAGGAGTAGGGCTTTCGCTTGCTGGTCTATAGGGTGCCCCCTAAAATCCCCGGAAATTAAGCTTATTACGCGAGACCCAAGCATGCCGTTTGGCACTTTCCCCCGTTGGTCGACCTCGAGCCGCCTGCGCCAGAGCTCATTGGTGGCGGCCCTTTTCCTGGGCCTCGCCACTCAGTCCCAGGCAGGCTGGTTCAGCCGCAAGGCCCCGAAGCCCGCCGCGGCGGAAAACGTTGCGGTGGCTGCAGGATCCGCCGGCGCGATTTCCGCACTCGAGGCTGCCGATGCTGCCGCCGACGCCACCATTGCAGCCCGCGCCGAAGCCCCGGGCAACTCCGAGCCGGACCTGACGGCGGCCGCCGACAACATCCTGGAGGATTCTGCGGCCGCGGAGGAAGCAGTCCTCGCCGGTGATGAGGAAGACGACAAGGATGAAAGCGTCGTGCTACTCCCGCATGTCGAGGAATCGGAACTGGGCGAAGTCGATCCGTCCGACCTGAACTACAGCAAGGAGGAACTGGCGGCGCGCGGCGACCTGTGGGAACGCCTGCGCCAGGGCTTCCAGATGGACACCTCGATCGACAACGAGCGTATCGCCATCCAGCGCAACTGGTATCTCCGCAACACCAGCTATCTCGAGCGCATGGCGCGGCGTGCGGGCCGCTATCTCCACTACACGGTCGGCGAAGCCGAGAAGCGCAATCTCCCGACCGAGCTGGCGCTCCTGCCCGTCATTGAAAGCGCCTACGATCCGTTTGCGTATTCCCATGCCCATGCGGCGGGCATGTGGCAGTTCATTCCGGGTACCGCCCGCATCATGGGCGTCAAGCAAAACGAATGGTTCGACGGCCGCCGCGACCTCCTCGAGTCGACACGCGCCGCCTACGATTTTCTCAGCCTGCTCTACGGCAAGTTCGGCGACTGGCAACTCGCCCTGGCCGCCTACAACGCCGGCCCGGGCGCCGTACAGCGCGCCATCAACCGCAACGTCGCGGCAGGGCTGCCCACGGACTTCTGGTCGCTCAAGCTGCCGGCGGAAACCCGCTCCTACGTACCGCGCTTCCTGGCCATCGCGCAGATCGTGAAGTCCCCGGAATCGTTCGGCGTTGCCCTGCACCCCGTACTTAACCAGCCCTTCTTCAGGGTGGTGGCCACCCGGGGACAGGTCGACCTGCCCCAGGCGGCACGGATTGCCGGCATTTCCCTCCGCGAGCTCTTCCAGCTCAATCCCGGCTTCAAGCGCCAGGCCACCGATCCCGACGGCCCGCACCGCCTGCTGGTGCCCGCCGCCCTGCCCCGAGACTTCGAAACGGATATTGGTGAACTCCCGCCCCCCGAGCTTGTCATTGCCGAAAGCTACAGGGTCCGCAAGGGAGACACCCTGTACGGGGTTGCCCGGCGCTTCAACGTCAAGTCTGACGAGATCAAGCGGCTTAACAACCTGAACTCGGACCGGCTGTCCGCGGGACGCGTGCTCACCATCAGCCGCGGCAATGCCAGCCCCGAATTCCTGGCGCTCCGGACCGAGCTGCGCCTGGACCGGGCCTCTGCCCCCAGCCACGTTCGCAACAAGCTCTACAAGGTCCGGCGTGGCGATACGCTGGGGGCCATCGCCCGTCGCCACGGCATCTCCACCAAGGCCCTGGCCCGTCTGAACGGCATGAGCCCGCGTGGCCAGGTGCGCGCCGGCCAGTATCTGACGGTACGCCAGGTCAAGGGCAAGCAGCGCCTTGCTGCCAGCAAGTCCGGCAACCTGCGCAAGATCCGCTATGAGGTCCGCCAGGGCGACACGCTGTCCTCCATCGGCAAGCGCTACAAGGTGTCGGTCAAGCAGATCCAGCGCTGGAACTCCAGCTCGAGCAAGATTCGTCCCGGCCAGGACCTGGTCCTCTTCGTGGCCGGGCCCGGCAGCAGAAAGCTCTAACCCGCCCCTCTCCTGACCACGCCAGGGCGCAGAACCAGGGCCTGGTCTTCCGGCAGGTTTTCCTGATCGCCTGCAAACATTTGTGGTAAAAAACAGCGCACGGATACAGTCACCAGAGAAGGACATTTTCATGCTGTTTCGCCTTCCGCCCGCCCTTCTGCTCTGCCTGATCGCCCTCGCCAGCCATGCCGCCACCGCAACCACCCATGCGCTCGCACTGCATGGCAAGCCGCGCTATCCGGCCAACTTCCAGGCCTTTGCCTATGTGAATCCGGCGGCCCCGAAGGGAGGCGACATCCGTCTGGAAGGCATCGGCACGTTCAACAGCCTGAATCCCTTCATCAACAAGGGCGTTGCCGCCGCCGGCATCCTGCAGATCTACGACTCGCTAACCACGAAATCCGATGACGAGGCTTTCACGCTTTATGGCCTGCTCGCCGAAAAAATCGAGCGCGACCCGGCCGACAAGTCGTGGATCATCTATCACCTCAACCCCAGGGCGCGCTTTTCCGATGGCAAGCCCGTGACGGCCGAAGATGTGGTCTTTACCTTCGACATCATCCGCAAGGAGGGCGAACCCCAGTACAAGGCGTATTACGCCGACATCGCGAAAGTCGATGCCCTCGACCGGCAGCGCGTGAAATTCACTTTCACGCACGGCAACAATCCGGAGCTGCAACTGATCGTCGGCCAGCTTCAGATTCTTCCGAAGCATTTCTGGGGAAAACGCACATTCAACAGCAGCAACCTTGAAATTCCCCTCGGCAGCGGCCCGTACAAAGTGGGCCGCCTCGACAACGGGCGCAGCATCACCCTGGTGCGCGACCCCAACTACTGGGGCGCCGACCTGCCCGTGAACCGCGGGCGCAACAATTTCGACAGCATGACCTACGTCTACTATCGGGACAGGACGGTTTCCCTGGAGGGCTTCAAGGCGGGCCAGTTCGACTTCCGCGAAGAGAACAAGGCCAAGACCTGGGCCGTCGATTACAACTTTCCGGCCGTGCAGGCCGGCCATGTGAAAAAACTGCAGATACGCAACGAAAATCCGGCCGGCATGCAGGCCTTTGCGTACAACCTGCGGCGGCCGCTGTTCCAGGATATCCGGGTGCGCCAGGCCCTGGGCTACGCCTATGACTTCGAATGGGCGAACCGGACCATGTTCTATAACGCCTATACCCGTTGCGACAGCTATTTTTCCAACTCCGAACTGGCTGCCCGCGGCGCGCCTTCCCGCGAGGAGCTGGCGATTCTCGAACCCTTCCGCAAACAGTTGCCGGCAACGGTGTTCGGCCCGGCGCCGCTGCCGCCCCGGACCGATGGCAGCGGCAACATCCGCGCGCATCTCATGCTTGCGCAGAAGCTGCTGGCGCAGGCCGGCTGGCAGATCCGCAACGGCAGGCTGACGGACAGGAACGGCAAGACCTTTGCGTTCGAGATCCTGCTGAACCAGCCGGAGCTAGAACGCCTGGTCAATCCTTTCCGCCAGAACCTGGCGCGCCTGGGCATCGACATGAAGATCCGCGTGGTGGACACGCCGCAATACATCGAGCGCATGCGCAAGTTCGATTACGACATGACCACCATCCGCGTGCCCCAGTCCCTTTCGCCCGGCAACGAACAGCGCAATTTCTGGGGCTCGCCCTACGCCGGCCAGCCCGGCAGCAACAACTTCATGGGCATCAGGAATGCGGTGGTGGACGCGCTCATCGAGCAGCTCATCGCCGCTCCCAGCCGCGAACAGCTGGTGTACCGGACGCGCGCGCTGGACCGGGTGCTGCTGGCCGGCCATTACGTGATTCCGCAGTACTACATCGCCAGCGAGCGCCTGGCCGTCTGGGACTTCTTCGAGCGCCCGAAGATCACGCCGAAATACAGTTCCGGCTTCGACACCTGGTGGGTCAACCCGCAGAAGCTCCAGCGCATCCGCGCCATCCAGAACAAGGGCCAACGTTAACTTTCATGTTCGCCTACATACTGCGGCGGCTGCTGCTCATCATCCCTACCCTGCTCGGCATCCTGCTGATCAATTTCGCCGTGGTGCAGGCGGCGCCGGGAGGTCCGGTGGACCAGGCCATCGCGCGCCTGCAGGGACTGGACACCTCCGCCGCGGCGCGCATGGGCGGCGGTGCCGGCGGCGAGGTCGGCAAGGGCAGCAACAACAAGTACCGTGGCGCCCAGGGCCTCGAGCCCGAACTCGTCGAAGACATCAAGAAGCAGTACGGATTCGACAAGTCGGCGCCCGAGCGCCTCTGGATCATGCTGCGGAACTATGCGCGCTTCGACTTCGGGGAGAGCTTTTTCCGCGACAAATCCGTGCTGGGACTGATTGCCGAGAAAATGCCGGTATCGATCTCGCTCGGCCTCTGGAGCACGCTGTTCATCTACCTGATCTCGATCCCCATGGGGATTCGCAAGGCGCTGCGCAACGGCAGCCGCTTCGACGTCTGGAGCAGCAGCGTCATCATCATGGGCTACGCCATCCCGGGCTTCCTCTTCGCCATCCTGCTCATCGTGCTGTTTGCCGGCGGCAGTTACTGGCAGGTCTTTCCCATGCAGGGCCTGGTGTCGGAGAACTTCGACAGCCTGAGCCTGGGCGGAAAAATCCTCGACTATGCGCACCACATGGTGCTGCCAACGCTGTGCATGAGCATAGGCGGCTTCGCCACGCTGACCATCCTCACCAAGAACTCCTTCCTCGACGAGATCAACAAGCAATACGTGCTGACGGCGCGCGCCAAGGGACTGACCGAAAACCAGGTGCTGTACGGGCATGTCTTCCGCAACGCCATGCTCATCATCATTGCCGGCATTCCCGCGGCACTGGTGAGCGTCTTCCTCACCGGCGCGCTGCTGATCGAGGTCATCTTCAACCTGGATGGCCTGGGCCTGCTCGGCTTCGAGGCCGTGCTCAACCGCGACTATCCGGTGATCTTCGGCACGCTGTTCATCTTCACGCTGGTGGGCATGCTGCTGAAGCTGGTCAGCGACGTGCTCTATGTGCTGGTCGATCCCCGCATCGACTTCGACAGCCGGGGCCACTGACGATGAGCCCGCTCAACGAGCGCCGCTGGAAGAGTTTCAAGGCGCATCGCCGCGGCTACTGGTCGCTCCGGCTCTTCCTGATCCTCTTCGGACTCAGCCTGTTTTCGGAATTCCTGGCGAATGCCAGGCCCATCCTGGTCAGCCACCAGGACGCCCTTTATTTCCCGATCTTCAAGGACTATCCGGAAACCGCCTTCGGCGGCGAGTTCGAGACCAGCGCCGATTATCGCGACACCTATGTGCGCGAGCTGATCGCGAAGGACGGCTGGATCCTCTGGCCCCCCGTACGCTTCGACTACCGGACGATCAATTACGAACTCACCGTGCCCGCCCCCGCCCCGCCCTCGGGAGACAACTGGCTCGGCACCGACGACCAGGGCCGCGACGTACTGGCGCGCCTGCTCTACGGCTTCCGGGTTTCCGTCCTCTTCGCCTTTGCGCTGACGCTCCTCAGCTCCGTCATCGGCATCGTCGCCGGCGCCCTGCAGGGCTATTACGGTGGCCGCGCCGATCTCTACGGCCAGCGCCTGATCGAGATCTGGTCTGGCCTGCCGATGCTTTTCATGCTGATCATCCTTTCCAGCCTGATCGAGCCGAGCTTCTGGTGGCTGCTCGGCATCATGCTGCTGTTCAGCTGGACCGATCTCACCGGCCTCGTCCGCGCCGAATTCCTGCGCGGCCGCAATCTGGAATACGTCCGCGCCGCACGCGCGCTGGGACTCTCCGACGGCCGCATCATGTTCCGGCACATCCTGCCCAATGCCATGGTGTCCACGCTGACCTTCCTGCCCTTCATCTTCACCGGAGCCATCGGCACCCTCACCTCGCTGGACTTCCTCGGCTTCGGGCTGCCGCCCGGCTCGGCCTCGCTCGGCGAGCTGGTGGCCCAGGCCAAGAACAACCTGAACGCGCCCTGGCTGGGCATTTCCGCCTTTATCACGCTGTCCGTCATGCTCACCCTGCTCGTCTTCATCGGCGAAGCGGCGCGCGATGCTTTCGACCCGCGCAAGACTCCGCTGCCATGACCCCGCCACCCGTACTGGAAATTACCGACCTGCGCATCCGCTTTCCCCGCGAGGGCGGTACTGCCGAGCCCCTGCGGGCGGCATCGTTGCGTATCGAGCGCGGCGAGATGCTCGCCCTTGTGGGGGAAAGCGGATCCGGCAAGTCCCTGACGGCGCTATCCGTGCTGAAACTGCTGCCTTCCCATGCGGAGCTTTCGGGCAGCATCCGCTTCTGCGGCGAGGAGTTGCTCAACGCCAGCGAGAACCGGCTGCGCCAGATTCGCGGCCACAAGGTGGGCATCATCTTCCAGGAGCCCATGACCTCGCTGAATCCGCTGCACCATATCGAGCGGCAGATCAGCGAGGTCCTCTTCGTGCATCAGGGCCTGAACCGGACCAAGGCCCGCAAGCGAACCCTGGAACTGCTGCACCTGGTTGGCATCCGCGAGCCGGAAAAGCGCCTGGGCGCCTATCCGCACGAGCTTTCCGGCGGCCAGCGCCAGCGCGTCATGATTGCCATGGCGCTGGCCAACAATCCCGAACTGCTGATCGCCGACGAACCCACGACGGCGCTGGATGTCACCCTGCAGGCGCAGATCCTCGATCTGCTGAAATCGCTCCAGCAAAAACTCGGCCTCGCCGTACTGCTCATCTCGCACGACCTCACCCTGGTCAGGCGCCACGCCGACAAGGTGGTCGTCATGCATGCCGGCCACACCGTCGAAAGCGCCGATACCGGCACCCTCTTCGCGCAGCCCCTGCACGACTATACGCGGCACCTGCTTGCCGCCGAACCTTCAGGAGGCCCGGCGCTGCTACCGGCGGACAGGCCTGAAGTCATCCTCTCGGTAGACCGGCTGCAGGTGAGCTTCGTTCTCCGCAAATCTTTTTTCGGCAAACCGCTGGAACTGCTGAAAGCCGTCGATGACGTTTCCCTGCAACTGCATGCCGGCGAAACGCTGGGCATCGTGGGCGAATCCGGCTCCGGCAAATCGACTCTGGCTTTCGCCGTGCTGCGCCTGCTTCCCGCGCAGGGCCGGGTGGCCTTCCTGGGCGAGGAACTGCTGGCGATGCGGCAGAGGCAGCTCAGGCCGCTGCGTCGCCATATGCAGATCGTCTTCCAGGACCCTTACGGCAGCCTCAGCCCGCGCATGACTATCGGCGACATTGTGGGCGAAGGCCTCGCCGTTCACGGCATCGATGCGCAGGAGCGGGACACGGCCGTCATCGCGGCATTGCGCAGCGTGAAGATCGATCCCGAGACCCGGCATCGCTATCCGCACGAGTTCTCCGGCGGCCAGCGTCAGCGCATCGCCATTGCCCGCGCCCTCGTGCTGAATCCGCGCCTGATCATTCTCGACGAGCCTACTTCCGCCCTGGATCGAACCATCCAGAAGCAGATCGTGGAGCTATTGCGGGAGCTGCAATCCCGTTATGGTTTCGCCTGCCTCTTCATCAGCCACGATCTTGCGGTGGTACGCGCGCTGAGCCACCGCATCCTCGTGATGCAGCAGGGGCGCATGGTGGAGTGCCAGCCGAGCGAGCGACTCTTCAGCTCGCCCGGGACGGAATACACCCGGCAGCTGCTCTCGGCCGCCGGCCTGCAGAAATGAAATTTGGCAGATCAGGGCATTGCCAGCGGTGATTGCCCTGACAGGTTCTAGACTGGCCCTCGGGCTGTACAGGAGAGAAAAACCATGGGATTCATGACCGGTAAACGCGTACTTATCGTTGGCGTTGCCAGCAAACTTTCCATTGCCTACGGGATTGCCCAGGCCATGCGCCGCGAGGGGGCAGAACTGGCGTTCACCTACCAGAACGAGAAGCTGCGGTCTCGCGTGGAGGAGTTCGCCCAGTCCCTCGGCTCCACCCTCACCTTCCCCTGCGACGTCGCCAGCGACCAGGACATCGCGAACGTCTTCACCGCGCTGGCGACGCACTGGGATGGCCTGGATGTGATCGTGCATTCAGTCGGCTATGCCCCCAGCCACGAACTCGAAGGCAACTACGTGGACGTGACGACGCGGGAAGGTTTCCGCATCGCCCACGAGATCAGCTCCTACAGCTTCGGGGCGCTCGCCAAGGCCGGCAAGAAAATGCTGGAGGGTCGCAACGGTTCCCTGCTCACGCTGACTTATCAGGGGTCGGAAAGGGTTGTCCCGAACTACAACGTCATGGGCCTGGCGAAGGCTTCGCTCGAGGCGAACGTACGTTATCTCGCTTCCAGCCTCGGCCCGACCGGAACCCGCGTGAATGCGATTTCCGCCGGGCCGATCCGCACGCTGGCCGCCAGCGGAATCAAGAATTTCCGGAAGATGCTGAGCTATAACGAGGCGGCTACGCCCCTGCGGCGAAACGTCACCATCGAAGAAGTCGGCAATGCCGCGGCCTTCCTCTGCTCCGATCTGGCGTCGGGCATATCCGGAGAGATCCTGTATGTGGACGGCGGCTTCAACACGGTTGCCATGCCGGCCATGGACGCCGAATAAGAGGGCGCCTCCGGAAATGAAAAAAGCCCGCGCAATGCGGGCTGTCTTCATGACGAAAGCTACTGGCCGCCTGCCTCTTCGGCCCTGGGCTCGGCACTGACCACGACCTTGCCTTCTTCTTTCAGAAAGCGGAGATAGTCCGCAAATTCCTGCTGGCTGCGGTTTTCGCTGAGCACATTGCGCAATTGCGCGAGCTCGGCCTCCGGAGCCGGCACACCCGGCACGACCTTGCTGACGGCCACCAGGACAAAGGAAGAGCCCACACCAAAGCTGTCGGCACTGATCTTTCCCGCTGCCGGATGCGGCAGGCGGTAGGCCACGCGCACAATATCCGGCATCGGCAGTTGCGTGCGACGCGTCGCCTCGGGAGCACTCTGCCAGGACAGGTTTTCGCGCGCCGCCACGTCGGCCAGGGAAGCGCCTGCGCCCAGGGCCTTCAGCACCGACTCCGCTACCGACTTTGCCTTGGCGGCCGCTTTTTCCAGGAGGACCTGATTGCGTACATCGGCGGTCACTTCCGCCAGCGGCCTGACAGCGGCAGGCACATGCTGCTTCACCCTCACCCAGGCGACAGTGCCGTCTGCCAGGGCGATGCCCTGCGAGTTCCTGCCCTCCTTGATAAGGTCTTCGCTGAATGCAGCTTCAACAACCTTGCGCTCCGCCGCGATGCCACTGCCGCCGCTGCGGGTAAAGGCCGGACTCTCCCGGACACTGCGACCAATTTTCCCGGCGGGCTCCTTGAGGTCGGGCGCCTCATAAACAGCCGTATCCAGCTTGTCAATCGCCTCCGCAAAAAGCTCATCCGCCTTGGCTTCCCGGGCCTGCTTTTCAAGCTCCGCCTTGAGCGCGGCAAATGACGGAACCTCCGGCAGCGCGATCTTGTTGAGCTTGATCAGGTGATAACCGTACTGCGTCCTCACGGGCGCCGAGATCTCCCCCCGCCTCATGCCGAAGAGCGCCTTGTCGAAGGCAGGGTCGAACATTCCCCGCGAAACCATGCCCAGGTCGCCGCCATTGGCAACCGAACCCGGGTCCTGGGAGAACTCTCTGGCAAGCTTGCCAAAATCTTCACCGGCACGGGCCCGCTTCTCGATCGCCTGGATTTTCTTGAGCGCCTCCGCCTCCCCGGCCTTGTCCTCGACCGCAATCAGTATGTGCTGGGACTGGCGCTGCTCACTGCCGCTGGCTGCCTTGAGCCGTTCCTCATACAGCGCCTGCAGCTCCTCCTCGGAAGGAGTGGCCGAAGCGAGGAAGTCACTCCGGCTAAGCGTCAGGTACTCGAGAGCAACCGTCTCCGGCAGAGTGAACCGCTCGGGATGGCTCGCGTAATACTGCTTGATTTCTGCATCGGTCGCCGAAAGATCGGCAAGGAAACGCGCCGCCGGGACCATGGCAAAGTGAATGTCGCGCTTCTGCTTTTCCAGCGAGGAAAGTCGCTGCAACTCGGCGGTAGTCGTGATGCCGCTCTGGGTGATGCCCTCCGCCAGCATGGAATAGGCAAGCCGCTGTTTAGCCTGGGCCGGAAACGTACGGGGATCTTCGCCACTCTGGCGCAGGACTTCTTCATACAGCTTGCGGCTGAACTTGCCATTTTCCTGGAAAGCCGGAACTTCGGCGATTTCCTTGGCAACGGTTGCGTCAGAAACGAGATAGCCGCTATCGGCTGCCTGCTGTGCCAGAAGTTCGGCATTGACCAGGCTTTCGATCGTTTCCTTGCGCAACCGCTTTGCATCGAGAAGGGCGGGATCGGCATTGGCGCCCAGCTGCGCCATCACCCTTTGCCGCTGGCGATCGACGAGGCGATCCACTTCGAGCTGCATGATGTCGCTGCCATTGACTGTCGCGGCAACCTTGTCACTGCCACCGCCGAAGTAACTCTCAATACCCATGATCGCAAAGGGGACCATGAGCAGTGCCAGAAAGAGCTTGCCCAGCCATCCCTTTACCATGTCACGAAAGGCATCCATCTCTAAACCTCATCCCGCAGGAGCTTTGCTAAAAAAAAGCGCGCCCTGTTGGGGCGCGCCGATGTTCCATTCCTGAAGCCACGATGATGCTGGAGGCGAAGCGTCGCCGCTATCAGTTAACGGCGTCCTTGAGACCTTTGCCGGCCTTGAAGCCGGGCACCTTCGAAGCGGCGATCTTGATTTCCTTGCCGGTCTGCGGATTGCGACCGGTGCGGGCGGCGCGCTCCTTCACCTGGAAGGTGCCAAAACCGACCAGCGTCACCTGATCGCCGTCCTTGAGGGCCTTGGTAATTGCCTCAACCGCTGCATCAAGCGCGCGCCCTGCATCAGCCTTGGTAATGTCGGCGCTGGCGGCGATAGCATCAATAAGTTCGGATTTATTCACGTCAATCCCCTTTTTATAGGATCCATTAGCTGGAAATGAAGGTAATGCGAAGCGGAGGGCGGAAAGGCGTACCGCAAAATGAGCGGCTTTTATAACAACCGACCCAAACAGGGTCAAGCGGGGAAAGCATGCGCCTTCCCCGCTTTTTTGCCGTCACCCCGCAGATTTCTGAAAGTCAATGTGTACTGGGACGGTCTTCACTTTCTTCGTCGTCTTTTTTGGCCGGCGACACGAGCGAAGGAGCCGTCGCCGTTTCCGGAAGAGGCTCGGGCAAGCGGGTCAACGCAATGGCCAGTACCTCGTCGATCCACTTTACCGTACGAATGTTGAGATCCTGTTTGATGTTCTCGGGGATCTCCTTGAGGTCCCGACCATTTTCCTCAGGAATGATGACCGTCTTGATGCCGCCTCGATGCGCTGCCAGCAGCTTCTCCTTGAGACCGCCGATAGGCAGCACCTGGCCACGCAAGGTGATCTCGCCTGTCATGGCCACATCCGCACGCACCGGAATGCCGGTCAGCACCGACACAATCGCCGTACACATGGCGATGCCCGCACTCGGGCCATCCTTGGGCGTGGCGCCTTCCGGCATGTGAATGTGAATGTCGTGGCTGTCGTGAAACTCGAGCGGCACGCCCAGCAGTCTCGACCGGGAGCGGACCACCGTCATCGCCGCCTTGATGGACTCCTGCATGACGTCGCCCAGTGACCCTGTCATGGTCTGCCGACCCTTGCCGGGCACCGATGCGGCCTCGATGGTCAGCAGCTCGCCCCCGACCTGGGTCCAGGCCAGCCCGGTCACCTGTCCGATCTGGTCCTTTTCCTCGGCCTTGCCAAAGTTGAACTTGCGCACGCCGGCATAGTCGGAAAGGTTTTCCGGGTTAACCTCCACCCCTCCCTTGAGGGTGCCCAGGACGGCCTGCTTGACCACCTTGCGGCAAATCTTGGCGATCTCCCGCTCCAGGCTGCGAACGCCTGCCTCGCGCGTGTAATAGCGGATGATGTCGCGCAGCGCATCTTCAGTGACATCCAGTTCGCTGGGCTTGAGCCCGGCACCCCCGATCTGGCGCGGAATCAGGTATTGGCGGGCGATATTGACCTTTTCGGCCTCGGTATAGCCCGGCAGACGGATAACCTCCATGCGATCCAGCAGGGGAGCCGGAATATTCATGGAGTTCGCCGTGCAGATGAACATCACTTCGGAAAGGTCGTAGTCCACCTCGAGATAATGGTCATTGAAGGTGCTGTTCTGCTCGGGGTCGAGGACCTCGAGCAAGGCAGAAGAAGGGTCGCCCCGCATGTCCACGCCCATCTTGTCGATCTCGTCGAGCAGGAACAGCGGGTTCTTCACCCCCACCTTGCTGAGCTTCTGGATGAGTTTGCCGGGCATGGAGCCGATATAGGTACGACGATGCCCGCGGATCTCGGCCTCGTCACGAACGCCACCCAGCGCCATGCGCACGAACTCGCGATGGGTCGCCTTGGCAATGCTCTGCCCCAGCGATGTCTTGCCGACGCCAGGAGGTCCGACCAGGCACAGCACCGGCCCCTGAATCTTCTTTACGCGGGACTGAACGGCCAGATATTCGAGGATGCGCTCCTTGACCTCTTCCAGGCCGTAATGATCGGCATCAAGGATTTCCTTGGCCTTCCTGAGGTCGATGCCTATCTTGCTGCGCTTCTTCCAGGGCACGCCCAGCATCCAGTCGATATAGCCACGTACCACCGTGGCCTCCGCCGACATGGGTGACATCATCTTGAGCTTCTTGAGCTCGGCCTCGACCTTCTTTTTGGCGTCCGCCGGCATGCCCGCCCTTTTGACCCGGGCCTCGATCTCGGCGACTTCATTCTCGCCTTCCCCGCCCATGTCGCCGAGCTCCTTCTGGATGGCCTTCATCTGCTCATTCAGATAGTACTCGCGCTGGCTTTTCTCCATCTGCTTCTTGACCCGCCCACGGATGCGCTTCTCGACCTTGAGGATATCGATCTCCGACTCCATGAACGCCATGAGCTGCTCGATGCGGGCATGAATATCGTTGAGCTCCAGCAATTCCTGCTTTTCTTCCAGTTTGAGAGAGAGATGGGCGGCAATGGTGTCGGCCAGGCGCGACGGCTCTTCAATAGAGGAAACGGAAGTTAATATCTCGGGGGCGACTTTTTTGGAAAGCTTCACATACTGGTCGAACTGGCTGAGCAGGGACCGGCTGAGTACTTCGGCCTCATTGCCCCGCAGACGTTCGGCTTCCACCTCGCGTACGGAAGCAATCGAATAGCGGCCAGTATCGGTGATGCTGGCGACCTGGGCGCGGAAGTTCCCCTCCACAAGAACCTTGACGGTGCCATCGGGAAGCTTGAGCAGCTGCAGGATGGTAGAAACGGTCCCGCTTGCGTACAGCCCTTCCTGCCGGGGATCGTCATCGGCCGCATCCTTCTGCGCCACAAGGAAAATCTGCTTGTTGGCAGACATTGCCGCCTCTAGCGCATGAATCGACTTCTGCCTTCCCACGAACAAGGGGATGACCATGTGGGGATAAATGACCACATCGCGCAGTGGCAACAAGGGCAGATTCAAAAGCTCACTCTCGTCATACATTGAGTAACCCTCGGACATAACCCGGTCTTGATGCCGGGCATGGCAATACCTGATGTTTTGAGGGAGGTTGCATTCAAAAACAAGGGTAGTTAGGAAAAAAGGCAGGAAAAAAGGGCCTAAAGGCCCTTTTTTCATGTAAGGAAGCAGCTTATTCCGGCACTGCCTTGGGCGCAGCCTCGGGATTCTCGTAGATCAGCAGCGGCTCGGTTTCTCCGGCAATGGCCTTCTCATCCACCACCACCTTGGAAACGTTCTCCAGGGAAGGCAGTTCATACATCGTGGCGAGCAATACGCCTTCCAGGATGGAACGCAAACCACGAGCCCCGGTCCTGCGCTCCATGGCGCGCCGTGCCACAGACCGCAGCGCCTCCATGCGAAACTCCAGGTCGACGCTTTCCATGTTGAACAGCTTCTGGTACTGCTTGGTCAGCGCATTGCGCGGCTCGGTAAGGATCTGCATCAAGGCGTCCTCGCTCAGCTCCTCAAGAGTCGCGATTACCGGCAGTCGTCCGACAAACTCCGGGATAAGACCGTACTTGATCAGATCTTCCGGCTCCACCTCCTTGAAGACCTCGCCAACATTCTTGCGCTCATCCTTGCTTTTCACGGTGGCGTTGAAACCAATGCCGCCCTGCTCGGAGCGATTGCGGATGATCTTGTCGAGGCCCGCAAAAGCGCCGCCGCAAATGAAGAGGATGTTGGAGGTATCCACCTGCAGGAATTCCTGCTGGGGATGCTTGCGCCCCCCCTGCGGCGGAACGGAAGCCACTGTCCCTTCGATCAGCTTGAGCAGAGCCTGCTGAACGCCTTCGCCCGACACGTCCCGGGTAATTGACGGGTTGTCGCTCTTGCGCGAGATCTTGTCGATCTCATCGATGTAGACAATGCCGGTCTGAGCCTTCTCCACATCATAGTCGCATTTCTGAAGCAGCTTCTGGATGATGTTTTCCACATCCTCGCCGACATAACCTGCCTCGGTAAGGGTGGTCGCATCCGCAATCGTGAACGGGACATTGAGCAGCCGCGCCAGCGTTTCCGCGAGCAGGGTCTTGCCCGAGCCGGTCGGCCCGATGAGCAGGATATTGCTCTTGCTAAGCTCAACATCCGGGCTCTGCTTGTTGCCGGCAGAACGCTTCATCCCCGCGCGCAAGCGCTTGTAATGATTGTATACCGCTACCGCCAGGACCTTCTTGGCCTTGTCCTGTCCGATGACATACTCGTCCAGGGTTGTCTTGATCTCCCTGGGAACCGGCAGGCGATCGCCCTTCTTGTCGGCTCCCTCTTCCGGCATTTCTTCGCGGATGATGTCGTTGCAGAGATCCACACACTCATTGCATATGAATACCGAAGGGCCCGCGATGAGTTTGGTTACCTCATGCTGGCTCTTGCCGCAAAACGAGCAGAACAGCAACTTGCCTTCGCTCTTGCGTTCATCGGTCATGTTAAAACCACCTCGCTATGATCCCGCATCTCAGGCGCGGGTTTCAGAAACGTTTTTCCAGGACATTATCGACCAGGCCATACACCTTGGCCTCGGCGGCATCGAGGAAGTTGTCGCGATCCGTATCCTTATCGATCCGCTCCAGCGGCTGGCCGGTATGGAAGGCCAGCAGCTCATTAAGCCGCGCCTTGATTTTGAGAATTTCCTGGGCATGGATGGCGATATCGGAAGCCTGTCCCTGAAAGCCTCCAAGGGGCTGATGAATCATCACGCGCGAATTGGGCAGGCAATAACGCTTGCCACGCTCGCCGGCGGCCAGCAGGAAGGCGCCCATCGATGCAGCCTGCCCCACGCAGATGGTGGAAACATTCGGCTTGATGAACTGCATCGTGTCATAGATTGCCATGCCGGCCGTCACCGAGCCGCCAGGGGAATTGATATAGAGATGAATATCCTTGTCCGGATTCTCGGACTCCAGAAACAGCAGCTGCGCCACGATCAGGTTGGCCATCTGGTCCTCTACAGGCCCAACGATGAAAACCACCCGCTCCTTGAGCAGGCGAGAGTAAATATCAAAGGCGCGCTCGCCACGGGCGGACTGCTCCACCACCATGGGTACAAGGCCAAGTCCCTGCGGGGCCTGCCCTGCTCCGGAATACGGATTGATTAGATGGGTCATGCCAGAATCCTAGAAACCGATGTCGGAGGAAGCAAGGGAAGTCAGGCATTGGCCTGAATGGTGAATGCCTGACGCTGAGCTACTAGAAGGAGTGTCGAAGACGGCGGGCATATGGTCAAGGCCATACCGCCCGCCGCCGCAGGGGAAGAGGTGTAAGAAGTGTTACTGCTGAGGACGCAGCACCTCTTCATAGGTCGCCGGCTTATCGCTGACCTGGGCCGTGGCCAGAATATGGTCCACAACCTGGTCTTCCAGGACCACCGCCTCGATCTGCTGCAGTTGCTCACGGTTACCGTAGTACCAGTTCACGACTTCAGCAGGGGTCTCGTAGCTCTCGGCCACCTCTTCAATGAGGGACCTGACCCGGGCGGCATCGACCTGCAGTTCGGCAGCCTTGATGATCTCGCCGATCAGCAGCCCCAGGGCGACCGAGCGCCGGGCCTGCTCGGTGAACAACTCATCCGGCAGCATGTCCGGATTCACGTTCTTGGCATTGCCGCCGAACTGCTTGAGCATGTTCTGGCGCAGGCGGGAAATCTCGTTGGCCACCAGAGCCCTGGGAATATCCAGGGTATGCGTCGAGACGAGGCCGTCCAGCACCTGCCCCTTGACCTTGTTCTTGATGGCCTGCCTGAACTCGCGCTCCATGTTCTTGCGAACATCGGCACGGAACTTGTCCAGGGTGCCTTCCTTGACCCCGAAGGATTTGATGAAGGTTTCGTCCAGCTCCGGCAGCACAGGGGTCTGGACCTTGTTGACCTTGACCTTGAATACCGCGGCCTTGCCCTGCAGGTTCTCGGCCTGGTAGTTCTCCGGGAAGGTCACGTCGAGGGTAGGCTCATCACCGGCCTTGGCGCCGATCAGGCCGGACTCGAAGCCGGGAATCATCCGGTTGGAACCGATCACCAGGTTGAAGTCCTTGGCGCTGCCGCCGTCGAAGACCTCACCGTTCACCGCGCCTTCGAAGTCGATATCCAGACGGTCGCCGTCTTTTGCCGCCTCGCTGGTATCGGTCCAGGTGGCGCGCTGCCGACGCAGGGTGTCGATCATCTTGTCCACATCGGCTTCCGATATCTCGCCAACGGGGCGCTCCACCTTGATGTCGGCGAAGTTGCCCAGCTTTACTTCCGGATAAATCTCGAAGCTGGCCACGAAGGCGATGTCGGCATTGCCTTCATCCTTCACCGATTCGATGGTAGGGAAGCCGGCCGGAGTCAGTTTCTCCTGGGTCACGGCTTCGTAGAAGCATTCGCGGATCAGCTCACCCAGGGCTTCCTGGCGAATGCTGGCGCCAAAACGTTTCTTGACCACGGCCACGGGCACCTTGCCGGGACGGAACCCATCCATGCGGACGGTGCGGGCAGCCTTGCTGATACGCTGATTCACTTCACTGTCGACGCGAGCCGCCGGCACGGTAATGGTCAGACGGCGCTGAAGGCCGGACATGGTCTCGACAGAAACTTGCATAGCATCCTCTATATGTATCAAGCAGGGAGCCCGGCTCCCGCGAGCGTGGCTCTGAGCGTTCGTGAAAGGACGGGGATTATAAGGAATGAAGACCAGAAGGAAAGCCCGCCACAGTCAGGGCGGGAGGCTTTAGCGCATCACAGGAATAAAAAAGGCGTCTTTGCAGACGCCTTTTTATTAGCACTTCAAGTGCCCGAATTTTGGTGGGTCGTGAAGGACTTGAACCTTCGACCAAGAGATTAAGAGTCTCCTGCTCTACCAACTGAGCTAACGACCCGCTTCCGGCCGCCCCGCCATTCGGCGAAGCGGCGCGAACCTTACGGCACCACCGCTGAAAAATCAACGGCTTCACAGCAAAATGGGGTGGTCGATGGGACTCGAACCCACGACGACCAGAATCACAATCTGGGACTCTACCAACTGAGCTACGACCACCACTGCAACACATTGAGGCATCTGGCGCGCCCGGCGGGATTCGAACCCACGACCCTCGGCTTAGAAGGCCGATGCTCTATCCAACTGAGCTACGAGCGCAGTCTTGCCCATCGAACAGGGATGGCAGGCGAATTGGTCGGGACGGTAGGATTTGAACCTACGACATTCTGCTCCCAAAGCAGACGCGCTACCGGGCTGCGCTACGCCCCGTTGTTCGCCAACGCGCCGTTACCGGCCCGCCTCAATGCGAGCGCGCATCATACTGATGGCCCCTGCAAGCGTCAACGCGAGAAAAAAGCTTTTTCCCCGCATTTTCCACGACTTATTTGCGCAGAATTTGGACCTCCCGGCGCCTCGTGCGACAATCCGCCGCCTTCAAAATCCGCCGGAGTTTCCTATGTCCGCCCTCGTACTCGACGGCAAGCTGCTTGCCACCAAAATCGAGGCCGACCTGGCCGCCCGGGTGACTGCCCTCAAGGCCCGCAGTGGCCGCACACCGATTCTCGCCACCATCCTGGTGGGCAATGATCCGGCCTCGGCCACCTACGTGAAAATGAAGGGCAATGCCTGTCAGCGGGTGGGCATGGGCTCCCTGAAGCTCGAACTCCCCTCCCAGACCACTACCGAAGAATTGCTGGCGGAAATAAACCGGCTCAACAGCAACCCCGACGTGCACGGCATCCTGCTGCAGCACCCGGTGCCCGCGCAGATCGACGAGCGCGCCTGTTTCGACGCCATAGCTCTCGACAAAGACGTGGACGGGGTAACCTGCCTCGGCTTCGGCCGCATGAGCATGGGCGAGCCGGCCTACGGCTCGGCCACTCCGGCCGGCATCATGACCCTGCTTAAAGCCCATGAAATCCCCCTGGCCGGCAAACATGCCGTGGTGGTGGGCCGCAGCCCCATCCTGGGCAAGCCCATGGCTCAGATGCTGCTGGGCGCCGATTGCACCGTGACCGTCTGCCACTCGCGTACGCGCAAGCTCCCCGACTTCATCCGCCAGGCCGATATTGTCATCGGCGCCGTCGGCAAGCCCGAGTTCATCAGGGGCGACTGGATCAAGGAGGGCGCCGTTGTCGTCGATGCCGGCTATCACCCGGGCGGCGTGGGCGACATTGAAGCCGCCACTATCAAAGGACGCGCCTCGGCCTACACGCCTGTTCCTGGCGGAGTCGGCCCCATGACTATCGCCACTCTCATTGCCCAGACCGTGGAGGCCGGCGAGAAGCTGATAGGCTGACGCCTCGCTACTGGTCGATGCAGACTTCGTCCCCGAGGCGCTTGACGATCAGCTTGTCGATGCGGCGGCGATCCATGTCCACGATCTCGATACGCAGTCCGCTCCACTCGAAATGCTCGCCGGCTTCGGGAATGTGTCCGCGCAGGAACAGCACGAAGCCGGCCAGGGTCTGGAAGTCGCGCCCGCCTTCCTCCAGGCTCTCGGTCTCGTCGGGGAACAGCAGCTTGAAACGCTCCATGGGCAGCGAGCCATCGAGCAGCCAGGAGCCATCCTCACGCTGCACGATGTCCGGGTTTTCGCTCAGGCTTTCATCGGCGGCCTCGAGCTCGCCCACCAGGGGCTCCATGACGTCCTGTAGCGTCACCAGGCCCTGCACGTCGCCATATTCGTCGACGACCAGCGCCAGGTGCTCGCGGCGCCGCTTGAAAGTCTCCAGCAAGGACAAGGGCGAAATCGCCAGCGGCACGAACACCGGCGGGCGCATGATGGCCTCGATGCAGAAGCCTTCGCCGCGCAACTGCTGGGCCAGCAGCTCGTGCAGGGCAACCACTCCCACCACGTCAAAGATCCGGCCCCGGCACACCGGCAGATAACTGTGCCGCGCCTGGGCGGCAACCTGGCGCTGGACGGCTTCGTCGCTCTGCAGGTCGAGAAAGGTCACATCGGCGCGCGGCGTCATGATCTGGGCCAGTTGCCAGTCTTCGAGGCGCAGGACGTTCTCGATGATGTCCTGCTCGGATTTGTCGAAAACGCCGGCCTGCGTACCCTCTGCCATCAGCACCTTGATTTCCTCCTCGGTGATCGGCAGTTCGCCGCTGCGGTGCATGCCGAAGAGGCGCAACAGGAAATCGGTGGACGCGCTCAGCAGCGACACCAGCGGCTTGGTGATCCAGGCCAGCCCGCGCATCAGCGGCGCCATGAGGCGGGCGATCCGCTCCGGCGAATGCATGCCGATGCGCTTGGGCACCAGTTCACCGATGATCAGCGAGAAATAGGTGACGATGATGACCATGCAGGTCGTCGCCAGGACCTTCGCGTAGGGCGCCAGCAGAGGCATTTCCTGGAAAACCGGAATGAGGCGCCGGGTGATGGCGGCTTCACCGAAGGCACCGCTCAGGATACCGATCAGGGTGATGCCGATCTGCACGGTCGAGAGAAAGCGGGTGGGATGTTCCACCAGGGCCAGCGCGGCGCGCGCGCCAAGATCGCCTTCCTCGGCAAGCTGCTGCAGACGTACGCGCCGCGAGGACACGATGGCGATTTCCGACATCGCGAAGAGACCGTTGATCGTGATCAACAGCAGGATGATGAAGATATCCATTCACAGGAGAACCAGGAGCGCCGGGCGCCGGAGCCCGCATGATAACGCAAGGAGCGGTCGAGCTGGAAAACTGCCATCCCTTTCAACTTCCTGACCGCCAGCGGCGGCCGGGGCTGCTGGCGCATTGCACGTCCAACCTCCGGAATGCGGTGCATGGCCGGCCCTTCCGCGAAGCGCATCTTGCCAAGCGGGACGCGAGCATCGGTTTTTCGCCGGAAGCCGCGCCGGACCGTCACCCCCGCGCCTGAAAGAGCAAGCCCCGCTTGCGGGGCTTGCCCAGGGGAAGCAGCAGCCCGATCATCAGTCGGCCTTGCGCCACTTGATGCCTGCCCGCGAGAACTCCACCACCACGCCCATCGCCTTGAGTTCCTCGCGCAGCGTATCGGAGCGCGCGTAATCCTTTGCTTGCCGGGCCGCCGCAATCGCGGTGATGAGCCACTCGACCTCGGCGGCGAAAGCGGCATCACCACCGCCCTGGCGGAAGGCATCCGGGTCCTGCTGCAGCAGCCCCAGCAGGCCGCCCAGGCGTTTCAGCAGCGCGGCGTGCAGCGCGCCCTCGGCCTTGTGGCCGGCCTTGTCCAGGCGGTTGGCCTCGCGCGCGATTTCGAACAGCACCGCCAGCGCCTCCGGCGTGTTGAAGTCGTCGTCCATGGCGGCGGTAAAGCGCTGCTCGAAATCCGTCGCATCGACGGGCTCGCCCGCCGCCGGCAGGTCGAACGCCGCCAGCGTCGTATAGAAACGCTCCAGCGACGCCTTCGCGTTGTCCAGCGCCGCGCTCGAATAATGCAGCGGGCTGCGGTAGTGACTGGCCACGATGAAGTAGCGCAGTACTTCCGGTGCGTAGTGCCTGAGCACGTCACGGATGGTGAAGAAATTGCCCAGCGACTTGGACATCTTCTCGTCGTTCACCTGCACGAAGCCGACATGCATCCAGGTATTGACGTATTGCTCGCCGGTGGCGCCCTCGCTCTGCGCGATCTCGTTCTCGTGGTGCGGGAACTGCAGGTCGCCGCCGCCGCCGTGGATGTCGAAATGATTGCCGAGGCAGCAGGTGCTCATCGCCGAGCACTCGATATGCCAGCCCGGCCGGCCCTGTCCCCAGGGGGAATCCCAGGACGGCTCGCCGGGCTTCGCCGCCTTCCACAGCACGAAATCCAGCGGATCGCTCTTGATCTCGTCGATCTCGACACGCGCGCCGGCCTGCAGCTCGTCCAGGTTGCGCCGGGAGAGGCGCCCGTATTGGGGAAAGGAAGACACGTCGTAATAGACATCGCCGTTGCGGGCCGCATAAGCGTGGCCCTTCAGGATGAGCTGCTCGATCATGGCGATGATCTGCGCCACGTACTCCGTGGCCCTGGGCTCGATGTCGGGACGGATTACGCCCAACGCATCGGCATCCTCGTTCATGGCGGCGATGAAGCGCCCGGTCAAGGCGCTGAAGTCCTCACCGTTCTCGTTGGCGCGCCGGATGATCTTGTCGTCGATGTCCGTGATGTTGCGGACATGGGTGACCCGGTAGCCCGACTGCCGCAGCCAGCGCGTCACCACATCGAAGGACACCAGCACTCGGGCATGCCCGATGTGACAGTAGTCGTAGACCGTCATGCCGCAGACGTACATGCGCACTTCGCCCGGATGCAGCGGGCTGAAGACTTCCTTTTTCTTGCTCTCGGAGTTGTGGATGAGCAGCATGGATCAGGCACCCGGCTTCCAGGAATCGCGCAGGCCCACCGTCAGGTTGAAGACGGGCCTGCCGGGCCGGCTGTCCTTGAGGTCGGCGCAGAAATAGCCTTCGCGCTCGAACTGGAAGCGCTCTTCCGGCTTAGCAGAAGCCAGCGACGGCTCGAGCACGGCCTGCACCACTTCCAGCGCATTCGGATTGATGAAGGTCTTGAAGTCGACATCGCCGCGATCCGGCGCGGCATCGGTGAACAAGCGATCGTAGAGACGCACCTCTGCTGCAATGCCCTTCTCGGCCGACACCCAGTGCACCACGCCCTTCACCTTGCGGTCTTCGGGATTCTTGCCCAGCGTATTCATGTCGCAGGAGCAGCGCAGCTCGACGATATTGCCCGCCGCATCCCTGATCACTTCTTCGCACTTGATGATGTAGGCATTGCGCAGGCGTACTTCGCCCCCGGGAACCAGGCGCTTGTAGCCCTTGGGCGGCACTTCCTCGAAGTCGGCGCGATCAATGAAGAGTTCGCGAGTGAAGGGGAGCACGCGCTCGCCCATCTCCGGCAGATTGGGATGGCGCGCGGCAGGAATCTCCTCCACCTGTCCCTCGGGATAATTGGTCAGCACCACCTTCAAAGGCCTGAGCACGGCCATGGCGCGCGGCGCGGAGTTTTCCAGCTGCTCGCGCACGCAGAACTCCAGCATGCCGACATCCACCACGCCATCGCTCTTGGTCACGCCGACGCGATTGCAAAAATCGCGTAGCGCCTCCGGCGTGTAGCCGCGGCGACGCATGCCGGAAATCGTCGGCATGCGCGGATCGTCCCAGCCGGACACATGGCCTTCGTCCACCAGCTGCCTCAGCCTGCGCTTGCTGGTGACGGTGTAGTTCACGTTGAGGCGGGAGAACTCGATCTGCTGCGGATGCGGCAGGCGCGTGCCGGTGCCGGCGTTCGCACCGGCCCGCTGCCAGACCTCGACCACGCTCTCCGGCTGCGGCAGGACCTGCGCCAGGGCATCCAGCAGCCAGTCGTAGAACGGCCGGTGATCCTCGAACTCCAGGGTGCACAGCGAGTGCGTGATGAACTCCAGCGCATCGGAAATCGGATGCGTGTAGTCGTACATGGGATAGATGCACCACTTGTCGCCGGTCTGGTGGTGGTGCATTTTCCGGATACGGTAGATGACGGGATCGCGCAGGTTGATGTTGCCGGACGCCATGTCGATCCTGGCGCGCAGCACGCAGCTGCCGTCGGCGAATTCGCCGGCGCGCATCCTTGCGAACAGCGCGAGGTTCTCTTCCACGCTGCGCTCGCGATACGGCGAAGGTTTGCCGGGCTCGGAGAGCGTGCCGCGGTTCTGGCGGATTTCCTCGGCGCTCTGCGAATCCACATAGGCCTTGCCCCTCCGGATGAGCTCGACGGCGTAATCGTGCAGCACGTCGAAGTAATCCGAGGCGTAGCGCACGGCGCCGGCCCAGCTGAAACCCAGCCACTGCACGTCGCGCTGGATGGCGTCGATGTATTCCTGCGATTCCTTTTCCGGATTGGTGTCGTCGAAGCGCAGGTTGCAGTCGCCCCCGGCCTCGAGCGCGATGCCGAAATTCAGGCAGATGGATTTGGCGTGGCCGATGTGCAGGTAGCCGTTGGGCTCGGGCGGAAAGCGGGTGATCGCCTTGCTGTGCTTGCCGGACTCGAGGTCGGCCGCCACCTGGGCACGGATAAAATCTTTGGGTTCGATCATGATCGGGTAAAAAGCGCCTGGATATTCCGGAATCGCGCACATGACACGGTGGGATGCGCCGCCTATCATAGCGGCCCGTCCCGCCCGGGCGGACGCGGGAAAGCAGTGAGTCTACCTGCGGCTCCCCGCCCCCTCAACCGGCATGCAGGCCGAAAGAGCCTGATTTACAAGGAAATATCATCATGGCTACCGTCGCACTGAACACCAGCAAGGGCCGTATCGTTCTGGAACTCGACAGCGTCAAGGCCCCCGGGACCACCGCCAACTTCCTCAGCTACGTGAAGAGCGGCCACTACGACGGCACCATCTTCCACCGCGTCATCGACAACTTCATGATCCAGGGCGGTGGCTTCGACGCGAAGATGAACCAGAAGCCCACCACTGCGCCCATCCAGAACGAAGCCGACAACGGCCTGAAGAACGACATCGGCACCATCGCCATGGCGCGCACCAACGATCCGCATTCGGCCAGCGCCCAGTTCTTCATCAACGTGAAAAACAACGACTTCCTGAACCACAGCGGCAAGAACCCGCAGGGCTGGGGCTATGCCGTGTTCGGCAAGGTCGCCGAAGGCCTGGACGTGGTCGACGCCATCAAGAAGGTGCCCACCGGCCGCACCGGCGGCCACCAGGACGTGCCGACCACGCCGGTGGTGATCGAGTCCGCGGAAGTCATCAGCGAATGAGGTCCGAGCGCTCCCGGCCGCCGGCCGGGAGCGCGACCCGTCCCATGTCCCGCAGCCATTTCATTTCCGACCTTCACCTCTCGCCCGACCTGCCGCGCGTGACGCAGGGCTTTCTGGCCCTGCTGGAACAGATCCGGGGCGCCGACGCCCTCTACGTGCTGGGCGACCTCTTCGAAGCCTGGGTCGGCGACGATCATCGCGACGACTATAACAACCGCATCATTGCCGCCTTCCGCGCCCTTGCCGACAGCGGCACGAAGCTCTACTTCGTGCACGGCAACCGCGACTTCCTGCTCGGCCCGGGCTTTGCCGAGGCCACCGGCGGCACGCTGCTGCCGGAAAGCCGGGTGATTGCGCTCTACGGCCGGAAGCTCCTGGTCATGCACGGCGACCAGCTCTGCACCCGCGACGGGAAATACATGGCCTTCCGCGCCCAGAGCCGCGACCCGGCCTGGCAGCAGGCCATGCTGGCCAGCCCGCTGGAGCAGCGCCTGATGATCGCCGGCATGTGGCGCATGCAGAGCAAGGCGAACAATGCCAACAAGCCGGAAAACATCATGGATGTGACGCCGGAAGAAGTGGAGCGGGTGCTCCGCGAGAGTGGCGCGAGCGTTCTTCTGCACGGCCACACGCACCGTCCGCAGGTGCATGAGACCGCGGTGGAGGGCCGGCCGGCGCAACGCATCGTGCTGGGCGACTGGCGCGAAGACAGCGGCGAAGCGGTGATAGGCAGCGCCGACGCCGACGCCGACGGCCTGCGCCTGGAAACCTGGAAGTTCTAGGCGCCGCTATCGAATCAGGTTCGCGGCTGAAGCCGCTCCTACAGGAGCGGCGGCCACAGGCACAGGAGCGGCGGCCGCAGGCGCGGCCACAGGCACAGGCGCGGCGGCGGCAGGAGCGGCCACAGGAGCGGCTTGTAGGAGCGGCTTCAGCCGCGAACCCCTGCCTCAGCGCCTGCCCAGAATCGACGCCAGCGCCCGGTCGAGGTGCTCCACCGTGCGCTCGACATGGACCAGCTTGTCCAGCCCGAACAGCCCCACGCGGAAAGTCCTGAAATCAGCCGGCTCGTCGCACATCAGCGGCACGCCCGCCGCGGTCTGCAGGCCCTGGGCGATGAATTTCTTCGCATTGTGCATGTCGACATCGTCGGTATGGCAGACCACGACAGCGGGCGCGTCGAAACCCTCGGCCGCCACGCTTTTCAAACCATGGCCTGCCAGCAACCCGCGCACGCGCCGGCCCAGATCGAGCTGGCGTGTCTTCAGCGCCTCGAAGCCGATGCCGTGCATCTCCGCCATGGTGTCGCGCAACTGCGCCAGCGCGCCGGTGGGCAGGGTCGCGTGGTAGGCATGGCCGCCGCTCTCGTAGGCCTGCATGATCTGCAGCCATTTCTTCAGGTCGGCGGCGAAGCTGCTGCTGGTCGTGGCCTCGACCTCCGCGCGCGCCGCTTCGCTCAGCATGACGAGCGCCGCGCCCGGCGTGGAGCTCCAGCCCTTCTGCGGCGCGCTGATCAGCACGTCGATGCCGCAGGCCTGCATGTCGACCCACACCGTGCCCGAGGCCACGCAGTCCAGCACGAAGAGCCCGCCGGCCTCATGCACCGCCTCCGCCACGGCACGCAGATAAGCATCGGGCAGCAGGATGCCGGAGGCGGTTTCCACATGCGGCGCAAAGACCAGCGCGGGCTTTTCCCGGCGAATCGCCGCTACCACCTCCGCCACCGGCGCCGGCGCCCAGGCCGCCTGGCTTCCCGCTGCCAGCGGCCGCGCCTTCAGTACGACCGAAGCGGAAGGAATGCCGCCCATGTCGAAGATCTGCGTCCAGCGGTAGCTGAACCAGCCGTTGCGCAGCACCAGGCATTTGCGGCCGCTGGCCAGCTGCCGCGCCACCGCCTCCATGCCGAAGCTGCCGCCGCCGGGCACCACCGCCACCGCGCGGGCGTTGTAGACCTGCTTCAGGGTCGCGGAAATATCGCGCATGACCTGCTGGAAGAGCGGCGACATGTGGTTGAGGGCGCGGTCGGTAAAGACCACCGAGTACTCGAGCAGGCCGTCGGGGTCGACGGCGGGATATTGGCTGGACATGGAAACCTTCCCGGATGCGGATGCCGGCCGTGTGCTCCGGCCTTGTCTGCGCCCAACCATCCCACACTCGCGCCGGTCGATAAAGGGCGGGCGCGTAAGGCGCGGCACGGCGGTTCTGGCTATGATGCGCGCCTACCGCCAGCCGAGCCCGTCATGGCCCAGAACGCCACCATCTTCAAAGCCGACCTCGGCATTTCCGACATGGACCGGCACTATTACGCCAGCCACTCGCTCACCCTCGCCCGCCATCCCTCCGAGACGGACGAGCGCATGATGGTGCGCCTGCTGGCCTTCGTGCTGTACGCCAGCGACAGCCTCGCCTTCGGCAAGGGCATCTCCTCCGACGACGAGCCCGACCTCTGGCAGAAGGATCTCACCGGCGCCGTGGAAAGATGGATCGAGGTCGGCCAGCCCGAGGAAAAGCGCCTGCGCCGCGCCTGCGGCGTTTCGCGCGACGTGATCGTGCTGCCCTATAGCGGCAACGGCGCCGAACTCTGGTGGGAACAGAACCGCCGCGCCATCGCAAAGCTCGACAAGGTGAGCGTGATCAACATCCCCGGCGAGACCGCCGCGGCGCTCGGCGCCATGGCGCGCCGCAGCATGCAGTTGCAGGCGACGGTGCAGGACGGCGAGGTCTGGCTGACCGATAACGAGCATTCCCTGCAGGTCACTCTGCAGACATTGAAAGCGCCGCGCTGAAGGCGGCGCCGGGTTACGCCAGCGGTCCGCTGTGAAAGCGGAATTCCGTATCCGGCGCCTCGATCAGCCCGCGCTCCGCTTCCCGGAAGAACGCCACGCGCTCAGCGATGGGCCCATCGGAATACTTTGCGGCAAGATCGAGGTAGTACTCGAAATGCCGCGCCTCCGAGCGCAGCAGGAAGGTATAGAACCGCGCCAGTTCTTCATCGAGATGCGGCGCCAGCGCGGCAAAGCGCTCGCAGGAGCGCGCTTCCACGAAGGCGCCCACGATGAGCACGTCCACCAGGCGGCCGGGCTCGCCCTGGCGCAGGTGGCGGCGCAATCCCTCGGCATAGCGCGCAGCCGACACCGGCCGGTAGGCGATGCCGCGCGCCTGCATGATTTCCAGCACCTGCTCGTAATGCAGCATTTCTTCCCGGATGAGCTGCGACAGCAGCACTTGCAGCTCGGTGCGCGCGCTGTAGCGGAACAGCAGGTTCATGGCGGTGCTGGCGGCTTTCTTCTCGCAGTTGGCGTGATCCTGCAGCAGCAGGGGCAGCTGCGCCAGGGCCTGCTCCAGCCAGCGCCGGGGCGTCGGGCAGGCCAGGAAGGCATGGATGGGAGCAAGCAGGTCCACGAAGACTCCGGGAGCGGCGGGAAAGCGGCGCATTATAGCGAGGGCCTGCGCAGCCATCGACGGCTGCGGTTGGTGCCGCTCCGGCTTTCCACTATTCTTGGCAGCCCTGGCCGTGCCTTCCACGCTGCAGAAAATGACAGAATCCCCTTCCCTCGCGCCCCGGGATCTCAAAGGCAAGGACAAGCTCTACCTTCGCCTGCTGCGCTTCTGCAGCCGGCTGCCGCTGGGCTTCCTGCAGAGTCTCGGCGCCTGGCTGGGCGCGCTCGCCGTGGCGCTGGGCCGCAACGGCAAGACTGCCCATGTGGTGCGCCGCAACCTCGAGCTCTGCTTTCCGGAGCAGACGCCGGAATGGCGCGAGCGCCTGCTGCGCGCCCACATCATCTCCACCGCGCAGACGGCGCTCGAATTCGCCAAGACCTGGGGCATGCCCCCCGACTACAGCGTGGCGCAGATCCGCAAGGTGCATGGCGAAGAGCGCTTCCACCAGGCGCTGGCCGCCGGCCGCGGCACCATCGCCATCGTGCCGCACTTCGGCAGCTGGGAATTCATGAACGCCTGGCTCAACCTGCACACGGCGCCCATCATCATGTACAAGCCCGGCAAGGACAAAGGCGTCGACGCCTTCGTGCTGGATGCGCGCGGCCGCCTCCGGGCCACCATGGTGCCCACCGACGAACGCGGCGTGAAGGCCGTGTTCAAGGGCCTCAAACAGAACGGCTTCACTGCCATCCTGCCCGACCACGTGCCGCACGACAGCGGCGGCATCCATGCGCCCTTCTTCGGCATTCCCACCTGGACCGGCGTCATGGTGCCCAAGCTCGTCAGCCGCACCGGCTGCCGCGTGGTAGTGCTGTCCTGCCTGCGTCGCCCGCACGGCGACGGCTTCGAAATGTACGTCGACGAGCCCGACCCGCAGATCTACAGCGCCGACCTTGCCACCGCCACCGCCGCCATGAACCGCTGCGTCGAGGCCGTCATCCGCCGCGACCCCGCGCAATACCAGTGGACCTACAAACGCTTCCGGAAGAACGAGAACCTGCCGGACGTTTACGCAGGCAGGCAGTAGCGCCGGCCTCCGCTTCCGCCCGCGGCGGCAAATGCCGGGCCGGGGCGTACTGCCCGTCCGCGCCAGCTCGAGCTGCCGCAACCCGGCCAGCAATGGTGATCGCCGCCGGCAGCATGCAGGGAATGCCGACGCATAAGCGCCGATGCTACGCGGTTTTTTCCCCGCGCCGGGCCTGCCGGAATTCGCCGGGCGTGGTGCCGGTATACCCCTTGAAATAGCGGATGAAAGAGCGGCTCTCGGTAAAGCCCAGGCGGCGCGCGATCTCCTCGACGGAGAGCGCGGACTGCTGCAGGTGGCGGCGCGCGAGTTCGGCGCGCAGGTCGTCGAGGATCTGCTGGTAGGAGCTGCCCTCGTCGGCGAGCTTGCGATGCAGCGTGCGCAGGTTCATGCCCATCTGGTCCGCGACGAATTCCTTGCGCGGCGACATGGCGGCGAGCATGGCGCGCAGCAGCGAGCGCACCTGGTCGGCCAGGGAATGCTTTTCCTTGAGCGCGGCCAGCGTGGCGCGGGCATGCTGCTCCAGGGTCTCGCGCAGGTTCACGTCGGGCTGGCGCAGCGGGTATTCGGATATCTGCGGCGACACCACGAGCGCCGACATGGACTGGTTGAAATACACCGGGCAGCGGAAGCTCTGCTGGTAGCCCTTCAGCAGGGAGCGATCGGCCGGCGGCGCGTGTTCGAAGCGCACGCAGAGCGGCGAGAGTTCCTGCGCATCCGCCAACCAGCGCGAATACGAGGTCCACGACGCCAGCACGTTCTCGATGAGGTGGCGGCGCGTCAGCGGATCGCTGAAGCGGCAGTTCCAGCGCATGACGAGGGAAGCGGGCTCATGTTCGAGGGTGGAAACGCCCATGGCGCCGACCAGCTTCTCGTGCTGCGGCATACGCGCGACCGCCTCGGCCAGCGTATTGCTGGTCATCGCGATATAGCCCATCACGCTATGGGAGCCGGGCTGGATGAAATGCGAGGTGTGCAGGCCGAAGAGCGGATCGGCACAGCGCGGCAGCACATAGGCCAGCAGGCGCTGCAGCACGTCGCCCGGCAGGCGGGCGTTGTTGTCCTGCAGCACCCCGGCGGGAATGCCGGCCTCGGCGAGCATCCTCTCGCGCAAAAGACCGCAGGCTTCCGCGCTGCGTAGGTATGGCAGCAGGGCAGGAACGGAAATGTGGCCGAGGTCTTCCGGCATCGCGGGCGGGGACATGAGGAACGCCGTTTTATTGTTTTGGGCGCGGGCAACAGGCCAGTACCGGCCATACTAGGCAAGCGCACCGGCGCTGCCAATGCAGCATGTCGCCTCCCGACGGGGCCTTCATCGCAATGCGGGCGATGCGGCGCCGGCTTGCCCGGCTCCCCGCCGAGGCGTCGGTGGCGGCGCCCGGCAGCAGGCCGGAGGCGGTGTTTTCACCCTGCGGAAATGCTCAGCCGCTGCAGAAGCGAAAGCCGTTGCGGCCGCCGCCTTTCGCCTGGTACATGGCCTGGTCGGCGCTCCGGAGCAGCTCGTCGGCGTGCGTGGAATCGTCCGGATAGAGCGCGATGCCGATGCTGATGCCGGTCTGCACCGCGCCGCCGTCGTCGAGCCCGATCTCCTTGGTGAGCGCCTGCAGGATCTTGCCGGCGACGCGGCTCGCCGCGCGATGCGGATCGCTGCCCTGCAGCACGATCGCGAACTCGTCGCCGCCCAGGCGGGCGACGAGATCGGAACCGCGCAGGCAGTCGCGCAGGCGTTGCGCCACCGCCTGCAGCACCTGGTCGCCGGCGTGGTGGCCGCGCGAATCGTTGATGGCCTTGAAGCGGTCGAGATCGAGATACAGCAGCGCAAGGCTGGTCTCGCTGCGGTTGGCGGCGGCGATGCGCTCCGCCAGCTGGTGATCGAACTCGGCGCGGTTGGAGAGGCCGGTGAGGGCGTCGAGCGTGGCGCGGCGCTGCAGCGCCTTCTCCTGCTGGCGGCGCGAGGAGATATCGCGGAACAGCACGACGATGCCGGCGACGCCGCCCATGTCCGGCAGCAGCGGATTCGCCGTCACCTCGATGGCGACCGACACGCCGCCGCGCTGCAGGAACAAGTCGTCGCGGTGCACGCGCTCGCCGCGCGCGCAGGTGGACAGGAACTCCGCCAGCGGCCACCCGAGCTCCCCGCCCTCCTCGTTGCAGAGCACGAAAATATCGGTCAGGCGCTGGCCGATCAGCTCGTCGAGGCCGCGGCCGAGCATCTGCTCCGCCATCGGATTGGCATAGAAGATGTTGCCGCCCGGCGTGATGCCGAGCAGGCCTTCGGAGAGCGAGCGCAGCAGCGCCTGGTTGTGGTCGCGCTCCTCCTGCAGCAGGCGCAGGCTTTCGCGCAGGATGCGGCTCTTGCGCTCGAGCTCGAGGAAGACGCGGACCTTGCTGCGCAGGATGACGGGATCGATGGGCTTGAACAGGTAATCCACCGCCCCGCTCTCGTAGCCGCGGAAGACGTAGCGCGGCTCCTGGCTGAGGGCGGTGAGGAAGACGATGGGCGTCGCCGCCGTGCGCGGATTGCTGCGCACGATCTCGGCGACCTCGAAGCCGTCGAGCTCGGGCATCTGCACGTCGAGCAGCACCAGCGCGAAGTCGCGCTGCAGCATGAGCCGGAGGCCTTCGGCGCCGGAGTTGGCGGTGACGAGCTCGACCGGCTCGCCCTCGAACACCGCCTCCATGGCCACGAGATTGTTGTCCTGGTCGTCGACGACGAGTATGGCGGGCAGCATGGTTGTTTCCACCGCGTCCTGGGATGGCGCCTGCAGTCGGCAGGCGCCATCCCATCATGCCACGCCCGCGCGCGGCGGCCAGCGCCGCCGCGCGCTGTTCATCGCATCCGGCGGCAGTGTATCGGCAGGGAAAGAGGTTAGGCGTCCGCTTCGGTCGCGTAGCCCTCCACTTCCAGCAGTTCCAGGAAGCGCGTCATCAGGGCGTCGATGTATTCGAGCTTTTCGTCGATATGGGCCTGCACCAGCAGCAGCAGCCGGCGCCAGGGCTCGGTCATTTCCTCGAGGTCGATGGCGGCGTAGAGGATGGCGTCCTCGTCGTCGACCTTTTCCCTGCTCATCGGCGGCATGTCGACGAGCACCTCTTCGATATCGAACTCGAGCAGGTCGAAGAATTCCTCGATCTGCTCGCCGAGATCGTCCAGCTCGTCGCGGTACGCGCCGGCGAGCTCCGCGAAACTGGCATGGCTCTCGCCGTTCCGCCCCGCGGCGGCCAGGGCCAGCACCTGCGCCGCCTCCTCGAGCAGCCCGGCAACGCCGGCCATGGCGGCGTCGTACACCGTGAAGGCGACGCGCGGACAGCTCTCGTCGTCCGTCATGCCGAGGCCGTCGAGATCCTGGCGGACCTCCTCGATGGTTTCCTCCAGCGTCCCGTAAACCTCGACCAGCTCCGTGAACAGCGCGATGTCGTTCATGTCGTTTCCTTTTGGTGAAGTGCCGCGGCGGGCTCAGCATATCAGGGGCGCCGGCCCCAGAAGCACAAAACCCGCCGTCCTTGCGGACGGCGGGTTCGGAGAACTGGTAGGCGCGACTGGACTCGAACCAGCGACCCCCACCATGTCAAGGTGATGCTCTAACCAGCTGAGCTACGCGCCTGGGGTCCGTTACGGCAGCACCGCAACGAGGCGCGCATCTTACTGAATCGCCCTGCCCCGTTCAAGGCGGAAAACCGGATCAGGAGAGTCGCAGGCGCTCGCGCAGCGAACCGCGGGAAATCTGCCGGAGGCGACGCTGCAGAACCTTCTCGTGCCGCCCGGCGGGCCGGTAGCGCAGCGCCGTGTACAGCCGGGCGAATTCCTGCGCCTCCTCCGCCAGCGCGGGCTGCTGGCGCGCGACGCGCCGCGCGAAGGCCAGCGGGCCCTCGCCGGCTTCGCGCGGCACGCCGCGCCGGGCCAGGCGCGCGCAATAGCGACGGTAGAGGCGGTCCACGGGATGCAGCGCGCGGCGCTCGCCGCGCAGGGCGAGCAGCATCAGCAGCCCCGCCACCGCGGCCAGGGCGACGCCCATGACGGCGAGCCGGCGCAGCAGGCCGGTGTCGCCGAGCAGGCGCTGCATGAGGCCTTCCTGGCGCGTGTTGTCGTAGCCCAGCACGTCGCGGTGCCAGCGGTAGTTCATGTAGTCCGCCATGACGCGCAGGCGGGCCAGCATCCGGTAGCTGCCGTGGCGCACGGCGCCGGCCGCGCTTTCGCCCCAGTAGTCGCGCTGCGTGGCGAGCTGGCCGGCGCCGCGCTGGATGCGCTCGGGCGCGACGGCGGCGGTCGGGTCCACCTGCACCCAGCCCCGGCCGGGCAGCCAGACTTCCGCCCAGGCGTGCGCGTCGAGCTGGCGCACCAGCCAGTAATCGCCGAGCGGACCCGGCGCGCCGCCCTGGTAGCCCGCCACCACGCGGGCGGGAATGCCGGCGGCGCGCATCAGGAAGACGAAGCTCGAGGCGTAGTGCTCGCAGAAGCCACGCCGCGTGCGGAACAGGAAGTCGTCGATGCGCTGCGCGCCGAGCCGGGGCGGCTCCAGCGTGTAGAAGAAACGCTCCTGGCGGAACCAGTCGAGCACGTTGTCGACGTAGCGCGCGTCGCTGGCCACGGCGTTGCGCCAGCGCGCCGCCATGCGCCGCGCCTCCGGGTTGCCGCCGGTGGGCAGCTGCAGGGCCTGCTTCTGCATCCAGTGCGGCAGGCCGCGGACATCGACCTGCGCGCCGGGCCAGGAGCGCACGTCGTAGGTCAGCCGCGCGAACACCGGCTCGCGGTAGACCAGGCGTGCATCGCGGGTGACGCCGACCTTGGCGGTACTGGAGCGCGGCACCGCGAGGGCGAAGAGCCAGGGCTGGTCGGTCGGCTCCAGGATGATGCGGTAGCGCAGCGGTGTGCTGTCCGCGTCGACGCCCGACACCCAGTCCGGCAGGCGGAGCTCGGCGCCCCGCAGCACGGGTTCGCGGACCGGCTCGCTCTGGATCCAGCGCTCGCCGTCGAAATAGTTGAGCACGACGCCGCGCCAGTAGAGCTCGCTGGCCGGGGGCGGCGCGCCCTGGAACTCGACGCGGAAGGCGGTGGCCGCCGATTCGCTGAGGCTGGCGATGTCGCCCGGGCTCATGCTGTCGCTCATGCCGCTGCGGCCGCTGCCCTGCGAGAGATTGAGCGTCCACAGGGGCGGCAGGCGCGGAAAGAACACGAAGAGGATGAGCATGAGCGGGACCGCCTGCCCCACCAGCACCGTGGCGCGGCGCAGGGTGCGCTTCACGCCGGCGTCCTCGCGCTGCTGCAGCGCCACGAGCGCCGCCACCAGCACGATGCTGGCCAGGCCCACGTAGACGGTCAGCAGCAGCGCCTGCGAGAACAGAAAGGCGGTGGCCAGCACGAAGAAACCCAGCACCGCCGAAACGAAAGCGTCGCGCGGCGTGCGCGACTCCAGCATCTTCAGCAGCGCGCAGACGATCAGGAATGAGACGCCGCCTTCGGGCCCGAGCAGGCTGCGGTGCGAGAGCACGACGCCGCCGATGCCGCCCGCCAGCAGGAGCAGGCGCAGCAGCGTGTGCGCGGGGCCAAAGCGCCGCTCCACCGCCTCCAGCCGCCACAGGCAGGCCAGCACCACGGCTGCCGCAAGCCACAGCGGCAGGCGCTCGTACTGCGGCAGCACCGCCGCGAACAGCGCGAGCGCCTGCCAGTGGCGCGCCGGCCGCGTGAGGCGCCCGTCCATCACCGCTTCTCCTCGCGCCCGAACAGCGCCAGCGCACGCAGGCAGGCGTCGCGCTGCTCGATGCCGATGCCGGCCGCGATCTCCCTGCCGGGCAGGCGCAGCCCGTAGGCATGGTTCTGCTGCGCCAGCATCACCACCCACCAGGCGAGGCGCGACAGGCGCGTCTCGATGCCGAGGCCCGGCAGCGCGTCCCAGTCCAGCATGTCGCTGCCGATTTCCTCGCTGGCATAGGTCTTGGTGAGCAGGCCGCGGCCGCGCGCGAGGTGCTTCCAGGAAACGTGCGCGAGCGGATCGCCGGGCGTGAAATTCCGGAGGCCGTCGAAATCCTCGTGGCCGCGCCGGCGCTGGCGTTCGCCCTCGCCGTCCCGGCCCGGCCCCGTCGGCATGGCGTCGCTGGCCTCGGGATGCGGATAGACGATGGCGGCCATGTCGAGGTCCAGCCAGGTCCAGGCGCGCAGCAGGCCGAGCGGATACGTCGAGGAGAGCCTGAGCCGCGGCGGGCGGAACCAGCCGCGCTTCGCCGTCGGCAGCGGCACCGCGACGTCCTGCACGCCGTTCACCCACGCAACGGGGACGACGGCGCCGTTCCACTCCAGCAGCAGGCTTTCATGCTCGCGCTCGCGCGCGTCGTCGAGGCGCAGCAGGAAGCGCGCCTCCTCGCCGGCAAAGGCCGGACTCGCCGACACGGCGGTGATGCGCAGGCCGGAGAGATTGGCGTAGGTGTGGTGGATGGCGATGACGAAGAGGCTGGCGAGAAAGAAGCTGACCGCCAGCAGCAGGTTATTGGCGTAATTGATGCCGCCGACGAAGAGCGCGGCGATGACGAGCGCGGCGAGGCCGCCCTGCCGGGTCAGGAAGATGAAGATGCGGCGCTGGTTCAGCGTGACCTGGACCTCGCGCGGAATGCGGCGGTCCAGCCACCTCTGCCAGCGCGTGCGGTAAAACTGCTGCAGTCGGGAAAAGCGCGCCATAAATGCGTATACGGGTTCGTGTTATTGCTGCTTGCGGGTCGGGCTTCAGCCTGGGGCGCCAGCCGGGCCGCCGTCGTCAGGCTGAAGCCCGACCCGCCGATGCGGCGTCAGCCGATCACGTCCACCGCTTTCAGCAGCTGCGTGGTCAGGCTGTGCGTGCGGCCGTGGTCCTCGAGCCCGCCGCGCAGGCGGTGCTCGGCCACCGACGGCAGCACGGCCTGCACGTCTTCCGGCAGCAGGTGGTCGCGGCCGCACACGAAGGCCCAGCCCTGCGCGGCGTGCAGCAGCGCCAGCGCGCCGCGCGGCGAGAGGCCGTGCTGGAAGCCCGGTGCGGTGCGCGTGTGCGCCACCAGGCGCTGCACGTAGTCGAGCACGGCATCGCTGACGTGCACCTTTGCCAGCTCCTGCTGCCAGGCCTGCAGGTCCTTCGCGGAGGCCTGCGGCCTGAGGCCGGCGAGCAGCACGCGGCGGTCGCCGCCCCTGAGCAGGGTGCGTTCGGCGCGCGCATCGGGATAGCCGAGCTGGATGCGCATCAGGAAGCGGTCGAGCTGCGATTCCGGCAGCGGAAAAGTGCCCATCTGCGTCGAGGGATTCTGCGTGGCGATGACGAAAAAGGGCTGCGGCAGCTTGCGCGTCACGCCATCGGCCGTGACCTGGTGTTCTTCCATGGCCTCCAGCAGCGCGCTCTGCGTTTTCGGCGTGGTGCGGTTGATCTCGTCGGCGAGCAGGAGCTGCGTGAAGACCGCGCCCTGGCGGAATTCGAACTGCTGCGTCTGCGCATTGAACACGGACACGCCGATGATGTCGGCGGGCAGCATGTCGCTGGTGAACTGGATGCGCTGGTAGCTGAGCCCCAGCACGCGGGCCAGCGCTTCCGCCAGCGTGGTCTTGCCCATGCCGGGCAGATCCTCGATGAGCAGGTGACCGCGGGCCAGCAGGCAGGCCAGCGCGAGCTTCAGTTGTTCGGGTTTGCCGAGGATGACGTTCCCCAGCGCGGCAAGCACGGGATTCAGGGCAGGCATGGCGATATTGTCATGTTCCGGAAAGGACCGGCGGCGCGGCCATGCTCCGGAACATAGCATCATCGGGCGATTGAAAAACACCGGCGCCAGGGAAATTGCCGGGGTCTCGCGCCGTAGGTGCCGCACGTGGCGCGCTATCGACGCGCCGCTGTCGGCCCCGCGACTGCCGGCGCGCCGCGGCTCACAGTGCGGCCAGGCCGCGCTGGCAGTCGGCCCTGATGTCGGCGATGTCCTCCAGCCCCACCGCGATGCGGATCAGGCCCTCGGTGATGCCGGCGGCGGCCCTGGCCTCCGGGGAGAGGCGGCCGTGCGTGGTGGAGGCCGGATGCGTGATGGTGCTCTTGGCGTCGCCGAGGTTGGCGGTGATGGAGAGCAGTTTCGTCGCATCGATGAAACGCCAGGCTTCTTCCCTGCCCCCCTTCAGCGCGAAGGACAGCACGCCGCCGAAGGCGCGCTGCTGGCGCGCCGCCAGCGCGTGCTGCGGATGCGACGGCAGGCCGGCGTAGAACACGCGCGCCACCTGCGGCTGCGCCTCCAGCCAGGCGGCGAGCTGCAGCGCGCTCGCGGAGTGCGCCGTCATGCGCAGGCGCAGCGTCTCCAGGCCCTTCAGGAAGACCCAGGCGTTGAAGGCGCTCAGGGTCGGGCCACCGGTGCGCACCACGCCGAAGACTTCGTCCATTTCCTTCTGGCGGCCGATCACGGCGCCGCCCAGCACGCGGCCCTGACCGTCGATGTACTTGGTGGCGGAATGGATGACGATGTCGGCGCCCAGCTCGAGCGGACGCTGCAGCGCCGGCGTGCAGAAGCAGTTGTCGACGGCGAGCAGGATGCCGTGGCGATGCGCGACCTCGGCGAGCGCCGCGATGTCGGCGATTTCGCAAAGCGGGTTGCTCGGCGTTTCCAGGAAGAAAAGCCGGGTCTGCGGCGTGATCGCCTTTTCCCAGGCCGCGACATCGGCCTGCGCCACGAAGCTCGTCGCGACGCCGAATTTCTTCAGGTATTTCTCGAACAGCACGCTGGTGGTGCCGAAGATGCTGCGCGAGGACACGATATGGTCGCCTGCCTGCAGCAGGCCGAGGCAGGTGGCAAGGATGGCGGCCATGCCCGAGCTGGTGGCGACGCAGCGCTCGCCGCCTTCCAGCGCCGCCAGGCGCTGCTCGAAGCTGCGCACGGTGGGATTGGTGAAACGCGAGTAGATGTTGCCGGGCTGGCTGCCGCCGAAGCGCGCCGCGGCCTCCGCCGCGCTGCCGAACACGAAGGACGAGGTCAGGAAGAGGGGCTCGCTGTTCTCGCCTTCATGCGTGCGCGCCTGGCCGGCACGGATGGCCAGGCTGTCGAAGCCCAGTCCGGATGGATCGTGGTCGTGGTCGTGGCCCATGGCCGGCTCCTGCTGGCGGAAAATCCCGGAACGGCAGTATGCACCAGCCCGGCGCGGAGCCGGAAGGCGGCGGGGCAATCTGGAGCTCGAAGGACGGTTCGCGGCCGAAGCCGCGAACCGCAACAGGCGCCCTCAGGCGCCGTTGGACAGGTCGACGATGGTGGACTCGGGCGAGTCCTCGCCGTTCTTTCTCTTCTTGGCGGCGTCGTTGCGCGCGGTCTGCAGCATGTCGAGGTAGGCCTCGTCGATGTCGCCGGTGACGTAGTCGCCGTTGAACACGGAGCAGTCGAAACGCTCGATATGCGGATTGCCTTCGCGGGCCGCGGCGATGAGGTCGTCGAGGTCCTGGTAGATCAGGCCGTCGGCGCCGATCATGGCGCAGACCTCGTCCTCGCTGTGGCCGGCCGCGATCAGCTCGCTGCGCGCCGGCATGTCGATGCCGTAGACGTTGGGAAACTTCACCGCCGGCGCGGCCGAGGCGAAATAGACCTTGTTAGCGCCGGCGTCGCGCGCCATCTGGATGATCTCGCGGCAGGTGGTGCCGCGCACGATGGAGTCGTCCACCAGCAGCACGTTCTTGCCCTGGAATTCCAGCCCGATGGGGTTCAGCTTCTGGCGTACCGACTTACGGCGCTGGCCCTGCCCCGGCATGATGAAGGTGCGGCCGATGTAGCGGTTCTTGATGAAGCCTTCGCGGTACTTCACGTTGAGCTGGTTGGCGAGCTCGAGCGCGGAAGTGCGGCTGGTGTCGGGAATGGGGATGACCACGTCGATGTCGTGGCTGCCCCACTCGCGCCTGATCTTGGCGGCGAGGCGCTCGCCCATGCGCAGGCGGGCCTTGTGCACCGAGATGTTGTCGATGATGGAATCGGGGCGGGCGAAGTAGACGTATTCGAAGATGCAGGGCGAGAACTGCGTCTTTTCCGCGCACTGGCGGGTGAAGAGCCGGCCCTCCGAGTTGATGAACACGGCTTCGCCGGGCGCCAGGTCGCGCACGACGCGGTAGCCCAGCGAGGTGATGGCCACGGACTCCGAGGCCACGATGTATTCCTTGCCGGCGTCGGTGTCGCGCTCGCCGAAGATGATGGGGCGGATGCCGTGCGGATCGCGGAAACCGACGACGCCGTAGCCGGTGATCATGGCCACCACGGCATAGGCGCCGCGGCAGCGTTTGTGCACGGCGGAAACGGCGGCGAAGATGTCGTCTTCGCCGGGGTTGAACTTGTTCTGGGCCTGCAGCTCGTGCGCGAAGACGTTGAGCAGGACTTCGGAATCGGAATCGGTGTTGATGTGGCGCAGGTCGGTGCGGAAGAGCTCGCGGGCGATCTCGTGGGCGTTGGTGAGGTTGCCGTTGTGGGCGAGCGTGATGCCGTAGGGCGAGTTCACGTAGAACGGCTGCGCTTCGGCGGAGCTGGAGGAGCCGGCGGTGGGATAGCGCACGTGGCCGATGCCGAAGTTGCCGATCAGGCGCATCATGTGGCGGGTGTGGAAAACGTCGCGCACCATGCCGTTTTCCTTGCGCAGGAAGAGCCGGCCGTTGTGGCAGGTGACGATGCCGGCGGCGTCCTGGCCACGGTGCTGCAGCACCGTCAGTGCGTCATAGAGACTCTGGTTGACCGCAGACTTGCCTGCAATCGCCACGATTCCGCACATAGAAGAACCTCGAAGAATTACCGTTGCCGGGCTGACTCGTCCTCTGCCGGCTTCTCGCGTCCGGCATCCTTCGCCGCCTGCACCACCTTCTGCTTCAGTTCCCGCCCCAGCAGCTCATAGCGCATGAACTGCTGCGGCAATGCCGCTTCTTTCCACCAGGCGTCGCGGCTCACGAACGGCGCCAGCAGGACGAGCCCCGCCAGCACCACGATGAGCCCGCGCACGAAGCCGAACGCGCCGCCCAGCGCCCGGTTGACGCCCCCTGCCCCGGCCTGCTCCATCAGGCTCTGCACCATGTAGCCGGCGAGTGCCGCGAGCAGCAGCGTCACCACGAAGAGGCCGCCCCAGGCGGCGGCGAGACGCAGCGACGGCGTCGCGATGTAGTCCACCAGGAGCGACTCGGCCGCGGCGCCGAAGATGCGCGCCACCAGGTAGGCGGCGACCCAGCCGGCCAGGCTGAAGGCCTCGCGCACCAGGCCGCGAAACACACCGAAAAGCATGGAGATGGCGATGATCGCGAGGATCACCCCGTCAGCGGGATGCATGTCCCGAACTCTCCTGGTGAAAATTCAACGCCTGAAAACGCCAAGCGGCAGAGGAATGCCGGCGGCGCGAATTGTAGGTAAGCCGGCGATAAATATCCATCGACAGCCCGCCAGCCCGGCTCAGGGTTTGTAGCTCTGCACCCAGCCGTTCAGCCGCAGGTCGGGATCGGCCGCCAGCTTCGCCTGCATGGACTCCGCCATATCGCGGCTCAGCTCGGGGCCCACCATGACTCGCCAGGCCGTGCCCTGCGGCGAAATCACCGCCGGATAATTTTTGCGGCGCAGTTTCTGCACCAGCGCCTCGGCCTTGTCGCGGCTCGACAGGCTGGCCACCTGCACCACCCAGGCCGCCGGCGGCGTGATCGTCGTGGCGGGCTTGCGCGCGGGAGCGGCCGCCGCAGCGGCTTTTGCCGGAGCTGCCGTTTCCGGCGCGGCTTTTTCCTGTCGTGCCTTCTCCAGGGCGGCTTGCTCGGCCGCCAGGCGCGGCTGCCCGGCAGCGGCCGGCGCCGCCGCAGCGGGGGCCACCTCCGCGGGCGCGCTGGCATCGCTTGCCTCGGGCGCGGCTTCAGCCGTCTCGGGCGCGCCGGTCTCGCGGCCTGCATGGGCCGCATCCACCGCCTGCGTGGCCGCCTCGACCTTCGCATCCAGGCTCGGGGCGATCTCGTCCACGCCGGCCACCCGGGGCGGCGCGGGCAGCGGCGGCACGGTCAGGGAGGCACCGGAACCATCGAGCAGCACCGGCAGGAACAGCGCGGCTCCCGCCACCAGCACAAGCCCGCCCAGCAGGCGTTGCTTGATTTCTCTTTCCATTACTCGACCTCGTGCGCCAGCAGCGCCGCTTGCGCGGCGGCAACGGTATGGAAGGAACCAAAGACCAGGATTCTATCGGCAGGCCGCGCCTGCTGACGAGCCGCCTCCAGCGCCGCCACCACCGTGCGGCACTCGCCGCCCACATGACAACCGCGCGCGCGCAGCAAGCGGGACAGCAGGTCGGCCGGCGCGCCGCGCGGTGCCTCCAGCGCCGCCGCGAACCAGCTGTCGATACGCCCGAGGCAGGCGTCGACGACGCCGGCGATGTCCTTGTCCGCGAGCATGGCGAAGACGGCGAAGGTGCGCTGTCCCGGCCGGGCGCGCGGCAGCTGGCGCATCAGGAAGGCAGCGCCCTGCGGATTGTGAGCGACATCGAGCAGCAGCAGCGGCGACTCCGCGACGGCCTGCAGGCGGCCGGGCAGCGCAGCCTGGCGCAGGCCGTCGCGCAGCGCCGCCTCGGCGACCGGGACCGGCGCGGCATACAGCGCGGCCAGCGCGGTGGCCGCGTTCTCCAGGGCCAGCGCCGGCTTCGGCAAGCCGGTCAGGACGCGGTGGGCGTCGTGCCAGGCCCAGCCTCCGCCTTCCTCGCGGAAATCGAAATCCCGGCCGCGGCAGGAGAGCACGGCGCCCGTCTGCTGCGCCTGCGCCAGCAGCGTCGGCGGAGGATCAGCGTCGCCGCAGATGGCGGGGCGGCCGCGGCGGAAGATGCCGGCCTTCTCGACGGCGATGAGCTCGCGGCTGGCGCCGAGGTATTCCACGTGATCGACGCCGATGCTGGTGACGACGGCGACATCGGCATCGACGAGGTTCACGGCATCGAGCCGGCCGCCGAGACCGACTTCCAGCACGGCGACATCGAGCGCCGCCTCGCGAAAAATCACGAAAGCCGCCAGCGTGGTGAATTCGAAATAGGTCAGCGAGACTTCGCCGCGCGCCGCCTCCACTTTCTCGAAGGCGGCAACCAGCGTGGTGTCGGCCACCGGCCTGCCGTCGATGGCGACGCGCTCGTTGAAGCGCAGGATATGCGGCGAGGTATAGGCGCCCACCTTGAGGCCGGCGGCGCGATAGATGCCGGCCAGCATCGCGACGGTGGAGCCCTTGCCGTTGGTGCCGCCGACGGTGATGACCGGGCAAGCGGGCGCGCGCACCCCGAGCCGGTCGGCGACGGCGCCCACGCGCTCGAGGCCGAGGTCGATGGCCCGGGGATGGTGTCCCTCCAGCCACGACAGCCAGTCTGCAAGCGAACGCGGGGAAGTCATGTCGGCAAGGGGTCCTGCAAATGAGAAATCGGCCGGGACGGCCGATTTCTCGAAAAAACCGCGGCGATTATCGTCGCTCCCGGCTACAGCGGATAGTGGGTCAGTTTCGCCAGCAGGCGGAACAGCGTGTCGCGCATCTCGTGACGGGGGATGATGATGTCCACGGCGCCGTGCGCCAGCAGGAATTCCGAACGCTGGAAGCCCTCCGGCAGCTTCTGCCGCACCGTCTGCTCGATCACGCGCGGGCCGGCGAAACCGATCAGCGCGTTCGGCTCGGCGGCATTGATGTCGCCGAGCATGGCGAGGCTGGCGGAAACGCCGCCGTAGACCGGGTCGGTCATCACGGAAATGAAGGGCACGCCGGCCAGCTTCATCTTCTCCAGCGCCGCCGCCGTCTTCGCCATCTGCATCAGCGAGAACAGCGCCTCCTGCATGCGCGCGCCGCCGGAAGCGGCAAAGCACACCAGCGGAATCCTATGCGCGAGGCACACATCCACCGCCGCCACGAACTTGGCGCCGACCACGGAGCCCATGGAGCCGCCCATATAGCTGAACTCGAAAGCCGCCACGACCAGGGGCATCTGGTTGAGATGGCCCTTCATCACGACGAGCGCGTCCTTCTCGCCGGTTTCCTTCTGCGCCGCCACGATGCGGTCCCTGTATTTCCTGCTGTCCCTGAATTTCAGGCGGTCGTCCGGCGCGATGTCGGCGGCAACCTCCTCGCGACCGTCCTTGTCGAGGAACATGTCGAGACGTTCGCGCGCGTTGATGCGCAGATGATGCTCGCACTTCGGGCAGACGCTCAGGTTGCGATCGAGCTCGGGCTTGTAGAGCACGGCGTCGCACTTCGGGCACTTGCGCCAGAGGCCCTCGGGCACGGAATTGCGACGCTCGTCGGCACTCTTGCCGACGTTGGGGAGAATTTTTTCGATCCAGCTGGAGCTCATGTTTTTACCCTTGCACGCCGTTCGGTCCGGCGCGGCCGGACTGGCCTCCTTCCCTGCAACCGCATCAGCGACGATCCATGGCCTCGCGCATATCCTGCAGGATAGCGGCGAGCGCGGCGGGAATCGCAGAGACGTCGCCCTGCAGGCGGGCGATCGCCTCGACCAGCACCGAGCCCACCACCACACCGTCCGCATGGGCCGCGACCGCCGCGGCAGACTCCGCATCCTTGATACCAAAACCCACCCCGATGGGCAATTCGCTGACGGCACGGATGGCGCCGAGGCGTTCGGCCACCGCCGGAATGTCCAGGGTGCTGGCCCCGGTCACGCCCTTCAGGGAGACATAATAGACGTAGCCGCTGGCCGCTGCCGTGATCAGGCGTATGCGCTCAGGCTCGGTGGTCGGCGCCAGCAGGTAGATGGGGTCGATGCCGCGCGGGCGCAGCGCGGCCGTCAGCGGTTCCGCCTCTTCCGGCGGCAGGTCGACGGTGAGCAGGCCGTCGATGCCGGCCGCCGCGGCCGCCGCGGCGAAGCGTTCATAGCCCATCACCTCCACCGGGTTGAGATAGCCCATCAGCACCACCGGCGTGTTCTGGTTGCGCTGGCGGAACTCGCCCACCATGGCCAGCACGTCGCGCAGGCTGACGTTGTGCTTCAGCGCGCGCTCGTGCGCCCTGGTGATGACGGGCCCGTCCGCCATGGGATCGGAGAACGGCACGCCGAGCTCGATGATGTCGGCGCCCGCCTTCACCAGGGCGTGCAGGGCCGGCACCGTGATGGTCGGCTCGGGGTCGCCGGCGACGATGTAGGGAATCAGCGCCCTGCGATTACTGGCCTTCAGCGCGGCAAAACAGTCGGCAATTCGTGACATGGGTTCTTTTCCAGGGTTCTTGCAGGCAGCGCCTTGGGCCTACACGGAGATTCCGTCGATCTTCGCCACCGTCAGCAGGTCCTTGTCGCCCCGACCGGAGAGATTGCAGACGATGATCCGGTCGCGCTCCAGCAGCGGCGCGAACTTCCGCACATAGGCGATGGCATGGCTCGACTCCAGCGCGGGAATGATGCCTTCCTTGCGCGTGAGCTCGCGGAATCCGGCCAGCGCCTCGTCATCGGTGATGCCGACGTAGTGCACGCGACCGATATCTTTCAGCCAGCTGTGCTCGGGACCGACGCCGGGATAATCGAGGCCGGCGGAAACGGAGTGCGTCTCGATGATCTGGCCGTTGTCGTCCTCCATCAGATAGGTGCGGTTGCCGTGCAGCACACCGGGACGGCCGGCATTGAGCGGCGCCGCATGCGCGCCGGAATCGAGGCCGTGGCCCGCGGCCTCGACGCCGTACATCGCGACGCTTTCGTCGTTCAGGAAGGGATGGAACAAACCGATCGCATTGGAGCCGCCGCCGACGCAGGCGACCAGCGCATCGGGCAAACGCCCGGCCTGCCGCAGACACTGCTCGCGCGCCTCGCGGCCGATGACGCACTGGAAATCGCGCACCAGCATGGGATAGGGGTGCGGGCCCGCCACGGTGCCGATGATGTAGAAGGTGTTGTCGACGTTGGTGACCCAGTCGCGCATGGCCTCGTTCATCGCGTCTTTCAGCGTTTTCGAGCCCGAAGTCACCGGCACCACGGTCGCGCCGAGCAGCTTCATGCGATAGACGTTCATGGACTGGCGCCTGACGTCCTCCTCGCCCATGTACACCACGCACTCGAGGCCGAGGCGCGCGGCGATGGTCGCCGTCGCCACGCCGTGCTGGCCGGCGCCGGTTTCGGCGATCACGCGCGTCTTGCCGGAATGCTTGGCGAGCAGCGCCTGGCCGATGGTGTTGTTCACCTTGTGCGCGCCGGTGTGGTTCAGGTCTTCGCGCTTGAGATAGACCTGCGCGCCGCCGAGCTCGCGGCTCCAGCGCTCGGCGTGATACAGCGGCGAGGGACGGCCGACGTAAAAGGAGAGATCGCGATCGAACTCGGCAAGGAACTCCGGATCGTCTTTCAGACGCAGGTAAAGCTTTTCGAGTTCGACCAGCGCGCTCATCAGCGTTTCGGAAACGAAACGGCCGCCGTGGATGCCGAAATGGCCTCGGGCATCGGGGAACTTCGAATAATCGACAGGCTGGTTCACGTCACTGCGCTCCTGCATTTACCGCGTCGATAAATGCCTTGATCGATCGAGCATCCTTGATGCCCTTCCGCACGCTGCCGTCGGCTGTCCTCGCCTCCACGCCGCCGCTGACATCGACGGCATAGGGACGGGTCAGGCGCACAGCCTCGGCCACATTGTCGGGAGCGAGTCCGCCGGCCAGGATCAGCGGCTGGCGGCTCTCGCGGGGAAAACTTTTCCAGTCGAAGGCTTGCCCGGTGCCGCCCTTCAAGCGGGGATGCCAGGCATCGAGCAGGATGCCGGACGCGTCGGGAAAGGCGGCGATGGCGGCCGCGATGTCGCTATCAGGGCGCACCGGCAGCGCCTTGAGCCAGGGCCGGCCGAACTGCGCACAGAACGCGTTGTCTTCCTCGCCATGGAACTGCAGCAGCGACAGCGGCACGGCCTTCAGCACGGCGCGCACCGCCGCGGCGTCCGCATTCACGAACAGGCCCACCGTCGTCACGAAAGGCGGCAGCGCGCGCACGATGGCGGCGGCGGTTTCCGGCCCGATGCAGCGCGGACTTTGCGCAAAGAACACGAGGCCGATGGCGTCCGCCCCCGCTGCTGCCGCGGCGCGGGCATCCTCGAGGCGGGTGATCCCGCAGATCTTGACGCGAACTCGTGTGGACAAGGCGGAAACCCACGTGGAAAGGGCCGGATTCTAGCAGCCATCGGCAGGCCTTAGCAGCTACGGGGACGGAACAATTCCCGCCAGAAAAGCCGGTCCGGGCGCCTCCCTGGGCAGGGCGAACTGCTCGGGATAGAGCGCGTCCACGAAATAAAGCCCGTCGGCCGGCGCCGTCACGCCGCCCAGGCTGCGGTCGCGGGCGTCGAGCACCTGGCGCGCCCAGGCCGGCTCGGCCTTGCCCTGCCCGATGGCCATCAGCACGCCGGCGATATTGCGCACCATGTGGTGCAGGAAGCCGTCCGCCTGGATGTCGAGCACGATCAGCGGCCCCGCCTGCGTCAGGGTCAGGAAGTGCACGTTGCGCACCGCCTTCTTCGCCTGGCAGCCAACGGCCCGGAAGGAAGTGAAATCGCGCTCGCCGACCAGGTGAAGGGCGGCGGCCTGCATGCGCGCCAGATCGAGCGCGTGGTAATGCCAGGTGGCCATGCCGGACAGCAGGCTGGAACGCTGCGGATGATTGAAGATGACGTAGCGGTAGCGGCGCGCCACGGCCCTGAAGCGCGCATGGAATTCTGCGCTGACCGGCGTGATCCAGCGCAGGGCGATGTCGTCCGGCAAAAGCGTGTTCACGCCGAGCAGCCAGTTGCGCTCGCTGCGCACGGCCTCCGTATCGAAGTGCGCCACCATTCCCGAGGCGTGCACGCCGGCGTCGGTGCGCCCGGCGGCAATCACCGTCACCGGCTGGTCCGCCACGCGGCCGATCGCCTTCTCCAGCGTCGCCTGCACGCTGGCGATGCCCGGCTGCTGGGTCTGCCAGCCGCGATAGGCGCGTCCGTTGAAGTCGACACCGATGGCAAGGCGCATGCGAATTCCTGCAAAAAAGAAGGGCAGCTTTTTCGGGCCGCCCTTCGTCAAGGTAGCAACTCGCCTCATCCCACCTGGGCGAGCAGTCCCTTGGCTTCGTCCTTCTGCGGCGCGCTGCCTTCGCTCATCACTTCCTGCAGGATGTCGCGCGCGCCTTCCATGTCGCCCATGTCGATGTAGGCACGGGCCAGGTCGAGCTTGGTCGCGTTTTCGTCGCTGTCGGCGAGGAAGTCGAACTCGTCATCCATGCCGAGGTCAGCAGCGGCAGGCGCCGGTGCGGGCTGGGCCAGCGTGGCCTCGTCCATGTCGAGTGAGAGATCGTCCGCGGCAAGCGCGGGCGCGGGCGCGGCGCGCATGGGGTCGTCGAAACGGGGGGCGGGCGCAGCCAGGCCGTCGTCGAAGCTTTCATCCAGGCTGAAATCGCTGTCGAGCGAGAGGTCGGCGGCCGGCGCTTCCGCCCTGGCGGCCGGGGCCGGCTCGGCAGCGAACTCGAGGTCGTCGAGGCTGAAGCTCAGGTCGTCGCTTTCCGGCGGGGCCGCCGCAGGCTTGCCGGGCTCCGGCGCGAGGTCCGGCAGGTTTTCGAAATCCTCCAGCTCGCCGAGGCTGGAACTGCCGCCGGCGGCAGCGAACTCGTCTTCGAGCGAGAACTCCAGGCCGGTATCGGCCGGGGCCGCTTTCGGCTCGGCAAACGACGAGGCCTCTAGATCAAGACCGAGAGCATCGGACGCTCCGGTCGCTTCGAAGCCGGATTCCAGCGCATCGAAATCGAGATCGGCAGCCTTGACGGCAGCCAGAGCGGGGCTGCTGCCGGAAACCGTGGCGTTGAAATCCATCTCGAGGTCTTCCAGCGACGGCATGCCGTCGCCGGCGCCTGCAGCCGCCGGCTCGGCGTCCGCCTCCAGGTCGAAGCTGAAGTCATCGTCCTGCGCGACAGCCGCCGGCGCAGACATGCCGCTCTTGAGCTCTTCGGCACGCGCCAGCGAATCGAGGTCGCCGGCACTCTCGAACCAGGCTTCCTGCTCGGCGAAGGCCTTCTGGTCGCCGGTATGCGCCAGGCATTCGAGCAGCTTCAGGCGCAGGTCGCCGCGCTCCGGGTTCTGCTGCACAGCCTTTTTCAGCAGGGCCACGGCCTGCGGATAGCGCTCGTAGGCGATGTACTGCTCGGCCTCTTCCAGCGGATCGGCAAGGATCTGGTCGCCCGCGCCGGCCGGTGCGCCGGAAGCATTCAGCCAGTCGTCGTCCGCGCCGGCGTTCTCTTCCGTAGCGAAGGAAAAATCGTCGCTGGAGTCGCCGCCGGCATCCAGCCCGGCAAGCTCTTCATGGGCGGCGGCCTCGTCACGGCGGCGACGCTGGTTCCACCACCAGCCACCGCCGATCACCGCCAGCAGCGCGGCGCCACCGGCGGCAATCAGCGGCAGCAGGCCGCCCGGCTCTGCTTCAGCAGGAGCTTCGGCCACGACCGGCTTCCGGGGCGTCGCGGGCTTGGGCTGGACCGGCGCAGGCGTAGCCTCGGGCAGCGGTTGCGGGGCCGCAGCGGTCGGCTCGGCAGGCGCCGGCACCGGGGCAGCGCCCGGCTTGGCCGGCGTCGCTGCCGCCTTGGCAGCTTCCTGCCGGGCCTGCTGCTGCTTCAGCTGCGCGTCGAGCTCGGCCAGGCGGGCATTCTGCAGGTCGACCTGCTTGTCGTTGGCCCTGATCCGGGCTTCGAGGCCGTCGACCTTGCCGGCCAGTTTTTTCTTGTCGGCCTTGACGGATTCCGTCCTGGCCTTGATGTCCTTGAGCTTGCGTGCCTCTTCGGGCTTGACCGCGGCGCCCTGCTCCGTACCGGCAGCCGCTGCGCCCGCCTTGCCGGCCTCGGCGCCGAGCAGCTTCATCTCGGCCCTGGCTTGCGCAGCAGGCGCGGAAGCCTTGGCAGGCGCCTGGCTCGTGGCGTCGAGCTGCTGGCCTTCCAGCGCCGGCTTCGCGGCCGGAGCCGGTCGTGTGGCGCGCCACGCTGCGGTCTGCTCGCGCAAGGAGGCAACGGCTTCCTGCGCGCTGACTTCCCGCATCTGCGATTCGGACGGAATCCGCAGCACCTGGCCGCGCTTCAGCAGGTTGATGTTGTTGTTGGCAAAAGCATCCGGATTGGCGCGCTGGATGGCGACCATGGTCTGGGTGACGGTGGCGTCGGCCGGACGGAACTGCTGCGCGATGCGCGCCATCGTGTCGCCCGACCTGGTGCGATAGCTGGCGGCAGGGGCCGGCTCGGGAGCCGGCGCAGGCGCAACCGGTTGCGGAGCGGGCGCGGGAGCCGGCAGCGGCTCGGCCACGACCGGCGGCGGTACTTCGGACGCCGCCTCGGCGGGAGGAGCGGATGCCTCCGGCGCCGTCACAGCGGCCTCGACCGGAACGGCATCCAGCGGCGCTTCGGGAGCGGTGCTTACCGCGGCGTTGACTTCAGGGGCGGCCATATCGGAAACGATGGGCGGATCGAGCAGCGCCGTCATTTCCTGCAGACGCGCATTGCCCGGCCAGGCGATGCGCACGACGAAATCCAGATAAGGCTCGACTACCGGCTTGGCGCTCGTGACTTTGACGTAAGCACGGGCGCCCGGATTGATCACGACCTCGAACTTGAGCTCGGCGAGGAAATAGTTGCGCTCGATGCCCATGCGATCGAAATCTTCCTGGGTCGCGAGGCTGACCTTGATCTCTTCCGGCGTCAGGTCGCCCACCTCGACGAGATCGATCTCGGCCTGAAAAGGTTCCCCCAGTGCAGACTTGGTCTGTAATTCTTTTACGGCTAACGCATGACCCAGTCCCGGCAACATCACGCCGGCACTCAGCAAGGCAACCGCAAGCTTACGCAAGACCATCATCGGATTCCTTTATTGGTTATTTTCTAGCCCTGTGAACCCCCGGCTAAAGCAGCGCCGGAAAGGTTGGCAGATCATTTTTTAACCCGCCTACAGATACTTTCCTAGAATTTGTATCACAAGGTTTCTGTAAGTATCAATATTTAAAGTCTTTTATCCATTTTTCGAGGATATAAACGCTGTGCCGCGCGCCGCCCTGCCGGACGTTGTCTCCGACCAGCCAGAGCTGGACACCTTCCAGCGGTGCCGGCAGCGCCTGCAGGCTGGCGAGACAGATGCCATCCTGGCCCGACGCCTCCGTTACCGGCGTTGCAAGCCCTTGACCGGAATCGGAATCCGCTTCCCGTACCCCGGCGGCAAGCAAGGCCTGGCGCAGCCCGTCCAGGCTCACCGGCGCCTCGGTCTGGACGCTGACGGCCAGCGTCAGGCCATAAAAAACCGGCACCCTGACCGCCGCCACCGCAACCGGAAAGGCCAGCGGCAGCAGCCGCTCCAGCTCGTCCATCAGCGCCCCGGACAAGGGCTCCGCCAGCGGCAGCGCATTGAAGGCGATCTGGGCCGGAAACACGGCAGGCTCGATGCCGCGGCCGTTGAGCAGCTCGCCGGTCTGCCCGGCCAGCTCGCGCACGCCGGCGCGCCCCGCCGCCGATACCGGCGAGAGCAGCGTGACCTGGACGCTGCGGATGTCGTGCAGGCGGTTCAGCACGGGCGCGAGCAGCGCGGCGAGCGCCCCCGGACAGGCGACGAGATCCGCCTCGGGCACCGGCATGCCCTCGATCAGCAGCGGCACGTCGCCCGCGAGCCGGAAGGCGGCAGAGTGATCGATGACGCGGCAGCCCGCTTTGCGCGCGCGCGGCACGAAGGCTTCGGCGACGGCGGCCGGCGCGGCGAAGATCGCGACGTCGACCTTGGCAAAATCGAACTCGCCGAGATCGCCGACCAGCAGCGGACGATTCTTGTACAGGAGCGTTTCCTCCGCCGACGCGGCAGACGCCAGCACATGAAGCGCCGCCAGCGGCAGCTCGCGCTCCTCGATCATGGCCAGCACGGCCCGGCCCACTTCACCCGTGGCGCCGACGATGGCCAGCTTCAGTCCCGTAGTCATGATGTCACTCCAGCTCTGAGCTCAATCCCGACGGATCCGCGCAGGCCCGACAGGAGTTGTCGAAGCCGCTGCGCGGAGCCGCCGCCAAAAAGAACAACCCGTCCGCTCCCTGCGGAGCGGACGGGTTGCGCGTGTCGTCTTACTTGCCGAGCAGGATGCGCAGCATGCGCCGCAGCGGCTCGGCGGCGCCCCAGAGCAGCTGGTCGCCGATCACGAAGGCGGACAGGTATTGCGGCCCCATGTTCAGCTTGCGCACGCGGCCGACGCCGATCTTGAGGCCGCCGGTGATGGCCGCCGGCGTCAGTTCCTTCACGCTGATCTCGCGATCGTTGGGCACGAACTTCACCCAGTCGTTGCCCGACTTGATGAGGGCTTCGATTTCCGACAGCGGCAGGTCCTGCTTCAGCTTCACGGTGAGCGCGAGGCTGTGGCAGCGCATGGCGCCGATGCGCACGCACAGACCATCGACCGGAATGGTGCTGCTGCTGCCGAGGATCTTGTTCACTTCGGCCTGGCCCTTCCACTCTTCCTTGGACTGACCGTTGTCGAGCTGCTTGTCGATCCAGGGAATCAGGCCGCCGGCCAGCGGCGCGCCGAAAAATTCGCTCGGCACGTCGTGACGGATGGCCTGCGCCACCTTGCGGTCGATGTCCAGAATCGCAGAAGCCGGCGTCGCCAGCTCGTCGGCTACGGCCGAATGGATCACGCCCATGCCCTTCAGCAGTTCGCGCATGTGGTTGGCGCCGCCGCCGGAAGCCGCCTGGTAGGTCATGGAACTGACCCACTCGACCAGGCCTTCGCGGAACAGCCCGCCCATGCCCATCAGCATGATGGAGTTGGTGCAGTTGCCGCCGATGTAGTTCCTGACGCCCTTTTCCAGCGCCTGGCGGATGACGTGGTCGTTCACCGGGTCGAGCACGATGACGGCGTCGTCATTCATGCGCAGCGCGGAGGCGGCGTCGATCCAGTAGCCGTTCCAGCCGGCGGCACGCAGCTTCGGAAAGATTTCGTTGGTGTAGTCGCCGCCCTGGCAGGTGATGATCACGTCCATGCCCCTGAGGGCCTCGACGGAATTCGCCTCCAGCAGCGCAGGCGCGGCCTTGCCGCCGAAAGCCGGCGCCTTGCCGCCGGCGCTGGAGGTCGAGAAGTAATACGGCTCGATCAGTGCGAAATCATTTTCTTCCACCATGCGCTGCATGAGCACCGAACCCACCATGCCGCGCCAGCCCACCAGACCCACCTTCATGTTGTTCACCTTCTCAAAATCGAATTCTTGATTATTTCCCTCTCCCGCATGCGGAGAGGGTCAGGGTGAGGAGTGGGAACCGAAGCCTCCGCCCCTCACCCCAACCCTCTCCCCATTGCATGGAGAGAGGGAGAAAAAATCACAGCGCGGCGACGACCGCCTCGCCCATTTCCTCCGTGCCGACCTTCTTCATGCCCTCGGTAAAGATGTCCGGCGTGCGCAGGTCCTGGTCGAGCACCTGGCCGACTGCCACTTCAATGGCCTTCGCCGCGTCTTCGGCGCCGAAGGTGTAGCGCAGCATCATGGCCAGCGAAAGAACCGTGGCCAGCGGATTGGCCACGCCACGGCCGGCGATATCGGGCGCGGAACCGTGGCAGGGCTCGTACATGCCCTTCCTGTCCTGGTCCAGCGAGGCCGAGGGCAGCATGCCGATGGAACCTGTCAGCATGGCGGCTTCGTCGGAGAGAATGTCGCCGAAGAGGTTGCCGGTGACGATCACGTCGAACTGCCTGGGATTGCGCACCAGCTGCATTGCCGCATTGTCGACGTACATATGCGAAAGCTGCACGTCCGGATAGTCCTTGCCCACCTCGGTGGTGACTTCCTTCCACAGTTCGGTGACTTCCAGCACATTGGCCTTGTCCACCGAGCACACCTTTTTGCTGCGCTGCCGCGCGAGCTGGAAGGCCACGTGCGCGATGCGGCGGATTTCGCTCTCGCTGTAGACGTCGGTGTTGTAGCCCTGGCGCTCGCCGTTCTCGAGCCGGCGCACGCCGCGCGGCTGGCCGAAGTAAATGCCGCCGGTGAGTTCGCGCACGATCAGGATGTCGAGACCCGCCACGATTTCCGGCTTCAGCGAAGACGCGGAGGCGAGCTGCGGGTAGAGGATGGCCGGACGCAGGTTGGCGAACAGGTTCAGCTCGCTGCGAATCCTGAGCAGGCCGCGCTCCGGGCGGATCGAACGCTCGATGGCATCCCACCTGGGGCCGCCGACGGCGCCCAGCATCACCGCGTCCGCTTGCTTCGCGGCAGCCAGCGTGACCTCCGGCAGCGGTACGCCGTGGGCGTCGATGGCGCAGCCGCCCAGCAGCTGGTGCTCCCAGGACAGGCCCAGGTTGAACTGGGCGTTGACGGCGGCCATCACCTTCTCGGCTTCCGCCATGATTTCCGGACCTATGCCGTCGCCGGCCAGGATGACGATGTGTCTGCTCATGTCTTCGATGATTCCTGTTCAGATCAGCGCAGCGGCTGGAACACCCAGGGACGCGCGGCCCTGGCCTTTTCTTCGAACACCTCGATGTCGTCCGCCACCTGCAGCGTGAGGCCGATGTCGTCGAGGCCGTTCAGCAGGCAGTGGCGGCGGAAATCGTCCACCTCGAAAGACAAGCCCTCGCCGCCGGGGCGGATCACCTGCTTCTGCTCCAGATCCACGGTGAGCCGGTAGCCTGGATTCGCCTCGCACTCCCTGAACAGCAGGTCCATTTCTTCTTCCCTCAGCACCACCGGCAATATGCCGTTCTTGAAACAGTTGTTGAAAAAGATGTCGGCGAAGCTGGAGGCCAGCACGGAGCGGAAGCCGTACTCCTGCAGCGCCCAGGGCGCGTGCTCGCGCGAGGAACCGCAGCCGAAGTTCTGCCGCGCGAGCAGGATGGAAGCGCCCTGGTAGCGCGGGAAATTCAGCAGGAACTCCGGATTCAGCGGGCGCTTGCCGTTGTCCTGGCCCGGATAGCCTTCATCCAGGTAGCGCCACTCGTCAAAGAGGTTGGGGCCGAAGCCCCTGCGCTTGATGGACTTCAAAAACTGCTTGGGAATGATCTGGTCGGTGTCGACGTTGGCGCGGTCCAGCGGCGCGACGAGGCCGGCTACGACAGTGAATTTTTCCATCGCGAAAATCCTCAGAAATGACGCACGTCGACGAAGTGGCCGGCGATCGCCGCCGCCGCCGCCATCGCCGGGCTGACGAGATGCGTGCGGCCGCCATTGCCCTGGCGCCCCTCGAAATTGCGGTTGGAGGTGGAGGCGCAATGCTCGCCCGACTGCAGTTTGTCGGCGTTCATGGCGAGGCACATGGAGCAGCCCGGCTCGCGCCACTCGAAACCGGCGGCGAGAAAGACCTGGTCCAGGCCCTCCGCTTCCGCCTGTTTTTTCACGAGGCCGGAGCCCGGCACCACCATGGCCTGCTTCACCGAGGTGGCGACCCTGCGGCCCCTGATCACGGCTGCCGCCGCGCGCAAGTCCTCGATACGCGAATTCGTGCAGGAACCGATGAAGACGCGATCGAGACGGATGTCGGTGATCTTCTGGCCCGGCGTGAGGCCCATGTACTGGTAGGCGCGCGTGAAGGAATTGCGCTCCACGTCGTCTTCGGCGTCGCTGAGCGAGGGCACCGTGGCGGTGACCGGCACCACCATCTCCGGACTCGTGCCCCAGGACACCTGCGGCAGGATGCCGGCGCCGTCGATCTCGATCACGGTGTCGAACTTCGCGTCGGCATCGGAGGTCAGCGTCTTCCAGTAGGCGACCGCGGCATCCCACATCGCGCCCCGGGGCGCAAAAGGCTTGCCGCGGAAATACTCGATGGTCTTTTCGTCCACGGCGACCATGCCGACGCGCGCACCGGCCTCGATGGCCATGTTGCAGACCGTCATGCGGCCTTCCATGGACATGTCACGGAACACCTGGCCACCGAACTCGATGGCGTGGCCGTTGCCGCCGGCGGTGCCGATCTTCGCGATGATGGCGAGCACCGCGTCCTTCGGCGTGACGCCGGCGCCCAGCACCCCATTCACCTTGATCAGCATGTTTTTCGATTTCTTCTGCACCAGGCACTGCGTGGCGAGCACGTGCTCGACCTCGCTGGTGCCGATGCCGTGCGCGAGGCAGCCGAAGGCGCCGTGCGTGGCCGTGTGCGAATCGCCGCAGACCACGGTCATGCCGGGCAGCGTCAGGCCCTGCTCGGGGCCGACCACGTGCACGATGCCCTGGCGCTCGTCGTTGATGGTGAACTCGACCACGCCGAAATCGCGGCAGTTGTCGTCGAGCGTGGCGACCTGGATGCGCGAGGTCTCGTCGCGGATGCCGGCCACGCCTTCCGCGCGCTCGGCCTTGTCGGTGGGCACGTTGTGGTCGGGGGTGGCGACGTTGGCGTCCAGGCGCCAGGGCTGGCGGCCGGCCAGCCGCAGGCCCTCGAAGGCCTGCGGGCTGGTGACCTCGTGCAAGAGCTGGCGGTCGATGTAGATGAGACAGGAGCCGTCGTCGCGCTGCTTGACGAGGTGGTCGTCCCAAAGCTTGTCGTAAAGGGTCCTGGCCATGGCGGTACTCCCGGTGCGGCCGCGCAGGCGGCGGGCTGGCTTTTGCAATGAGGCAATGCTATGACTGGGGCAGTCATAAAACAAATTCATAATTTTCATACGCCGAATAACCAGCAGGAATCCAACGAGGATGCCTGCGCCGTTACCGCCCCCGGCCCGGCCGCGGGCGGCCGCAGCCTGACGGCAGCAACCGGGATCCCGCCATGGACACCGCCTCCCTTACCGCCTTCCTCGAAGTCGCCCGCGCCGCGTCCTTCTCGCTGGCGGCCGAAACCCTGCACCTGACCCAGCCCGCCGTCTCCAAGCGCATCAGCGGCCTGGAGGAAAGCCTCGGCGTTTCCCTCTTCGACCGCGTCGGCCGCCGCATCACCCTGACCGAGGCCGGCCGCACCCTGCTGCCGCGCGCGCAGCAACTGCTGCTCGAGCTCGAGGACATGCGCCGCGCCGTCGCCAACCTCGGCGGGCCGGTGACCGGCGTGCTCAGGATCGGCACCAGCCACCATATCGGCCTGCATCGCCTGCCGCCGGCCCTGCGCGCCTTCTCCACGCGTTACCGCGACGTGCGCCTCGACCTGCGTTTCATCGATTCGGAGGCGGCCTACGAGGCCGTGCTCTCCGGCGAGCTGGAGCTCGGCATCGTCACCCTGCCGCCGGCGCCGGACGCTCGCCTGATCGCGCGCGAAATCTGGGACGATCCCCTGGCCTTCGTGGCCGGCGCCGACCATCCGCTGGCGCAGCGGAAGAAAGTCGCGCTCGCCGACCTCACGCAGCACGCCGCCATCCTGCCCTCCTCCTCAACATTTACACGACAGATTGCCTCAGGACTTTTCCAGGAGGCGGGACTGGAATTGCAGGTCAGCATGACCACGAACTATCTGGAAACCATCAAGATGATGGCCTCGATCGGGCTCGGCTGGAGCGTGCTGCCGGCCAGCATGGCCGACCACGAGCTGCGCATCCTGAAAATTCCCGGCGTGAGGCTCCGCCGCAGCCTCGGCGTGGTGCATCATCCGCGCCGTACCCTTTCGCGCGCGGCCGCCGCCATGCTGGAGCTGCTGCTGCCCCATCAGGAAACCGCCTCATGAAACCGCTGCGTCCTTGCGTCCTTGCCCTGACCCTCGCGCTCGCCGCCTGCCAGTCGCTGCCGGGGGGGCGCGACGGCGACGTCGCCGCCGTGCTCGCCGCCAGCGGCCTCGAGGCGCAGCTCGCCTGGCTGCGCCAGCCCCTGCAGGAAGACCGCAGCGCCGGCCCGCTCGCCCTGATCCCGGACGAATGGATCCAGGTGGTCAACAGCACCGTCGCGGCCACGCTGAGGCCCACCGAGATGCGCGACGCGCTCGCCCGGGAACTGCAGGAAAACCTTTCCGGCCGGGAGCTTGCCGAGGTGCAGCGCTTCTACGAGTCCGCCACCGGCCGCAGGGTGGTGGCGGTGGAGAGCGGCAGCGCCGACCCCCGCGTCTCCGCGGCGCTCGACACCGAATCCGCCACGCTCGCGGCCCTGGCCCAGGCCACCGGCCTCGGCAAGGCCGTCAGCCTGCTGGCCGAGAACGCCCTGGGCGATGCCATCGACATCGCGCTCAGGAGCGGCTGCCTCGGCGACCAGCCGGCCTACGTCAGCCTGCTCGGCGGCGTCATGAAGAAGGCGCAACTGCTGGCGCTGCGCCGGGCCGTCAACGACGGCATCCGCGCGCGCCATGCCCGTCTTTCGCCGCAGGAGCAGTCGAGCTACCTCGCCTTCGCGCAGTCGCGGGCCGGGCAGAAATTCCTTTCGACCCGCACCGCCATCCTGAACGGCTTCGCGCAGAAGGCCGGCAGCGCCCTGGGCACGGAGCTGACGCCGCGCATCAGCGAGATATGTAAGGCCTCTGCCTGATTACGCCGGCCGCGCGCACCGCTGCCGGGGCTCCGCAACCATCCCGAGACAAAAAGAAACGCGGCCGCCGCTGGCGCTTTGCTATTTTCGCAGGCGGCTCGAACCTATTTTTGTTTGAACAAAAACCGCTTCAGGGATGAACACGATGAGTACGCAAGGATTGCGTCGGCTGCTGGCCCTCTTCCTCTTTTTTTTACCCGCCCTCGCCTTCGGCGCGACCCGGGAAACCGTCGCCGTCGAGGCCCTCGGCATGGGCGGCAGCCGCGACGAGGCCGTGGCCGCCGCCCTCGCCCAGGCCGTGATCCAGGTCCAGGGCGGGCAGCTGCCGCCGGACGAACTCGCGAAGATGTTCCTGCAGTCCATGCGCGAGGAACGCATGATGCGCATGAGCGTGCTCGTCGATGCGCGCATCCGCGCCACCCGCCTCAGCACCGCGGTGGCCTTCGTGCCGGACTACCAGGTCGTCGCGGCCACCCGCCAGAAAAAGAACGGCCAGTGGCAGGCGCGCGTCAACGCCGAGGTCGTCTCGCCCGAGGCCCGCCTGGCCAAGCGCCAGGAGAACATCCGCCTGGCCGTGCTGCCCTTGCGCTTCATGCAGGAAGAAGAAGCGGAGCTGGCCGACGCCGCCGGCCAGCTCGCCATGAAGCAGACCCTGGACAACATCGCCACCTTCCAGGGCCTCGTCAGCCGCCACCTCGACAAGCAGGGCCGCATCGCGATCCGGGAGCTGTCGCCGCAGCACGCCCGGGATTTCGAGGGCGCCGCCGACAATCCCGGGCAGACGGACTGGAAGCAGGTGGCGGCGGCCACGGGAGCCGACAGCTTCGTCACCGCCCAGGTCGAGGAATTCCGCATGGCCGCCATCGAGATCAAGCGCGGCGTGCTCACCAGCCGCCTCGACGGCCGCTTCGTCATCAACTACCGCCTGATACGCCTCAACGACGGCCAGCCGGAGATCGTCAAGACCGGCGTCTTCAAGCTGGATACGCACGCTCCTGCCCTGCAGAAGCTGACGGCCGCCACCGGCGAGAGGCAGATCACCCGGCAGCAGGCCGACGCCCGCGTGAAAATCGTCCACGACCAGGCGGCCCGCCTGTTCGCCCACACCCTGCTCGCCGAGCTGGTCCCGCCCGATGTCCTCGCCCGCGAGGGCGAGAACGTCCTGCTGCAGAACGGCGCCTCGCCCCTGCGCCGCGGCGAGCGCCTGGCCGTGCACGGCCCCGACCTCGTCGAGCCGGACGCCAGCACCGGCCTCATGCTGCGCCAGGACGGCATGCGCATCGCCATCCTCGAGGTCAGCGACGTCGCCGACCGGCGCATCGTGGCGCGCGTCGTGAAGGGCAATGCCTTCGGCGTGCAAGCCGGCTGCCTGGTCCGGCGCCTCGGCGTCGGCAGTGCGGCCGCGGCCAGCACCCCGCCGCAGGCGGCGAAATAGCGCCGTCGCGATGTGGCCCGCGGCAATTGCCCGGCAATTTGAAGGACTTTCGTCCCCGCATCGCGCAGCGTCATTGCGCAGTGTCGCCAATATAAGAAAAACGCGCGCTTTCAGTTATCGGCGTTGTGTTTAGGATGGCGGGGCAGACAAGTTTTTTGTCTTCATTCAATGTGCCGGCTGTCGTGATCCGCTGAACGGGGAGACGCGACAGCAGCGCAGTTCATGTCGGGACGGAAAGGCAGGGAAGCCGGAGAGTCCAGGGATCGGCCAGGCATTGCGCCAGCCGGTTTCACCGCGACGGCGCCCCTGTCTTTCTCCTTCATCCATGCAGGAGCCAGACAGATATGGTTTTCTCCTCACCGATATTCCTCTTCATCTTTCTACCGCTGTTCCTGCTCGCCTATTACCTGACGCCCTTCCGCGGCAAGTCCTATGTCATCCTGGCCGGCAGCTATGCCTTCTATGCCTGGTGGCGCATCGACTACCTGCTGCTCTTCGTCGGGTTGACGGCGTGGAATTACGCGCTGGGCCTGCAGATCGCCCGGCGCGAAAAAGCCGAGTCGAAAAAGTGGCTGACGCTGGGCGTGGTGAGCAACCTCGCCACGCTGTGCTACTTCAAGTACACCAACTTCGGCATCGGCAACCTCAACGCCATGCTGAACTGGTTCGGCAGCGAGCCGCTGCCGCTCGCCGACATCCTGCTGCCCATCGGCATCTCCTTCTATCTCTTCCACTGCATCAGCTACCTGGTCGACATCTACCGCCGCGACGCCGCGCCGGTCAGCCGCTTCGTCGACTTCGCCGCCTTCATCTCGCTGTATCCGCAGCTCGTCGCCGGACCCATCCTGCGCTACAAGGACCTGGCGCACCAGTTCAAGCAGCGCGTGCACAGCTGGGAGCTTTTCGCGAAGGGCGCGATGCGCTTCATCCAGGGCTTCGTCAAGAAAGTCCTGATCGCCGACTCGCTGGCGCCGATCGTGGACATGTGCTTCGCCTCCTCGAGTCCCGGCTTCGTCGACAGCTGGCTGGGCGCCCTCGCCTTCACCGCCCAGCTCTACTTCGATTTCTCCGGCTACAGCTCCATGGCCGTCGGCCTCGGCTACATGATGGGCTTCCGCTTCATCGAGAACTTCAACACGCCCTACCTCAGCCAGTCCTTCTCGGAATTCTGGCGGCGCTGGCACATCAGCCTGTCGTCCTGGCTGCGCGACTACCTGTACATCCCGCTCGGCGGCAACACCGGCGGCATGGCAAAAACCTACCGCAACCTTTTCATCACCATGCTGCTCTCCGGCATCTGGCACGGCGCCAACTGGACCTTCGTCATGGTGGGCGTCTTCTACGGGGTCGTGCTCTCGCTGGAGCGCGTCTACCGGCTCAACAACAGCCGCTCGGCCGGCGCCCTGGGCGTGGCCCGCACGGTTTTCTGCATGCTCGTTACGGTGTTCGTACTCACCATGTTCCGTGCACCAACCATTCCCGAAGGACTCGTCGTATATGCTGGCATGGTAGGTCTGAACGGATGGATGGGTGACGGTATCCACCTCTTCTACCCCGACTTCGCCGTGATGATGCTGGCGCTGGCGTTCGTTGCCATCTACCTCATAGAGCCGCTCTACGTGGGACGACCGCAATTCACGCCCGTGAAGGCCTGGCAGCAGCGCGCCGACGTCGTTTATCTCGCCCTGGCCCTGCCGCTGTTCACGCTCGCCGTAACGCGACTGCTGGCGCAGAGCCATTCACCGTTCCTGTACTTCGCTTTCTGAGGACGCCGCCATGAAAATGGAAACCACAAGCGTTGTAATCGGCACCGAGGAAGACGGCGGCGCCAGCCTTCTCTCCACCCTGGCGAGCCTGAACGCCATGCTCTGGCTGGGCCTGCTGACCGTGAGCATGCTGCTGACGATCCCGGTGGCGCTGCGCTACGAGAAAAGCAGCACGCTCACCGTCATCGACGGCAAGCTGGCGCTGGATTTCGAAAAGTTCATCACGCGCTGGCATCCCTACCGCGACTACTCGCTGAATGGCTGGGCGGCCCTGGAGCTGGCCGCCTTCCAGTCCGGCAAGCCGGGCGTCGTCATCGGCCAGGAAGGCTGGATGTTCACGATGGAGGAATTCCCCCTGCCCTCGGCGCGGCAGAAAACCCTGGAGAAGAATCTCGGCCAGATCCTGAGCAGCGTCGAGACGCTGCGCAGCAGGGGCCTCGATGTCGTCGTCGTGCCCATCCCCGCCAAGGCCGAGATCTACAGCGACCGGGTGCCGGAAAAACTCCGTGGCCACATCCTGCCCACAGCCGTCCTCACCGACTTCCTGACGCAGCACAACATCCCCTGGATTCCGCTGCGGGAAGAACTGGCGCAGGCCAGGCAGCGCGGCGCGGAACCCTTCTTCCGCAGCGAAACGCACTGGACGCCGGAGGGCGCCCGGATTGCCGCCGCCGCCACGGCCCGCTGGGCCGGCGCCGAAGGCCACCGCTCCTGGGAAGGCCGCCCCTACACCGTGCAGGCGGACAAGACGCTGCCGCTCGAAAGCGACCTGGAGAACTACGTTCCCCTGCGTCCCCACTTCGCCCGGCTGCTGCCGCCCCAGGAATCCTACCTGTCCTACCGCGTCGCCAGCGCCACCCCCGTTGCCGATGCCGGCGCCCTCTTCGGCGAGGCCGCCAATCCGGTCGCGCTGGTGGGCACCAGCTACAGCGCCGACGAGCGCTGGAACTTCACCGGCTGGCTGCGCGCCGCGCTGCAGACCGACCTCGACAATGTTTCCGAGAAAGCCAGGGGCCCCTTCGCGCCCATGGCGCAGTTCCTGGAAAAGCTCGACGCCGGCAAGACCGCACCGAAGCTCGTGATCTGGGAAGTGCCGGTGCGCAGCGTCGCCGTGGATTACACGCCGAAGAAATCCTATTTCGCCCCCTGAGGCGATCGTCCCGGATGAACAAGGAGAAGTTCATGAATACCCAGCGCCTTTCGCTCACCACCGTCCTCGCGGCCGTCCTGCTCGGCCCGGCCCTGTCCCACGCGGAGAAACCGGGCCTCTACAAGGCGGCGATTCCGCCGGGCAATGCCGGCGTGCGCATATTCAACGCCGGCGCGCCGATTTCCTCGGGCAAGGCGAAGTTCGGCGAGCGCTTCGTCGGCGGGCTGGCCACCGGCGACGTATCCCCCTACCTCACCGTAGTGGCGGGCGGCCGTTCGCTGAGCTGCGGCAGCAAAAGCGTCATGGCCAATATCGAGGAAGGCAAGTTCTACACCATGATCTGCGGCGGGCCGCATGAGGGCACGCTGCTGGTCGATCCGCAGCCCGCCAACCAGGGCAAGACCTTCGTGATCTTCTACAACCTGAGCCAGCAGGAGGCGGTCAAGCTGATGACCTCCAACGGCAAGCTCAGCGTCGTGACCGACACGCCGCCCAAGGGCATCGGCAGTCGCGAGATCAATCCGGTGCGCGTCGAGTTCGGCGTCTTCGACAAGCAGAACCACAGCCTTTTCGATCTCGGCCAGGTCGCCTTCGCCCCCGAGCGCATCTACAGCATCTTCGTGACGCAGGTCGCGGGCGAGGTCCGGGCCTATGTGCGTGAAAGCTACGTGGCCTCGGAAACCTGATCGCCGACATGAAGAGATACGGCCCGTCGCTCATCGCCCTGGTGCTCCTGCTGCTCAGCGGGCCGACACATGCCCGCTGCGCCCCCGGCACGACCTGTTTCGAGCTCTGCCCCGAGGTGGAGCTCGAGACTTCCTACAACACGGCCGGCAAGGCCCTGCGCTATCTGTTCAACGGCAGCGGCAGCTGGATCTTCGCCACCGACCTGGACCTGCGCCAGGACTTCACCTTCTCCCCGGCGGCCCTGGAAGGCCTGGCCAAGCTCAAGCGCCTCTTCGACCACTACGGCACGACGGTGGTGATCGTCTATACGCCGCCGCGCGCCCTCATGCATCCGGACAAGGTCCGCTATCCGGGCTACTCGTCGGCGCAGGCCCTGCAGTCCTATCTCGCCGCCAACGAACAGCTGCGCCGCCTCGGCTATGTGGTGCCGGATTTCGGCAAGCTGATACCGGACAAGACCGGCCTCTTCTTCCAGCGTCGCGACCACCACTGGTCAACCTTCGGCTCGCAGAAAAGCGCGCGGCTGGTCGCCGACACCATCATGCAGCTGCCGCTGTACCCGCAACTGAAGAAGCAGGAGTTCGTCACCGAGCTCAAAGGCATCGTCAAGAAATACGGCACGCTGTCCACCGTCGCCTCGCGCATCTGCGGCATGAGCCTGCCCAACCAGTACGTGCAGCTCTACACCACGCTGCCGAAAGGCGAGCCGGGCGGCAACGACGAAGCCGCGCTGTTCGGCGAGACCCCCAGCACTGCCGAAGTGGCACTGATCGGGACTTCCTTCAGCAAGGGCAAGCTCGACTACAACTTCGCCGGCTTCATGGAAGAGTACCTGTCGGTTTCCATCGACAATCGCGCCATCCGCGGCGGCGGCTACAACGGCGCGCTCGAGCAGATCATTCTCGACGGCATGTTCAGCACCCGTCCGCCCAGGCTCCTGATCTGGGAGCTGCCCGGCCAGTTCACGATGGACTCGGATCCGTTCTACCGCCTGATCGCGGCGGAGCTGAGCGGCGGCTGCAAATCGGCCAGCCTGCTCAGCGGCAAGGGCGCCGTCAGCGACGCCGAGAGCGATCCGCTAGCCAATGCCAACGCCGGCGTCGTGCTGCCCCTGGTCTCCAGGAACCATCTGCTGAAGTTCAAGTTCAACGACCCCTCCGTCTTCAACTTCTTCCTCAACCTGACCTATATGAGCGGGCATCACGAGAAGCTGAAGGTCGAGCGGCACCCCTATGTCAAACACGACGGGACGTTCTATTTCGAGCTGCCCGACAACGGCAGGTTCGCGCAAGACACCCTCTTCAGCGTCGGCCTCCGCCTGCCGCAACCCACCGAGAAAAAGATCGATGTCGAAGTCCAGGTCTGCGAACGCAATGTCATCTAGGCGGATACTCATGCGGCTGACGTTCTCCGCCCTGCTCGCGCTCGCCGGCGGCGCCGGCGCCGCCACGCCGGAGGGCACCGCGCCGGAAAGGGCGCGTCAGGGGCTGCTGGCCAGTCCTTTCGCGGGCCTGACGGTCACGCCCGACCTTCGCCCCATGAACTGCCCGGCGCCGCCGGCGCCGTTCACCGGCGCGCTGGACTTCCCCAGCAAATACGAGGGCTCCGGCAAGGCCCGCGACGTGCTCAACAAGGACGCCGAAGCGCGCGGCAAACAGGCCAGGCGGCCCATGGACGAGCTCGAGGCCGGCCTGTCGAAACTCTCGGACCGCTACGTGCACGGCCAGGCGGCGGCCGCCGCCTGCGCGCTCGACTGGATGCAGGCCTGGGCCAGCGCCGATGCGCTGCTCGGCGAAGCCAACATGACCGGCGCGGCCGTGCGCAAATGGACGCTGGCCGCCCTCGCGTTCCACTTCCTCAAGATCCAGGACGCGCCCGGCCTCGACGCCGAAAAAATGCAGTCGGTGCGCGCCTGGATGGTGCGCCTTGCCGACGTCGTCATCGACGAGAACGACGCCCTGCCGGCGCACAAGCGCAACAACCATTACTACTGGGCCGGCGCCGCCGTCGGCGCCGCCGGCATCGCCACGCAGAACCGCCGGCTGCTGGACTGGGCGCTCGCCAACTATCGCCACAGCGTCGCCGCCATCGACGGGGACGGCGTACTGCCCCTCGAAATGGCGCGCCGCGCGCGCGCGCTCGCCTATCACGCCTATGCCCTGCAGCCGCTGGTCATGCTGGCCGAAATGGGGCGCGTCAACGGCGTCGACCTCTACGCCGAGCGCGACTGCGCCCTCTGCCGCCTGGTCAAGCGCGTGGCCGCGGGCCTCCAGGATCCCTCCTGGTTCGAACAGCGCACGGGCGCGAAGCAGGTCGCCGACGACAATCCCGACGGCCGCGCCCTGATCTGGGTGCCGGTCCTGGCGCGCGCCTGTCCGCAGGACGAAACGCTGATGAAGCTGAAAACCGCGCATCAACCCTTTGTGGGCCGCCGACTGGGCGGCAACCTCACTGACGTTTACGAGCACATCAGCAAGGAGTTGCCCCATGCAGTCAAGAGTAAGGCCTGTAGTCATCTGTGGCGGTAGCGGCTCGCGGCTCTGGCCGGCGTCCCGCTCCACCTATCCCAAACAGTTCATCTCCCTGCTCGGCGAGCGTTCCCTGCTGCAGGCGACCGTCAACCGCCTGCGGCATATCACGGACGAAAAGCCCATGCTGGTCGCCAATTACTGGCACCGCTTCCTCATCAAGCACCAGCTCGACGAAATCGGCGTGCGCGATTTCGAGCTCGTGCTGGAACTGGAAGGCCGCAACACCGCCCCGGCGATCGCGCTGGCCGCCTTCACCATGCGCGGCGATCAGGGCGACCCCATCCTGCTCGTGCTGCCCTCGGACCACTACATCGGCAAGACCGAGGCGCTGGCCGCCGCCGTCGAGAATGGCGCCGCGCTGGCGGAGGCCGGCTATCTCGTCACCTTCGGCATCAAGCCCGAACGCGCCGAGACCGGCTACGGCTACATCCGCTGCGGCGCGCCCGTGGACACCACGTCGGGCGGCTACGCCATCGAACGCTTTATCGAAAAGCCCAACGCCGAGAGCGCGAAGGAATACCTGCGCACGCCGGGTTATCTCTGGAACAGCGGCATATTCATGTTCCGGGCCGGCCGCTACCTGGAGGAGCTGCAGAAGTTCCGCCCGGACATCTATGCCGCGGTAGAGAAATCCGTGCGCCTCGGGCAATGGGACCAGGAGGCCTTCCTCAACGACGGCGCCTCCTTCCAGGAAACTCCCGACGACTCCATCGACTATGCCGTGATGGAAAAAACCGATCGCGCGGCCGTCATTCCGCTCGCCGCCGACTGGACGGACGTCGGCTCCTGGCAGGCGGTCTGGGAAGTCCTGCCGCAGGACGAAAAAGGCAATGCCGTGCAGGGCGACGCCATCGTGCTCGACAGCACCGACTGCCTGGTGCAATCGCAGTCGCGCGCCGTGGCCATGCTCGGCGTGCAGGACCTGGTCGTCGTCGAAACCCGTGATGCCGTGCTGATCACCAGTCGCCATCAGGCGCAGCGGGTGAAAGACATGGTGCAGCTGCTGAAAGACCGCAAGCGGGAAGAAGCGACCGAGCACCGTCTCGTGCATCGGCCCTGGGGGACGTACGACTCGCTCGACCACGGGCCGCGTTTTCAGGTCAAGCACATCGTGGTCAATCCGGGGGCCACGCTGTCCTTGCAGATGCATCATCATCGTGCGGAGCACTGGATCGTGGTGCGGGGTACGGCTGAAGTTACCTGCGATGACAAGACGTTTATCCTGACGGAGAACCAGTCGACCTACATTCCGCTGGGATCCACCCACCGGCTGGCGAATCCGGGGAAGATTCCGCTGGAGGTGATCGAGGTGCAGTCGGGGACTTATCTGGGCGAGGATGACATTGTTCGCTTCAAGGACAGCTATGGGCGGGCTTCCCTGGAGAAGGCGGCGCAGAAGGTGCCGGGGAATGCCTAAGCTGCTTCCTTGTGGGTGCTGCTGAAGCGCTGATTACGGCTGCCGGGATCTGCTTGCCGCTTGCCCGGGAGGGCGGGGATGTTGAGCTTGCCCCGCTTTCCGGCGAGGTGCGCCGACCGGCTTGCCGCTACGGAAGGGGCTGGGGCTGTTTTGTAGGTCGGACTTCAGTCCGACGCCCCGGCTTCTGCCGGAAGCCCCCTGCGATTCCATAAAAAACCCACGCCCTCCGGCGTGGGTTTTTTAATGCGGGCGGGGCGGGCGCTTCGTCGCTACTTCTGCATCGAGCTACAGCCTGGTCTTCAGCCTTGCCTTTGCCTCTGTCTTGGCCTTCGGTCTTATGGGTTCGAACTCCAGTGTCTTGCGGCGCGGCAGGCGGAAGAGGATGTCCGACTCGAAGTCGTTGAGCACGCCGCGGAAGACCGGGCGGCGGCGGACGTCCGGGTACATCACCTCGGCCTTGTCGAAGACGATGTTGTAGGGCGCCTCGACCTCCATGGCGCTGCTGTGGTTGCCCTCCAGCAGGACGCCCAGCAGCTCGACGCGATTGTTGCGCGGGTCGCGCTTCACGATCTCCGTCTTCAGCGCCGACCTGGCCACCGCAGCGCTTTCCTCCGGCGCGGCCCTGCGGCCCGGAGCCGACACCGGCCTGGCGGCGGCCGGGGCCGGCGCGGCCGCCGTCGGCGGCTCCACCCCGGGAGTGAATTTCGCGGCGGTGCCGGCAAGCGGGTCGGGGATTCGGGCCTTCCTGGCCAGGATGCCGACGCCGCGGTTGGGGCCGATGCGGTCGTTCTGCAGGCGGATGGGACCGGCGTCGCGCAGGCTCACGGCGTGGCGCTGGTTGTCGAAGATCCGGTTGTCGGCGAGCAGTATGCGTTCGGATGCCTGCAGGAAGACGGCGTCGTAATTCTGCCGGATCTCGTTGCCGGCAATGACGATGTCGACGCTGTCGTTGATGGACAGGCCGCTGCGCCTGTTCTCGGAAATGTCGTTGTTTATCACCCAGACATTGCCGGCGTTCTTGTTGAAGTAGAGCGCATAGGGGCCTTGCGTCTGCGTGATCCTGTTCTCGGCCACCACGCCGCTACTGCCGATGTCGAGATGGATGGCATTGAGACGGCTCTGCAGGAAACGGTTGCGGCAGATGCGCAGCTCCGGCACCGCCGTGGCGTGGATGCCGCTGTAGAGCCCCGTGAGTTCGCTGCCGGCAAGATGCACGCGCGGCGGCGGCGGCAGCTCCAGGCCGTCGAGGCCGACGGGGCCGGCGGCAAAGGCGAGGCCGTGCGTGAGGTTCTCGGCAAAGCCGAGGCCGGCCACCTGCGAATCCCTGATCACGGTGAGCGAGCCGCTCCAGCCCAGCAGGAAGGGCTGGAAGCCGGTGGCGTCCGCCGGCACGGCCAGCGCCGTCGCCTTGCGCGCCTCGTCCCAGGATTCCAGCCGGGCCTGGCTGAGGTGCGCCGTGCCCAGGTTGATGAGGAAGGCGCCGCGGTCGCGGCTCAGGCGCAGCGTCTCGCCCTGCTGCACCGCAAGGCCCGCGCCGGCCTGGATCAGCAGCGGCAACCGCAGCAGGTAGGCGCTGCCCTTGCGCTCCATGGCGCCGGCGTGGCCGGCGAGCGCGGCATGCAGCTGCGCCAGCCGCCATTGCCCGGTGTCGACGATGATCGCCCGGGGCACGCCCTGCTGCTGCTGCACCAGGCGATACAGCTTGCCGCCGCCCTGGAAGAACTTGTTGAAGTAGCGGTCCTTGGTGAGGCCGGTGACGCGCAGCGCGCCCGCCTTCGCCGCGGGCGGCGGCGGCACGGCGGCGCAGGCGGCGAGCTGCGGCTTCGCCTCCTGCTGCCAGTGGCGCGCCGGCAGCGAACCGTCGCGCTCGGACATGTGGTAGCCGCCGCGCGCGAGCGCCGCGGCCGCCGTGGAGGGCGCCGCCCCGGCCGGCAGCGCAACGCCGAGCAGCGGGCCGGCGAGCAGCAAGGCAGGCAGACAATTTCGCATGGTCCGGACCTCAGAATGCCCAAAGGAAACGCGTGCCCACCACCGTGCCGTTCACGGCCGTGCCGGGGTCCTGGAAATCCGGCTCGAAGTGCGAGGCGTAGATCATGAACTGCTTGCCGCGGAAACCGCCGACCTGCAGGCCGCGGCGCTGCTCCACCACCGGCATGTACCAGCCGTAGGCGACGTCGATCTCGAGCCCGAGATCGCTGCTGCCGTTGGGCGCGAGCGGCGTGTCCAGCAGCACTTCGTCGTCCTCTTCGGCGCGCATGGCGTAGCGCACGGCGATAAAGGCTTCGTGGCGGTCCTGGTGGGAGAAGGCGACGTGGCCGCCCGCCAGGATGACGTTGCTCAGCGTCAGGCGCAGCGCCTCGCCGGTGACCGAGCCGGCGAGCTTGGTCGTGTAGAGCGGACTGCGGTTGGTTTCGAGGCCGGTCTGCATGAAGCCGCCCGTGGTGGCGTCGCCGCCGCTGGCGTAGAACGCGTCGACGCCGATCACCCAGCGCTGCTCGTACTGCCAGACGTATTCGAAGCTGGCCCGCCCCATGAAGCCCTCGAGGTCGGTTTCCTGGCGGCCCTTGATCTGCACCTGCTCCGGCGCCAGCGTGGTGGTGCGGTAGATCACCTGCGAGCCCTGCATGGCGGCCGCCTCGAGCTGGAAGCGCGGCCAGTGGTCCTCGTGCCGGTGGCTCTCGCCCTGCAGCTCCAGGCCCGCCCAGGAGCCCTCGATGGGCCGCGCCTCGAGCTCGGCGGCCTCGTAGGTATTGCCGTTGACGTACTCGTTGTCCTTATCCTGCCGGTAGGCGCCGCGCAGGATAAGGAACTGGTCCAGCTTCCACTGCCAGCTCAGCTGGCTGATGGCGTAGAGCGCGCTGTTGGCTTCCGGGTCGTCGACCTCCCAGTCGGTGCGCAGATAGCTGCTGCGGTCGCCGACGCCGAGATAGCCCTTCAGCAGCGTGCCGTCGAAGCGATAGGAAAGCCCCGTCAGCGCCGCGTCCCACCAGATGCCGGAGAGGTCGTCGAAGCGCTGCACCCCGAGGTAATAGTTCTGGCGGTCGAAGTTAAAGCTGTGGCGCCACCACACTTCCGGAATCTCCGCGAAGTTGCGCGCCTCGCGCCGGGTGCTGATCGAAGTCTCGTCGGCGCCGCGGCGGTTGCTCGAATACAGGTTGCCCTGGATGTAAAAGAGATCGCGGGGGCCGGGCTGCCAGGCATAGAACGGCCTGATATAGCCCACGAAGAGGCTCTCGTCCCCCTCGTCGAAAGCATCCTGGATATTCCAGCCCTTGACCTGAAAGGAAACACCGCGGTCGGTGAGCGCGGGTTCTTCCGCCCGCGCCGCCGCCGCGGCAATGGCCAGCGCGGCCATCAGCCAAGCCCTTTGCATTTATCGCGCTCCTTGCAACTCCGGAATGGTCTCCAGGAGAAAATCCACCTGCAGGTAGCCCGCCTTCCTGGCGAGGTCTGCGTATTGTTCGGCCCGCGGCCGGTCCGGGATGAACCCGGGACTGCCGAGATAGAGCCGGGTCAGCGAATACCAGGCCGTGCCCATGCCGCTGCGCCCGGCCACTTCGTAGTAATGACTGGCCCTGGCGTAGTCCGGTTCGTCGAGATAACCGGTGCGGTAGATGTCGCCCAGCAGCAGGGCCGCGGCCGGCGCCTTCTCCGCCCAGGGCAGCAGCGCCGCCTCGGCCTTGTGCGGCTCGGCCGGCAGCAGCGTGCCGGCGATATAGACCTCGGCCTCGATGAGCGCCGCTTCGAGCGGACGCACCCGGCGCGCATAGGGCAGCAGGCCGAGGAACTTGCGCTTGGCTTCCGGCCCGGTGTTCTTGGCGTAGGCGGAGAGCAGCTCCACCGCCGCATCGGTGGGATCGAAGACGGACTTGTCGACCTCCATGTTCTGGCGGTCCACCAGCGCCATGGCCAGCGCCGGCGACGCGCGCAGCGGTTTCGTGTTCTCGTCGAAGAGATCCGCCAGCAGCACTTCGGCCACGCTGATCTGCGGCACGTGCGCCGCGCTCTTCAGGTAGATGCGGTAGATCGCATAGCGTTCCGCCGGCAAAAAGCTGCCCTTGAGGTCCGCCGCCACCCTGGCCGACACGCCGAGCTCGGGGTGCCGCTGCAGCAGCGCGATCAGCCGCCCCGCCCCTTCCGTGGAGGACTTCGAGGCCGCGCGGTAATGTTCCTGGGCGCAGGGAGGATTTTCCGGGCGCGCCAGCGGCACGTCGCAGAGCATGCCGAGCTGCAGGTCGCCGCGCACGTCGCCCCATTCCCTGGCGCGCAGCGCCCAGGTCTTCACTTCCGGCAGGTTGTGGCCGCCGCCGCGCGCCAGCAGCAGCTCGCCGATGTCCGCGGCCAGGGCTTTCTCGCCACGGTCGTGGCGACGCACCAGCTTGTCGATGACGACATCGATATCGGCCGGGTCCACCGTGTAGTCGGTGGCATAGAGATGGGCGATGCGCGAATAGCCGCGGCTGGTGCGCATGCCGGCCTTGTAATACCACTCGATGGCTTCTTTCGCCTTGCGCTGCGACGTCATGCCGGACGTCAGCAGATCGCCCAGCGCGATCTGCGCATCGGGCAGGCCGAACTCGGCGAGCGCGCGGAACTCGCGCTCGGCGCCGCCGCGGTCGCCCCTGTCCAGCGCGGCATGGCCGCGCTTGAGGTCGGGCATGGCGCCGGCCAGCGCGCTCATGCAGAGCAGCGTGCCGGCCAGCAGCAGTTTTTTTCCGGCTCTGCCGTCCATGGCTCACATTCCCAGGCTCTGCAGCACCATGCCCACCGCCGGCGGATGCTTGATCACATCGGCCGGCAGGCCCAGCGCCTCCACGGGAATGCCGTCGGGAATGCTGACCATGACGCGCACGACGCTGTCGGCCACCGAGACATTGTCGAGGCGGCTGCCTTCCACGCGATCCACCGTGCCCCACCTGTGATAGCCCATGGCCTTGACCGACACGCGCACCTCGTCGCCCGGCGCGAGGTCGTGCGCCGCCGCCGGCAGGAGGGTGGCCGCGATCCAGCGCCTGGAATTGAAAGGCCGCAGCTGGAACAGCGCATCGCCCTTCTGCAGCACGCCGGCTTCGCCCATGGGCAGGGCCATGAGATCGCAGTTGCAGGGACTCATGATGGTGACCTGACGCGGCTTGCGGATGGACACGCCGGGCGGCGGCGGCGGCAGGATCTCGGTGAAGGTGCCGAGCGGCTGCCCCTTCTTCAGCCTGTGCTGGCTGGTGCGGATCAGACTCTGGAAGATGCCGTCTTCCGGCATGCGCACCATGATGGTGTCGGCCGTCACCACCGCCGCCATGCTCTTGGTGACGAAGAGCAGCTGGTAGACCTGCGAGAACACGTAGGTGAAGGCGAAGAGGCCGAGCAGCAGCACGGCAATCGTGCCCAGCGCCGCTACGGCGCGCACGCCCGTGCTCAGCTCCAGCGCGGCCGACTTGCGCGCGAGCGCCGTGTTGTCGCGCTGCACGATGTGCAGGATCTCGTTCAGCGCGAGCACGTCGCCGGCCAGGAAGGAGTTGATGATGGCGCGCAGGGCATCGGCCTCGCGCGGACCGACGTCCTGGAAGACGCAGGCCGTGCGGCCGTTGCGCACTGCCAGCGGCTGGAAGCTGATGTTGACGGTGTAGGTGAAGGTGTCGTAGCGCAAGACCAGCTCGGCGCGCTGGGTCTTGCGCGGATCGAGCGTGACGGTGCCGGTCTCGATGGCCATGCCGCCGGCGGAGATATCGATGAGATCGAATTCCTGCACGCGGCCTTCCCGGTCCTTGACCTTGACCCGGCCGGGCAGCCTGATGCGCACGTGCTGGCGATGCGCCTCGGCCTCGTGTACCACTCTTCCGCTTGCATTGATCGGGTTGGGATTGGACATGATTATTTCGCTCATCAGCTTTTGGCCAGAAGGAAACACAGCACGAAGAAAATGCTGAAGGCCGAGAACGTCATGGCGTGGGCACTCCAGCGGTTGAACACTTCACGGAACGACGAGCCCTGCTCCAGCCGCGTCTTCTGCCGCGTCCAGGACTGGCGGTCGAGGTGGAAGCCCACCCAGGCCTTGACCAGCGACCCGGCGAGCTGGTTGTAGTACAGCAGGAAGGGGTAGCTGGGCTTCACCGCATGCCCGCCCGCCGCGAGGCTGAGACAGACCACGAAGCGGGTGAGGCCGATCCAGAGCACATAGGCCACCATCATCACCGGCCCATACATGAAACTCGCGATCAGCGCCGTGGTGATGCCGATCAGCCCGGTCCACATCGAGATGCGCTGGTCGAGTATCACGTAGTAGGTGAAGGCGCCCAGGCGGCGGATGCCCAGCGACGTCGCGCGCATGTTCTGGCGAAGCGCATTGCCGTACCAGCGGAACATCAGCTTGCCGGACGCCAGCACGAAGCTCTTGTCGGGCGGATGCTCGAGCGTGCAGATGCTGACGTCGGGCACGTAGAAAGTGTCGTAGCCGAGACGCATGACGTTGAACCAGCTCGACTTGTCGTCGCCGGTGAGGAAGCGGAAGCGGCCAAGCCGCCAGTGCTCCAGGAAATCGTTCTGCACGCCGTTGATGAACTGGGGATTGCCGACCACGCTGCCGCGGAAGATCGACATGCGCCCGGTCAGCGTCAGCACGCGCTGCGTCAGCGCCATGGAGCACATGTTGAGATGGCGCTGCGCGAAGCGCAGCCGGTGCCAGTCGCGGATGACGGCGTCGCCCATGACCTCGCAGTGCTCGTTGGTGGTCAGCGCGCCCATATTCGGCAGGAGCGTGAAGAACGGCAGGGCATGGCGAACGCAGCCCGGCGTCAGCACGGTATCGCCGTCGACCACCACCACCACGGTTTCGTGGCAGCAGCGGTTGCGGGAGATCGCGCGAAAGCCATGGGCGAGGCCGTCGCGCTTGCCGGTGCCGGGGATGCGCACGAAGATCAGGTCGATGGCGGCGCCGCGCGCGGCAACCGTGTCGCGATAGATGGAGCGTACCAGGAACTCGTCCGAGCGCTCGACGATGGAGGCCACCACCGTCGCCGGCCGGCCGCAGGAGAGCGCCTCCATGAACACCGCCTCGTAGACCTTGTAGCTGGTGCTGGCCTCGATGCGGAAGCTCGTCACCAGGAAATACACATGCTCCGGCAAGTCCTTTTCCCTGACGGTGGCGGCCAGCCCCCGCAGGCGCGGAAACACGATACGCAGGAAAAGCTGCGCGCGCAGGAAATGCACGATCGCGATGGCGTAGCGCCAGGTGCTGATCAGCCCGAGCAGCAGGATGAACTTGGTGCTCGCGCTCAGGAACAGCAGCGAGGGCACCAGGGTGGCAAGCAGGCCGAGGAAGCTGGCGAACAGGATCCAGCCCAGCCACCACGCTTCGTTCGCCGGCAGCCAGGGCCGGTCACGCTCGACGAAAATACTCATCGGCGCTTACCAGCAGATGCCTTGATAGCCGGGATGGCTGACGCCCGACGCTATGCCCGTGAGATCGATGATGGTCTTCTCGTCCGGGATCTGCGGCAGGAAGCTGCGGAACTCCGGATCGGGATAGGAGATGACCAGCGTTTCGGCATGCCTGGCGATTTCCTCCAGCGAACCGACCAGCAGGTTGGAGAGATGGGGGATCTTGGTATTGATGTAGTCGCGGTTGGCGCCGTGCATGCGCGCATGCGCGACGTTGCGGTCGTAGATGCGCAGGTCGTAGCCCTTGCCGAGCAGGCGTTCGCCCAGCTCGACGAAGGGGCTCTCCCGGAGGTCGTCGGTGCCCGACTTGAAGGACAGCCCGAGCAGCCCGATGCGCCGCACCGGCTTCTCCATGATGAGGTCGAGGCCGCGGCGGATGTGCTCGTGGTTGCTGTCCAGCATGGAGTAGAGCAGCGGCAGCTGCAGGTCGCGCTGCATGGCGCGGTAGGTCAGCGCGCGCACGTCCTTGGGCAGGCAGGAGCCGCCGAAGGCGAAGCCCGGGCGCATGTAGTAGGACGAGACGTTCAGCGCGGTGTCCTTGCAGATGACGTCCATCACCTCGCGGCCGTCGACGCCGAAGATCTTGGCCACCGAGCCGATCTCGTTGGCGAAGGCGACCTTGGTGGCGTGCCAGGCGTTGCAGGTGTACTTGATCATCTCCGCCACTTCCGGCGACTTCACCACGACCTCGGCGGGAATGCCCCGGTAGAGCTCGGCGATGGTGCGCGCGGTGGCGTCGTCCTCGGCGCCGATGATGGTGAAGGGCGGGTTGTCGAAGTCGCGGATGGCGGTGCACTCGCGCAGGAACTCGGGATGCACGGCGACGCGGAAACCCTGCCCCGCCCGCTTGCCGGAGCCGGCCTCCAGTGTCGGGATGACGAGGTGGCGCAGCGTGCCGGGCAGCACCGTGCTGCGGATGACGACGATATGGCCGTCGGCCTTGTCGCGCAGCGCCGCGCCGATCTGCTCGCAGACCTGCCGGACATGGGTGAGGTCGAGGTCGCCGTTGGCCCGGCTGGGCGTGCCGACGGCGATGAAGGAAATGTCGCTCTGCGCGATCGCCTCGGCGACATTGGCGGTGGCCCGGAGCTGGCGGCCGGCGACTTCGGCCAGGAGTTCGGCAAGCCCGGGCTCGACAATGGGGGCGCGGCCGGCGTTGATGTCGGCGACCTTGTCGAGATTGATATCGACGCCGATCACCTGGTGTCCGCGTTTGGCAAAGCAGGCCGAACACACGACACCGACATATCCCATACCAAATACACTGATCCTCATGGCGTCCTTGCCCCATCAGAGTTGAAGAAAATCGTACGCAAGAGACACGGCGGCATGCGCACGTCGCGCGAAACGAAAGCATGCGGATGCAGACGGCGAATAAAAGAAATTTACAGTCCCTTCCCGGCCGGGGCGCCCGTCCCCGACACGGCCAGTATAGGGTTCCCGGTCCATGCCGCCATGCCTAAAGCACAACAGTTACAGCATTCCTCAGCCGCGGTAACGCGCCGGAAAATCCGGCTACACAAACCTCCAGGCCGTCATGACAATCGTTCACACGTTCGCGGCGCAGGCGCACTTTTCCCCGCCATGATCTCGCCGGATGAGAATTCCTTCCGCGCAATGCTGAAATGGCCCTGCGCTGCGGTTCCCGAGGCGAAAACACGCTTCAGGAGAACATCGACAGGTCCCGGCACACAGACAGCTTGCAGCCTGGCGCTCGGAAGGGGAATCAGTAGAGCGTCGTGAAATCGCGCCGCCCCGTCGGCAGGCCTCATCGGCGCGCATGACGAATCGTTATGCTTGCCTTCCCGGGAAGCCGTTGCGATTTGCCCTGCCGCCGCTGCGGCGACAGCTTCACCGCAGCGCCGACACGCCCGAACCAGAAGAAGGAGTGAAACGAATGTCCGCGACCCGCGACCTCCGCCTCGACATTCCCAACTGCTGCACCCCGGCGAACGGCCTCTGCACCGGTGGCCGCCCCCGCCCCGAGCATCTGCAGGCGGCCCGCGACAAGGGCATCCGTACCGTGATCGACCTCTGCCCGCCCGCCGAGGCCGCCGATTACGACGAGCCGGCGCTCGTCGCCGCGCTCGGCATGCGCTACGTGAACATTGCGGTGGCCGGCCCCGCCGACCTCACCCCCGCCAATGCGCGGAAGCTGGCGGCAGCGCTGCAGGAGGCCGGCCCGGACCAGCCGGTGTTGCTGCACTGCCAGAGCGGCAACCGCGTCGGCGCACTGCTGGCGCTGAAGGCGCGCTGCGTGGATGGGCTGTCGCCCGCCGCAGCGCTGGCTGCCGGCCGCGCCGCCGGCCTCAGGGCGCTGGAAGCGGTGGTCATGCAGCTGATCGCCTGAGCATCCTCCCCGGGCGGTCGTGGCGGCCGGAGTAAAAAGGGCGGCCCGGTCGCTCGCCCTCTTCCTTCCTGCCCCCGCGGTGCTAGCGCGCCGCCGCTTCCCTGCGCAGGTCGACGCGCCCCAGCAGCAGCGCGGCCAGCGCGCAGGCGATGGCCGCGCCGTAGAAACTCCAGGCCGCATGCTCCGCCCAGATCGCCCCGGAGAGCCACGAGCCCAGCGCCACGCCGACGCCCCAGAGCATGCTGTACAGGCCCTGTCCCTGGCCCTGATGGCCTTCGCCGAAGTGACGGAAGATGAAGCCGATCGCCGCGGCATGGAAGGCGGCGAAGGTGGCGGCGTGCAATAGCTGCACCGTCCAGATCACGGCGGGGATGTCGACGGCGAGCCCCGTCACCGCCCAGCGCAGCGCGGCGAGCACGAGGCAGAGCATGAGCACGGTCTTCTCGCCCGCGCGCGGCAGCCAGCGGTGCATGAAGGCGAAGGCCACGACTTCCGCCAGCACCGCCAGCGACCACAGCCAGCCGATCGCGCTGCGCGTGTAGCCGTGCTCCTCGAGGAAGATGCTGAAGAAGCTGTAGTAAGGCGCATGCGAGAACTGCATCAGGAAATGCACGAGCATGAAGATCGCCACCGCCGGCTTCTTCAGGATGTCGAGGAAACTTTCCTCATGATGGAGCTGCGGCGCCGTGGCGATGGCCGGCACGCCGAGGCTCGCCGCCCAGTTCGCCAGCGCGCAGAGCAGCAGCCAGAGCGGCAGCCAGGCCACGGAAATCACGTCGAAGAGCATGCCGAGCAGCGCCACGGCGAGGATGAAGCCGATCGAGCCCCACATGCGGATGCGACTGTAGAGCTCGCGCCGCCTGCCGAGATGGGCGCTGGTCACCGCCTCGAACTGGGCCTGGATGGCGCTCTGGAAGAAGCTGTAGCCGAGCAGCACGAAGGCCAGCGACCAGAAGCCCTTCGCCGCGAACACCGCCATGGCGAACAGCGAAAGCGCGAAGGCGCCGATGCGCACCAGGCGCAGGCGCTGTCCCGTGCGATCCGCGACATAGCCCCAGAAATTCGGCGCGATGACGCGCGCGATCATCAGGAAGGCGAGCAGCTGGCCGATGTCCTCCGGCGAGAAGCCGAGATGGTTCTGCAGGTAGAGGCCCATATAGGGCATGAAGCCGCCGAGGCCGGCGAAGTAGAAAAAGTAGAACGCGGAGAGCGGGACGACGGGGATGCGGGTGGACACGACTCAATCCATGGCGCAAGTGTCAGGAGGGGTCAGAGCATAGCCGAATAAGTAGGGCGGAACACCCGAAGGGTATTCCGCCATCGCCACCCCAAGAGCAAAGATACAGGAGGGAGAATCCTGCATCTGTTCCGCCCTGGCGCGTCAAAAAACGCCAAGTCACTTCCGGCAGGGATCAATCAGCTTGTCATACTCATAATCTGCATTTCGAGACGAGTTCCCCCTCTTGTTGAGTCCCCTCTCCAGAAAGATGATCACGAGGGCGGTAATGATTAGGCCTTTCACTAAGTGCCTGAACCAAAGTTTTCTGACAAGCCCCTCTCCCCTTGCGGGAGAGGGGTTGGGGAGAGGGGCTATGAACCTTGCTTTGGCCGCTGCCCCCTCTCCCGCAAGGGGAGAGGGGGCCGCGCCTGCAATAGCTGGCTTTGGGTGTCGGAAATTTTTGTGCAAGCATTTAGTGGGAACAGTAGCCGAATACATGCAGTGGAGTCTCCGGGCGACTCACTCGCCACCGGGAATAGCCAGTAATTCAGGATCAGCACTCCAGTTCAGGGGATAAACCCCCTGCCTAACATAATGGTGAAAGGTGGAATACGGCCATGCCGCCGCTGCTTTGACCAGGCCATGTTTCACCGGGTTGACATGAACATAATCAACGTGCGCAGCGTAATCCCTTTCATCGCGAATGAGATGCTCCCAGTAGCGGCGCTGCCAGATGCCACGCTCGCCGCGAGCCTGCCGAACCATCGAATTCGATTCAGTACAGGGCAGCTGTCGTGTGAAGAGGCTGCGCAGGAGGCGCCAGCGCAGGCTGAAGTCGTGGTCGCCGGAAGCTAGCGTCCAGACGGCATGCATGTGCTCGGGAAGGACGACCCAGGCATCGATTTGAAAGGGGTGAAGGGAACGGACGCGTCGGATCGCCTTCCGCAGCAGGTCTATCTCACGAATAAGCAGGTCGTTGCCGGTGCGTTCCTGCAGGTTGACGGTAAGGAAATAGGTACCGCCCGGAACGCGGGCGCGACGGTAGTCGGGCATGGCTCCTCCTTGAGTCCTTGAGCGGGGCCGGTGGAATCCATACCACCGGCGAGGGCTGGCGGAAAACCCTTCGGGTGTTCCGCCCTACGGCTAAGCCACGTTGGGATAAATCCCGCCCCACAAGCTTACTTGATGCGCCCCGGCACCGGCTTCAGCGGCGGCACGACGTCGGCGTTCTGGGCGCGGTTGCGGAGGAAGTGGTCCATCAGCACGATGGCCAGCATGGCCTCGGCGATGGGCGTGGCGCGCACGCCGACGCAGGGGTCGTGGCGGCCCTTGGTGACGACTTCGATGGGATTGCCGTGCACGTCGATGCTGCGCCCCGGCAGCGTCATCGATGACGTCGGCTTCAGCGCGATGCTGACGACGATGTCCTGGCCCGAGGAAATGCCGCCCAGGGTGCCGCCGGCGTGGTTGGAGACGAAGCCGGCCGGCGTGATCTCGTCGCGGTGCTGCTCGCCGCGCTGCCCGACCACGGCGAAGCCGTCGCCGATCTCCACCGCCTTCACGGCGTTGATGCTCATCATGGCGTGGGCGATGTCGGCGTCGAGGCGGTCGAAGACCGGTTCGCCCCAGCCGGCCGGCACGTTGTGGGCGTAAACGCTGAGGCGCGCGCCGCAGGACGAGCCGTCGCGGCGCAGCTGCGTGATCAGCTCTTCCATTTTCGGCAGGGCATCGAGGTCGCCGCAGAAAAAGGGATTTTTATTCACGATGTCCCAGTCGAGCTTTTCCGCTTTCACGCTGCCGATCTGGGTGACGTGGCCGCGGATCTCGACGCCGAATTTCTCGCGCAGGTATTTTTTCGCGATGGCGCCGGCGGCGACGCGCATGGCGGTTTCGCGCGCCGAGGAACGGCCGCCGCCGCGGTAATCGCGGAAGCCGTATTTCTGCGTGTAGGTGTAGTCGGCGTGGCCGGGGCGGAAGGTCGCGGCGATGTTGGCGTAGTCCTTGGACTTCTGGTCGGTGTTCTCGATCAGCAGGCCGATGGGCGTGCCCGTGGTTCTGCCTTCGAAGACGCCGGAGAGGATTTTCACCACGTCGTCCTCGCGGCGCTGCGTGGTGAACGGCGAGGTGCCGGGCTTGCGGCGGTCGAGATCGGCCTGCAGGTCGGCTTCGCCGAGCGCGAGGCCGGGCGGCACGCCGTCGACGATGGCGCCCAACGCAGGGCCGTGGGATTCACCGAAGGTGGTGACGCGGAATAGTTCGCCTATCGAGTTGCCGGCCATGTTGTTCTCGCTCTGTATTCTGTTGCCGTAGGAGCGGCTTTAGCCGCGAACCTCCTGCCTTGCGTTCGCGGCTAAAGCCGCTCCTACGGACGGAGGGTTCTTATTGATCGATCAGGGCCGCCCTGAAGGCCGCCTGGTGGGCGCGGCACTGCGCCGCCGTCAGCACGAAGACGCCCTGCCCGCCTTTCTCGAACTCCACCCACTCGAAAGGCACGTCGGGAAACGCCTGCTCCAGCGCCCATTGCGAGTTGCCCACCTCGACGATCAGCACGCCGCCGTCGCCGAGGTGGTCGGCGGCTTCCGCCAGGATACGCCGGGCAAGGTCGAGGCCGTCGCGTCCCGCGGCCAGGCCGAGTTCGGGCTCGCGCAGGAATTCCGGCGGCAGGTCGGCCATGTCCTCGGCATCCACGTAGGGCGGGTTGCTGACGATGAGATCGTAGCGCTGGCCCGGCAGCTTTTCGAAGAGGTCGGACTCGATCAGGTTGACCCGCTCCAGCAGCTCGTGGTGCTCGACGTTGATGGCGGCGACGGCGAGCGCGTCCAGGGAGATGTCGGTGGCATCCACCGTCGTCTCCGGAAACTCCCTGGCGATGGCGATGGCGATGCAGCCGGAGCCGGTGCAGAGATCCAGCACGCGCTGCGGCTCGTATTCCAGCCAGGGCAGGAAGCGGTTGGCGATGAGCTCGGCGAGGGGCGAGCGCGGCACCAGCACGCGCTCGTCGACGTAGAACGGCAGGCCGGCGAAATAGGCGAGATTGAGCAGGTAGCCGAGCGGGATGCGCTCGTTGACGCGGCGGCGGATGAGGTCGGTCACCGCCGCGCGCTCGGCGGGCAGCAGCCGGGCGTCGAGGATCTCGGCGTCGGCGGACCAGTCGAGGCCGAGGGTCTGCATGACCAGCGCGGTGGCCTCGGCAAAGGCATCGCTGCTGCCGTGGCCGAGGTGCACGTCGTGCAGGCGCAGGCAGCTCACGCCGAAACGGATGAAGTCGCGGATGGTGACGAGGGTGGCTTCGGCTTCGGCCAGGGTGGCCTCATCCAGCGTGGAAAACGACTCGGACACGTGAGCACCGGGAGCAGGCTGTAAGGCCGCGCATTCTAGCAGCCGCCTCCCCTGCCCGCCCATCCGCATGGCTCTGGTAGGTCGGGATTTATCCCGACAGCGGCGCCAGATTCGAGGTCGTCGTCGGGATAAATCCCGACCTACCAACCATGCCTCATCTCAGGCAGGTGGTAGCCACCGCCGGCAGCGGCCACAATAGAGGCCTGCCCGACGGCCACGACCTGCCGAGACCGCCATGAAAAACCCGGCCCTCACCGAACTGAAAAAAACGCTGCGCGAAAATCCCGCCCCGGTCGTGCCGAAAACGCCACCCCCGCCACCCGAGCCCGAGGTCGACGACGCGACGCTGTTCGCACAGGCCACGCAGGGCGCGCGGCGTATCGAGAGCGACGCGGCGCCGGCCGCGCCGCGCCGGCCGGACGCCAACGTGCTGCGCCGCCGCGCCGCCGCGGTGGCCGAGGAGGCGCCGAACGCCCCCATTTCCGACACTGCCGCGCTCATGCACGCGGTGACGCCCGAGGAAGCCCTGAGCTTTGCCCGCAGCGGCGTGCAGCCGCGCGTCATGCAGAAGCTGAAGCAGGGCCAGCCGCAGTGGCAGGCCGCCGTCGACCTGCACGGCTGCAGCATCGACGCGGCCCGCGAGGCGGTGCTGACCCTGGTCCGCGAGGCCCGCCAGGAAGGCCTGCAGGCGCTGAAGATCGTGCACGGCAAGGGCCTCATGCACGGCCAGCCGCTGCTCAAGACCTGCGTCAACGGCTGGCTGCGGCAGTTGCCCGACGTGCTGGCCTTCGCGAGTTCCCTGCCGCGCGACGGCGGCACCGGCGCGGTCTACGTGCTGCTGAAGCGGAGGCGCGAGGAGTAACCCGGGGATTTGCGGGTCGGACTTCAGGCCGACGCTGTCGCCGGCTTCCCCGCCGTCGTCGGACTGAAGTCCGACCCACACAAATCCGGCGTCGTCGGACTGAAGTCCGACCCACACAAATCCGGCGTCGTCGGACCGAGGTCCGACCCACAGGAAAAGCCGGCGCCGCCGGGCAGGAACTGCCGCGCACCGCCGCCCGCTTTACCCGCCCCCCGGCTTTCCGCTAGGGTGGCGGCCCGTTTCGAACCCGCCCGTGAGACCCGTCATGGAAATGGAAAAAGCCTACGCCAGCCTGATCACCGCCGTCGGCGAGGACCTTTCCCGCCCCGGTCTCGACAAGACGCCGCAGCGCGCCGCCGAGGCCTTCAAATACCTGAACAAGGGCTATGGCGAGAACCTGGACACCATCGTCAACGACGCCATCTTCCCCTCCGACAACGACGAGATGGTGCTGGTGAAGGACATCGAACTCTATTCGCTCTGCGAGCACCACCTGCTGCCCTTCATCGGCAAGGCGCACGTGGCCTACCTGCCGTCCGGCAGGGTCATCGGCCTCTCCAAGGTGGCGCGCATCGTCGACATGTTCGCCCGCCGCCTGCAGATCCAGGAAAACCTCACCAAGCAGATTGCCGACGCGATGCAGGCAGTCACCGGCGCCAAGGGCGTCGGCGTCATCATCGAGGCGCAGCACATGTGCATGATGATGCGCGGCGTCGAGAAGCAGAATTCGCTGATGAAGACCTCGGTGATGCTCGGCCAGTTCCGCGGCAATCCGCAGACGCGCAACGAATTCCTCTCCCTGCTGCGCTGAGCCTGCCGTCAGGGCGCGCCGGTGCCGGCCGCTTCCTCCGCCAGCAGCAACAGCATTCCCGCCAGCTGTCCGTCCGCATCGCGGAGCGCCGTCGCCACGGCATCGCGCCCGCTCGCGCCATCCGCGCCCGCCAGCACGACGCGCTGTTCCTGGCGGCCCGAGCGCGCGCGGGCCTTCAGGCAAAGCGCCTCGGCCGACGCGTCGCCGCTGCCGCGCACAGCCGGCAGCAGTTCGGCCAGAAGTTTTCCCTGCATGGCCTCCTGCCTGCGCCCGCAGAGTTTTTCCGCCGCCGCGTTGGCCCAGCTCACCCGACCCTCCGCGGTCAGGCGCAGCAGCGCCTGCGGCAGCGCGTCGAGGCTCAGCAGGTTGAGGCGGTTCTCGGCGGCGAGCGCGCGGTCGCCGGCCTCGTGCAGCTCGATCTCGTGGAGCAGGTTGCGGCGCAGCTGGCTGAAGGCGCAGAGCAGCTGGTTGATCTCGTCGTCCGCCGGCGCCCGCTCGAGCAGCAGCGGCTCGCGCAGGTTGATGGCGTTGGTCCGGCGCATCTGCGCGGCGATGGCGCCGAGATGGCGCGACACCAGCGTATCGAAGAGGCGCAGGATGAAGGCCGACAGCAGCAGCGCCGCCAGCCCGAGCAGGCCGAGGCGCAGGAGGAAGCGGTCGAAAAGGTGGCGCTTGACGGCCGAGGTGGAGGCTTCGACATGCAGGGTGCCGAGCAGCTGCCTCCGCCCTTCCCCGTCGGCCGGCTCGAGCTTGACGATGCGCTGCCTGCGGTCGCGCCAGGGCTGCACCGGCCGGCCCGCCTCGTACTGCGCGCCGGCGCCGGTGACGAGCTGGACATAGGACACGGCGGGCAGCTGCAGCAGGCCGGCCAGCTCGTGCCGGATGGCGCTGGCGTCGCCCTCGCGCAGGGGCCGGTCGAGGCGGCTTTGCGCCTGGCGCTGCACGGCATCGAGGCCGGCCGCCACCCCTGCCACCTCATGCCGGTAGTCCAGCGTCAGCTCGATGAGGGTCGCGCCGGCGAAGACAACGAGGCTGGCGGCCAGCAGGGCGGCGAGAAAGCGCCGCGCCAGGGCTTCGCGCAGCGCACGCGGGGGCAGGTCGGCAGCGCCAGGCGCAGGGCTGCCTGCCGTCGAATTGCCGGCCGCCGGCGCGCCGCGCCTTTCCCTATCCCTGTGGCTCACGTTGCCCTCCCCCGGCGCCCGCCCGGGCGACTTCCATTTTTTTCATTGTCCCGGCGCGCAAGCGACGGGCGCCGCCGCGGCAGAGGGCGCTAACGCGGCTTGCCGCAGAAATTCCGGATCGCCGCCGCCACCGCGCCCGCCTGATCCTCCAGGTGGAGATGGTGGCTGCCCGGCAGGCTGCAGAGCTCGGCGTCGCGCAGCAGCGGCCAGCGTCCCTCGAACATCTCTGCCGCCCCGGGAAAGCCCGGCTCGGCGCGCACCAGCAGCACCGGCGCCTCGATGCGCGCGAAAAAGGCCCGTGCCTGCTCCTCGCTCATGCGCTGGCCGCCATGCTGGCGCACGCGCCGGTCCAGCGTCCAGGCGTAGCCGCCCGGCACCGCCTTCAGGCCGCGCCTGCAGAGGATGCGCGCCGCCTCGGCGGAGAGCGGCGTAAAGCCGCGCTGGCGCGCCGCCACCGCCTCGTCCACGCTGGCGAAGACGCGCTCTTCGCGCGGCGCGAAGGCGCGCCACTCCAGCAGGGCCTCGCGCAGCACGGCCGGCGCCTGCTCCGGCGGCGCCGGCCAGGGTCCGAGGCCGTCGATCAGCAGCAGGCGCTCGATACGCTCGGGCAGGGCGCCCGCCAGCAGGATGCCGATCGCGGCGCCCATGGAATGACCGAGCAGGGAAAATTTCTCAAAGCCGAGCTGGTCGGCCACCGCCAGCACGTCGTCGGCATGGTCGAGCATGTGGTAGCGCGTGCCGGCCGGCCGCCAGGCGCTCTGGCCGTGGCCGGCGAAATCCATGGCGACGATATGGAAGCCCGGCAGCAGCGGCGCCAGGCGGTCGAAGGTCGCGGCGTTGTCCTGCCAGCCGTGCAGGGCGAGCAGCGGCGGCAGCGACGGGTCGTGCCAGCAGCGCGCCGCGATGGGCCGGCCCTTGCTCGCGAATTCGCGCTCGACGGCACTCATGCGCCCGGCGCTCCGATGCGCTGCAGCGTGCGCGTGAGGGTGGCCGCGGTGAGCAGCGGCTTTTCCAGCGGGAACATATGGCCGCCCGCCACCGCCTCGTGCAGCAGGCGGTGGCGGCGCGCCAGGCGCTCGGCAAAGCCGGTGCCGGCAAATTCGCTCTGGGCGCCGGTGAGCAGCACGCCCGGCACGCGCAACCTGCGGCGGAAGCGCCAGGCGTTGTGCGGCGTGCTGCGGAAGATGGCGACTTCCGTCGCCACCGGAATGGTCAGGCGCACGCCGTGCCCGGCATTGGCGAAGCCGAAGAGCAGGTAGTCCTCGAAGCATTCCGGATCGAAGGCCTGGAAGAGTTTTTTCTTGCCGAGGCCGGCGCGCACTTCGTCGCGCGAATTCCAGAGCTCGCGCCGTGCCGCGCTGCGGCCCGCCGGCGTGATGCGGTCGGCGAGGCCGAGCTTCTTCACCAGCCCGAAGAGGAAGGCGGGCCAGCCGCTGATGACCGGCGGATCCATCAGGACGACGGCGCGGAACAGCTCCGGATACTTGTGCGCGGCCATGAAGGTGCAGAGCCCGCCCATGGAGTGGCCGACGCCGATCACCGGCGTGTCGGCCTGGGCGCGGATGGAAGCGGCGACCTGCTCGGTGAGCGCGACCCAGTTGTCGTCGACGGGATAGGCGGGATCGGTGCCCATGGCCGGCACCGTGGCGATCTCGAAGTCGGGGGCGAGCGCCGACAGCATCTTGTTGTAGCAGGCCGACGGCAGGCCGTTGGCGTGGGCGAAATGCAGGACGGGTTTTCTCATGGCATCAATACACTAGTGGCTGGCGCGGAAAGGGCCGCGGCAAAAACCTCTCTTACGCTGCGGCAAAAGCATTTTTCTGGCAAAAGCACTTTTTGTAGGTCGGACTTCAGTCCGACGCCGGCGGTAAAAATAAACGCCGTCGCCGGATTGAGCGCTGTCGTCGGATTGAGCGCTGTCGTCGGACTGAAGTCCGACCCACGACAGAGCATCCAGCCGCATCAGAGCTTTTCCCGCTTCAGGCCCAGCGCCTCTGCTGCGCCCGCCTTCGCCGCTGGCATCACCACGGCGGTAACGGCGTCATGCGTCAGGTACTGCTCGCCGACGCGGCGCAAATCGGCCAGCGTCGTCGCGAGCAGGCGCGCGCGGGTGCGGCGGCGCTGCTCCGGCGTGCGGCCGTACAGCGTGTTGTGATAGGCCACGCGCGCCTCGCCCGCGGGCGACAGCGGCTTGTCCATGTCGGCGATCACGCCGAGCACGGCCTCTTCCAGCTGGCGCTGCTCGTGCTTGTCGTTGAGCAGCCACTGCACGCTGGCGTCGAAGTCCTTGAGCGTGCCTTCCAGGCGCGGATCGCGGTAGGAATAGAAACGGAAGGCGCAGGCGTTGCTGTCGTAGCTCGCGCCGCCGCCGTAGGCGCCGCCGCGCTCGCGGATGGCGCCGTGCAGGAAGCCGTTGCGCAGGAAGCCGCCGAGCAGCATGAGCGGCGCCGCATCGGCATGGTCGAGCGGCACCGTCGCGTAGGCCTTCGAGCAGAACTGCACCTGCGTGTTGGCCAGCCAGGCAACGCTGCCGCCCTGCTGCGGTGCGGCAAAGTGAAACGGCTCAGCCAGCGGCCGGTAGTGGCAGGATTCCCAGGCCGTGGCGAGCTTGTGCTCGAGGTCGCCGAGATGTTCGCCCTCGGCGATGAGCAGGAAGCGGCGCGGCGCGGCCAGCACTTTCGCGTGCAGCCCTTTGAGACGCGCCAGCAATTCTTCCAGCGCCTCGTCTTTCACGATGGCGGTATCCAGCGCCTTGAGGCGGCGGATGCCGTGCAGGCCGGCAATGCGCTGGTTGAAAGCGGCGACGGCACTGAACGGCGCCGACGCGGCCTGCATGGCCAGCGCGTGGCCCTGCCCGGTGACGCTGTTCTCCCAGCGCGCCTTCATCTGCGCCACGAATTCGCGCACGCGGCTGCCTTCGTCGAAACGCAGCTCCTCGAGCGTGGTGCGCATGAGCAGGTTGAAGGCGTCGGCCTGGTGGGCGAGCGCCTTGCCGGAGAAGATGAGATGGCCGAGGCCGGCTTGCGGATTCTCGAGGTCGCCGCGCACGGAGTAGCTCATGCGCAGGCCGCCGGACACGCGCGACTGCCACTGCTGCATGGCGAGGTAGTCGCGCGCGCCGGCGCCGAGCTCGCTGACCAGCGCCGTGTAGAGCGGCAGCAGCTCGAGCTCTTCCGTGCCCAGCGGCGGCAGGTCGAGGATGAGCTGCTCGTAGACGAGGCCGTTGGTGCCCTGCGCGTACACGGCGAGCGGCACGTCGATGCCGCCCTGGCGCAGCGACGTGGCACGGCCCTGCGCCACGCGCAGGTCGGCGGGAATGTCTTCGCGGCCGACGCGGGGCAGGATTTCCGGATCGTCCTTCTTCGTCTGTCGCGCCTGCAAGGCGGCGGCCTGGCGACGAATTTCTTCCGCTTCTTCTGCCGTTAGCGCGGTGCGGATTTTTTCCAGGCGCGCGGCTTCCTGCTCGCGGCGCCGCTCGCTGAGCCTGGTGTCCGGCGCCAGCGTGACGCGCACGCGGTGCGGGTTGTCGAGCAGCCAGCGCTGCACGAGATCGCGGATGTAGTGCGGGTTCCGGATGGCCTGGCGCAGGTCGGCGAGCACGGCGTCGATGTTCCAGAGCGCGACCGGGTCGCCGTCGTGCAGCACGGCGCCGAGGCCGTTCATGATGAGCTGCAGGCCGTAGGGATAGCCGTCGCCGCCGATCTCGCGCTGCGAGAGCTCGAGCTGGTGCAGCACGGCCTCGACGTCTTCGACCGGCACGCCCTCCTCCGCGACCTGGCGCAGCACGGCGAGCACGCCCTGCTCGAAGGCCTCGGCACGCTCCGGCTCGGCGCCCTCGAGGCCGCAGAGGAAGCTCATCTCGCGGCCGGAATCGTCGACGCCGAGCAGGCTGGAGGGCGAAGAGCCGAGCTCGGTGGTTTCCAGGAAATGCCGCAGAGGCGAGGCGGAATTCTCCAGCAGCACGCCGGAGAGCAGCTCCATGTCGAAGCGCTCGCGCAGGTTGGCGGTGTGGCCGAGCAGCCAGCCCATCACGATATGCGTTTTCTCGTCGGTGTCGTCGTCATCCAGCGCATAGGCCTGCTGCACGGCGCGCGGCGCGGCGTAGCGTTTTTCGTCGTGGCCGCGGATCTGCTCGGGCAGTGCGGTGAACTCCTTGAGCGCCTGCTCCTCGATCCTGGCCTGCAACTCCACCGCGGGAATGTCGCCGTAGGTCATGAACACGGCGTTGCTCGGGTGGTAGTGCTCCTTGTAGAAGGTGACGAGGTCCTCGTACTTGAGATCGGGAATCACTTCGGGATCGCCGCCCGAGTTGTAGTGATAGGTCGTGGTCGGAAACAGGTTTTCGTTGAGGGCTTCCCAGAGCAGGGAATTCACCGAGCTCATGGCGCCCTTCATCTCGTTGAACACCACGCCCTTGTAGACCAGCGGGCTCTGCGGATCGTCCGGGTTCTCGAACTCGACGCGGATGCCTTCCTGCAGGAAATCGAGCGGATCGAGGCGCGCGAAGAACACGGCGTCGAGGTAGACGCTGAGCAGGTTGTCGAAATCCTTGCGGTTGGGGCTGGCGAAGGGATAGGCCGTCCAGTCGCTGGAGGTCATCGCGTTCATGAAGGAATTCAGCGAGCGCCGGATCATCATGAAGAAAGGATCGCGCACGGGGTACTTGCGCGAACCGCAGAGCGCCGTGTGCTCGAGGATGTGCGCGACGCCGGTGGAATCCATGGGCATGGTGCGCAGCGCGACGCAGAAGACGTTCTCGGGATTGTCCGCGGCCAGGTGGTAATGGATGGCGCCCGTCCTGCGGTGCCGGTACTCGGCCACGCTGAGGTTGAGGGACGGGATGGGAACGGCGCGGATGGCTTCGAAGGCCGGATGGGCCGGCGGCACGGCAAGCTCGGTCACGGTAATGCTCTGCGATGAAGGTGTCGGGATTATGGGGGCGAAGGCGATCCAGGCGAAGTATAGCCTCGCCTATTTGCAGGTCGGGGCGCCCGGCCCTTCCTGCGCCCCGGGGGTCGGACTTCAGTCCGGCAGCGCCGCTGAATTCGGGGCCGTCGTCGGACTGACTGAAGTCCGACCCACAAGGGCAGGTCGGTTTTTCCGGCGGCGGGCGCCGGGCCGGGGGCGGGGCTTGGCACCTGGCGGACGCGGTGGCACCTTCGCGGCATCCCCGCTCCTGCAAGGACCCGCCATGGCCTCCCCTCTGCTCCGCCTGCTCGACCGCCTCGAAGCCGCCGGCAACCGCCTGCCGGCGCCGGCCTGGCTCTTCGTCTGGCTGTGCGGGATCGTGCTCGTCCTTTCCGCGCTGGTCTCCCTGACCGGCTGGCAGGCGACGTATCCGGACGGCAGCAGGAGCGTCGGCGTCGTCAACCTGCTCTCCGCCACCGGCCTGACCAAAATCCTCAGCGACACCGTGAGCAACTTCACCGGCTTCGCGCCGGTGGGCCCGGTCATCGTCGCCATGCTGGGGCTCGGCCTCGCCGAGCGCTCCGGCCTGCTCGGCGCGCTGCTCGCCGCGCTGGTGCAGCTCACGCGCCGCCGCGGCCTGCCCTTGCTGGTGGCGCTGGCCGGCGTGCTCTCGCATGTCGCGCTCGACGCCGGCTACGTCGTCGTGATTCCGCTGGCCGGCCTGCTCTTCCACCGCGCCGGCCTGCCGCCGGTGGCGGGCATCGCCTGCGCCTTCGCCGGCGTTTCCGGCGGCTTCGCCGCCAACCTGCTGATCGGGCCGGCCGACGCCATGCTGGCCGGCATCACCGTCGAGGCGGCGCGCACCGTGGCGCCGGGCATGCAGCTTTCCGTCGCCGCCAACTACTGGTTCATGGCCGCCTCGGCGTTGCTCGTCACCGGCATCGTCGCCGCCGTCACGCACTGGCTGGTGATACCGCGCCTGGCGCATACCGCGACGGCGGCGACGCTCGAGGTCGCGGCCCTGCACGGCGCGGGCGCGAAAGCCGTCGCGCTCTGGACGCTGCTCGTGGCCGGCCTGCTGCTCGCCGGTCTCGCACCGGAAAACGGTTTCCTGCGCGGCGCCGACGGCACGCTGCTGAAATCGCCGCTGCTGCCCGGCATCGTCGTGCTGGTGGCGGTTTACTTCGGCGTGGCGGGCCTGCTCTACGGACGCCTCTCCGGCGTCTGGAAGCGCGCCGACGAGAGCGTCGCCGCCATGGAGGAAACGCTGCGCACGCTGGCCGGCTATCTCGTCCTGATGTTCTTCGCCGCGCAGTTCGTGGCGTATTTCAAGTGGAGCCAGCTCGGCGAGCTGCTTGCCATCAGCGGCGCCGGCGGGCTGCGCGCACTCGATCTCGCGCCGGTGCTGCTGCTCGTGCTCTTCGTGCTGCTCACCGCCTGCGTCGATCTTTTCGTGGGCTCGGCCTCGGCCAAGTGGGCGCTGATGGCGCCGGTCTTCGTGCCCATGTTCCTGCTCGCCGGCATCGAGCCGGCGGCGACGCAGGCCGCCTACCGCGTCGGCGACAGCGCCGCCAACATCGTCACGCCGCTGATGCCCTACTTCGCCATGGTGGTGGCCTTCGCGCAGCGCTGGCAGAAGGATCTCGGCGTCGGCACGCTGATGGCGCTGATGCTGCCCTATTCCCTCGCGCTGCTGGTGAGCTGGAGCGCCTTCCTCGCGCTGTGGCTGGCCATGGGCTGGCCGCTGGGGCCGCGCTGAGCCTCACCCTGTAGGTCGGGCTTCAGCCCGACGACAGCGATGGTTTCAGCGCCGTCGTCGGACTGAAGTCCGACCTACCAGCCTCAGGCGGCACTGCAAAAAAAATCGTGCTCACGTGGGCCTGCGTCACATGCCCATCTATGTCGGCTTGAAAAATCGCCCTGCCTCTCCACCCCTGCAGAAATTACGGCGTAATCGCCTTTTCTTTGCTTACTTTCTTTTACTCGGCCTGCGGCCTCGCCCTTCGGGCCGCCCTAGGGGCGTTCACCTCGCTGCGCGAGGATGTGGCGACCCAAAAGAAAGTGAGGCCCCGCCGGCAGGCGCACCGGGCAGTGCTCCTAAACAAATCCAGCACCGCAAAAACCGGCCTCGCTGAGCGCCCCAGCGCCCGCCACCGGCCGTAGCAATAAACAGCGCCCGCCACCAGCCGTGGCAATAAGAGGCCGGTTTTTGCTATATCGCCACCCCCTCACGCCGGCAGCAAGCGCCAGCCGAGTTCCGGCGTCCACCCCAGGCGCTTCAGGCCGCGGCGCAGCTGCAAACCGGCCTGCAGATGACGCCGCCGCCAGCGCCGCTGCCGGCGCCACAGGCGGACGGCCCGCGGCAGCAGAAGCTGCGCAAGACCGCCGCCCGCCGCCGCAACGCCCGCCGTCGCCAGCCCGATGGGCCCCAGCGGCCGGCAGCCGAAGAAATGGCTGACGCCCGGCGTCTCCACCACCGCCAGCAGCACGGCCAGCGAGGCCAGACCGCTTGCCGTCACCGTACGGTCGCCCTTGCCCGCCGCCAGCATCTGCAACAACTGCGAGCCGGTCAGCGCGAGCAGCGCCACGCTGCCGGCGCCGCGCCGGTTGCCGGTGAGCCGGGCCAGGGCCCAGGCGACGCTGGCCGAACCGGCCGTGATGCCGGCGCGCCAGGCCAGCTCGCCGTGCAGGTCGCGGCCGAGGCTGCGCTCCGGCCCGGCCTGCAGCAGATCCTCCGGCGTCTTGCCCCGCGGCGGCCGCAAGGCCAGCGCCAGCGCCGGCACGGCGTCGGTGAGCAGGTTCACCAGCAGGAGCTGGCGCGCGTTCAGCGGCGAGGCGCCGCTGGCCAGCCCCGCGACGAGCGTGAAGACGATCTCGCCGAGGTTGCCGCCGACCAGCAGCGCGACGGCGTCGCGCACCGACAGCCAGAGCGCGCGCCCCTCCAGCACCGCGCCGACGAGGGTCTCGATGCGGCCGTCGGTGACGACGAGGTCGGCGGCATGCCGCGCCGCGCGCGTGCTGTGCTCGCCGAGCGCGATGCCGACGTCGGCGAGGCGGATGGCCTGGGCGTCGTTGACGCCGTCGCCGGTCATGCCGATGGCATGGCCGGCGTCCTGGAAGGCCTTCACGATGCGCACCTTGTGCGTCGGCGTGACGCGCGCGAAGACGTGCACCTTGGGCACCAGCCGGGCGAGTTCGGTGTCGCTCATCTTGTCGATCTCGGCGCCCGTCACCACGCGGTGATGACCGTCGAGGCCGAGCTCGGCGGCGATGCTGGCGGCGGTGCGCGGATGGTCGCCGGTCAGCATGACGACGCGCACGCCGGCGCGCTGCAGCTCGCCCACCGCGGTTTTCGCGCTCGCCCGCAGGCCGTCGGCGAAAGCGACGAAGCCGTGGAAGACGAGGTTCTGCAGGCGCGCCTCGTCCACCGGCTTTTCCTCGTGCGCCGGCCGCTCCGCCACCGCCAGCACGCGATAGCCCCGGCCGGCGAGGCGCATCGCCTCCTCCAGCAGGCGCTCGCGTGCGGAATCGTCCAGCGCCAGCGCGGCCTCGCCCTGCTGCCACGCGGCGCAGCGCGGCAGCACGACTTCGGGTGCGCCTTTCACGCTGATCAGCTTGCCCTGCGCGTGCGCGGCCAGGCTGGCGTGGAAGGCGCGGCCGGAGGCGAAGGGCAGCTCGTGCAGGCGGCGCCAGGCGCGCAGCTCGTCGTGGCTGCCGACGCGCAGCTGCTGCGCGCCCTCGATCAGCGCGCGGTCGGTGAAATGCGGAATGGGGCTGCCGTTGGCGGTGGAGGGGCTCGCGCGCATGGCCACGCCGAGGATGCGCCGGTGCGCGTCGTCGAGCGCCTCCGGCGCCTGCGTCGCGCGGCCGTCGGAGACCAGCGCCAGGCGGATGCGGCCTTCGGTGAGCGTGCCGGTCTTGTCGGCGCAGAGCACGTCGATGCGGCCCAGGGCCTCGACGGCGCGCGGATTGCGCACCAGGGCGCCGCGCCCGGACAGCCGCCCCGCCACGGCGAGCTGGGCCATGCCGGCGAGCAGCGGCAGGCCCTCCGGCACGGCGGCCACCGCCAGGCTCACCGCCGTCGAGAGCACTTCGCGCACGGAACGGCCACGCACCCGCTCGGAGGCTGCCAGCACGAAGCCGCCGGCCGCCGCCAGGGGGGCCGTAAGCTGGGTCAGCGCCTCCAGCCGCGCCTCGACGCCGGCGCCGACGACGGTTTCCCGCCCGAGGCGGCCGGCGCGGCAGGCCTCGGTATCGGCGCCCACCGCCACCACCAGCGCGACCGCCGCGCCCGCGGTAATCGCGCTGCCGTCGTAGAGCATGCAGTGCCGTTCGGCGAGATGGCGCGCCCGGCTCGGCGTGCTGCGCTTGCTTACCGGCAGCGATTCGCCGGTCAGGCTGGATTCGTCCACTTCCAGCGCCGATGCCTGCAGCAGCCGGCAGTCCGCCGGCACCACGTCGCCGGCGACGAGTTCGATGACATCGCCCGGCACCAGCTCGCGGTCGCCGACGCGCAGGCGTTCGCCGCCGCGCCGCACCGTCACCGGCTGGCTGGCGCGCCGCGACAGTGCCCGGATCAAACCCTCCGCATGCAGGCGCTGGGTGCCGCCGTAGACGCCGTTGACCAGCAGCACGCCGACGATCAGCGCCGCGTCCACCGCCGCGCCCGCCAGCAGCGAGAGCGCCGCGCCGGCGCCGAGCAGGGGCGTCATCGGATTCTTCAGCTCCTCGGCCACGGTGTGCAGCAGCTGGCGCGCGAAGGCCGGCTCCGGCGCCGGCGGATGCTGCCGCCGCGCCGCCTCCGCCGCGGTCAGCCCGGCCGCGCGGCTGCCCAGCTGCGCCAGCGCCCCGGCCGTGTCCAGGCGGTGCCAGGGCGGCGCCGCCTCGTGCCGGCTCGCCGCCGGCCAGCGCACTTCGTGCGCCAGGCGCAGGCTGTTGGCCATGGCCACGATGCTGGTGGTGCCGGCGGCGGTCATGATGCGCCCGGTCGTGCGTTTCTCGGTGCCGGCCGCGGTCAGCGCGATGCCGAACACCACTTCGGTCAGCGCGAGCTGCATGGCCTGGCGTGCCGCCACCCGCGCCGCCGCCATGGCCTGCAGCAGCGCCGCCACCTGCTCCAGGCCGCCTTCGGCGTAGAGATGCGCCGGCGCCACCGGCGCCATGCCGTCCTGCCAGAGGCCGAGGCAGCAGTCGGCGCCGTTCGCCTCGAGGCGGTCGGCCGCGCCGACGCAGAGCACGCCGTGGCCTTCCTGCTGCAGCAGGCGCACCGCGCCGGCGGCATCCTGCGGCATGCGCCGCAGGCCGGGCTCGGGCAGCGGGCCGTCGCCCACCACGACGACGTGCAGGTCGGCCTCGCGCGCCGCCGCCAGCAGGCGCTGCGTGGCGAGGCCGTCCTCCTGCAGCAGCTCGACGGGGACCAGCACGCGGTCCAGGCGGTCGAGCAGGCGCAGCACCGGCGGCGCCATGACCATGACGCCGGCGCGCGCCAGGTAGAGGCCGAGGCCGGCGCCAAAGACGTCGCGCGCCAGGCGCGTCGCCTTGGGCGAGCCGGCGAAGATGGCGGCGTCGGCGCTGCCGAGCTGGCCGGTGGCGAACAGCGTGCCGGCGAAGGCGCCCATCGCGCCCAGCCCGGCCTGCGCGGCGTAGCGTTCGCCGAGGCCGTCGGGCAGCGGCCGCGGCCGCGGCGGCAACAGCGGAAAAGTGGCGCGGCGGCCGCGCGTGCCGCAGAGGCGCGCCTCCCAGCAGCGCAGCCAGAGGCGGCGGCGCGCGCGCAGCTCGCGCCAGTGCAGCGCGCGGTGCAGCAGGCTGCCGGCGGCGCCGAGTTCGCCGTGCATCAGCGCCGCCAGCACGGCGCCCGCGACTTCCAGGCCGATCTCGGTCGCGCCGGGGCCGAGCCGGCGCTCGACGATACGGCGCACGCCGGGCACGTTGGCGACGACATCGAGCAGCGCGGCAAGATCGATCTCGCGCGGCAGCGCCCGCTTCTTGATGGGCCGCAGCAGCAGGCTGGCGCCGATGCTGGCGGCGTCGAGGCCGAGGTCGAGCAGGGTCTGCGCCAGCGGCATCCAGTCGCCGGGATGGTGTTCCGGCGCCGCGGCGGCCGGGAACGGCAGGGCGGCGAGGCCGTGCTCCGCCTCCACCGCCTCGAGCGCCGCGAGCAGCCTCGCCTCCAGCGCGGCGAGTTCCGCCGGGCGCCGCTCCGCCTGGCGCGGCAGGCGGCAGTGCACGACGACCGTGCGCAGCGGCGGATGCACGCGCGCCCAGGCCACGCCCGCCACCGCCGCCAGCGCCGCCTCGAAGACCGGGATCAGGGGCTTCAGCCGGGCGGGCGGCAGCTCGCGCAGGCCGACGTGCAGCCGATCGCCGCTCACGAGCACCCGCCGCCCGCGTCGGCGCGCCACGCGCTGCGCGGCGGCGAAGGCGGCGGTCACCGGACGCAGGAGGCGCGGCGGCTGCGCCAGCCGGGCGCGCTGCCGGCGCAGGCGTTCGCCCGCCCGGGCCGCCAGCGCGCCCGGCCGGGGAAGAGGAAGATATGGCATGTGCATGGCGCAGCCCTGCCCTGGTTGCGAAAGTCACCGGAGGCCTCGGAACGCGAGCCGTCGGCTCAGGCATGCGGGCATGGCGCTACAGGCGTGGCGGCCCGGCATGGCGGTTCGCGGCTGAAGCCGCTCCTACGGGAACCGCTTTGCCGTAGGAGCGGCTTCAGCCGCGAACCCAGCAAAACATAATTCCGAGACAGGCTTTCAGTGGTAGCAGCGGCGCGCAAATGTGCCACGGAGCCACCGTAACGAAACCCTGCTTCTTCGTTGCCGAAACCAACAAAAATTCCGTAAGAGGCTAGATTTACTGCATAGACACACGTCCATTGCGAGTCGCGCCGGCGCCCTGGCGCCGTCCGCAGCAGCGGCGTGTGCAGGCGGCGGCTGGGCGGCCACCCGGCCCCCATTCGGCGAGTGCGCCCATGGACCTGCTGTTGAACGACTGGCTGGAAACCCCGGTATGGCTGTGGCTGGTCTTCATGGCCACGGTGCTGGCGCTGCTCGTCTTCGACCTCGGCGTGCTGAACCGCAAGGACCACGAGATCGGCGTGCCGGAAAGCCTGCGCCTGTCGCTGTTCTACATCGGCGCCGGGCTGCTCTTCGGCCTCTGGGTCTGGTGGCAGCTCGGCGCGACGGATGCGGTGAACTACTACACCGGCTTTCTCGTCGAGAAGAGCCTGTCGCTGGACAATGTCTTCGTCATCTCGCTGATCTTCACCTTCCTCGGCGTGCCGCGCATCTACCAGCACCGCGTGCTGTTCTGGGGCATCCTCGGCGTGATCGTGCTGCGCGCGCTCATGATCGGCCTCGGCGCGGCGCTGGTGGCGCGCTACGCCTGGATGCTCTACCTCTTCGGCGCCTTCCTCATCGTCACCGGCCTGCGCATGCTGTTCGTGGTCGAGCATGAAGTGGACATCGGCCGCACGCGCGTCCTCGCCTTCCTGCGCCACCGCCTGCGCATCACCCCGCGCCTCTACGGGCACGCCTTCTTCGTGCGGGCGCCGCATCCGCGGCATGGCCGCCCGGCGCTCTGGGTGACGCCGCTCTTCCTCGCGCTGTGCCTGGTGGAAACCGTGGACCTGATCTTCGCGGTGGACAGCGTGCCGGCCATCTTCGCCATCACCACCGATCCCTATGTCGTCTACACCTCGAACATCTTCGCCATCCTCGGCCTGCGCGCGCTGTATTTCGCGCTGGCGGCAGTGATCCACCGCTTCCACTACCTGAAGTACGCGCTGGCGCTGGTGCTGGTGTTCATCGGCCTCAAGATCTTCCTCGGCGATTTCGTGTTCGGCGGCAAGGTGCCGCCGCTGCTGTCGCTGGCGGTGACCTTCGCGCTGCTGGCCGGCGGCGTGCTGTTCTCGCTGTGGAAGACGCGCGGCGATGCCGCGGCCCGGGCTTCGGCCCGACGCCGGCGTTGAATACTGGCGCCAGCGTCGGGCTGAAGCCCGACCTACAGACAGGGGTTGATGCCAGCGGCGGGGCGGGATTTGGGCGCCGGCGTCGGGCTGAAGCCCGACCTGCGCCCACCGCCCTTTTGCGCGGCGGCGGGGATTGCTAGGCTTGCCGCACTCCCTGCCTGCCGGATCGACCATGACCACGCCCACGCCGCCCTATATCGCCCTGCCCCTGCGCCCCCACATCGCCCTGGGCCTGGCCGAACTCACGGCGCGCGCGCGCAGCGGCCTCACCGACAAGGACAAGAAGATCGGCGCCGACCTGCTGGCCGACGCCTATACCGACGTCCTCGAGCACACCTTCGTCGAACTCCTGCGCGCGCTCGACCAGGCGCATCCGGATCCGGAGCTGAAAGAAGGCTTCCGGCTGATGGAGGATATCCAGGAGAAGATTCATCACTACCTGGGCTGGGTGGTGGGCTTTTTCGCCAGCGAACGCCTGATCCCGGTGATCGGCCACTTCAACGAGGTCACCTGCAGGCGCGGCGATGACGGCCAGGCCTGTGCGGTGTTCCGGATCAGCCCGAAGCTCGCCGCCGATGCCGAGCGCGTGCTGGCCGAGCTCTGCGAAGGCCGCGCCGACAGCCTGGACGAAGGCGCGGAGCTCATGATCAAGGTGATCGAGGCGGCCCTGGACACGCTGGTGCACCGGCCCAAGGACCTCATGAAATTCAATTTCCTGGTGAACAAGACGCTGGACGGCGTCATCGGCCTGATCTTCAAGTACGTCAGGCACATGGTGCGCCGCCTCGCCGGCCACCTGCCGCGCGCGAGCCATCCCGTCGTCGGCCGGCACCTGGCCCAGTTCCTCGTCGTCGGCTAGCGCGCCCGCCGGGGAAGCTCTCCAGCCGCAGCGGCCCGGTGAGGAAAGCGTCCCTGCCGGCGGCGCCTCCGGACAGGGCGCGCATCCGCCGCAGCGGCCGTTGGCAAGGCGCCGCGGGCGGCGCCCTCGCCGGCAAGGAGACTGCCATGCCCATCGACTACCAGGCCCGCTTCGACACGCCCGTGGACCGCCGCGGCAGCGACAGCATCAAGTGGGCGAAATACGCCGGCCGCCAGAGCGCGCGCGGCGCCGACATCCTGCCGCTGTGGGTGGCGGACATGGACTTCGCCGCGCCGCCGCCGGTGCTGGAGGCGCTCGCGGCGCGCGTCGCGCACGGCGTCTTCGGCTACGGCCACACCACCCCGGCCTTCCTCGAGGCCGTCACCGCCGCGCTGCAGCGCGACTACGGCTGGAGCATCCGGCCGGAATGGATAGTGCCGCTGGCCGGACTCGTCTCGGGCCTCAATATCGCCGCGCGCAGCATCGGCGAAAAAGGCGACGCCATCGTCACCGCCACGCCGGTCTACCCGGCGTTGTTCACCGCGCCGGCGCATATGGAACGGCGCTGCGTGCGCGTGCCGCTGGACGCGCGCCGTCACTGGACCTGGGACATGGACGCCGTCCGCGCGGCGCACGGCGCGCGCACGCGCGGGCTCTTCCTCTGCCATCCGCACAATCCCGTCGGCCGCGTCTGGCGCGCGGACGAGCTCGACGCCATCGCCGCCTATGCGCAGGCGCACGACCTCGTCGTGGTGAGCGACGAAATCCACTGCGACCTCGTGCTGGAGCCCGGCCGCCGCCACCGTCCCTTCGCCCTGCACGCGCCGGCGCTGGCCGCGCGCACCATCACCCTCATGGCGCCCTCCAAGACCTACAACCTCCCCGGCCTCGGCTGCGCCTTCGCGGTAATTCCCGACACCGCCTTGCGCCGCCGCTTCGAGCGCGCCATGGCCGGCATCGGCCCGCACCCCAACATCCTCGGCCTCGTCGCCGCCACCGCGGCCTACCGCGACGGCGCGGAGTGGCGCAGGGCCCTGCTCGCCTACCTGCGCGGCAACCGCGAGCGCGTGATGACCCTGGACGGCATGGCCGGCCTGCGCGTGACCAGGCCCGAGGCGACCTATCTCGCCTGGCTCGACTGCCGCGCGCTCGGACTGGACAAGCCACAGCATCGTTTCGAGGAATTCGGCGTCGGGCTCTCGCCGGGAGAGGACTTCGGCATGGCAGGATTCCTGCGGTTGAATTTCGCCTGCCCGCGCGCGCAGCTCGACACGGCGCTCGACAGGATTTCGGCCGGGCTGCAAGGCTGAGCCACGCGATCACTGCGCGGCTCGCCCGCCGGCGTCGCTTGCCGGCCCTGCACCGCCGAAGTGCGTTGCGCAGGCGGGCGGCGGCTCAGCGCGGCGGCGCTTCGGGCAGCACGCCCTCGAGCTGCTCCGGCGTGCGGTCGAACCACACCAGCACGCCGACCAGCGCCAGGGCGGCCAGCGGCATGAGGCGCGGCCCGACGAGGCCGAGGGCCACCGGCGCGATCCAGAACAGCGAGCGCAGGCCCATGCTGTAGTAGTTGCCGGCGCGCATCATGTAATTGCCCGCCATGCGCTGCAGGCGCTCGCGCGCCGCGGCCTCGGCGCGCGTCGTCATGAGATAGCCGGCGTGGTTGAAGAAGCGCAGCGCCATCGCCGAGAACGCGAAGCTGGCGCAGAGGATGGCGATGAGCAGCGCCGCCAGCAGCGCGCCGGGCGTCAGCCGCAGCACGTTCGTACCGGCGCGGAAGAGGCCGGAGCTGTCGGCCTGCAGCGCCACGACGACCGTCAGCGCGAGCACGGCGGTGGCCGCCGTCACCGTCGCCGATATCACGGCATTGCGGAGGGTCTGCACCGCGAGCAGCTCGCTGCCCGGCGCCTGCATGAGCGACGCCACCCACTCGGCGCGGATGCGCGCATGGGTGGTGCGCGCCAGGCGCAGCGGCTCGCGCTGCGAGCCCATGCGGAAATACAGCTCGTAGCCCAGCACGATGAAGATGCCGAGCCAGATGAAATACCAGTGCTGGCTGGAAGCCATGGTGTCACTCCTTGCGAAGGCCGTCGCGCGGGCGGCGGACCTGATGCGGAAACTTACCCAATCCTCTCCAGCCTGCCATAGATGGCGGCGCACAACGTGAACCAGCTTCAAAACTTTCTCCCGGGCCGCAGGCCAGGCAAGGAGGTCCCTGTGAGAATTTTCTACGCCAGCCTTCTCGCCGCCCTCCTGTTTTTCCCTTTCGCCCTTGCCGAAGAGCGCCGGGCCGGCATGATGAAGAAAGAGGCCCTGGGAGAGCGGGCCGACGCCATGAAAAAACAGCAGCCGGCGCGCTGAACGGCGCCGGCCCGGGCATCACCCGCTGCCGGAGCATTCACACTTTTCGCGTAAGCGCTGCACAAAGCGCCGGGCCGGCAAACCACCAGCAACATTCGCGACCCTGTGCGCCGCCATGCTTACGAATTGCACCCACTCTGACTATGGATATGAACGCCGCCGTGACTACCGTTGCCACAGGCCCGACCGGCCCGACATAAGGAGATGACCATGAAAGCCACCTCTGCACTTGTGATCGCCAGCGTCCTGCTCTCCCCTCTCGCTCTCGCCGAGGGCACGGCCAAAGCGTCCGACCCGCGCGGCATGAAACACGGCCAGATGATGATGAAGTACTGCGACGAAATGGATGAATGCATCACCGAGGGCCTCAACCTGACCCCGGACCAGAAGACGAAGGTGCGTACCATCCTCGACGACTCGCGCAAGAAGCGCGAGGCCCTGCGCAACGAGACCATGCAGAAGATGCGCGCCGTGCTGACACCGGAGCAGGTCCGCATGATCGACGAGCATCGCGCGCAGATCATGCAGTACCGCGCCGACATGATGAAGGAAAAGGCCGAGCGCATGGAGGAGCGCGCCGACGAGATGAAGGAGCAGCAGGAAGAGCGTCGCGAGAAACGCTAGAAACGCTAGGCGCCCGCGCTCTGCCGGACCGGGCCGCGCCGCCGCCGCGGCCCGGTCCGGCGCCTTCCTGCTGCTGCCGTGCAGGGCTGGCGCCCGCCGCTGCCCTTCCCGCCGAGGCGGCAGCGAACGGCGCCCGGCCAGGACCGGCGGTTACTGCCGTCGCCGATTCGGCCAAACCTTTCCGGGTGGCCGCGGCAGCCGGCTTTTCACGCAGCTTTTCCGGCTTCCGGCTTCTGGTTGTCATTGGTCAATGGCAAGAACAATAAGCTCATCGTCATCAAGACCCAGGTGAGCCATGAACGCCAAGACGCCCGACGAACTCCTGCAGCTGGCCGAGGCGGCCGAAGGCAAGAAGTGGAAGGATCCCAAGCGCTACCTCTGGCTGCTTTCCCCGGCCCTGCCCGTGATCGCCCTGGCCGCCCTGACCGGCTACGCCATCGCGCCCAGGAAGCTGCGGCCCCTGGCCTGGACCGGTCCCCTGCTGGTCCATGCCGTCATTCCGGCCATCGACAAGCTGGTGGGCGAGGACACCAGCAATCCGCCGGCCGACGCCATCGAACAACTGGAGCGCGACCGGTATTACGAGTGGATCGTCAAGGCCTTCATTCCCACCCAGTACGCCGCCACCTTCCTCGGCGCCTGGCTGGTCGGCCGGCGCAAGGACATGCCGCTCTCCGACTACGTCGGCCTCACCCTTACTGTAGGCGCCATCAACGGCGTCGCCATCAATACCGGGCACGAGCTCTCGCATAAGCACGGCCGTCTGGACCGCCTTGCCTCCATGGTGGCGCTGGCCCCGACCGGCTACACCCACTTCGCCGTCGAGCATCCCTTCGGCCACCACAAGCGCGTGGCGACGCCGGAGGATCCCGCCTCCGCGCGCATGGGCGAGAGTTTCTGGAAATTCCTGCCGCGCACCGTGATCGGCGGCTTCAAGTCGGCCGTGAAGATCGAGAAGGAACGCCTGGCGCGCAAGGGCAAGGGTTTCTGGACGACGGAAAACGAACTGCTGCAGGGCTGGGCCATGTCCGCCGCCTTCTTCGGCGCCGCGGCCGTGGTCGGCGGCCGCCGTTCCCTCCCCTTCCTGGCTGCCCAGGCCGCCTACGGCGCCAGCCTGCTCGAGGTCATCAACTACATCGAGCACTACGGCCTCAAGCGCCAGCAGGACGCGGACGGCAAGTACGAGCGCACCCGGCCCGAGCACAGCTGGAACAGCAACAAGGTGGTGACCAACCTCTTCCTCTACCAGCTGCAGCGCCACTCCGACCACCATGCCAATCCGACACGCAGCTTCCAGGCCCTGCGCCACTTCGACGACGCGCCGCAGCTACCCTCGGGCTACGCTTCCATGCTGATGCCGGCCTATCTGCCCGGCGCCTGGTACGAGCTGATGGACGAGCGCGTGATCCGCCACTACAAGGGCGACCTCGAGCGAATCAACTGGGATCCGGAACGCAAGGCCGAGCTGATGGCAAAATACGGGGAGCTGGCGAAACGTGTCGCTGCGGAACACGCGCAGGCGCGGCCGGAAGCGCAGGCGGCAGTCTCCGCGCCGCGCCCGAAGACGATGGCGCTGCCGCAGGCGCCGCAACAGGCAAAGGCGAAATCGCGCCGGAAGCCCGCCGCCTGAGGCCGCCGTCGCGCCGAGCGCGTCCTGCCAGAGAAAAAGCCCGCCGTGCTGCGGGCTTTTTCTTTGGCAGGGGAAACGCTCAGGCGATCTGCTTCACCTTGCGCGGGCTCATATGGAAATTCTCGAACTCGGGATGGCGGGTGCGCAGCCAGTACTTCCAGGTAAAACTCGGCCACAAGGTATTGTTCTCGCCTTTCTCGTTGAGATACCAGCTCGAGCAGCCGCCCCTGCTCCACACCGTCTTCTTCATCTGCCGCTGCACATCCTCGTAGAAGGTGCGCGCGGCGTAGTCGCTGACCACCATGGCGCCGGCGGCGCGGCGGTCCATCTCCGCGAGGCACTTCATGATGTAGTCGATCTGCGCCTCGATCATGAAGATGATGGAGTTGTGGCCGAGGCCGGTGTTGGGGCCGAGCAGGAAGAACAGGTTCGGCAGCTTGCTCGCCATGATGCCGAGATAGGCCGTCATGGCGCCGCGCTCGTGCAGCTCCCGGCCGTCCTCGTCGTAGACCTGGAGCGGGCCGAGCGGGTCCTGCACGTCGAAGCCGGTGCCGCAGATCACCACGTCGACCTCGTGCCTGTCGCCGTTGGCGTCGATGACGCTGTCGGCAGTGATTTCCTTCACGCCGGCCGCCACCAATGTCACATTCGGCCGGGTCAGGGCCGGATAGTAGTTGTTGGAGAAGAGCACGCGCTTGCAGCCGATGGTGTAGCGCGGCGTCAGCCTGTCGCGCAGCACGGGGTCGGGCACCTGGTCGCGCAGATGCCGGCGCGCCAGGGCCTCGATGCCGCCCATCAGCCTGGGGTGCACGAAGCCGAGGCCGAAAGCCTCGCTGATCCAGTAGACGCCGTTGCGCGCGAGGCGCTGTGCCAGCGGCAGCCTGCGGAAGAGCTGCTGCAGGCGGCGGTCGATGGCGATGTCGACCTTGGGCAGCAGCCAGGGCGGCGTGCGCTGCAGCAGCACGAGCCTGCCGACCCTGGGCTGGATCTGCGGCACGAACTGGATGGCGGAGGCGCCGGTGCCGATCACGGCGACACGCTTGCCGCCGAGGTCGACGTCGTGCTTCCAGTCGGCGGAGTGGAACATCGGGCCCTTGAAGGTCTCGAGGCCCTTCACCTTCGGCAGCGCCGGGCGCGAGAGGCCGCCGATGGCGGAGACCAGGAAGCGGCAGCTGTAGCGCGCGCCGCTGCGCGTGGCGAGATGCCAGAGCTGCGCGTCGGCATCCCAGCGCGACTCGACGAGTTCGCTGTCGTAGCGCATATGCCCCGTCACGCCGTGCTTGTCGGCGCAGCGGCGCATATAGGCGAGGATCTCGGCCTGGGGCGAATAGCTGCGCGACCAGTCCGGGTTGGGCTCGAAGGAATAGGAATACATATTGGAGGGCACGTCGCAGGCCGCGCCCGGGTAGTGGTTCTCGCGCCAGGTGCCGCCGAGGTCGGCCGCCTTCTCGAGGATGATGAAATCGTGACGGCCGGCCTTGCGCAGGGCAATGCCCATGCCGATGCCGGAAAATCCGCTGCCGACGATGACGGTCTCGTACGGCAGCCGGGCCTGGGGCCGGGGTTCGGCGCTCGTCATGCAAGCTGCTCCTGAATGCGGGGAACGCGATGATAGCAACTGCGCTTTGCAAAACAGCTAGTCTTTCGGGGTCGGCGGCGGCCGGCCCGGACCAGGCGCCGGCGCCTGGTCCGGGCTTTCTGACGGGTTGCCGCCGCAGCGCACGCGTCGCGTGCTAAAACAGGGTCCCGAGCGGGGGAGGGTTTTCATGAAAACGGTAGCGGACATTCTCAAAGCCAAGCCGGTGGCGCAGGTCCACAGCATCTGGCCTTCGGCCACCGTGCTGGAGGCGATCACGCTGATGGCCGACAAGGGCATCGGCGCCCTCGTCGTCTGCGACGGCGAGCAAGTCGTGGGCATCGTCAGCGAGCGCGACTACGCACGCAAGGTCGTGCTCATGGAGCGCTCCTCCTACAACACGGAAGTGAGCGAGATCATGACCGCCGACGTGCTCACGGTCACGCCGGCGCACAGCAACGAGTACTGCATGAAGCTGATGACCGACAAGCGCCTGCGCCACCTGCCGGTACTGGAGGACGGCAAGCTGGTCGGGCTGGTCTCCATCGGCGACCTGGTGAAGGACATCATCTCCGACCAGCAGTCGATGATCCGCGAGCTCGAGCGCTACATCCGCGGCGAACCCGCCTGAAGTACGCAGCGCAGCAAAACGAAGGGGCTGCGGCCCCTTTTTTCCTGGCTCCTCGCCCCTGCCTTCTTCTGAGCTTGAAAGATTTCAGGATGTGTCTTTCCTGTTAAGTGCTCGCACAAAAATTTCCGACCCCCAAAGCCAGCCATTGCAGGCGCTGCCCCTCTCCCCTGGCGGGAGAGGGGCTTGTCAGAAAACTTTGGTTCAGGCACTTAGCCACAGGGCGCGCGCCGGCACGAACGCAGCGGCGTGCGCGATCAGGACTCCGCGACAGCGGGCGCCGCCACCGGCGCGCCCAGGCGGCGGATGGCCTCGGCGCACTCCCCGGCGCCGCGCGAGGCGGCCTCCTCGCACTCCGTGGGCAGGAAGAATTCCCAGTAATCGGCGGCCACGCGGACGTGCTCCTGGCGGATATCCTCGCAGGCCTTCAGGCAGGCCTCGCGCTCCGCCGCGCCGACCAGCTCGGCGAACTTCGCCAGTTGCCGCGCGATGGTCGGATAGGTCTCGGCATAGACACTGACCTGCAGGCCGGCCTGACGAGCCAGCCACAGGATTGCTTCATTGTTGACGTCCATCTTTTCCTCCTTGTCCGGGGCCACCGCGACACCAGCATGGAGGGATTTTTTACGCCTTCGCGGCGAACTGCCTATCCCCGGAAAGACCGATCTGTACTCATCGGTTGGTATTGAGTGAAGGCCGTGCTGCCTTGCAGGGCTACTGCATGCGCGTGATCACGAGACAAGTAAATAACGCATGAAGAAATGCAAACGCCTGTGGGTTTTATGCAAACGCATTAAGGCCGCGCGCTCAGGCAGCCCGAATATGCTGCGAAGGGTGCGTGGCGCCCCGCCGGGCCGCTGCCTCCGCGTAGACCTGGGCCCGGAACTGCAGCACGGGATCGCGGCTCGGGGCGATGCCGTCGGTGAGGCGCAGCGGATCGAAGACCCAGGCCTCGAGCTCCGGCCGCGTATCGAGGGCCTGCAATTCGAGCGTGCCGACGGTGACGATCTCGCGATCGTCCGGCCAGGGCGCCGAGGGATCGTCCACGGGATCGCCGGGCCGGGCGATCTGCACCTGCAGGTGCATGCACACCGGTCCCTGGCGCAGGCGCTCCTCGAGCTCCTCCTGCAGATAGCGCCGCCCGCGCCGCCAGGCACGCCACCAGGCAATGCCGAGCACCTGCTCCGGCACCCAGCGATAACGCACGAAGCGCTCGCTGCCGTAGGGCGTCATCCACTTGTAAGCATGCAGGGCGTGGTAGGTGGCGCTGGCGTAGCTGGCCGGCAGTCTGAGCAGGGCGCGCAGGTTGGCCGGCGCGCTGCGCAGGAACTCCGGGTGCAGCAGGCTGTAGGCAAGGAAACGCAGGGGCAGCGTCAGGCGCGGCCGCAGGGCGCGGATCAGCGCCAGCGCGCTGCGCGGCGAGCGCACCGGCGAGCGCGGCAGCGTGGAGGCGACGATGTCGCTGCGCTGCCCGCCGGGCAGGAGGAAGCTCACGGCAAGCCCGCGCACATCCGGCAGGAAATCGGGCAGCGACGGCAGGCCGTTGCCGTTCGAGAAGCGCGCCGTCACCGGCACCCTGCCGCCCTGCATGGGCGCGGCGCGCGTCAGGCGCGCGGCGGCCGGCGCCGCGGTGAAGCTGCCCTGCAGGAAAAGGCCGCGGGCGTGCACCGGCCGCAACGGGCCATGCTCGCCGAAAATTTCCTTCAGGCCGGCCACGGCCTGCTGCGCTTGGGGGGAGGTCATGCGCTTCTCCTGGCTGCCCGGGCGGTGCGCACCGCACCGCAATAAAACGTCCAGGAGAAAGCGTAGATGCAATATGGCGGCAGCGCGCCGCTCGCGCGCCGCATCAGTGCCGGGGCGGCGGCTCCGCGGTTTCCGCGGCCTCCGCTTCCGCCTGCGCCCGGCCGAGGAAAATGCCGTAATACCATTCCTCGCTGACGAAGAAGGCCGGGCGCGCGCAGGCGCGGTAAAGCCGGCAGAAACGGCTCCACTGCTTGGTGTGGTCGCGCGGGACATGCAGGTAGACCGGCTCGCCCTGCGCATCGGGACGGCCGCGGCGCGGCTCGTCGTAGATGAACTGGGGATGACGGTGCCGGCCGATATCGATGACGCCGTAGTCTTCCGCCTGCGCGCTCCGCCCTGCTGCGGCCAGCGCCAGCAGCAGGAGCGCTCCCCGCCATTTTCCCATGGCCGACCTCCTTGTTGCGCTGCGGAGAGCGGCATCAGAATTCGATGCCGATCCGGCGCGCCGGATGGCGTTTGCGGTTGATGGATTCGCGCCGCAACGCTTCTTCCCGCAGCGGCCGGTAGACGCGCTCGATCCGGTTCGCCGCGCCGAAATAGACCGGATGGCCGCAGGCCTTGCAGAAATGGCAATCACCCTCCCGCTGCGCGCGCTGCCCTGCGGCAGGTAAAGGCAAAGCGCGCGCCGATCTCGGCCGACAGGAAACGGATGATCGCCGGACACGGCGATGCAGGCCCGGTTTTTTTCACCGCTTTCTTTTCAATGCATCACATCACATCAGAACTCCAGGCCCTTGCGCTTTCCCGCCGCCTTGCTGCGCACGACAGCCTTGCGGCGCTGCTCCTCGCGGTATTCGGGCACATAGATTTTTTCGTACCAGGCCTCCGTCACGAAATACACGGGGCGGCCGCAGGCGTTATAGGCGCGGCAGAATTTTTCCCATTTGCGCACATGCGCCGGCGGTACGTAGACGTAGAGCGGCCGCGCCAGCGCGCCCACCGACCGCGGGCGGACCAGCACCGGCGCCTCGCGGACCAGGCGGGGACGATGCTGGTGGCCAATGTCGAGTACGCCATGGAAGCCGGGCTGGCCGACGCCGATGGTGGCGGCCGCGAGGGCGCTGAGGGGAAGGGTGGCAAAGATCAGGGTGGCGGCCTGCAGGAATCGCTTCATCACGGCACTCCTTGCTGTGTTGGCGAATGACGGCTGACAGCGCGAGGGTTTACCTCGGCGCCCTGAGCATGCAAGTGGAGAATCGTCGCGGATTCTTGATCGTTCTCCTTTTTCAGCCATGAAAAAGCCCGGCGCATCGGAGATGCGCCGGGCTCGCTGCCAGCGGATTCAGTCGCGGCCCTTGCCCTGCCCCTTGCCGTTGCCGTTGCCGCGGTGGCCCTTGCCGCCCTTGTGGCCATGCTTCTCGCGATGCCTGGGCACATAGGTGCCTTCGTACCAGTCGTCCGTCACGAAATACACGGGACGGCCGCAGGCGCGGTAGTTGTGGCAGTACCGCGCCCATTTCCTGGCATGCCCCGGCGGCACGTGCATATAGACCGGCGCCGGCGCCACGCCTACCACCGACTGGATGATGACGGGCTCGGCCTGCACCAGGCGCGGCTTCGGATAATTGCTGATATCGATGCTGCCGTAGAAACCCGGCTCACCGACGCTCATCGAAAAATCCACGTCCGCGGCCAGGGCGGGAGCCGCGGCAAATGCGACGAGCGCGGCACCAAGCAATCGCTTCATGGGAAATCTCCTTCTTGTGGTGAGAGTGTAAAACGCCTGCGGGCTGCAATGGTTGACAGGCTGGCGATGCCTGCGGTCCCGCGCGCAGAAATCTTGCCTCAATCCTGCAGCGCCTCGCCCCCTGCAGACGCGACGTGGTTCACAAATCTCCTGCCTTGCGAGCTTGCGAGCTTGCGAGCGGCGATTACTTCCCTGCTCTCGCCCTGAGGCTGCCGCCCTGCGGCAGGAGCCAGGCGGAAAACGCCGCCCGGCAGCGCGCCGCGACGCGGCCCAGCCTGCGCGCCGGGCCGCCCTGCCGACTCCGCACGAAACCGGCGGCGCCGGCGTTGCGCGGCAACCCGGCAGAGAGCGGAGCGGCGCTCCCGGCGGCCGGCAGGCGCCACGCCGCGGTGGCCGGCAGCACCGCCGCCGCCAGGCGTTTTCGGCCGGCCCGCGGCCATTCTTTCAGCGCGACCGGCGCTGCCGTGGCCGGCAGGCGCCCAGGAGGCGCGTGGCGGATCAGCGCCAGCGCATGCGCGGCGGCCCGATGGCGCAGCGTCGAGGCCGGCCGCCGCTTTCCCGATTGCGGCGGCGCCGTCTCCCGCGCCAGGCGCTGCGGCGGCAAGGGGCGGAGGGCGGAAATTTCCGGGGCGCGCCAGGCGCCGCTGAGCGAGAACTGCAGCGTGGCAAGTGCCGACTGCGACCCCGCTGCGGCGCCCGCCGCAGGCCGCTCGGGCAGCGGCAACGAGAAGGGCAGCGGCAGCGAGAAGGCAATGCTTAAGGTCGGCGCCGGCATGGCGCAGGCCGAGCGGCGCAAGAGCGCGCGGGCACTGTGCCGGAGTCGTTCGGCAACGGAATCCATCGATAGACCTCTTCCCTGAATGAGCATTGCGGCTGGCTGGAAGCGCCAGCGTCGAGTGGAACCGCCCTCCATGGCGGTCGGTCGTGAATCCGCAAGATCACAGATTCACGACGATTCAAAAACCTGCTTTCACACGAAGCCTCTATGGCATGCGTAGGCCGCTGCTTCAATAGAGCCAATGCATGACTGAGGATGCCCCCTTGAGGGTTCTTGTCTTTGCCCGCCCTGTCCCTGCCTGCGCTGCGGCCACAGGCCGCGCATTATTTTTTCCCTAGGGGATGCCCTGATGCGCTCCCTGCCCCGAGGCTGGCGGCCGGCTCTGGCGGGCATCGGCATCCTGGTGCTGGCGCTCGCCCTCTGCGAAGCCCTGGGCTGGCCCTTCCTGCGCCTGCCGCTCGAGCGGCAGCTCAGCCAGAAACTGCAGCGCGAGGTGGCGCTGGACGGAAACTTCCGCCTGCGCCTGCTGGGCGGCATCCGCGTGTTTGCCGAGCGCTTCAGCATCGCCGCGCCCCCCTGGGAAACCGCTGCCGGCGGGCGGCCCTTCGTCGCGGCCCGCGACGCGACGCTGGCCTTGCCCTATGCCTCGGTCTTCGGCCGGCCCGACCGTAACGGCAGCCTGCGCATCGACCTGCTCGAGGTGGGCCACCTCGAGGCCCGGCTGGTTCGCGACAGCGCGGGCCGCGCCAACTGGCGATTCGCATTCCAGAAGGAGGAGAACCAGGCCGCGCCGGGCGCCGGCGCGCTCACACCGGAATTCCGCCGCCTCGTCGTGCGCCGCGGCCGGCTCGGCGTGCGCGATGCAGTAGCCCGCCTCGCGCTGGATGCCACGGCCAGCACCGCGGAGGGCAGCGCCGGCAGGCCGCGCGGCTTGCGCGTCAGCGCCCAGGGCGAATACCGCGACCAGCCCTTCCACGCCACGGCCAGCTCGCCCGGCCTCCTGCCGCTGCTGGCGCCGCGCGGCCGCACCGGGCCGGTGGCCCTCGCGCTCGAGGTGCAATTGCCGCTGGCGGCGGGCGTCGACGGCAAGCTGCGCTTCGACGGCCAGGCGCAGGACCTGCTCCGCCTCGAAGGCCTGTCCGGCCGCTTCCGCGTCAGCGCGGACTCGCTGGCCCGCGTCGCCGGGCTGCTGCAGGTTACGCTGCCGACCACCGCCCCGTTCAGCATGGCGGGCACGATCGCGAAGAGCGGCAGGCGCTGGGACGTGCAGGTGCGCGCCTTCGACGTGGCGCGCACGCATCTCTCCGGACAGTTCCGCTACGACACGGCGCCGGCGCGCCCGCTGCTTTCCGGCCGGCTGCGCGGCCGGCAGCTCGTGCTCGAGGACCTCGCCCCGGCCTTCGGCGCCTCGCCCGCCGGCGCCGGCAGCGCCCGCGACGCGCCCGCCGAGCCCGCCGGCCGCCGCGTGCTGCCGCAGCGCGAATTCGACATTCCCGCGCTGCACCGCATGGACGCCGATGTCGATGTCCGCCTCGATCGCGTCGACCTCGGCAGCGCCACGCTGAAACCGCTCGAACCGCTGCAGGGCCGCCTGCGCCTAGCGCACGGCGTGCTCGCGCTGGAGGACCTGCTGGCGCGCACGGCCGACGGCGAGCTGCGCGGACGCATCGGGCTCGACGCCCGTCCCGCGCAGCCGCTCTGGAGCGCCGAGCTGAAATGGTCGGGCATCCGGCTCGCGCAGTGGCTCACGCTGCGCAACCGCTTTGCCCGCGAATCGGAGAAGATCCCGGTCGGCAAGGAGGCGGAGCAAAAAGCGGACCCGCCCTTCGTCCGCGGCGAGCTGGCCGGCCAGGCGAAACTGCTGGGGCGCGGCCGTTCCACGGCGCGCATGCTGTCCAGCCTGGACGGCACGGTGCAGCTCTGGGTCCGCGACGGCGCCGTCTCGCAGCTCCTGGTCGAGGCCATCGGCCTCGACGTGGCGGAGAGCCTTGGCCTCATCCTTCGCGGCGACCGGGACATTCCGCTCGCTTGCGCGGCGGTCAGCCTGAAGGCCAGGGACGGCGTACTGCAGACGGAGGCCGGCCTGGTCGACACGCCGGATTCGCTGATCCTGGTGACGGGGCAGGTCTCGCTGGCGGATGAGCGCTTCGACCTGACGCTGGCGGCGAAGCCCCGCGACCGCAGCCTGGCCTCGGTGCGCGCGCCGATCCACCTGCGCGGGCGCTTCGCCGAGCCGCGGCTGCGGCCCGATATCGAAAAACTGGGCCGCAAGGCGGTGGCGGCCGCCGTCCTGGGCACGCTGCTGGCGCCGCTCGCCGCGCTGCTGCCGCTGGCCGACCCCGGCGCATCCACCGCCGGCCAGGGCTGCGCCGCCACCCTGGCGCGCCTGCAGCAGAACCCGGCCACGCCGCCCGCCCTGAAACGCGCGCTGCGCCGCGGCGGCTAATCCGCGCCGCGGCCGGCTGGCGCTTCACCAACGCGGCCTGCCATGGCGAAAACCGGCGAAGCAGCGGCCGTCGCGCCGCGGCGCACGACCGTCCAGCCCGGCTGCACCGCGCCGGTCGGCTAAACTCCAGGTGGCCGCGCGAAAGCGCAAATAGCGGCCAATTTTCCGGCAAGCGATTCCGCCTTCCTCCCCCCGGTGCTAGATTCCCGGCACTCCTTCATTCCTGAGACCGCCATGCAGATGAACAAGAAGATCGGAGAACTGGAGCGGGCCCGGGACAACGCGACAAGCTACACGGAGTGGGAACAGCTGGGCATGGAGCTCGACGCGCTGACCGGGCTCGATCTCTGGAAGCTCGACAACACCTCGCCCGACTACAACTACGAACTCATCCACGGGCGCCTCGTCTCCCTGCGCACGCTGCAGCAGCAGGGCAAGACCCGCGAGCTGATGCGCTCCCTGCGCGAAGGCCTGCACCACGACCTCGGCAACATGGGCAACCCGGCGCTGTACTGCCACGCCCATGTCGGCACCAAGCGCCTGATCGAGGATTACATCGACCAGGTCTGCGCCGCCCTCAACTACGTCTGCGCGCAGCCGGCCAGCGTCGTCTCCTACGACGAAAAGCTGCGCTTCTTCGAAAACACCTCGCGCAGCTTCGGCCAGCCCTCGCTGATGCTTTCCGGCGGCGCCACCCTCGGCCTCTTCCACATCGGCGTCTGCAAGGCGCTGCAGGAGCACGACCTGCTGCCCAAGGTGATTTCCGGCTCCAGCGCCGGCGCCATCATGGCCGCCATGATCGGCTCGCACACCGACGCGGAACTCGAAGCCATGTATGAGGGCGAGGGCTGGTACAGCGACGCCTGGCGCTGGAAGAACCCGCTGCGCGGCTTCCTGGGCGAAGGCTTCGCCGACCAGAAGCAGCTCGAGACCTTCCTGCGCCGCAACATCGGCGAATACAGCTTCGAGGAAGCCTACGAGCGCACCGGCCGCCACGTGAACATCACCGTCTCGCCGGTGCACGAGCACCAGAAAGCGCGGCTCATGAACGAGCTGACCTCGCCTTACCTGTTGCTATGGAGCGCCGTGCTCGCCTCCTGCGCGGTGCCCGTCCTGTTCCCGCCGGTGACGCTCACCACCAAGGACGAGGACGGCGAATACCAGCCCTACATGCCGCGCGAGCGCTGGGTCGACGGCTCGGTGAAGAGCGACCTGCCGCGCGAACGCCTCATGCACCTGTACAACGTGAATTATTTCATCGCGGTGCAGGTGAACCCGCACATCGTGCCCTTCCTCGACAGCGACAAGAAGCGGCTGGAGAAGCGCTTCATGTCCTGGCCCAGGCGCGCCGTGCGCGAGGAACTCAAGTTCCATGGCGCCGGGCTGATGAATTTCCTGCGCACCCAGGTCCGCCACGAGGCCACGCGCCAGCTGCTCGGCCACGCCTATACCATCATGTCGCAGCGCTACTACGGCGACGTCACCATCGCGCCGCGCCGTTACACCTTCGAGCATTTCCGCCATGTCATGGCCGAGCCCAATGCCGAGCGCTGGGAATGGTTCCGCCTGCAGGGCGAGCGCGCCACCTGGCCGAAAATCGCCATGATCCGCACCCATACGCGCATCAGCGAGACGCTGACCGACAGCATCCTCGCCCTGCACAAGCTGCGTGCCCGGCGCCGCGAGGACCAGCTGCGCGTGGTGGGCGGCACGTCCCGCTCCACCGGCACCGAATAAGCCGCGGCAGACGGAAAAAAAGCGCCCTGGTGGCGCTTTTTTTCTGCGGCATATCCGTTCGCTCCCCGACAAATGCCAGCCGGCAGGCCGCCCTGCGGTCGCCATCGACAAGCCCCTGCCCGTCGTTATAGTGACTGCCTCCCCTGCCGCCACCTGCGATGGAACAGGCCATGACGCCGATCCGGATTCCCGGCTACACCCTGAAGCGCAAGCTCGGCCAGGGCGGCATGGCCACCGTCTTTCTTGCCGTGCAGGAATCCTTCGGCCGCGAAGTGGCGCTGAAGATCATGGCGCCGGCGATGGCACAGGAGCCCGATTTCGCCGAGCGCTTCCTGCGCGAGGCCCGCACCATGGCCAGCCTGTCGCACCCGCACATCATCGTCGTGCACGACGTCGGCCAGGCGGGCAGCCTGCACTATTACGCCATGGCGGCGCTCACCGGCGGCGACCTCACGCAGCGCATCCGCGGCGGCGGCCTCGAGTCCCCGGCGGCCCTGCGCATCGCCCGCCAGATCGCCGACGCGCTCGCGCATGCGCACGCCCAGGGCATCGTGCATCGCGACATCAAGCCGGACAACGTGCTGTTCCGCAGCAGCGACGATGCCGCCATCCTCACCGACTTCGGCATCGCCAAGAGCCTGAACAACGACCTCAACCAGCTCACCCAGGCCGGCTCCACCGTCGGCACGCCGAAGTACATGAGCCCCGAGCAGGCGCGCGGCCTCGCCCTGGATGGCCGCTCCGACCTCTACAGCCTGGGCGTCGTGCTCTGGGAGATGCTGACCGGCCTGCCGCCTTTCCAGGCCGCGGAAGCGGTGACGCTGGCCATCAAGCACTGCCAGGAACCGGTGCCGCGCCTGCGCGCCGAGCTGGCGCGCTTCCAGCCCCTGCTCGAGCGCCTGCTCGCCAAGGAGCCGGCCCGGCGCCCTGCCGACGGCCAGGAAGTCATCGCCGCGCTCGACGCGCTGCTGGACCCGCCGCGCCGGGCCGTGCAACCGGTGCCCGGCAGGCCCGCCGACGTCACCCTGGTCACCCCGGCCGTGCCTGCGCGCGCCGCAGGCGGGCCGGCGGCGAAAGCGGCGTACGAGCCCTACTTCCGCAGCGAGGAGGAAGTCAGCGGCGGCCTCCTCGGCAAGCGCTACGCCCTGCGCGCGAGTTTCTCCTGCGACGACTACGAGGAGTTCAAGCAGCAGTTGCATGCCCTGCAAAAGGAATTGTGGGACTGGCTGGAGAAACGCGGCAGGAAGGCGCGCCGGCTCGAGCTGTCGATCCAGGCGCATCCCTGGATACAGGGCCGCGTGCGTGAAACGATGCTGCAGGCGCGCCAGGAAAACACGCCGCTCGGCACCCTGATCCACCAGGCCGAAGTAACGCTGCACCTCGCGGCGGATGACGACCCGCAGATTCAGACCCTGCAGCTCAGCGACAAGGACGGCAAGCCGGTGAGTACGCCGGCGGGCGCCACCTGACGCGGCGGCGCCAGCGCGCGGACGGCCGCGGAAAATCCGCTGCCGAGGGTTGCCAAACCGAAACCCGCCGGTAATATACGCGGCTCTTGTGACCACCCTCCCCCGGACACAAACGGGTCGTTAGCTCAGTCGGTAGAGCAGCGGACTTTTAATCCGTTGGTCCCGCGTTCGAGTCGCGGACGACCCACCATATAAAACAAGCAGTTAAGTTACCCCTGGCTGCTTTTTTTACGCCTGAAACTCCGACTCGGAAGCAGTTCGGAAGCAGATTCGGGCGACACGCGGCAACCGCTGGCCTGCTTTTCAGGCACAAAAAAGCCCGCGTATGGCGGGCCTGTTAGGAGGGGGCGGCTACCAGTCCTTGCTGGGCTCCGCAGCGGGCTTCTGAATGCAGGCAGCTATGGCTTCGACCCGTAAGCCGATGGCAGCCTCGACTTTCTTCCATCCAGACCCTGACCATTTCCCGACGCTGCCGTATGGTGCGGATGGCCGTCCCGACATGCCCTCCATGGATTGACTTTCAATTTTGGTGTTTTTTACTTTGAACCGGCCGTCTTTAGCGGCAACTTCTAAGTATGAGCGAGCCCTATACCCAACCAGAAAGTGGTCGTATGGCACCACTGACACGGTAGCAATGGTGCCGCTGTCAGTGCCAGCCCCAACAATCACATCCCGAACCTCGTCGTTCGTGGCCAACTCAACAATGCACACCCTTGCCCTATCCAGAATGTCGGCTTGCGGCACCCCCGGAGCCTCGTAGACCGGGCTTTCCACTTCGCTCAGATACTCCGCAGCAACTGCCTCACCACCGGCAGCCAGCAGGCAAACGAATAGCATCACTCTCATTTGGCACTCTCCATATTTAGTCTGGCGTCAATCCAGGCTGGGCCAGCTTAGACGGGAAACAAAAGCCCGCACAAGGCGAGCGCTTTGGCTCAATGTCTGAATTAGCTACATGTCGCCAGATATTGTTATGGACTATCGAAATACGATAGCGCTAGGGGAATACCGGGACCTCGGACCCGCAGGTCTGGAATCGCCTGAAAGGACCCGCGCCTGATCCTCTCCCTTATCCGTGCTCATGCTGGGCCAGGTAGGCATTAACTGCCGTGATCTCACGGTATACCGCCAGACCCTCTGCTCCCGCCGCCATAGCGGCCTCTAGCAGCCCCACCAGCTCATCGGGGCGGACGCTTCCCGCCACCAACACCCGCAACTCCTCCCGCTCCTGCCTTGAGAGGAGGCGCGTATTTTTAGAAAGGGGCCTATCGGGTACTGACGAAACTGACGAAAGGGGGCTTTTGTCGGTTTCGTCAGTAGCTACCGGGGGCCGTTTCAATTTCTTGAGAGCGTCCAGATAGCTCATTCCCCGACCTCCGTTGTCCAGAAGTAGCGGTCAGTCGGGCGGCCTCCGTTGCTGTCGGCGCTGACGTACAGGTGGTGATAGTCGGTCAGCATCTCCAAGGCATCGCGGGCGACCTCGGCAGAGTCGATCCCCGTCCAGCCTTTGCGGTGAACGTCGCGGGCGGTGAAGCCGTCCGGCAGTTCCTTGCGCTTGCCCAGGATCGTCCGTGCGGCGGCTGTCTCCGGGCTGCTCGCGGTGGCGTACAGCCGGTAAACGTGGGCGCGCAGGTAATCCGACCACGCCAGCGCGCGCAGCATCGCGGCCTCTCTGATCTCCTGGGCGTCGGGATCGTCTGCCAGTTCGCTCAGTAGGGCGAGGCTCAGGATGGCCTCGGGCATCTTGCCCAAATGCGATTCAATGGCGGGATGCAGGCGGCCCGAAACGGTTTCCCGCCTCAGGCTCTCATGCCATTCGCGGAACAGGCGGTGGGCGGCCTCAGACTGTCTCAGGGGCTCATCGGCTACCGGCAGGGCGTGCAGGGACCGGAACGTCGCGTGATAAGCCTCCTGGGCTCCCCGGTGCGGCATCCGGTCGCGCCATTGCCAGTTACCCGGATCGTCCGGCCAGGTCACGATCTGAAAGCGCTGCAATAGGCCGTCGTCACTCACGCCGGTGACAGCTCCGCGAATCAGGCGAGACACGCGGGACGGTTGAATGCCGCCAATGGCAGCCAGGCAGGCGCGCGGGATATGGACGGTTCCTCTCCCGATCCGATCCACGGTAAAGGACTCTTTGCCGCTGTAGGCGGTGAGCATGAAGCTCCGCGCCTCGCTCTGCTCCTCCGCGTCCAGCTTTTGCAGCCATCCCGCCAATTCGTCGCGGACCAGGACGAGTCCCAGCGGATTGTCGGCCATGATCTCTTGCAGCTTTTCCACGGTCGCATCATTCACAATCAAGCGCTCCCGGTTCGGGGCCTCGGGGGCGCTCTGCTCATGCGCGGCCAGGTGGGCGCGGGCGCTGGCGGGGTCGGTCCTTAGCTTTGCCTGGGCGGCTTTGTCGGCATCCTTCGCGGACAGCTTGTGCAATCGCTCCTCGATCTCGTAAGCCTGCTTCGCTTCCGTGAATGCCTGGGCGGCCTCGCGCTCGATCTCGCGCAGGGGTGCGGTTGCCGCGTCCAGGGCGGGGGACTTCATGCTGGAGGGGCGGCCGACGATCATTCCCCAAAGATTGGGAACGGCTATCCAGTTGTCGTGTAGCTTGGCGCGGACGGTGCGGCGGCAGCCAACCGCCCCGGAGAGGGCGACCATCGCGGCCACGGCTACAAAGTCCAGTGGGCAGCCTTGCCGGTCGCATACGTCCTCGACATAGGCGCGCAGACTCGCGGGCAGCATCTCCAAGTCAAAGGGCAGGACCGGCGGCAGACCAGGAAGTGGCAAGGGCTCATGGCGGTCCGGCTCGATAATGATCCCGGTCGGCGTGAATAGCTCGGTCATGCCGCATCACTCCCGGCCAGCGAGAGGGGGCGGACGCCAATCATGATGGCGTCCTCATTCAAGCGAGAGGCGGGTATCAGAAACCCCACGTTCACGCCGGCTCTGGCAAGGCTTCGCATGAGGCAAAGCCGGTACTCCTGCCCTTGGTCGTCGTGCTCGATAACCAGCACGTCCAGGCCAGCCAGAAGGGACCAATCCACCTCGGTAGGAGATACGCCAGGGGGAAGCGCCAGCACATTACGGACGCCGCGCTGTACCTCCTCGGCTGCTTGGGTCATGCCTTTATGGCCTAGCCGCAGCCAGGCGAAGGGTCGTCCAATGAATTGCCGGCCATGGGCGGGCAGACGTTTTTTGCTAGACTGGCGGGGCTGCTGTGAAAACCTCGCGGTATAGCCCGTTGCCGGTTGCTCAGGCCGGCGCGGGCTGCTCTGACTTCTCATCTCACGCCACCTCCCTTTCCTGCTTGCGCGAGGCGGTAACCGATAGCAGGGCTTTTTGTTGGCTGGCTCATTATGACGCCCCCCTCTTGAGCAGCTGCTCAACAGAGTCAGCAGGCCACAACAGGCGACCGCTAGGCAGCTTTAACGGCTTGATCCCGTAATAGCTCCCCGTCTGACACAGGCGGACACGGATAGAGGCAGGACGGCCAGCGATGGCGCGGGCCAGTTCCTCGGTTGAAAGGCCAGGATTGGCCGGGGTTTGGGCTAGGGCTTGCATCTGTATTGCCTCGCAGTAATTAGTACGAGTACAGATTCCCAAACCCGACTAGGGCGCGGCGAAAGACAAATAACGGGCTTAATTTTTACCTACGGCTTACTTCTGCCTGCTTTTCCATATTTTTGCGATGGCGTCGTAGGATAGGTTAAGAACCTCCGCGACAGTGTCGCAGCCGCAGTTACCGGGTAGGGTTGCGTTGTTCCGGGTTGGCGGGATGCCCAGCTCCTGTAACTGGGAGACAGCATCAGTTATTAGCTGGTTACGGACCAGGTCCTCCCGCTTGTCAGTGCCTCGCCTTCCCTTGGGTACGTTAGAGCCGCGCAAAGCATCGGCAGCAAATTTAGCCAGTGCAGGAGGTAATGGGGCTCCTTGACTCAGCAGTCCGGCGGCGACCTCGCAGGCGGCCTTATGGGCTAGTCGGTCGGTTTCTGCCTCTTGCAGTAACGGCGCAATACGCTCTGCCGTGAATCTGGCTTGAAGAATCGGCACATCGAGCGCCATCGCCTCCCTCATAGTAGGAGCGGGTAGCGGCTCTATTGGTTCAACGTGGAAGCCGGATTGCACCATCATTACAAAACGGGCAACGTCGCGGCCATCCGAGTGCCGGGCGGCATTTTTTTTCTCGAAAAATTGGCGCGTGAATTCCAGCGCTTCGTCCTTGGTCATCATCCCGCCACCCTCAGCCCGGTTGCCTGCTCTGCCGACGGCTGCTCAATCCCTGCCTGTGCAAGAATCCAGCCCTCAATCTTCGTGTGCCACACGCGCAGCAGATCCATAGGACGGACCCGGTAGTGCTTCTCGGCAATGGCGCTCGCCTTATGACCCTGTATTTGCGCCACGATGCCCACCGGGCACTCCACCCACTCAGCCAGCGAGCCGAAACTCCTGCGCAGTCCGTGAAGCGTGATATGAGGCAGCCCTGCCCACTTGATAGCCCGGGTGTGTGCGTAGTTCACATCGACCAAATGACCGGAAGCAGAAGTGACACTAGAGAAAACAAAGGCATTCCGTCGCGGCAGCACCCCTAGCCGCTGGGCAAGGTATGGGGTCAAAGGAATGTCTCTCTCCCCTTCCACCTTGTCGCGGATAACGAGCTTTCGCCACTGAAAATCAACGTCCTCCCAGCGCAGCGCTATCAGTTCGCCAGGACGCGCACCCGTCAGCAGAACCGCCTCGAAATAGGCTGAAATCACAGGGTCCGCATTGACCCTTATCGCCTTGAACCAACTTTCCAGCATCTCCTTTTCAAGTGCATCCTTCTTGGCTCGCACCGGCGTCACGCTCTTTCGCAACTGCTTTGTCAGCAGCACTTCGGGGTCAGCCAATCCGCGATACTCGGGCTGCTCATCACACCAGTTCAGGAAGGTTCGGAATAGGCGGAACCCAAGCGCGGCCTCCGTCGGCCTCTCGGCATTCTGCTCCTTAATCCACCTCCCCAGCATGGCGGCGCTCAGGTCGGCCAGCCGATAGTCACGAAACTGATAGAGCGTCCCGGGTTTGGTCAGCAGTTTGGAACGCTTACGAGGTAGGCCGGGCGGTTGCATGGCGCGGTCATTGTCCTTCTTGTGCCGTTCACCCCACCGGCCACTAGCCACTTGCGCGGCAATGTAGTGAGCCCACGCCTCTCCGACAGTTACAGACGCCCTCAGCCGGGCAGTCCGGGCCTGCTCCCGGGCCTGATCCAGTTCCCTACGCTCATCCCTGGGGTCAATACCCTTGTCCACCAGACCTTGCAGACGACGAGCCTCTACGCGGGCCTTAACAAAGTCCCAGGCATCACGCGACCCAATACGGACGCGCACCGTCTGCCCATTCAGGCGAGCTTGGTAGAGGTAGACAACAGAGCCAGTCTTGTAGGCCCTCAGCCCTAGGCCGGGCACCTTGGCATCCCAGAGAAAAGCCTCGGACTTGTCAGCCGGGCAGGCGAACGACTCCACCACTCCCCGCGTGAAATTGACCGAGTTTGCGGCTTTCCCGGTTGCAGCCATGCCATCCCCCATCGGTAGAATTGAGTCCGTTGGTGCTTCCGGAAGCAATTCGGAAGCAGATTCAGGGAATATAGCCTAATTCTGGCACGTTATCGAACCCCGCAAAAACCCAGCCTTAACCTTTATTTTCAGTAACTTATACATCACCCACTAACACCCCCTAATACGGCTTACAGCGGACTTTTAATCCGTTGGTCCCGCGTTCGAGTCGCGGACGACCATCGGTTCAGCAACATCCCAGAAAGGCCGGAAAGCCCAGTAAATACGTCGCGCGCCACCTTTGCCATGCCCTGCGCCTTGGCAATATCCCCCAGCGCTTTGGCAATCAAGGCCGCGTCCCCCTCCGCTTCCTCGATACAGGCGTCAAGGTACAGCGCCATTTCCTCCGGGCTGCGGAGGTGTTCGGCTACGTCATAGCGTGTCGTTTCGGTTTTCATATCTCTAGCCCTCTCGCCAGTGCCTGCGCGGCCTTTATGTCGCTGTCCTGCGTGGACTTGTCGCCACCGGCCGGCAACACAAGCAGCTCACTCCCCCGGCAGGTGAAAAGGGGGAGCGAAAACCCAGCCACAGAAAAATTGGGGGTAACTGAAAAAGTGCGAAACCTGAAACCCGGCAACCACAAGGCTTCCACCAGCCCGCCTACTCGCCGAAAGGCGCCGGCGCGACCGTCGACGCGGCGTCATCGCGCTGCGGCAACCATCTTTCGAGCTTGAGCCGCAGCTTGCCCAGCGTCACGGGCTTGGCCAGGTAATCGTCCATGCCGGCCTCGAGGCAGCGCGCCTCGTCGCCCGCCTGGGCATTCGCCGTCATCGCAACGATGGGGGTGTGCCGCCCGCTTTCCTTCTCGAACACGCGGATCAGCAGCGTCGCCTCGTAGCCATCCATTTCGGGCATGCTGCAGTCCATCAGGATGAGGTCGAAATTGCCGCGCCGTACCGCATCCACCGCTTCGCGGCCGTTGCCGGCGAATTCGCAGTGGCAGTCGCTCTTCGCCAGCATGCCGCCGGCCACCATCTGGTTGGTGCGGTTGTCCTCGACCACTAGCACCCGGTAGCGGCGCCCGCCCACGGGGCCCGTGGCAGCCGGCGTCTCCCGCACCTCGGCCGGCGGCATTTCCGTTGCCAGCAGGCGCCGGAGCGTCGCGAGCAGGACCTCCCAGCGCAGCGGCTTGGCGACGACGGCATCGTTCGCGGCCATGTTTTCCAGGCGCGTGCCGGCGCGGCTGAGCAGCAGCACCGGCGGCGTCGGGCCCGGCGGCGCATGGATGTGCCCGAGGAGATCGGCACAGCGGCCGCCGACCGCATCGCGGTCGAGAATCACCAGCGCATAGGCGCCCTGCTCCTGCCGCATCCGCTCCAGCCGGTCCCGGGCCTCCCCGGCATTGCCGACACGCTGGCAGGCGATCCCGAGACTGGCCAGGACCTGTTCCAGGAATATCCGCACGATGCCGTTCTTCGCCAGCACCAGCACGCGCAGGCCGGGCGGCAGTTTTTCCGGCGCGGGCCCAGGCGCCAGGTGCGCGCGCTTGCAGGGCAGGCTGAGCCAGAAGACGGAGCCCTGCCCCAGCCGGCTGCTGACGCCGATGCCGCCGCCCATGAGATCGACGAGATGCCGGCTGATGGTGAGGCCGAGGCCGGTGCCGCCGTACTTGCGCGTGGTGGAGGGATCGGCCTGGGCAAAGGAATCGAAGACGTGCCGGACGGTGGCGTCGTCCATGCCGATGCCGGTATCGCTGACTTCGATACGCAGCTTGAAACCGTCGTCGCCGCCGGCGTCGCCCGAGACGCGCACGGCCACTTCGCCGCGCTCGGTGAATTTCACGGCATTGGAGAGCAGGTTGATCAGCACCTGGCGCAGGCGCAGCGAATCGCCGCGCAGGCGCAGCGGCACCTCGGCCGCGAGCTGGTAGCCGAGGTCGAGGCCTTTCTGCTGCGCCTGCTTGGCGAGCAGCTCCATGACGCCTTCCACCAGATCGCGCAGGTCGAAGTCGATCTCCTCCAGCTCCAGCTTGCCGGCCTCCAGCTTGGAGAAATCGAGAATGCCGTTGATGAGCTCCATCAGCGCCTGCGAAGAATTCCAGGCCACCTCGACGCATTCGCGCTGCGCCTTTTCCAGGGGCATGTCGCGCAGCAGGTCGAGCATGCCGACCACCCCGTTCAGGGGCGTGCGCACTTCGTGGCTGACGGTGGCGGCGAACTGTGTCTTCATCTGCGCCGTATGCACGGCGCGGTCGCGCGACTGCTGCAGCTCCGCCTCGCGTTCCTCCAGCACCGCCATCATCTTGTTGAATGCCATCGCCATGTCGGTGATGTCGCGCGGCCCGGAAACGGCGGCGCGCAGGCCCGACTCGCCCTCCTCGGCGCGGCGCATCAGCGCGGACAGCGCGTTCAGCGGACGGATCAGGCGCTCCACCAGCAGGCCCATGACGCCGAGCAGGACGACGGCGAAGGAAACGCTGAGCACGAGATTGACGAAGAGCAGCGAGACGCCGAGGTGGTCCATGCTGGCCTTGCTGATCACGACATGCACATAGCCCAGCAACTGCGGCCGGCGCTCCTCGACCTCGAAAGGCGACGACTCGCCGAGACCGCTGTAGACCGGCGCCCCGAAATGCCACTCCGTGTCGGATTCATGCTCGAGCATGGGCCGGGTGGGCGGCAGGCGCGACTCGCCGGGCAGTGGCGCGCGGCGGTGCCCTTCCCTGCCCGCGGCGAGCAGGATGCGGCGCGAGGCATCGGTGATCTCCACATGCAGCACATCCGGAAAGGCCAGCGCGCTGGCGATTTCGTCACGGGCGTTGTCGGGCGCGTGGTAGAGCAGGGCCAGCGTGCTCTGCCGCGCCAGGCTCTCGGTGATCTGCAGGCCCTGGCCGATCAGGTAATCGCTCATGCGCCGGCTGGCCTCCCAAGAATTGACCAGGGAAGAGATCAGCGCGAGGCCGAGGATGGCCGCGCTGACGATGACCGTCAGCTGGTGGCGGAAGCGGCTGCGGCGGAGAAAATCCTTAAGCATGGCGGCAGCACCGGACGGCGCGACGGCGGCCGGCAGGCTGCGTCGGGGCAGGAGGCAGGCATCCCTGCCGCAACATGAAAGGCCGCATCGGAATTTTCATCACGGCTCCGGGAAAACGAAATCGAAACGGCGTGCCGGCGCGCCCGCGAGGTTCAGTCCGAGATGGCCGGCCGTGCGCAGGTTGACTGCGGTCAGCACGCCTTGCAAGGGCGTCAGGCCCGGCTTCGGCGGCGTCCCGCCCAGCAGGCCGAGCGCCTTGTCCGCGAGGGCGCGGCCGAGCGCGCGGTTGTCGGGATAGACTGCAAAGAGCGCGCCTTTTCTGACATGCGGGAAACTGCTGGAAAACACCGGCACGCCATGGCTCCAGGCCTGCCTGAGCACGAACGGCAGGATGATTTCCTCATCCACCGTGGTCGGATCCTGCGGCAGCCAGATGGCGTCGCGACGGCCGTCGGCCACGGTGAACGCCGCCTCGTAGAGGCGCAGCGCCGCGCCCTTGTCGCGCGCCTCCTGGACCACGAGCTCGAGACCCTGGCTCCTGGCCGCGGCCTGCGCCAGCGGCAACAGCCAGCCGCTATGCTGCGGGCTGTAGATCACGAACACCCGCCGGGTAGCCGGCAGCAGGCTCTTCAGGCGTGCGAACAGCACGTCCGGATCGGGGGTCAGGCTGATGCCCGTCAGACCACGCTGCTCCGCCTCCGGCATCGACACTATGCCGCCCAGGACGACCCCGACGTCGTGCTCCAGGCCGGAGGTCGCCCGCAGCCCCTGGCGGCCGAGGGCGATCACGACCTTCGTCCCGCGCTGCCGGAGCTGCGCGGCGATACGACCGGCGTCGCCGCCGCGCGCATCGAGCGGATAGCGGTGCACGGGAAGGCGCGCGCCTTCCTCGATACCGGCGATGATGCTGTTGAAGATGTCGCGATAAGGACTGGCGAGTTCGGGATAGATGACGGCAATGCCGCCGGCGCCACGTTGTCCGCCCGGCCCGCCAGCCGCCGGCGTATCGGCGGCGAACGCCTGCGCGCAGGCGAGCAGGAGCCACAGGCCGAAACCGGCCGGCAGGAGAAACGCGCGGAACTGCCGTGACTGTCGCATCGTCAACGCTCACTCAGAGCCGGTATTGCAACTGCACATAAAAGGCGCGGCCCGCCAGCGGCAGGTCGTGGGCGATATTGCCCGGCGCCAGCGCGGGCTCGCGGGCATCGACGTCGAAGACGTTGAGCGCCGCGGCGCGGACCTCGCCCTGCCCGAAGAGGTTCTCGCGCCGCAGCATCAGGTCGAGCGTGGTGTAGTCGTCGATGGCGGCACGGCTGTCGCCGGGCTGACGCGCGCGGTCGGCAACGTGGTTGAGCGTGCTGCCGAGCTGCCACTCGGGCCGGAAGCGCCACTCCACGCGGGCGAAATAGCGCTGGCGCGGCGCCAGCCCCGCATCCTGGCCGCTGCGCTCGTCGGTGGAGCGCTGCAGGGAAACGCTGCCGGTCGCGCGCAGCTCGCGCCGCGGGTCCCAGCGGCCTTCCAGCTCCAGGCCGTAACCGGTCTGGTCGCCGGCGTTCTGCGCGGTCGAGCCCGTCGACGCCACGGCATTGGGCAGGAAGCGGATGATGTCCTCCATCTCGTAGCGGAACAGGCTGAGGTCGGCCTGCACGGTTCCCGGCGCCCGCCAGGCGAAGGCCAGCTCGCTGGTGGCGATGGTTTCCGCCTCGAGCTGCGGATTGCCGAGGGTCACCGGGTTGTTGAGGCTGTACTGCTCGGTGAAGGACGGCGCCCGGAAGGCGCGTCCGTGCAGCGCCTTGACGACGAGATGGTAGGCGGCGTCCCAGACCAGGGCCAGGCGCGGATTGGTGGTGCCGCCGAAGTCGGAGTAATGGTCGTGGCGCAGGCCGAGCGTCAGCGCCCAGTCCCTGGCCAGCGTCCATTCGTCCTGGAGGAAGGCATAGGTGACTTCGCGGCGGTGCGGCTGGAGGAAAATGTCCGGGGTGCCGGTGACGTCTTCCATGCCGCCGCTGCGGGGCACGAAAACCGGCCCCGGGTCGATGCGGAAGTTCTTGGTCTCGGTGGTCCGGTAGAGGTCTTCCAGCCGGTAGCCGACGCCGAGGCGGAGGCGGTGCCTGGCGAAGCCCGTGTAGAACGCGGCCAGGCTGGCATGGGTGTGGCGCTCGGCATGCCCGGGGTTGCCGAGCACCGGAACGGGATCGCCCGTGGCGGGATCGGTGAAGCTGCCGCCGAAGGCTCCCGCCGGAAACAGCATATAGGCCGGCTCGGCCGGTTTCTCGCGGACATCGAAATACCCCAGCAGGCCCGACACCTCCCACTGCGGCGCCCAGCCGGCGTTCTCGTAGCCCAGGTCCGCATAGAAGCGCGTGGCGGGCACCCGGCTCCAGGGATCGAGGCTCTCGGCCAGGCCGGCGCCATTGCCGACGGTGCGTTCCTGCCAGGCGCTGCGCAGCCGCCACTCCCGCCAGCCGAGGTCGACGCGGGCGTCGAGCGCGTCGCGGAAGGTGTTGGCCGGCGCCGGCGCCAGCGAAACCGCCGGCGTGCCGGGAGGGACGCTGTTGTCGACGACGGTCTGCGTATCCGCCTCGATGGTTTCGCGATGGCCCCGGCTGCGGCCCTTGCGCAGGTAGAACGCGACATCCAGCTCCTCGTGCAGGCTGCCGTGCTGCACCCAGGCGTCCCGGCTCGCGAAGCTGCCGACCCGTACTCCGGCCTCGGTGCCCTTGATGTCGGCCGCCGCCTTGGTGATGACGTTGATGACACCGGCAAAAGCGTCGGCGCCGTAGAGCGCCGAACCGGGGCCGCGGATCACCTCGATGCGCGCCACGTTCTCGATCGGCATGCCGCCCCAGACGATGCCGCGATGGCCGAGGAAGACGTTGGTGAGGGGAAGGCCGTTGACCATCATCAGCACATGCGGGTTATACGCCGTGAAAATGCCGCGCATGCTGTAGAGGGCATTGCTGCCGAAGGAGGACACCGACACGTGCAGGCCCGGCACGCTCTCCAGCACCTGGTCCAGCTCGGTGGCGCCCGTGGCCGCGATGGCGCGGGCGGTAATGACGGTCGCCACCGCCGGCGCGCGGCTGAGCGCCTGCTGGCGGCCGGTGGCGATGCTGACCATGGTGTCGTCGCCGTAGGCCATCTCGAGCTCGGCGACTTCGCCGTCCCCGGCCCCCGACACGGCCAGCGGTATTGCCAGAAGAAAGGCCGCGAGGCCCGGTAGACGTACGGCACTGGACGGCATGTCAGAGGTTTCCTTGTTTTCGCGTGACCGGATCAGTTCCCTCGGCTGCCCCGCGCGCCCGGCGCTGCGCCGCGATCGGCCCGGCGCAGGGGGCAGGCGGGTTACCCCGCTTCAGGGGACACCTATGGTACTTGTACGAATCATGCAGTCCATTCTGCCGGGAAATCCTTAGACCAGCGGTAGCGGAAAAGCCGGAGCGCCGCGGCGCTCCGGCTCAGGCCCCGGCGTTGCCCTCCCCCTTGCGCCGCGCGGGCCATTCGCGCCGTGCCGGCCCTTCGTAGCCGACCTGGCTGCAGGGCAGCGCGAACAGCGTGCCCTCTTCATGCGCGGCGGCATCGATATGGCAGGGCGGCATGCCCGCCTGGAAGGCCGAGAACCAGTAATGGTGGAATTCCTGCGCCGACAGGCCGAGGTCGGCCGCCAGCGCCGCCGTGAGCCCGCCGTAATTCATCTTCACGCGCCAGCGGCCCTTGAACAGGTAGTCCTCGATGGCCTGGGCCAGGTGCAGGTGCGGCCCCCGGTCGAGGCCGAGCTCCTGCGCCAGCGCGAGAATGCGCGGGTTGCGCTCGTCGCCGTTGACCAGCGGACGGCCGAAGCCGGGGATGATGCGGCGGGCGTCGAGCTCGGCCTGCACGCAGGCTTCCAGGCTGGCGCCCGCCGCCATCTGCGCCTGCGTGCGCAGGTAGAAATCGATGGCCCGCTTCAGGATGCCGCCGCCGTAGATCGTCGCCTCCGAGAGCGCCAGCGCCGCCGCGACACCGAGCGTAAAGGTGCTGCGCGTACTGCCGGCCAGCGCGGCGACGCGGTTGTTCCAGATGCGGGCGTCCGGATAGCTCGTGTAGACCCAGATGGCCTCCAGCAGGCGCAGCTCGGCGGCGCCGAAGCGGCGGCCGGTGATGCCGAAGAGGTTGAGCTCGAACCAGCCCATGTCCTTGAGTTCGGCATGCAGGTCGTGGCCGCGGAATATCACGTGGCTGCCCGGGTAGAACTTGCCGAGGCGGCTCTGCACCACGCCGATGTTTTCCAACGACAATGGTTTGCGCTCCGGCGTGCTCAATTCCGCCCTCCTTCCGCTTCGCCCTCGAGCGCGACCTCGCCGAAGGGGAATTGCCGGAAACCGAATTCGCGCTGCTCCAGCGCATGCGCGGCCGCGCCCGGCAGGCGCAGCAGGAGGTGGAGCATCTCGCCCTGCTCCGGCGTGAAACCGAGATCGGCCAAGGCGGCGGCCGCCACTCCCGACAACGCCAGCGGCCGCCCGGCAGCGGCCTCCAGGGCCGACAGGTTCGCGGCCAGCCAGGACAGCCGGCCTGCCGGCTGCAAGGCGCCGAGGCCGGCCAGGGTCTGGCGTACCGGCAGCGCGGTGCTCGTGCCATGCGGATCGAAGCCCGGCGCATGCGCGGGCAGCGGCCAGATGCTGCCCGGCTCCGGCGGCGGCTCCTCGGCGAGGCGGCGCTGCCAGGCGCCGAGGTCGGTGCCGCAGGCGTCCCAGCCCTGCATGGCGAGAAAGACCTCGCGGCCGCCGCCGAGCTGGCCGGCGCCTGCCGCCAGCGCGGCCATGAGGCAGCTGGCGGCCGTCGAGCCGCCGATGCCGCCGCACATGGCGGCATGCACCGCGGCATCGCGCGGGCCGGGATTGGCGAGCGCGACGGCCAGCGCCTCCAGCAGATCGGCCTGCGCCGGCCGCGCCGGCTCGGAACGGAACAGCAGCCAGAGCATCTCGACCCAGCCTGCCCGGCCCAGCATGGCGCCGTACACGTCGTAGCCGCGGCAAAACGCGCGGCGGGCGGCAAAGGGATTGTCGGGCTCGGCCTCTTCCTGCCAGATGCGGGTGCGAAGGGAAACGGCGGCGTCGGTGCTCATGGAGAAGGATTCTTGCTGGCCAGGGGAATCGATGGCCGCGCCAGCCGGCGCGGCCGGTGTCAGAGCAGGCTCATGCCGCCGTCGACGACGATTTCCTCGCCGACGACATAGCTGGCCTCCGCGGACGCCAGGAACAGCGCCACCCTGGCCACCTCCTCCGGCGTCCCGAAGCGCCCGCTCGGGGACCTGCCCGCAATCCCGGCCTTGACGCCCTGCACCATTTCCGGCGGCAGGCCGACGCGGTCGTAGATGGGCGTGTCGATCGGACCGGGGCTGATGGCGTTGAGGCGCACGCCGCGCGCCGCCAGCTCCAGCGCCAGGCTCTGCACCAGCGAACGCGCGGCCGCCTTGCTGGCGGCGTAGGCGCTGAAATGCGGACTGCCCATCCGGTTGGCGATGGAGGTGGTGACGATCACCGACGCCGGCGGCGCCAGCAGCGGCAGCGCCTTCTGCAGCGTGAAGAACACGCCTTTGACGTTGACCTGCAGGATCTCGTCGAACTGCGCCTCGCCGATCATCTCCATCGGCAGCGCCACGGAAACGCCGGCGTTGAGGAAGAGCACGTCGAGCCGGCCGAAATGCGCCTGCACCTGCGCCAGCATGGCTTCGATCGCGGCCACGCTGCCGGCATCGCTGCGGAGGGCGAGCGTGTCGCCGCCGATCTCCGCCGCGGCGCGCGCCAGGCGCTCGGGATCGCGGCCGGTGATCGCGACGCGCGCGCCCTCCTGGCGGAACAGCCGCGCCGAGGCCAGGCCGATGCCGCTGGAACCGCCGGTGATGAGAACGGTCTTGCCTTCCAGCCGGGCCATGTCAGGACTCCTTGCGCGTCAGCACGCGCATGCGGGTATTCATGGGAGGAACCTCCTCGGGATCGATGCGCACGTCGAGCAATGTCGGTCCGCGGCGCGCGCACATGGCCTTGATGTCGAGTGCGGCGAGATCTTCCGGCGCGCGGATGACGTGGCCCGCCGCGCCGAGCGCGCGCGCCAGCGCCGCGAAGTCGGTGGCCGGCATCCCGCAGCCGATGGCTTCGGCGCCGGCCAGGCGCTGGCCGTGCCTCACCATGCCGAGCGCGGCGTCGTTGAGCACGACGAAGATCACCGGCAAGCCCTCGGCCACCGCCACCGAAAGTTCCTGGCCGTTCATGAGCACGCTGCCGTCGCCGGTGATGCAGACCGCCGGCGTGTCGCGGCGGGCGGCGACGGTGCCGACCGCGGCGCCGATGGCCCAGCCCATGGGCGCGAAATTCATGGTCAGGCGCAGCCAGCCGCCGTGGCTCTGGCGGCGCTGGCCGGGCTGGCGCAGCAGGCCTTTCTTGCGGCGCTCCCCGACACGGCGGTCGCCCAGGGGATTCAGGTAGTGGATGGCCCAGCCGACGCTGTTGCCGGAATCGGCGAAGAAGCGGGTGTCGGGCGGAAAAAGCCGGCCGAGCTCGTGCATCAGCCGCTGCGGCTTGATCGGCGTGGCCGGGCTGGTGCAGCTCTCGGGGTCCGCGACGCGGCTCGCCACGGCATGGGCGACGCTCCGCTGCCGCTGCAGCGCGCGCCGCCAGGCATGCGCCGCCGTCGCGTCCCTGCCGCCCGCCTCCAGGCGGGCGATCAGGCGCGCGAACACCGAGGCGATGTGGCCGCGCACATGCAGCTGCGCCATCGGCGTGCGCGCCAGATGTTCCTCCGGCTCGTCGACGTGCACCAGGCGCTCGTTGAGCAGCAGCGTGCTCCAGCCGCCGCTGTTGAGCTCGCCGAGGCTGGCGCCGGCGGCAAGGATGACGTCCACGTCGGCCGCCTGCAGCGCCGCCTCCGCCGTGGCATGGCCGGCAAAGCCGAAGACGCCGCGATTTCGCGGATGCCCGGGGCTGACCAGCCCCTTGCCGTCCGGCGTCGTCACCAGCAGCGCGCCGATCAGGTCGGCGTATTGCAGGATGAGGCCGGCGGCCTCGCCGCAGCCCGCGCCCATGACGATGACGACCCGGCGCGCCGCGGCGACGGCCTGGTGCAGTTGCGCCACGGCGCCGTCGTCCACCGGAGCGGCCGGCTGCAGCAGGCGGTCGAGGCGGTACGCCGGCGCCGGCAGCGTGTGCGCACTGCGGAACACGTCGGCGGGCAGGCTCAGGTGCACGGGGCCCTTCGGCGTGCGCATCGCGTACTGCAGCGCGGTCACGAGCTTGTGCTCGAACTGCCCGGGGTGGGAGACCAGGGTGTTGTAGCGGCTGCAGTGGCCGAGCATGGCGAGCACGTCGACGCCGGTGCAGGTGGACTCCTGCAGCGGATGCCGGCCGAAGGTGGGCAGCGCCGCCTGGCCGGTGACGACGAGCAGGGGAATATGGTTTTCGTAGGCGCAGGCGACGCCGGTGATGAGGTTGGTGGCGCCGGGGCCGGCCGTCGCGCAGCAGACGCCGGGCCGGCCGGTTTCCCGCGCATAGCCGTCGGCCATATAGGCGGCGCCCGCCTCGTGCCGCGCCAGGATGTGCTGCACGCCGCCGCGGCGGCGGCTGCGCGCGAGGGCATTGTAGAGCGGCTCGATATGCCCGCCCGGCACGCCGAAGACGTATTCCACGCCGATCTGCTCGAGATAGGCCACGAGCAGGTCGGCCAGGTCCATGGGCTGGTCCGGCAGCGGGACGGGACTGTGTAGCGTGGGCGCCGACGCTGGCGCCGGCAGCGGAATGCGGCTGCGCATGCAACTCTCCCCTGGTTTTTATCTTCCTGGGCGCCGGGCCCGGCGGCAGCGGATGCCGCGGGTCCGCCGTGTTCCGGTCCGGCGGCCGCCGCGCGGACGGGGTTTCCCCCGGCCGCGCAAAGCGCGAATGCCTGCCAATCATCCCCTTCGCCGGGCGGTTTGCCGCGACCTCTCGTCCTGCCTTTGGGGTCGGATATCGTTTTTTGGGCTCCGACAGACCTGGACCCTGTCCAGGAGCAGGCAGAGGGCCGGCCCCCTGGGGAAATCTCCGGCCGGTGAACCGGCTCCGGGCGCCGGCCGCCAAGTCGCTGCCGGCGTCGGCGCGGCGCTAATGCGACATCAACACCGGGCCGGCCATCTGGTGCAGCAGGGTGCGGGTGACGCCGCCCAGCACCCTCTCCGCCATGCGGCCATGGCCGTAGCCGCCCGTCACCAGCAGGTCGACCGCGGGATCGCGGGTTTGCCGGCACAGCCACTCGTCCACCGCCAGCCCGTCGCCTTCCAGGTCGATGGCCGTGAAGACCGCCTGCACGCCATGGCGGCCGAGGCCGGCAACCAGACGGCGCCCCGACTCGCGATAGTCGGGCGCGCTGCCGTCCAGGCGCTGCAGGCTCACCACCGCGACATGCTCGGCGGCCTCAAGCAGGGGCAGGGCGTCGCCGACGGCGCGCGCCGATTCGCGGCTGTCGTTCCAGGCGACGAGGATGCTGCGGAAGGGCGCCACGGCGCCCGCCTGCAGCGGCAGGAAGAGGACGGGACGGCCGGCGCCGAGCAGCAGGGGCGCCGCCAGGCTCTCGCCGACGGAGGCGGCGAGGCCCGCCGCGTACGGGCCGGCGATGACGAGGTCTGCCGTGCGGGCGATGCGCAGCGCCGTCGCCACCTCGGCATCGGTCACCGCGATGAATTCGGCGTTGACGCCGGCCCGCTCGCTCGCCTTCCGGAAACGCTTGCGCGCCGCCGCCTGCGCCTCGCGCAGGACTTCGCTGACCGGGCCGATGAGGATTTCCGCGCCCATTGCCCAGGAGGTCGCCGGCACCCCGGAAACATGGACCGCCGTCAGGCAGGCGTTGCCGCGCCGCGCGCAATCCAGCGCGTAGTCCAGGCGCGCGGCGGCGTGCGCGCTGTCGTCCAGGCAGACCATGATGCTGCGGTAATCCATGTCCTTCTCCTTGCGCTTGCGCGTCCAGACGACTTTCCCTTGGCCGCATCGCCGGCCGTTCCCCGCAGTCCCCGCCGTTCCGGCCCGCCCAGCCGCCCAGCATAGACGGCTTTAACGGAGCCGGCCCGAGACGAATTTCCGGATGATAAAATGGCGGCATGCCGGCCGGCGCCGGCACGGCTGACCTGAGCTGCTGCTATCAGCAAGCGGCCGCTTCATGCGAAATAATTCCTGAAGCGTGTTTTTGCAACACGCCACTTACGCCCCCTCACAAGATGCCTACTCTTCTCTTGCACATCCGTCAGCCTAAATGCTTAGCACAACTATAATTTTCCTGCGCGCGTAGTTCTCATCCACAGAGGAGTAATCATCATGGCTACCAGCGACAAGGATTCAGGCAACCGCTCATCCGGCAAGCAGGGCTTTGCTTCCATGGACAAGGAAAAGCAGCGGGAAATCGCCAGCAAGGGCGGCCAGGCGGCTCACGAAAAGGGCACCGCGCACGAGTTCGACAGCGAGGAAGCCCGCGAAGCCGGGCGCAAGGGCGGCGAGGCCTCCCATGGCGGCCGCAACAAATCGTCCTGATCCGTAAAAGGCAACAGGGCCGGCAGCCCGGCTGCCAGCCCTGTTTTCAGCGGCTTCAATCCGCCCGGCGCCGCCCTGTATCGGGGCGGCACACCGCTTCATGCCGGGCTGTCCTCCGGCAGGGCCGAGGCATGCTGCGCCCGCAGCTGCTGCGTGGCCGCCACCATATTGCGCAGCGCCGTGCGCACCTCCGGCCAGCCGCGTGTCTTCAGTCCGCAATCCGGGTTCACCCACAGGCGTGACGGCGGGACATGCCGCCCGGCCTGCTCCAGCAGCGCGCGCATGGCGCCGGCCTCGGGCAGGCGCGGCGAATGGATGTCGTAGACGCCCGGGCCGATGGCATTCGGATAGGCAAAGCTGCGGAAGGCCGCCAGCAACGCCATGGCCGAGCGCGCCGTCTCGATGGTGATGACGTCGGCGTCCATGGCGGCGATCGCCTCGATGCAGTCGTTGAAGTCGGCGTAGCACATATGCGTGTGGATCTGCGTGCGGTCGGCGACGCCGGCGGCCGCCACGCGGAAGGCGCGCACCGCCCAGTCCCAGTAGTCGTCCTGCTCGCGCCGGCGCAGCGGCAGGCCTTCGCGGAAAGCCGGCTCGTCGATCTGGATGATGCGGATGCCGGCCTGCTCGAGGTCGCAGACTTCTGCACGGATGGCCAGCGCAAGCTGCAGCGCGACCTGCGCGCGCGGGATGTCGTCGCGCACGAAAGACCAGCACAGCAGCGTCACCGGCCCGGTGAGCATGCCCTTCATCGGCCGGGCCGTGAGCGATTGCGCATAGCAGGTCCACGCCAGCGTCATCGGCTGCGGACGGCTGACATCGCCGACGATGAGCGGCGGCTTCACGCAGCGGCTGCCGTAGCTCTGCACCCAGCCCTGCTGCGTGAAGGCGAAGCCGGCGAGCTGCTCGCCGAAATACTCGACCATGTCGTTGCGCTCGGCCTCGCCGTGCACCAGCACATCCAGGCCCAGCGCCTCCTGCTCGCGCACGGCCTGGGCGATTTCCGCCTTCATCGCCGCCTCGTAGGCCGCGGCGTCGAGGCGGCCGGCGCGAAACTCGGCACGGGCCTGGCGGATTGCCGGCGTCTGCGGAAAGGAGCCGATGGTCGTGGTGGGAAAGAGCGGCAGGCGCAGCGCCTGGGCCTGGGCCGCCTCGCGCTGCGCAAACGGGCTCTGCCGTTGCGCGGCGGCCGGGGCCAGGCTGGCGACGGCGGCCTGCACGGCGGGATTCTTCCAGCCGGCGGCCTGCGCGCGCGTGGCGAGGGCGGCGTCGGCCGCGGCCAGGGCCTGCACCACTTCCGGCGCTTCCGGCGTCAGCAGCGCGCGCTTCAGCGTCGCCACTTCGGCGAGCTTCTGCACCGCAAAGGCCAGCCATGACCGCAGCTCCGCCGGCAAGCCCTGCTCGCGCGCGAGATCGACCGGGGCATGCAGCAGCGAACAGCTCGATCCCACCCAGAGGCGATCGCCGAGACGGGCATGGGCCGCGCGCAGGATGGCGAGCTTTTCGCGCAGGTCGGCACGCCAGACATTGCGGCCATCGATCAACCCCAGCGACAGCACCTTGTACTCGGGCAACTGGTCCAGCACGCGCTGCCACTCGCTGCCGCTGCGCAGCACGTCGATATGCAGGCCCGCCACCGGCAGGCGCACCGCGGCCCACAGGTTTTCTTCCAGCGGCGCGAAATAGGTCGTGAGCAGGAGCTTGAGATCGCGGCGCTGCAGGCGGTGGTAGGTCGGCTCGAAGGCCTGGCGCCAGGCCGGCGGCAGGTCCAGGCCGAGGATGGGTTCGTCGACCTGCACCCACTCCACGCCCAGGGCCGCCAGGCGGTCGAAGACCTGCGCATAGACCGGCAGCAGGTGCGGCAGCAGGGTCAGCCGGTCGAAGTCGGCGCCGGCGCACTTGCCCAGCCAGAGATAGGTCAGCGGGCCGGGCAGCGCCACCTTCACCGCATGCCCCTGCTGCTGCGCTTCCTGCACTTCCGCGAAGAGGCGCGAGCATTTCAGGGCGAAGGCCTGGTCGGCGCTGAATTCCGGCACCAGGTAGTGGTAGTTGGTGTCGAACCACTTCGTCATCTCTTCCGGCGCGGCGTCGCAACCGCAGGGGGCGCGGCCGCGGGCCATGCGGAACAGGGTGTCGAGGTCGACTTCGTCGGCGACGGCGCCGAAGCGCGCCGGGATCACGCCCAGCAGCGCCGAGGTGTTCAGCACGTGGTCGTAGAACGCGAAATCGCCGACGGTGACGACGTCGAGGCCGGCCGCCGCCTGCGCCGCCCAGTGCCGGGCGCGCAGCTCGCGGCCGGCCTGTTCCAGCTCGTCACGACTGCTCTTGCCAGCCCAGTAGGCCTCGACGGCCTTCTTCAGTTCGCGGTCGGCCCCGATGCGGGGAAACCCCAGGATATGTGCCTTCATGTTGCGGTCCTCCGGTGAATGGCCGTCATTCTGGGACCGGCTTTACTTGAATCAAAATCAACTTTCTAATCATAAATGTGAATTTCTCTCATCAGGCCAGCCCCAGGAGCGGCAAGGAGAAGACCCCCCGATGATCGATATCCGCCATCTCCGCACCCTTGCCACCCTGCGCGAAGCCGGTTCCCTGGCCGAGGCCGCCGAGCGCCTGCACCTGACCCAGTCCGCCCTCTCCCACCAGCTCAAGGGCCTGGAGGATGCCGCCGGCCTCTTGCTGTTCGTGCGCAAGAGCAATCCGCCCCGCTTCACCCGCGCCGGCGAACGCCTGCTGCAGCTGGCCGACCTCGTGCTGCCGGCGCTGGGCGCGGCCGAGCGCGATCTCGCCCGCCTGAAGAACGGCCGCGCCGGTCGCCTGACCCTGGCCATCGAGTGCCACAGCTGTTTCGAATGGCTGATGCCGGCCATCAACCGCTTCCGGGGCGACTGGCCCGAGGTGGAGCTGGATTTCGTCAGCGGCTTCCACGGCGATGCGCAGGAGCGCCTGGCGAAGCGCGAGCTCGACCTGGTGGTGACCTCCAATCCGGGCGGCCGGCGCGGGCTGCAGTTCCTGCCGCTGTTCGACTACGAGGCCCTGCTGGTGGTGGGGTTGACGCATGCGCTGGCCGGCAGGGCCTTTGCCGAGGCGCAGAACCTCGCGCGGGAGACGCTGCTCACCTATCCGGTGGACGAGGAACGCCTGGACATCTTCACGCACTTCCTCGCGCCGGCCGGCGTGCGCCCGGCGCAGGTCCGGCACAGCGAGCTCACCCTGATGATGGTGCAGCTGGCGGCCAGCGGCCGCGGGGTCTGCGGCCTGCCGAGCTGGGCGGCGCAGGAATACGTGCAGCGCGGCTGGGTGAAGACCCTGCCGCTGGGGGCGGCAGGCATCTGGCGGACGCTGTATGCGGCGGTGCGCGCCGAGGAGGCGGAGCTGCCCTTCCTGCAGGATTTCCTGCACACCGCGCGCAGCACCAGCGCGGCGACGCTGGCGGGCATCCGCCCGGTGCGTGGCGAACGCTGAGGCGTCCGCCATGAGGGCGCCTACTTCCTGGCCGCGGGCTTCGGCAGCTTCAGCAGACGTTTCTCCAGCGTCGCGCCCGGCTTGAGCGCGTCGTAGCGGCCCGCCATCGCGGCATCGAGCGCATCGAGGCGTTCCGCCGGCAGGGGATGGGTCTTGTAGAGCAGCGTGAAACGGTCGCCGGGGCCGCTGGCCTCGAGACGGTCCAGCACGGCCGGCAGGCCGTAGCTGTCGTAGCCGGCCTTCGTGGCGTAATAGATGCCGAGGCGGTCGGCCTCGTACTCGGCATCCTTGTCTAGCGCACGCGCCAGGATTTCCGCGCCGTTGCCCACCAGCATCCTCACGGTATCGTTGCCGGCACGGCGGCCCAGCACTTCCTGGCCGAGCGCGACGACGCGCTGCTTCTGCATCAGGCGCACGTGGTGGCGCGCGTTCACGTGGCCGATCTCGTGGCCGAGCACGCCGGCCAGCTCCGCCTCGCTCTTCAGCAGCGCGTACAGGCCGCGCGTGATGAACACGTAGCCGCCCGGCGCGGCGAAGGCATTGACGCTGTCGGAATCGATCACGCCGAAAGTCCAGTTGAGGTCGGGCCGCGTACTGTTGGCGGCGACGTAGCGGCCGACCTTGTTCACGTACTGCTGCAGCGCGGCGTTCTGCACCAGCGCTGCCGCACCGAGCAGGCGGCCGGCGATTTCGCGGCCGAGCTTCTCTTCATCGCTGTCGGAGGGATTGCCGACCAGGGGGATGCCGGCGTCGGAGGCGTTGCTGTCGTCGGCCTTCATGCCGAGCTTTTCCCGCGCGCTCTGGTCCAGCCGCTTCTTGTCGACGAGGCCGCCGAGGTCGAGCGCCTGCGCGGACGACAGCGTCAGGAAAAGGCCGGTGCAGGCGGCGAGCACGCGCAGGCGGGCGAAAAATTTCTTCATGGCCGACCTCATGGCTTTGCCGGCGCCGGCAGCGGCTGCACGTCGCGCGCGACGAGCCTGCCCTGCCGGGCGAAAGCGGCCGCGGCGGCGCGGCTGACGCGCTGCGACTCGGCCTGGGCCAGCTGCGCCGCATCGAAAGTTGCCGTGCTCAGGTCCTGCGCATCGAGCCCGCGCACGCCCGTGGTCGTGGTGATGGTGCCGGTGCCGGCGCGGCCGGAAGCGACCCCGGCCAGGCCGGCGATGCTGCTGCCGCCGGCCGCGGCGCTGCGGCGCACGCTGAGCATGCGCACCCAGCCGGTCTTGCCGCCGGCCTTGACCTGGTACCAGCCGCCGCTGCGCGTGACGATCTCGACCCTGGCGCCGCTGGCGAGCGGCGCCAGGGCCGTGGCGTCGGCCAGTGGCCGGGCCCGCAGCGACTCGGCCCGCGTCAGCGTGCCGGTGTCGGCGGCCCGGGCCGCCGGTACCGCCAGCAACAGGGCCAGCAACAGCCTGGGCAAGGTCGTCATGCGTTCTCCTCTCCTTTCTGCAGCAGCGCGGCCGCCAGCAGGGCCTGCCAGTCTTCGGGGGCGTCGCCGCGGATGCGCCCTTCGGCGCGGAATTTCAGCAGCCGCTCCAGCGCCAGGGCCTCGGCGACGCCGGCCTCGGCGGTGAAACGGCCGAGCTCGCGGGCGACCCTGTCGGCCTCCTCGCGCACCGCCTGCCAGCCGGCGTCGTCGCCGCGGTGCAGCCAGCACACCACCAGCGTGTTCTCGAACAAGCGCCACAGGCCTTTCTGCCGACCCTGCACGAATTCGACGCTGCTGTCGCGGCGGAGCGTGCGCCGGATGCGTCCGGCAAGCTTGGCAATGGCGGCTTCCTCGCGGGTCTCGACGCAGAAGCGCAACACCAGCATGAGCCCGCGCGCATCGCCGTCCCCGCTATCCCGGCGCGCCACCAGCGAGGTGTCGAGCGCCCGCGCCGTCGCAAAAGCGTAGATGCGGGCCAGCGAGAAATACAGCGCGCCGATGAATACCGGCCCGGTCAGGTTGATGTAGAAATTGCCGAAATTCACCGTGGCATAGGAGAAGCCCAGCAGCGCGAACTGCGAGAGGCCGTAGAAGCTGTCGAGCCGGTTGGAGGCGCCGTGGCGCCAGAAGGCGAAGGCCGTGCCCCAGATGATGAGCAGCGCCATGGCGAGATAGAAGAGCCTGGCTTCCGGCGCACGCACCCAGTCGCCGTGGCGCAGGTTGTCGTAGGCGGTGGCGAGGAGCTCCACGCCGGGGAAGGCGCGGTCCAGCGGCGTGGCGCGCACGTCGAGCAGGCCGGCCGCCGTGCTGCCGATGAAGAGCGTCTTGCCGCGGAATTCATCGGCCGGGCGCCTGCGCTGGCCTTTCAGCAGGTCGAGATAGACATCGCTGAAGCTGACGTACCTGTAGGTGAAGGGCGGGCCGCGCCAGTTCAGCAGCAGGGTGTCCGGCGCCGTGGCGCCCTTCCCTTCCGCCTGCGCCACCGCATACGGCAGCGACGGCAGCTGCCAGCCCTGCGCCGGCAGCCGCACCGGATAGCGGCGCACCACGCCGTCGACGTCGGGATAGACGTTGTGCGTGCCGAGGCGGCCGGCGCGCTGCGCCGCGCCGAAGGGCGGCAGCACCATGGCGAGGCGCGCCTCCGGGTCGGCCAGCGGCGTCGCCCTGATGCCGGGTATCCGCGCGGCCGGCAGTTGCGACAGGCTGTCGTGCTTCGGGTCGAGGCGCAGCATGGGCAGGAAGACGTTGGGGGTCTGCCCGAGGACTTCGTTGAAGTAGGCGTCGCTGTCCGGATTCTGGATGTCGGGGTCGCTGAACAGCACGTCGAAGACCACCGCCTGCGGCTGCTGCGCGCTCACCTTCTCGAGAAACTCCGCCATGACCTGGCGCGGCCAGGGCCAGCGGCCGTACTCCGGCGCCATGGCGGCCAGGGACTTCTCGTCGATGTCGACGATGACGATGCCGGGGTCCGGCGCCGGCACATTGAGGCGCAGGCGCAGCATGAGGTCGTAGCTGGTCTGGCGCATGCCGCCGAAGTAGTTGACGGTGCCGGCATCGATGACGGCGACGACGGTGAAGACCGCCGCCAGGTAGAGGAAAAAACTCTGCTGCAGGCGCCGGCCCACCGTATCGGCGGCGCGCGCAAGCGCCGTCTTGAAGTGCTGCAAAAAGGCGGACATGGGGTTTTCCCGCGGGTTGAAATCCCGGCGATGGCGCTGCGGCCTGCAGAGCCCGCCGGACTTTTTATTTCACGGCCAGCGATGCCGCCGCCGGCGCGCCATGACGAGGCCGGAAATGGCCAGCACGGCAAAAAGCCCGGCCATGGCATCCATCAGCCAGACGCCGCCGCGCCCGAACAGTCGCCCGCTGTGCAAATCCAGCACCACGCGCTCCCAGTCGAGGTCATCGCCGGCTGCGGATGCCGCGGGGGGAGGCGACGGCCATCCCGCCTCTTCAGCGCCGCCCAGCGGGGTCACGCTGAGATCGGAAAGGTCAACGCTGAAGCGGCTTTCACCGCGCCGCAGCAATATCTTTTCGTCCTGCGCAAGCACGGCGGAGAGGCCGTCGGGCACACCGCGCGTCGCATCGGCCTGATCGATCAGCTCGCCTTCCAGGGTGAGCAGCAGCAGGCGGTCGGAACAGGCCGCCAGCACCTGCCCCGCCTGCTCGATGACACCGACGAGCTGCGCACAGCCGCCCAGTTCCTTGCCGCCAAGGTGCAGCCGGCCGGACCGGACCGCGAGCGCGCCGCCGGGAAGGGGGTGGGTCAGGCCCGCCGGCTCGGCAGCAAGGCCGTAATGCTGGCGCAGCCAGCGGTTCTCCAGCGGCGCGCGGTCCAGCCCGAATTCGTGGCCATGGTTCAGCAGGATGCCCGTGATCGCCAGCAGCAGCACGAACAGGGCCGAGGTGATGCCCAGGCGACGGTGCCAGCGCAACAGGAAAAACCGCCAGTGGAATTTATGCACGATGTACGCATTCTTGATACCGCGGGTAGCGGAGAGTGTATCAGCGGCCGCGCGCCGCTTCATCGTGAAAGGCCAGCGCCAGCCGCGCCACCCGGCTCACGGCGGAGACGGAGAGCGTGGCGCCGGTGATGCCGTCGATGGAGCGGTCCAGCCTGTCGCCCCGCTTCAGCCCGGCCCGGTCGAACTGGCGCGTGAAGAAGCCATGACGCACCTCGCCGCCGCGCGACTCGCGGAAGGCCAGCACCTGCAACTGCACGATGCGTCCCTGCGCCACCGCCACGCCGATGGTGATGGGGCGTTCCTTGCCGATCTCGTCCAGCACCCAGGCCGTGCGCTCGCCCTGTCGCCAGTATTTGACGCGCAGGCCGGGATACTCGTGCCCCAGGATGGCGGCGGCGCGCTGCCTGAGCGGCGGCGTCAGCCAGAGCATCTGCGCTTCGGGGTCTGCGCCGGGAAACGACTGCCTCAGGAATTGCTCCAGCGGCATATCGGCCCGCGCAGGGGGAGGCAGCCACAGCAGCAGCCCCAGGACCAGAGCAACGAGGCGCCCCTTCATTCCGGCACTCCCTCAGGACGACAAAGCCCTGACGCTCAGGGCTTTGTCTCTATCACATGGGCAGATGACCGTCAGAAGCTGTAGCCGACGCCGAGGGCAAAACCGTCTTCCTCAGGGCTGCCGGCGGCAACGGTCCTGTCTTCCTGCTCCTGGAAGTCCAGCTTGAACACCGTGCGCGGCGTCAGCCAGAAATTCGCACCGTAATTCCACTGCTTCTTCTTGGAGTGGGTGGTGTCATCCGCCGCATTGTCCCACTGGCTGTTGCGCACGAAGAGGCCCAGCTTCTCGACCACCTTGTAGCCGGCTTCCACGTAGAAGCCTTCCTGCTCGGCATCCTTGGCGCCCGTGCTCAGGCCGGTGATATTCCACTTCGCCCACAGCGTGCGCAGTGACAGGGGGCCATGCGCGTAACCGATATGCGCCTCCAGCAGGTCGCCGCGGATGTCCTTGCCGGCCAGCGCGCCCTGCGCCATGTCGGTCTGCCTCTGCCAGGCCACGCCGACGTCGAGGCCGGCAACGCCGGTGTAGCGCAGACGCGTGGTATAGGCGAGGTCTTCGGCCACGGCCTTGGCACCCTTCTGGCGGCCATTGCGAATGGCGGCGCTGGAGGAGGTGACGCCCGTCAGGCCCGTGGATACGAAGGCGTCATAGCTCAGGCCGGGCGCGATCTCGCCGGAGGCCTTGATACCGCCCTCCCACCAGGTGGTCGGGATGATGTTGCTCTCGACCGGGTTGCGCTTGGCGCCGTAGAAAGTGTCCGGCTCGTGGGTTTCATTCAGGAAGCCTACTGGCACCAGGATCTGGCCCACGGACAGCTTTTGCTGGCCGAAATAATCCCACTCGATGAACATCTGCTCCAGCTCGAGCTCGCCCGGCTTGGGGCTGGTGTTACAGGTCGCGGTGGCTCCGGAAACCGTACAGGTTTTCACGTCGGTATCGGCAACCAGGCCATGCTCCACTTCCAGCTCGGACTGCAGGCGGACCTTATCGGAGAACTGGTGGCCCACGTACAGGACAAAGCGATAGGCGTCGTACTGGTCCTTGGCATTCTCAAAACCGTAGAAGTGCGCCTCGCCATAGCCACCCAGCGTGGTGCGGGACAGGGCGTCCGCCGCTGTTTTGCCCGCCGGGGCTTTTTCCACCGCCGCCGTCAGGGCCTCGATCTGGGCCTGCTGGGCCTGCACCTGGGTGGCCAGCTCTTCCAGGGTGGCGGCCTGTGCAACCGTGCCCAGCGACGCAACCACAACAGCCAGCGCATGTTTTCTGAACATGGGAATCCCCCTAGCAAAAGAATCGAAAAAGGCCTGCCGGCCAAACCGCGCGCACTATACCAAAGAAGAACACAAATGCAAAGCATTCGCATTTGCTTTAAAGAAAATGCATCGGGCCATCGCCACGGACCCTCCTACTCGGGAGCGGCCGCCAGGTCGGGAGCAAATGCCCGGCTGGCCGTCTCGCGGAAGCCTGTTGCGGTCTTTTCGACATAGAACACCGCCAGCCCCGCCCGCTCCGCCAGCCGCAAACCCGACGCGGGGCCCAGCACGTTGAACGCCGTTGCCAGCGCATCGACGCGGGCCGCCCTCACGCCCGCTGGCGCGATTACCGTCACGGAAACGCCCGGATGCGTCACCGGGTATCCCGTCCGGGGATCCAGGGTATGGGAATAGCGACGCCCCTCCATGTCGCGGTAATGGCGATAGGCACCTGAAGTGGATACGGCCCGCCCGCTCATTCCGAGCTTGCGCAAAGGCCGGCCACTGCCATCGGGGACCTCGATGGCGACGGTCCAGTCGCTGCCATCGACCTTGCGGCCGCCGGCGCGCAAAGTGCCCGCCACGGCCACCAGATAGTCGTGCATGCCCTGGCGCTCGAGAAAATCCGCCAGCGCATCCACCGCCGCCCCCTCGCCCAGCGACGACAGGTCCAGGCTGATGTCGGCACGGCGCATAAGGGCGGATTTTTCGAGGTCGATCGCGATATGCCGCCAACCCACCCGCTGGCGTGCGGCGGCAAGCGCCGACGCCTGGGGAAAAGACTGCGCGGCGGTGGCGCCGAATCCCCACAGCTCCACCAGCGGCCCCACGGTGATGTCGTAAGCGCCTTCGCTCACAGCGCTCACCTCGACCGCCAGCTGCACGCTCTGCAGCAACAGGGGCGAAACCTCGACCCACTCACCGACAGGGGAGCGGTTAAAACGCATGAGTTCGCTCTCGGGTCGAAAGGTCGAGAGCACGGCATCGGCCTGGTCGAGAAGCTGCTGCAGCTGCGCCTGCAGGGCGGTGGCGCTCATGCCCGCGGGCAGCGCCGCCACCTTGACCTGCCAGCCCATGCTGCGGTAGGCCAGGCCTGCCAGCGCCACCGGCTCCCCGGGCGCGCGGGGAGCGGCACAGGCGGCCAGGCACAGGCAGGCCAGCACGGCCAGGGAACGCAGCAACGTCATAACTCGAGTCCGCATGAACGTGAGAACGGCAGGGCTGGAAATGCCTGGGGCCAAATGCATCGGGCCGGCATAAGCCGGCCCGATGCTCCCAACGCCTGTCAGTGCACCGAGGCATCCGCCGGCGGGAAGCTCTGGTACTTCACGCCCGCCATCTGCTGGACGATGCGCACGACCTGGCAGCTGTAGCCCATTTCGTTGTCATACCACACGTACAGCGTCGCGTGGTTGCCGTTGACGATGGTGGCCTGGGCGTCGAAGACGCCGGCCGAGCGCGAGCCGATGAAGTCGGTCGACACCACTTCCGTAGAATTGGTGTAGTCGATCTGGCCCTGCAGGTCGGAATACAGCGCCACCTGGCGCATGTACTCGTTGACCTCCTCCTTGGTAACGGCGTTCGGGAAGGCCAGGTTGAGGATAGCCAGCGAGACGTTGGGCGTCGGCACGCGGATGGAATTGCCGGTGAGCTTGCCCTGCAGCTGCGGCAGCGCCTTGGCCACGGCCTTGGCGGCGCCGGTCTCGGTGATCACCATGTTGAGCACGGCGGAACGGCCGCGGCGATCGGCCTTGTGGTAGTTGTCGATCAGGTTCTGGTCGTTGGTGAAACTGTGCACGGTTTCGACGTGGCCGGACACGATGCCGTACTTCTCGTCCAGCACCTTCAGCACCGGGGTGATGGCGTTGGTGGTGCAGGAGGCGGCGGAGAGGATCTTGTCGTCGCGGCTGATGTCCCTGCTGTTCACGCCGTACACGACGTTCTTGATCGCGCCCTTGGCGGGCGCCGTGAGAATCACGCGGGCGACGCCACGGCTGTTCAGGTGCCGGCCCAGGCCTTCTTCATCCTTCAGCTTGCCGGTGTTGTCGATCAGGATGGCGTTGTTGATGCCGTACTGGGTGTAGTCGACCTCTTCCGGCCGGCTGGCGTAGATCACCTTGATGAAGTTGCCGTTGGCGATGATGGCCTCGTTTTCCTCATCGACGGCGATGGTGCCGTCGAAGGGGCCGTGCACGGAGTCGCGGCGCAGCAGCGAGGCGCGCTTCTGCAGGTCGCCCTCCTGGGTCTTGCGCACGACGATGGCGCGCAGGCGCATGCCGTTGCCGGAGCCGGTCTTCTCGACCAGCAGGCGGGCCAGCATGCGGCCGATGCGGCCGAAGCCGAACAGCACGATGTCGGTGGCCAGGCCTTCGTCCTTCACACCGACCACGGGGGCCACGGCCTGCTTCACGAAGGCGTCGACGTCGCCGCCGCCGGCTTCGCGGAAATCGATGGCCAGCTTGCCGATGTCGACCAGGCAGGGGCCGAGGTCCAGCTTGGTGAGCGCGGACAGCAGCGGGAAGGTGTCGACCACGGACAGGTCGCCGGCAATCATGCGCACGCGGCGGTGCGACTTGAGGATCTGGATGACGGAGTGGTTGACCAGGCTGCGGCCGTAGACGGCGACGATCACGTTACGCTCGCGGTAGAGCTTGCCGATCATGGGGATCATGGTTTCGGCGATGGCTTCGCGGTTCTTCCAGCGACCGAAATGGTCGTCCTGCATGGCTTTGATGGTCTCGGCGCTCACAGCGGGTCCTCGTCAAAGGCGGGTGGGATTCGGGGCGCGGATTCTAGCGGGTTTCCGCAGGAATGTCAGGGCGAAGGCCGGCGGCCCGGCACGGGTTTCTCATGATGTTTCACGGCGGTTTTTTCTTTTCCTTGCGCTTGCCCACCGTGATTTCTCCACTGGTTTCCAGGATGGCGAACTCGGCCTCTGCGGGCGTGCGCAGGCCTTCCCGATGCAGGGCCGCCAGCAGGTCGTTATGGCTGACCTCGAGGCGGCGCATGGCGTCGTAGTCCACCTTGCCGCAGCGCAGCAGGAACTCGGGCTGTCCCTCCAGGGCGCGGGCCAGGCGCAGGGAGCGCTGGCTCAGCCAGCTGAGGCCGCGGTTGAGGGCGAGCAGGGTGGCCAGGATGAGCAGGCCACCGGTGAGCGACTTCTCCTCCGCGGACAGCGCGGGCGATACGGCCTCGCTGATGATGAGCAGCACGGCGAGGTCGAAGGCCGTGAACTGCCCGACCTCGCGCTTGCCGGAGAGGCGCACGAACAGCAGCACGCCCAGGTAGATGATCAGGCCCCGCAGCACGAGCTGCCACCAGGGGTTGTGCAGGGCGAACAGGTCTTCCATGGCGGCCACCGGGCAGCTTCCTTGTTCCCGGGATTATCCGCGCGGCCGCGGCGCCTTCCGTGCTGGCTTCGTAGGCATGTGCTTGCCGGCTGCTACTTCTGGTAACGCGCCTTCCAGTCTTCGTAGGGCATGCCATAGATGATCTCGCGGGCTTGCGGATCGCTGAGGGTGATACCCCTCTCCTCGGCCGCGGCGCGGTACCACTTGGACAGGCAGTTGCGGCAGAAGCCGGCCAGGTTCATGAGGTCGATGTTCTGCAGCTCGGGGTGTTCGCGCAGGTGCTGCAGGAGGCGGCGGAAGGCGGCGGCCTCGAGTTCGGTGCGCTGGGTTTCGGTCGGTTCGGTCACGGCAGGCCTCGCAGTTTGTTTAAAAATTCGTAGGAGCGGCTTTAGCCGCGAATATTCAGCGTATGCCAGTGCCAACGTTCGCGGCTAAAGCCGCTCCTACCGGTAGCCTGTAAACACGGGATCCTCATTTCACCGGCATCCGGCGGGTGAACACCAGCGTGTCGCCAGCGGACAGTTTCTTGTTGAAGGTATAACCGTCGGCAGCGAAATCCTTCAGCGCCGCTGCGTTCGCAAGACGGTTGCGCACGATATAGGCCGCCATCAGGCCGCGGGCGCGCTTGGCATAGAAGCTCACCATCTTGAATTGCCCGTTCCTTTCTTCACGGAACTGCGGCGTCACCACTTGCGCCCGCAGGGCTTGCGTCAGCGCCGCCCTGCTGTACTCGTCCGAGGCGAGGTTCACCAGCACGTCGTCGCCCTGCTCCGCCAGCGCCGCATTCAGCGCCCTGGCCAGGGCATCGCCCCAGAAGGCGTAGAGGTTGCGGCCGGCCGGATTGGCGAGCGCCGTGCCCATTTCCAGCCGGTAGGGCTGCAGGCGGTCGAGCGGACGCAGCAGGCCGTAGAGCCCGGACAGGATGCGCAGGCGCGCCTGCGCGAAGGCATGATCTTCCGCTGTGAAGGTCCACGCTTCCAGGCCCTCGTAGACGTCGCCCCGGAATGCCAGGATGGCGGCGCGCGAATTGCGCCCGGTGAAGCGCGGCGACCAGGCGGCGAAGCGGGCGACGTTGAGCGCGGCCAGCTTGTCGCCGATATCCATCAGCGCGGCCAGCTCCGCCACGGAAAAATCGCGCAGCAGGCCGATCAGGGTCTGGCTATGCTGCACGAAGGCGGGCCGGGTGAGGGGCAAATCGGGAACGGGACTCGCGTAGTCCAGTGTTTTTGCCGGGGACAGGATGGCAAGCATGCGAAAGCGCCTGATATGCGAAGGCGGTCATTCTAGCCGGAGCGGTGCCCGGCCGTTAGACTTCGGCATCCCCGGAGGAAACCCCATGTCATTCATGCATCTGGAAAAGCGTGGCGCGGTCTACCTGCTGACCCTCGCCAACGGCGACAGGGACAACACCTTCAATCCGGATGTGCTGGCGGAATACCACCAGGTCTTCGACCGCATCGAGGCCCATCCCGGCAATGCGGCCCTGCTCATCACCAGCAGTCACCCCAAGACCTTCTGCAACGGCATCGACCTGCCCTGGCTGCTCACGCAGTCGCCGGAGGGCTTCCAGGAGTTCGTGGGGGAGCTCGAGAACGTCCTGCTGCGCCTCGCGCTGCTCAACCTGCCCGTGATCGCCGCCATCAACGGCAACTGCTATGCCGGCGGCGCCATTCTCGCCTCGGCCTGCGATTTCCGCTTCTTGCGCGAGGACCGTGGCCGTTTCTGCTTTTCCGAGGTCAACATCAAGATTCCCTTCACGCCGCTCATGGTGGAGGTCATCCAGCTGCTGCCGGATGCGCAGTCCCTGCGCGAGCTGGCGCTGACCGGCAGGGCGGTGGGCGGCATCGAGGCCTACAAGATGAAGGTGGCGGACCGCATCTACGGGGAAACCGTCCTCCTTTCCGAAGCGCTGGCTTTCGCCGAGAGCAGGGCGGAAAAGCATCGCGCCACCTATGCCAGCATCAAGCACGGCCTGCGCGCGCGCCTCGTCGATGCGGCCAGCGCACGCGGCCTGCTCCATGCCTGAGCTCACTCCCGGCAAAGCGGTCGCGCTCTCGGCCCGCGTGACACGCGTGCTGGCGCCCAACGCCGGCTTCATGACCGGGCCCGGCACCAACAGCTACCTTATCGGCAAACGCGACATTGCCGTGCTCGATCCCGGGCCGGCCCTGTCCCTGCACGTGGAGGCCCTGCTGGCCGCTGCCAACCTGCAGGGCGGACGCATTCGCTGGATCGTGCTCACGCACACCCACCAGGACCATGCGCCGGCGGCAACAGAGCTGCAGCGGCGCACCGGCGCCGAGATCCTCGGTCAGGCGCCGCTAGAGGGAGACCCGGCCCAGGCCAGCATCGGCGTGGACAGGCAGCTGGCCCACGGGAATGAGCTCAGGAGCGATGAATTCACCTTGCGGGCCTTGCACACGCCCGGCCACGTCGGCAACCACCTGTGCTATCTGCTGGAAGAGGAAAAGCTGCTGTTCAGCGGCGACCATCTCATCAACGGCTCCACGGTCGTGATCATTCCGCCCTCAGGAAGCATGGGAGACTATCTGCGCTCGCTGGAGATGCTGAGTACCCTGGATATTGCTGCGATTGCACCGGGCCACGGCGACGTCATCGAGAATGCGCAGGCACTTGTGCATTACACCATTCAGCATCGCCTGAGGCGCGAGCAGAAAGTCCTCGCGCATCTCGATACGCACCCGCAAGCGCTGGCAGCGCTGACGCCCCGCGTCTACGACGATGTAATCCCCGCCCTGCATCCCGTTGCGCAGTATTCGCTGCTTGCCCACCTCATCAAGCTGCAGGACGAAGGCAGGGTCGGGGAAGACGAGAGAGGCTGGCGCCTGCTCTGAACGCCAGCCGCCCTAGGCGCAGCGTTACTGCTGCTGCCGTCCTTTCGGGCCCGAGCGCTGTTCCTGCTGCTCGGTTTGCTTCACATAGCTTTTCTCGCGTTCCTGCCGCGTGTCCTCGCGATCGTGGTGATGGCTGGGGCTGGGGCGCGGCTTGCTGGGTCCGCGGTCCTGGGATTCCGGCTTGGGCATGGCAGGCTCCTCGATGTCGGCCGATGGTCACCAAAGCACTCTATGCCGCAGGAAATCCTTGAAAGCGGGCTTTCTGTTTTAAATGGATTTTTTCGGTAAGCAGCCATCCCTTTTCGTAATTCCGCCACGCCTGAAGGCAGGGGCAGGATCGCTTCAGCACTTCAGGCGAGCCGCGCAGACGGCAATAAAAAGCCCGCCATGCGGCGGGCTTCTTGCGGAGCGCTGAAGCTCAGATCTTGCTGGTCAGTTCCGGCACGATCGTGAACAGATCCCCCACGATGCCGTAGTCGGCCACCTGGAAGATCGGCGCCTCTTCATCCTTGTTGATGGCCACGATCACCTTGGAGTCCTTCATGCCGGCGAGATGCTGTATGGCGCCGGAGATGCCGACGGCCACGTACAGCTGCGGCGCCACGACCTTGCCGGTCTGGCCGACCTGCATGTCGTTGGGCACGAAGCCGGCGTCCACGGCGGCGCGCGAGGCACCGACGGCGGCGCCGAGCTTGTCGGCCAGGGCGTAGAGGATGTTGAAGTTTTCACCGTTGCCCATGCCGCGGCCGCCGGAAACGACGATCTTGGCGCCGGCGAGTTCCGGACGGTCGGACTTGGCCAGCTCTTCACCCACGAACTTGCTGCTGCCGGCATCCTTGGCGACCCCCACAGCTTCGATGGCAGCCGAACCGCCGGTGGCGGCAGCGGCGTCGAAACCGGTGGGACGCACGGTCAGGACCTTGATGGGGTCCGTGGACTGCACGGTGGCCATCGCGTTGCCGGCATAGATCGGACGCACGAAGGTGTCGGGCGAGACGACAGCGGAGATTTCGGAGATCTGGTTCACGTCCAGCAGCGCCGCCACGCGCGGCAGGAAGTTTTTGCCGTTGGTGGTGGCGGGCGCCAGGATGTGGCTGTAGCCCTTGCCGAGCTCGGCAACCAGCGCACTGACGTTTTCGGCGAGCTGGTGGCCGTAGGCGGCGTTGTCGGCCACGAGGACCTTGCTCACGCCATCGATCTTGGCAGCGGCTTCGGCCGCAGCCTGGCAGCCCTGGCCGGCGACCAGCACGTGGATGTCGCCACCGATCTTCTTCGCGGCGGCGACGGTATTGAGCGTGGCGCCCTTGATGGCGGCGTTGTCGTGTTCGGCGTAGACGAGAATGCTCATGTTCAGATCACCTTCGCTTCGTTCTTCAGCTTTTCGACGAGTTCATCGACGCTCTTGACCTTGATGCCGGCCTTGCGCTCGGCAGGGGCTTCGACCTTCAGGGTCGTGATGGAGGCCAGCGCGGTCACGCCGAAATCGGCCGGGGTCTTGATGTCCAGCGGCTTCTTCTTGGCCTTCATGATGTTGGGCAGGGAAGCGTAGCGCGGCTCGTTCAGGCGCAGGTCGGTGGTGACCACGGCCGGGAGGCCGAGTTCCACGGTCTGCAGGCCGCCGTCGATTTCACGGGTAACCCGGACCTTGCCGCCTTCGACCTTCACCACGGAGGCGAAAGTGCCCTGCGGCAGACCTGCCAGCGCGGCCAGCATCTGGCCGGTCTGGTTGTTGTCACCGTCGATGGCCTGCTTGCCGAGGATGATGAGCTGGGGCTGCTCGGCGTCGACGATGCCCTTCAGGATCTTGGCCACGGCCAGGGGCTGGGTTTCGTCGTCGGTCTGCACGAGGATGGCGCGGTCCGCGCCGAGGGCCAGCGCGGTGCGCAGCTGTTCCTGGGCGACGGCGGGGCCGACGGTGGCGACGATAATCTCGGTGACGATGCCCTTTTCCTTCAGGCGCACCGCTTCTTCCACGGCAATTTCGTCAAAGGGGTTGAGGGCCATCTTGACGTTGGCCAGTTCAACGCCCGTCTTGTCCGCTTTGACGCGGACCTTCACGTTGAAATCGACAACGCGTTTGACAGCAACAAGAGCCTTCATGGAATCCTCGGCTGAGTTGTTCGGATTTAAGGGAGTGGAAAGCCCGGATCAGGCGAACCCTGACGAGGCGCCCCGGAGCAGGAGGCCCTGCCCGAAAAGGTGCCGTATCTTGCCGGCTGACCCTGCCCGGGTCAAGTGACGCAAGGCCTCAGAAACATTGGCAAAAGCGCCCACAAAAAGGCCGCCCGCAGGCAACCCTGCCACGCCCGGCCGGCCCTTATTTGCCGTCCTTCTCATGCAGGCTGCGGTTGCCCATGCGCACGCCCGAGCTGAGCAGGAAATCGAAGAAGGCGTCTTGGTCGGTGATGACCTTATTGTAGAACGGCGATTTGCTGAGTGCAGCGGCGCCATGGGCCAGTGCCCAGGCGGCGCATATATGGAATTCGGGCGGCACGTCGGCCAGTTTCCGCTCGTCGATGCGGGCCTTGATGATCTCGGCCAGCTTGTCGAAGTTGGAAGCGCGTATGGCGTACAGCTTCTCGATCAGCTGCGGCACGGCCTTGTCGGCCATGAGCTTGGCTTCGAGACGATCGAAGAGCAGGTACTTGTCGGGGTTCTGCACACGGAAGCGGAAGTACTCGCGCATCAGCGCTTCTTTGTCGCGGCTGGTGTCGACGCGCCGGAAGAGGTCGGCCAGCTCTTCCTCGTAGCGGATCATGAGCAGCAGATAGATTTCGTTCTTGGTTTCGAAGTGCTTGTAGATGGTGCCTTTGCCGATGCCCACCTTGTCCGCGATCATTTCCACGGTGACCCGGTCTTCGCCCTGCTCGATAAAAAGCTGCAGGGCGCAATCCAGAATGGCCCGCTCGCGCTGCCGGAAATCCCGGGCTTTCTGCGTCGCCTTGGCCAGATCACTCATGTTGTTCTCCCTGTTTTGCTCGACCCTGACCGGGCCTCTATTGCACTTTCTTCAGTCTTGCGAACGCGGCCCGAGGTCGGGCGAGTATAAACAGCCGAAACAGCCCACGACCATAAAGTCAGAGTCCGGTTCTGGCTGGCTCGAGGCGGTTATACAAAACTAATCTAATCGGAGCAGGACGTTTACTGGCAGGCCGTCAATTCTCGCTAATACTAGAGAAACCCTGGCTGACGCATCAGCCAGCAGATGCATTGCCTATCCCTGATTGGTCTTGGCCCGGTGTCACCCCCAGGCACCGGGCGTTTTTTAGCAAGGCCCCGCCTCCGCTCGACGTTAAGGCATGGCGCTGTCGTTTATCGGCGGCAGCGTTGCCGGTCTCGGCTCATCCGACACCGAAAAGGCAGCGGAAGTTTGCCGACGTCTGCTCGCCAAGCTCCTCCACCTCCATGCCCCGCAACTCGGCAACAGCCCTGGCAACGTCGGCGACATAGGCCGGCTGATTGGTCTTGCCGCGGTAGGGCACCGGCGCCAGCCAGGGGGAATCCGTCTCGATCAGCAAACGCTCGAGAGGAACCTTCCGGGCCACCTCGCGCAATGCCTTGGCATTGGCGAAAGTCACGATGCCCGAGAAGGAAATATAAAAGCCGAGATCGAGGGCGGACCGCGCCGTTTCCCAATCCTCGGTGAAGCAGTGCAGCACGCCCCTGCTCGCGCCTTCCTCCCTGAGGATGGCCAGCGTGTCGGCACGCGCTTCGCGGGTATGGACCACCAGCGGCTTGCCGGTGCGCCGGGCCGCCTCTATGTGCTTGCGAAAACGGCGCTGCTGGTCTGCAGGCTTTTCCTGATCATAGTGATAGTCGAGGCCCGTCTCGCCGATCGCCACCACCTTCGGGTGCGCAGCGAGCTCCACCAGCTGCTGGATTTCCGGCTCGAGCGCATCCAGATGCAGGGGATGCACTCCCACCGAGGCCGACACATCGTCATGCGCGTCGGCAACGGCAAGTACCGACGGGAGGCTCTCCAGGTCCACTCCGATGCAGAGAAAATGCTGCACGCCCCTGGCGCGTGCCGCGTCGAGGGCGCCTGCCAGATCGGTTTCAAGGGCGGCGAGGTCCAGGCGATCGAGATGACAGTGAGAATCGATAAACATGATTACCGTGCTCGCGAAAGTAAAAGGCCGGCATAGGCCGGCCTCGTCCATACCGTAACAGCCCTACATCGTGTGCGTGGGACGATCGGCCTTGAGCGCCCCCGCCAGGAAAGTTTCGATCTTGCGCCGGGCCTTGTCGCCCTCCTCACCGCTCAGTTGAATGCCGATGCCGGCGGCGCGCATGCCCTGCTGACGGGTATTGATCCAGATGACCTTGCCGGTCAGCGGAATGCGCTCGGGATCATCCATCAGTGTCAGCAACACGAACACTTCCTCGCCGAGCTTGCACTGCCGCGTAGTCGGCAGGAATAAGCCTCCGCCCTTCACGAAGGGCATGTAGGAATTATAGAGCGCCACCTTGTCCTTGAAGGCCTGGTTGATGATTCCGCCAGCGCGAGGCATGTTCATGCTGAAATCTCTTGTTGGATTGGCCGGTTGTCATTCTTCTGGCCGACCGGTCTAGGCCAGCCTGCCCCATTCGGAAAACGTGGCGTCCAGCAGCACACTGCCCTGTATGTTGCCGCCCAGCAAGCGCTGCTTCTCGGCGATTCCCTGCCGGAACCGCAGCATGCCTGCAGGCGTCATCTGCCCCGCCACCGTGGTGATTATAGGCGCGAGATCTCGATGTTTGACAACAGCGGCCCCGCTCGCCAGGCGCGCCAGATCTTCCACGAGGCTGGCCAGTGCCGACAGCACCGCTTCGGCACCCAGTCCGTGCCAACGCTGGGCCGCCGCCAGTGGCCCGACCCTGCCATCCCGTACGCCGGCAAGGTCCCGAAGCAGACGCTCGCGTTCTCCGAACCAGAGCGAGTCGCGCAGGGCCAGGGCGGCCAGAGGAGCCCCCTCGGCGAGCCCGAGCAGCAGCTCGGCCGCGTCCTGGCTCCCCAGCTGCGGCCTGAGCCAGGCCAGTGCTTCCGCCTCGTCTGGCACACCCAGCACGACCTGCTGGCAACGGCTGCGAATGGTGGCCGGAAGGCTCATGGCTTGCGAGCTCAGCAACATGATCAGGGTCTGCCGGCCCGGCTCTTCCAATGTTTTCAGCAGGGCATTGGCCGCCTGCATATTGAGCAGATGAGCCGGCTCGATGAGCACCAGCCGATACCCTCCCATCTGTGCGGACTTTTCCGCAAAATCGACCAGCTCGCGCACCTGGTCGACCTTGATGAACCGGGCCTTTTTCTCGGTCTTGGGATCGGTCTCGGGCGCCAGAATCATCAGGTCCGGATGATTGCCGGCATTGAGAAGACTGCAGCTTTTGCAGGTGCCGCAGGCACTCGACAGCTGCGGCGACTGGCACAAAAGATAGGCGGCGAAAGCCTGCGCCAGCCGGCGCTTGCCTATGCCTCCGGGACCGGCCAGCAAAAGCGCATGGGGCAGGCGCGACGACGCCTGCAGCGTGGTCAGGCGCTGCCAGATATCCTGCTGCCAGGCGTAGGGATGGAAGGCATAGGGCATGCGGGCGAGGTCTTCATTCATGCCTGCTGATCCAGCCAGGCGTCCAGTATCCGGCGCGCGGCGGCCTCCACCTCTCCGAGGGAACGAGCCGCATCGATGATGCGAAACCGGGCCGGCTCGACATTGGCCCGAGCCCGGTAAACCGTCCGCACCCGCTCGAAGAATTCCAGCTTTTCAGACTCGAAACGGTCTTTTTCAGCCCTTGTCTCCGCACGCGCCATTCCCTGTGCGACAGGCAGGTCGAGAAGCAATGTCAGGCCAGGCTGCAAACCGTCCTGCACCATGGTCTCCAGCTCGGCAATACGCTGCATCGACAGGCCCCGGCCGCCGCCCTGATAGGCATAAGTGGCATCGGTGAAGCGGTCGCACAACACCCATTCGCCACGCGCCAGCGCCGGCCGGATAACGCGAGCCAGGTGCTGTGCCCGCGCACTGAAGACCAGCAAAAGCTCGGCATCCGGCGCCACCACCTCTTCACGCTTCTGCAGGAGAAGCGCCCGGATTTCTTCTGCGAGAGGCGTTCCCCCTGGTTCACGCGTTACGAGCAGGGGCAGGTTTTTTTCCGAAAAATAGTTCCGGATGAGCGCCAGGCAAGTGCTCTTGCCCGCGCCCTCCCCGCCTTCCAGCGTGATGAAACGATTGTTCATGGCTGCGCCGCCTGCGCGGGAGCGGAGCGATAGGCAGCCCGCCTCTTCTTCTGGTAGCGCGCTACGGCGCGGTTGTGCTCGGCAAGCGTCGCCGTGAACTCATGCGAACCATCGCCCCGCGCAACGAAGAACACGGCATTGCCGGAAGCAGGATGCAAGGCCGCATGTATGGCGGCGCGTCCCGGCAATGCGATCGGCGTGGGCGGCAGGCCGGAAATTCGATAGGTGTTGTAGGGGCTGGCCTGCGTAAGATCGGCGCGGCGCAGGTTGCCGTCGAATTTCGGGCCTATGCCATAGATAACCGTCGGATCCGTCTGCAGGCGCATGCCCTTCTGCAGCCGCCGCACAAATACGCCAGCGACCTGCGCCCGCTCGCCGGCCACGCCGGTTTCCTTTTCCACAATGGAGGCCATGATGAGTGCCTCATAGGGCGCCGAGTACGGCAGGCCCGGCGCGCGCTGCTCCCACTCTTCCTGCAGGATACGTTTTTGACGCTCGTAAAGATGCTTCAGGATTCTGATATCGCTGGCGCCCACGCCGAAGTCATAGGTGTCCGGCGCAAATAATCCCTCGGGGTGTTTCTCCGTGGCGCCAATGGCCTCCAGAACTTCCGCATCGCTGGTGATTCCGGAGGCTTGCACGTCGCCGCGTGCTGCCAGAAGATCACGCAGGTTGCGGTAGCTGACGCCTTCCACCACCGTAAGCCGGGTAGCGACCTGTATATTGCCCTGCATGATAAGGCGAAGAGCGGAAAGGGTGTTTTGCGGAGGCCTGAGCAGCCAGACACCCGGATAAACTTTCCTGTCGCCCGGTTGCAGGCGTAGCCAGAGCCGCGCCAGGAAGGCATTCGGAATGATGCCTTCCCGCTCCAGCTTCTCGGCCACTTGGGTAAAGCTGCTGCCTTTGAGGATCTCGAGGCGATAGCCCGCATCGGGCAGCGGCAAGCGGGAATACAGGCCATGGTATATCCACAGAGCGGACACGAAGGTGAGCAGAAAGAGGAACAGCGGCGCCCACCACCGGGATCTCTTCTTGTTCGTGGCTCGCATCAGAGTAGTTCCTGCCAGAAGGCCTGCCAATGACGGCTAATCGGACCGGGCTTCCAGTATCGTTCTTTAAGGGACTGCACCGGCCAGATGCCGTTCACGCTATTGCAAAAAAAAACCTCGTCGGCATTCAGAAAATCATCTGGCGTGAGGGCGCCTTCCTCGACCGCCATGCCCTGCATGGAGGCCGCACGCAATATCGCTGTGCGCAAGACTCCCCGCACTCCCGAATCTTCAATGGCTGGAGTGCAGAGGCGACCGGCACGCACCATGAAGACATTGCTGAATACGCCCTCGACGACGAACCCCTGTGCATTGCAGACCAGGGCCTCATCCTTGCCCAGCTCCTCCAGTTCACGCCGCAAGAGCACCTGCTCCAGCCGGTTGAGGTGCTTGATGCCTGCCAGCCGGGGTTGCGACCCCAGATGGAGTGAGCAAACACCGGCATGAATGCCCGTAGATTGATGACTTTCCGGATACTCCGGACGCGGATAGGCGCTGAAAATCCGAGTCGGAACGGCAGCCGGGTCCGGCAGGTAGCCGCGCCCACTCCGGCCTCGGGTAATAATGATCTTTACTATGCAGGAGCCCGGGCAGTGTGACAGATAGCTGGCCATATCCCGCCGCAGCTCCTGATCATCAACTGCGATTCCCAGCAGCCGGGCTCCGTGCTGGAGCCTTGCCATATGGTCATCCAGGAGGAGGGCTCGCCCTGCCTCTGCCCTCAATGTCTCGAACAGGCCATCGCCGTAAGCCAGACCGCGATCAGCCGGATCGATGCATCCCCGCTCGCTGCCGTTGATCCAGACCGGATAAGCCATCAAACACGCCGGAAAATCAGGGAGCCATTGGTGCCACCGAAACCGAAAGAGTTCGAAAGCACGGTATCGATCTTCATGGCGCGCGCCTCGTTGGGCACATAATCGAGGACACAGGCCTCGTCCTGATGCTCGAGATTGATGGTGGGCGGCGCAATATTGTCGCGAATCGCAAGAATTGAAAAAATTGCTTCTACTGCTCCGGCGGCCCCCAGCAGGTGGCCAATCATCGACTTGGTAGAGCTGATAGCGAGTTTTCTCGCATGTTCGCCAAACACAGCTTCGATAGCCCTGGATTCGGCAATATCGCCCGCCAGCGTAGAAGTGCCATGAGCGTTGATATAGTTCACGGCACTGCCCTCAATGCCAGCATCACGCAATGCATTGAGCATGGCGGTGGCGGCACCGGCACCGCCTTCGGGCGGAGCTGTGATGTGAAAAGCATCATCGCTCATGCCGAAGCCGATCAGCTCTGCATGGATCGTCGCGCCGCGAGCTTTGGCCTGCTCGTATTCTTCCAGCACGACAATGCCGGCTCCGTCGCCGAGCACGAAGCCGTCGCGGTCCCGGTCCCAAGGACGGCTGGCTGTCTGCGGATTGTCGTTTCGTGTCGAGAGCGCCCGTGCCGCACCGAAACCGGCCATCCCCAGCGGAGTGGATGCCTTCTCGCTTCCTCCTGCCAGCATCACATCGGCATCCCCGTAGGCAATCATTCTTCCGGCGAGACCAATAGAGTGAGTGCCGGTGGTGCAGGCCGTTACCAGCGAGATATTCGGCCCCTTGAGTCCAAGGCGTATGGCCAGCATCCCTGCCGACATGTTGATGATCGAACCCGGCACGAAAAAAGGAGAGACCTTGCGGGGTCCGCCTTCAAGCAGCGCCTCATGACTGCGCTCGATCGAGGTCAATCCACCTATGCCGGATCCCGTTGCCACGCCGATACGAGGGGCGTTGGCATCGGTCACTTCAAGACCGGAGTCCCTGAAAGCCTGCAGGCCGGCGGCAAGTGCGTACTGGATGCACTCGTCGAATCGGCGTGCATCCTTGGCGGGCATGTAGGGCTCTACGTCGAAATCCTTGATAACGCCGGCAAAGCGCGTGGAATATGCGGAAGCATCGAAATGTTCGATGGAAGAAACTCCGCTCTTCCCGGCCAGAATGCCGGCCCAGGTTGACGCTACGTTATTGCCCAGAGGCGTGAGCATACCCATTCCGGTCACTACGACGCGACGACGTGTCATTTCAACTCCTGTCCCGGCATCTGCCCGGCTCGTGTGGATAAGGCTTCGTAGCCGGTACTTGCAGCGTTCACCCTGCTGATGGCAGCCTGGCACCGAAGCGTTGCCCTCATCCAGATGTGCAAAAGCCGCAGCTCCATCAAACGCAGAACTGCGGCTTTTTGCTACAACAGCGAACTACTTGCTGTTGGCAACGATGTAGTCAATTGCGTTCTGCACCGTGCTGATCTTCTCAGCTTCCTCGTCAGGAATTTCGAGCTCAAACTCCTCTTCAAGAGCCATCACCAGCTCAACGGTGTCGAGCGAGTCGGCGCCGAGATCATCCACGAAAGAGGCTTCGCTGGTCACATCCTCCAGCTTTACCCCCAATTGCTCGGCGACAATCTTCTTGACCCGTTCTTCAATAGTGCTCACGCTTTTTCTCCTCGTTGGTCGGTCCTTGCTGGAACCGCGCTAGTTTATTGAACCCCAAATGGGGTGGCAAGCTGGCGGCCCAGGCAAAAGTAAGGGTTTATTGCAGGCCTTAACAGGAAATTTTTCCTGTTATTCCATATACATACCGCCATTAACATGCAGGGTTACGCCGGTGATATACCCAGCTTCGGCAGACGCCAGAAAGCCAACGGCGGCAGCAATTTCCTCAGGCTGCCCCAGGCGACCCGCAGGAATGGTGGCCAGCAGTTTCTCTTTTTGCTCTTCGGGCAGCACATGCGTCATGTCCGTGGCGATAAAGCCCGGAGCCACAGCATTGACCGTAATGTTGCGAGAGCCGATTTCGCGAGCCAGTGCCCGCGAGAAGCCTTCAAGCCCGGCCTTGGCCGCAGCATAATTGGCCTGCCCGGCATTGCCACTTGATCCGACAACAGAGCTAATGCTGATGATTCGGCCCCAGCGTTCTTTGGTCATGGCCTTGAGGCAGGCCTTGCTCATGCGATAGATGGAAGTGAGATTGGTGCGGATAACGGCCTCCCACTCTTCATCCTTCATGCGTAGCATAAGATTGTCACGCGTAATTCCTGCGTTATTGACCAGGATGAGCGGGGCTCCTATCTCAGTGCTTATGGCTCCTAGCGCCGCATCAATAGAATTCGGGTCGGAGACATCCAGAACATAGCCTTGGCCAGCATTATCGACCTCGCAGAGATAGGAGGTAATTCCCTCCGCCCCCGCTGCAGTTGTCGCAGTGCCGACCACAATGGCCCCGCGTTTAGCCAGCTCCAGCGCTATCGCCTTGCCAATGCCACGACTGGCACCGGTCACCAGCGCGACTCTTCCTTCAATAGACATTTGTTTCTCCCTTCATGCCACTTCTTCTAGAGGCAGAATTACTCAGCCAACGCAGTCCTGAAACTGTCTGCTGCTTCCAGGGAAACACAGTCCAGCTCCTTGACGATACGTTTGTTGAGCCCGCAGAGAACCTTTCCAGGACCGCACTCCAGCATTCGGGTTACGCCCAACCCGGAAAGCGCCTCGACAGATTGTACCCACAAGACAGGGCTGTACAGCTGCCGCACCAGCGCATCGCGCATCGCAGCAACGTCAGGCTCTATACGCGCGGAAACATTCTGAACTATTGGGATTGCCGGGGGGCTAAAAGGAAGCCGATTAAGTGAAACCTTGAGCTGCCCGGCAGCCTGCTTCATCAAGGCGCAATGGGATGGAACGCTTATGGGCAATGACAGCGCCCGCTTGGCGCCGGCTGCCTTGAGCTTCTCAATTGCCGCATTTACAGCGGCAGATGAACCTGCAATCACAACCTGGCCGGGCGCATTAAAATTCACGGCCTCCACCACTCCAGCCACGGAGGCCTCGTCACAGCAGCGGCGAACGACGTCGTCTTCCAGCCCTAATATGGCGGCCATGGCCCCCTCTCCCGCAGGTACCGCCTGCTGCATGAGGCGGCCGCGCTCAGTGACCAGCTCCACCCCATCTGCAAGAGTAATTACCCCCGCTGCTACCAGTGCCGTGTACTCTCCCAGAGAATGTCCGGCCAAAAAATCCGGCCTCTTTCCCCCCGCCTCTTGCCAGGCCCGAAATATAGCGACCCCCGCTGTTAACAAAACCGGCTGAGTATTCTCGGTCTGACCCAGCTCGCTTTCCGGCCCCTTCTGGGCCAGTTCCCAAAGGTCTATCCCAGCCGCCTCAGACGCCTCATTAAATACAGAATGTATGGCGGGGTGCTCATCCGCCAGATTGGCTAACATGCCAACGCTTTGTGACCCCTGACCGGGAAAGACGAACGCTAGTCGGGACATACAGGATTCCTGGCTGAAGGCAGCACTGAGGGTTCAGCTGTTCAAGTGAAGCAAACCGATGCTTTGTTTCATGGAGCCACTGAGGCACCCATACGCGCATGTATCAGCGCAGGAACATCCTTTTCAACCTCCTTTACCGCCACACGCACTGCCTGGACGAAAGCCTGCTCATCTGCGCCACCATGGCTCTTAATGACAATGCCAGTTAGCCCTACCAGGCTGGCGCCATTGTAACGTCCCGGATCCATCCTGTGCCTGAGCCCTTTCCATATAGGAAACGCCAGCAGGCCCGTCACCCTGGTCAGCCAGCTGCGTTCTACTTCCGCCCTAATCATGCCGGCAAGCATCTTTGCGACACCCTCGGATGCCTTCAAAGCCACATTGCCCACAAATCCATCACAGACAACAACGTCGGCATATCCTTTAAAAATCCCATCGCCTTCAACGTAGCCGATGTAGTTCAACCCGGATCTCTTGAGTAACTCATCCGCCTGTTTGATGAGTTCGCCTCCCTTGATCTCTTCCTCGCCAATATTTAGCAAGCCGACACGCGGCTTCTCTATGCCGTCCAGCACTTCTGCAACGATGGATCCCATCTGCGCAAACTGCAGAAGATGGCGGGGCCCGGAGTCGACATTGGCCCCCAGATCCAGGACGTGTACATGTCCTTTTGACGTTGGTAGAGCCGCCATGATGGCTGGCCGATCAATATCAGCATGGGTCCTGAGCACAAATCGGCTCACGGCCATCAGGGCTCCGGTATTGCCGGCAGATACACAGGCATCAACCGACTTGTCTTGCACGAGATTGATGGCGAGCCGCATGGAAGACCGCTTTTTCTGGCGCAGGGCAACGGCCACCCTGTCATCCATGGCCACGACTTCCTGTGTATGCACCAGGCAGACGCGTTCACGCTCTGAGGGCGTCAGTGAAGAAAGGAAGGGGCTGATCTGAGATTCATCGCCGACAAGAGTCAAGCGCAGGAGGGGATTTTCACGCAGTACCGCCAGTGAAGCGGGAACGGTAACGCGGGGACCGAAGTCCCCGCCCATGGCATCGACGGCTATCGCGATGCTCATAGATTGCCGTCTTATTCTTCGTCTTTGCTCGCGAACAGCTGACGGCCACGATACAGGCCATCTTTGGTCACGTGGTGGCGGCGATGCACTTCACCAGACTCCTGGTCCACAGACAGCGTGGGGCCGGTCAGGGCATCGTGCGCACGGCGCATATCACGACGGGAACGGCTTTTGCGGTTTTGTTGAACGGCCATGATCTACTCCGGCACAAATTTGATCGTCAGTTCACTTTTTGTCGCCACTTCCCTTGAGGGAAGCCAGCACCTGAAACGGATTTTCTCGCCGTGGCGTATCCGCCTCGACAATATCTTCACTGCGCACCTGGTGCATTTCACAGCTTTCATGCACCGGCACCAATGGCAAGGCCAGTATCAACTCATCTTCCAGGGCATCTGCGAGAGCAATTCGTCCGTCCTCTTCAAGCACCAGATAATCAGCCTCTTCTGCCAGCAACTCCGCCTTGCCCTCATCGCGCAGCAGCCAAAGCTGCACCTCGACCTCGATATCAGTAGCCACTGCCTCCAGGCAGCGCTGGCAGCATAACGACAAGGTGGTAGCCATTTGCCCTTCCATCAGGAAGAGCCCCTGTTCGTCCCGATGAATCCTTACATTCACCTTGACCTCACCTGCGTCGCCAACCGCGCCCTCGCAGAGACGCGCGAAGCCGGAGAGCGGATAGACCTGGCAGATCACCGCATCACGGTCCGCCCACTTCTGGACGTCGATATACTGAGGCAGGGCGCTGACTGACATGAGGGCGCGATAATACGGACTGGGCCCAGAGCTGTCAAAAGGAAACTCCTTTGTTTTCATATACTCTGCCGTAATCCCAGACAGGCTGCCGAGCCGCTTCAGCTCCCCGGCCCTCTTCTGCCTGCCTCATTTTCTCCTGCCTGGCGCGAACTCCTGCTGCGTCTAGGCCCACCCTTCGACTGAGCCAGTCCGGATGTAGATATAGATGAAGGGCTACTACCGGGCGGGAACGCCATGAGCCTCGGGGGTCGCCCAAGTGGGCCCAAGATCAGCGCCTTGGCCAGGCGGCGCCCGGGAAACCTGATCATTGGTTCTGACCAAGCACTTTTCCTGGACGGCTGAATTCGGGGCAAGCCCGGAACCCACCAAAAAGCCCAGCGCCAACTGGAGCAACTTTCTGGCAGAGAGGCCTAATCCGACCACGGAAAGAGAGAAAACGGCTCACTGAACCACCTATTAGCGTAACTGCAAACCTGGCGCCATACGGTCAGCCATTGCGGCGCCCATACTGGCCCCTAGCCGCCTCACCAAGCCACTTAACGGGTCAGGAAGCTCACTGTAATCAACCACCTCCTCTGCTCCCACGACAGTCCTGGCAACGGAGTCAACTGTGCCGAAACCATCTGCAAGCCCCAGCTCCACCGCTTGCTGACCCGTCCAGAACAGGCCACTGAAAATTTTCGGGTCATCCTTAAGGCGCTGCCCGCGCCCCTGCTTTACCGCATTTATGAATTGCCCATGCACGGCACCCAGAAGGTTTTCCACATGAGTCTTTTCCTCCGGGCTCATCGGCTCGAAAGGGCTCAGGATGGCCTTATGGTCTCCCGCCGTCATCGTGCGATCCTCAACCCCCAACTTCTGCATCAGCCCTTGCACGCCGAAGCCATGGATGATCACTCCGATGGATCCCACCAGGCTGCCTGGATTGACATAAATATGATCAGCTGCAGCAGCTATATAGTAGGCACCACTGGCTCCCATGTCGGTGACTACGGCATAGACCTTTTTGTTTTTATGCAAGCCACGCAGGCGCCGAATTTCATCGTAAACATAAGCTGCCTGAACCGGACTGCCGCCAGGGCTATTGATACGCAGGACTACAGCCTTGCTCTTGGGGGCCTCAAAAGCCGCCTGCAGGCCTTCTATAAGGGCATCGGCGTTTGCCTCGGCCCCCTCAGATATCTCTCCATTTATCGCGACCATTGCCGTATGACTGCCCGCAATCGCCCCTTTTTCGACGCCGCCACGCCCAAAAATAATCCAGGCAAACCAAAGGATATAGATAAAAGTCAGCAGCTTGAAAAAGATCCCCCAACGGCGCGCACGCCGCTGCTCCTCGACAGAGGCCATGACCACTTTCTCCAGCAGGCCCCACTCCTTTCCTTGAGCGCGGGGCTGGCTGGGAGGTAGAGATGGCGAGGCATCATTGCCCCAAGGATCATCTGCCATAAGAAACTCCGTATTAGGGACTGCCGCCCCGACTGCCATTCCGAGGCACAATATTTTCAAGCCCTCCGGCAATGCCGAAAGCCAAACAGCCGGGGCGGGAATGCGAAGATTAGAGCGAAGCCAGGTACGGCGCCAGCGTCAGAAGATCGGGCAATACCTGCAAGGGCGAATGCATTTCGAGAGCCTCAGCCTCGTGAACTCCATGTGCGATCCCGATGCTGCGCACACCCGCCTTAGCCGCCATTTCCAGGTCATACGTGGTATCGCCAATCATGACTGCCTCGTCCGGACTTACTGAAACAGCCTCCAGAATCTCGAACAGCATCCGGGGATCAGGCTTGGAGGCGGTTTCGTCCGCACAGCGACTGACATGAAAGACCTCCACAAGCTCGCTTTGCAGCAGCACCCTATCCAGTCCTGCCCGACTCTTTCCAGTCGCCACTGCCAGCAGGGCCTGATCGGCGCGCAAGCCATGCAGCAGCTCACGCGCGCCCTGAAACAGCTGACTGGGTCCGCCTACCTCTGCGATGTAATGCCGGGCATAAGTCCGCTTGATCCGCTCCCTGAGGTCGGCAGGATGTGCTGGAAACAGAAGCTGAATTACCTCGGGAAGACCAAGACCTATGGCCTCGCTTATGGCCCCCTTGTCCGGCATGGCCAGCCCAAGGTCGGCCGCCGCCCGTTGCATGCATGACACGATCTGATGCGCTGAATCCATCAGCGTGCCATCCCAGTCGAAGATAAAGAGCCTAGGCCTGCGCACGACGCAAGTCCTCCAGCACCTGCACCAGGTCTGGCTCCAGCGGGCAATGCAGCTCCAGCGGGTTGGTCACCCCATTCAACCTCAGCCGCAAGTCCCTTGCATGGAGGAAAAGACGGTGCAGACCAAAAAACCGCATACCCTTGTTAAGCTCATCTTTTCCATACTTTTCATCGCCCAGTAATGGATGGCCCAAGTATTGGGCATGGACACGAATCTGATGGGTACGACCAGTCTGCGGCCGTGCCTCGACAAGCGTGGCGTTACCAATATGTTCGATTACTCGGAACTCTGTCTGGGCCTCCTTGCCCTCGCGCGCAACCCGTACGATTCGCTCTCCCGAGGCCAGGGTATTCTTCTTGAGAGGAGCCTCTACCCGGTGGACCGCTCCTTTCAGGCGTCCCGCAAGGAGGGCAACATAGACCTTCTCCACGCTTCCTTCGCGAAGGTAACCATGCAGCTCGCGCAGTACGCTGCGCTTCTCGGCCACCATCAGCAGACCCGACGTATCGCGATCCAGCCGATGCACCAACTCCAGGAACGGAGCTTCCGGGCGAAGCGCCCTCAGCGCCTCGATCACGCCCCAGGCCACGCCGCTGCCTCCATGCACGGCAAACCCAGCCGGCTTGTTGAGCACGAGCAGCCCGTTCGCCTCATAAACTATGCGTGACGCCAGGTCGCGGGCCACGCCGTTGCCGGGTTGGGCCAGCCGCGCCGGCTCTGCCAGACGCAGGGGCGGCACTCGCACCACATCACCTGCCTGCAGACGGTAATCGGGCTTGATACGGCCTTTGTTAACGCGCACTTCTCCGGTGCGAAGGATGCGATAGACCAGAGTCCGCGGCGCACCCTTGAGTCGGGTCAGCAGAAAATTGTCGACGCGCTGTCCGGCAACGTCGTCAGTAATGGTGAGCATCTGCACCGAGGCGGGGGCCCCTTCATCGGAAATCATGGAAACCATTTAGCAATCAATAAGCTGGCAATAACTTCTATGGCCGGACCCGAATCCTGCTGCTATAGTACCCTGTCGCTTGCAGAGCCGGTCGGCCCAAGGGCGGGTCCAGACACATGTGTCTGGCATCACCAGAAGGGCCGCCGATTGTACAGAAGGTCAGTACTGGTGTCGTGAGCGGTTGCCCAGTGTCAGAAGAGACAAGAAAGCCCGATGCCGCTGTTATCAGACCGGGCCGGGCGCAACCGCCAGCCAGCAAGACCACCTTCCGTTACTGCCAGCGCAGATCGCTACAGGAACAGCACCTCGCCGACCCTCATGCCGCTACTGTCATGCCGGGTCGCATCACATGCACCTCCCGAGGCGATCAAGAACCGGGTGAAAGCCACCGTCCTACTTGCTTGCAACTAAATGCGGCGAACGACGCGTAACACGGCCCTAAACCCAAAATCCGGGGCGGCTTGTCCGCCTGTTGCCACCATTTTGCACTGAGCAAGTGGAGCGCTGCCGGAAGCGGAACGAATTCAGGGGAGTGCCATGGCACTTTCTGTCGGAGATGAGCGCCACCGCGCATACAGGCCAAAAGCCGTCTCTCCGGCATAGTGATGAGCGTAGACCTGTTGCTGCGAGCCAACTGAAGGCTCGCAGTATCGCAGCCGTCCGTATTCGGGCTGTTGCGACGTCACAACGTTGCCCGCTGCCGTCGGTGCTCCGTGCCAAACTGCACAAGGAGCCCGCTGGGTAGATCATGAAACGCATGCTGATAAATGCCACGCACGCCGAGGAAAAGCGCGTAGCGATGGTGGACGGACAACGTCTATACGATTTCGACCTCGAGCACACTGCTCGCGAACAGAAAAAAGCCAACATTTACAAAGGCAAAGTAACCCGTATCGAGCCCAGCCTTGAGGCCGCTTTTGTCGAGTACGGCGCAGAACGCCACGGCTTCCTTCCTCTGAAGGAGATTGCCCGTGAATACTTCAACAAATCCCCCAAGGAGGCTGGCGGCCGTATCACGATCCGTGACGCCATCCGCGAAGGCCAGGAAATCATCGTCCAGGTCGAGAAGGAGGAGCGCGGCAACAAAGGCGCGGCCCTTTCCACTTTCATCTCTCTGGCCGGCCGTTACCTTGTCCTGATGCCCAACAACCCCCGGGCCGGCGGCATCTCGCGCCGTATCGAGGGCGAGGAACGCCAGGAACTGAAGGACGCGCTCAACGCCATCAACATTCCCCAGGACATGGGCGCCATCGTGCGTACTGCCGGCCTTGGTCGTAGCGCCGAAGAACTGCAATGGGACCTCGACTACCTGCTGACGCTCTGGACCTCCATCAAGAGCGCCAGCGAACAGCGTCCCGCCCCCTTCCTGATCTATCAGGAATCCAACGTCATCATCCGTGCCGTGCGCGATTACCTGCGCCAGGACATCAACGAAGTCCTGATCGATGCGGAGCCTGCGTACAACGAAGCGATGAGCTTCGTGCAGCAGGTGATGCCGCACTACCAGCACAAGCTCAAGCTGTACAAGGATTCGGTGCCGCTGTTCAACCGCTACCAGATCGAGAGCCAGATCGAGACCGCCTACCAGCGCGAAGTGAAGCTGCCTTCCGGGGGCTCCATCGTGATCGATCCAACCGAAGCGCTGGTGTCGATCGACATTAACTCCTCGCGAGCCACCAAGGGTGGCGACATCGAGGAAACCGCCCTCAATACCAATCTGGAAGCGGCGGATGAAATTGCCCGTCAGCTGCGCCTGCGCGACATCGGCGGTCTCATCGTCATCGACTTCATCGACATGACGCCGGTCAAGCACCAGCGCGCCGTGGAGGACCGCCTGCGCGACGCACTGGCCATGGACCGCGCCCGTATCCAGATGGGCCGCATCTCCAAGTTCGGCCTGCTGGAGCTGTCCCGCCAGCGTCTGCGTCCGTCCCTGGAGGAAACCACCGGCCTCGTCTGCCCGCGTTGCAACGGCACCGGCGTGATCCGCGACGTGCGCTCGCTGTCGCTGTCCATCATGCGCGTGATCGAGGAAGAGGTGCTGAAAGAGCGCTCGGCGCAGATCAATGCGCAGGTGCCGATTTCTGTCGCCACATTCCTGCTCAACGAGAAGCGCGACGCCCTCACCCAGATCGAAGCCCGCTGCAATGTGCGTATCGTGATCCTTCCCAACGAACATCTCGAAACGCCGCATTACGAAGTCATCCGTCTGCGCGACGATCAGATCGAAGAAGGGGATGAAGACGCCGCCAGCTACAAGCTGGTAGAGAGGATCCTGCCCCCCGCCAACGAAGAAGTGCTGAATTCGGTCGAGCCCGAGCCCCGCCGCCAGGAAGCTGTCGTGAAGATGATCCAGCCGGGCCAGGCTCCTGTGCAGCGCACCCCGGCACCTGTAGCGGCGCCCGCGCCTGCGGTCGAGCCCGGCAAGCAGGGCTTCTTTGCATGGCTGACCAATCTTTTCGGGGGCAGCGAGAAGGCAGAAGCTGCCGCAGCGCCGGCCAAGAAGATGGAAAGCCGCCCGCGCCAGCAGCGTGGTGAGCGTCGCGATGGCAATCGCCAGGGCGGACGCAACCGCAGTGAGCGTACCGAGCGGCCGGACCGCGTTGAAACCGTGGGCCAGCGCGAGCAGCGCGACAATCGTCAGGAGCGCGGAACCCGTCAAGGCAATGAAAACCGCCGCACGGTTATCGAAGGACGTCGCGTCGAGATCGAGGGACGTCCGGAGGGCGAGGCTCGCCAGGCACGTGAGCCTCGCGAGCCGCGTGAGGCCCGCGAACCACGGGCAGAACGTGTGCCGCGACCGGAGCGGGAACCGCGTCCTGAACGCGAACCGCGCCAGCGCCCTCCTGAAGAGGTAGAGAACGTCGTCGCGCCGATGCCTGAGGCTCCGGCGGCTGAGGCTCCGGCGCCCGAGTCCGAGCAGAGCAGCGAAGGAGAGCGTCCTCGCCGTCGTGGTCGCCATCCCAACCGCCGCCAGCGCGGTCCGCGCGAGCGCGACCAGCAGGTGCTGATCGAAGAAGGCCTTCTGCCCGTCGATGGCGGTCAGGCATCTGCGCCCTCCGAAGGCGTGGTGGCCGCGCAGGTGATCGCTGAAACCCTGCCGCGTGAAAACGAGGCGGCTGAAGCAGCCTCGAGCGATCTGCCCCGGCCAGCGGCTGTCGAGGTCGCTGAGGCGGCTCCGCTTGTCACGACGGCAGCGGTCACGCCCGCGGCGCCCGCCGCCACGGTGAGCATTGCCTCCTCGGCCGAAGCCGTTGCCGCAGCAGCGCCGGTCTACACTCCCCGTGTACCAGGCCGTGCGAGCAATGACCCCCGGAACCGTCGTCGCCGCGAGCGCGAGCAGGCGGCGCAGCAGAGTACGGCAGCGCCCGCGCAGCCGTCACTGCCCCAGGTCTCGCCAGCGGCAGAAACCTCAACGGCTTCCGGCGAGGATAAGCAGGCAACGTCCCAGCACTGACGGGTTGTCTGCAAAAAAGAAGGGCGGTCACTGACCGCCCTTATTTTTTTCGGCCGAGCCCGGTTATCTTGCAGCAGCGATCTCGTCGATGAACCGGCTCACCAGCAAACCGCTTTCTTCAGGAATCTCCAGCATCGGGAGATGGCCCACCCCGGGGAAATAATGGAGATGGCTGCCGGGTATATAGCGGTTGAACACCTTTGCTCCTTCAGGATGCAGCACACGATCTTTCTCGCCCCATACGATCAGCGTCGGCGCCTTGATGTCGGCCAGTCCATACGCGAGGAAACCGACATCCCGCAGCAGGACGTCATGGAATATTTTTTCATGCAGGACGCTGTCCTTCACCGCGCGCTCCGCCAGGAACTCCTTGACGGGCTGCGGCAGGGGCGGGCGACGCGCCGTGACGAAATCCATGAGGCGGTCGAAATCTTCCGGCGTTTTCGGAATGAGGAAGTTGTTTCCCTTGAGCACTTCCTGATCGAGTTCGGTCGCCTTGTAATGGATGCCCGCCGAGTTCATCAGCGTAAGGCTGGCCACCATCGGCGGCTGCAACAGCGCAATCTGGGCAGTTACGCCACCCCCCATGGAGTTACCCACGAGATGGACGCTGCTCACCTTGAGAGACTTCAGCAATGAAAGCAGGCGGCCGGCCTGGGCCGAATAGCCGTAATCCGCATTGGCCGGGCGACCGCTGCGCCCGAAGCCGAGCAGATCGGGCACGATGATCCGGTAGTCGCCGTCGCGGAATATTCTCGAAAAAAACATCCAGCTGACACTGCTGTCGCCAAAGCCATGCACGAACATGATCGTGCGCCCTGCCTTGTCGCGCCCGTTATCCAGATAGGAAATTTTGTGGCCGTCTAGCATCGCCTCATGACGCCTGAGGCCAGCAATACTCTCCTGCCCTTGCAACATTTCCGCCACGATATCGGCATCGTAGGCAGCCGCCAGTGCTGGCAGCAATGTAAAACAGAAAAGCAAACGCACTAATAAACGCATGTCGGCCCTCTTCTTCTTTAGTCATGCGATGTACGGCAGGCAATTATTTCTGGCCGTATACCTGAGGCTCTATTTCCAGCATCACGCCGAACTTCTGCTGCACGGCTTCCTGTATGGCATGGGCTGCCTTCATGACGTCGGCACCCCTGGCACCGCCATGATTCACCAGTACCAGCGCCTGCTTTTCATAGGCGCCCACGGGGCCAAGGCGACGCCCTTTCCACCCCGCCTGCTCGATCAGCCAGCCAGCGGCCAGCTTGGCTGATTTTCCCTGGGGATAAGACACGATCTGGGGGAAATCGACGCGCAGCGACGCCAGCTTCTCCTGCGTCACGAGCGGATTCTTGAAGAAGCTGCCGGCATTGCCGAGCACGGCGGGGGAAGGCAGCTTGCGCGTCCGGATCGCGATGATGGCGGCCGCCACCTGCTGCGGCGTCGGAGACCCGATGCCAGTGGCGGCCAGCTCCTCGCGGACCTCCCCGTACTCGATTTTCAGCTCAGGCTTTTTCAGCAGCCGGAAACGCACGCGCGTGATGATGTAGCGGCCGCGCAGCTCCTGCTTGAATACGCTCTCCCGATAACCGAAACGGCACTCGGCGTGCGTGAACTCACGCCTCACGCCGGTGGCGATCTCCATGGCAGTCAGGGAGGCCAGGCGTTCCGTAAGTTCCACGCCATACGCACCGATATTCTGGATGGGCGAAGCGCCCACCGTGCCGGGAATCAGCGAGAGGTTTTCAAGGCCATACCAGCCCTGCCGCAAGGTGTGCTGCACGAACTCGTGCCACTTTTCGCCGGCAGCGGCTTCCACGAGGTAGTGGTCGGCGGTTTCCCCCAGGCAGCGAATGCCTTTCATGGCGGGCTGCAGCACCAATCCCGGCAGGTCGCCGGCGAAAATCATGTTGCTGCCGCCACCCAGCACGACGAGCGGAAGGTTTTTCGCCGTCACGCTCCCCAGCAGGGCACGCAGCTGCTGCTCGGAAACCGGCGCGGCAAAGAGGCGGGCGCGGGCGTCGATGCCGAAAGTATTGAGCGGCGCCAGGGGAAAATTTTCGCGAAACAGCATGTCAGCATCCGCACCCGAAGACGCCCTGCTGCTTCAGCAGCTTGCGCAGCAGCGCCGTGCTGGCCGCTTCCACCAGGTCCAGAACCTGCTCGAAGCCGTCGGCACCGCCGTAATAGGGATCGGGAACATCGCGGCCTTCATGCCCGGGCAGATGATCGAGGAAGAGCCCGACTTCCGCGCGCGCCGCGCTGTCGGGCGACTGCAGTTTGCGCAGGGCTTCCAGCACGGCGCCATCCATCGCCAGCACCAGATCGAAACGCCCGAAGTCGGCAGCCTCGAGCTGGCGCGCGCGCAGCGCCGAAAGATCGTAGCCGCGCAGCGAAGCGTGCTTGCAGCTGCGCGAATCGGGAGCCTTGCCGACGTGGTAATTCGCCATGCCGGCAGAGTCCGCGCTGACCATGCTGCCCCAGCCGGCCTTTGCGGCCTGCTGGCGAAACACTGCCTCTGCCGTCGGAGAACGGCAGATATTGCCGAGGCAGACGAAGAGAACGCTGACAGGCCCCGCCATTACGCCCGGTCCGCAAAGAACGCGCGCACGCGCTCCAGATCCTCGGCGGTATCCACGCCGGGCGGCAGCTCGACCGCAGCGACATCGACGTGGATCTTCACGCCGTGATACAGCGCGCGCAGCTGCTCGAGCGCTTCAATCTGCTCGATTTCCGCCGGTGGCCACTGCACATAGTCATGCAGGAAGCCGACGCGATAGGCGTAAATGCCCAGGTGCCGCAGATACAGGCTGCCGGCCGGCAGCACCGACCGGTCCTTCGCGAAAACATCGCGCGCCCAGGGCAGGGGCGCGCGGCTGAAATACAGCGCGTGACCCTGCGCATCGCGCACCAGCTTGACGATATTGGGATTGAAAAGCTGGCCGGCATCGCTGAGCGGTTCGGCCAGCGTTGCAATACCGGCGTTCTTTTCCCTTTCGAGGTTCGCGGCCACCTGGTTGATGACTTCCGGCGGAATCAGCGGCTCGTCGCCCTGCACGTTCACCACGATGGCGGTGCTGGCCCAGCCCTTCTTGCGGGCGACTTCCTGCAGGCGGTCGGTGCCGGAAGGATGCTCGACGGCGGTCATGACCACCGGCGCGCCGTACTCCTTCGCCGCCGCTTCGATACGCGCATCATCGGTGGCGACGATGACTTCGTCCGCCTCGCTCCGGCAGGCGCGCTCGTAGACATGCAGGAACATCGGCTTGCCGGCGATCGGCAGCAGTGGCTTGCCCGGCAGCCGGCTGGAGCCGTAGCGGGCCGGAATGACGACCTTGAATCCCATGATGCCTCCTCAGCCCAGACGCTCGTCAACGGTCAGACGGCGCGCCTCTTCCTCGAGCATCACCGGGATGCCGTCGCGGATGGGAAAGGCGAGCGCGTCGGGCCGGCAAACCAGCTCCTGTTTTTCCGCGCTGTACTGGAGCTGTCCCTTGCAGAGCGGACACACCAGGATGGCGAGCAGTTTCTTATCCAGCATTTTTACTTTTCCTGAGCAGTTCCAGCCTGCGGAACAGTTCTTCGAAAAAAGCCCCGGGCAATTCTGCCCTGACCGGCACATACCACCAGTTGGCCGCTGCCAGCGCGCGGCACTTCACCATGTCCTTTTCCGTCATCACCACCGGCAGAGCATCCGCAAACGCCAGGTCGCTGCTGGCATAGGCATGATGGTCGGGGAAGGCATGAGGCACGACGTCGAAGCCCTGGGCACGCAGCTGCGCAAAGAAACGCTCCGGATTCCCGATGCCGGCAACGGCATGGACCCGGCTGCCGGGCACCGGCGGCAACCTGCTTTCGTCCGCGGCTACCGGCTGCATGCCGCCTGCCGCCAGGCTCATCACATAAGCGCCGGGCCAGGCGCTGCCTTCCCCCGTGACGACGACGAGATCGACGCTGCGCAGCCGCCGCCGCGGCTCGCGCAGCGGCCCTGCCGGCAGCAGCCAGCCGTTGCCGAAACCGCGGCTACCGTCGATCACGGCGATTTCCACATCCCTTGCCAGGGCGTAATGCTGCAGGCCATCGTCGCACAGGATGACATCGCAGGCTTCCTGCTGCAGAAGAAACCCTGCGCCACGGCTCCGCTGCGGATCCACGACCAGCGGCACGCCCGTGCGTCGCACCAGCATCACCGGTTCATCGCCCGCCTCGGCCGGACGGGTTTCCGCAGTTACGCGCAACGGATAGCTCGCGCGGCCGCCGTAGCCGCGACTCACCACTCCCGGCCTGAAGCCCCGCGCGCGCAGCTGCTCGACCAGCGCCAGCGTCAACGGTGTCTTGCCGGTGCCGCCCACCGCAATATTGCCGATCACGACGACGGGCACCTGCACGCGGCTGACCCGCAGCCATCCCGTCCGGTAAAAGCGTCGACGCAAGGCCGCGACAGTCGCGTACAGGAAGCTCAGCGGGGCAAGCAGCAACAGGGCCGGATGCCCTTCGTACCAGGCCCGGACAATAGCGAGTTTCACACCGCCCTCGGCGAGATGGATTCATCTTCGGCAAAGTTGCGGCTGTGCAGCTGGGCATAGGCGCCGTTGCGCGCCAGCAGGTCGGCATGACTGCCGGCCTCGACGATGCGCCCCTGGTCCATGACCACGATCCGGTCGGCGTTCTCGATGGTGGAGAGGCGATGCGCGATCACCAAGGTCGTGCGCCCCTTCATGACTTCGTCCAGCGCCGCCTGGATATGGAACTCGGATTCGTTGTCGAGCGCGCTGGTGGCTTCGTCGAGCACGAGGATGGGCGCGTCCTTGAGCAGGGCGCGCGCGATGGCGAGGCGCTGGCGCTGGCCGCCGGAAAGCTGGGTGCCGTCCTGGCCGACGCGGGTGTCGTAGCCCTGCGGCAGCTTGCTGATGAACTCCTCCGCATAGGCCGCCCTGCCCGCGCGCTCGACCTGCTCGCGCGGCGCCTCACGGCAGGCGCCGTAGGCGATGTTGCTGGCCACGCTATCGTCGAAGAGCACGACCTTCTGGCTGACGGTCGCGATCTGCCGGCGCAGGTTGTCCAGGCGGTACTCCCGCAGCGGCACGCCGTCGAGCAGGATCTCTCCCTCCGTCACCTCGTGAAAACGCGAGAGCAGGTTCACCAGCGTGCTCTTGCCGGAGCCGGAGCGGCCGACAAGCGCAATGGTCTGGCCGGGCATCACATGCAGGTTGATGTCGTTGAGCACCGGCTTGCCCGTCTCATAGGCAAAGCGCACATGCCTGAATTCGATTTCGCCGCGCGCGCGTTCCACCGACAGCGTGCCGCTGTCCGTTTCGGAGGGCAGGTCGAGCAGTTCGAACACCGACGCGGACGCAGCGATGCCGCGCTGGATTTTCTCGTTGATGTCGGTCAGGGAGCGCACCGGCTTGGCGAGCAGGCCGGCAGCGGTGATGTAGGCCACGAACTCGCCGGCGGTGACCCCGCCCATGATCTGCGGCTGCAGCGCCACCCAGACCACGACGGACATCGCCACGGCCATCATGAGCTGCACGAGCGGCGAGCTGATGGCCGCCGTCACCACGATCTTCATGCCCTGGCGCAGGTTTTCCCGCGACGCCTGATCGAAGCGCCGGCGCTCGTAATCTTCGCCGCCATAGACCTTCACGACCGGATAGCCGTTGATGGTCTCGTTGGCGATGTGGCTGACGTCGCCCATGGAAAGCTGGATCTTGCGCGACAGCTTGCGGAAACGTTTGCTGGCGATACGCACGAGGCCGCCGGCCAGCGGCGCGATGATGAGCAGGGACAGCGAAAGCCGCCAGTTGGTCCAGAACAGGAAGGCCAGCAGCCCCACCACGACAAAGCCTTCGCGCACCAGGGTCTTGAGGGCCTCGGTGGCGGCGGCCGTCACCTGCTCCACGTCATAGAGCAGCTTGGCCGCGATGCGGCCGGAAGAATTCGTGTGATAGAAGCTGACCGGCAGCGTGAGCAGCTTGCCGAAAATCTCCTGCCGCAACTCGTACACGATATGGCGCGACACCAGCGACAGGTAGTAGTTGCCCATGAACACGCCGAAGCCGCGGACGAAAAAAATGCCGACGATCATCAGCGGGAAGAGATTCTTGGCGGCCTGGTCCTGGTGCTCGATGGCATCGATGATGTACTGGATGAGCTTGGCGCCCGCCCATTCGGTCTGGGCATTGATGACGAAGCCGACCACGCCCAGCAGGAACAGGCCCCAGTGACGTCGGGTGTAGCGGAGCAGGCGCTTGTAGACCTGCCAGCCGGAGGGTTGGGGAGATGCCGGTGTATCCATGTCGCTCGCCGCCGTGGGGCGCCTGCGCTGCCCCGGTGAATGATCCGCCGCTTATTACCTGTCGGACTGGCGCGTACTGATGCTGAGGCTCTGGAAGCCCATCTGGCCGGCCACGTCCATCACCGTCACCACCGCCTGGTGCGGCGTGTTGCTGTCGGCGGAGATCATGAAAGGCAGCTCGCGCTCGCCTGCGCTCGCCTTCTCGATGGCCGAACGCAGGCTGGTGGGCTGGGTGCTGGCCAGCACCTGGCCGTTCACCGCGTAGTTGCCGGCCGCGCTGACGGCCACCTCGATGGTGCGCGCCGGCACCGGCGTCGAGGTATCGCCGCTCGCCTCGGGCAGGCTGATCTGCAGCTTGCTCGGACGCAGGAAGGTGGTCGACAGCAGGAAGAAGATGATGAGGAAAAGCAGGCAGTCAATCAGCGGCGTCAGATTGATTTCCAGCGAGTCCTGCGCGGGGCGGCGGAACTTCACGCCGGCGCCCCTTTCGACTTCGCGGACGGCGTGCCGGCCGGCTTGCGCGGCGCTTCCTGGAAATCCACCTCGCGATCACCGTGGATGATGTCGACGAGCTTGATGGCCTGCTGCTCCATCTCCACCGTCACGGTGGCGATGTGGCGGCCGAACCAGCGATGCATGACCATGGCCGGAATCGCCACCACGAGGCCGCCCGCCGTCGTGATCAGGGCCTTGGAAATGCCGCCGGCCAGCAGCGCGGGATCGTTCAGGCCGGTGGACGTCACCGCCATGAACGCCTCGATGATGCCCACCACCGTGCCGAGCAGGCCCAGCAGCGGCGAAATCATCGCAATGGTGCCGAGCAGGGAGAGATATTTCTCCATGTTGTGGACCACGTGGGAGGCAGCTTCCTCGATGCTCTCCTTCATGATCTCGCGACCGTGCTTGGAGTTGAGCAGGCCGGCCGCCAGGATTTCTCCGAGCGGGGAATCGGCGCGGAGTTCCTTCACCCGGGCAGCGTCGAGCTGGTTGCTCTTGATCCATTTCCAGACGCGCGCCAGCAGGTCGGGCGGCGCCACCCGGCTGCTGCGCAGGGTCCAGGCACGCTCCAGAGAGATGGCCAGCGCCAGCGTCGATGCCACGATGATCGGCAGCATCAGCCAGCCACCCGCTTTGATCAGCTCCCACACAGTCGCGCACTCCGTCGAGAAGAAAGAAATCGGGTCAGCAGTGTGCTGAAAACGCGTCTACTGTACCGGTTTACCCCTACCCCGCCAAGCGCGGCAACCCCGCGTCAGTGCTGGAAAAAGCGTGGTCTGTCTCACTTGTGCCAGTAGCCTCCGGCGTCGCGCCGGAACTCGCCGAGGCGCAGAGTTCCGCTGCCATCGAGAAGCAGCGTGATGGCCCCGCTGCGGGCAGTGTTGCGCAGGGGAATGCCGGCCACCCGCAGGCGCTCCAGCACTTTCTCGCTGGGGTGACGGAAGGCATTGCGATAGCCCGCCGACACCAGCGCCCAGCGCGGCTGCACCACCGCCAGGAATTCCGCCGAGCTCGCGCTGCGGCTGCCGTGATGGGCCAGCACCAGAACGGTGGACCGCAGCGATGCGGCGGGAAAACGTTCCAGCAGGGAAAGTTCGGCCAGCCGATCGATGTCGCCCGGCAGCAGTATCGACGCACGACCACGGCTGATGCGCAGCACGCAGGAGCGGTTGTTGTCGTTGCGCGCGAAGTAGGCCTGCTCCGCGCTGGGAAAGAGCACGGCGAATTCCCAGCCGTCCCAGCGCCAGCGTTGTCCCGCGCGGCAGTCGGTCCAGGCCATGCCCGGCGGAAGGGCGGCGGCGGCCGGTCGTGCGCCCAGCCCTGCGCCGATTCGCAGGCCGGCCAGCAGCGTGCGCGCGCCGCCGGTATGGTCGAGATCGGCGTGACTCAGCACGAGCCGGTCGAGGCTGTGCACGCCCTGGCGGCGCAGGGCCGGCAGGATGAAACGGCTGCCGGCATCGGCATGCGGCCCCAGGGCCGGTCCCGCGTCGTACAGCAGGCGATGCCCCGGGGTCTCGACCAGCACGGCCAGGCCCTGCCCCACATCCAGCAGGGTCAGTCGCAGCTGGCCGGGCCGGAGCGGCGGCGCCGGAAACAGCAGCGGCAGCAGGAAAACCGGCGCCAGCCACCGCAACCGCGGCTGCGCCGGTTGCAGCAGGCAGGCCAGCGCCGCCGCCAGCAGGAGCAGCCCCGCCGCCCCCGGCAGGCTGAAGGCCACATGGGCGGCAGGCCAGGCGGCGAACTGCTCGAGCAGGGCGTCGAGCAGCGCGAGCAAACCCATGGCGCCGCTCCACAGCAGGCCGGCGCCGGCGTGAAGCCCGCACAGCCAGCCGAGCAATCCCAGCAGGCCCAGCGGCACGATGACGAAGGTCACCAGCGGCACGGCCAGCAGGTTCGCCAAGGGGGAAACCCAGCTCAGTTGCTCGAAAAACCAGAGCGTGAGCGGCAACAGCAGCAGCGAAACCAGGAACTGGGTCTGCAGCGCCTGTCGCCACAGCGGCAGCTCGCGCCCGGTTTGGCCCAGCAGCATGAGCACCACCACCGCGCCGAACGAGAGCCAGAAGCCGGCCGCATGCACCGCCAGCGGCGACCAGAGCAGCACGGCAATCAGCGCCAGCAGAAGGATGTGGAAAGCCGGCAGGCGCCGCTCGAGGCAAAGCGCCCCCGCGACGACGCCGAGCATGATCAGGGTGCGGAGCGTGGGCACGGAAAGTCCCGCAATCAGGCTGTAGAGCAGCGCGACGCCGAAGCCCGCCAGCAGGGCCGGCTTGTGCAGCGGAATCCGCAGCGCCAGCTCCGGAAAACGGCGCAGCAGACGCAGCGCCAGCCCGAAGACGACGGCGGCCAGCAGCGTGACGTGCAGGCCGGAAATCGCCATGAGATGCACGATGCCGGTAGCGGCATAGAGATTCCACGCGGCGACCGGCATCAGGGCGCGATCACCGCTGATCAGCGCCAGCAGGACGCCGGCCTCCGGCGTCGCGTTAAACGTTCGGCTGAAATGCTGGCGCAGACGAAAGCGCAGGCCGTCGAAAGAGAAGCCGACGGGCTTGCCACATGACAGCGCCCTGGTCGATCCCGTGGCGGTCACGCCTTCCGACAGCAGCCAGGCCTCGTAATCGAAACCGCCCGCATTGGCGACACCGTGCGGACGCTTGAGCCTGACGGCGAGCGTGCAGCTCGCCTGCGGCTCCGGCATGCCGGGCTGGGCAGAAAAAACCTGCCAGCGCCCCGTCAGCGGCAAGGGGCGAGCGCCGTCTTCCGGAATGAGCGCGACAGGCACGAAACGAAAGCGCACGCCGCGCTCAGCCGCCTCCGGCAATCCCTCGACCCATCCCTGCACGGTCAGCACCGGCCCTTCCCATGCCGCCGGAATCCGCTGCTCCAGGGCGCGGGCGGCGTGCATTACCGACCAGGAGAACGCAAGCAGAAACACACCGCCGACGAGCAAGCGTCGGCAAGCTCGGATACACGCGAGCAACAGCAGGACAGCCGCCCCCGCCAGCGGCAGCCAGGCCGGAGGCAGTGCGGACAGAAATGGCAGAAGCAGCAGGCCGCCCGCGGCGGCCGCAAGCAGAGCGCCCATCGCACATCCGTGTGACCGAGGAAAAGCCGAGCATGCCAGACCGCCTGCCGCGACCATATCCGCCGACCTCGCCATCCGGCGCGAAAGACATTGACCCGCCACGGCCTATTGTCAAAGATGGCGCACCTTTTTGCGGTGGCGCTCCATGCCGAAACGTCTGATCCGTCGCTATCTGCCGGCGCCGGAACGCATCATCCATCACCCTGCGCTGCGCTTCATGAGCAAGCGTCTGGCCGATCCCGGCCTCTGGCACCTGCATCGCCGTTCTGCTGCGGGCGCGATGTTCTGGGGCCTGTGGTGCGCCATGATGCCGATGCCGGGCCAGATGCTGCTGGCAGCCACCCTGGCGATTTTCTTCCGCGTGAACCTGCCGCTCACCATCGTGCTGACCTGGGTCAGCAATCCGCTGACGGCGATTCCGCTGATCTGGGTGGCTTACTGGCTGGGCAGTCTCTTTCTCGGCGTGCCCATGCTGAGCGGCGCCGAACTGCGCCACGTGCTGAACGACCTCACCATCGTGGTGGGCGGCTGGTTCGGCGGCGCGCAGGCGGCGCCCACCAATCTCGGAAAGTATGTCGAGCCTTTCCTGCTGGGGGCGATGACGCTGGGCTTCCTGTCGGGAGTGCTTGGCTATGTGCTCATGCGTGCCTACTGGCGCTGGCATGTGGTGACGGCCTGGCAGAAGCGCCAGGCGCGCCGGCAGCAGGCAGGCTCAGCCGGCTGATACCGCTGCGCCCGCCTCGCCGAGGCGGCCGTGATCCATGCGCAGGATGCGTTGCGCGGATTTCGCCAGCTGCAGGTCGTGGGTGACGACGACGAAGCAGATGCCGAGTTCGCGATTGAGCTCGGCAAGCAAGTCCTGCACTTCCTGCGAGGTGTCGTTGTCGAGATTGCCGGTCGGTTCATCGGCCAGCACCACGGCCGGCTCGGTCACCAGGGCACGGGCCAGCGCGACGCGCTGGCGCTCACCGCCCGACAGCTCGGACGGCTTGTGCTGCAGGCGCTCGCCCAGCCCCACTCGCTGCAACAGCCTCCTCGCCCTCTCCTCGCCCTCGGCAATGCCTCCGTCGCGCAGCAGCAGCGGCATGCAGACGTTCTCGAGTGCGGTGAACTCGGGCAGCAGGTGATGGAACTGGTAGACGAAGCCGATATGGCGGTTGCGCAGCAGGCCGCGCTGCACTTCGTTGCAGCGGCTGAAGTCCTGGCCGCAGATGCGGACCTCGCCCGAGGTGGGCGCATCGAGACCGCCGAGCAGATGCAGCAGCGTGGTCTTGCCGGAGCCCGAGCTGCCGACGATGGCGACGAACTCGCCGCGCCGCACCTGCATGTCGATGCCGTGCAGGATCTCCAGCAACTGCGGGCCTTCCTCGAAACGCTTGACCAGCGCGCGGGTCTCCAGCACGAGTTCACTCATAGCGCAGAGCCTCCGCCGGCTGCACCCGCGCCGCGCGCCGTGCCGGGTAGATGGTCGCCACGAAGCTCAGCGCGAAGGCCACGGCGCTGACCCAGAGCACGTCGCTGACTTCGAGCTGCGACGGCAGATAGTTCACGAAATACGCATCGAAGAGGCTGACGTTGAAGAGCTGCTCGATACCGCTGGCGATGTCACCGATGCCGAGCGAGAGCAGCACGCCGAACAGCACGCCGGCCAGCGTGCCCACCACCCCCACCACCGTCCCCTGCACCATGAAGATCTTCATGATGGTGGCGGGACTGGCGCCGAGCGTGCGCAGGATGGCGATGTCGGCCTTCTTGTCGCTGACCACCATGACCAGGCTGGAAACGATGTTGAACGCCGCCACCGCGACGATGAAGAGCAGCAGCAGCGCCATCATGGCCTTTTCCATCTTGATGGCGCTGAACAGGTTGCCGTGCGTCTGCGTCCAGTTGGTGGCGTAGAGCAGCTCGGGATGCTGCGCCGCCAGGCCGTAACTGATTTCCGGTGCCTCGAAGAGATCGTGGAACTTGATGCGCACGCCCTGCACCTTGTCTTCGATACGCAGCAGGCGGCCGGCGTCGTGCAGGTTGATATAGGCGAGCATGCCGTCGATGTCGGCGCCGACCTTGAAGACACCGACCACGGTGAAGCGCTTGAAGCGGGGAATCACGCCGGCCGGCGACAGCGAGGCCTCGGGCAGCACCAGCGTCACCTTGTCGCCGGCATGCACGCCGAGGTTGGCGGCGAGGCCCGAACCGAGCACGATGCCGAACTCGCCGGCGCGCAGGTCGTCGATGGCGCCCTCCTGCATGTTGCGATGCACGATGGAGACCTGCTTCTCGGCCGCGGGCTCGATGCCGGTCACCACGGCGCCGCTGACAAGGCCGCTCGCGGCAAGCATGCCCTGCAACTGGTTGAAGGGCGCCGCCGCTTCCACAGCCGGCTCGCGCTGCGCGAAATCGACCACGCGCTGCCAGTTGCGGAAGGGCTGGTAGGCATTCAGGGTGGCCTGTGGCACCATCCCGAGAATCCGGTTTTTCAGCTCCCGGTCGAAGCCGTTCATGACCGACAGCACGGTGATCAGCACCGCCACGCCCAGCATCAGGCCGATGATGGACGTCAGGGAGATGAAGGAGATGAAATGGTTGCGGCGCTTGGCGCGTGTGTAACGCAGGCCGATGAAGAGGAAGGCGGGCTTGAACATGCGGCGCATTAAACCACAGCTTGCGGAGGTCGGGGCAGGCCTCGCGAGACGGGCAAAACGACAATAAGGTAAAGACCATGAGCAAAGCGCAGCAGGAGCCTTTCGAGCGACGCCGGGCCACCCGGGTGAACTCCGATCTTGCCCTGTCTTACCAGATCCTCACCACGCGCGAGGCGGAATGCGATCCCTACGATCCGCGCTTTGCCCTGCCGCACCACTTCACCCTGACCGAGAAACTGCAGCGCATCGATGCAACCGCCCGCGCCGACTTCGATGAGCTGCGCCACCACCACCCCGGGCTGATCCCCCTGATCGAAACCCTCAATGAAAAGCTGCTCATCCTGGCGCAAGCCGTCGAAGGCGGCCTGGGGCAGCTCGTCTCCCCCGCCCCGCGCCACGTGAATCTCTCTGAGAGCGGCCTGTCGTTTCATGCCGAGGAGCCGGTCATGCCCGGCTCCCTCCTGCACCTCGCCATCGGCAACTGCCGGCGCAACTACCACATCGCCTGCATCGGCCGGGCGGTCTATTGCGAAGAAGAGGATCTGGAGGGCTACCGAACCGGGGTGGCCTTCGTAACGATCCGCGACCAGGACCGCCAGGTTCTGGCGCGTGACATCATTCGCAAAGTCCGGAAAAACGCCGAGGTAGAGGGCTTTCTGAACCCCGAAAACGGTTGAATATTGATCTTTAAGTCACTACAGTCCTTGAAGTTTCCATAACAATCATAAGGATCGGGACGATGATGCGCACCAAGCTCGGTACCTGCGCTCTTCTGCTTGCCCTAGGTTCATCCCTCCATGCCGCCACCCTGCCAAGCGCCGGCATGAGCATGCAGGCAGTAGAAAGCCAGTTCGGGCAGCCTCTCAAGAAGAATGTCGCCGTCGGACAGCCCCCCATCACCCGCTGGGAATATGACGGTTACGTCGTGGTGTTCGAGCGTTCCACCGTGGTCGGCAGCGTAAGCATTCAGCGCGCCGATACCTCTCCCCGGACCGCCAGTCCTGCCGCTTCCGCCCGGACGGGGACCGCGCCGGCAGTCGCCCCCCCGGCGCCTGCGGCGGCAACCGCCGCTCCTGTACGAGTTCCCGTCGAAGCCGCACCGGCGCCCGCGCCGGCCGCGGCGCCGGCGGAAAACGCTGCGACTGCAGCCACGACGCCAGGCGCCAAAGAGGCGCCGGCCCCAGCCGCCGAGAGCCCACCGGCTCCGGCCGCCAGCCCGAGCGCCGATGTCGCCGGGCAGGACGCCATGGCCAAAGCCGCCGCTGAAAAGGCCGCTACGGAAGCCCCGTCGCCCGCGCCGGCCGCCGACGCGCCGGCACCGTCCAATGACGGGTACGTATTCGATCCCGAGACCGGCCGCATCATCCTCAAGTGAGCGCGATCGGACTCAAGCCAGGCCGACAAGACCATATGTCGGCCTTTTTTATGCCCGCGGCGCCCGCCTGCCGTTACCGAGACGCTTATCCGGAAGGGATGGCAGGCGCCCATGCTCCGCAGCAGAAACGGCGCCGGACCGGAGCGCATCCGGGCCGGCAGGCGGTCATGACAGATTCATCCGTTTATGGATGAATCCGTAGCAGCACCCCGCACCATCGCGTCCGGAGAAGCAATGCGTCTGATCGGCCACCGAGGGGCCCGCGGCGAAGCCCCTGAGAACACGCTGAGCGGCTTCCGTTATCTGCGCACTCTCGGCGTGCGTGCAGTCGAACTCGACATCCTGGTCAGCGCCGATGCCGAGCTGGTGGTCATCCACGACAGCTTTCTCGACCGCACCACGCTGAGCCAGGGCCGCGTCGACAGCAAGACGGTCGCCGAGCTGGCCGCCGTGGATGCCTGCCATCAGGCCTTCCCCGACTGGCCGGAGACCGAAGGCGTACCGACGCTGCGTGCCGTCATGGAGGTCCTGCGCGACTTCGAGCACGTCCAGTTCGAGGTCAAGGCGCGCAGCGAAGCCGATGCGCTCCTCGTGGCCGAGCAATTCCCGCCCCTCTGGCGCGAGTTCGAATTCGGCGACCGCGCCTACACCACCTCCTTCAATCCGCACTATCTGCAGTATGTGCGCCGGGCCGCGCCGGAGATACCGCGCGGCTTCCTGTTCGAATTCGATTTCAGTTTCGATCCCATCGCGATTGCCGCCGCCCTGGGCTGCCGTTCCCTGGGCCCGCACCAGGAGCGCTGCACGGCCGAACTCATCCAGCAGGCGCATGCCGCCGGCCTGGAGGTCTCGACCTGGACGGTGAACTCCCTGGAGCGCATGCAGCAACTGGCCCGGGACGGCGTCGACAGTCTCATCACCGACTTCCCCGCCCTGGCACTGCGCGAGGGCAGCGCACTTTTCAGGCAGCTTCAGCCGGCCTAGACCGGATGACCGAGCGAATCGGAAAATAACCTGAGAAGTTATCCACAAAAGCTGTGGATAAAGTAGTGGGTAAAGTTGCGGATTTCTCCGGTGAAGCCCACGGCTTCTGCACTCCGACAGTTTGGCGCTTTTTTGACCAAACATAATTTTTTCTTTATTTTCATAAACTTAATAAAGTATCGCTCGAAAAATGGGCAGCCCGCTTAAATTCCTCTCGATTCCAGGGTAAGTAGATGCTTTCTGTGTACAAGTATGGTGCAGGAAACGCTTCCGAGGACTCCTCCGACCCTACTCGCAGATTCCAGTTCAAGCACTTGATTCGTTGGGATTTTAACAAAGCACGCCCGGTCAGACGGTCGTGGCACTCGGATAATCGGTTTAAGCCTGTGCCACGAAGACCTGCTCCCGCAGGCGGTGCAGTTCGTCACGCAGCCGCGCCGCTTCCTCGAACTCCAGGTTCCGGGCCCTGGCCATCATCTCGCTCTCCAGGGCCTTGATACGCGCCGCCAGGGCCTTGGGATCGCCGACCATGTCATAGCCGCCCTTCTTCTCGGCCACCCTGCGCCCCTTGCCCCGGCTCGCCGCCGGACCGTAAGCGCCTTCCATGATGTCGGTGATGGCTTTCTTCACGCCGCGCGGCGTGATGCCCTGCGCCTCGTTGAAGGCGATCTGCTTGGCACGGCGACGCTCGGTTTCCTCCATGGCGCGCTGCATCGACCCGGTAAGGGTGTCGGCATAGAGGATGGCCTTGCCGTTGAGGTGGCGCGCGGCGCGGCCGATGGTCTGGATCAGCGAGCGGTCGGAGCGCAGGAAGCCTTCCTTGTCGGCGTCGAGGATGGCGACCAGCGAGACCTCGGGCATGTCGAGGCCTTCGCGCAGCAGGTTGATGCCGACCAGCACGTCGAAGGTGCCGAGGCGCAGGTCGCGGATGATCTCGACACGCTCCACCGTTTCGATATCCGAATGCAGGTAGCGCACCTTCACGCCATGCTCGGCGAGATAGTCGCTGAGGTCCTCGGCCATGCGCTTGGTGAGCGTGGTGACGAGCACGCGTTCGTCGACCTCGACGCGCTTCCTGATTTCCGAGAAGAGGTCGTCGACCTGCGTCGTCGCCGGCCGCACTTCGATGAGGGGATCGACCAGCCCGGTCGGACGCACCACCTGCTCGACGATCTGGTCGGCCTTTTCCAGCTCGTATTTTCCCGGCGTCGCCGAGACCAGCACCATCTGCGGCGCGATGTGCTCCCACTCCGCGAACATCATGGGACGGTTGTCGAGCGCGCTCGGCAGGCGGAAGCCGTAGTTGACCAGGTTCTCCTTGCGCGCGCGGTCGCCCTTGTACATGGCGCCGAGCTGCGGAATGGTGACATGCGACTCGTCCACGACCAGCAGGGCATCCGGCGGCACGTAGTCGAACAGCGTGGGCGGCGGCTCGCCCGGCTGACGGCCGGAGAGATGCCGCGAGTAGTTCTCGATGCCGTTGCAGTAGCCGAGCTGCTGCATCATCTCGAGGTCGTACTGCACACGCTCGCGCAGGCGCTGCTCCTCGATCAGCTTGCCCTGTTCCTTGAAGAAGGCCAGGCGTGGCGGCAGCTCGGCGCGGATGTTCTCGATGGCCTTGTGGATCTGCTCCTGCGGCGTCACGTAGTGCGACTTCGGATAGATCGTCACGCGCGGCACGCGGCGCAGGATCTCGCCGGTGAGCGGATCGAACCAGGCGATGTTCTCGACCTCCTCGTCGAAGAGCTCGATGCGCACGGCATCGGTTTCCGATTCCGCCGGGAAGACGTCGATCACGTCGCCGCGCGCGCGGTAGGTGCCGCGGAAGAACTCCATGTCGTTGCGCGTGTACTGCATTTCCGCCAGCCGGCGCAGGATGGCGCGCTGGTCCAGACGATCGCCGCGCGAGACATGCAGCATCATTTTCATATAGGCGTTGGGATCGCCGAGGCCGTAGATCGCGGACACGGTGGCGACGATGATGGCGTCGCGCCGCTCCAGGAGCGCCTTGGTGGCGGAGAGACGCATCTGCTCGATGTGCTCGTTGATGGACGCGTCCTTCTCGATATAGGTGTCGGAGGACGGCACGTAGGCTTCCGGCTGGTAGTAGTCGTAATAGGAAACGAAATACTCGACGGCGTTGTGCGGGAAGAACTCCTTGAACTCGCCGTAGAGCTGCGCCGCCAGCGTCTTGTTGTGCGCCATGACGATGGTCGGCCGCTGCATCTGCTCGATGACGTTGGCCATGGTGAAGGTTTTCCCCGAGCCCGTGACGCCGAGCAGGATCTGGTGCGAGAGGCCGTCCTGCAGGCCCTGGACGAGCTTGCGGATGGCCTCGGGCTGGTCGCCCGCCGGTTCAAAGCTGGATTCGAGGCGGAAGCGGGACTTGGCGTCCAGCGGAATGACGTTGCTGCTCATGGTCGCTCCCGGGCAGGGCGGAAGATCCGCCTGCCGGCATCAGGATTCATCGTTGGCGCGAGCGCCGCAGCGCTACCTTCGCCAATTCTAGCCGCTGATGCCAGCGGCTTGCCGCCCTGCGCATAAGACCAGGCCAGCGACTACCCTCCGCCGGCCGCCGCCCTGCGCAAAAAGCCCGGATTTTCCCGGCCGCTCCGCTCCCCCCGACAGACGCCTTCCGGTATCATGCGCCCGCTTCCCCCCCACTCCGCCCCACACGAGGTTCCGCCGTGGATATCCGCCTGTCTGACCGTGTACTGAGCATCAAGCCCTCTCCCACGCTGGCCGTCACCAACAAGGCCGCCGAGCTGAAAGCCGCGGGCAAGGACATCATCGGCCTGGGCGCCGGCGAGCCCGACTTCGACACTCCGGAACACATCAAGCAGGCCGCCATCAAGGCCATCGAGAGCGGCTTCACCAAGTACACCGCCGTGGACGGCACCGCGGGTCTCAAGAAGGCCATCATCGCCAAGTTCAGGCGCGACCAGAACCTCGACTACGCGCCCAACCAGATCCTCGTGTCCTCGGGCGGCAAGCAGAGCTTCTTCAACCTCGCCCTCGCCCTGCTGAACCAGGGCGACGAGGTCATCATTCCCGCGCCCTACTGGGTCTCGTATCCGGACATGACGCTGATCGCCGACGGCGTGCCCGTCTGCATCGAGTGCCCGCAGTCGCAGGGCTACAAGATCACCGCTGCGCAACTCGAGCAGGCCATCACGGCGAAGACCCGCCTGCTGGTGCTGAACTCGCCGTCCAACCCGACCGGCATGGTGTACTCGAAGGCCGAGCTGCTCGCGCTCGCCGAGGTGCTGCGCAAGCACCCGCAGGTGCTCATCGCCACCGACGACATGTACGAGCACATCATCTGGACGAAAGAGAAGTTCGAGAACATCGTCACCGTCGCACCGGACCTCTACGATCGCAGCATCGTGCTGAACGGCGTCTCCAAGGCCTATGCCATGACCGGCTGGCGCATCGGCTATGCCGCCGGCCCGGCGAAGCTCATCAACGCGATGAAGAACGTGCAGAGCCAGTCCACCTCCAACCCCGCCTCGATCTCGCAGGTGGCGGCGGAAGCGGCGCTGAACGGCCCGCAGGACGTGCTCGTGCCCATGGTCAGGGCCTTCAAGGAACGTCACGACTATGTGGTGGAAACGCTGAACCGGATCGAAGGCATTTCCTGCTCGCCCGCCGACGGCGCGTTCTACGCCTTCGCGAACGTGGCAGGCGCGATCAGGAAGCTCGGCCTCGAGAACGACCTCGAGTTCTCCGAGCTGCTGCTCAACCGCGTCGGCGTCGCCGTGGTGCCGGGCTCGGCCTTCGGCCTCGACGGCCATATGCGCATCAGCTACGCGACCGCGCCGAAGGTGCTGGAAGACGCGCTGGGCCGTATCCGCAAAGCCCTCGGGGGCTGAACGCAGCGCTTCGGAAGCGGCTGTTCAAACCGTTGAAAACATGAACAAAGCCGGCGTCGCGCCGGCTTTGTTTTTTCTCCGGGAAAAGCGCCTTCCCGAGCTTGACCGACCCCGGTGCCTTCCCTATTATTCGCGGCCTCTGCCATTCCCCGATAGCTCAGTTGGTAGAGCGCAGGACTGTTAATCCTTAGGTCGCTGGTTCGAGCCCAGCTCGGGGAGCCAAATCCGAAAAGCCCGCCTTCCGGCGGGCTTTTTCTTTTGTACGGCCCGCGCCGCGCCAGGGCCGGTCGCCAGCGCGCCGCCTCGCAAGCTTTTTCACCGTCGTTTCCAGACCCGCACGGTTGCCGCGGCCGTGCGCAATAAACCGCCCGCGGCCGCCACCCGAACGCGCAAGGCGGCGCCCGCCTGTGGCAGAATCCGCGCCTATCGGCCCTGCCTCCTGAATCGGGCCTCCATCCTCGCGGGACGCATGAAAACACCGAAACGCCTCGAGCCCCTCCTCCACGACGGACTGGTGGACGAAGTCATCGCCCAGTTGAAAAGCGGCAAGGAAGCGACCGTCTACCTGGTGCGCAGCAAGGGCCAGCTGCGCTGCGCCAAGGTCTACAAGGACGCGCAGCAGCGCAACTTCCGCCAGGCCGCGACCTATCGCGAAGGCCGCAAGGTGAAGAACAGCCGCCTCGCGCGCGCCATGGAAAAAGGTTCCCGCTTCGGCCGCGAGCAGAGGGAAGACGCCTGGCAGAACGCCGAGGTCAGCGCCCTCTACCGCCTGGCCGAGGCCGGCGTGCGCGTGCCGGTCCCCTACGGCTGCTTCGACGGCGTGCTGCTGATGGAGCTGGTGAACGATGGCGACGGCCATCCGGCGCCACGGCTCAGCGAGGTAGACTTCACGCCGGATGACGCCCGGGAGTGTCACCGGCAACTCGTGCGCGAAGTGGTGCGCATGCTCTGCGCCGGCCTCGTGCACGGCGATCTCTCCGAATTCAACATCCTGATGGACCCGCAGGGCCCGGTGATCATCGACCTGCCGCAGGCCGTCGATGCCGCCGGCAACAACCACGCGCGGCCGATGCTGGAGCGCGACGTCGCCAACCTCGCGAACTTCTTCGGACAGTTCGCGCCGGAACTGCTCGACAGCCGCTACGGCCCGGAAATCTGGATGCTGTACGAAGGCGGCGAGCTGACGCCCGCGAGCGAACTCACCGGCGTGGTCGAAGAGGACGCCACCCCGGCCGACCTCGACAGCCTGCTGCGCGAAATCATGGACGCGCGCGAGGAAGCGGAGCGCCGCCGCGAACGCGACGCCGAACGCGACGCCGAATGAGCGCAGCCTTGCTTCTTTCACGGCCTGCCGCGCGCGGCGTGCTCCATCAAACTTCAGGCCCGAGCCCATGACCACTGCCTCCGACGCCGCGGCGTTTTCCTCCCTCGCCCTGCCGCCCGCCCTGCTCGCCACGCTGGGCGAACTCGGCTACCGCAGCATGACGCCGATCCAGGCGCAGAGCCTGCCCGCGCTGCTCGCCGGCCGCGATGTCATCGCGCAGGCGCGCACCGGCAGCGGCAAGACCGCGGCCTTCGGCATCGGCCTGCTCGCTCCGCTCGATCCGCGCAACTTCACTGTGCAAGCGCTGGTGCTCTGCCCGACGCGCGAACTTGCCGACCAGGTGATGAAGGAGCTGCGCCGCCTCGCGCGCTTCGCCGGCAACATCAAGATCCTGAGCCTCTGCGGCGGCGTGCCGATGGGCCCGCAGCTCGACTCGCTGGAGCACGGCGCGCACGTCGTCGTCGGCACGCCGGGGCGCGTGCTGAAGCATCTCGCCAAGGGCTCGGTGGATTTCCGCCAGCTGCGCACGCTGGTGCTGGACGAGGCCGACCGCATGCTCGACATGGGCTTCAACGAGAGCATCACGGACATCGTCGGCCAGCTGCCGCAGAGGCGGCAGACGCTGCTGTTCTCGGCCACCTACTCCGCCGAGATCCGCGCGCTCTCCGGCCGCTTCCAGCGCGACCCGGTGACAGTGACGGTGGCGGAGCCGGCTACCGAGACCTCGATCCGGCAAGGTTTTTTCGAGATCGACAACCGCGACCGCCTCGCGGCGCTGGCGACGCTGCTGCGGCATTACCGCCCCGCCTCCGCCCTGCTCTTCTGCAATACCAGGCAGCGCTGCGAAGACGTGGCAACTGCGCTCGGCGCGCAAGGCTTCCCTATCGCCGCATTGCACGGCGATCTCGAGCAGCGCGACCGCGATCTCGTGCTGCTGCAGTTCGCCAACGGCAGCTGCCCGCTGCTGGTGGCGACCGACGTCGCGGCGCGCGGCCTCGATATTAAAAATCTCGAAGCGGTGATCAATGTCGAGATGGCCTTCGATCCGGAAGTGCATGTGCACCGCATCGGCCGCACCGGCCGCGCCGGCCAGGCGGGCTTGGCGCTCTCGCTGTGCGCGCCGGCGGAGGCGCATCGCGTCAACGCCGTCGAGGCCTATCAGAAGCTGAAGGTGGCGTGGCAGCCGCTGCCGGCCGTCACCGACCCTGCGCCGCCGGCGCCGCCGCGCATGGTGACGCTGAACATCGCCGGCGGCCGCAAGGACAAGCTGCGGCCCGGCGACATCCTGGGCGCGCTGACCGGCGAGGCCGGCCTTGCCGGTGCGCAGATCGGCAAGATCGACATCTTCGACCTGCAGGCCTTCGTGGCGGTGGAGCGCGGCGTGGCGAGCGCGGCGCTGAAAGGACTCGGCAAGATCAAGGGGCGCGCGTTCAAGGTGCGGCGTCTCTGACGCCCGCACCGGCAATCGGCAGGTGTGCGTCACTTGCGCCAACGAAAAGCCCGCCATCCCGGCGGGCTTTTTCTTGCAACGGTGAAAAGTTGCACCGGCTGAGCGTCCAGCCGGCGGGAAGCGCTAGCCGCGAACCCTGCCGCCGGCGCCGGAGGACACGAGGCGCAGCACATCGAGATACCCCGGCGGCGCCGGCACGGCATTGCGCGCGCGCAGCAGGCGGTGCATGCGCGGCAGGCGGAAATGCGGCACCGACGCCATGACGTGATGCTCGAGGTGATGGTTCACGTGGAGGGGTGCCACGGTGGCGCGCGCCAGCCAGCCGGCCCGCGTCGAGCGCGTATTGCGGAACATGTCCGGGGTCTTTTCCGTGCAGGCGTGCTCGGCCATGGAACGGATGCGCAGGAAGAGCGAAAACGGCGTCATATAGGCCAGCACCCAGGCGCCGAAGAGCCAGGGATGGCCGGCGGCCCAGAGCGCGGCAACCAGCAGCGCGTTCACGGCCGCGGTGGGGGTGGCGTTGCGCAGGAGCAGCCTTGCGCGATGCAGCGGCGTCACGCCCTCTTGCGGCAGCCGGACCACGTCGTTGGCGATGCTCCACTTCAGATAGCCGAGGTCCATCAGCAGGCGGCCGAACAGCAACCTGAGGCCGGTCAGGCCCGAGAGGTCGCGCAGGAACTTGCGCGCCAGCGCGGCGCGCGTGCAGGGAAAGGGCTCGACCAGCGAGATGTCGCTGTCCTCCGCCGTGCCGGTCTGCGTGTGGTGCACGAAGTGATGCGCCCTGTATTTGGCGAGGTCGTTCCAGATCGGGCGGGCGCAGGTCCAGTCGGCCAGTACGTCGTTCAGCCATTTCGTTCTGAACAGCGTGCCGTGCGAGGCATCGTGCATGAGGATGGCGAGGCAGAGCTGGCGGCCGGCGATCAGGCACAGCCCGAGCGCGAAGGCGGGCATGGCGACGGCCAGCGGCTGCGTGCCCGCCCAGGCCAGCAGCGCGAAGGCGCCGGCAATCACGGCCCAGGTCGAGCCCACGGCCCAGAAGCCCATGAGGTCGGAGCGCGCCGTCAGCATTCTGATTTCTTCGCGCGAGAAAAGATCGGTGAGCTTGCGCCGGGTTTCCGCCGGCAGTGCCAGGGGCGTGGCGGATTCGGGAACGAAACCGTTCATGCGAGTCTCCGGAAAAATCACTGCAGTTTTTTGCCGCGGCCGCTGGCGGTCGCCGGCAGCGCCTGCTGGAAAAACCGGCGCCAGATGGCGTGGCCGGCCAGATCGAAATGCTGCAGGGCTTCAGCGAAGGCGCGACGCTCGCCGACATCCACCAGCGGCTCGGGCAGCAGGGGATCGAAGACGAGCTGGCGGATGGCCTCGTTGCCGAGCAGGAAGGATTCGCGCGCGGCCACGTCCGGCTCCAGCTCGCCGGCGCGGGCCAGCCACCTCTCGAGCTGCTGCCGCGTCTGCCGGTAGCGCCTGCTCAATGCCCTGCCGTCCCAGAGCGCGCGGGCGCGCTTTTCGCGCGCCGCATCGAGGCCGGCGGCCTGGAAGACGGCGGCCTCGGGCTCGATGCCGAGCTTGTGCAGTCTTTCGCGCACGCCGGCGACGCCGCCGGCCAGGTTGTCCGGACGCAGAAAGAGGCCGCGGTCGAGCTCGCGCAGGCCGAGCAGCGCCAGGGCGCGGTCGCGGGCGCGCAGGGCGACGCGGTCGCTGCGCCCGAGCGCGCCGGCATGCACGGCCACCCAGCCGCCCTGCCAGACCTGCGCACGCTGCTCGGCCCGGCGCCAGGTGGCGACCTCCGCCGCCAGTCCCGCGCCCTGCGGGCCGAGGCGGTAGCTGGCGCGCCCGGCCGCCTCGATGAGGCCGGCGCCGGCCAGGCGCGCCAGCGCCACGCGCACGCTGTTCTCGCGGATGCCGAAGAGCGCGCCGCTCGCCACGGCGTCGCGCGCAGCGATCTCGCCGTCGGCGGCGGCCAGCAGCAGGTTGAGGATGAGCTGGCGGGGATTGGGGGGCATGGGCACTGGCTCCAGCCGGGCGTTGCCATGGCCAAAATGTTACATAATAAGACATTATGTGCAATATTAAGTAATTGTCCAGGCGCCCACCGGCGCAACACCTCCTTTACAAAATTCTCCGGCGCGCCCTGCCGCCAGCGGGTGTCAATAACTTCACAGCCCGGCGCGGCATTTGCTAGGTTTTCCCCTGCGAACAAACTGCGCCGAGCAGACACCGCGCCGCTTCGGGCGCTGCCATACTGGCCGCCACAAAAAAGTACCCGCCTGCACCTTCGACCTGCCGACGCGCCGCCGGTGGCAGGTCCTTATTGGATTTCTGCGCATGCTTCCCGATTCGCCGCCCGCCCTCGCCCGCAGCCGCCTGCTCGCCAACATCGCGCTCGTCACCGCGGCCCTGCTCTGGATCACGCTGCTGCTGCTGGAGAAATTCTTTCCGGAGCACGCCACCCTGCTCGGCATCCTCGCGCTCGGCGCCGAGGCCGGCGTCGTCGGCGGCCTCGCCGACTGGTATGCCGTCACCGTGCTGTTCCGCAATCCCTTCGGCCGGCTGCCGCTGCCCGCGCTGCTGCGCGAGCACACCGAGATCATCCCGCGCAACAAGACCCGCATCGCCGAGTCCATGGGCAAGTTCGTGCAGGAAAACTTCATGGCGCCGCATATCCTGCGCAAATCCCTGCGCGAGGCCGACCTCAGCCTCGCCATCGGCGACTGGCTGGCGAGCGCGGCGAACGTGCGCCGCATCAGCGATCTCGCGCAGCGCATCGGTCCGCGCCTGCTGCAGGTCTTCGAGAGCCGCGACATCCAGGCCTTCCTGCAGGAAAACGCCATCGAATGGGTGAAGAGCACGCCCATGCACCGCATGGCGAGCCAGATCCTGCGCGCCGTGCTGGAGAACGATTTCCACCACGAGGCGCTGCAGCTCGCCCTCGACAATGCCGACAAGTGGGTCAAGGCCCACCCGGACAGGGCGCGCGACGTGGCGCGGCGCGTTTTCGAGGAGCTCGGCGTCGGCGGCCTCGCGCGCACCGCGAGCTGGGTCGGCATCGACGTGCAGAAGCGCATCATCGAGACCTTCGTGCAGCAGGTGGAAACGCTGCTGGAAGACCGCGCCCATCCCTGGCGCACCGGCCTGGAGGAAAACGCCCACGACCTCATGGTGGCGCTGCAGGACGACGGCAGCGAGCTGGCGCAGCGCCTGAACGCCATGAAGAACGCGCTGGCCTCGAGCCCGGCCGTGGTGAACTTCGTCACCAGCGCCATCGTCATCCTGCGCGATGCGGTGAAGAACGACCTGCAGAAGGAGAACTCGGGCCTGGCCGCCAACCTGCGCGGCGCCCTGCTGCGCCTCGGCCGCCACCTGCAGGAGAATGCGCATGTGCGCGCCGCCCTGAACGCCGAGATCGAGGAGCTGGCCGTGGTGTTCGCCGACGAGTACGCGGACTCCATCATCCGCTACGTGGCGAGCCGCATCCACGCCTGGGACACGCGCGAGATGATCGCCAAGATCGAAACCGAGGTCGGCGGCGACCTGCACATGATCCGCGTCAACGGCGTCGTCGTGGGCGGCTTTGTCGGCCTGCTGCTCGGTATCGCGCGGGCGCTGATCGAACACAGCTAGCAGGGATTCTTACCCAAATAAAAAACGCGCCGGCCGGCGCGTTTTTTATTGGCCTTGAAAACTTTCAGGCCAGCAGGTAGCCGCCGTCGACGGTGAGGCAGGCGCCGGTGGTGTAGCTCGCGCCCGGCGCGACGAGATAGAGCACGGCCGCGGCCATCTCCTCCGGCTGCGCCACGCGGTTCATCGGCACATGCGCCAGCGCCGTCTTCAGGATCTGCTCGTTCTGCGTCAGCGCGGCGGCGAACTTGGTGTCGGTGAAGCCCGGCAGCAGCGCGTTCACGCGCACGCCGTGATGGGCGCATTCCTTGGCGAAGGCCTGCGTCATGGAGATCACGGCGGCCTTGGTGATGGAGTAGATGCCCTGCCACTGGCCGGGAATGACGCCGTTCACCGAGGCCACGTTCACGATGGCGCCGCCGCCCTGCGTAGCCATCAGCTTCACCGCCTTCGACGACATGAAGAAATAGCCGCGGATGTTCACGTCCAGCGTCTTCTGGAAGGCGCCGAGGTCGGTATCTTCGATGGGACCGAAATAGGGATTCGCCGCGGCGTTGTTGATGAGGATGTCGAGGCGGCCGTGCTTTGCCGCGATGGCCGCGAAAATGGCGTCGATCTGCTCCATCTCGCCGATATGGCAGGTCATCGCCTCCGCGCTGCCGCCGCCGTCGCGGATGGCGGACGCCACCGCCTCGCAGCCCGCCAGCTTGCGGCTGGCGACGATCACGTGCGCGCCCTGGGCCGCGAGCAGGCGCGCGATGGCCTCGCCGATGCCGCGGCTGCCGCCGGTGACGAGGGCAACCTTGCCGGAAAGATCAAAGGGGTTCTGCATGAAATCGCTCCTGTGCTTGCGCCTGCCGGCGTTACCGCGTAATCACCTTTTCTTTGCTTGCTTTCTATTGGCGAAGCACATCCTCGCGCAGCGAGGTGAACGTCCGCAGGACGGCCCGAAGGGCGAGGCCGCAGGCCGCGTACAAGAAAGTGAGGCCCCGCCGGCAAGACGCACCAGGCAGCGCCCATAAGCAAATCCACTACCGCAGAAGCCCCCCTGTGGCAGCGCCGCAGCGCCCGCCGCAGGCCGTGGCTAAACCCCAAAAAACCAACGCCGTCAATTCTGCCAGAGCCCCTCAGAGATACGGCGTCGCATCCTCGACATCGAGCTGCTCGGGCCTGAGGTGCACGCGGGCGTATTTTTCCCACACATGCGATTTCACGAAGAGCTCGTAGAGGTCGGGATCGATATGGTTCTGCTGCTTCATCTTCTGCAGGATGGAGAGCGCCTGCGATATCTTCATCGGCGGCTTGTAGGGCCGGTCGCTCGAGGTCAGCGCCTCGAAGATGTCGGCGATGGCCATCATGCGCGCCGGCCACGACATCTGCTCGCGCTTCAGGCCGCGCGGAAAACCGCTGCCGTCCATCTTCTCGTGGTGGCCGCCGGCGTATTCCGGCACGCGCCGGAGGTTCTTCGGGAAGGGCAGCGACTCCAGCATCTGCACCGTCACCTTCATATGGTCGTTGATCTTCTGCCGTTCCTCGTGCGAGAGCGTGCCGCGCTCGATGCAGAGGTATTTCACCTCGGCCTCGGTCAGCATGGCCTGCTCCCGGCCGAGGTGGTCGGTCCAGCGGTGCGCGGCGATCTGCCGCACGCGCGCCTGGTCTTCCGGCTTCATGAATTCGCCACCGACGTTGGCCCTCTCGATGAAGAGGCAGTCGTCGCGCAGCACCGCGAGCTCCTGCTCCAGGACGGCGCGCAGGGCGTCGGCCTGCCCCGGATGCTGCGCCATCTCGCGCAGGAAGCGCAGCTCGAGCTGGGCCATGGCGGCGGCGAAACGCGTCTTCACGGCGTCGATGCCGTCCAGCATGAGGTGCAGCTTGGTGGCCTTGTCGAGCACGGAGTCGGGCGTGGCGAGCTTGCCGCAGTCGTGCATCCACGAGGCGACATGCAGCTCGTACCAGTCGGACTCGTCGAGGTCGAAATCCTTGAGCGGGCCTTCGCGGGTGGCGCAGGCGGCCTGCGCGATCATCTCGGTGAGCGCCGGCACGCGCTGGCAGTGCGCGCTGGTATGCGCGGACTTGGCGTCGATGGCCTGGGCGATGACCTTGATGAAGGCGTCGAGCAGGTCCTTGTGGTCCTGCAGCAGGATCTGGTTGTCGAGCGCGATGGCCGCGCTCGAGGCCAGCGCCGCGACGATGGGCTCGAGGCGCCGGGGAAACGCGATGACCTCGCCGCTCTTCGGGTCCTTGGCGTTGAGCAACTGCAGCACGCCGATGATCTCGTCGGCGTGATTGCAGAGCGGCACGGTCAGGAAGGATCGGGAGCGGTAGCCGGAGCGGGCGTCGAAGGCCTTGGTGCCGGAGAAGTCGAGGTGGGAGGCCGCGTAGGCGTCCTCGATGTTCTCCATCCTGCGCGTCAGCGCGGTGTGGGTGGCGATGTTGCCGTGGTTGGGCCTGCCGTCCTCGCGGTAGAGCGGCAGCGGCGGCAGCTCGATGGGGTTGCCGGAGGTGCCGCCCAGCATGAGGCCGAGCGAATCGTTGCGCAGGATCTCGAACTCCAGGACCGGACGGCCCTCCTCGCGTTCCTTGATCAGGTAGAGCGTGCCGCCGTCGGCATGGGTGATGTCCTGGGCGGCATCGAGGATGCGTTCGAACAGGCGCGAGGTGTTGCGCTCGCTGGAGAGCGCCGTGCTGATCTCGATGAGACGCCAGAACAGTTCCTGATCCAGTTCGCCGGTCAGAGTTGAGTCGGCCATGAATTTCTCCCGCGGAATGGCCAGACTCTAACACAAGGGTATTACGCGCCTAGGTCGAACCGGCGCCCGGTTCAGCCGTTTTTCCGGCGCCTGGCGACTACGCAGTAGGGCGGAACACCCGCAGGGTTTTTCGCCGAATGTTTGCCACAGGCCCGATGGTGGAAACCGCTGCGCGGGTTCCACCCTACGGATACTGTGAACACTAGCGCGCCGCCGGCCCCAGGTACTTCTCCAGGAAACCCATCAGGTTGGGCAGGTAGTGCTTCACCGCCGAGGCCGCGCGGCGATGGTCCTCGCCCTCGAGCCTGATCAGCTCGACCGGCACGCCCTCCTCTTTCAGGGCGGCGGCGAAGCGTTCGGACTGCGCCGGCTCGACCAGTTCGTCGGCCGTGCCGTGGTAGAGGAAGAAGGCCGGCAGCCCGGCATGCACATGGGCAATGGGCGAGGCCTCGCGATAGGCGGCGGCCTGCTCCGTCTTCGAGCCGCCGAGGAAGGCGCGCACCGAGGGCGCGTCGGAATCGCGCAGGTCGGCCGGGGTGCCGCCGGCGATCACGGCGCGCACCGTGGGCAGGTCGGTGGTGATCGGCTGCACGCCCGCCAGCGCCGCCAGGTGGCCGCCGGCGGAGTAGCCCCAGAGCGCCACGCGGTTCATGTCGAGCCGGTATGTCTCGGCATTCTGCTGCAGCCAGCGCAGGGCCTGCTGCATGTCCTCGAGCTGGGCGGGATAGCGGAACTGCGGCACCAGCCGGTAGTTCACGGCGAAGGCGGCGTAGCCCTTCCCGGCCAGCGCCCGGCCGGCCCTGGCCATGGTCTTCTTGTCGCCCTTGTTCCAGGCCCCGCCGTGCACCAGCACCACCACCGGATACGGTGCCCTCTTCTTGTCCCGCGGCACGTAGAGGTCGCCCTCCAGCTTTGCCGGCCAGGCCTCGGGCGTGTAGGTGAGCGTGGCGCTGCGGTAGTCGTCCCAGAAGGCGGCCTGCGCCGGCAGGGGCGCGGCCAACAGCAGGACGAGCAGGAGCGCCAGGCGGCGCAACAGCGGGAGAGACATCCGGGTCATGGCACCGACTCCTCCATGGGTGAGCGATGCCTCAACCATCGGCCGCGCCGGGGAAAAGTTCAATTGCCGAGGCAGGCAGGTTGTGTTGCTGATTGACAAAAGCGCGCCCGCACCCACCCCCAGCAGCGTCACGGAAAATCCGGGGGAGGCTCCTGGCGCAGGACTGCCTGCAGCATCCCGTTCTGCCAGAGCCGGCGGAAGCCGGACGTGACCCCCTCCAGCAGCGGCGCGCCGGCGCCGGCCGCGCGCAGTTGCGCCAGCAGCGCGGCAATGTCGGCGCGGCCATCGAGATGCGGCAGCAGGCGCGCGAAGCCTTCGCCCAGCTCCACCGTGACGTGCTCCACCTCGGGCTCGCAGGACGCCGGCCGAACGACGCCGGCCCGCGCGACCAGCAGCCGCAGGTCGCGCGGCGCCAGCACCCGGCGGCGCTGCGCCACGGTCAGGGGTTCGCGGCCTAGCCGGCGCCAGAGTTCGGCGCCGGTGCAGGGACAGAGCTCGGCTTTCAGCGTGGGATAGGGGCGCGGCAGGACGGCCGCGCTGGTCAGCGCGGCGAGCTGCAGGGGCCGCTGCAGCCAGTCGGCCGGCGGCTCGCCGCCCGCCGCTTCCGGCAGCTCGCCGGCGTGGCTGGCCTGGCGTGCCAGTTGCGCCGTCCACGCCATGCCGAGCTCGGCCTCGACGAGGCTCAGCACCAGCGCCCGCTCCTGCGCATCGGCAAAACCGCCGGCCGCGCGCAGGCCGTCGCGCAGCGCGAGGCCGAAGCGGCCGAGGCGCTCGGCCGGCGCCGTGCGCATGAGCGCGGCGTCGACGAGCCCGCGCAGGCGGTCCAGCCCCGGCGGCAGCGACGATGCCAGGCTGAAGGTCAGCGGGAAATGGCGGCAGTACTGCGCCAGGATGAAATTCACGCGCGCCGCGGCATCCATCTCCAGCGCCTCTATGCGGATAACGGTGAAGTCCTGCAGCTCCTGCTCTTCGAGACGGTAGCGCGCCAGCGCCGCTGGACCCTCGCGCCGGAAGGCGGCCCGCAGTTCGCGATCGAAAATCAGATCGAGCAGCGCCTGCTCCTGGGCGGCAAAACTCATGACGCCACGCCAGCAGCGACTTGCAGCGCCGTGCTCGCGCTCGCCGCGCGCACGCGTTCGCGCAATTGCGCGAGCACCGCCAGCACCGGCGCCGCGTCCAGGCCCTCGCACTCGTAGCAGAGCGCCTTCACGTCGGGCAGCAGCGGCAGCAGCGCCTCCAGCATGCGCCAGCTTTCCGGCAGCACCGGCGCCTCGTGCATGTCCAGGTAGACCGGGCCGTCCGCGGCCTGGCGCAGGCGGCCGCCGGCGACATGCAGCTCGATGACGCTGGCCCGGGGCAGCTCGTCGATGGCGTCGAGCACACGCCCTCCGCTGGCCATCTCCCACGACACCAGATGCCCCATGTCGAGCAGCAGCGCGCAGCCGGTGGCCCGCGAAAGGCGTCCGAAAAAAGTGAAGAGCGGCATGCTGCCGACGGCGAAGGCCATGGGCGGCGGCTCCACCGCCACCGGCACGTTCACCGCGGCCTGCACTTCGCGCACGCGGGCGACGGCGCGCTGCAGCGACGCCTCGTTCAGGATGGGCGGAATGAAATAACCGAGCTGCGTGGCATACGACGGCCCCTGCTCCCAGAAGCAGTAGGCGCAGTCCTGCGCGAACCAGGGCGAGCCGACGGCGCGCACATGCGCCGCGGTGGCCGCCAGCCAGGCGGCGTGGTTCGGAAACGAACCGCAGAAGTTGATGTAGGCGGGATGGAAGAGCACCGGCACGCCGGCGGCGCGGATGCGCGCGACTTCCGCGATCACGCCCTCCGCCTCGGCCAGGCCGGCGTACTCGACGAACTGCGGGCCGCCGGCCGCACCGGCCAGCGCCACCGGATCGGGCCTGGACGAGAGGCTCAGGCTGATGCCGATGCCGAGTGCCGGCAATCCGGAGAAATTCACGCGGCGATACCGGCGCGGGCTGACGGCGGGCGCCGCGGCGTGCGGAAGGAAAGCGTGCGGGAGAACATCGGACGGCCTCGGGTATCTGCGTTTTTCGCTGCGCAGTTTCTCGAAGTTGCGGCGTGCCTGCCAGTGTGTCGTGCCGTGTCGCTGCAAACCGGCGCCCTGCGGTGTCGGGGCGCCTGCCGGCGCGTCGCCGTTTTCGCTCCGCCCGCGCGGGAACGCAGCAAATAAAAACCCCCGGTCACCGACGTGACCGGGGGTTTTTATTTGGTGACCCCACGGGGATTTGAACCCCGGTTACCGCCGTGAAAGGGCGATGTCCTAACCGTTAGACGATGGGGCCAGAAACGTGGTGGAGCTAAGCGGGATCGAACCGCTGACCTCTACAATGCCATTGTAGCGCTCTCCCAGCTGAGCTATAGCCCCACGTCTGGTTCGCCCGGCCAGCCGAGCGAGGCGCGCATTCTAGGGGGGCTCCCGCAAAAGCGTCAAGCAGGAATTGCAGGGAACGATGCATTCGCCAAGGCGGTGAAAAACCGGGGCTTTTTCCGGCCCCGCCCGCATCGCGGCGAGACCGGAGCGAGCGCTTCTACAGCAGCATGCGCAGGTCGGATTCGATGTCCTCCGGCTTGGTGGCCGGTGCGTAGCGATGCACCACATTGCCCTTGCGGTCGACCAGGAACTTGGTGAAGTTCCATTTCACCGCCTTGCTGCCGAGCAGGCCCGGCGCGGCGTTGGTGAGGTGCCGGAAGAGCGGGTGCGCGTTGTCGCCGTTGACGTCGATCTTGGCGAACAGGGGGAAGGTCACGCCGTAGTTGAGCTCGCAGAATTCGCTGATCTGCGCTTCGTCGCCCGGTTCCTGCCCGAGGAACTGGTTGCAGGGAAAGCCCAGCACGCTGAAGCCCTGCTCGCGGTATTTCCCGTAGAGCGCCTCGAGGCCCTTGAACTGCGGCGTGAAGCCGCACTTGCTGGCCGTATTGACGACGAGCAGCACCTGGCCCCGGAAATCGGCAACCGGCTTGTCTTCGCCGGTGATGGTCTTGGCGGAATAATCGTAAACGCTGGGCATGGGCCCTCCTTAAATGGGTAAATCCTGTTTTTCTGCCGGGTCCGCGCCGGGATCGAGCCGGAGCGAGGCCGAGTTCACGCAGTAGCGCAGGCCGCTCGGCCGCGGGCCATCGCTGAATACATGGCCCAGATGACAGCCGCATTTCCGGCAGACGATCTCGGTGCGGATCATGCCATGGCTGGTGTCGCGATGCTCTGCGACGCCGCCTGCCGCGAGCGGCTGGAAGAAGCTCGGCCAGCCGCAGCCGGAGTCGAATTTGGCCGCAGAGGTGAACAGCGGCTCGGCGCAGCAGCGGCAGCGGTAGGTGCCGGCGCGGTGCTCGTCCCAGTATTCGCCGGTGAAGGCGCGCTCGGTGCCCTTCTCGCGGCAGATCCGGTATTCCTCGGGCGAGAGTTCGCGCCGCCATTCGGCCTCGGATTTCACCACCTTGTCTTCGCTCATGGGACTTGCTCCTGCGCAGGCTTGCCACTTATGTGGCTTATGGGCAGCCCGCCTCACTTGCAAGGGATCAAGCCGGAATTGCGCCCGCCCGGCAACTAAGCCGCTGAACTTTTTCCGCGCCTCCCTATGGCAAAACGTAAAAATAGGAAATAGCCTATGAGGCCTCCGATCAAACCCTAGGGCCGTCCCATGACCTTTCTGGACCAAGTCGAGTCCTTCCTCCGTGACTACCCCGGGATCAGCGCTTCCCAGTTCGGTGTCCTCTTCCGCAAGGACCCCAACTTCGTGGGCGAGCTGAAGAAGGGCCGCAGTCCGCGCGTCGCCACGGTCGAGCAGCTCCTGAACGCGATGGAAGACTACCGGCGCCAGCATCCGCCGGGGACCGTATCGACCCATGCCACCGCCACGCGCGAGCCCGCCGCCATGCAAGTAAAGAAATCCGACAAGCTCCAGAACGTCTGCTACGACATCCGCGGCCCCGTGCTCAAGGCCGCCCTGGCCATGGAGGAACAGGGCCACAGGATCATCAAGCTCAACATCGGCAACCCCGCGCCCTTCGGCTTCGAGGCGCCCCAGGAGATCCTGGCCGACGTCATCGCCAACCTGCCCGGCGCCATCGGCTACTGCGAATCCAAGGGCCTCTTCGCCGCGCGCAAGGCCGTCATGCAGTACTACCAGCAGAAGGGCCTGTTCGGCGTCGAGGTGGGCGACATCTACATCGGCAACGGCGTTTCCGAGCTCATCGTCATGGCCATGCAGGCCCTGCTCAACACCGGCGACGAGATGCTGATCCCGGCGCCGGACTATCCGCTCTGGACCGCCGCCGTCACCCTCTCCAGCGGCACGCCGGTGCATTACCTCTGCGACGAGAACAACGGCTGGTATCCCGACCTCGCGGACATGGAAAGGAAGATCACGCCGAAGACGCGCGGCATCGTGGTCATCAACCCCAACAATCCGACCGGCGCGGTGTATCCGAAACATATCCTCGAGGGCATCGTCGCCCTCGCCCGCAGGCACGACCTCGTGCTCTTCGCCGACGAGATCTACGACAAGATCCTCTACGACGAGGCCCGGCACACCTGCCTCGCCACGCTGGCGCCGGACCTGCTGACGGTGACCTTCAACGGCCTCTCCAAGTCCTACCGCGTGGCCGGCTTCCGCTCCGGCTGGCTCATGGTCAGCGGCAACAAGGACGCGGCGCGCGACTACATCGAAGGCCTCGACATGCTGGCCTCCATGCGCCTCTGCGCCAACGTGCCGGCGCAGAACGCCATCCAGACCGCGCTGGGCGGCTACCAGAGCATCAACGACCTCATCAAGCCGGGCGGCCGCCTGCACGAGCAGCGCAACCTGGCCTGGGACATGCTGAACTCCCTCCCCGGCGTCTCCTGCGTGAAGCCGGAGGGTGCGCTCTACCTCTTTCCCCGCCTCGATCCCCAGGTCTACCCGATCAAGGACGACCAGGAGTTCATTCTCGATCTGCTGCGCGCCGAAAAGGTGCTGCTGGTGCAGGGCAGCGGCTTCAACTGGCCGGCGCCCGACCATTTCCGCGTCGTCTTCCTGCCCAACAAGGAAGAGCTGCGCGAAGCCATCGGCCGCCTCGCCCGCTTCCTGGAGACGCTGCGGCAGCGCTACGGCAGCGCCTGAGGCCGGCCCTCGCCCCGTGGGAGCGGCTGCAGCCGCAAACGGGATATTCCCGACCCCGTGGGAGCGGCTTCAGCCGCGAACCGGATATTCGCGGCTGAAGCCGCTCCCACGGGGGGCTTATCGGCAAGTTTTACGCATTGGCCGCTTGAATTCCGGCTCTGCCATCCCTAAGTTGCGAATGTCGCCTGCGCGCATGTCACCTGCGCGTCGCGAAAGTGCATATCCCCACTGGAGATAACTCACCCATGTTCCGAATCTTCCTGTTCCTCCTCACCAACCTTGCCGTGGTCGTGGTGGCGGGCATCGTGCTCAACCTGCTCGGCGTCGGCTCCACGCACACCGCCGGTAACCAGTTGAACCTGCAGTCCCTGCTCATCATGTGCTTCGTGTTCGGCATGGTGGGCTCGCTGGTCTCGCTGTTCCTGTCCAAATGGATGGCCAAGCGCACCACGGGCACGCAGCTGATCGAGAACCCGCGTACCGAAGAAGAGCGCTGGCTGGTCATGACCGTGCAGGAACTGGCCGCCAAGGCCGGCATCAAGATGCCGGAAGTCGGCATCTTCCCGAGCCTGCAGTCCAACGCCTTTGCCACCGGCTGGAACAAGAACGCGGCGCTGGTCGCCGTGTCCTCCGGCCTGCTGCAGCGCATGAGCCGCGACGAGGTGAAGGCCGTGCTCGGCCACGAGATCGGCCATGTCGCCAATGGCGACATGGTGACGCTGGCGCTGATCCAGGGCGTGGTGAACGCCTTCGTGATGTTCTTCTCGCGCATCATCGGCAACTTCGTGGACCGCGTGATCTTCAAGAACGAGGAAGGCCCGGGCATCGCCTACTTCGTCACCAGCATGATCGCCGACCTCGTGCTCGGCATCCTGGCCTCGACCATCGTCATGTGGTTCTCGCGCTTCCGCGAGTTCCGCGCCGACGAGGCCGGCGCCCGCCTGGCCGGCAAGCAGTCCATGATCAATGCCCTGCGCCGCCTGCAGGCCGAGCACGAAGTGCCCGACCAGATGCCGGCGGAAATGACGGCCTTCGCCATCACCGAGGGCAAGAGGCAGCAGGGCTTCAGCTTCGCGGCGCTCTTCATGAGCCACCCGCCGCTGGAGAAGCGCATCGAAGCGCTGCAGATGAAGCAGGTCTGACGACGCTGCCGATAAAAAACCCGCCCATCAGACTGCGTAAAAATCCTGGCAGTCTGAATTGACGCCACCGACCATGCCCGCACCCGAGTGCGGGCATGGTCATTTAGGGGCCATGCAAAAACCGCTGTTCGCCTACGCTCCCTCTCGTGACGGCAGGGAAAGTCCGGGCGGGAATCGGCCGCCTGCGGCCGGCAAGCGGCAAGCTCAGAGGCCGGCGTGAGTCGCCAGCCGGTAGAGCACGCGGTTGCGGTAACCGGTCACCACCTCGATGAAGCCGGTGAAGTCCTGCGCCAGCGCCTCGTCCGGCAGGTCCATCAGCAGCGGCCGGCCCTTCAGGGCTTTCAGCTTCTCGTGCGTGGCGACGACGATGAGCCCGTCGCGGCCCACGGCGCGCAGCACCGCCGGCGAGAGCTGCTGGTTGCCGCGCCCGAGCAGCATGCCCTGCCCGCCCGTGGCCGTGAGGATGAGCCGGCAGGGGCCGGCGGCGGCGAGCGCCTCCAGTGTCGCTGCGTCGGCATCGGCGGCCAGCAGTTCGCCGTCCAGCACGACGTCCACGCCCAGCAGCGTGTTCGGCAGGCCGAGGGCCTCCATCAGGGCGGCCACCGTGGTGCCCGGGCCGAGAAAGTAGGTGATGCCGGCAGCCAGGTGCTCGCTCACCTCGGCGGCGATCTCCTGCAGCGCCAGGGCCTCGACCTCGCGGCCGCTGCATTTCACGTTCTGCAGGTAGCGGCCTTCCTGCGGCACCTTGAGCTCACCGTAATAACGCGCCGCCAGCCGGCCCTCGCGCAGGGCCGCTTCGTCGATATCGCGCACGTCGGCGCTGTCGATAGCCACGAGTCCGCCCTCCAGCATCAGCTTGACGATCTCGGCGGCGGCGCGCGGATTCACGGCGAAGACGCCGGAATGCATCTTCACGCCGGCCGGAATGCCGAGGACCGGCAGGGCGAGGCCGACGCTGCGCTCGATGTCGCGGGCGGTGCCGTCGCCGCCGGCAAAGAGCAGCAGGTCCACCCGCGCCGCCAGCAGGGCCTGCGCCGCCGCCTCGGTATCCGCGGCCGTGGTCGGGCCGGCCGGCCGATGCCGGATCTCGGTGGCGAAGCCGAGCTCGCGGGCGATCCCCGCACCCATTTCACCTTCGGCCGTCACGACCACCAGCTGCTCCCGCCAGGGCTGCAGCGCCTGCAGCGCCAGCCGGGCGCGCGCGCCGGCCTGCGGCACCGCGCCGCGCGCCAGGGCCTGGGCGGCGACGCCGTCGCTGCCCTTCAGCGCCAGCGCGCCGCCCAGTCCGGCATGCGGATTCACCAGCAGGCCCAGCCTGAAAAAGGTGTCGGCCCGCGGCCCGGCAGGAGGTTCGGAAACCTGTCTCATAGTTCGTTACACATTACGCGAGGTTGTGCGGTACGCAGGAAGGGCCGATTCCTATACTGGCCCAAGTGAAAGGTGATTCAGTTCACGTTCGGCATTGGCCAGGGGAGCCCGTTTCCCCTGCCAGTGTTCACCAGCCAGGCCCGGGATGGGCAAGTGAGGTGAATGATGCAAGCCATGTATGCGCAGGAAAACCTGATGATGACGATGTCCGATAATCAATTCCATGGCGCCGCCCTGCTCGACGCAGAGGGCCATGAAATTCCCATCACCGAGGAAATGATTGCCCAGGCCTGCGACGAGCTGATGAAGCAGTGCCACTTCCCCGGCCGGCACGGCTAAGCGATTCTCCTCAAACGACTCCTGTCAGACGCTCCCCCGCCGCTGCGGGGGATTTTTTTGCCTGCCATCCGCCTTATTCCGCCTTCGGAACAGACACTGCAGCCTCCGGGGCCGTCCCTGCAGCCTCCGGCTTGCGGCCCCGCAACAGCCGCCCCGCCCACAGCCTGAGATCGTCCAGATAGGTGTAGACCACCGGCACCACGATCAGCGTCAGCAGCGTCGAGGTGACGAGGCCGCCGATGATGGCGTGCGCCATGGGCGCGCGCTGCTCGGCGCCGTCGCCGAGGCCCAGCGCCAGCGGCAGCATGCCCATGATCATCGCCGAGGTCGTCATCAGGATGGGGCGCAGGCGGGTGCGTCCGGCCTCCAGGATGGCCGTGCGGCGGTCGACGCCGTTCTCCACCGCCACCTTGACGAAGTCCACCAGCAGGATGGCGTTCTTGGTGACGAGGCCCATCAGCATGATGACGCCGATGATGGAGAAGATGTTCAGCGTGCTGCCGAAGGCGAAGAGCGCGATGAACACGCCGATCAGCGACAGCGGCAGCGAGGTCATGATGGCAACCGGCAGGATGAAGCTGTTGAACTGCGAGCCCAGCACCATGTAGATGAAGATCACCGCCATGATCAGGGCCGTGATCGCGTAGCCGATGGACTCGATCATGTCCTTGTTCTGGCCCTCGGTCTGGAAGCGGTAGCCCGGCGGCAGCCGCATCGAGTCCTGCAGGCGCTGGATGTCGGCGCCGATGTCGCCGGCCGGCCGGCCGCTGACGTTGGCGTCGATCATCACCTCGCGGAACAGGTTGCGGCGGTTGATCTGCGAGGCGCCGCTGGTCTCGGTGACGCGCGCCACCTGCGTCAGCGGCACCATATGCGGCACGCCACTGGCATCGGTGAACGCGCTCGCGAGATAGATGCTGCCGAGATCGGCGGCCGTGTAGCGCTCGCTGCGCGGCAACTGCACCGTCACGTCGTAGTTCTCGCCCTGCGGGTCCTGCCAGGTGGTGACGTCGTCGCCGGCCAGCAGCGGCCGCAGCGCCTGCCCGACCTGCGCCACCGAGAGGCCGAGGCTGGCCGCCTGGGCGCGATCGATGACCACCGCCAGCGTCGGCTTGGGATCGGACAGCGAGGTGCGGATATCGACGAGGCCCGGGATCTTCTTCATGCCGGCGACAAGCTCGTCCGAGATGCGCTGCAGCACTTTCAGGTCCGACCCCTGCACGGAGAGGATGATGGGCTTCTGCCCGCCGTTCACCGACTCCGCGGCCGCCGCCACCGAGGTGATCTTGATGCCGGCCACGCGCAGGAGACGCTGGCGGATGGCCACCACGAGCTGCTTCTGGCTCATGGTGCGCTCGGCCTTGGGTTTCAGGCGCACGCGGATGCCGGCGCGCTCCTTGCCGGAGTCCATGCCGCTGTTGATGGTCGCGTAGGTGGCGATCACTTCCGGATATTCGCGGATGATCTTCGTCACCTGGTCGACCTTCTTCTGCGTGTATTCCAGCGCCGAGCCCGACGGCGTCTCGAAACGCACGTTGATCTCCGAGAGATCCGGCTCCGGCACGAACTCACCGCCGATATTCGACGCCAGCACGAAGGCGCCGATCAGCGAGCCCAGCGCCATGAACATCACCAGGCTGCGGTTGCCGGGATGCGCCCAGTGCACGCGGAAGCCATGCCACCAGTAGGGCAGCGGCAGTTTCACCTTCCAGGTTTTTTTCTTCAGGCTCCAGCCGATCACCTTCACATAGACATCGCCGAGCCGGTCCAGCCAGGACGAGAAGCGGTCCAGCGCCTGGCCCAGCCATGACGTCTTCCTGCGGCCGTGCGCATCCGGGTCGTACCAGATCGAGGACAGCATGGGGTCCAGCGTGAAGCTCACGAACATGGAGAGCAGCACCGCCGTCGCCACCGTCACGCCGAACTGGTAGAAGAACTTGCCGATGATGCCGCCCATGAAGGCCACCGGCAGGAACACGGCGACGATGGTGAGCGTGGTGGCGAGCACGGCGAGGCCGATTTCCTTCGTGCCGTCGAGCGCGGCCTGCCGGTGCGGCTTGCCCAGGGCGTTGTGGCGCACGATGTTCTCGCGCACCACGATGGCGTCGTCGACCAGCAGGCCGATGCACAGCGAAAGCGCCATCAGCGTCATCAGGTTGATGGTGAAGCCGAAGAAATAGATGCCGGCGACGGTGCCGAGCAGCGAGATCGGCAGCGTCAGGCCGGTGATCACCGTCGAACGCCAGGAACCCAAGAAGAGGAAGACGATGAGCACGGCGAGAATGGCGCCTTCGATCAGCGTCTTCTTCACGTTGTCCAGCGAGCTGCGGATGGATTTCGCGCTGTCGGCCACCAGCACCATCTCCATGCCGGGCGGCAGCGAGGCGCGCACCTCTTCCGCAACTTCCCTGGAGTCGTCGACCACGTCGATGGTGTTGGCGTCCGAGGTCTTCACGATGTCCAGCGACACCGCGCGCCGGCCATTGACCAGCGCCATGGACTGCAGCTCTTCCTCGCCGTCGACGACATCGGCCACCTGCTCGAGATAGACCGGCCCGGCGGCGCGCTGCGCCACCACGAGGCGGCGGAAGTCCTCCGGCCTCTGCAGGCGGCCCTTGATCTGCACCACCAGCTCGGATTGCGTCGAGCTCACGGTGCCGGCCGGCAGCTCCTGGTTTTCCGCCTGCAGCGTGCGCACCACCTGGTCGACGCCGACGTGGAGGGCGCGCAGGCGCTCCGGCCGCACGAAGACGCGGATCTCGCGCTTCACGCCGCCGATCATGTCGACCTTGCCGACCCCCGGCACCGTCTGGAAACGCTTGCGGATGCGCTGCTCGACGAAGGTGGAAATTTCCCGCGGCGACAGCACGTTCGAGGTGAAAGCATAGGAGAGCACCGGCATGGCGCCGGGATTGAAGCGCTCGATGATGGGCTCCTCGATCTCGTCGCGGAACTCCGCCTTGACCAGCGCCACCTTGTCGCGCACGTCCTGCACGGCCGTGGTCACCGGCACGCTGAGGTAGAACTCGACGAAGACCATGGAGCGGCCTTCATACGAATAGGAAAACACCTGCTTCACGCCGGCGATGGTATTGATGGCCTCCTCGACCTTGCGCGTGACGTCCGACTCGACCACTTCCGGCGAGGCGCCGGGATAAGGCGTCGTCACCACCACGAAGGGAAAGCCGATGTCCGGAAATTCCTCGACGCTGAGCTCGCGCGTCGCGAAGAGGCCGAACACCATCAGCCCCATCATGAGCATGGCCGCGAAGACGGGATTGTTGATGCTGATGCGGGTCAGCCACATGGCGGGCTCCTTATTCGCTGAGCCGTGCCGGCTGATTGATGGCGTTTTCCGTCAGCTGCGCAACGACGACGATATCTCCCTCGCCGATGCCGGAGTTCAGGAAGGCGCGATTGCGGCGCTCGTCGCGGGCGGCGACGGCCACGCTGCGCTTTTCCAGCCTGCCCCGGTGCAGCACCAGTACCCAGGGCGCCTGCCCTGCGCTCGCATGCAGGGCCGCGAGGGGCACCGCCACGCCCTCGCCGCTGCCGCCCGCGCTGATCTCGCCGCTGGCGTACATGCCGCCCTTCAGCTCCTGCTCCGGATTGGCGACGCGCACGTACACGGAAATGGCGCGGGTGCCGGCATCGGCCACCGGATTGATGCGCGCCACCTTGCCCTCGAACCTGCGCTCGCCGAAGCCGGTGACGGTGAAGACGACGCGCTGTCCGATTTTCACGGCGGCGATGTCGGTGGCCGGCACCGGCAGCTCCAGCTCCATGGCGGCAAGATCGACGATGTCGAAGAGGCGCGTGTCCATGCCGACGCTGCTGCCCGGCTCGATATAGCGCCGGGCGACGATGCCGCCCTGCGGCGCCTTCACGCTGGCGTCGTTCAGCGCCTTGCGCACGATATTGAGCATGGCCTGCTGGGCGCGCACGTTTTCCTCGCTCGCCTCGGCCTCGCCGAGACTGCGGTTGAGATCGACCTCGGAGAAATATTGCTTTTCGAACAGCCTGCGGTTGCGTTCGGCCAGCGCACGCTTGAGGTCGGCCTCGACCTTGGCGGCGGCAAGCTGGGCCGCGGCCTGCTTCACGCGCGCGTCGAGATCCTGCGTATTGAGATGGGCCAGCACCTGGCCCGGCTGCACGCGCTCGCCTTCGCGCACGAAGACCTTGCCAACTTCGGCGGCGACGCGCGACTGCACCGTGGTCTGCACCAGCGGCTGCAGCGTGCCCGACACCGGCAGGCCGCCGCTCACCGGCACTTTCACGGCGCGCACGACGTCGACCGGCGCCAGCTCCAGCGGCGCGGCTTGCTCGGCAACGGCCGTGGTGGCGTCGCCGCTGCCGCAGGCGCCCAGCGCCAGGGCCAGCAGGGCCGGCGCCATCCAGGCGAGCTGTCGCTGCGCGGTTTCATGCCTCATGGTGCTTCTCCGTTCCGGTGTTCTTGTCGTTATCAGAAAGAGTTGCCGGGGCGATGCCCTGCCACAGCATGCGGAAAATGACGGGCAGCAGGCGATCGAAGTCGAGCTCCTCGCCCTTGATCAGCCAGGCCAGCACGAGGCCGTCGAAGAGTGCAGCCCAGAACACGGCGGCGTCCTGGGGGTCGACGCCGTCGTGGGCGAGGCCGTGCTTTTGCAGTTCCTGCGTGAAGGCCCCGCACATGGCCCAGATGCGGTCGTAGAAGGCGGACAGCTTCTCCTTCACCTCGTCGTTGCGGCTCAGGTTCAGGCATTCGAGATAGAGGTGGCCCCATTCGGGATCGTCGGTGCAGCGCTGCATGCCGGACTGGAACATGCGCGTCAGGGCCGCCAGCGGATCGCCCCCGTCGCGGATCAACGCCTGCAGGTCGCCCATGAGCGGGGCGCTGTCCTGCTGCAGGCGGCAGTCCAGCATGGCGAAGAGCAGGTCGTTCTTGTTCCTGAAGTGCCAGTAGATCGCGCCCTTGGTGAGGCCCGCGTCGGCCGCCACCTCGTCCAGGGAGGCTTTCTGGAAGCCCTTGCGGGCGAAGACGCGGGCGGCGCTGGCGATGATGCGGTCGCGCGTCTCGTGGGCCGGCGACTGGTAGGAGAGCAGCGCCGAGAAGTTCTCGGCCGGCCCCAGGTGTTGGCGCACCTCGGCCTCGCTGACCCGGGCCAGGGCCGCCACGTCGGCCAGGCCCGGCAGCGCCGGGGCCTTCAGCCGGGCGGCTTCGCGCAGGGCGGCTAGCAACTGGTCGCGCATGGCGGCGGAATCCGTTTTTGGAATCAGCCGTTTCTACCATACCAGTTAGTATGGCGTACATACCGGCCGGTATTCTCCCGGCTTTACCAAGGCTTGCCGCCGTCAGCACAAATCACTAGATTAAAACGGCTGTTTTAATCATTCGCACGAAAAGCCCCGGCCCCGCCCGGGCTCAAGGAGCCACCATGTACCGGATTCGCCCGCTTTCCGCGGTGGGAACGGACTCCAGCGCCGCCACCCAGGCCGCTCTCATCGACGCCGCCGCCCCCCTGTTCGTCGCCCAGGGTTTCGAGGGCACCAAAACCCGCGACATCGCCGACAAGGCCCGCGCCAACGTCTCGGCCATCAACTACCACTTCGGCAGCAAGATGGGCCTCTACCAGGCCGTCATCAAGAAGCAGTCCGAAGACATGATCGCGACCTATCCCCTGGAAACCGAGGAGCTGCGCCGGGCCGAGCCCGCCCTGCGCCTGCGCTGGCTGGTGCACAACCTGCTGCGCCGCGTCTTCACGACCCAGCAGAACGAGAAGATCAAGATCTGCGTGCGCGAGTTCGTGGAGCCGACCGAGGCGCTGGACTTCCTCGTCAAGGAAGTCCTGTCGCACCAGTTCGCCATCATGAAATCGGTGATCGGCGCCGCGCTGGGCCGCGCGGCCGACGACGACGAGATCCACCGCTTCACCGTCAGCGTCACCAGCCAGTGCTTCCATTACGGCCTGGCCGAGCCGCTGCTGACGCGACTCGGCGTGAAGATTCCGCGCAGCGACGCGGAAATCGAGGCGCTGGCCGAGCACATCACGCGCTTCAGCCTGGCCGGACTGGCGGCGACGGCGGCGCCCCATGCCTGAGCGGTGAATGTCGAAAAAGAAAAGGTGGCCAGGCGCGCCACCTTTTTTCTGCCTGATTTTCCAGGAGCGCTTTCTGAAATTAAGCAGCAGTTCGCGGCTGAAGCCGCTCCTACAGAAAGAGAAGATGGGGGCAGGAGCGGCTTCAGCCGCGCACCTGGTTTTGATGCACGCCCTAAGCCTGTCCGGACCCGGCCGGCGGCAGGCTGGCCCACAGGGCATAGGTGCCCTCGAGCACGGCCGCGACGCCCCCGGCGTCGGCCAGTACGACCTTCAGCGTGACCTTGCCCTTCCCTTTTCGCGTCACGGCGTATTGCAGCGCCTTGCACACCTCCGGCGCCGGCAACATGACGGTAGCGGTGAAATCGCCGCGCAGCGGCTTCTTGAAGGCAAAGTGCGCATCGTAGATCGCGACCTGGCAGGCGCCGATCTCGCGCTCGGCCCAGAGCGTCAGCAGGCACCAGCCGGTAATGCAGCCCAGCGAGGTGATGCTGCCGGCGAACGCCGTGTGCTTGTCGTTGATGTTGGGCGCCAGCGGCACTTTCAGCGCAAGCTCATGGCCGGTGTAGTAAGCGACGCCGATTTCCATGGCGCGCGTCAGCGGGATCTCGCCGCGGATCCGGCTCACCAGTGCTGCGGCCGCCAGCTTCTCCGCCTCGGCCAGGAAATTTTCGGACATGGTGCGCCTAACCCTGCCAGTACTGGACATGCTCGTTCACCGGCGGCGGTGAAATCCTGCGGGGTTCCGCCGCCGCCGTGCCGACGTAGATGAAGCCGGAAATCGTCTCGCCGTCGGCCAGCCCGAGCGCGTCTTTCACGAGCGCAGCCTGCGCCAGCGGCCCCGTGCGCCACATGCTGGCAAAGCCCTGCGCATGCAGCGCCACCATGAAATTCTGCACGGCGGCGCCGGTGGAAAGCAGCAGCTCCTCGTCCGGCACCCTGGGATCGTGCCTGTGGATGGTGATGGCCGCCACGAGCATCGGCGCGCGCAGCGGCATCTGGCGCAGGCGCTCGCCCTCCTGCGCATCGAGTGCCGCGTTGCCGGCGCGCGTGGCGGCCACGAAAACCTCGCCCAGCTTCGCAAGCGCCCCGCCCTGCAGGACGAGATAGCGCCAGGGCCGCAGCACGCGATGATCGGGTGCGCGCAGCGCGCAGGCGAAAGCGGTTTCCAGCGCGCGCCGGTCCGGCGCCGGCGCCGTCAGCTTGCCCTGGGAAGTGCGCGTGAGAATGGCTTCGATGGCATCCATGAAAATTTCCGCAATCCGGCGGCGCAAGCGCGCCGCCATCACTCTGGTTTATCGGGCCGCGGCGAGCGCTGGCGGCGCTTCGCCCTGCGCGTTCACGCGCGCGCGGGCCGCCTCTGCCTCCGTCATCACGCGCGCGACGATCGCCGCCACCGGCGGCGCATCGTGGACGAGGCCCTGCACCTGGCCGATCAGCTGGATGCCGCGCTCGTTGTCGCCCTCGACCGTGGCGCGGCGGATTTCCGCCGTGGCGGCGGCGAAATAGGCGAGCTTCAGCGTCTGCAGGAAGCCGTCGTGCAGCGCCTCGCGCAGCAGGCCGAACAGCGGGCGTCCGCTGGCGCGCGCCGCGCCCAGCGCCTTCCAGAGCGCGCGCCAGAGCGTCAGCGGCTTCGCCGTGCGCTGCAGGGACGCCGGCGTCTTCATCACGCGGCAGGGCATGCCGTCGAAATGGGGGGTGTAAAGCGTGTCGCTAACGCTCTTGTCGACGATGAGGTCCTTGGTGCGCTGGTGCACCGGACTCTCCTTAGAGGTCGCGAAGCGCGTGCCCATGGCAATCGCATCGGCGCCCAGGGCCAGCGCCGCGATCAGGCCGCCGCCGGTGCCGAAGCCGCCGGTGGCGATGAGGGGCAGCGTCGTGACCTGGCGGATGGCCGGCACCAGCACCAGCGACGTGACGTCGCCGCCATGCGCCGCCGCTTCGTGGCCGGTCACGAGCAGGGCGTCGACCCCGGCCCGCTCCGCGGCTTTCGCATGCTTCTCGTTCACCACCGTGGCGATGACCTTGCCGCCGTAGGCGTGCACGCGTTCGCAGAGCCAGTCGCCCTTGCCCAGCGAGAAGTTGATGACGGCCACCCTCTCCTCGATGGCGACCTCGGCGTTCTGCGACGCGCCCGGCATGAGCAGCGCGACGCCGACGCCGAAGGGTTTGTCGGTGAGCGTGCGCACGCGACGGATTTCGGCGCGCGTTTCCGCGGGGCTCAGGTGCCCGACCGCCAGGATGCCGAGACCGCCGGCATTGCCGACGGCCGCCACGAGGTCGGCGTTCGCGACATAGGTCATGCCCGGGCAGAGCAGGGGATGCCTGATGCCGAGGAGCTCGGTAATGCGGGTCTGCATGGGGACATCCGGAATGAAAAAAGCCGGCCTCAATGAGAACCGGCTTTGCGCTGCCGGGCAACAGCCTGTTGCGGCTGGCGGCGGCCCTTCACTCCCCGCCGATCCCGGCGCCAGGCGCCCCCGGCAGGGCCGCTGCCGGCTCGGGCTCGGGGGCTTTGGCCTCGTCCGGGGCAGGCGCGCCGGTTTTCAGCGCCGGGCGCGAACGCAGCGACAGCCAGTCCTTGCCGAGCGCCCAGGTCGTGTGCGCGGCCCGGGCGCCGGTAAAGACGCCGGCATGGCCGCCCGGCACCACGCAGAACTCCTTGTCCTCGGAGCCGACGACCTCGAGGATGGCCTCCGCCGAGCGCACCGGCACGATCTTGTCGTTGTCGCCGGCGATGGCCAGCAGTGCGCATTTGATGTCGCGGAAATCCGCCTCGCGGCCGCCGAGGCGGATGCGGCCCCTGGCCAGGCGGTTGTACAGGCCCATCTTGCGGATCAGCTCCTGCACCGTGGCGCCCGGATAATCCGGCATATTGGTGAACCATTCGTTCATGGTCATGTAGCGCGAGACGTAGTCGTCGTCGGCGAGGTTGCGCACGAGCTCGAGGTAGCTGGAGACGGCGCCGCCCGGATTGGTCATCTTGAACAGCCACGACAGGCGCCGGCCCGGCACATGGAAAAACTTGCGCTGCATCCTGTCGATGCGCAGGCCGGTCACCTGGCCGATGGCCCATACCGGCTTGCTGAGCAGGCGGTAGGCGGCGCCCACGAAGCCCATGCGGTGCATGTCCACCGGCGAGGCGATGGTGACGAGGTTCACCACCTTGTCGTCGCGGCTGGAGGCGAGATAGAGCAGCGCCAGCAGGCCGCCCATGCAGTAGCCGAGCAGCGACTGTTCCCGGCTGCCGCTGTGCTCGCGGATGGCGCGCATGGCCTTGGGAAACCAGTCGATGACGTAGCGCTCGAGGTTGAGGTCGCGGTCGTCCGCGCCGGGCGCGCCCCAGTCGATGAGGTAGACGTCGAAGCCGTGCGCCAGGAAGTACCTGGCCATGGAGCGGTCGGCCATGAGGTCGAAGATCCAGGCGAAGACGCCGAGCGGCGGCACCAGCACGAGCGGCGTTCTGAAGCGGCGCCGGCGCACGCGGAAGGCATCGCCCTCGATCACGACCGGACCGGCCGGCAGCGGCTGGTAGTGCTTCACGGTCATGAGGCCGTCGCGGTAGATGATCTGGTGCGGCGTCTTGTCGAGCTGCAGGTAGCGCTGCTTGTTCACGCGCCGCTGCACGGCGTTGTTGACGAAGGCGGTGCTGGCCTTGAGAAAACGCAGGCTGCGTTCGAAGGGAGTGCCCATACATCCTCTGCTTTTGCGGCAGCGGCGTGGCCGCTGCGAATGAGTCCATTCTAGGGGCGGAAGCCCTCCGCCCCAAGCGCCGCCGACGCCGAGGGCGTCGCCATTGCACCGCACAGGGCACAACACCCGAAGGGTTTACGGCCCTGCGCGGGATCGCTTCGCGGCTGAAGCCGCTCCTACGGAGTGACACGGTAGGAGCGGCTTCAGCCGCGAACCCATTGCAGCCGCGCCCCCCTTGCCCGGCAAACAGCCAGAGCCCGACAAAAGCGACGGCGGTGGCGATGCAGTAAGCCGGTAAAAGGGGCGCGGACGGCGACCAGGAAGAGCAATACGCCGGCAGCGTGGCGCCATGACGGCAGCCGCACCGCCGCACGCTTGCGCGCGGCGAACACCACGCCAGCCCCTCTCCCTGCCGGCCGTCGTCTATTCTTTTCGCAGCAGCAGCCCATCCATCGCCAAGCCGGAGAATCGTCCATGGCCACGAGTGCGCAATGGCATGAAGCCTACGAGAAGATGAGTGAGGAGACGCTGAACTTCTCCCGCGCCATCAAGTCCCTGCAGGAAGAACTGGAGGCCGTGGACTGGTACCACCAGCGTGCCCAGGCCACCGGCGATCAACAGCTGCGCCGCCTGCTGGAGCACAACCGCGACGAGGAGATCGAGCACGCGATCATGGCGCTGGAATACCTGCGCCGCATGAACGCGGTGTTCGACCGCAACATGCGCACCTATCTGTTCACCCGCGGCGACATCACAGAAATAGAAGCCGAGGCGGAGCGGATCAATCCGGAAAGCGAAGGCGGCCCGGCCTGAAGATGAACCGCAGCGGAGCCCGCCTGTCGACGCGGCTGCGCTTGCGTCCTGCCGCCTGTGAAAGCAAGCTCCACTGTCTCGCCAACCACCCGGCCCCGCTGGGCGGCGGCGGCCGCATCGCCTGCGGCGTCATCAAGTAAGCAGGCCTGCAGGGCCGGCGGACAGCGCCACGCTGTCCGCCGCTAGGCCAGCTTCTCCACCAGCCCGGACTCGCGCCGCGGCAGCGTCTCCAGCGCCGCTTTCAGCACGGCATCGCCGCCGCACAGGGCAAAGCGCGCTTTCGCGCGCGTCACCGCGGTATAGACCAGCGGCCGGTTGAGCACCGGCGTGGCCTTGTCGGGCAGCACCAGCAGCACCGCGTCGAACTCCGAACCCTGCGCCTGGTGCACGGTCATGGCCCAGGCGCTCTCGTGCGCCGGCAGCCGGCCCGGCGCCAGCGCGCGGTACTGCCCCGGCGCCGCCTCGAAGAAGAGGCGCAAACCCTCGGGCGTCGGCAGGCAGAGGCCGATGTCGCCGTTGAAGAGGCGCAGCGCGTAATCGTTGGCGCGCACGATGACGGGCCGGCCGGGATACCAGCCGGCGCCGTTCGGCTCCAGCATGGCGTTCAATCCCTCGACCCCAGCGCGGCCCTGGCGGTGCGCGCACAGCACGCGGAATTTCAGGAAGGCGGCGAACGCGGCGGCCGGGTCGCCCTGGCGGGCAGCGGCGCGGTAGCCGGCAAAACCCTGGAGGACCTGCTCGCGCAATTCCTCGCCGGCGCAGCGCGCCAGATCGGCGCGGCCGGCGAAGGCGCCGAGGAAGGCGCCGGCATCGCCCTCGCGCGCGGCCCGGGCCAGCGCGCCGATGCCGCTGTCGGCGGCGAAGCGGTAGCTGCGCGTCAGCTCCACGCGGCAATCCCCCAGCGCCGAGGCATCGGCTGCGACGGCCATCTTCACGTTGAGCGGCTGCAGCAATGCCTGCAGCGCCAGGGAACAGCCGGGCGCGGCGCAGAGATCGCCGAACACGCTGCCCGCCTCCACCGAGGCGAGCTGGTCCTTGTCGCCGAGCAGGATGAGGCGCGCGCGCGGCGGCAGGGCCTCCAGCAGCGCATGCATGAGCGCGAGGTCGACCATGGAGGCTTCGTCCACCAGCAGCAGGTCGCAGCGCAGCGGATTGTCGCGGTCGTGGCGGAAGCGCCCGCTGTCGCCCTGCGCGCCAAGCAGGCGGTGCAGCGTCTGCGCCTCTTCCGGAATGGCGGCGGCGCGCTCCGGTGCGAGGCCGAGTTTCTGCCGGGTGGCGCGGATGGATTCCGTCAGGCGCTGCGCGGCCTTGCCGGTCGGCGCAGCGAGCAGGATGCGCAACGGCTTCGCGCGCGGCGCGGCCAGCAGCAGCGCCAGCATCTTGACCACCGTCGTGGTCTTGCCGGTGCCGGGGCCGCCGCTCACCAGCGTCAGCGGCTTGAACTGCGCGAGCAGCGCGGCCTGGCGCTGGCGGTCGTCCGCATCGTCCGGGAACAGCAGGGAAAGTTCCTGGCGCAGCAGGTCGCCGCGCTCCGGCGCCAGCGTCTGCTGCGCACGCTCCCGCAGCAGGCGCGCCACGCCTTCCTCGTGATGCCAGTAGCGCGCCAGATAGAAGCGGCCGCTGTCCTCGAGAATGAAAGGCGCATAGCTGCCGGGCCGGCCCACCCAGGCATGGCCCTGCCAGGCCGCCGCCGCGTCGAGCGGCACGCGGATGCAGACGTGCCCCGCCTCCACCGCCTGGAACAGCGCGGCGGCGGCCTCGTGCAGCGAGGTCGGCAGGTCGGCGGCCAGGCGCGCCAGCCAGTCCTGGTAGGTGCGCATCAGCAGGGATTCGGACTGCTGCGGATTCATGCCCCGCCCTCCATGAGGCGGTCCAGCGCCTCGATCAGCGCGCGCGAGGGCTTGCGCGCATAAACGCCCTGCGTCGCCGAACCGAGGCCGCGCAGGTAGAGATAACGCACGCCGCCGATGTCGCGCTCGTAGTCGTAGTCGTCCTTCAGCGCCACGCGCAGGTGGCGGTGCAGCGCCAGCATGTAGAGCCAGTACTGCAGGTAGTAGTGCGCGCCGGCGATCGAGCGCTCGAGGTCGTCGGCGCTGTAATGGCTGTCGTCCGGCCCCAGCCAGTTGGTCTTGTAGTCGATGACGTAGTAGCGCCCGCGGTGCCGGCAGATCAGGTCGATGAAGCCCTTGAGGTAGCCGTTCAGGTTGCGGAAGTCGAGCTGCTGCAGCGCCTCGCGATAAGGCGGCGGCACGTCCGGCAGGGCGAGGAGGGCCGCGGGGCGCAGGCCGCTGACGGGATAGACGAACTCCATCTCGGCCCGGCGCGCCTCGAGGCGGCCGAGCACGAGGCCTTCCTCGCCGAGCGGTGTCTCCAGCCACTGCCCGAGGAATTTTTCGACAAGGCCCTGCCAGCTCGCCTCCAGCGCGAATTTCTTCAGCGTGTCGGCGACGCAACGCGAACGGTCGGGCACGCGTCCCGGCACCGCAAGCTCGAGCAGCTCGTGCCAGAACACGCCGGCCCGGGCGCCGCGCGGAAACGCGTGGATGCCCTGCGGCGCGGTCTCGGGCAGCACGTCCGGGCCGCTCTGCTGCAGGTCGTGGTCCGGGGTTTCCCGCTCGTGCGCGGCTTCGGAGAGGCCGGTGAAGCTGCTCACCCGCCAGCGCCGCTGCAGGCTGCGCCGGAACTCCGGCACGACGGGCGTGAAGGCGTCTGTCCGGGTGGCGGGCAGCAGGCTGTGGCCGGGCTCGGCGAGCTCGTCCCAGGAAAAACCGGCGCTGCAGGAAGCGCGGATTTTCTCCAGCGCGGCGACATAGTCGCTGCGCGGCCGGCTTTTCAGCAGGTTGCGGATCTCCTCCGGATGCGGCAGCAGGCCCTGGCCGAGCAGCAGCCAGGTGAGCGGCGCCATCTCGCTGTCGTTGCAGAGGCCCCAGACGATCTCGCAGCGGTATTTGGCGCGCGTCAGCGCGACATAGAGCACGCGCAGGTTCTCGGCGAGGCGCTCGGTGGTCATGCGTTCCTGCGCGAGCCCGAAATCGCCGGAGCCGATGTCGAGGCAGGAGTCGGCGCCGCGCCGGTACTCGGCGCGGTCTGCCGCCTTGCGGCTGCGGCCTTCCCAGAGGAAGGGACAGAACACCACGGGATACTCGAGGCCCTTGCTGACGTGCACGGTGAGGATCTGCACGCGCTCGGCGTCGCTCTCCAGGCGCAGCTGCTGATCCTCGCCCTTCTCCGCGCTGTCGAGTTGCTCGCGCAGCCAGGCGAGCTGGCGCTCCGGCACCGGCTCGGCGTCGGCCGCCTGCTGCATGAGCGTGGCGAGATGGCGCAGGTTGGTGAGGCGGCGCTCGCCGTTGCCGAGGCGCAGCAGACGGTCGAACACGGAGAACTCGGCGAGCAGGGCCTCCCACATCGCCATGAAGCCCTTCTGCCGCCAGCGCTCGCGCAACTGCAGCAGGGTCTCGCAGAGCCGGCTCCAGAGGAGGTCGTCGTGCTGCGCCGCGAAAAGCTGCTCCACGCTCCAGCCCAGCAGCGTGCCCAGCAGCGCGGTCTTGACGAAACCCTCGCGGCCCGGCGCCAGCACGGCTTCCAGCACCAGGCGGAAATCCGCGGCCTCCTGCGTCGCGAACACGGATTCCTCGCTGCGCTGCACCACCGCGACGCCGCGCGCGGTGAGTTCCGCCGCCATCAGGTGGGCGTGCCGGTGCGTCGGCACCAGCACCGCGATGTCGGGCGCGGCGAGCGGGCGCAGCGCGCCGGCCACGTCCGCATCGGGAATCTGCGCGCCGCCGCGCAGCAGCGCCACGATGTCCTCGGCGGCCTGGCGCGCGGAAAGCTCGGCGGCCCTCTCCTTGCTCAGCGACTTCTCGGCCGCCGGCAGCAGCTTGCAGTGCAGCGGCTTCCTGCCGTCGGCGAACACCGGCAGCAGCGCCGCCGGCAGCGCCTGCGCCGCCTGGAAGCGCAGGTCGGAGAAGAGAAAGGCATTGCTGTTGTGCGCGAACACGCAGTTCACCGCCTCCACCAGCGGCGCCAGCGAACGCCGGTTGGTCTCCAGCGTATGGCGCAGCACGGCGCTCTCGCGGGCGCGCAGGTAGGTGAAGATATCGGCGCCGCGGAAACTGTAGATGGCCTGCTTGGGGTCGCCGACGAGGAAGAGCGGCAGCGGCTCGACGCCCTCCTGCGCCAGGTTGTAGACGCGGTCGAAGACGCGGAACTGCAGCGGGTCGGTGTCCTGGAACTCGTCGATGAGGACGGCGCTGTAGCGCGCGCGGAGGGCGCCGGCGACGCCGTCGTCGGCGACCGCGTCGGCAAGCAGGCCGAGCAGGTCCTGGTAGGTGAGCAGGCCCTGCCGCTCCTTGTGCGCTTTCAGCGCGGCGCGCACGTCGTCGATCAGGGTCTGGCGGAACTGCTGGCAGACGGCATCGCTGCCCGCGAGCGCGGCCTCGAGTTGCTTCCAGAAGGCGTGTTGCGGCTTGGCGCCGTTCTTTTTCCTGCCGTTGCTGGCCTGGAAATGCGCCGGCGTCAGCATGCCGACCTTGGCCATATTGGCCGGCCGGTCCTCCAGCCAGTACTGCAGCTCCTCCAGGAAACTCCCGATGTCCCTGTAGCCGCCCTTCTCCGCCTGGCTCAGGCCGTCGGCGCGGCGCAGGTCGTCGCGGATGGCCTCGGCGTCCTGCTGCCAGAGCGCCTGCAAGGCCTGCTTGGCGGCACGCTGCTTTTTCAGCGCCTCGGCCTCGCTGCCGCTGTGCAGGACGAGATAGGGCTTGCGCAGCAGCGCGCGCACGTCTTCCGTCACCATCTCCAGGGTGACGCCGTTTTCCTGCAGCAGGTCGGCGAGGCAGGCGTCGTTGCAGTGACGGATCCAGGCCTCCTGCACCAGCACCGGCAGGAGTTCGCGCTCGTCCGGCACGATGTCGGGCTCGACCAGCAGCGCCGGCATCTGCGTCTCGGTGAGCACGCGCTGGCAGAAACCGTGGATGGTGAAGATGGCGGCTTCGTCGAAGCGGCGGCGCGCTTCGCCGAGCTGCTTACGGGCAGTGACGCGCGCCGCGTCGGCGAAGGTGGCGAGCGCCCAGCGGCAGAAATCGTCGTCGCTGGCGCCCGCGGCCAGCGCCTCCTCCACCTGCACGATGCGCTCGCGCAGGCGGTCGCGCAGTTCGGCGGTGGCGGCGCGCGTGAACGTCACGACGAGGATCTGCGTGACGTCGCGCCCGGTCTCGAGCAGCAGGCGCAGGTAGAGGCCGGCGATCGTCCAGGTCTTGCCGGTGCCGGCGGAGGCCTCGATGAGCTGGGTGCCGGTCAGGGTCAGGCGGTAGAGGTCGAGAGCGCTCATTTCCGGGCAAGCACTCCGGCAAGCGGGCCGTAGAGGAGCTCGGCCCAGTGCGCGAAGCGCGCATCGCAGGGATCGGCGTCGCGCCACAGCATGCGCACCCAGGCGTCCTCGGCGTCGCCGCTGCTGTGGTCGTTGCCGGCATAGGCGCGGCGCGCCTTGGCGAAATCGCCCTGGCTCGCGACGAAGGCCGGCGAGGCGCGGCGGAACAGCGGCAGCGGCTGGCAGAGGCCCTCGCGATAGGCCGCGAGCAGGTCGGCGAGCGCGGCCGCAGGCTCTTCTTCCGGCTCCAGGGTGAAGTTCTGCTGCAGGCCGAGCAGGCGGCTGCGGCGTTCGACGCCCGCCGGCTGCAGCAGGCAGAGCAGCAGGTGCGAGAGGCGCAGGCGCAGCAGGTCGCCCGGGTAGACGGCCTGCTCCAGCGAGACGCGCACGATGCCCACCGGCGTGAGGTCGCCGAGCAGGCCCGAGAGCGAAACGTCCTCCCACTGCCATTCGAATTCCAGCGGCGGCAGCGCGGGCGTGTCGAGGCCGTCGCGGCGCGCGCGCAGCTTGCGCAGGAGGCCGGCCTCCTCCTGCCAGAGCCGTTCGCCCCAGGCGCCGGCGGGCAGCAGGCCTTCGGCGCGCAGGCAGGCGGCATCGAGCCCGGGGGCCTCGTAAAGGCGGCGCCGCAGCGCGCGCGTCGAGGCCAGCGCCACGGGCTCGTCAGCGCAGAGCGCACTGGCGGCGAGCGGCAACTGCAGGCCGAGGCGTTCGCGCAGGAAAAAGCGCTGCGGATGCGAAAGGAAGCGCTCGAGGCGCGGCAGCGTGACCGCCAGCAGGCCGGGGTCCGGCGCCGGCAACGGCGCCGAGAACGTCGCGAGCGCCGGCTTGCCGCCGCGCTCGCGGCTGACGACGCGGCTGGCCGCCGCCATGCGCGGCTCGAAAGAAAACAGGCGCGCGTCGCCGCTGAAATAGCGCGGGCTGAAGGGCTGCAGCGCATGGCGCGTGACGAAGCGCCGCTGGAACTCCTGCGGGCTTTTCACCGCCACCGTACGCCGCACCTGGTCGACGAATTCCATCAGCACCGGCGACGGCGCGCGCAGCGAGCCGTCGATGTCGCTGGCGCCGACATGGCTCAGGTAGAGCACGTCGCGTGCCGCCATCAGCGTTTCCAGGAAGAGATAGCGGTCGTCGAGGCGGCGCGAGCGGTCGCCCGGCAGCGGGTACGCCGCCATGAGATCGAAGGCCCAGGGCTTCTGCTGGCGCGGGAAAAGGCCGTCGTCGAGGCCGAGCACGGCGATGACTTTGAAGGGCAGGCTGCGCATCGGCACCATGGCGCAGATCGTCACCGCGCCGTGCAGGAAGCCCTGCCGGCTTTCCAGGCCGGAGAGCTCGCGCTTCAGCCAGCTGCAGAGCACGGCGAATTCCTGCGGCGTGGCGTCTTCGGCCAGCGCCGCCTGCGCGCGCAGCTCGGCAATGACCTCGTGCACGCAGAGCAGCGCGTCGCGGCCCTCCGGCGCGGCCGCGAAGAAGGCCGCCACCAGCTCGTCGAGCGTGTCGGCCCAGCGCGCCAGCGGACGCGGCGTGCTCAGGCGGCGCTCCCAGGACAGCAGGCTTTCGACGAAGGCGACCAGGCGCGTCATCACCTGCGCCTGCGCCACGGAATAGACGAGGTCCGCCGGCGCGATCGCGCCGAAGCGGCGGTCGTGGCCCGGCGCCAGCGCCACCGGCAGGGCGAAGCCGGTCAGCAGGCGCGACAGCGCCTCGCGCCAGGACAGCGGCACGTCGTCCGGCAGGCCGCGCCCGCGGCGGTCATCGGCATCGCGGCCCCAGCGCAGCTGCAGTTCCTCGCACCAGCGCCGGATCAGCGGCAGGTCGCCCGCCTCCAGTTCGAAGCGCGCGCGCAGCGCCGGCTCCTCCAGCAGGCCCAGCACGCGCTCGGCCTCGAAGCGCGAGCCCGGCAGCGCGAGCAGCTCCGTGAAGCGGCGCAGCAGGGGCTGCTCGACCTCGAGCGGGCGGTCGGCGATGGTGTAGGGGATGGCGGCGGGCGTGGCGCGCGTGCCGAAGACGGCATCGGCCAGCGGCGCGTAGCGGCGGATGTCGCTGCACATCACCAGCACGTCTTCGGGACCGATGTCGGGGCGCCGCTCGAAGAGCATCAGCAGGCGGTCGTGCAGCACTTCCATTTCGCGCAGCGCGCTGTGGCAGGCGTGGATCTGCAGGGAATCGTCATCGTCGCGCACGGCGATGCGCTCGTCCGGCCTGCGCACGCGCTGCATGAGGAGATCGTTCTGCAGCGCGGCGAGCAGCGAATCCTGCGCCGGCGCGACGAACGCGGCGGCGCCCACCGGCTCGTGGGCGCCGCTCGCCACCACGGTGCCGATGAAATCGCGGCCCTGCTGGCCGAGCGCGGCCAGCAGGGGGTGCACGTCCTCGCCGCTCTCGCCGCGCTTGAGCTGGCCCCAGTATTCCTGGCTGGGATTGAGCAGGAAGACATCGACCTCGATGCGCTTGCCCAGCGTGGCGAGCAGCTCCCAGACGAAAGGCGGCAGGCTGCTCACGCCGAAAATGCCGAGCCGCGCCGGCAGGCCCGGCACCTCGCCGGCCTCGGCACGGCGCAGGAAATCCTGCATGCGGCGGGCGCGGTGCGGCGCGTCGCGGCCGGCGATGCGCCGCCAGAGCGCGGCCTGCCAGGCCTCGTCGGCGCCGAGGCCGAAGCGGCGCTGCTTCTCCCAGCCGAGCATCCAGTCCGGACGATAGACGAGGTACTGGTCGAAGACGTCGGCAACGCGCCAGGCCAGCTCGAAACGGCCGCGCGCATCGGCGGCCTGCCAGGAGTGGCGGATGGCGGCGCTTTCTTCCGCCAGCACGCCCGGCAGTTCCCGCAGCACCCGCCACACCATGGCCTCGCGATCCAGCGGCGAGCGCGCCGGCGTATCCGGAAACACGCGATGGATGAGGTTCCAGACGAAGGCGGCCGGCAGCTGGAAATCGAGATTGGCGGCGACGCCCTGCTCGCGCGCGATGGCGAAGGCCAGCCAGCGCTGCATGCCATGGCTGGGCACCAGCAGGGTTTCCGGCTCGAGGGGATCGCGGGAGGGCTCGCGCACGGCCAGGTAGAGCCGCGCCAGCGCGTCCAGCATATTGGACTGGAAGAGATTCAGCATGGGGGCAGTGTGCCAAACGGCCGAGGTGGCTGCCTACCCGTACGGAGCTTCTTTCTGCAGAGAGTTGTTTGTTTGCCGACGTTCCGCCCCTGGGCCACAATCCGCGCCCATGACCCCGCCGACCTTTCCCAAGGTCCTCTCCGTCGCGCCGATGATGGACTGGACCGATCGCCACGACCGCTATTTCCTGCGCCTTTTCAATCCGCGGGTGCGCCTGTACACCGAGATGGTGACGACGGGCGCGCTGCTGCAGGGCGATGCGCCGCGTTTCCTGCGCTTCGACGCCAGCGAGCGTCCGCTCGCCCTGCAGCTCGGCGGCTCCGACCCCGCCGCCCTCGCCCGCTGCACGCAGATGGCCGAGGACTGGGGCTACGACGAGGTCAACCTCAACGTCGGCTGCCCCTCCGACCGCGTCCAGCAGGGCAAGATCGGCGCCTGCCTGATGGCGGAGCCGGGGCTCGTCGCCGACTGCGTGGCGGCCATGCAGGCGGCGGTGAAGATTCCGGTCACGGTCAAGCACCGCATCGGCATCGACAACCTCGACGATTACGAGCACCTGGAGAATTTCGTCCGTGTGGTGGCCGGCACCGGCTGCCGGACCTTCATCGTGCACGCGCGCATCGCCCTGCTGGACGGCCTCTCCCCCCGGGAGAACCGCAAGATTCCGCCGCTGCGCTACGAGGATGTCTACCGCCTCAAGCAGGCTTTCCCGGCGCTGGCCATCCACCTCAACGGCGGCGTGAAAACGGTTGCGGAAATCGAACGGCACTGGCAGAACGTGGATGGGGTCATGGTCGGGCGCGAGGCCTACCACAACCCCTGGCTGCTGGCGGAAGCGCTGCCGCTCTTCGGCGTGCAGGAGTTGCCCGAGCGCGACGCCATCCTCGACCAGTACCTGGGCTTCATGGCGCGCGAACTTGCAGACGGCGTGCCGCTTTCGCAGCTGACGCGGCACATCCTCGGCCTCTATCAGGGCCTGCCGGGCGCGCGGCGCTGGCGCCAGCACATCAGCGAGAACGCGCACCGCAGGAACGCCGGGCTCGACGTAGTGCGGGAGGCCGCCGCGCAGAGGCGGCAGGCGGCCGGCGCCGCCTGAGAAACCCTGCCGGCAGAGACAGGGGCGTCGCATCGGCCGGCACGAAGCGACGGCAGCGGCGCCCTGAAAATCCGGTCACGGACAGACCCAACAGCGGGACAACGTCATGAACCAGCTCGAACAGCTCCAGCGTTACACCACCGTGGTGGCGGATACCGGCGACATCGCCAGCATCGCCCGTCTGCAGCCGGTGGATGCCACCACCAATCCTTCGCTCATCCTGAAAGCTGCCGGGCAGCCGGAATGCGCGCCCCTCATCGAGGCGGCGCTGGCCGAGGCGAAAAAGGAGAACAGCGCAGAGAGCCGGCGCCGGCGCGCGCTCGCCGAAGTCGCCGTCGCTTTCGGCCGCGAGATCCTGAAACACATCCCCGGCCTCGTCTCCACCGAGGTCGACGCCCGCCTTTCCTTCGACACCATGGGTACCGTGCTGGAGGCGCGCCGCGTCATCAAGGCCTATGAAACGCAGGGCGTGCCGCGCGAGCGCGTGCTGGTGAAGATCGCCAGCAGCTGGGAGGGCATCCGCGCCGCAGAGATTCTCGAAAGCGAAGGCATCCGCTGCAACCTCACGCTGCTGTTCAGCTTCGCCCAGGCCCAGGCCTGCGCCGAGGCGCGCATCACGCTGATCTCGCCCTTCGTGGGCCGCATCCTCGACTGGCACAAGAAGGCCGAGGGCCGCGACTTCAGCGCCGCGGAAGATCCCGGCGTGCGCTCCGTCGCGCGCATCTACGAGTACTTCAAGGGCGCCGACTACCGCACCGTGGTGATGGGCGCGAGCTTCCGCAACGTCGGCGAGATCGCGATGCTGGCCGGCTGCGACAAGCTCACCATCAGCCCCGCCCTGCTCGACGAGCTGGCGGCGAGCAATGCGCCGCTGCCACGCCGCCTCGACCCGGCGCGCGTGGCAGGCGTGACCCGGCTGCCCCTGCTCGACGAGAAAACCTTCCGCTGGCAGCTCAACCAGGATGCCATGGCCACCGAGAAGCTCGCCGAGGGCATCCGCCTCTTCGCCGCCGACCTCGTCAAGCTGGAGACGCTGCTGCTCAAGCGCCTGGAAGGCTGAGCCTTTCCGACCCGCAGGAAAGAATTCCCGGAACAGGCAAGGAAAAATCCCGCGGTTTCAGACTGTGTAGAAACCCCAGAAACGCAAAAAGGCGCCACAACATATTGGGGCGCCTTTTTGTTTTGTTCCCGCACCTTGTGACTGCTTGATCCGGAAATCGGGTTTTTACACAGCCTGGTTTGCGGGCTTTTTCATGGGCATGGCAAAGCTCAGCGCTGCTGCGCCTTCTGCTCGGTTTCCAGCGCGTCGACGAGATCGCGAAACGTCGCCTTGTTTTTCTCGTTGAGTCCCATCAATACGCGATGCGCCTCGATCACATGCCGGGTCAGCTCCTGCTGCGAGGGCTCGCTGAAGGGCAGCTCGTCCAGGCTGGCCCCGGGCGGCGGCGCCTGCTCGAGGATCAGGAAGACCCGGTCGAAGCCCATGCTGCCGAGGATGCGGTTCACATCGGGATTGGTGGAAAGAATGACGGGCTTCTTGTCGAGCCGCTCGCGCAGGAACACGGCGATCTTGGCGATCAGCCCGAGCGCGGTGCTGTCGATGGCCACTGTCTGGGTGAGATCGATGAGCACGGCGTGCAGGGCCTGGTCGGCGAACATGCGATCGACAAAGCCTTCCAGGCTCGCGCACAGCGGCACGCGGACGTCGCCCACGAACTTGATCACGTAAGTGCCGTTATGAACGGCGTAGAGAATGCGGCCTGACAGCATATTTAGGTATTTCGGTTGATGACCAGCAAGGCGATATCGTCCGGCACTTCCACTTCGCCATCGACCTGGAGAGTGGTGGCCAGCGCGTCGGCGTCCGCCGGGCCCTGCCCGACGACTGCCAGCAGATGCGCTTCCTTCTCTTCCATGCTTCCCTCCGGCAGTACTTCCAGTACGCCGTCCGACATTGCAACCAGCGAGAACCTTTCTGCCAGGGGCAGGGACAGGTCCTCGAACGTTGCGTCACTGAAAATTCCGACCGGCAGCCCGCGCCCTTCCAGCACCTGCGGCACGCCGTCATTGACAAGTATAGGCGGCGGAAAGTGCGCGCCGATGCAATACACCAGGCGGTTCTCGGCCAGGTCGATCACGCCGCAGAACATGGCCAGGTGTTTGCCCATGCCCATGGAGATCAGCTCCTGGTTGATCGCCGCCAGGAGCCGTGAAGGAAAGAGTGCATTAGTTGTGCTGCGCTTTTCGTAATGCCGCTGTATGCGGTTGGTGAGGGTCTTTAAGAAGACCGTCACGAAGGCGCTGGAGGCGCCGTGGCCCGAAACGTCGGCCAGGTAGAAACCGATGCGCTCCGGCCCGATGCGGAAGTAGTCGACGAAATCGCCGGAGAGGTAGAGCGAAGGAATGATGCGGTGGCTGAAGTGGACGTCGTTGAAGATATGGGGCGTGGGCGGCAGCATGCGGCGCTGGACGCGGCGGCCGGCCTCCTGGTCTTCTTCCAGCAGGTCCAGGCTGCGCTCGAGTTCGGCATTGGTGAGCTCGAGCTGCTCGCGGATCTGGCGGTTCTGCTTCAGCAGCTGGCCGCGCTCGAGGGCGCGCCGCACGGAGTGCTCCAGCACTTCCAGCTCGATCAGCGGCTTGAAGAGGTAATCGACGGCGCCGTTGCGCAGGGCGGTGACCACGTCGTTCATGCTGCCCTGCCCCGAGACCACGATCACCGGGGTTTCCGGCGACTCGGCATTCATGGCTTTCAGCACGTCGAGGCCGTCGAAAAGCGGCATGCGCAGATCGCAGATGACGAGATCGGGACGCTTGTTGCGGAACAGCGCCAGGCCCTCGTCGCCGTTCTTGGCGGTGTCGACCTGGAAGCCGCTGTCGCTCAGGTAAACCGCCAGGCTTTCTCGCACGATCGGCTCGTCATCTATGACGAGAATATGGCCTTGGGAAGGTTGCGACATACGAAGACTTGAGCGCCTGTGCTGCAAGGTGCGGCAACACTACTCCTGTGCCTATCCGCACGCAAGCCGAGGCCGGCGGCGGCGCCGGCGCTCAGAAAGACGCCTCTTCCGCTGCACTGTTGTCGTCCGCGGAGGCCGGCGGCGCGGGTGTGGAAGAAGGCATGGCGGCGCCGTCTTCGCCGGCCTCGTCGGGTGCGGACGCCGCCTCGTCCGGCGCCGGCGCGGCGGCCTCTCCTTCCTCCGTTTCCTCGCTGTCGTCGAGAAAGGGATCGCTGTCGACGCGGCCATCGTTCACCAGGTAGGCGCGGCGCTGCAGGTAGAGGTCGCGAATGAAGAGATAGCGGTCGCCCTGGACGATGTCCTCCACCTCCAGCAGGTTGGTGCGGGTATTGAGGGCGCCGCCCGCCGCTATCGCCACGTTGACCTCGGTCTCGGTCATCCAGGTCCGCGGGTTGGAGGCCACGTCGACGCCATAACCGAGGCCGTCCCGCACGCTGCTCGGCCCGAGCAGGGGCAGGACGAGATAGGGCCCCGCGCCGACGCCCCACTTGCCCAGGGTCTGGCCGAAGTCTTCGTCGTTCGGGGGAACCCCCATGCGCGAGCCGACGTCGATGAAGCCGGCCAGCCCCCAGCTTGAATTCATGAGGAAGCGAAAGGTGTCGTGGCCGGCGGCGCGGGGCTTGCCCTGCAGCAGGTCGTTGAGGATGACGACGGGGGCGCTCAGGTTGAGGTAGAAATTGGTGATGCCGGCGCGCAGCCGGCGCGGCGTGATCTGGCGATAGCCCCGTGCCAGGGGCTTGGCGACATAGCGGTCGAGCTCGTCGTTGAAGCGGAAGACGGCGCGGTTGAAGCCCTGCCAGGGATCAGGACTGGCGGCTGCCCGAGCCTGCGCGGCGAGCGCGCTTTCCGCGGCCGCCGATTCAACCGCCGCCGGCGTTTCCGGCGCTTCCCCGGCAAAAGCGGAAGCCGCCCCGACACCCAGCACCAGCAGCCAACCCCGAACCCTCATGCAACGCCCCGGCCTGAAAACGAGCGGCCATTCTAGGGGGCGACCAGGTTCAAACCAAGCCATTACGCCGCGCAATGAAGTGGTCCGCGCTCAGCTTGCCGGGGCCGCTGCAAAGCAGCACCAGGAACATGAGGAAGAACAGCAGCGGCAGCTTGAAATTGCCGAAGCCCTGGTCGCTGACGGCATAGCCTTTCCAGAGCTCGCCCAGCGTCTGCCAGTCGGCCGGAAAATGCACGGCCCAGGCCGCGACGAAGGTCAGGACCATCAGCGACGCCGCCACATAGCGGGTGCCCAGGCCGAGGATCAGCAGCACGCCGCCGACGAGCTCGAACCAGGTCGCCAGCAGCCAGGAGAAATCGACGGGCAGGACATTGAAGGGAAACGGGAACTGGGCCTGGATGTCGCCGAACCAGTTGCTGCCCTGGTGCTTCTCCCAGCCCGACTCGAGATATTCGTAGGCCAGGATCAGGCGCAGGCAGAGGCCCGGCAGGAAGCTGCCCAGCCAGGCCAAGAAATCACGCAGGCTCTCGTCGCAGCGCAGGATGAACCGCAGCAGGCCGGTCATTGCATCTCCTTGGGCAAAGCGCCCGGAAAAGGGAAGGGCTCGCAGGAGCCCGGACGGAAAGCATTCTCACACGACATCGAGGCGCGTGCCCCGGATCACGCCCTTCTCGCGCAGTTGCCGCAGGAGGTCGGCGCCCGCCTGCAGAAAGGGCGCGACGGCCGCCTCGGCATAGCCGGCTTCGCTCGCCAGCTGCAGCAGCAGATCCCGGCCCGAGCGCGGCTCCTGTTGCTGGATCAGCTCGACCAGGCGCGCCGACAGCGGATTGATCTCCAGCACGTCCACGTGGTCATGAGCGTCGCGCCAGACCAGCAGGCAGGTCAGCTGTTCCGGCGGCGCGACGCCGGGCGGATTCTCCGGGCCCAGCCGGTGCACCGGCCAGCGATAGACCAGCGGCCAGACCGCCGTGCGCAGGCAGGGAATGCCGGCGGACAGGTCGCCCTCGGGCTGGCAGGGCGGCTCGGGGGCGGACTCCGCGCAATCGGCGGCCAGCCCCACCCATTCGTAATGCAGCAGCTCGACCGCCCAGGGACGGGTCGCCAGCCAGTCCTGCCGGTCCGTTTCCATCCAGCTGCGGAACTCCAGCGAGATGTCGCGGAAATACGGGCTCTGCGCGCGATGCTCCGCAAAGAACCGGGCGCGCAGCGCGGCCCACTCCGGCTCGGGCAGCAGGCTTTTCAGCACCGGGTAGGCGGTTTCGACAAAATCGCTGACGTTGTTGAAGAGCAGCTCGCGGTAGATGTTCAGCCGGCGCAACTCCACGTCCGGCGCCGGCTTGAGTTCCGGCTCGCGCAGCCAGTCCGTCATCTGCTTCTGCACCGCCTGGAAGTGCAGGCCTTCAGCCGGCATGGCGGACTCCCGGCGGCAACGCGACACAGGCTGCCTGATGACGGCGGATGTGCGCCATCTCGCCGAGCAGCTCGGGCAGCGGCGGAATGTTGAAGTCGCGCTCCAGCAGCGTCGGGATCACGCCGCAGCGCGCGTAGGTACGGTCCAGCAGCGCCCAGACTTCGGGGATGACATCGGCGCCGTGGGTGTCCACGCGCAGGTCGGGCGCTTCTTCATAATGGCCGGCGATGTGGACGTAGGCGATGCGCTCGGCCGGCAGCGCATCGAGGAAGGCATTGGCGTCATAGCGGTGGTTGATGCTGTTGACGTAGATATTGTTCACGTCCAGCAGCAGCTCGCAGTCGGCCCTGGCCAGCACGGCGAGCAGGAAGTCCAGCTCGCTCATCTCCTGGCCGGGCGCCGCGTAATAGGAAACGTTTTCGAGCGCGATGCGGCGCCCCAGCGTCTCCTGTACCTGCGCCACGCGTGTCGCCACGTAAGCCACGGCTTCTTCGGTGAACGGGATGGGCAGCAGGTCGTAGAGCTGGCCGTCGTCGGTGGTATAGCTCAGGTGTTCCGAATACAGGCGCACCTGGTGCAGGTCCAGGAAGGCGCGCAGGTCGCGCAGGAACTGCCTGTCCAGCGGCTGCGGACCGCCGATGGAAAGCGACAGGCCGTGGCAGAGCAGCGGGTATTGCTCGGTGAAGGCGCGCAGCTGGCGGGAATAGCGTCCGCCCATGCCCATCCAGTTCTCGGGCGCGACCTCAAAGAAATCGGGGAAACCGGAAAAAGCCCCCGCCGCAAGCTCCGCAAGGAAGCTGCGGCGAAGGCCGAGACCGGCGCCATGCACCGGAAACCGGCGATCGGTCGGCGACATGGCGCGGTTCAAGGCAGCTTACTTGCCGGCTTCTGCGGGCTTCTTGCCGCCGCACTTGCCTTCGCCGCACTTGCCTTCTTTGGCGGCCTTGTCGCCGCCGCACTTGCCTTCTTTAGCGGCCTTGTCGGCGCCGCACTTGCCTTCGCCGCACTTGCCTTCCTTCTTGGCGGCGCCGCAGCTGGCCTCCGGGGCAGCAGCGGGAGCGGCAGCAGCGGGAGCGGGAGCGGCTTCCGCCACGACCACAGCGGTGGCGGACTTCAGGGCAAAGGGATTTTCAGCCGCATGGGCGGCGCCCGCTACAGAGACGGCCAGAACGGCGGCGATCGGGGTAAGGGTGCTGAGCTTGGACATCATGTGTCTCCTTGAAATTGAAATGACGCAACGTTGAAAATGACGCAGCAATGCGGAGCGGCAGCAGCCGCCCCCTCCTGATGCCGGATTTGGGGAGGTTCTACAGGTCCCGCCAGGACACCGGACACATCGGCGAGCCCATTTCTTCTTCTTTTTCCGACCCGGAGTGGTGCGAAAGGACTGCCTCTCCGGCACAGCCCTCCCGTTTCAGGCGCCCGCCGGCGCCAGATCAGCGCTTGCGGACGACAAGGCTGCCGATGGAGTAACCCGCCCCGAAGGAACAGATCACTCCGGTATCGCCGGCCTTGAGGTCCCGATTATGCAGATGGAAGGCAATAAGGGAACCGGCGGAGGCGGTATTGCCGTACCGGTCGAGAATAATGGGAGCCTCGTCACGGGAAACATCGCGGCCCATGACCTTCTTGGCGACCAGCTCGTTCATGCTGATGTTGGCCTGGTGCAGCCAGAGTCGGGTCAGGCGGGCCGGGTCGATGTCCAGCTCGGTCAGGTGCGAACTGATCTGGTCGGCGGCCATCGGGCAGACTTCCTTGAAGACCTTGCGGCCTTCCTGCATGAAAAGCAGGTCGCGGTCGGCGGGATTGCGGTCCTCGCTGCGGTTCATGAAGCCGAAGTTGTTGCGGATGTTGCTGGAGAACTGGGTCTGCAGCTTCACGCCCAGCACGTCCCAGGCGTTGTCGCTCCTGCAGGTCTCGGTGGTCTCGACCACGGTCGCGGTGCAGACGTCACCGAAGATGAAGTGGCAGTCGCGGTCGGTCCAGCACTGGTGGGCCGAAGTGATTTCGGGGTTCACCGCTATCACGCAGCGGGCGGCGCCGGACTGCACGGCGTTGACGGCTGCCTGCAGGCCGAAGGTGGCCGCGGAGCAGGCGACGTTCATGTCGTAGGCCCAGCCCTTGATGCCGAGCGCGTTCTGGATCTCGATGGCCACGGCCGGGTAGGCGCGCTGCGCGTTGGCGCAGGACATGATGACGGCGTCGACGTCTTCCGGCGTCTTGTTGGCGTTCTTCAGTGCTTCCTTGATGGCGATGACAGCGATCTCCGCCTGCAGCGACAGCTCTTCATTGCTGCGCTGCGGCAGGTGCGGATGCATGCGCTCGGGATCGAGGATGCCGGACTTCTCCAGCACGTAGCGCGACTTGATGCCCGAGGCCTTCTCGATGAACTCGGAGTTGGACGGACCCAGGGCGCGGATCTCGCCGCGCTCGATGGCCTCGGCATTGCGCTCGTTGAACAGCTGCACATAGGCGTTGAACGCCGCGACCAGCTCATCGTTGCTGATGCTCTCGGCGGGAGTGAAAAGCCCGGTGCCGCTGATGACAATCTGCTTCATTGATTCGCTACCTGTGTCGGTGCCGGCGGATAGCGGTGCCGCCTCTGCGGGCGCTGCACCACGGCCGGCACGCCATGGATTCATTTGGGTATTTCCGCCCACAGCCTGTCGAGCCGTGTCGCGGAAACGGGAACTGCCGTCTTCAGCGTCTGCGCGAACAGCGAGACGCGATACTCCTCCAGCAACCAGCGATACTCCTGCAGCGCCGGCGCCGCCACCTCCCGGGTCGCCAGCTGCTGCAACCGCTGCGCATATTCCTGCCAGCGCCGCTGCAGGTCTGCCGACGCCGCCGCATCCCTGCCCGCGTTCTGGGCCAGCTTATCGAGCCGCGCCAGCACGGCGCGCAGATAGCGAGGATAGTGCTGCCAGCGCTCGAAAGGCAGCTTTTCCAGAAAGTCGGCGACCTCGAGAGCATCGAGCTGAACCTGGATGTCGCGCAGGGAAGCCGCAAACACCGCCTGCCCGAAATCCTTGAGGCGGCTTCGCACCCCGGCCAGAAGGGTATAGGTCTGGATGACGGTTCCGGCCAACCTTTCCGCCTCTTCCGGCAGCGCCTGGCGCCCCGTGGCCAAGCGGTCAGCGAAGGCCGGGCGAGTGTAAACCAGGGGTCGGCCAGCAACAAAGACATGGTCCGACACCGCATGGGCGAAACCGGCCTCGAGATCCTGCCGGCTGCCGTAGGGGGAAAACTGCAGCGCCAGGCCGGCCTGACTGCCGACGCGGCTGCGCAGCTGGCGGAACTCGCCGGCACAGCGCAGCTGGAACAGCAGGTTGAGGCCGCGGGCATGCGCGGCCTCGGCCTCGCGCCGGCGCGGCAGCAGGCGCAGGTCGACCGCCTTGCCCGAGGCCGCCGGCACCAGCGCCGGATAGGCGCGGCTCTGCATGCCTTTCACTTTCAGCTCTACCGTTTCGGGAATGTCCTGCTCCGGGAAATCGCTGAGGCCGACCTGCTCCTGCCCGGCGACGGCAACGCCGGGCGCCGGCGCGCCGCTGTCGCGCAACTGCCGCTTCAGCGCGGCCAGGTCGCGGCCTTCGGCGAGCCCCTGTTTTTTTTCGCCCAGCACCCGGATATTGAAACGGTAGAGGGGCTCGAGTGCCGCTTCGTCCAGCTCATCGGCGGTCGCCACGACGCCGCGCGGGCGCAGCAGGGCAATCAGGGCCGCACGCAGGTCGCCCTGGCCGAACTCCAGCGCCTGCGCGAGGGCCGTTGCCGCCTCCGGCAGCGGCACCAGCTGCCGGCGCAGCGGCTTGGGCAGGTTCTTCAGCAGGGCAGCAACTTTCTGCGGCAGCAGGCCCGGCACCAGCCACTGCAATCGCGCTTCATCGACTTCATCGAGCAGGCCCACCGGCACGAGCAGCGTCACGCCATCGGCCGGATGGCCGGGCTCGAAGCGGTATTCGAGAGCGAAGCGCAGCGAACCTTGCGGCAGCTCGTCCGGGAATTCCCGCGCGTCGGCCTCGCCGGCGCCGGAAGCCAGCAGGTAAGCGCGCGTCAGGAAGAGATGGCGCGGGTCTTCGCGCTCGACACGTCGCCGCCAGGCCTCGAAGTTGTTGAGGTTGGCGATCTCGGGCGGAATGCGCGCGTCGTAGAATGCATACAGCGTTTCCTCGTCGATGAGGATGTCGCGCCGACGCACCTTGTCTTCGAGCACGCGTACGTCCTCGATCATTTCCTGGTTGTGGCGGAAAAACGGCGCCTTGAGTTCGACATCGCCTTCCACCAGCGCGCAGCGGATGAATATCTCGCGCGCCGCGGCGCGATCGATGCCTTCGTAGCCGACCTTGCGCTTCGGGTTCAGCACGAGCCCGTAGAGCGAGGTCTGCTCGTAAGCCACCACCCTGCCCTGTCGCTTTTCCCAGTGCGGCTCGAAATACCTGCGCCTGAGCAGATCGCCGGCCAGCGCCTCCGCCCACTCGGGTTCGATCTTGGCCACGGTGCGCACATAGACGCGCTGCGTTTCGACCAGCTCCGCCGCCATGATCCAGGGCGGGCCTTTCTTCGCCAGCGCCGAGCCGGGAAAGATGAAGGCTTTCTGGCTGCGCGCCGCCAGGTACTCGCGATCCTCCTGCTTCTGCGCGATACGCGACAGCAGGCCGGCGAGCAACGACTTGTGCACGTCGTCGTAGCTCGCCGCCTCCTTGTTCGCTTGCCAGCCGGAGTCACGCGCCAGCAGCAGCAACTGCCGATGCGTCTCGCGCCATTCGCGCAGGCGCAGCGCAGAAAGGAAATGGCGGCGCGCAAACTCGCGGCGCTGGCTTTCGCCGAGATCGCCGCGCTGCGCTTCCAGTACGTCCCAGAGCTTCACGTACCAGAGGAAATCGGAATCGGCGTGACGGAACTGCGCATGACGCTCGTCCGCCGCCTGCTGGCGGTCCTGCGGCCGCTCGCGCGGGTCCTGGCCGCCGAGCGCGGCGGCGATGATGAGTACTTCGCGCAGGGCGCCATTCCTGCTGGCTTCGAGCAGCATGCGCGCAATGCGCGGGTCGACCGGAAAGCGCGCGAGCTGCTTGCCGATGGGCGTCACCTCGCGCGCTTCGGTGACGGCACCCAGTTCCTCGAGCAAACGGAAGCCGTCGCTGACGAAGCGCGAATCGGGCGCATCGAGAAACGGAAATTCCTCGATGTCGCCAAGGCCCAGGGCCTGCATCTGCAGGATGACGGCGGCGAGATTGGTGCGCTGGATTTCCGGCACCGTGAACTCGGCTCGCGACAGGAAATCCTCCTCTGAATACAAACGAATGCAGAGGCCGGGCGCGACGCGGCCGCAGCGTCCCTTGCGCTGGTTGGCGCTGGCCTGCGAGACGGCTTCGATGGGCAGGCGCTGCACCTTGCTGCGATAGGAGTAGCGGCTGATGCGGGCGAAGCCCGGGTCGATGACGTAGTGGATGTTGGGCACCGTCAGCGAGGTTTCCGCGACGTTGGTCGCGATCACGATGCGCCGCCCGCGCCCGGGCTGGAACACCTTCTGCTGCTCGGCCAGCGACAGCCGCGCATAGAGCGGGACGATCTCGGTATGCGGCGGCCCGTGTTGGCGCAGCACATCGGCGATCGCGCGGATCTCGCGCTCGTGACTGGAGAACACGAGGACGTCGCCCTGGCCGCGGCGGCCGGCTTCGCGCTCGTGCTGCAGGCATTCCTCGACGGCGGCGAGCACGGCGCGGGGAATCGCCTCCTCGACTTCGTCGAAGCCTTCGTCCTCGTCGGAGGTCAGGGGTTCCGCGCTGAGCGGACGGTAGCGCAACTCCACCGGATAGCTGCGGCCTCCCACCAGGATGACGGGCGCCGGCTTGCCGCTGGCGTCGGCGAAATGCCGGGAAAAACGCTCCACGTCGATGGTGGCGGAGGTGACGATGACTTTCAGCTCGGGCCGCTTCGGCAGCAGATGCTTCAGCACGCCGAGCAGGAAGTCGATGTTGAGCGAGCGCTCGTGCGCCTCGTCGATGATGAGCGTGTCGTAGGCGGAGAGATAGCGGTCCTGCGCCAGCTCGGCGAGCAGCACGCCATCGGTCATCAGCTTGACGAAGCCTTCCGGCGAGAACTCGTCGGTGAAGCGCACCTTGTAACCCACGAGTTCGCCGGGCGGCGACTGCAGCTCCTCGGCAATGCGCGCGGCGACCGAGCGCGCGGCGATGCGGCGCGGCTGCGTATGGCCGATATAGCCCCGCACGCCGCCCCCTGCTGCCAGCGCCAGCTTGGGCAGCTGCGTGGTCTTGCCCGAACCGGTCTCGCCGGCGACCACCACCACCTGGTGCGCGCGAATGGCGCGGATGATGTCGTCGGCGCGCGCTGCAACCGGGAGATCCGGATAAGAAAGGGCCGGCAGGCGCGCCGCCCGGGCCGCCACCGCTTCCCGCGACGCCGCCACGAGCTGCTCGATCTGCGCGAGCTTGCCGGCTTTCTGTTCGGGCTTTTTCGCTTCCCGCCACTCGCGCTCCAGCCTGAAAAGCCGGCGCTGGTCCCGGGTGAGGCAGAGCGAGGCGAGCTCCTGTCGGGATAAAGGGGAAGACACGGCAGAGTCCTGCGGAAAATCGGAAGCGCTAGAGCATCCCAAGCTTTGCCGGCCATTTCCAGCCATGCCGGAAATGAAAAAACCGCCCCGGGGGGCGGTTTCCATGCGGATTGGCGCAGCGTGTCAGGGCGTGCCCATCGAGCCGCCACTGCCGCTGCCGGTTCCCATGCCGGAATCCGTTCCGGTGCCGGTACCGGTGCCTGCATCGGTTCCCATGCCGGAGCCCGCGCCGCCCTGCTCCCTGAGCAGATCCTGGCAGTGCTGGGTGCGCTTCTGGGCATCGGTGATGCATTCCCGGTCATAGGCGCCGGAACCGGTAGTGCCGGTCGTGCCGCTACCCATGCCCGGGGAAGTGCCGGTGTCGCTCCCCATGCTGCCACCGCTGGTGCCGGAGCCACTGCCCATTTCGCTCCCTGTGCTGGTGCCTTCAGCGAAGGCGACAGGGACAACCGCAACGCTGCTGACGATCAACAGCGACCTCAGAGTCTTGCATACCATCTCTTGATCTCCTTGAGCAAAGTGCAAGTTTTCAGCCTTGCGCCATGCACTCCTGCATGAGTGCGACCTGCACTCTACGCAGAGGCTAAGCAGAAAGGTGTACGCGAAAAGTTACGCGGCAGGCGCTTTAGTGGCGCCTCTGTGTCCTCCCTCACGGCAAGGGCGACAACGCGCAACACGGATTCACACAACTGCAATTCCTCTAACAATTTCGACGGCAAGGCGAGCCCGATGCTCAGAGCGAAAATCTTAAAACCGGCCCGCCGTTGAAGCGTGCCGCCACACCTCAGGCGTCTGCTGCCGGCAGCGTCGACATATCGATGACGAAGCGGTACCTCACCTGCCCTTTTTCGAGACGCTCGTACGCCGCGTTGATCTGATCGATGGCAATCATCTCGATATCGCTGCCGATACCGTGCCGCGCGCAGAAATCCAGCATCTCCTGCGTTTCGGCGATGCCGCCGATGAAGGATCCCGCCAGGCTGCGACGCAGGCCGGTGAGATTGAAGACATTCACGGCCAGCGCCTCCGGAGGGAGACCCACCTGGCAGAGCGTCGCGTCGCGACGCAGCAGCGCGAGATAGGCATTGATATCGTGCGGCGCCGAAACGGTGTCGAGAATGAAATCGAAGCTGCCGCGATGCGCCTTCATTTCTTCCTTGCTGCCGGACAGCACGACCTCATGGGCGCCGAGTCGCAAGGCATCCTCCTTCTTGCCCGCCGAGGTCGTGAAAAGAACGACATGGGCGCCGAAGGCGCGGGCGAACTTGATCGCCATATGCCCGAGCCCGCCCAGCCCGACCACGCCGACCTTCTGCCCCGGCCCCACCTGCCAGTGCCTGAGCGGCGAATAGGTCGTGATGCCCGCGCAGAGCAGGGGAGCGGTTGCCGCCGGATCGAGACCGGCGGGCATGCGCAGCGTAAAGGCCTCGTCGACGACGATGTTGTTCGAGTAGCCGCCGTAAGTGATGCCCCCGCTATGTTTTTCAGGACCGCCGTAGGTCATGACCGGGCCGCGTTCGCAGAACTGCTCCTCGCCCTCGCGGCAATTCGCGCACTGACGGCAGGAGTCGACCATGCAGCCGACCGCCGCCAGATCGCCCGGCCTGAATTTCGTCACGGCACTTCCGACGGCGACGACCCGCCCCACGATTTCATGGCCGGGGACACAGGGATATTTGCTGCGCCCCCAGTCGCTCCTCACCACATGCAGATCGGAGTGACAGACGCCGCAGTACAGAATCTCCAGCTGCACGTCCTGCGGAGTCGCCTCGCGACGCTCGAAACGGAAGGGCGCAAGCGGAGAGGCGGCATCGGCAGCCGCATAGCCTATGGACTTGATCATGGCGAGCCCGGAAGGAGAGGGAGACAAAAGGGAGAGTAATGATTTGCGATGCCGGGGCAAACAAAAAGGCCGATCACTCAGGTGGCCGGCCTTTTCAGTGACTGCTGCGCATCGATGGCGTCCCCACGGGGATTCGAACCCCGGTTACCGCCGTGAAAGGGCGATGTCCTAGGCCTCTAGACGATGGGGACGAAACTCGGAATGCGGGACCTGGTGGAGCTAGGCGGGATCGAACCGCCGACCTCTACAATGCCATTGTAGCGCTCTCCCAGCTGAGCTATAGCCCCAGGTCTGGAGTGCCCGCCATGCGGCTGGCGAGCGAGGCGCGAATTCTATGCAGCACCCTCGGGGGTGTCAACGACGCCTCCGGCGTCCTGCTCCCGCCGGAATTTTTCCCATTCCCTGCTCTCCTGCTTCGATACGCCCCCGAGTACGGCCAGGGCCTGGCGCAGGCGCGCACGCGTGATGTCGGGCCCGAGAATGTTCATCGCCTCCATGACCGGCGTGCTCGATGCCGAGCCGGAAATGGCGACAAAGAACGGAAACATGAAATCGCGCAGCTTGAAGCCGAGCGCCTCGCTGATACGGCTCAGCAAGGCGCTGATCTCGTCGTGATTCCAGCGGCACAGCGTCTCGAGCTCCCACAACGAAATCTGCAGGATGCGGCGGATCTCATCCGTGCTGAGCTTCTTGTGCTGAAAACTCTCCGCCGAAACGGGAACGGCGCCGCAGAAAAAGAAGGCTGCCCACGTCACGGCATCCGAAAGAACCTGTATGCGCGGCTGTATCTGGCCGACGACCTTCTGCAGATACTCCGGGCTGATCCAGCGCTGGAAAGCTTCCAGGAGCTGGGGCACGGAAAGCTCGCGCAGCCACACGCTGTTCAGCCAGGAGAGTTTCTCCACATCGAAGGTCGGGCCGCCGAGCGACACCCGCTCGATATTGAAATTCTCGATCATCTCCGCGAGCGTGAATTTCTCGCGCTCGTCCGGCATCGACCAGCCCATGCGTCCGAGATAGTTCAGCAACGCTTCCGGCAGGAACCCCGTGCGCTCGTAATAAGTGATGCTGGTGGGGTTCTTGCGCTTGCTGAGCTTGGACTTGTCGGGATTGCGCAGCAGCGGCATGTGGCAGAACACCGGCTGCTGCCAGCCGAAATACTCGTATAGCAGGACGTGCTTGGGCGCCGAACTGATCCACTCCTCGCCGCGGATCACGTGCGTGATCTCCATGAGGTGATCGTCCACCACATTGGCAAGATGGTAGGTAGGCAGTCCATCGGCCTTCATCAGCACCTGCATGTCCACCTGCTCCCAAGGAATCTCGATGTCGCCGCGCAGCAGGTCGGGCAGGCGACAGACGCCCTCGCGCGGCACTTTCATGCGGATCACGGACGCTTCGCCCGCCTTCAGGCGGCGCTGCACCTCAACTTCTTCCAGACTCATGCAGCGGCCGTCGTAGCCCGGGGTCTGCTTGGCAGCGGTCTGTTCGGCGCGCAGCCTATCGAGGCGCTCGGGACTGCAGAAGCAATGGAAGGCGTGGCCTTTCTGCACCAGCTGCTGCGCCTGCTGCCGGTAGATCTCGCTGCGTTCGCTCTGGCGATACGGCGCATGCGGCCCGCCGATATCGGGCCCCTCATCCCATTGCAGGCCTACCCACTTGAGCGCGCGCAGGATCTGCTCCTCGGATTCACGGGTGGAGCGGACCTGGTCGGTGTCCTCGATGCGGAGGATGAACCGGCCCTGGTGCTGGCGGGCAAAGCAGAGATTGAACAGGGCGATGTAAGCAGTGCCCACATGCGGGTCGCCGGTCGGCGAAGGAGCGATTCGGGTACGGACAGGAGTCATGGCGCATCCGGCGGCAGGAAAAAACGGGCGGGATTATTATACAGCCGGCAGATTTGCCGGCGAAAACCGGAGCCGGGCGCGCCGCAAAAAAAAAGCCCCGCTATCGCGGGGCTTTAATGTATTGGCGGAGAGGGTGGGATTTGAACCCACGGTAGGGGAAACCCCTACTTCGGATTTCGAGTCCGACCCGTTCAGCCGCTCCGGCACCTCTCCAAACGAGGGCGCAAAGATACCGGCTCGGCCCTGCCTAAACAAGGGTTCAGAGAGGGATATCGTCAACCGTGTTCGCGGCCGTCTGGATGGCGCTGTTCGCCGTATTGCCGGCCACGGGAACGATAGACACCACCGCGCCTACCACACGCATCGGCACGGTCACTACCTTGGTCAGGAAGCAGCCGCTCAGGGAAGTTGCCAAGGCCGCAATGGCCACTACACGCAGAATAGTCTTGTTCATTATCTGGACTCCATGGAGAAAACCGGGCCGCGCGACCATCCCGCGCCAGCCATGAATCGAGTGTGACAGGCCGCTACCGGAGGGGCAATCCTGAACGCAGCGGCAAGCCACTGTTTCAATCGAAACTCACACCGAGACGGCGGCCCACTTCTTCATACGCCTCCACCACCCCGCCCAGCCCCTGGCGGAAGCGGTCCTTGTCGAGCTTCTTGCGGGTGTCCTTGTCCCAGAGGCGGCAGCCGTCGGGGGAGAATTCGTCGCCCAGCACGATCTCGCCATGGAACAGGCCGAACTCCAGCTTGAAGTCGACCAGCAGCATGTTGCCGGCATCGAAGAGCCGCCTGAGGACCTCGTTGACCTCGAAGGAAAGCTCCTTCATGCGCTGGAGCTGGGCATCGGTGGCCCAGCCGAAAGAGCGCACGTGGTATTCGTTGACCATGGGGTCGCCCAGCGCATCGTTCTTCAGGAAAAGCTCGAAGGTCGGAGGCAGCAGCTCCTTGCCCTCCTCGACACCGAGGCGGCGCACCAGGCTGCCGGCAGCAAAATTGCGCACGACGCACTCGACGGGAATCATGGTCAGGCGCTTCACCAGCGACTCGGTAGCGGAGAGCAGTTTCTCCTGATGCACCGGAATGCCCGCCGCCGCCAGCTTTTCCATGATGAAGGCATTGAACTTGTTGTTCACCATGCCCTTGCGCTCGAGCTGCTCGACTTTCTTGCCGTCGAAGGCGGAAGTGTCGTTGCGGAACAGGATGACCAGGCGATCCGCATCGTCGGTGGCATAGACCGATTTCGCCTTGCCGGTATAAAGAAGTTCACGCTTTTCCATTCATTTCTCCGCTCGGCCCAGCCGCGCGGCAGGCCACATCAGATTGGCTGGGCTTGAGTCCGTCGTGCCGCCGGAGGCCCATCACGGCGGCGCAGGCTGCTCCGGCCAGTTGCCGACGATGGCCTCGAACAGCGACTGCGTAGTGGCTTTGGGCGCCAGGGTGTCGTCGTCCTTCTGCAAGGTCATGGTATAGGCAGTCTGTCCGCGCGTGAGCCTCAGCTGGTACGGCGCCTTCCTGCCGTCCTCGTCCGGCAGAGCGAGATAGTACAGCCCGAGCCGCTGGTCACGATCGTCGATCGGCACCTTTGCCTTGCGCAGCGCCTGCTCCAGGCTATCCCAGATCAGGTTCAGGTCGCCGCCGATGCTGATGAGGGGATAGCCGTTGCCGTCCCGGGTGAGCAGCGGTTTTTCCGCAGCCGCTTCGGAGCCAGTGCTCTTTTCCGCCGGCACCGGCTCTGCCAGAACAAGCGGCTTGGGCGCCGGAGCCTTGAACTTCTTCGGCCACTCTTTCGGAACAGGGCCGGGGGGAATCGGGTAAAGCGGCTTGATGGGCCGGGTTTCGGTACCTGCCGGCAAGGTCAGCGGCGGCACTTCCCGGACATGACGGTAGTCCCTGCCCGGCTTGCCCGCGCTGGAGCAAGCCGTCAGCAATAACAGAACCAGCAGCCCGGACAGGCCTCGAAATGACATTACAGCGCCCCAGCCTGACGCAGGGCTGCCCGCACCGGCTCACGGCAGGACTCGGCCAGAACGGTCAGGGGCAAACGGATGCCGATATCGACGCGGCCCATCTCGTGCAGTGCCCATTTGACGGGAATCGGGTTGGACTCGATGAAGAGATCCTTGTGCAAGGCCGCCACCGGCGCATTCAGGCGTCGCACCGTTTCGGCCTCTCCCCGCAGGGCAGCGGCGCAAAGCTTCGCCATGCTGCCCGGCACGACATTTGCGGTTACGGAGATATTGCCCTTGGCGCCCAGCAGGATGAGCTCATGGGCCGTGGCGTCGTCACCGGAATAAACCGCCATGCGATTTCCGATCAGGCCGATGAGCTCCTCGCCGCGCTGCAAGTTTCCAGTCGCATCCTTGATGCCGACAATATTGGGCGTTCCGGCCAGGCGTGCAACGGTAGCATTCTGCATGTCCACACCAGTACGGCCGGGCACGTTATAAAGAATCTGCGGAATGGCAACGGCTTCTGCGATGGCCTTGTAGTGGAGAAACAGGCCTTCCTGGGTAGGCTTGTTGTAATACGGCGTCACCAACAGGCAGGCATCGGCGCCGGCCTCGGCAGCAGCACGAGTCAACTCGATGGCTTCCCGGGTCGAGTTGGCGCCCGTGCCGGCTATCACGGGAATGCGGCCGGCTGCAACGGCAATAACCGACTTGATGACCGCAAGATGTTCGGCGACATCGAGGGTGGCGGATTCGCCGGTAGTGCCGACAGCAACGATCGCATTGCTGCCTTCGGCCACATGCCACTCGACCAGGCGCTGCAGGGCCTCCCAGTCCACCGCGCCATCGCGATGCATGGGGGTCGCCAGGGCAACAATGCTGCCGCTAATCATGCCGCTCTCCGCCAATCCAGAAGGCCAACAATGGTAATGGCCACCGTTCGCATTGAACAGGCCAAAACAGACATCCAAAGAAAAAGCCGGCAAAAGCCGGCTTTCCTGAACTGGAGCGGGAAACGAGACTCGAACTCGCGACCCCGACCTTGGCAAGGTCGTGCTCTACCAACTGAGCTATTCCCGCATTACGTCTGCGCAACGCCGTGCACGACGGAGGGCGCATTTTACCGATGACGCCCGACCTGTCAATGCAGATCCGGCCTCAGGACTCCATGAGATCGGGCCAGGCCGCCCGCAAATAGATGAACATCGACCAGATGGTGAGACCTGCCGCAACGATCAGCAGAGAAAAGCCCAGCTTGTCGAGCAGAGGATGATGCACCAGCAGAACGGTAATGGCCGTCATCTGCATGGCGGTCTTCAGCTTGCCTATGTAGGAAACAGCCACGCTGGCGCGCTTGCCGATCTCGGCCATCCACTCCCGCAGGGCGGAAATGGTGATCTCCCGGGACACGATGATCACTGCCGAAACCACCATCAGAGCATTGTCGGCATGCCACTGAACCAGAACGATCAGGGCCGCCGCGACCATCAACTTGTCAGCCACCGGATCGAGAAAGCGTCCGAAGGCAGAGGTCTGGTTCAGCGTCCGGGCGAGATAGCCATCAAACCAGTCGGTAATGGCTGCAATCAGAAAAACCCCGGCCGCAACCACATAGCGTCCCTGGAAGGGAATATAGGTCAGCGCCACCAGTACAGGGATCAGAACGATACGCAGCAGCGTCAGCGCATTGGGAATGTTCAACAGGGTGGCCGCGCTCAAGGGTGTCTCCACACGAATCGACAGCGATGTGCACACCCGCTCAGTGACTGTGCAAGGCGTCATAAATAGCTTCGGCCAATCTTAAACTAATCCCCGGCGCCGTCGCGAGGTCTCTGACGCTGGCCCTGACCAGCTCCTGCATGCCACCGAAGTGCTGGATCAGGTCGCGCCGCTTCTTCGGCCCCACCCCGGGAATATCCTCAAGCGCCGAGCGCGTGCGCTGCCGGCCTCGGCGGGCGCGATGCCCGGATATGGCGAATCGGTGAGCCTCATCGCGGATATGCTGTATCAGATGAAGAGCGGGCGAGTCTGCCGGCAACTGCAAGTCGGCGCCACCGGAAAAGTGCAATGTTTCCAACCCCGGCTTGCGTCCCTCACCCTTTGCCACTCCGACCAGCAGCACCCCTTCCACCATCAGTTCCTGCAGAACGGCCGTTGCCTGAGCGAGCTGGCCCTTGCCTCCGTCTATGAAAAGAATATCGGGAAGACGCTCCCCACCCTCCTTGAGTCTGCGATAGCGGCGACTCAGGGCCTGCTGCATGGCCGCGTAATCATCCCCCGGGGTGATTCCTTCGATATTGAAACGGCGGTAGTCCCGCTTGCGGGGACCGCTCTCGTCAAAAACCACACAGGAGGCCACCGTAGCCTCCCCCATGGAGTGACTGATGTCGAAGCACTCCATTCGAGCAATCGGCTTTTCCAAGCCCAGGGCCTCTTGCAACACGGAAAAGCGCAGGCCCAGCTGGCTGCGATTGGCCAGCCACGTTGTCAGCCCCTGCTCGGCATTAAGGCGGGCAAGCTGCAGCCAGGCCTGCCGCGCTTCGCGAACGCGATGCCTGACTGCAGCCCGGCAACCATGAAGGGAATGGATTGCCTCCTGGAGGGCAGAAGCTCCCGCCAGCTCCTCACTCACGATAATTTCATCCGGGATATCCAGCTCACGACCGGAACGCAGGTAGAAAGAAGGCAGAAACTCCTCGAGAATTTCTATCGCCGAGGTCTCGCCGAACATATTGGGTTGAAACGATTTGCTGCCCAAAACCCGGCCGTCCCGCACGAAAAGCACTTGTATGCACACACCTCCAGGCTGCGCCGCCACAGCCCATACATCCGCGTGGCCGGAAGTGCGCGTGACATATTGCTGCTCCTGCAAACGCCGCAGAGCGGTAAGCTGATCGCGATATACGGCGGCGGATTCGAAATCCAGAGCCTCCGCCGCCGCATTCATACGGACGATGAGATCATGGGTGATCTCATCGCTCCTTCCTTGAAGGAACTGGATGGTGTGCGCCACATCCCGGGCATATTCCTCGGGCGTGACCAGGCCCACGCAAGGGGCTCGACAACGCTTTATCTGATGTTGCAGGCACGGCCGCTCACGGCTGCGGAAGAAAGTGTCCTCACACTGCCGCACCTGAAAGAGCTTCTGCATGACATGCAGGCTCTCCCGGACTGCCTGAGAGCTGGGATAAGGGCCGAAATAGCGCCCCTTCGCCTTTTTGCTGCCGCGATGAAAGGCCAGCCGGGGATATGGCTCCCCCTCCGAAATAAAAACGTAGGGATAAGACTTATCATCGCGAAGGACAATGTTGAAAGGAGGCTGCAGCTCCTTGATCAGCGTCTGCTCCAGCAACAGCGCCTCGGTCTCTGATGAGGTCAGTGTCACCTCAATATGCGTTATGCGCTGCACCAGAGCCCTGGTCTTGGGGCTGGAAACATTTTTCTGGAAATAGGAGCCGACCCGGTTCCTGAGGTTGAGCGCCTTCCCCACGTAAAGCACATCGCCATCACGGCCCAGCATGCGGTAAACGCCGGGCGACGCAGGAAGGGTTTGCAAAATGGCGGAAATATGCCCGCTGTGATCAGCCGGCGAAGGGCGCATCCAGCATCACCCCGGGGTCAGGCAAGGTCCGCGCTCAGCAGGCCATGCCGGACAGCCAGCAGGGTCAGCTCGACATCACTGCCTATGCCGAGCTTTTCGAAGATGCGGTAGCGATAACTGTTTACAGTTTTGGGGCTCAGGAAAAGGCGATCTGAAATTTCCTGAACCTTCTGGCAACTCACGATCATCATGGTGATCTGCATCTCGCGCTCGGAAAGGGCCTCGAAGGGGGAGCTTTTCTCCTCTTCAAGATTCTTCAGTGCCAATTGCTGGGCAATTTCAGGACTTATATAACGCTGCCCGCTCGCAACCGCCCGGATTGCCTTGACCATCTCCTCGAGGGCGGCCCCCTTGGTCAGGTAACCCGCAGCACCAGCCTTCAGCAACCGGGACGGAAAAGGCTCTTCATCACACACGGTAACTGCAACCACACGGACCTCCGGGTTTTGCCGCAGCAGCTTGCGGGTGGCCTCAAGCCCCCCGATACCCGGCATTTTGACATCCATGAGAACAACCTGCGGAGTGAGCTCGCGAGCCAGCCGAAGCGCCTCTTCTCCACTTGCGGCTTCACCGACCACCTTGATGCCACCGATATCAGTCAACATGCGGGTGATACCCATGCGCACCAGATCGTGGTCATCGACCACCAGGACCTTGATCACGCTTCACTCCATTCAAGGATGGCAAGAAATTCCGGTACCCCGGAACGAGAGAGACAGGTTAATACGCGCCCCTGCCTCGGGAAAGTAGGTAAAACTACTGAGAATGCACAATTTAATTCGTTTTCTTTGCTCGACGCAATTTCAGAACAAAGTCTTAACCCATTACAGATCAACGGCTTATAGATACAAGAATGACTTGTGGCCGAATTGCGCTTTTGTTAAAAAGCTCACAAGAACCGTTAGCAAACTGTTGGTATAGTGCTACCCTCATCTTTTGGTTTTTCAATGGATTGAGCCCCTATATTGAAGCGACACTGAAGGTGTTGCGGGCGATACCGAGTACCTAAATGCGACTGATTCTAAAATTCAGCCTACGTCCCCTGCTGATCGGCCTGATCACTATTGGTCTGAGCCTGCCTGCCTATGCAGCAACCAGCAGCGCCAATGCCTCGGGCAAGAGCAGCGTACAAAAGAAATCCGGCAAGACCGTGCAGAAAAAGGCCGCGAAGCGCCACGTTTCCAGCCGCAAGAAATCTTCATCCCGCGTTTCCCGCTATGGCAAGCGTCGGGCCGCGGTTGCCCGCATGAGCGCCGCGGAGAGACAGCGCCTGGCCGCACTCGCCAACCTTCCGCACCGCATTGGCCCCACCGAGGTTTTTCAGGTGCCCGAGGCCCAGGCGTCGCTCTACCTGCAGTCGCGGGCAGCCGTTGTCATGAATGCGGAAACCGGCGAGGTGCTTTACAGCAAAAACCCGAACCGCACCATGCCTATCGCCTCCATCACCAAACTGATGACGGCCATGGTGGTTCTGGATGCCCATCTGCCCATGGATGAAGCCATAACCATCTCGGCGGCAGACGTCGACACTCTGCGCCACACGAGCTCCCGCCTTGCGGTCAATACAACCCTGCCCAGAAGGGATGTCCTCCTGCTGGCGCTCATGGCTTCGGAGAACCGCGCTGCAGCAGCTCTCGCACGCACTTATCCCGGCGGCCTGTCGGCCGCCATAGCCGCCATGAACAGAAAGGCGCGCGAACTTGGCATGACACATACGCGTTTCCTGGACAGCACGGGACTGCACACCGAGAACTCTGCGTCGCCAACCGATCTTGTCAGGCTGGTCAAGGCAGCACGGGCCTACCCGGAAATTCAGCAATTCTCCACCCAGGCCGAGCATGTCGTTTACGCGCGCGGAAGAGCATTGCACTACAAGAACACCAATATCCTGGTGAAGAATGAGAACTGGAATATCGAAGTTTCCAAAACAGGCTTCATCAATGAAGCCGGAAAATGTCTCGTCATGCAGGCGCGGATCAAGTCCACACCCGTGGTGATCGTCCTCATGGACTCGGCTGGCCGTTATACACGGATAGGTGATGCCAACCGCGTCAAGCAGTGGCTGGAAACCACGCTGTACCAGGATATGGATGTCGGCGTTAGCGAAGGCAGCCACTGATTATCAGTGACATACAAAGCAGGGCACCGCCCTGCTTTGTTTTTTAACGCCCCTCACCCGACCGGAGACTGCTCCTTGCTGGTTTTCGCGTTTTCCCTCGCGGCCCTTGAGGCAGTTGCAATATTTTTCCTTCTCCGCAACCGGAAGCGGCGTAAACAAGCCCTGCTGTCCTTGCGTGAAACCCTTTCCCTTCTCGAGCAGCGCCTCAGCACCCGCACCGAATCCTGGCGTCAGGCCACCGACATCCTCGAGCAGGCGGAGGAGCGTCACCGCATAACCACGGCCCTGCTGAATGAAACCAAGGAGTACCTGAACAGCATCATCAACTCCATGCCGTCCATCATGATCGGCGTGACGCCCAGTGGCCATGTGACCCACTGGAACGCCGCGGCCGAGCTCGCGACAGGCATCCGCGAGAAACAGGCGCTCGGTTTCCGCCTTCATGAAATATATCCGGACCTGCCGGTAACGCCTGCGATGATTGACGAGGCCATTGCCAACAGCGAGCCCTCGACGCAGGAAAACGTAAAAATCGACCACCTGCATGCCGTGCGCTACGTGGACATTACGGTTTATCCGCTGCACTCGCTGGAGCTGACCGGGGCCGTCATCCGCGTCGACGACGTTACGCTCCGCCAGAAGCTGGACAGCATGATGCTGCAGAACGAGAAACTGAAGTCATTGGGCGAGCTGGCCGCTGGCATGGCTCATGAGATCAACAACCCGTTGGCGGCCATCCTTCAGAGCCTGCAGAACGTGCAGCGGCGCCTCAACCCGGATCATCCGGGCAACCAGGCTGCAGCCAGGGCCCTCAGGGTAGACATGCACCAGCTGTACAACTACCTCGAGGCTCGCGATATCAACCGCTTCCTGAGCGGAATGGAAAGCGCAGGTCACCGCGCGGCCGAAATCGTGCGGCATATGCTCGAGTTTTCACGTAGTTCCAGCCGTCAACTGGAGCCGACCAGCCTCAATATCGTGGCGCATGCGAGCGTGGAGTTCATGCGCAACGCGATCGAGCTCTCGATGCCGGCGCTGCATGCGAAACTGGTGATTGAAGAAGACTTCGATGGCGCCCTTCCCCTCGTCCCTGCCTCGGGCATCGAGCTGCAGCAGGTTCTGGTAAACCTTCTCAAAAATGCGGCACAGGCCATCCAGGAGGCCCACCGTGAAAGGCCGCAAATCAAACTCACCACCCGGCTGGTTTCACCCTTTGCGGAAATACGAGTAGAGGACAATGGCATCGGCATGAACATCGCCACCAGCCGCCAGATATTCGATCCGTTCTTCACGACGAAGACCGTCGGCCAGGGAACCGGCCTGGGCTTGTCCATCTCCCATTTCATCGTCAGCCAGCGCCATCATGGACGCATAGAAGTCAGCAGCACGCCTGGCGTCGGCACCACATTTATCCTGACGCTCCCGCTGTAGCAACCCCACTACGCACCGCCGCGCCCGCCGGCCTGAATCAGCGGCGCGCCAACTCCTCAAGCCCTCTCTTGCGCTCCTTCCAGTCCGGCATGAAGCGCGACTGCAATTCGTAAAAGCGCGCGCTGTGGTTGAACTCCATCAGATGGCAGAGTTCGTGGGTGACCACGTAATCGATGCAGGCCAAGGGCATGCGTATCAGCTCAAGGTTGAGCGTAATGATGGCGCTCCTGCTGCAACTTCCCCACCGCGAGCGCATCTTCCGGATCTTGAGCTGGGGAAACGGCAGGCGCAGCTCGCTCATCCGTTCAAAGCAGTGGGCAAGGCGCAGGGGGAAAACCTGCGTCGCCTGCCGCCTCTGCCACGCCTCGACGACCGTGGCGAGCGCCGTCGCATCGGCGACGGCTTCCCCGGGAACCGCCAGATGCAGTTCCCGATCGATCAGCAAGGCACGGCTCCTCAAGGCCTCCCGAACATTCAGGGTGACCTCCTCGCCGAGATGCAGGATGGACTCCCCGTGCCGGTAGACCAGTGGCCTGGGGACAGGCTCTTCGCTGAATCGCCTGAGCTGGCACTGCAGCCAGTCCCAGCGCTCGCGCATGAACAGGAAAACTTCTGCAAAGGGCATTCGCAGGGGGGCGCGCACCAGCACAGAGCCGTCGCGATGCACATACAGCGCCATCGTCCGGCGCCTGCTGCGAATAAACCTGAAGGCGAGAGTTTCGCCGGTATCGTGACAATACTCCTGCCATTCGCCCGGACGAGCGCGAAGTTCAGGCATATTCATTGACAACATGCAGAAAGGCTTCCCCATACCGCTCCAGCTTGGATTCACCGACGCCCGCCAGCCTGCCGAGCTCATGCAGGCTACGGGGGCGCGCGGCAAGAATCGCCATGAGCGTACTGTCGTGGAAAATCACATAGGGTGGAACGCCCTGTTCCTGCGCCAGCTGGCGGCGACGGGCGCGCAATGCCTCCCAGAGCACGCGATCGTCAGCCGGGATATCCAGCACGGGCCTGCCGCCGGTCTTGCGCGGCGTCACGATCTTGGCCAGCTCGCGACGCAGCATCAGGGTGGTTTCGCCGCGCAACAGGGAACGGCAGCTCTCATCAAGATGCAGGGCGCCGAATCCTTCGACGTCCGGCTGCAATAGACCGCGCGCCAGCAGCTGGCGGAATATGGAGCGCCAGTCTTTCTCGGCGATGTCGCCGCCGCGGCCGAAAACGGCAAGGCTGTCATGCCCGTTGGCGAGAACGCGCTCCGAACGTTCGCCACGCAAAATTTCGATCAGGTACTCCACGCCATAACGGCTGCCCGTTCGGTACGCCGCCGAAAGGGCCAGCCGGGCCGGCTCGGTCGCCTCCCAGGTCGGGGCAGGCTCTATGCAGTTGTCGCAGTGGCCGCAAGGCTCGGCCAGGGTCTCGCCGAAGTGGGCCAGCAGCAGCTGGCGCCGGCATTGCACGGTCTCGCACAGCGCCAGCATGGCGTCCACCTTGCGTTTTTCTTCGCGGCGGAACTCCTGTCCGGCCTCGGACTGGTCGAGCATGGACTTCAGCTTGATGACATCGGCGATGCCGTAAACCATCCATGCGTTGGCCGCGAGTCCGTCGCGGCCGGCACGACCGGTTTCCTGATAGTACGACTCGATGCTCTTGGGAAGGTCGAGGTGGGCCACGAAGCGCACATTAGGCTTGTTGATGCCCATGCCGAAGGCAATGGTGGCCACCATGACCAGCCCTTCCTCGCGCAGGAATCGCGTCTGGTTTTCCTCGCGCACGCTGCCGGGCAATCCCGCGTGATACGGCAGGGCCCGGATACCGCGCTGGTTGAGCGCCTCCGCGGTTTTTTCGACCTTGTTGCGCGACAGGCAATAGACGATGCCCGCATCACCCTGATGCTCGCGCCGGATAAAGGCCTCCAGCTGATCCAGGGCTTTCTGCTTCGGGGCAATCCGGTAGAAAATATTCGGCCGGTCGAAGCTGCTGAGAAATATCTCGGCATTCTCGAGGCCGAGGCGCTGGATGATGTCGGCCCGGGTACGCGGGTCCGCCGTTGCCGTCAGGGCGATGCGCGGCACATGGGGGAACTGCTCCTTGAGCAGGGAAAGCCCCAGATAGTCGGAACGGAAATCATGCCCCCAGTGCGAAACGCAATGGGCCTCGTCGATGGCGAAGAGGGCGATCTGAACCTGCGCAAGACGCTCCAGCATGCGTGCCGTGACGAGGCGCTCGGGCGCCACGTAGAGAAGATCCAGCCGCCCATCCAGCAACTGCGACTCGATGGCCTGGGTTTCCTGCCAGTCCAGGGTAGAGCTGAGATAGGCCGCGCGCACCCCGGACTGGACCAGCGCCGCCACCTGGTCCTGCATGAGGGCAATCAAGGGAGAGATCACGACCGCCGTGCCGGGACGCGCCAGCGCAGGAATCTGGTAGCACAGCGACTTGCCGCCGCCGGTAGGCATCAGCACCAGCGCATCCCGCCCCGACATCACCGTATTGACGATGGCTTCCTGCGGCCCCCGGAATGAGTCATAGCCGAAAACGCTGTGCAGGATGTCATGCGGAGAAGTAGTCATGGGGCCGCATTATGGGTGAAGCCCCTGCCAGTGTCAGCAGACGAAAATTGCATTTGGGCCGGGATAAACGCTGACCTACAATCAGGAAATAAAGGAGTACTTTACATGCACGAAAATCATGCGCTTGCCCCAGAGGCCCGAGCCCGCCTCGAAGCCTTTCTCGATGGCGACAGCAATGAAAACGGCCTCGGCTTTGTGGCGACGCACGGCTTTCTCACGGCATTGACCGTAGCGCCCGAATCTCCCGCCGTCGACGTATGGCTGTCGGAGCTTTTCGATAAGCAGCCCGTCGCCAGCGATCCCGGGCTGGCCACGCAGATCGCCCAGGACCTGGACGCCTGGCGCAAGGAAATCCACGCCGCGCTCTATCACGGGCACCCCCTCGCGCTGCCCTGCACGCTGGCCATCCATGCCGACGAACCCGCCGACATCAACGACTGGTGCGCAGGCTTCATGGAGGGCATGTTCCTCAAGGAAGCCAGCTGGTACGACAGTGACGAAGACCTGGTGGCGGACCTGACCCTGCCCATGATGGTGCTTTCGGATCTCATCGACGATCCGGACATCCGGCAGATCCGCCATGACAAGAAGATCTCGCGCGAACTCGCGCAGCAGATTCCGGATGTGCTGACCGAGCTCTACCTGCACTTCCACGCACCGAAGACCGCCTGAAAAACAGCAGCGCCCGGGTAGCCAGCACTTCCGGCAGCAGGACGAGGGCCAGGATTCAGCACGTCTCGCCGCGCTGGCGCGCCAGCCCGATCTGGCGCATGCGCTCGCGCAGGCGTTCGCGCTTGGCGTCGCCCAGTGTTTCGAAGCAATGAGGACAGCTGACGCCGTGCTCGTAGGCGGGCGGGCTGCGCTCCTCCGGCCTCACCGGATGGCCGCAGCCGAAGCACATCTCGGCCCGGCCCTCGCCGAGCCCGTGCGTGACGCCGACGCGGTGATCGAAGACGAAGCACTCGCCCTGCCACAGGCTCTCCTCGGGCTTCACCTTCTCCAGGTATTTCAGGATGCCGCCCTTCAGGTGATAGACCTCGGCAAAGCCCTCGCTGCGCATGAAGCTGGAGGCCTTCTCGCAGCGGATGCCGCCGGTGCAGAACATGGCGACCCTGCGGTGTTTCGCCGGATCGAAGTTCTCGCGCACGAACTGCGGAAATTCGCCGAAGCTCCGCGTCTTCGGATCGACGGCGTGCCTGAACGTGCCGATCGCCACTTCATAATCGTTGCGCGTATCGATCACCACGACGTCCGGAGCGCTGATCAGCGCGTTCCAGTCCTCGGGCTCGACATAGCTGCCGACCACCCTGTTGGGATCGACACCGGGCAGGCCCAGCGTGACGATTTCCTTTTTCAGCTTGACCTTCATGCGGCGGAAAGGATGGCTGCCGGCGAAGGATTCCTTGTGTTCCAGCGCAGCCAGTCGCTCATCGGCACGAATGAAGGCGAGCACGGCATCAATGCCTGCGCGCGAACCGGAAAGGGTGCCGTTGATGCCCTCCTCCGCCAGCAGCAGCGTGCCGCGCACTTCCTGCTCGCGGCACAGCGCCCGCAGCGGCGCGCGCAAGTCGCGGAAATCCGGCAGCGGCGCGAAGTGGTAAAGCGCGGCGATGACGATGCCGTCAGCCATGCTGGCTGCCTCCGCGGCAGGCCGGGCTTTCGGGCGCGCCGCCGGCCGCGGCCCACTCCTCGGGCGTGTAGAGATGCAGGGCCAGCGCATGCAGGCCGCGCGACATCTCGTCGGCCAGCAGGCCGTAGATCTTCTGGTGGCGCGCCACCGGACGCAGGCCAGCGAACTCGGCACTCACCACCACGAGCCTGAAGTGGGTGTCCTGGCCAGCGCTGTGGTGGTGGGATTCGTTGAGCACTTCCAGGTGCTGCAATGGCAGGGCTTCGCGCACCCGGCTTTCGATCAGGGCTTGGCGTGACATGGGCGACCTCGCGGAAACTGGTCGCGATTATACGCTGCCAGGGCGATTGCAGACTCCGCTCCGGCAGAGATCGCCAAACGCGGCACCGACGGTCTGCGCCCGTCCGCAATAAAAGGCATCGGCCAGGTTGAACCGTGCAAGACAAAGGCCGGGCTGCGCCGGCCTTTGTCTTGCTGCGAGCGGCTCAGTGCACCTTGACCTCGATGGCCCGGGGCTCGGGCTTGGCCACCTTGGGAATGCTGAGCGTCAGCATGCCGTCCTTGTAGTTCGCGTCGATGCCGTTTTCGTCGGCCTCCTCGGGCAGCGTGAAGCTGCGGCTGAAGCTGCCGTACAGGCGTTCAACGCGACGCTGCTGGGTTTCCTGGTCCTGCTCGTCCGTTTCCATACGGCGCTCGCCGGAGATGGTCAGCACGCCGTTGTCGACGGCGACTTTCACGTCTTCCTTCCTGACTTCGGGCAATTCGACCTTGAGCAGGTAGCGGTCCTTCCTCTCCAGGATATCGACGGCCGGCAGCCAGTCGGGGCGCGACAGCGCCTCGCGGTCGCTGCCGGCGCTGGTGAGCTGCGGCGTTCCCGGGCCGCCCAGGGCACGGGTATACCGGTCGAGAAGGTCTTCCATTTCACGGAAAGGATTCCAGCGAAGCTGAGTCATTTCACACCTCCATTCGTTGCATCTGGCGTTTGTCCGCTCGGGACGTTCCGGTCGGCCCTCCGACCGTTTCTGTTTCCAAGATAGGAACGAAGAAACGATTTTCAAGCGTAAAAAAGGCCGCCCGGGGCGGCCTTTCCTGTCTCGCGAAAATGCTCAGGTGCGCGGCACCACGCGGGGCGGTGTCTGGCTCGCCGTCTTCGCCTGCTCGTAGAGCGGCATGACCTGCGGAATCTTGGCCTGGATGCCCCCGATGCGCTGCGGACCGCTAGGATGCGTGCTCAGCCAGGGAATGCCGCCGCCACCGCCGGCCCGGCCCATTTTCTCCCACAGGCTGACGGCGCCCTGCGGATTGAAGCCGGCGCGCGCCATCAGCTCCAGCCCGACGATATCGGCTTCGGCCTCCTGGCCACGGCTGTTCGGCAGCGCGAAGAGCAGCGTCGCGCCCATATTGGCGAGTTCCGCCTTGTCTTCGACCCCCAGCGCCCGGCTGCCGAGCTGGATGCCGAGCTGCTGGGTTATGGCGTGCGACATGCGCTCGCGGCCGTGCTCGCGCAGGGCATGCGCCATTTCGTGGCCCATGATGGCGGCGATCTCGTCGTCGGTCAGGCTCAGCTTGTTGATGATGCCGGTGAAAAACATGATCTTGCCGCCCGGGGCGCAGTAGGCATTGAGCTGGTCGCTGGTCTCGAGATTCACCTCCCACTGCCACTGCAGGGCGTCGGGACGAAAAGCGGCGACCTGGGGAATCAGCCGGTCGGCGATGCCGCGGATGCGCTCGAGATTGGCCCTGTCGTTATTGAGCTTGCCGGCCTGCGCCGCCTTGCCGAGCTCGCCCTTGTAGGCCTGCAGGGCGGCCGCCTCGACTTCACTGCTGGAGACCAGCAGGAACTGCCGGCGGCTGACGCCGGTCGCACCTTCCTCGGTCGTGCTGGTGCAGGCCGCGAGCAGCAGGCCCAGGGAAAAAACCGCTCCGATTCGCTTTGTCTTTGCTTGCACGGGTCGCTCCTTCTGAAAGGGGCTATGGTAACGCTAGCGAGGATAGCCGGTAATCTCGCGTATCTCCTGGTAGAGCGGTTGCAGTTGTGTGTAAAGCGGACGGTAGACCCGCGTGAACAACTGCTCGTAGAGCGCCTGCGCGGCATAGTCCGGTTGCACGGTGGCGCTGATCCGGGTCATGCCGGCCACGGCGCTGCGGAAATCCGGCTGCAACCCCAGGCCGACGGCGGCGCAGATGGCCGCGCCGAGACCGGAGGTCTCCGTCGTATGCGGGCGCTCGACAGGCAGCCCGAAAACGTTGGCGGCGATCTGCACGACGCCCTCCGACTGCGCCCCGCCGCCGGACACGCGCAGGCTCCTGATTTTTACGTTGGCACGCCGCTCGATCCGTTCCTTGCTCTGCCGCAGCGCATACATCAGGCCCTCGATGATGGCGCGGTAGACGTGCTCGCGGCCGTGCACGTCGCCGAAGCCGATCAGTGCGCCCTTGGCCTCGCGGCCCGGCTCGCGCACACCGGGCGACCAGTAGGGCTGCAGCAGCAGGCCGAGGTTGCCGGCCGGCGTCGCCTGCAGGTGGCGCTCGAACACGGCTTCCACAGGAATGTTTTCAAGGCGCGCCCGCGCGACATCCTCGGCGCCGAACTGCTCGCGAAACCAGTTCACCATCCAGAAGCCGCGCAGCGTCTGCACCTCGGTGCAATAGTGCCCGGGCACCGGTGCCGGATAGGGCGGCAGCAGCGGCGTCACTTCCACGTAGTCGCGGCGCAGGGTGTTGAGGGTGGCCGTGGTGCCGAAGCTGAGCGCGCCCAGACGCGGATCCAGGCAGCCGGAGCCCAGCACTTCGCAGGCCTTGTCGGCGCCGGCGGCAAAGAGCGGCAGGCCCTGGGGAATGGCGGTGGCGGCGGCAGCCTCGGCACTGATCACGCCGAGTTCGCCGCCGGCGGGCACGAGTTCGGGCAGATGCCGGCGTTCCAGGCGCAGGGCCTGCCACTTCCAGTCGAAACGGCGCGACCACTGCTGGCGGCGGAAATCGAAAGGCACATAACCGACCTGAGCGGCCACCGCATCGCGGAACTGGCCGGTGAGGCGATGCGTGAGATACCCGGAGAGCAGCAGGAATTTATGCATGCGCCGCCAGGTCGACGGCTCCTGCTCGTAGAGCCAGTTGGATTCCGCCTGCCGGCAGAGATGCGCCAGCGTTTCGCTCGCGCCGCGCGCGCGAAACGCGGCGCGCCAGTGCAGCGGCAGCGGCGGCATCTGCGCGGCTTCGCGCTGGTCCAGCCAGAGCATGACGGGCCGCAGCGCCTGGCCGTCCCTGTCCACCGGCACGACGCTGCCGCGTTGCGTCGTCAGGCTTACTGCCACGACGTCCGCCGGCCGCGCGCCCTGCATCCAGAGGCCGCGCACGGCACGCACCAGGCATTCCCAGTAGTAATCGGCGGACTGCTCGGCCTGGCCGGGCTGCGCGGCGTGATAGACCGGATCGAATTTCACCTGCGCCTTGCACAGCAGGTTGCCGTTGCGGTCGAAGAGCAGGGCGCGCACGCTTTGCGTGCCGTTATCCAGCGCCAGCAAGGTATCGGGCATATTGTTTTCCTTCTTGTGACCCTTTGCGGTTGCCGCGAAAAAAATCACGGCAAAGAAACTGCTCTCCGGCTATGCCACCTGCGCGGCCGGTGGCAGGCCGTAATGGCGCCGCCAGAGCGCAAGATAGCGGATCACTTCTTCGCTCCAGCGCTCGTCGCTCCAGCCGAGCTCGGGCTGACAAATGCGTTTTATTTCGGGCAGCAGCGCAGCGCCGCCTTCCGGCAGCAGCAGGCCCAGCCGGACGCGTCGCAGCAGCAGGTCGTCGAGGTGCCGGACCTGCTCGTGCCGCGCGGCCCAGCGCAGTTCGGCCCAGAGCGCCTGCGTCTGCGGGATGGCGACGAGCTCCTCCGGCGCCGCTTCGGCCAGGAACTGGTCGGCGTGGATGCCGAAACGCCCCTTGATGCGCTGCAGGTCCGCCGCCGGATATTGCGTGCGAATGATGCCGAGCGAACGGAATACCGGCGCGCGGGTGTCGTGCGCGTCGAGCTCGGGGAGGTAACGGTGCGCCGCCTTCAGCACGTCGAGCGCGATGAGGCGGAAGGTGGTGAGCTTGCCGCCGGTTACCGTGACCAGGCCGCGGTTGTCCCAGACGATGTGGTCGCGGCGTTCCGCCGAAGGATTCACGGCGCCGCCCGAGGCGACGATGGGACGCACGCCGCTCCAGGTGGCGATGACGTCGTCGCGCACCAGGCAGGCGAGCGGGAACTGCGCGTTGGCGCCCCGCAGCAGATAGTCGAACTCTTCCGGCGTAATCGACGCTTCGACGTCGAGGTCCTCGCTATGGTCGAGATCGGTAGTGCCGACGATGGTGCGGCCTTCCCAGGGATAAATGAACAGCGCGCGCCTGTCGTCGGCGTGCATGAAGATGACGGCTTCGGAAACCGGCAGGCGGCCCGGCGCCAGCACCAGATGGCTGCCGCGCTGCGGGCGGACCTTCTTCTCGCCGGCCAGCGGCTCGCGCAGGCGGTCGGCCCAGGCGCCGGTGGCGTTCACCACGACGCGCGCGTGCACCACGGCCTGCCTGCCTTCCAGCGCATCCTGCAGTTGCACGCCGGTGACCCGGCCCTGCTCCACGATCAATGACTCGGCCTTCACGTAGTTCAGCGCCAGGGCGCCGTCGAGGCGGGCTTCGTCGAGCACGCGCAGCACCAGGCGCGCGTCGTCGACCAGCGCGTCGGTGTAGCGCGAGGCGCCGGTAAGCTCGCGCTCGCGATAGCCCGGCATGCGCTTGAGGAAATCGGGCTTCGGAAAGAAACGATGATCGCGCACGCCGGCGAGCAGGTCGTAGAGCATGAGCAGCAGGCCGAAGGCGAGGCGGCCGGGAAATTTCCTGCGGTAATGCGCGAACCAGTAGCCCATGCGCCATACCAGGCCGGGCGCTTCGATCAGCAGCCGCTCGCGCTCGGTCAGCGCATGCCAGGTGAGGCGGACAGCGCCGGCCGCGATATAGCGCAGGCCGCCGTGCACCATCTTCGAGGAACGACTCGACGTGCCCCAGGCATAGTCGCGCTGCTCGACGAGCAATGTCTTCAGGCCGCGCCGCGCCGCCTCGCGCGCCACGCCGGCGCCGGTGATGCCGCCGCCGATGACCACCATGTCCCACTTTTCCTGCGTCATGCGCTGCCATTGCGCCTCATGGCTCACCCGCTCGCGTGTCATGTCTCTACTCGTCCAGCAGCAGCTTGCCCGGGTTCATGCGTCGCTCCGGATCGAAATGATGGCACAGCGCCTGCAATGCGCTCATGCCGAGCGCACCCTTCTCCTGCGGCAGATAGGGTGCGTGATCGCGCCCCACGCCGTGCTGGTGGCTGATGGTGCCGCCCATGCGCACGATGGTCTCCGACGCAGCCTGCTTGAGCTTTTTCCAGCGCGCCAGCGTTTCGGCATGATCGCGCCCGACGCGATACAGATAGGTCGTGTAGATGCTCGACCCTTGTGCATACAGATGCGAGAGGTGCGTAAAGGCCAGCACCTTTTCATTCTCGTCCTGCAGGCCCGCCCGCAGCGCGGATTCGATGGCATTCACCGTGAAGCCGACCCGGGGCCAGTCGACGGCGGTTTCCAGCGTGTCTACAGCGTAGCCCAGCTGCCACAGCGACTCGCGCAGGTAAGGCGCGCGGAAGCGATTCGCCGCCCACTTCCTCCCGAGCAGCTGCCCGGTCCCCACCGCACCATAAACCTTGAGCAACCGCCTCACTTCGCGCAGCGCGAATTTCACGATCTCGCTGCTGCCGGTGAAGCCGGCCGTCAGCATGCAACGGCCCTCGCCGGCACCGCGCAGGCGCAGGCAACCGTCGAGCACCGCGACGCTGCGCGCATGCCCGGCCAGGATCAGCTGCGTGCGGGTTTCCCCGGCATTGGAGAGCCGCAGCATGGACAGCGGCAGGCGGCGCTGCGCCAGCTCGCGAATGGCCTCGCTGGCCGCCTCCCAGTGTGGCAGGAAGAAGACATGGAACTCCTCGCGCTCGGGGAAGTGGCTCACCCTTGCCTTCACTTCGGTCAGGATTCCCAAGCGGCCTTCCGAGCCGAGCACCATCTCGCGCAGGTCGGGACCGGCGCTGGAGGCCGGAAACGTGGGAATTTCCAGCGTGCCCCGCAGGGTCTCGAGCGTGCCGCCGGCGAAGAGCTGTTCGATGCGGCCGTAACGCATCGACTGCTGGCCGCTGGAGCGGGTCACGACCCAGCCGCCCAGCGTGGAAAGCTCGAAGGACTGCGGGAAATGCCCCAGCGTATAGCCCTGCGGATTCAGCAGCGCCTCGACCTGCGGCCCCGTGGCGCCGGCGCCGAGAGTGGCCAGCTGGGCATCGCGATCGAGATCGAGCAGCGTGTTCATGCGCGCCAGCGACAGCGTGAGCACGGCCCGCGCGCCCGGCAGCGGATTGATGTGGCCGGCCACCGAGGTGCCGCCCCCGTAGGGAATGACTGCGACATCGTGGCGGCAGGCGTAGTCGAGCAGTTCGCGCACCTGGGCGCCGGTTTCCGGTTCCGCCACGCCGTCAGGGCAGGGGCCGATGGCGCCAGCGCGCAGGGCCACCCAGTCCGGCAGGCTCTGGCCGCGGGCATGACGCAGGCGGATATCGGCATCGCTGCGTATCAGCGCATGTGCCGGCAGGCGCGAAGGAGGCACAGTGGCAAGGACTTGCTCGAGGGACGCGTCCGGCAGGGGCGCTGTCGGCCCCAGCGCCTGCTGCAGAAAGGCCTGCACGCCCGGGTTTGCGGGGAAGCGGACCGACTCGTTTCCCCAGCCATTCCATTTACGCATCAAGAAACCTCGGCATTCATGTCTGGTCTGCACGACCGGCCGCCATGGAAAACATGCCGGCGCAAGTCGAAAAGCATGAGCAAAAACAGATACCTAGGCCAGCAGGGAAGCGGCTCGGGGCGATGACGCAGCCCGCCGTCTGCGTCACGAAAGGCGACAGGCTCAGGCGAGACGCGACGAACCCGGCCGGCGCACCGCCAGCAGCGCGGTCAGATACTGCTCTCCTGCCGCCGTCAGCTGCCACCAGGTCCGGGTGTCGTCGTGCGGGATGCGGCGGATCAGCCCCAGGGTGCGGAACTGGATCTTGATGCTGTTGAAACACAGGGGCGCCAGGACGACGTCGGTAACGGCATGGGTCTTGGGTCGCGTTGCCTGGATATCCTTGAGGGCATTCTCCTGCACCCGCTCGGCGATTTTCGCCGCCATGAATTCCTCATGCTGCGGCTGGCTGAGATGCGGCGCAAAACTGGCGAAGAGGGCGTTCCAGCTCAGTTGCGACTTGCCGGGCACATCCTCGCAGTTGCCTGCCGCGTAGGCCTTGCACCTGTAGACGACTTCGAACAGGTCCTGGCCCTGGGCAAGCGCGCCCTGCGTGCTGCCCTGCTGCACCAGGTTCTGCTCGCGCTCCTGCTCGAGCTCGGCCACGCGCTGCTTGAGGCGCTCGATTTCCCTGGCCTGCTCCGGGCTGCCGAGCGCCGTGGCACGCACCCAGCCCACGGCCGGATGCGTCTTGATGAGTTGGGGAAGATAACGCCGCACCGCCGTTTCCAGGCTGCGCGCATCGCTCCAGCCACCCACCAGTCCTTTGGACAGCAACTGGCGGAAATCGCTGAACTGGCGACGACGCTCGGGGGTCTTTTCCTGGTAGGCCTCCGGACGACTCTCCGGAGCGTCATGCATCAAAACCAGGATGGGTTTCTGCTTGGTGGAGGCGTAAACGTATTCCATGTGCGTGTAGCTGATGCCCGAAGGCGACAGCGAGCCATAGCGGCTGCCCAGCAGGAGGACATAAAAATCCGATTCGTCGATCTGCTTCTTGATGGCGTTCCAGGCAGTCGCCCCAACCGGATGCAGGTCGAGGCCACAGGGCAGGCAGCCCAGCAATGGCAGCTGCTGGGTAAGCACCGCGCGCTCTTCCTGGAGATCCGAATAGGTGGAACTGATAAAGACCTGGTAACGCTTGTCGCTCACGTGAACGCCCCGGCTCAAGACGGCAGAAATGCACAGGAGTTAGGAGAATGCCCGAAATACCGGGGGCAGGCCTTTGCGGCACCTTGTTTTTCTAGGGACGACAATAACCGACAGCAGGCAGTCACGCCAAGACCTCGGCAGGCTGAAACCGCATGCTACCAGCGAACCTGCTCGAGATGCGTCAGCTCGCGGCCCAGGAAACGGCTGCCGATGGTCTGGAAGCGCAGGGGCACATCGGTCACGACATACCGGTAATCCGGCGCGACGCGCTGGGGATTATGCAGGGCCAGGCGGTCGAGCAGCGCCGACGTCTGCTCGGCAACGGTGATCGCCGAATCCACCAGCTGGATACGCGGCCCCGCCACTTCCTGCAGCAGGGGTTTCAGCAGCGGGTAATGCGTGCACCCCAGCACCAGCGTATCGATCTGCTCCACGAACACCGGCTTGAGATACTCGCGCGCCGTCAGGCGAGCGACCTCGTTATCCAGCCAGCCTTCTTCCACCAGCGGCACGAACAGCGGGCAGGCCTGCGAATGCACATGCACATCCGGATTGAGGACATGGATGCTGCGGGCGTAGGCATTGGAGTTGATGGTGGTGGGCGTACCGATGACACCCACCCCTTTATGCGTCAGCTCGACCGCGGCACGCGCCCCGGCGTCGATCACGTCCAGCACGGGCACGGTGGACAGCCCGCGCACCTGGTCTACGGCCACCGCCGCCATGGTGTTGCAGGCGACGATCAGCAGCTTGACGTCGCGCGCCAGCAGGAACTCGGCGATCTGACGGGTAAAGGCCTGGATGGTTTCGCGCGACTTCACGCCATAGGGAACGCGGGCGGTATCGCCGAAGTAGATGATGTCTTCGAAGGGAAGGCGCTCCATGAGCGCGCGCACCACGGTCAGTCCGCCAATGCCGGAATCAAAAACACCGATGGGACTGGAAGCCTTGGCCATGTCGTTTCGCCCGGGAGAGGCAAGCAGTTTAACAAGCGGATGCGCTGCACCGCGCCGGCGGTTCTGCAGGGGCCGCAGCAACAAAAAAGGCCGGTAGCAACCGGCCTTTTTCAGAATCTGGAGCGGGAAACGAGACTCGAACTCGCGACCCCGACCTTGGCAAGGTCGTGCTCTACCAACTGAGCTATTCCCGCAAAAAGTGGGCGCATTCTAGGCAGGCCCCGGTGGAGTGTCAACGCGCGGCGGCCAACTTGCCGGTTAAACTGCGCCCTTTTCTTCCTCCTTCCCGCATCGAGAAAAAGCCGGCGCAAGGCCGGCTGTTTCTCGATGCGGTTCTGGGTCAGGCGGCCAACTGCACCTTGCCCGGATCCACACCGAAAGAGCCCGCCAGCAGGCTGGTGACGATGCGTAGCGGCTCGCCCGCGCTGTCGTGCGTCGTGCTCAGCATGTCAAGGTAGCGGGGACGCGCCAGCGCCTTCTTGTCGCCATCGAGAAGAACCAGCAGCTTGGGGCGCAGACGCCGCTCGCGATTCTGGGCGATGACCACGCCGACTTCCTGATTGCTCAGGTGCACCAGGGTGCCGGTCGGATAAACGCCGATGGCCTGGATGAACTCCTCGACCAGCTGAGCCTGGAACTCGTTGTTGCGCAGCTCATAGAGCCTGGACACCGCTTCCATGGAGGTCAACGCACGCGCATAGGGCCGCTCGGACGTCATGGCGTCATAGGTGTCGACCAGGCCGGCAATCTTGCCCAGGGGGGAAATAGCCTTGCCGATCAGCTTGTTGGGGTAGCCCGAACCATCGAAGCGTTCGTGATGTTCGGCCACCATCTGCATGACCTGGGAAGGAATGCCGGGCATGCCGGCCAGGATTTCCAGGCTGTAGTCGACGTGGCGGCGCAATTCGGTGCGCTCGGCCGGGCTCAGCAGGCCTTTCTTGCTCAGCAGGCCGTCCGGCAGCCTGGCCTTGCCGACATCCATCAAGGTCAGACCCAGCGCCAGGTTTTCCATGGCGGGGCGGGAAATGCCGAGATGGCGTCCGAGCACCGTACCCCAGATCGCGCAGCGGAAAGCGTGGTGGTAGCTATAGGCGTCTTTGTCGCGCACCCGGGACAGCCAGACCATGGCATCCGGATTACGGATGATGCTCTCTACCACCTGCCCGGTCACCTCGCGGGTGTTGTCGATATCGACACCCTTGCCCTGCTTGAGCCCCTGGTAGACCGCGCCCACCGCATCGGCAAACTGCCGGTGCAGGACTCGCGAGGCATTAACCTCCTGAGGCATGGAAACGACAGTCTGATAAACCGGCTTGCGGGCCCTGGCGGCCGCAGGCGTGGCAGCCTCTTCCCGGGGCTTCTGCGTTGCGACCCGCTGGACCGGCTCCACGACGGCACGGCTGCGGGACAGATCGATGGTGACCTGGCGGCAGTAGCGCTTGATCTGGTCGATGTCGCCCAGTTCCTTGATGTAGAAGCCCTGCAGCGGAAAAGGGGTTTCGATCCAGGGGCGATCGAGCCTGGAGACATACATGCCCACCAGGAGCTCATCCACGAATATTGTTTTTTGTTCTACGGGCATGACCATTCCCCGACCAGCTGACAAAGATTGCCACATACCCGCTTTTTTACTCCCGGGCACGGACAGGGGAAACCCCCTCCTACTTCTTTATAAGGGATTTACGACAGGGATCACATTTTCAGGGGCGAGCAGAGCAGGGGAGTGGAACCAGCGTACTACTTGCGATCAGCCTTAAGCTGCTGCTGCAGTTCCTGAATCACTTCGGTGAGGATATCCAGGCGCCTGGTGATCTGATCCATGTCGCGCTGGGAAGGGATTCCCAGCCGGGTCAGGGCATTGGTGATGCGTTCATCGAAAGCCTTTTCCACCTTCTCGCGCGTATCGGAGGCTTTCTCGATCACCTTGCCGCGAACTTCGCCCATGGCATTGTCGGCAATTTCCCGGGTCTTGCTTTCGAGGTCTTCCCCGACCTTCACCAGATTGTCGAAAAGCTTGCCGCCTTCTTCTTCAGCGCGGGAAAACGCGCCCAGGCCTGCCAGCCAGATCTGCTGGGTGTACTTGCGCAAATCCTTGGCAGGCGACAGCTTGAGTTTCTTCTCACCCGCCTTCTTCGTGCCGCTCATACTCGTCCCCACCTTTCGATTGCGCCAAACCGCCGTGATTCTAGCGGGCCCGCTCCGGAGGAGCCAGCCTCACCCTCTCAGAATATTCGCCAGCATGATCTGCAACGCACCCATGATGGCCCCGAGGCCGGCCAGAACCGTCAAGCGTGCATAAAGCCCCTCATCGAGAATGGCCTGCACCAGTCGGCGCAGGTTCTCCGGCGGCAGTGTGGACAGCTGCGCCTGGCAAGTCGCCTGCATCGCTCCCGCACGCTTCTGGTTGAAAGCCGGATCGGAGAGAAGCTCCGCGGTCGACGCGATCGCCTTCTCCACCACGAGGTGCTTGATATGCGCGTAGCCTTCGGCTCCCACCAGCACCTGCAACGTGGTACGCACCATTCCTGCCTCCAGCAGCGGACGCATGTGACGCCGGATCATGGAGCGCACACGCGCTGCCTTCGCTCCCGTCATCATTCGCTGCATCAACTGCCTGAGATCAAGCACCTGCTCGACCAGCCCCGTGCCAAGCAGATGCGTAAGACGCGCCCTGTCCCTATGCAGCCAGAAGGAGAGTCCGGTTCCGGACCGTGTCGACAGCAGCAGCGCCCTGGGCACCAGCAGCACGGCCAATGCCATGGCAATGCTCATGCCGATCAGCAGAGGATAAGACGGCAGGCAAAGCCAGAGCAGGCCCTGCAGCAGTCCCAGGCCGGCGCCCACCCAGCGGCCGGTGCGCCGCAGAAAGCGGCACTCCGCCTCGAGCGCCTGCTCCAGCAGGGCAACGAACGCCCGGCGGTCATGGACCACGAAGGCGTCGAGCAACTGCGAAAGATCCACCAGCTCATCGACATTCTCGGCCATGTCCTCCAGCAGGTTGTCCAGAATGGAAGGCAGCTGGCGCCCCACGCGAGCATAGATGCGTTGCCGAAGAACCTGCGGAAGATTGGCCCAGAGAACGGCATGCCTCGAGGCCATGATGTCATCGACATATTCATCGAGCCTGGCCACTACCGAACTGCTGACGTAAGTGGCCACCTTTTCCGGCTCCATCAGGCGGAAAAGCTCGGCAAGGCGCAACTGCGGCATGAGCACAGCCGCCAGCCGCCCGGCCACTGCTTCCGCATGAAATGCCAGAATGCTGTGGCCGCTGCCGGCTCGCGGCAACGGCCCGAAAAGCAGCCGGTGCGACAGCCAGTTGCCAAGCTCCCCGACGAGACCTCCCAGGACGGGAAGCGCCAGGATCAGCCAAAGATCCGGGCGCTCCCACAGGGCTTCAGAAATAGGCAACATGGCTCACAGGATTAAATTGACGACGGCCGAGTATAACCAGATATTCCGAGTGTGGCCTTTGCGCCAGAGCCAAGAAGGTCCATGCGGGACGTCAACCGACCCCGAGCCGGAATCTGTGGCCGCCGGCATTGTGCAGCGCAGCCGGGCCGATAGAATGACGCTCCCGTCAATCCACAAGCATGACAAGGCGACGCGTACACGCATGATGGCGGGCTACGATAACAACAACGACTCATCCACCGACGACCGCAACCTGAGCCGGTACCTCTGGCTGGGCGCCATCGAGACGCTCATCAATGCCTTCATTGAGCTGGACGCCCCTACCCGGGAGCGCGTCACCGCCATGGCAGGCATGGTGGTCCGCGTAAAAGTGGTGGATCCCTATCTGCCGTTCTATCTCTTCTTTACCCCGGAAGGCATCGAGGTCTGCGACGAGGCGCCCTATCCCGCCCAGGTGCGCGTAAATGCCCGCCTTTTCGACCTGGTGCGCACGCTGCTCGGTGCGGCGACCGTGACTCCCTCCGGACGCGCCCGCGTGCGCGTCTGGGGGGAAGCGGAAAGCGTTGCCGAACTGGAAGCCCTGCTGGTCGACTACAACCTGCGCACGCGGGCCCAGGACTGGTTACGCAGCCACCTGAACCTGGAAGCCCTCTGGCTGAAAATCCGCAATCACGACCCGAGCTGGCTGAAGGATTTCATGCCCTTGCCCAGCCTCATGCGTGAAACCCTGAGCGAGATAAAACTGCTGAACCAGAACCTGCAGGCGCAGCAACTGGAGTTCGATCGCTACCGCAACCAGGCCCGCCGGCAACGGGCTTACGATCTGGTGTTTCTGGTGCTGGTGGCGCTTGCCCTGACCGCCGGCCTCAGCGACAACCTCTCGGCGCAGAAGCTGAGCGAGCTGAGCACGCAGCATCTGCTGATGCTGGTGATGGCCTTCCTGCTGCTGATATCGCGTCTTCGGTCCTGAAGAATCCGGCCGCAGCAAGCTCCCTCAATACGCCGCGAACCCCTGCTCCAAAGGCCTGATGCAAAACTGTACGCAGGTTTTTACGGCCCGTATCATTCCCTCACTCCCCGTGGAAGCGACGTCATGATCACCATTGAAATCACCAACCTCGATGAACTGGTCAAGGAACATCGGGGCCCCCTCTCGGCACTGCTCGGCAAGCTCGTCGCCGACGTCGAGGGCGAGGTCGAGCGCATCGTCATGAGCGAGCTGCGCGAAGAATTCGAAAAACGCGGCATCAAGGCCAACATGACCAGCATCGGCGGCATCAGCTTTCGCCGCCACCTGAGCATCTGAATCGATTCAGCCTGACAGGCCGGGAATGAAGGCGGCTTTGAGGCCGGCTGTTCCCGGGCCCGGAGTCTCGGCCTCCAGAACCCGTGCCTCGGCGAGGCCGAAGCCCCGCCCGGAACCCGTGACTCCCTCCTCCAGCCAGCGCGCAAGCGCCGCCAGCAGCGGCATGTGACTGACGACGATCAACCAGTCGTTGCCGGGCATGTGCTGCTCGAGCGCCTGCAGCGCCCGGCGCGGATCGGCGTCGGGCGTGATCTCCGCAAGCGTCAGCACCGGCCTGCGAAGATATTCGCCCAGCACGGCCGCCGTTTGCTGCGCACGTTGATAGGGACTCGACAGCAGGGCCAGGGAACCCCCTTCATCACCGGTTTGCCGCAGCAGCCAGGCGGCCGTGCAGCGGGCCTGCGCTACGCCGTTCGCGGTCAGCGCGCGTTCGGCATCGTTGCCCCTCGCCGCTTCCGCTTCACCGTGCCGCACCAGAACGATCTTCATGCCTGGGCCCGCGGCAGCACGAACTCGACATCGCTGGTCTGCCCGCCGTGCATGAGTCTGGCCATGACCTCGGCCAGCGACTGGTGATTGAAGATGATTTCGTAGAGCCCAAGCACGATCGGCATGTGCACGCCGTACTCCTCGGCCTTGCGCTTCACGATCTCGACGGTATTCACGCCCTCGGCCGTCTGCTCCAGGTCCTCGATGATGTCGGCCAGCGACTTTCCGGAGCCCAGCGCATAGCCCACCTGATAATTCCGGCTCAAAGGCGACGAACAGGTTGCAATGAGGTCACCCACCCCAGCCAGGCCGATGAAGGTCAGCGGATTGGCGCCGAGTTGCACGGCAAAGCGGCTCATCTCGGCCAGCGCGCGCGTCATCAGCATGCTGCGGGAATTCTCGCCGAGCTTCATGGCAGCTGCCATGCCGGCGGCAATCGCATAGATGTTCTTGAGCGCGCCGCCGAGTTCCACGCCATACACATCGGTATTGGCAAAGACGCGGAAAGACCGGCAGGACAAAACCTGGTGGACACGCTCGCGCACATCGGGCTGGATGCTGGCAATCACCGTGCCGGAAGGCATGCCCGCCACGATCTCCCGGGCAAGGTTGGGACCGCTCAGCACACCGATGCGCTTCGAGCCGGATTCTTCCCGCAGGATTTCGCTCATCAGGGTGAAGTGGTCCTTTTCGATGCCCTTCGTCGTGCTGATCAGCATCTGCTCCGGACGCAGGAAGGGCGTGGCAGACTGCACTACCGAGCGGAAAGCCTTGCTGGGAATGGAGACGAAGATGACGTCGGCATCGCCAACCGCAGCACCGAGGGCATTGCTGAAGCGCAGCTGATCGCTGAGACGGAAGCCCGGCAGATAGCGGGTGTTCTCGCGCGTGGCCTCCATTTCCGCCAGTTGCGCCTGGTCGCGCAGCCAGAGCGTGGTGGCGTGGCCGTTTTCAGCGGCCATATTGGCCAGCACCGTGCCAAAGCTGCCGCCACCAAGCACGGCCACGCGCCATTGCGGGGAATTCGTCATTGTCGCTTCCTGGTGAAATTCGTGCCTGATTATAAGGGGCCCGCTTCCCCTCGCCGCCAGACTGGACAGCACCGCCCGGATGGTCTATCTCGACAATAATAAAAAGCATCCGAGACAGTCATGCGACCCGTTCTGATACTGCTCCTGCTCCCGCTCACCCTTCATGCTGCCGAGCCGATCGAAGGGCAAGCCCTGGAAGAGACCTATATCCCGTCCCTGCCGGACTGCCCGGAAAGCGACCGGCGCCGCGACTCGGGGGGCTGCCCCGCCGATGTCGAACCCAAAGCCATCAGGGAGGCGGAAGATCAGGCATCGGGTCGTGACGCCCTCACGAGAGCGATACCGGAAGTACAACTGCCGGGCCCGCGGGAACTCCCCGCGGCCGAGCTGACCCCCCCGCAACTGCAGATCGCTGAAGACATCAAAAACATTGCCGCACCAAACCTGCGCTAGGCTCAGGCGTCAGGGCAGAAGCTCCAGCAGCAGCCCGTTGAGCCGGCGCACATAGGCGGCGGGATCGGAAAGGACGCCTCCCTCCGCCAGGACTGCCTGGTCCAGCACCAGCGCCGCCAGCGTGGCAAAGCGCTCATCCCCGCTCTCCGCGGCGAGCCGCCGGATCAGGGAATGCTCGGGATTGATCTCCAGCACCGGCCGGCTCTCGGGCATTTTCTGGCCCGCCGCCGCCAGCAGCTCACGCAAACCCGGGCCGGGCTCATGCTCCTCGCGCACCAGGCAGGCCGCCGAATCGGTCAGCCGATGGGCGACTCTCACGTCGCTCACGCGCTCGGCCAGCGCGCCCCGGAGCCGTTCGAGCAGCGGCTTTGCCGTCTGCTCCCGGGCGGCGAGCGCAGCCTTCTCCTCCTGCGTATCCAGACTGCCGAGATCGAGTTCGCCCTGGGCGACGTGCTGCAGGGACTTGCCGTCGAAATCGGTGAGATAACTCATCAGCCACTCGTCCAGCCGATCCGACAGCAGCAGCACTTCGATACCCTTCTTGCGGAAGATTTCCAGCTGCGGACTCTGGCTGGCAGCCGTGAAACTGTCGGCCGTGATGTAGAAGATCTTCTCCTGCCCGGGCCGCATGCGCGCCACATAGTCGGCCAGCGCCACGCGCTGGGCTGGCTCGTCCGAATGCGTGGAGGCAAAACGCAACAGGCCGGCGATGCGCTCGCGGTTGGCGGAATCTTCGGCAATGCCTTCCTTGATTACCTGTCCGAAGTTATTCCAGAGCGACCGGTAGTCTTCCGGCTGCTGCTCGGCGAGCCTGGCCAGCATCTCCAGCGCACGCCGGGTCAGCGCAATGCGCATGCTTTCGATGGCATCGCTCTTCTGCAGCAATTCCCTCGACACGTTAAGGGGAAGATCGCCGGAATCCACCACGCCTTTGATGAAGCGCAGATAGAGCGGCAGGAACTGCTCCGCATTGTCCATGATGAACACGCGCTGCACGTACAGCTTGAGGCCGCGGGCGGCATCGCGCTGGTAGAGATCGAACGGTGCGCGCTTCGGCACATACAGCAGCGAGGTGTATTCCAGCTTGCCTTCCACCTTGTTGTGGCTCCAGGCCAGCGGGTCCTCGAAGTCGTGGGCGACATGCTTGTAGAAGGCCCGGTACTCGTCGTCGCTGATCTCGGCGCGCGGCCGCGTCCACAGCGCGGTGGCCTTGTTCACCACCTCGTACCCGACCTCGGCTGGGGTGTCTCCACTATGGCGTAGCCTTGCCATGTGGACAGGCAGGGAAATGTGCTCGGCATATTTGTGAATGATGGCTCTCAGGCGCAAGGGATCGGCAAACTCCCGCGCGGATTCGCGCAGATGCAGGACGATCTCCGTGCCGCGCGCCGGCCTCTCGACGGACTCGACCGTGAACCCGCCCTCCCCGGTCGATTCCCAGTGCACGCCCTCTGAAGCCGGCGCCCCGGCGTGACGGGTAAACACCTCGACGCGCTCCGCGACCACAAAGGAGGAGTAGAACCCGACCCCGAACTGGCCAATGAGCTGCGCCTCCTGCTTCTGGTCGCCGCTCAGCACCTTCAGGAAATCCGCCGTGCCGGAGCGGGCGATGGTGCCCAGATTGGCCACCACCTCGTCACGGCTCATGCCGATACCGTTGTCGCGCACCCGGACTACGGCGCTTTTCTCATCGGTGTCGATCCAGATGCCCAGCTCCGTCCCCTCCGCCATCAACTCCGGCCGTTCAAGCCCCAAAAAGCGCAGCTTGTCGGCGGCGTCGGAGGCGTTGGCAACCAGCTCCCGCAGGAAAATCTCGGGGTTGCTGTAGAGGGAATGAATCATGAGATGCAGCAGACGTGAGACCTCGGTCTCAAAACCCCGGGTTTCTTTTTGCGTGGATGCGGTCATGGCCTGTTTATTCCTCATGCACAAGGTGCTGCATATATAGGGACGCCCGTTTCGGCTTCAAGTCCGGGGCGAGACGTGGCTGTACAGGGGTCTAAGACCCGTTACACTCGCAGGACTGCTCGGAAGAAGAAGCAGCACACTCCCAATTCTTTTGAACACAAGGAATTCCATCATGATGAAGAAAGTGATTCTTGCTGCCGGCCTGCTCGGCGCCTCCCTCACTGCCCACGCCGAGGCCGTGGGCGGCAACAATTGCGGCTGGGGCAATATGCTGTTCGAGGGCAAGAGCGGCTTGCCCGTTCACATTCTGGCCAGCACCACCAACGGCTCTTCCTACAATGCCCTTTTCGGCATGACCACCGGCACCAACGGCTGCTCCACCGGCCCGCTGACCTACGGCGGCAAGAGCCTGCTGGCCATGCAGGGTGTGCTGGAAGAAGTGGCGCAGGACATGGCCGTCGGCCAGGGCGAAGCCCTGACGGCGCTGTCCGTTTCCATGGGTATCCCGACGGCGGAGCGTGGCCACTTCAACGCCGTGATGCACCAGAACTTCTCTGCCATTTTCACGTCTGAAAACGTGACGGCCGGCGAAGTTTCCGCCAACATCACCGCCGTCATGCAGAAAGACGAAAAGCTGGCGAAATTCATCTGATTGACGCCCTCTGAAAATGCCCTGCTGCTCCGGTAGCAGGGCATTTTCATATCCACGTGTTTTCTCCGCACAAACCCGATGCCGAAAATCCTCTGTACCGCAATCCTCCTGGCTTTCTGCGCACCCTCGTGGGCGCAGGACCTGAAGGCGCTGGCTGATGACCCGGAATGGCTGGCGCTGCTGCACTACAACCGCGGCACGACCCTGCATGACATCGGCGAAAGCTATGTCGATGACGCTCGCTTCTTCATCGCGGAAAACGGCAAAAAGAATGCGCGGGCTGAACTGCATGCCACGCTGACGGCGCTGGAGCCACGCGAATCGGCGCTGCGCTGCCGCTTTCCGGCGCGCTACCTTTTCCTGGCCGGCAAGCTGGGCTGGGCCGAAAGCTCGCCCTTTGCCCATTGCACGGAATATCTGGCCTGGCGGAAGCAGATTCCCTCTGCGCGCGCCGTCCTGGTGTTTCCCGCCTCGTATCTGAACAGTCCCTCGTCCATGTTCGGCCATACGCTGCTGCGCCTCGACGCCAGCGCAACACCGGATGACGTCTGGAGCTCGCTCGCCATAAATTTCGGCGCCGACATCAGCAGCCAGGACAACTCCCTCGTCTACATATCGCGAGGACTGGGCGGCGGTTATCCGGGGCGTTTCACCGTCGCCCCCTATGTCGTCAAGATCCAGGAGTACTCCCACATGGAAAACCGCGACATGTGGGAATACAGCCTCAGGCTGAACGAAGAAGAAATCACTCGCCTCATCAATCACCTCTGGGAATTGCGCGAGACCAACTTCGACTACTACTTCCTCGACGAGAACTGTTCCTTCCGCCTGCTGGAGCTGATCGCTGTCGCCAGGCCGGGCGAAAATATCGTCGAGGGTTTCCGCCTGGCCGAAGCGCCGGTGAACACGGTGCGCACGCTCGAGGACAAGCAGCTAATCGCCGGGCGCATATACCGCCCCTCGAAAGCCGTGGAACTGCAGGCCGACCTGGACACCCTGAGCCAAAAAGAGCGTCGCCGGGCACGTCGACTCCTGGAGAATCCTGCACTGGCGCAAAGCGATGACTTTCTGGCCTATACGCCGGAAAAGCGCCACCTGATGGCTCGCGTCGCCTGGCGCGCCCTGCGCTTCAACCAGCGCAAGAAGGAGCGGAGCGAGGCAGCAGCAGCCCGCAGCATGGCGTTGTTGCGCATCATGCAGGCCAATGCCGCGCAGGCCGTCACCGTGCCCGAGCCGGTATCGCCCGAAAGCGGCCATGGCTCCCAGATGATTTCCCTGGGCGGCGGCCAACTCGGCTCGCAGGATTTCGGCGAGCTGCACTATCGGATGACTTACCACGACCTGCTCGACAACCCGCCGGGATTCCTGCGGGGCGCGCAAATCGAAGGGCTGGATATACATCTGCGCGCCACGGAATCGGACGACCTGAAGCTGGAAAGCCTCGACCTGATCCATATCCGTTCCCTGTCGCCACGCAATGCCTTCGTAAAGCCGCTGTCCTGGTTCATCCAGACCGGACTGGAACGCGCGGCCGTGTATGAGGAACGGCAGCTCGTGCGCTTCGTGCAAGGCGGCGCGGGCCTTTCATGGCGTCTGGGTGCGCTGCAGCCTTATGTGCTGGCCGCCGCGCGGCTGGAAAACAATGAGGGCTACCAACCCTTCCTCGAAGCCGGCGGCGGCGCCCACTTCGGCGCTCTCTGGCATTTCGCTGCGGTGCAGCTGAATGTCGGCGCCGAAGGTATTTATTTTGCCAATGATGAATACCGGTATCGCCGCCGGGCAGAGATGAATATTCCGCTCGGCCGGCAAAATGCACTGCGCCTGCAGTGGCGACAGGATCACTGGCGGGAGGACAAGGAGCAGGAGTTCAGCCTCGCCTGGCGGCACTATTTCGATTGAACGGGTTAAGCAGGAGAACGGGAATTCCCCGACATTGCGGGCGCCAGGAATCAATAACCCAGCCCTTAAAAAGAGGGGCAAACTTTGCTTCGGGCACTTGGGAAGCCGGCCCGGCCGGCATCATGTTCCCAGTTTCACCCGAGCCCGGCATGGCCCCGCTCCCGCCCGGTTTCCCCTCCCTCCGCCGCCGAATTTTATGGGCCCGTGCCGCCAAGTTCCGCTATCATTGCCGTTCAAAATCCGCCTTTTCTTCCAGGACTTCATCATGCAAATCGCGAACAACGTCGTGGCCAGCATCGAGTACACGCTGACCGACGACCAGGGAACCGTCATTGACTCCTCCGTAGGCGGAGAGCCACTGTCCTACCTTCACGGTGCCGGCAATATCGTTCCGGGCCTGGAGGATGCGCTTGCAGGCAAGAAGGTGGGCGACAGCTTCAAGGTCAGCATTCCGCCTGCCGAAGGCTATGGCGAAAAGAACGACGCCCTCCTGCAGGTCGTGCCGCGCAGCATGTTCCATGGCGTAGACCAGGTCGAAGCCGGCATGCAGTTCCATGCCCAGACCGATTACGGCATGCAGGTCATCACCGTGACCCAGGTCGAAGGCGACAACGTTACGGTGGACGGCAATCATCCCCTGGCCGGCCAGACCCTCAATTTCGACGTGAAAGTGCTGGAAGTCCGTGCCGCCTCGGAGGCAGAACTGGAGCATGGCCACGTGCATGGCCCGGGCGGCCATCACCACTGATCCCGTTGCAGCAACAAAGAGGCGGCCAGGCCGCCTTTTTGTTGCCCGAATTGAAGCGCCATCCACGCAATTCGCCGGCATTGTCCGACAGCCGCAAGGAATCCTGGCCCCGACCCTTGCTACTTTTGGCTCAGCTAGTGATTGCAGACGCCCTCGTGAAGAAGGCGCTTTTTCCTGCAAAGACGGCGATGCCACAGGTATGAACCCCTTAGTCGTATTTGCGAGAAGCCTCCCGGTCTGCTCGCATGTTATTGCGCTGAACTAATGGTCGGGTTCGACGAATTCGTGGCAAGCCATCGCCGTCTTCCCTCATTGACTAGCTACGCCTGCCGATGCAGGCGTTTTTTTGCCTGCGCTCAGGCTTTGCCCTGCCTGAGCCGCTGCAGCAGCCAGCGTGCGTACTGGCTGATCTCCTCGACATCTTCCGGAGAAAACGCCAGGCCGTCGTTATGCATGCAGCACAAGCCGTGCAGGGCTCCCCACATGACCTGCGCCAGGCGCAGGGGGTTCAGGTCAGGAGGAAGCCGCCCCCGCGACTGCAAGGCCATCACCGTCTCCGCATGGCTGCGGAAGGCGGCACGGGCCTTGGCGCGAAAGGCCTCGCTCTCGGGACCCTCCTTCTTCCAGATCACCCTCCCGAACAACAGCTCGTACAACTCCGGACGCCCGAGGGCAAAGCGCAGGTAAATCGTCACGAACCGCTCGAAGCGCGCCTCCAGGCCCTCGACTTCAGTCAGGCCTTGTTGCAGCTCGCCCGCGAACAGGTCGAGGGCGCCTTCGCCGATGGCGCAGAGCAGCGCCTGCTTGTCCCTGAAGTGGTGGTAAAGCGCCGAGGGCGAAACCCCGAGCTGCTCGGCAAGTCTGCGCAGGCTCAAGGCTTCGATGCCCTCCTGCTCCACCAGCGCAATGGCCGCGTCGATCATGCCCCGGCGCAGGTCGCCATGGTGGTAGGCGGTCTTGGACGAGCCCTGCTGTCTTGACATTCAATTTCGCCCACGTATCTTAACGACGTTAAGTTTACTGTCCCCCTTGCACTTTGCGAACCCCCAGGAGTATGCCGATGGCCGTCAGCGCCTTTCCCCATATGCTCAAGCCGCTGGACCTCGGCTTCACCCAACTGAAGAACCGCATCGTCATGGGCTCCATGCACACGGGCCTGGAAGACCGCTTCTACAATTACGGCAAGCTGGCGGCCTATTTCGCCGAGCGCGCCCGTGGCGGCACCGGCCTCATCATCAGCGGCGGCATCTCGCCCAACCTGCGCGGCTGGGTGGCTCCCCTCGCCGGGACCCTGAACCACTATCCCGACGTCATCAACCACCGCCGCGTCACCCGCGCCGTGCATGCCGAGGGCGGCAAGATCCTGCTGCAGATCCTGCATGCCGGCCGTTACGGCTTTCATCCCTTCGTCGTCTCGGCCTCCGCCCGCAAGTCGCCCATCTCGATGTTCAAGCCGCGCGCCATGAAAGAGCGCGAGATCCTCTCGACCATCCGCGACTTCGGCCGCTGCGCCCGCCTGGCTAAGCTCGCCGGCTACGACGGCGTGGAGATCATGGGCTCCGAGGGCTATCTGCTGAGCCAGTTCATCTGCAACCGCACCAACAACCGCATGGACAAATGGGGGGGCAGCCTCGAGAACCGCATGCGCCTGCCGGTGGAGATCGTGAAGCAGGTCCGCAAGGCGGCCGGCGCCGATTTCATCGTCTGCTACCGCCTCTCCCTGCTCGACCTCGTGGAGGGCGGCAACAGCTGGAGCGAGATCGTCGCCATCGCCACGGCCCTGGAGGCGGCCGGCATCAATATCCTCAACACCGGCATCGGCTGGCATGAAGCGCGCGTCCCCACCATCGTGACCTCGGTGCCGCGCGCCGCCTTCCGCCAGGTGACCGCTCGCATCAAGAAGGAGCTCAAGGTTCCGGTGATGGCCTCCAACCGCATCAATACGCCAGAGATGTGCGACGACATCATCGCCAGCGGCGATGCCGACCTCATCTCCATGGCGCGACCACTGCTGGCCGATCCGGATTTCGTGAACAAGGCCGCCGCCGGCAACCCGGAAGAGATCAATACCTGCATCGCCTGCAACCAGGGCTGCCTGGACATGGTCTTCGTCGGCAGGCGCTCCACCTGCCTGGTGAATCCGCGCGCCTGCTACGAGACCGAGCTCGTGTACGTGAAAACGTCGCGTCCGAAAAAAATCGCCGTGGTGGGCGGCGGCATGGCGGGCCTGTCCTGCGCCACCGTCGCCGCCGAGCGCGGCCATGACGTGACGTTGTTCGAAGCGGCCGCCGACATCGGCGGCCAGTTCACCCTGGCCATGAACGTGCCGGGCAAGGAAGAGTTCCGCGAAACCATCCGCTATTTCCGCAACTTGCTGAAAAAGACCGGCGTGACGGTGCAGCTCAACAAGGCGCCTTCGGAACTCGATCTGAAGCATGCCGGTTTCGATGAAGTCGTGATCGCCACCGGGGTCAAGCCGCGCATTCCGAACATTCCGGGCATCGATCATCCCAAGGTGCTGTCGTATCCGGACGTGCTGAAGCACGGCAGGAAAGTCGGCCGCCGGGTTGCCGTGATCGGCGCCGGCGGCATCGGCATCGACGTCAGCGAATTCCTGCTCGCCCGGCATTCGCCGCAGCCGCTGGAGCACTGGCTGGAGGAATGGGGCGTGGATCTTGAGTCCACCGATCCGGGCGGGCTACGCGCGCCCAAGCGCGAACAACCGCTGCGCGAGGTGTACCTGTTGCAGCGTTCCGCCGGCAAGAAGATGGGCCAGGGTCCCGGCAAGACCACGGGCTGGGTGCATCGTCTCGCCCTGCAGCAGCATCAGGTGAAGATGCTGGGCGGCGTGGAGTACCTGAAGATCGACGACCTCGGGCTGCATATCCGCGTCGGTGGCGAGGCGCAGATTCTCGACGTGGACAATATCGTGATCTGCGCCGGCCAGGAGTCGGTGCGTGACCTGCTGCCCGTGGACAGCGCAGGCAGGATCGCAGACAGGCATCGCCACGTCATCGGCGGCGCCAAGCTGGCCGGCGAACTGGATGCGCTGCGTGCGATTCGCGAAGGCGCGGAGCTGGCGGCAGGGCTGTAAAGCCTTCGCGGCATGTGCGCGGCTAAAGCCGCTCCTACAACAGCATTGATTCCGTAGGAGCGGCTTTAGCCGCGAACTCACCCGGCGCCCCAAACAGGTTCCAAAGCCGGGAAAGCGCGATACCCCAAAAAAAACGGCCGCATCACAGCGGCCGTTTTGTTTTCGCGCCGGAAGCGATTACTTCCAGCCGGTGAGCTCGGCCAGGGCCTTGCCCATTTCCGCCGGATTGCGCACGGTCTTCACGCCGGCCGCCTGCAGCGCGGCGAACTTTTCGTCCGCCGTGCCCTTGCCACCGGAGATGATGGCGCCGGCATGGCCCATGCGCTTGCCCGCCGGAGCGGTGACGCCCGCGATGTAGGACACCACCGGCTTGGTCACGTTGGCCCTGATGTAGGCCGCAGCTTCTTCTTCCGCGCTGCCGCCGATCTCGCCCACCATGATGATGGCCTCGGTCTGCGGATCGGCCTGGAAGAGCGCCAGCGCATCGATGAAGGTCGTGCCCGGAATCGGGTCGCCGCCGATACCGATGCAGGTGGACTGGCCGAAGCCGAGGTCGGAGGTCTGCTTCACGGCCTCATAGGTCAGCGTGCCCGAGCGCGACACGATACCGACCTTGCCCGGCTGGTGGATGTAGCCCGGCATGATGCCGATCTTGCACTCGCCCGGCGTGATGATGCCGGGGCAGTTCGGGCCGATCAGGCGCACGCCGCCCTGGCGGAGGATGTATTCCTTCACGTACAGCATGTCGATGGCGGGCACGCCCTCGGTGATGCAGACCACGAGCTTGATGCCGGCGTCCACGGCTTCCAGGATGGAGTCCTTGGCAAACGCAGCGGGCACGTAGATCACGGAGGCTTCGGCGCCGGTCTTTTGCACGGCTTCGCGCACGGTGTCGAACACCGGCAGGCCGAGGTGGGTGCTGCCGCCCTTGCCCGGGGTCACGCCGCCGACCATCCGGGTGCCGTAGGTAATGGCCTGTTCGGTGTGGAGCGTGCCCTGCGAGCCGGTGATGCCCTGGCAGATGACTTTAGTGTCCTTGTTGATCAATACACTCATTTCCTGCACTCCCCTCAAACTGCCTTGACCACAAGCTCGCCCGCTTCATTGAGCGAGGCCGCCGGGGTGATGTTCAGACCGCTGTCCTTCAGCAGTTGCGCGCCTTCCTTGGCCTGGTTGCCTTCGAGGCGCACGACCACCGGCACTTTCACGCCGACTTCCTTCACGGCGCCGATGATGCCTTCGGCAATCATCCTGCAGCTCACGATGCCGCCGAAGATGTTCACCAGCACGGCCTGCACGGAGGAATCGGAGAGGATGATCTTGAAGGCCTCGGTGACGCGTTCCTTGGTGGCGCCGCCGCCGACGTCGAGGAAGTTGGCGGGCTGGCCGCCCTTGAGCTTGATGATGTCCATGGTGGCCATCGCAAGGCCGGCGCCGTTCACCATGCAGCCGATGTTGCCTTCCAGCGCGACGTAGTTCAGGTCCCACTCCACGGCGCGGCGCTCGCGCTCGTCTTCCTGGCTCGGGTCATACATGGCCTTGAGCCGGGAATGGCGGAACAGGGCGTTGGAGTCAATGACAATCTTGGCGTCCAGGCAGTGCAGGGAGCCTTCGCTGGTGATCACCAGCGGATTCACTTCCAGCAGCGCCAGGTCCAGCTCGACGAACATCTTGCTGAGCTGGGTGAAGATCTTCACGAACTGCTTCACCTGGTCGTGGTTCAGACCGAGCTTGTAGCCGAGGTCGCGGCCCTGGTAGGCCTGGCCGCCGATCAGCGGGTCGATGGTGGCCTTGTGGATCTTCTCGGGCGTTTCGTGGGCGACCTTCTCGATCTCCACGCCGCCTTCGGTGGAGGCCATGAAGACGATGCGGCGCGTGGCGCGATCCAGCACGGCACCGAGGTAGAGTTCCTTCGCGATGTCGGTGCAGGACTCCACCAGGATCTTGTTGATGGGCTGGCCACGGGCGTCGGTCTGGTAGGTCACCAGATTGGTGCCCAGCTTTTCGCGCGCGAACTTTTCGACTTCATCCGGCGTCGACACCAGCTTGACGCCGCCGGCCTTGCCGCGGCCGCCGGCGTGAACCTGGGCCTTGACCACCCACTTGTCACCGCCGATACGTTCCGCGGCGGCACGGGCCTCCTCCGGAGTGGAAGCAGCGAAGCCTTTGGATACGGGCAGGCCGTATTCCGCGAAGAGCTGCTTCCCTTGATACTCGTGAAGATTCATTGTGTGACTACCATTTCACTGTTGCTGACAGGCGCAGGATCGCTGCGCCACCGGTCCCGGAACCCGCGTTGGCCGCCGGGTGATCTCTTCGTCACGTAGGAGCGGCTTCAGCCGCGAACTTTCTGTCTGCACAGAGTTCGCGGCTGAAGCCGTTCCTACAGGATTATTTTTTCTTGCGCTGGATGGCGTGGATGGCGCGGCCATCCACGGAGAGCGCGGCCTCGTGCACCACTTCCGACAGCGTCGGGTGGGCGAAGGTCATGAGCTGCAGGTCTTCGACCGACGCCCCGAACTCCAGCGCGATCATGCCCTGGTGCACGATGTCGCCGGCGCTGGGGCCGATCACATGCATGCCGAGCAGGCGGTCCGTTTTCGCGTCCGCCACGAACTTGACGAAGCCCGGGGCATCGTTGGCGGCCAGCGCGCGGCCGTTTACCGCAAAAGCGAACTGCCCGGTTTTCACGTCGATGTCTTCGCTCTTCGCCTGCTCTTCGGTCTTGCCTACCCAGGCGATTTCCGGATGGGTGTAGATGACGCCGATGAGGGTGTCGTAATTCACCTGGGCGTGATGGCCGCCGATGATCTCGGCCACCATCATGCCCTCCTCCATGGCCTTGTGCGCCAGCATGGGCCCGCGCACCAGGTCGCCGATGGCGTATACGCCCGGCACGGAGGTGCGGCACTGGTTGTCGACATGCACGAAGCGGCGCTCGTCCAGCGTGATCCCGCTGTCGGGCGAAAACAGGCCTTCGGTGAAGGGGCGCCGGCCGACCGCAACGATGAGCTTGTCGAAAGTCTCGCTGTGCTCGCCGTCCTGGTCGGCGTACTTGACGATGACCTGCCTGCCCCTGGCCTCGGTAGCGGTGACGCGAGCCCCGAGACGAATGTCCAATCCCTGCTTGCCGAGAATCTTTTGAGCCTCTTTTGCCACCGCCTTGTCGCAGGCCGGCAGGAAGGCATCGACCGCCTCCAGCACCACGGCTTCGGCACCGAGGCGATTCCACACCGAACCCAGCTCGAGGCCGATGACGCCGGCGCCGATCACGCCGAGACGCTTGGGCACCTCCTGGAATTCGAGCGCTCCGGTGGAGTCGACGATGACGTCCTCCACGAGCGGCGCCACCGGAATGTTCACCGGCACGGAACCCGCAGCAAGAATGACATTTTTCGCGTCGATGACTTCGACTGCCCCCTGCAGCGGCGTGAACTCGACCTGGCGGCCGGCCAGCAACTTGCCCGCACCCTGCAACCAGGTGATGTTGTGGCCCTTGAAGAGCTGCGCGATGCCGCCGGTGAGGCTGCCCACCACAGCATCTTTGCGCGTCTGCATGGCTTTCAGGTCGAAGCCGACCTTGCCGACGCTGATGCCGTGCACGGCCAGCTCATGGGCCGCGTCGTGATAGCGATGCGTGGAATCCAGCAGGGCCTTGGATGGAATGCAGCCGACATTGAGGCAGGTGCCCCCCAGCGACGGCTTGCCCTTGTGCACGCGCTTCTCGATGCACGCCACGCTCATGCCGAGCTGCGCGGCGCGGATGGCGGCTTCGTAGCCGCCGGGGCCGCCGCCGATGACGACGAGATCAAAGCTCTGTGTCATGAGTCATTCCCTTTTCAGGTTAGGGAGCACTGGTGCCCGTCATCCGGGCGCCTGCAATCAGATTTCGAGGAGGAGGCGCGCCGGATCCTCGACCAGCTCCTTGATCGCCACCAGAAAGCTCACCGCTTCCTTGCCGTCGATGAGGCGGTGATCGTAGGAGAGCGCCAGATACATCATGGGCAGGATCACGACCTGGCCATTCACCGCCATGGGGCGCTCCTGGATCTTGTGCATACCCAGGATAGCCGTCTGCGGCGGATTCAGGATCGGCGTGGACAAGAGCGAGCCGAACACGCCGCCATTGGAAATCGTAAAGGTGCCGCCGGTCATGTCTTCGATGGTGAGCTTGCCGTCCTTCGCCTTCCTGCCGAAATCGCCCACGGACTTTTCGACTTCCGCAAGACTCATGTTTTCGGTGTTGCGCAGGATGGGAACGACAAGACCCCGGTCGGAAGACACCGCCACGCCGACGTCGTAGAAGCCGTGATACACGATGTCGCTGCCGTCGATGGAAGCATTGACCGCCGGGAAACGCTTGAGCGCTTCGACCGCCGCCTTCACGAAGAAAGACATGAAGCCCAGGCGCACGCCGTGCACCTTCTCGAACTTCTCCGCGTACTGCTTGCGCAGGTCCATCACCGGCTTCATGTTCACTTCATTGAAGGTGGTGAGCATGGCCGTCGACTGCTTGGCCTCGAGCAGGCGCTCCGCGACCTTGGCGCGCAGACGCGTCATCGGCACGCGCTTCTCGACGCGCTCGCCCACCGCCAGGGCGATGGCCTGCGCCGCAGGAGCCGGTGCCGCCGCAGGCACGGGAGCCGGTGCAGCAGGTTTTTTCAGATAATTTTCGACGTCTTCCTTGGTAAGGCGGCCGCCCTTGCCGGTGCCGGCAATGCGGGCAGGATCAAGATTGTTCTCGGCGATCAGCTTGCGCACGGCCGGGCTCAGCGCCTCGTCGGCAGCGGCAGTCGGCGCTGCCACAGGTGCAGGCGCCGCTTGCGGGGCAGCGGCGGCTGCGGTCCCAGCCCCGGCTTTCGCGCCCTCTTCGAACAGCGCCAGCGTCTCCTGGGACAGCACGGTATCGCCTTCCTTCTTGAGCACCTTGCTGATGACGCCATCGGCGGGCGCCACTACTTCCAACACGACCTTGTCGGTTTCGATATCGACGATCAGCTCGTCGCGAGCGACCGCCTCGCCCGGCTTCTTGTGCCAGGTCGCCACCGTTCCGTCGGCTACGGATTCGGGAAAAACCGGTGCCTTGATTTCAATGGTCATCTCATGGATTCCTTGATTCGTTTTTCTCGGGCTCAATGTTTCGCGTCGCAGCGGAAAGCCTCTTCCACCAGGAAAGCCTGTTCCTGCGCATGCAGGTAAACGGAACCGCAGGCCGGCGCGGCAGCCGGCGTACGGCCGACGTAACGCACGCGCAGCTGATCGTTCCAGTTGCGCACCACGGTATGCATGTGATGCTGGCTGCAGTACCACGCGCCCTGGTTCATCGGCTCTTCCTGGCACCAGACGATGCTGCCCGCATTCGGATAGCGCGACAGCGCCTCGCCCAGCTTCTTCTCGGGGAAAGGATAGAGCTGCTCGATACGGATGATGGCCACATCATCGCGCCCGGCTTCGCGACGCTTCTCCAGCAAGTCGTAATAGACCTTGCCGCCGCACAGGATCACGTGCGTGACCTTCTCCGGCCGGATGGGATCGATTTCGGGAATCACCGTCTGGAACTGCCCTTCCGCCAGTTCCTCGAGCGTGCTCACCGCCAGCTTGTGGCGCAGCAGGCTCTTGGGCGACATGATGATCAGCGGCTTGCGCAGCGGCCGCACGACCTGGCGGCGCAGCAAATGGAAGATCTGCGCCGGAGTTGTCGGCGTGCAAACCTGCATGTTGTGCTCGGCGCAGAGCTGCAGGAAACGCTCGAGACGCGCGGAGGAATGCTCCGGCCCCTGGCCTTCGAAGCCATGCGGCAGCAGCAGCGTGAGCCCGCAGAGGCGCTCCCACTTGGTTTCGCCGCTGGAGATGAACTGGTCGATCACCACCTGCGCGCCGTTGGCGAAATCGCCGAACTGGGCCTCCCAGATAATGAGCGACTTCGGCGTCGTCGTGGCGTAGCCGTACTCGAAGGCCAGCACCGCCGCTTCGGAGAGGAGCGAGTCGTAGATTTCGAACGAGGGCTGCAGCGGATCGAGATGCTGCAAGGGCACGTAGTCGGTGCCGTCCTTCTGGTTGTACAGGACGGCGTGGCGATGCGAGAAAGTGCCGCGCCCCACATCCTGGCCCGTGAGGCGCAGCAGGAAGCCTTCGTTGAGCAGCGTCGCGTACGCGAGGGTTTCCGCCGCGCCCCAGTTGAACCCGAGGTTGCCGGCCCACATGCGCGCGCGGTCTTCCATCACCTTCTGCACCTGCTTCTGCAGCACGAAGGCTTCCGGCAGTTTTTCGAGTTTCTTGCCAAGCTCCTGCAGCGTCTTCAGCGGCACGCCCGTATCCCACTCATCGACGACGGCGTGACCCAGGTAGGGAGACCAGTCGACGAAGAGCGTCTTGTTGGGTTCGCGCACCAGCGCCTTCACGACATGCTGGCCCGCCTCGAGCACGCGACGGTACTCGTCGACCATGTCGTCGGCCTGCACCTGCCCCACCGTGCCTTCCTTGACCAGCCTGGCGGCATAGATGGAACGGGCCGTCGGCAGCTTGTGGATGGCCTGGTACATCACCGGCTGCGTGGCCGAGGGCTCGTCCGCCTCGTTGTGGCCGCGGCGGCGGTAGCAGACGAGGTCGATGACCACATCCTTCCGGTATTCCATGCGGAAATCGAGCGCCAGCTGCGTCACGAAGAAAACGGCTTCGGGATCGTCGCCGTTCACGTGGAAAATCGGCGCCTGCACCATCTTGGCGACGTCGGTGCAGTATTCGGTGGAGCGCGCGTCATCTTGCCGGCTGGTGGTGAAGCCGACCTGGTTGTTGACGATGATGTGGAGGGTGCCGCCGGTGCGGAACCCGCGCGTCTGCGACATCTGGAAAGTTTCCATCACCACGCCCTGGCCGGCGAAGGCGGCGTCGCCGTGCACGCTGAGCGGCAGCACCTGACGGCCGTGGGCGTCGTTGCGGCGATCCTGGCGCGCGCGCACCGAGCCTTCCACCACCGGCGAAACGATTTCCAGATGCGACGGATTGAAAGCCATGGCGAGATGCACTTCGCCACCGGGCGTCATGACATTGGACGAATAGCCCTGGTGATACTTCACGTCGCCGGAACCCTGCTTGGTGAACATCTTGCCTTCGAACTCGCCGAAGAGGTCGGCGGGATTCTTGCCGAGGATGTTCACCAGTACATTGAGGCGGCCCCGGTGGGCCATGCCGATGACGACCTCCTTCACGCCATAGGAGCCGGCGCGCTGGATGATCTCGTCGACCAGCGGAATCATCGCCTCGCCACCCTCCAGGCCGAAGCGCTTGGCGCCGGCATACCGGGTGCCCAGGAATTTCTCGAGTCCTTCGGCCGCCGTCATGCGCTCGAGAATGTGCTTCTTGGTGTCGGCGGAAAAATTCGGGTTGCCGCGTACGCTCTCCAGGCGCTGCTGAATCCAGCGCTTCTCGGCGGTGTTGACGATATGCATGTATTCTGCGCCGATGGAGCCGCAATAGATGGACTCCATCGCCTGCACCATTTCCCCCAGCGTGCATTCTTCCTTGCCGATGGCGAGATTGCCGGTATTGAAGACCGTGTCGAGATCGGCCGGCGTCAGGCCATGGGTGGGGAGATCGAGATCGGGAACATGGGCGCGCTGCATCAGCCCCAGCGGATCGAGCCTCGCCTTCTGATGGCCGCGATTGCGATAGCCGGCGATCAGCTGCAGCACCGCCACCTGGCGACGCTCGTGTTCGGTGCTGACCCGGCTGGTGGGCAACGCCTGGGCACGGGTGGAATTCTTGGCCAGCAGCAGGAACTGCTCGCGCACCCCCCTGTGCGGGGTGTCCTGGGCTATGCCGTTGACGCGGGGAAGTTTTTCGAAATAGCTGCGCCAGTCTTCGGGCACAGCCTGGGGGGAAACCAGAAACTGTTCGTAAAGTTCTTCGACATAGGCTGCGCTTTCCGCGGAGAGTTGCGAAGTGCTCCACTGGCGCAGCATGTGGCCATCTTGCATGTTGCTGTTCCCGATGAGAGAAGTCCGCCGCCTGGCTCTGTGCGATGGGGTGCTGTTTCGCCTTCTCTTGACCTTGACCCGCGACGCCTGGGTAAGGCGTCGCGACCCGCATCCAGCGCAAGTGTACCCGCTGGATGCATAAAACGGCTGTCTTCTGCCGGTGTCATCGGCATAAAAAACAGGATGACCTGCGGTCATCTCGGCACGGCTTTGTACCCCTGACCCGGCAGCGTTGCCGGGCAAGACCGGACCCTGGGCCGGCCTTGCTTCAACACCTCTTCCGAAACGGCAACTGCCCTCAGGTGCCCTGCGCCAGCAGCATGTTGCGGATATGCCCGATGGCCTTGGTGGGATTCAGGCCCTTGGGGCAGACGCTGATGCAGTTCATGATGCCGCGGCAGCGGAAGATGCTGAACGGGTCGGCCAGCTTCTCCAGGCGCTCGGCGGTGGCGGTATCGCGGCTGTCGCCCAGGAAGCGGTAGGCCCAGATCAGCGCCGACGGACCCAGGAACTTGTCCGGGTTCCACCAGAAGCTCGGGCAGGCCGTCGAGCAGCAGGCACAAAGGATGCACTCGTACAGGCCGTCCAGCTTCTCGCGCTCTTCCGGCGACTGGAGGCGCTCTTCGGCAGGGGCCGGGGTCTCATTGATGAGATACGGCTGAACCTTCTCGTACTGCTGGTAGAAGAGGCTCATGTCCACCACGAGGTCGCGGACCACGGGCAGGCCCGGCAGCGGCTTGATGACGATCTTCTTCGGCAGCGTCTTCATGTTGATGAGACAGGCCAGGCCGTTCTTGCCGTTGATGTTCATGCCGTCGGAGCCGCAGATGCCTTCGCGGCAGGAGCGGCGGAAGCTCAGGGACTCGTCCATCTGCTTCAGCTGGATCAGGGCGTCCAGCAGCATGCGGCTGCCGGAGATGTCCAGCTCGTAGGTCTGCATGTAAGGCGCTGCGTCCTTGTCGGGATCGTAGCGGTAGACTTCAAAAATACGGATGTCGCTCATGGATGCCTCGCAAATCTGTTCGGTGGCCGCTTAGAAGGTACGGGGCTTGGGCGGAACGGATTCCACCGTCAGCGGCTTCAGCTTGACCGGCTTGTAGTCCAGGCGGTTGCCGTCGCGATACCACAGGGAGTGCTTCATCCACTCCTTGTCGTTACGGCCCAGCGGGCATTCCGCGTCGGTCACCGGACGCTCGTAGTCGACCACGGTGTGGGCGCCGCGGCACTCCTTGCGGGCAGCGGCGGAAACGATGGTGGCCTTGGCGGCCTCGATCAGGTTCTCCAGCTCCAGCGCCTCGATGCGGCCGGTATTGAAGACCTTGGACTTGTCCTTGAGATGGATATGGGCGAGGCGCTGCTCGATCTCCATGATCCTGGTCACGCCTTCATCCATCAGCTTCTGGGTGCGGAATACGCCGGCGTGATTCTGCATGGTGCGGCGCATGTCGTTGGCGATGTCCTGCGCATACTCACCCGATTTGGAATTGTCGAGGCGCGCGATGCGGGTCAGGGTCTGCTCCAGCGCGTCCATCGGCAGCGGCTTGTGCGCAGCCGGTTCACGGTTGACGTGCTCGATGATGTGCTCGCCGGCCGCCTTGCCGAAAACAATGAGGTCGAGCAGCGAATTCGTGCCGAGGCGGTTGGCGCCGTGCACAGATACGCAGGAGCATTCGCCGATGGCATAGAAACCGTTGACCACTTCGTTGGGGTTGCCGTTCTTCGGCGCCACGACCTGACCGTGGATGTTGGTCGGGATGCCCCCCATCTGGTAGTGGATGGTCGGCACCACGGGGATGGGTTCCTTGGTGCAGTCGACGTTGGCGAAGTTCTTGCCGATCTCGTACACGGAGGGCAGGCGCTTCATGATGGTGTCGACGCCGAGGTGGGTCAGGTCCAGCACCACATAGTCGCCATTCGGGCCGCAGCCGCGGCCTTCCTTGATTTCCTGGTCCATGGAGCGCGAGACGAAATCGCGCGGCGCCAGATCCTTCAGGTTGGGCGCATAGCGCTCCATGAAGCGCTCGCCGTTCTTGTTGCGCAGCAGGCCGCCTTCGCCGCGGCAGCCTTCGGTCAGCAGCACGCCGGCGCCGGCCACCCCGGTCGGGTGGAACTGCCAGAACTCCATGTCTTCCAGCGGGATGCCGGCGCGAGCCGCCATGCCGAGGCCGTCGCCGGTATTGATGAAGGCGTTGGTGGAGGCCGCATAAATACGACCGGCACCGCCGGTGGCGAACAGCGTGCACTTGGCCTGGAAGGCGGCGATGTCGCCGGTGGCCAGGTCGATGGCGGTCACGCCGAGCACGTCGCCGTCCTGATCGCGAATCAGATCCAGGGCGATCCATTCCACGAAGAACTGGGTCTTGGCGCGGAGGTTGTTCTGGTAAAGGGTGTGCAGCAGCGCATGGCCGGTACGGTCGGCCGCGGCGCAGGCGCGCTGCACCGGCTTCTCGCCGTAGTTGGAGGTGTGACCGCCGAAGGGACGCTGGTAGATGGTGCCGTCGTCGTTGCGATCGAAGGGCATGCCCATGTGCTCGAGCTCGTACACGACCTTGGGCGCTTCGCGGCACATGAACTCGATGGCGTCCTGGTCGCCCAGCCAGTCGGAGCCCTTCACGGTGTCGTAGAAGTGATAGTGCCAGTTGTCCTCGCTCATGTTGCCGAGCGAGGCGCCGATACCGCCCTGCGCCGCCACGGTGTGGGAGCGGGTCGGAAAAACCTTGGTGAGCACGGCCACCTTGAGGCCCGCCTGCGCGAGTTGCAGGGACGCGCGCATGCCGGAGCCACCCCCGCCGACGATCACGGCATCGAAGGTCAGGGTGGGAATATTGCTTGCCTTGATGTGGCTGGCCATGAATCAGTTACCCCACAGGATCTGGATGCCCCAGATCAAGAAAACGAACAGAGCGATCACCATGCCGACCAGCAGCGCGATGCGGGCGAGATTGGCGCGATCGCCGAGCTGGCGGGAGGTGACGTAGTCGGTGAACACCGTCCACATGCCCACCCAGGAGTGCCCGATCAGCGCCACGAGCGACAGCAGCGTGAAAATGCGCATCGGCATGGAAAGCATGAAGGCCTGCCACTGCGCATAGCCCAGGTCGGGATTGCCGATCAGGTAGCCCAGGACAACAACGAAATAGATACCGAGGAGGTAGGCGCTGGCACGCTGTACCAGCCAGTCGCCAACGCCGGAATGCGTGAGGCTCGTCGCACTGTTTCTCATCACATCACCATCCAGACGAATGCGGAGGCCATAAGGAGAGCGGCAAGCGCCAGGGCGCCCCAGGCGAATCTCCGGCCACCCTCCAGGGTTTCGCCGACGCCGAAGTCCTGGATCAGATGCTTGACGCCGACGACAAAGTGGAAAATCAGCGCCGCAAGGGCGATGAACACCAGACCGCCGCCGATGACACTGCCCAGCACATGGGTCTTCAGCTCGTTAAAGGACTGCTCGGAGGCCAGGGATTCCTGCAGCAGGTAGAGAAGCACTGGAATCAGCAGAAAAACCACCACTCCGGAAACGCGATGGAGAATGGAGGCAATGGCAACTGGCGATTTCAGATTGACTGCCAGGACTGTGGACAGGCTGAGATTTACGGGTCGATTGCTTTTCACAGCGTACTTCCTGTGAGGAGCCCGGAGACCGACGGTCTGGGCGAATGCCTAAGGGGGATGGCGAATATTGCGGCAAGCCATTGAAATGCCTTGGCTTTTTTAAGGCATTCCGGACCAGCCAGAAACGGGCGGGAAGTATAAGCTCCCCCAAATTCAATTACAAACCCGTAACGGTTGTAAAAATGCCGCGCGAACAAATGCTTGCAAGAAAAGCGGAAGGACAGGGCAACCGGCATGAATCGGCTCCGGAACGCACCGCGACCGTGCACCTCAGGAAGGATTCAGCCAAGCACGTGTTTTGCCGCAGGATCGCCAGCCGATGACGGATTACCTCGATTGACAAAATCGCCTTACAAATTAAGCTAGCGCGCCTTCCCATTGCTTCGCTTTCAATCGACTTCGGCAGCGCCGCCGCTTGGTCAACGTTGGCGGCGCGTTGGTCGCTGAAACCCTGCCCAGGAGATTGTCATGTCCGGCAAAAAAGCCACCCTCACGATCGATGGCAAGTCGATTGATCTGCCGGTTTCTTCGGGAACCATGGGCCCCGATGTCATCGACGTGAAGGACGTGCTCGCCCAGGGCTACTTCACCTACGACCCGGGCTTCATGGCTACTGCCGCCTGCGAGTCCAAGATCACCTTCATCGACGGCGACAAGGGCATCCTGCTGCACCGCGGCTACCCCATCGACCAGCTCGCCGAGAAATCCGACTACCTGGAGACCTGCTATCTGCTCCTGAACGGCGAACTGCCGAACGTCGAGCAGAAAAAGGACTTCGTGAACCGCATCACCCAGCACACCATGGTGCACGAGCAGCTGCAGTTCTTTTACCGCGGCTTCCGTCGCGACGCGCACCCCATGGCCGTGATGTGTGGCGTCGTCGGCGCCCTCTCCGCCTTCTATCACGACAACCTCGACATCAATAATCCGGAACATCGCCGCATCGCCGCGATCCGCCTGATCGCCAAGATGCCGACCATCGCCGCGATGAGCTACAAGTACAACGCCGGCCAGCCCTTCGTGTATCCGGACAACAAGCTGGATTACGCCTCCAACTTCCTGCGCATGATGTTCGCCGTGCCGGCCGATGACTATGAAGTGAATCCGGTGCTGGCCCGTGCCATGGACCGCATTTTCATCCTGCACGCCGACCACGAGCAGAACGCCTCCACCTCCACGGTGCGCCTGACCGGCTCCACCGGCGCCAATCCCTATGCCTGTATCGCGGCCGGCATCGCCGCGCTCTGGGGCCCGGCCCACGGCGGCGCCAACGAGGCCGTACTGAAGATGCTGGACGAAATCGGCGACGTGAAGAACCTCGACAAGTTCCTCGCCAAGGCCAAGGACAAGAACGATTCCTTCAAGCTCATGGGCTTCGGCCACCGCGTGTACAAGAATTTCGACCCGCGCGCCAAGGTCATGAAGCAGACCTGCGACGAAGTCCTGGCCGCCCTCGGCATCAACGACCCGCAGCTCGAGCTGGCCATGAAGCTGGAAGAGGCCGCCCGCAACGACCCCTACTTCGTGGAACGCAAGCTCTACCCGAACGTGGATTTCTATTCGGGCATCATCCTCAAGGCCATCGGCATTCCCACCTCCATGTTCACCGTGATCTTCGCCCTGGCCCGCACCGTGGGCTGGATCTCGCACTGGACGGAAATGCATTCGGCCCCCTACAAGATCGGCCGCCCGCGCCAGCTTTACACAGGGACGAGCCAGCGCGACTTCCTGCCGCTGGAAAAGCGCTGAAGCCCGCTTTGCGGACCTTCGAAAAGGCTGCCTCGGCAGCCTTTTTTATTGGCCGGAAGAGCCGGCTAAAGTGCTCTCTTCCGTCATCTCCGGAGCCCTCATGAAAAACCTCGCCTTTATCGGCCTCGGCACGATGGGTTACCCCATGGCCGGGCATCTCGCCCACCGGGGCTTCTCCCTCACGGTCTTCAATCGCAGCGCCGGCAAAGCCGAGCGCTGGTGCCTGCAGCATGGGGGCCGCAGCGCGGCCACTCCCGCCGCTGCCGCCATGGCTGCCGACGTCGTCATTACCTGCGTCGGCAATGATGACGATCTGCGCTCGGTGGTGCTGGGCGAAAACGGGATTGCCGGCCGCCTGGGCCCGGGCGCCATCCTGCTGGATCACTCGACGGTCTCCGCCGAACTCTCGCGGGAACTCGCCACGACACTGGCGCGCCGGCAGGTCCGCTTCATGGACGCCCCGGTCTCGGGCGGACAAGAGGGCGCCCGGAAGGGCCAGCTCAGCATCATGTGCGGCGGCGATGAAGCCACCTTCGCCCGGGTCACGCCCATCCTCGACAGCTACGCGAAGGCCGCCAGCCTGATGGGCCCGGTGGGAGCCGGCCAGCTGACCAAGATGGTGAACCAGATCTGCATTGCCGGCCTGGTCGAGGCCCTGGCGGAGGGCATGCATTTCGCGGAGAACGCCGGGCTGGACCTGCAGAAGGTCATCGACGCCCTCTCCCAGGGGGCCGCTTCCAGCTGGCAGATGCTGAACCGTCACAAGACCATGATCAGCGGCGAATACCACCACGGCTTCGCCGTCGACTGGATGCGCAAGGATCTGGCCATCTGTCTCGCGGAAGCGCGCAGGCTGCATATCGACCTCCCTGTCACCGACCAGGTCGACAAGCTGTACGCGGAGGTACAGGCCATGGGAGGCGGCCGCTGGGATACCTCCAGCCTGCTGGCGAGACTCAGGCGCAAATAGCCGGGCACGAAAATGACGCTTGTCTAGACTGACTGGAGGTAGCTGCCCGGATGCTCGCCATGCTCAAAGCCTTCACTGCCCTTGTCGGACTCAGCCTCTGCCTGGCCACAGGCGCTCGCGCCGAAGCTCCCGAGCGCAACCGCATGACGGAATGCACCCGGCAAGCCTCCCGCCTGCCGGTCGCGGACCGCCAGGCCTTCATGGATGCCTGTCTGGCCGGGCACGATCCCAGGGTAATCAGGCTCTCCCCGCAGGAGCGCATGAAGGAATGCACGCGACGGGCCGAAGGAAAGACGGGGGAAGCGCGCAGGACATTCATGAACAGCTGCCTGCGGCACTGAATCGCCCAGGCAAAAGAATCCATTAGATTTTTTGAATATTTGGCGCCCAAGGCATGAGCAGTGCCGGCTTTGTTATCTGCGGGAAGCCTGCGTAAACTCAGGACTGATGCGGTAACGCATCGACAAAGGACTGAACAGCGAGAACGAGCCCATGAAAATAATGCTCGCCGCAGTAACCCTGCTACTGGGGATGGGGATAGCCCAAGCCAGGGAGCAGCGCGAGGACTGCAATCACAAAGCCGCAGGCAAGGTCGGCGCAGAGCGCAATCGCGTGATTGCCGCCTGCATCCGCCACAATGCCAGCGTCAGCAACATGCCCCCGACGCTGGGGCGGATGACGGAGTGCAACCGTCTTGCCGGCGACATAACCGGAGAGGCCCGCGTCAAATTCGTTGACGACTGCCTGAAAAACAACTGAGCAAACGCACGCTGAACCAGGAAAGCCCGCATCCAGACCGTGTAAAAACTCGCGATCTGAGCAGCAGCCGGCCCATGAAGACGCCCCAGTAATGGGGCGTCTTCATTTCTGCGATGCCTTTCTTCGTCTTTACTTCCGATACCGGCGCTGTTTTCTTCGGGCGCAAGCGCTTCCTCAAGCCCTCAGGCCATCATTTCCATCAACGCCGGCACCCCGGAGGATAATAATCACCTGCTTCAGGTTGTAGGCAAGGCAGGGGCCGCGAGTGGCGCGCATATCCCGGGCATCCGGCTCGGTGGGCACGAGCGGGTTCAGCTCCATCGTTGTCATCAGCGCCTGCGCGCTTTGCACATCATCGCGCCGGGTCTGCAACAGGCGTAGCGCCTCCTGCTTTTCAGGCGGGGTTGAGGGCGATACGGATTCCGGGGTCGGCATGCCCGTGCTATAAACCGCTGTTCAACGTGCCGCATATACCCATGGCTTGGGCCTGTTTGCAGTCAGGAATGTGAAGAGTCATGGGCTGTGTTGGCGCCAACCATCGTTTTCACATGGGAAGGAGCTTCCATGAAGGAAGGAACCGTATCTGGCCGCCTCTGCTGTCTTTTAATGGTCCTGCTACTGAGCGGTTGCGGTGGTGGAGGGGGTGGAGGCGCTGGCGGAAGCGGAACGGGCAGTGGCTCCGGTAGCGATAGCGGCTCCGGTAGCGGCTCTGGCGGGACTGACACCTTGGCAGGCTGGCAACTGGCCGAACCGGTTGCCACTGATGCCGAGTATCCTGATGTGGAAGGCTCGTCGGTCGATGTCAACGCGCAAGGACAGGCGATAGCCACCTGGAGCACCTATGACATCTGGTCGGAGAGATATCGTAGTCGCGTCTCGATCAAGCTGGCAGACGGTTGGACGGCCCCGATGGATGTGGTCACGGGCGAGCAGGCCATCCCGGCGCAGGTGGCCATCAATGATGCCGGCGAAGCGTTGGTGATCTGGGAGCAGTCCAGCCCGGATCCCATGCAGGATTACGGCCGTACGTTATGGGCACGTCATTATGCCAACGGCAACTGGAGTTCGCCGCAGGAACTGACACCCGAGGTTCCCGCCGGCGCGCATTACCATGCGTATCAGTTCCACCTGGATAAGGCGGGTGACGGCAGCTTTCACCTGATTTGGGACAACTATAGTTCCGATTATTCGGTGACTGGCGTCTATTACCGCCGCTATGCCGACGGCGTGTGGTCGGCGCAAGAGAAAATTTCAGAGAGCCTCAGGTACGTCAATCCGCACCGATTGCATGTAATGGCCAACGGCGATCTGCTTTATCTATATATGGAAGAGGAAGAGTCGACGGGCAAGCTGCTCGTCCGGCTGAAGAAACGCATCGGCGGAATATGGGGAGAAGCTATCGCCCTGGATACCGATGTGCCCGCCAACTACGAAGATCCCTCAATCACCGTGGATGAAGGCTTGCACATGAGCGTAAACGCCGGTGGAGACATACTGGTGGCATGGTCGGCCGTTTACCACGACGTGGCGAACAATCGTTACCTGACTTCCATCTTCAGCAAGTCCTACCGTGCCCAGACCGATACATGGTCCGGCCTGCAGATCTCTCAGCCGGCGGAGCAGCAATACCACTACCAGACCGCGCTGAATGACGTCGGCAGGGGGGCCGTTGCCTGGTTTCAGGAACTGGAAGATTCAGACATTGTCGAAGGCAATATCCGCTTCATCAAATACGATTTGCCTAACGGCACAGTCTCTGCGGAAGCGGAAGTGTACGCGGCCGACCAAGCCCCTTTCAGCTTCAGCAACTTCAGCCTGCTGGCTCGAGCCAACGGCGATCTCTGGCTGCTCAATATCAAAGCCGGGCTGGACCTGTTCTCGCTGAACGGCAGCAGCGCCGTGCTTTTGGGCAAGGTGGCGGGGTCGGGATCGGTCAAGCTGAGCTGTGCCGAGCAGAGCAGCGCAGTGGCTTGCGCCTGGGGCGGATATAACCTGGCCTATCCTCCGAGCACCAAGTTCCATGCTGCGGTGTTTACACCCTAAACCGGCGGCGGATGATGCGTACTGCCGCGCGCATCATCCGCGCCACAGGACTGCTGCTGCAGCTTCCCAAGCTGCTAGCGTGGGTTCGATTCCCATCACCCGCTCCAAGTCCAAAAGCCCGCGATTCAGACTGTGTAAAAACTCAATTTCCGGGTTAAGCAGTCACAAGATAAGGGAGCAAAACAAAAAGGCACCACAACATGTTGTGGTGCCTTTTTGCATTTCCGGCTCTTTTACACAGTCTGGGATGCAGGCTTTCCTGTTTCAGGACAACGGCTACCCTAATTACTTCTCGATAATCGCCACCACACCCTGGCCGCCTGCGGCGCAGATGGACACCAGCACGCGGCCGCTGCCACGCTCGTTCAGCAGCTTGGCGGCACTGGCCACGATGCGTCCGCCGGTGGCGGCGAACGGATGGCCTGCGGCGAGAGAAGAACCGTTCACGTTCAGCTTGCTGCGCTCGATGCTGCCGAGCGGTTTGGCGCGACCCAGGCGTTCCTTGCAGAACTTCGGATCTTCCCAGGCCTTGAGCGTGGCGAGTACCTGCGAGGCGAACGCTTCGTGGATTTCGTAGAAATCGAAATCCTGCAGCGTCAGGCCAACGCGATCCAGCATGCGCGGCACGGCATAGGCCGGCGCCATCAGCAGGCCTTCCTTCTTGTGCACGAAATCCACCGCTGCGGTTTCCACCGTGGCGAGATAGGCCAGCACCGGCAAGTTGCGCGCCCTGGCCCACTCCTCGCTGGCCAGCAGCACGGCGGAGGCGCCGTCGGTCAGCGCGGTGGAGTTGCCGGCGGTCATGCTGCCCTTCTCGCGATCGCCGAACGCCGGCTTCAGCGTGGCCAGCTTCTCGATGCTGCTGTTCGGGCGCAGGTTGTCGTCGCGTTCCAGGCCCATGTACGGCGTCATCAGGTCCCTGAAGAAGCCGCGCTCGTAGGCGGCGGCCATGTTCTTGTGCGAGAGGTAGGCCAGCTCGTCCTGCGCTTCGCGGGCGATGCCCCACTCGGCGGCGGTGATGGCCTGGTGGTCGCCCATGGACAGGCCCGTGCGCGGCTCGCCGTTGCGCGGGATTTCCAGGCCGAACATGGAGGGCCGGAACTTGCCGAAGAGCTTGAGGCGGCTGGGCGTGTCCTTGGCGCGGTTCAGGCCGAGCAGGAACTGGCGCAGCGATTCGGCGACGGCGATGGGCGCATCCGACGTCGTATCGACGCCGCCGCCAATGCCGGCTTCGATCTGGCCGGTAGCGATCTTGTTGCCGATGTAGTTGATCGCCTGCAGACCGGTGCCGCAGGCCTGCTGCATGTCGCAGGCCGGGGTTTCGGGGGCGAGCCGGGTGTTGAGCACGGTCTCGCGGGTCATGTTGAAGTCGCGCGAGTGCTTGAGCACGGCCCCGGCCGCGACCTCGCCGAGACGCTCGCCCTCCAGCCTGTAACGGGCAATGAGGCCATCCAGGGCCGCCGTCAGCATGTCGATGTTGGAGGCCGTCGCATAGGCACCGTTGGAGCGCGCGAAGGGAATGCGGTTGCCGCCGATGATGGCGACGCGGCGAAGCGTGGACATGGCAGATACTCCTTGCGAATTTTCAGGGGCGCACCCTAGCACACTAATGCAGGCGGAGATTGGCAGGGCTGGCGGCATTTGCCGGGCCGCAGAGCAAATGCCCGCCCCTGCCTGCTTTGTTAGCCTGCGCACCGTTTCGAAACGGGCCTACTCTTGTTGGCAGCGCCGGCATTTGATTTCAGGAAGGCCTGGCTGCAAAGCAGCGCTGGTCTCCCGTCCATTCTTTTTCTAGAGTGTCGCCCTGCACGGTCCCGCTGCGGGACAGGCTTCCCACCGCTCATCGCAAGGACATCATCATGAGTGACAGCTATACCAAGTTCGCGAATTCCCCCCTGGGCCGGCTGCTGGCCAAGAACCTGGGCCTGCCCCTGCCGGTGCACCTCGACCGCTACCAGCCGGGTGACGCCGTTGTCGCCGGCGCCGTGCTCTTCGGCAGCGCCGAAGAAGGCAAGCTCGCCCACGCCATCGCCGGCATCCTGAAAAACGTGAATGCCGACGTGTACGGCCCGGCCGGCAAACCCTTCACCGCCGACGGCGGGCAGACTTTCAAGGCACTGGTGTTCGACGCCAGCGGCATCAAGGACAGCAGCGATCTCATCAAGGCCTACCAGTTCTTCCATCCGGTGCTGCGCAAGACAGCGCTGTGCAGCCGCCTGATCGTGCTCGGCGTGCCGCCGGAAACCACCGGGAATCCCCGCCACGCCACCGCGCAGCGCGCCCTCGAAGGCTTTACGCGCTCGCTGGGCAAGGAAATCAAGCGCGGCGGCAGCGCCAACCTGATCTACGTGACGCCCGGCGCCGAGGACCAGCTCGAGGCCACGCTGCGCTTCTTCCTGTCGCCGCGCTCCGCCTACGTTTCCGGCCAGGTGGCGCGCGTCGCACCGTCCGCCACCAAGGCATCGCTGAACTGGGACAAGCCGCTGGCGGGCAAGGTCGCCCTGGTCACCGGCGCCTCGCGCGGCATCGGGGAAGCCATCGCCAAGACGCTGGCGCGCGACGGCGCGCACGTGGTCGGCCTCGACATCCCGCAGCTTGGCGACGACCTCAAGGTCGTGGCCAGCCTGATCGGCGGCTCGGCCCTGCCCATCGACATCACCGCAGGCGACGCGCCGGCAAAGATCGCCGAATATTTGAAGAGCAACCACGGCGGCGTCGACGTCGTCGTGCACAACGCCGGCGTGACGCGCGACAAGACGCTCGCCAACATGACCGAGCAGCAGTGGAGCCTGGTGCTGAACATCAACCTGTCCGCCGAGGAGCGCATCAACGACGCGCTGATCTCGCAGGGCGTGATCCGCGACAACGGCCGCATCGTCTGCGTCTCGTCCATCTCCGGCATCGCCGGCAATATGGGCCAGACCAACTATGCGATGTCCAAGGCCGGCGTCATCGGCATGGTGCAGTCCATGGCCCAGGTGCTGGGGCCGAAGCACATCACCATCAATGCCGTGGCCCCGGGCTTCATCGAAACGCAGATGACGGCGCAGATTCCCTTCGCCATCCGCGAAGCCGGCCGCCGCATGAACTCGATGGCGCAGGGCGGCCTGCCCGTGGATGTCGCCGAGACCATCGCCTGGTACGCCTCGCCCGCCTCTGCCGGTCTCAACGGCAACGTCGTGCGCGTCTGCGGCCAGTCGCTGATCGGCGCCTGATCGCGAGCGGCGCCTGCAACGGCAGGGACATGTTTGCCTGCCATATTCAATCACCGCTTTTCTTTTCGTTCCCCCTGCCCTGAAAAGGAGTTTGGAAATGAGTATTCGAGAACTCGAGGCGCCGTCCAGCACCGCCCTTCTGTATTCGCGCGCGCTGCTGGGCGCCATCGCCGGCAAGAAGGGCAAGGCACTGCCCACCGTGCAGCTGGTGATGCGCGACGTGAAAATCGATCGCGAGAATCTTTCCGCCTACAACCGCGTCTGCGGCTTCAGCCAGCGCGAGACGCTGCCGGCCACCTATCCTTTCGTGCTGGCTTTCCCGCTGCACATGGAACTGATGACGTCGCCGGAGTTTCCGTTTGCGGCGATGGGCATGGTGCACATCCGCAACTCCATCACCCAGCATCGTCCTATCGCGGCGTCGGAGACGCTGACCATCATGGTGCGCCCCGCCAACCTGCGTCCGCACGACAAGGGCCTGCAGTTCGACTTCCTGACCACGCTGACCTCGGGCAGCGAAGTCGTGTGGGAATCCACCAGCACCATGCTGCGCCGCGGCGGCGGAGGCGGCGGCGAAAGCAAGCCGGCTCCCGCCAGGGCCGCCGCGGCCGTCACGGCGCCGGTCGTGCAGTGGAGCGTGCCCGGCGCCACCGGCCGTCGCTACGGCGCCGTGTCCGGCGACCGCAATCCCATCCATCTCTATGCCTTCACGGCAAGGCTGTTCGGCTTTCCGCGCGCCATTGCCCATGGCATGTGGACCAAGGCACGCTGCCTCGCCGCGCTGGAGTCGCGCCTGCCGAACGCCTTCACGGTGGACGTGCAGTTCAAGCTGCCGGTGCTGCTGCCGGCGAGGGTCGCCTTTCACTCGGATGAGATGCCGGAGGGCGGCATCGCCTTCAGCGTCAGCGACGCGAAGTCGGGCAAGCCGCACCTGTCCGGCACCCTCACGCCGGCCTGAAGCGCCACGCGTAAAAGGCCCGCCGCTTTTTCTTCTTCTCTTCAATTGGCGGGCGTTTATCGCGTAGGAGCGGCTTCAGCCGCGAACTGCAGGATTCGCGGCTGAAGCCGCTCCTACGAGAGCCGGTTCAGGCATGCATGAGAGCCAGTCCGGGCCCGCAGGAGAGCCCGTTCAGGCCCGCATGAGAGTCGGTTCGGGCGTGCACGAAGCCGGTTCAGGCGCGCAGCCATTGCAGCAGCAGCCTCGGCAGACTGTCGATGGCGCGAATGGCGGCGGTATTGAGCTTCCACAGGCGCATGTCGCCGAATGGCGTGCCGATGCCGTAATTCACGACGTAGCCCACGGCGAGCTGCCGCGACGGATCGCACCAGGCGCCGGAGCCGCCGTAGCCGAAATGGCCGAAGGCGCGCGGCGTGCGCGGCCCGGTGGTGAACACGCGGTGATAGCCCAGGCGCCAGTGCATGGGCATCGGTATCACGGCACCGCGCGTCGTGTTCTGGATGCGGGCGAATTTCTCCACGGCGCCCGGCGCGAGCAGGCGCCTGCCCTCCAGCTCGCCGCCATCGGCCAGCATGGCGTAGATGCGTGCCAGCGAACGCGCATCGAAGAAGCCGCCGGCGCCGGGAATGCAGGCCTGCCGCGTTTCCCGTGCGTTCCAGTCGAAGCGGCCCATGCCGGGCGGCACCATGGCCTCGTTGATGGAGTCGGGATCGAAGCCGCTCAGCTTCAGCGCCGTGATGACGGCCTGCTGCGCCAGCGGCGGCCTGCGCGGACGCCGCGGCGCGGCAGGATCGCGCGGCTTGCGTGCCGGCACGATGAGCTCGGCGCAGCGCGGCAGCACCTCGTCGGGCACGCCGATATGGCAGCCGTCGAGCCTGAGCGGCTGCACCAGTTCCTCGTCCAGCACCTGCGCCAGCGGTTTGCCGGTGACCTTCTCGATCAGTCCGCCGACCAGCCAGCCGAAGGTCAGGGCGTGATAGCCGTTGCCGCTGCCCGGCGCGTGCACCGGGCTCGCCTGCTCGATCAGGGCCAGCATGTGCGGCCAGTCGCGCATCTCCGCGGCGTCACCGATGAGGCGGCGGATGCTGTAGAGGCCGGCCTCGTGGCAGAGCAGCTGGCGCACCGTGATGGCGGCCTTGCCGTTGCGGGCGAAGGCCGGCCAGTAGTGCGCCACCGGCAGGTCGTAATCGAGCTCGCCGCGACTGGCGAGGATGTGCAGCAAGGTCGCCACGATGCCCTTGGTGGTGGAAAAGGACAGCGAGAGCGTGTCCGCCGTCCACGGCGTGCCGGCGCGATCGCGCGTGCCGCCCCAGATGTCCACCACGCACTCGCCGCGGTGGTAGATGCACAGCGCGCCGCCGCCCGGGCGCGGCGGCGGCAACTGCGCGCGAAAAACTTCCGCCACGTTGCGGAAATCCGGATGCACATATCCGTCAGGCATCTGTCGTCTCCTGGAATCGATAATGGCGCTGGTTTAGCACGGGAGGCCTCGCTAGGCTATGGCGCATTATTTATCGCCTGCCGACATGCCTGCCGTGCCCCGCTCCCGCCCGCTCCTGCTGTTGCTGCTGCCCCTGCTGACGCTCGGCACGATCGCCGCGTCCGCGCTCTGGGGCCTGCAGGCGCTGGATGCCGTCGGCCTGGAAGTGCTGTGGCAGCTGCGCCTGCCCCGCGTCGGGCTGGCCGTCTTTGCCGGCGCCGCGCTGGCGCTGGCCGGCCTGCTGCTGCAGGACTTCTTCCGCAATCCGCTGGTGGAGCCCGGCCTGCTGGGTGTGTCTGCCGGCGCGGGCCTCGGCGCCGTGCTGGTCATTGCGGCCGGCATCGGCGGACTCTGGATGCTGCCCCTGGCGGCCTTCGGCGGCGCCCTGGCGGCGCTGGCCCTGGTGCTGGCCATCGGGCGCCGGCTGGGCGCCGGCAACGCCAGCCTGCTGCTGGTCGGCGTCGCGGTGAATGCGCTTGCCGCGGCCCTCGTGCAGCTGCTGCTGACGCTGGGCGACCAGACCCTGCTGCGCAGCGCCAGCTTCTGGCTCATGGGCAGTTTTTCCCAGGCCGACCGGGCGCTGCTGCTGCCCGCCTTCCTGCTGCTCGGCCTGGCCGTGCTGCAGGTGCGCCGGCGCGGCGCGGCGCTCGATGTCTGGCAGCTCGGCGACGCCGACGCCGCGCATCTCGGCCTCGACATCCGCCGTTTCCGGCGGGAGCTGCTGCTGCTCGCCTCGCTGCTGGTGGCGCTGGCCGTCGCGCAGGCGGGCGGCATCGGCTTCATCGGCCTGCTGGCGCCGCATATGGCGCGCCGCCTGGGCCTGCATCGCCACCGCCATCTGCTGCCCGCCACGCTCATGCTGGGCGCCCTGCTGGCCGTCGGCGCCGACTGGCTGGCGCGGCTCCTGATCGCGCCGCTGGAACTGCCGGTCGGCGTGCTCACCGCGCTGCTCGGCGCACCCGCCTTCCTCGCGCTTTTCCTGCGGAGCCGGCCGCCAGCATGATGACGCTCTCCGCCCTCGGCTGCCGGATCGGCGCGCGCCTGCTGCTGCAGGACATCTCGCTCGACTTGCAGCCCTCCTGCATCGCGGTGATCGGCCCCAACGGCGCCGGCAAATCCACGCTGCTGCGCCTCTGCGCCGACGGCGGACGCCATCTGCCGCGCCACGACACCAGCGGTACGCTCACGCTCGACGGCCGGCCGCTGCGCGATTTCCCGGCCGGCACGCTGGCCCGCCGCCGCGCCTTCCTGCCCCAGCAGCATGCCGAGGCGCTGCAGCTGCCGGTGGCCGACATCCTGGAGCTTGCCGCCTGGCCGCACGGCGGCAGGCTGCCGCTGCCGCTGCGCCGCCGCGCCGCCGCGCTGTGGGAGCTCGACGCCCTGCTCGAGCGCGGCTACGCCGAACTCTCGGGCGGCGAGCGCCAGCGCGTGCAGCTCGCCCGCACCTGGCTGCAGATGCGCCTGCATGCCGTGGCCGCGGAACGCCTCTGGCTGCTCGACGAGCCGCAGAACGCCCTCGACCTGCCGCACCAGCAGCGCCTGCGCGAATGCCTGCGCACCGAGGCCGGCGCTGGCGCGCTGGTGATGTTTTCCACGCACGACATCAATTTCGCCCTGCGCACGGCCGATACCATCGTTGCGCTCAGGCACGGCCGGCTGCATGCCGCCGGCCGTCCGGAGCAACTGGCGGATACGGCGCTGCTGCAGGAAGTCTTCGGCGTCGCCTTCGACCGGCTGACGCATCCGGTGGACGGCCGCCCCTGGTTATTGCCACACTGACCCGCCCCTACCGTTCCAGATCAGCGAGTTTTCCCGATGAGTCTTTTCGCCAGCAAGAATTTCACTGTCGACAGCCTGCGCAGCGGGCTCGAGGCCGAGGGCTATATCGCCTCCGACGCCATCGCGCTCACGCTGTTCCTGGCCGCGCAGCTGGAAAAACCCATCCTGGTCGAAGGCCCGCCCGGTGTCGGCAAGACCGAGCTCGCCAAGGCGGCCAGCGCGCTCTTCGCGCGTCCGCTGATCCGCCTGCAATGCTATGAAGGCCTCGACGAGGCGAAAGCGCTCTACGAATGGAAATACGGCAAGCAGCTGCTCTACACGCAGGTGCTGAAGGAGCAGCTCGGCGACGTGCTGCGCGGCGCCGAAGGGCTGGCGGAGTCCGTGGCGCGCCTGCACGAGTTCGGCGACATCTTCTACTCGCACGAATTTCTCGAGCCGCGCCCGCTGCTGTCGGCGCTGCAGGCCGAGAACGGCGCCGTGCTGCTCATCGACGAGATCGACAAGGCCGACCAGGAATTCGAGGCCTTCCTGCTCGAGCTGCTCTCCGATTTCCAGATCTCGGTGCCGGAACTCGGCACGGTGAAGGCGCAGAGAAAACCGCTGGTGCTGCTCACCAGCAACAACCAGCGCGAGCTCTCGGAGGCGCTGAAGCGGCGCTGCCTGCATCTCTACATTCCCTATCCCGACGCCGCGCTCGAGCGGCGCATCCTGGCGGCGCAGATTCCGCAGATGCCTGCAATATTGCGCGAGACCCTGGTCGCCTTCGTGCAGCGCCTGCGCCAGCAGGACCTGCGCAAGGCCCCCGCCATCAGCGAGACGCTGGACTGGGCGCGCACCCTGCTGCTGCTGCATGTGGAAGCGCTGGACGCCGACTGGGTGGGCCGCACGCTGGCCGTGCTGCTCAAGCACCAGGACGATGTCGAGCGCATCCGCGCGGAGCTGCCGCAGCTGCTCAAGGCCGAGCGGCGCTGAGGCATGGATCGCAAGCTCACCGAGTTCGTCACACTGCTGCGCCGCAACGGCCTGCGCACCTCGCCGGCGGAAGTCGCGGACGCGGTGAACGCCATCGCGCTGGTGGGCTACGACGACCGCCAGCGCTTCCACGACGCACTCGCCGGCACGCTGGCCAAGAGCTGGCAGGACGGCCCCGTCTTCGAGCGCTGCTTCGAGAATTTCTTCCGCTTCACTGCAGATGACGCCAGCATGACGGCGGCCGCTGCGCCCTCGCCGCTGCCCTTGCCGGAGGACCTGCAGTTCCTGTTCGGCCAGGGCCAGGGCAGCGGCGGCGGCAGCCGGGGCGGGGGCGCGCCGATTCCCGGCGTTGCCCCCTCAGCGCTCGGCGAGCAGATGCTGAATGAGGACAGCAGCCGGCTTGCGCTCACCCTCGCCGCCGCCCTTTCCAGCACCGACCTCTCGCGCATGCAGGTCATGACGCAGAAAGGCCTCTTCGGCCGCCGCGTCCTCATGGGCATGGGCCTGGCGGACCTGGAGCGCGAGCTGGAGCAATTGAAGAACCAGGCGCCGGCGCAGGCCGCCTTGCGCGCCGAGCTGCTGCAGGCCGGCCTCGACCGCCTGCGCCGGCGCGTGCGCGAAGAAGTCGAGCGCTACTTCCAGATCGCCCGCGCGCAGAACCGCGACGACATCGTGAAGACCACCGACTTCGCGCTGCTGCGCGAATCGGAAGAAGTGCGCGCCGTGATCCGGCGCATGGCGAAGCGCCTCATCACCCTGCACCGCCGCCGCGAGAAGCGGGCGGCGCGCGGCATCCTCGACGTACGCGCCACGCTCCGGCGCAACCTCGCCCACGACGGCGTGCTGATGGAGCCGCGCTGGCGCCGCGTGCGCAAGGACCGCCCGCGGATCATGGCGGTCTGCGACGTCAGCCGCTCGGTGAGCCAGTACGCGCGCTTCCTGCTGCTCTTCCTTTACGGCCTGCAGGAAGTGATCCCGCGCCTGCGCAGCTTCGTCTTCGCCACGACGCTGCACGAGGTCACCGAACTCTTCGACGGCCACGACATCGAAGCCGCACTGGATCTCACGCTGGAGCGCTACGGCTTCGGCAGCAGCGACTACGGCCGCGCCTTCGCCGACCTGGAAGGCCTCGCGCTGGCCGGCATCGACCGCCGCACCACCGTCGTCATCCTCGGCGACGCCCGCAACAACAACGGCGAGGCCCGCCTCGACCTGCTGCGCCAGGTGCACGACCGCGCGCGCCAGGTGATCTGGCTGAACCCCGAGGACCGCAACCGCTGGGGCAGCGGCGATTCGGAAATGCTGCGCTACGCCAGCTGCTGCAGCCACGCCTATTCCTGCCGCAGCCTGCAGGACCTCGAGCGCATCGTCGACCGGCTGCTGCGCTCGGCCTGAAATGCCGCTGAAAAACGGCAGTAAAAAAGCCCGCAGTTGCGGGCTTTCTTGTTGGGGAACGAAAGTTCAGGCGGTCAGCGCCAGCACTTTCTTGAACAGCTCTTTCTGTTCGGCGCTGGGGCGGGCGGACTGCAGCGCCATCAGCTTGCTCATGTCGCCTTCGACCTTGATCTGGCCGCTCATGAAGCCCTGCATGCCGGCGGCGCTGTCGCCTTCCAGGAAGATCTTGCGCAGCAGGTCGGCGGGCAGGGTCAGCTTGGTCGAGGCACCGGGATTGTGGCCCTTCTCGAAGTTGCCGCCGTTCAGGTTCATTTCGACGGTGCCGCTGGGGGCGCCGGTCGCCGTCAGGTTCAGGGTCAGGCCGGACAGCGCCGGGGGCACGTTCAGGTTGCCGGCAGCGGCGGTGAGTTCAGCGACCTTGGCAAACCATTCATCAGACAGGAAAGCGGCCATTCTTGTTTCTCCGGGGATTCGTCTCTTGGAAAAGGCCAGCTCGGGGAGCGGCCGCGGATGCGGTAACCGCCGGGTCAACAAGGCAATACGACAGCCTGTACCGTCAGCGGGTTACAGCGAGGCCTGTACCTTACAAGCCGACCCCCCCCTTGGCAATAACGATTCCTTACCCTCCGGGTGACAATTCCGCTCAGGAATTTTCGCCGCGCAAGCAGGCGCGCCGCCGGCTGCAAAAACGCCAACGGGGCTGCCGCCCGCGCTGCAGCCCCGCCTGTTCGGCACTCGCGCCTCAGTTCAGGTCGTAGCCGCGCTCGTCGTGCAGCACGAGGTCGAGGCCTTCGGTTTCCTGCTCTTCGGAAACGCGCAGTCCCCCGGTCAGCCTGCCCGTCAGCTTGAGCAGCCCCCAGGTCACGACGGCGGTATACAGGGCCGTGACGAGGATGCCCACGGCCTGCACGCCCAGCTGCGCGCCGATGCCGTTGTTGCCGGCGCCGAAGCCCAGGCCGCTGAACACGCCGAGCCCGGGCGCGCAGAAGATGCCGACCAGGAAGGTGCCCAGGATGCCGCCGACGCCGTGCACGGGAAAAACGTCCAGGGAATCGTCGATCTGCAGCCGGCGCTTGAGGAACTGCGTCATCAGGAAGCAGGTGAAGCCGGCGGCAAGGCCGATCACCAGCGCCCCGGCCGGACTGACCGAGCCGGAAGCCGGCGTGATGGTGCCGAGGCCCGCCACCAGGCCGGTGACGATGCCGAGCACGGAAGGCTTGCCGAATTTTTTCCACTCCATGGCCATCCACATCAGCGCGCCCGCCGAGGCGGAAACGTGCGTGGCCATCAACGCCATGCCGGCGGAGCCGTTGGCGGCCAGCGCCGAGCCGGCGTTGAAGCCGTACCAGCCCACCCACAGCATGCCGGCGCCGATCACCGTCATGGTCATGTTGTGCGGCGGCATGGCGGTCTTGCCGAAGCCCCGGCGCGGGCCGATCACCAGCGCGCAGACCAGCGCCGCGACGCCGGCGGTGATGTGCACCACGGTGCCGCCGGCGAAGTCGAGCAGGCCCATCTGCTGCAGGAAGCCGCCGCCCCAGACCCAGTGGCAGACCGGCGCGTAGACCAGCGTCGTCCAGAGCAGGCTGAACACCAGCATGGCCGAGAATTTCACGCGCTCGGCAAAGGCGCCGATGATGAGCGCCGGCGTGATGATGGCGAAGGTCATCTGGAAGGCCGCAAACACCACCTCGGGAATGTCGCCCCAGAGGCTGTCCCTGCCGACGCCGTTGAAAAAGGCCTTGGAGAGGTCGCCGATCACGGCATTGAACGCGCCGCCATCGCCGAAGGCCAGCGAATACAGGCCGACGAGCCAGAGCAGGGAGACGCCGCCGGCAATGGCGAAACACTGCATGAGCACGGACAGCACGTTCCGCGTCCGCACCAGGCCGCCGTAGAAGAGCGCGAGGCCCGGCAGGGTCATGAACAGCACCAGCGCCGTCGCCGTCAGGATCCAGGCGGTATTGCCCGTATTCACGACGGGTCCGGCATCGGCCGCCAGGGCGGGCATGGCAAGCAAGGACAGCAGCGGAGCGCCGCTGCGCGCAAGAGATCGCAACATGGAATTCCCCCAGAATTTCAGCAAGCGAAAAAAATGATGTTTTCTTTTAGATGGCGTCGTCGTTGCTTTCGCCGGTGCGGATGCGCACCACCTGGTCCAGGCTGCTGACGAAGATCTTGCCGTCGCCGATCTTGCCGGTGCCGGCCGCCTTCATGATGGCTTCGATGGCCGGCTCCACCTGGTCTTCGCGCACGGCCAGCTCCAGCTTCACCTTGGGCACGAAATCGACCACGTACTCGGCGCCGCGATAGAGCTCGGTATGGCCCTTCTGGCGTCCGAACCCCTTCACCTCGGTGACCGTCATGCCGCTGATCCCGATATCGGACAGGGCCTCGCGGACATCATCCAGCTTGAAGGGCTTGATGACGGCGGTAATCATCTTCATGGGTAAGCTCCTGGTAAGACCTTGAATTGCCACTTCCCGAACGCTTCTGGGGGAAGCTGCGGGACGCCGCGAAGCATATCCCGCCCTCCCTCCCCGGCAAGCTCATTTTTGGGCGGCCGCGCGCCCCTCTACCGGGCACGAGCACGAAAAAGGTGCATGCACAAACCGCACCAAGCCGTAAATCCGGGGAAATGCCGAGCCGGCTAGGGCTCATCGCATTTTGCAGGTGTCGCACTGCCCGCTTTTGAGGCAAAAGAGGAACAGTCGCGGAGAGGCGCACCAGCAGAGTGCATTGCCTTTGCCTTCCCTACTCGGCCTGCATTCACTGTAGACCGTTTTTTCGCCTGGCCCCGGCGCGGCGCTTCGTCATTCAACTTGCCCCCAAAGGTAGTGTCATGACCCCTGCGCCTGCTGCCAGCGCCATCTCGTGCCCGGTGGAGTTGCCGGCATGGTCGAAGGAAGAGCGGCGTGGCGATGCTCATCGGCAGCACCGCGCAGACGTGCACGTCGCGCAGGCGGCAAACGTGATAAAGCCCGCAACCGCGGGCTTTATCACGCAAGGGTTTGCCTGCTGTTGATCCTGTCAGCTCTCGACCGGAATCTTGCCGATCTTCGCCTGCCAGATTTTCGGCGCCGTGTGGTGCACCGAGCTGCCGTTCACGTCGACGGCGACAGACACCGGCATGTCTTCCACGACGAACTCGTAGATCGCTTCCATGCCGAGGTCTTCGAAGGCGACTACGCGCGCCTTGCGGATCGCCCTGGAGACAAGGTACGCGGCGCCGCCGACGGCCATGAGATACACCGCCTTGTGCTTCCTGATCGCCTCGATGGCGACAGGGCCGCGCTCGGACTTGCCGATCATGCCGATCAGGCCGGTCCGGGCCAGCACCGCGTCGGTGAACTTGTCCATGCGCGTGGCCGTGGTCGGACCCGCGGGACCGACGACTTCGTCGCGCACCGGATCGACGGGGCCGACGTAGTAGATGAACCTGCCCCTGAGGTCCACCGGCAGCGCTTCGCCGCGCGCGAACATCTCCGTCATGCGCTTGTGGGCGGCGTCGCGGCCCGTGTACAGGGTGCCGGAGAGCAGCAGCGTCTCGCCGGGCTGCCAGCCCGCGATGTCCGCGCGGGTGACGGTATCGAGATTCACGCGGCGGGACTTGCTGGAATCAAAGGTGATCTTCGGCCAGTCCTCCAGCTTCGGCGCCTCCAGCTCCGCGGGGCCGGAACCGTCGAGCTCGAAATGCACGTGGCGCGTCGCCGCGCAGTTGGGAATCATGGCGACGGGCAGCGAGGCCGCGTGCGTCGGGTAGTCGCGGATCTTGATGTCGACCACGGTGGTGAGGCCGCCCAGGCCCTGCGCGCCGATGCCGAGCGCATTCACCTTTTCGTGGAGCTCGAGGCGCAGCTCCTCGATGCGGTTCGACGGGCCGCGCGCCAAGAGCTCGTGCATGTCGACCGGGTCCATCAGCGCCTCCTTCGCCAGCAGCGCGGCCTTCTCCGCAGTGCCGCCGATGCCGATGCCGAGCATGCCGGGCGGGCACCAGCCGGCGCCCATGGTCGGCACCGTCTTCAGCACCCAGTCGACGATGGAATCGGAGGGATTCAGCATCACCATCCTGGATTTGTTCTCGGAGCCGCCACCCTTGGCGGCGACGGTGATGTCGACCTTATCGCCGGGCACGATGCTGTAGTGGATCACCGCCGGCGTGTTGTCCCGGGTGTTCTGCCGCTGGCCCGCCGGGTCGCGCAGGATGGAGGCGCGCAGCACGTTGTCCGGATGCAGGTAGGCGCGGCGCACGCCTTCGTTGATGGCGTCGTCCAGGCTCATGCCGCCGAGGTCCCAGCGCACGTCCATGCCCACCTTCACGAACGCGGTGACGATGCCGGTGTCCTGGCAGATGGGGCGGTGGCCCTCGGCGCACATGCGCGAATTGATGAGGATCTGCGCCATCGCATCCTTGGCGGCCTGGTTTTCCTCGCGCTCGTAGGCGGCGTTGATGGCCTGGATGAAGTCCACCGGGTGGTAATAGGAAATGTACTGCAGGGCGTCGGCGACACTCTGGATGAGGTCGTCTTTCTTGATGACGGTCATGGGGACTCCACGGGCAGGCTGGGAAGGCGTGGCCTTGGGGGCCGGCCGAAGCCCGATCGGGCTTCGAAGCGGCGCGATTATACATGGCCCGGCGGCAAAGCCGGGGGCGGGCAGCGGTCCGCGGGTGGGGTTCGCGGCTGAAGCCGCTCCTACGGGACGGTGCAGCATTGTGTAGGAGCGGCTTCAGCCGCGAACCCCACCTTCAGGCCAGCGGATGCTGCCCGATCCAGTCGAGGATCAGCCGGCTGACTTCCTCCGGCGCCTCGCGGTGCAGGAAATGCCCGGTGTCGGGCAGGCGCTTCACCCTCAGGCCGCCGTCGAAGTCCTGCTCGCGCATCAGCGTGTCGTAGAGGCGCGTGTCCATGCAGCCGTCGTGCTCGCCGGTCAGCGCCAGCGTCGGCACCTTGATGGGCGAGGTGAGCAGGCGCCAGGACTGCTGCGTCGACAGCGAAAGCGGCTGCAGCAGGCAGCGGTAGTACTGCGTCGCGGCGTGCACGACGCCCTCGGCGCGGAAGGTCGACTTCACCTGCTCGAGGTCTTCCGGCGTATAGCGCCAGTCCGGCGACCACTGCTTCCACAGTGTCTCGACGAAGGCGTAGTCGTCGCGCGCCACGATGTGCTCGGCGATGCGCGCGAACTGCATGAGCAGGATATAGGACGACTTCACCAGCTGCCCCGGCACCTCCGTCACGCCGAGCAGGCTGTGGCGCAGGTGCGGGATGGCGAGCGTGGTCAGCGAGGCGAACTTCTTCGGCTGCAGCGCCGCCGCCACATAACCGGTGAGCGCGCCCCAGTCGTGGCCGACGAGGTGGCACCGCTTTGCGCCGAGCTCCTGCATCCAGGCGAAGACGTCGTCCGCGAGGTGGATGAGATGGTAGAGGTCGCGCGGCGGCTGCGAGCCCGGCTCGTAGCCGCGCAGCAGCGGCGCCACCGCCCGGTAGCCGGCGGCCGCCACGGCGTCGAGCTGCGCATCGAAGCTGCGGAAGTCGTCGGGAAAGCCGTGCAGCATCAGCACCAGCGGACCTTCGCCGGCCGCGCGCGCGGAGAAGCTCAGGCCGTCGTGGTGCAGCGTCAGGGTGTCAATTTTCATCGGTTTTCTCACGGCCTTTTGCGGCCACTATGGTCGAGAGCGGAAGGCGCAGTTCCTGTTCCATGGCCTCGTGAATTCTCAGCAATGCGGGGCGCAGGTCTGCCACCCAGCAAGCGTCGGCGCGGGCCTTCTGCAGCTCTTCGCGCGTGGGCAGCGGCCAGGGCAGCTGCCGGTAGAAATCGAGGAAGGCAATGCCGTCGAGGTTGCGCGACAGCACGTAGCTGCCGGTATCGGTGCGGTGGATGATGCGCTGCTTCTGCAGCGCCGCGGCCAGGTCAAACCAGGCTTCCACATCCTGCTGGCCCAGCACCGCCATGGCGTCGAGATCGCTCACCGTGGCGCCCTTCTGCTGGCGCGCCCAGAACAGCTGCAGCACGTCAAGCAGCGCCAGCAGCGGGTGCCGGCAGGGCCGGTCGGCGTGGCGAAACAGCGCCAGTGCGCGCGTCACTTCGACACCGAGCAGGACGATGCACCAGGACAGGAAGATCCAGAGCAGGAAAACCGGCAGGGCGGCGAAGGCGCCGTAGACGAAGCTGTACCCCGAGAAGCTGGCGACGAAGAGGCCGAAGCCTATCTTGGCCAGCTCGAACAGGAAGGCGGCGAACATGCCGCCCAGCAGGCCGGCGCGCAGCGGCACCTTGCAGTTGGGCACCGCGACATAGAACAGGGTAAAGGCCAGCGCGGAGAAAACGAAGGTGAGCAGGCGGATGCCCGGCAGCATGCTGTTGACGAGGCTGGCGGCGGAGCTGAAGAGCTGCAGCGAGGCCACATACGAGGAAATCGCAAAGCCCATCCCGATCAGCAGCGGCCCCAGGCTGAGCACCGCCCAGTAGCGCAGGAAGCTGATCACGCCCTTGCGCTCCTGGCGCACGCGCCAGATGCGGTTGAAGGCCCGCTCGATGGTCATCAGCATCAGGATGGCCGTGACGAACAGCATGGCGCTGCCGAGGACGGTCAGGCGGCCGGCCTGCGCCGTGAAATTTTCCAGGTGGCGCTGCACGAGCTGGCCGCTGCTCGGGATGAAGTGGCGGAAGATGAAGTCCTGCAGGTCGGCGCTGATGTGCTGCAGCGAGGGAATCGCGGCGAGGATGGCGAAGGTCACCGTCATCACGGGCACCACGGCGAAGAGCGTGGTGTAGGTCAGCGCCATGGCGTGCTCGCTGCAGCGATCCTGCCGGAAATGGCGGTAGACGAAGCGGGTGAACTCCCCGGCCCGGCGGAGGCGGGCTGCAAAACTGTGCCCCATGCAGCTTTTCCTATCAGGATTCGTGTTGGCGGCAAGTATTCCCGCCCCGCCGGTCCGCTGTCGAGGTCTTTGCGCCGCCGGCGCCGGCCTCGCTACAATCCGCCGCGGCAATCACCGCCACCACTGCGCAGGCCCCGCCATGATCACGCTCCACCACAACCCCCGCTGCTCGAAATCACGCGAGGCGCCCGATCGCCCGGAGACCCGCGGCGCCGCGCCCGAGGTGGCGCGCCACCTGGACACGCCGCCCGAAAAAGCAGGGGAGCTGCTGAAATGAGCGCGCCCTACGCGCTGGTGCTCTACTACAGCCGCCACGGCGCCACCCGCGACATGGCCCGCCTGATCGCGCGCGGCAGCGAGGCCGAGGGCCTGGAAGCGCGCCTGCGCACGGTGCCGGCGGTGTCGCCGCGCTGCGAAGCGACGGAACCTGAAGTTCCCGAGAGCGGCGCCCTCTATTGCACGCCGGAGGAACTGGGCGGCTGCGCCGCGCTGGCGCTCGGCAGCCCGACCCGCTTCGGCAACATGGCGGCGCCGCTCAAGTATTTTCTCGACGGCACCAGCAGCCTCTGGCTCAACGGCGCCCTCATCGACAAGCCTGCCGTGGTCTTCACCTCCACCAGCTCCCTGCACGGCGGCCAGGAGACCACGCTGCTCAGCATGATGCTGCCGCTGCTGCACCACGGCATGCTGATCCTCGGCCTGCCCTACTCCGAGCCCGGACTGATGCGCACCGCCGGCGGCGGCACGCCCTACGGCGCCAGCCATCACGCCGGCAACGGCAATGCGCGCCCGCTCGACGCCGAAGAAGGCGAACTCTGCCTGGCGCTCGGCCGCCGCCTCGCCCGCCAGGCCCGGAAATCCCTCGCATGAACATGACGCCGACACGCCAGGCCCGCTGCGGCCGCCTCGCCACCTTCGCCCTGCTGCTGCTCCTCATGGCCTTCATGGCCGTGGAGACGGCCCTCAAGACCTTCGCTCCGGAGGCAAAGCCACTACCGGCCGCGGCCATGCTGTTCCTGATGGCGGTCCTGCTGCTGCCGCTTGCCGCCTTCCTGCAGCCGGCGCGGCACGGACGCGGCGCCATCTGGCTCTGCCTCTTCCTCATGCCCTATTTCTGCTGGGCCGTGCTGGGCGCCTTCGTTCCGGGAACGGAGGGCGTGCTGGCGCTGCTGCGCTGCGTTCTCATCGCGGCCTGCTTCACCGCCGCCCTGCTGATGCTGCGCTGGCAGCGTGCCGCCGACACCCCGGCAGATCGTTGAAGCGCCGGCTTTTCCTCGCCACTGCCGCCCGATAGACTCGGTTCACCCCTCCGGAATCGTTTCCGTACACCGTCTCCGTCCAACACACCCATAAACCGGGACGGAGAGCGGCCGGCGCCATGCAGCGACTGCCGCCGATTCCACGGGAAGCACTTCATTGCCTTATTGCAGGGGATACGCATGTCACGCATCAAACTCACCGGAATCGCGCTCGCCCTCAGCCTGGCCGGCTGCGCCTCCGGCCCGGCCCTGCTCAATCAGCAGGAGATCCAGTCGGCCCAGCAGAACGGCAACCTGGAAGCGCTCTACGACCAGTACGCCGGCACGCTGGCCGGCCAGAAAAAACTGGGCTCGCCCGACGGCCAGAAGGCCGTGGCCCAGCTCAACCAGATCGGCACCCAGCTGGCGCGCAAGCTCGAGCAGGACATCCGCGGCGAGCTCAACCAGCAGGGCTCGGCCAGCGGCCTGGTGCCGCTGCCCGTCATCGAGGCGCAGATCGCGCGGCTGCCCAAGCTGCAGAAGTGGTCGCCGGAACGTCACGGCAAGCTCGCGCTCGAGCTCAACGAACTGAAAGGCCGCACGCAGGCGCGCATCACCGCGCAACAGAACCAGCTCGCCCGCTTCACCGAGGCCGAGACCGGCCAGCGCGTCAGCGTGCTCGATGATCTCGCCAGGCTGACCGGCGACGACCGCTACACGCGCGAACGCGTCGACGTCGTCAACACGCTGCGCAAGAAAGCCGACGACGCCCTCAAGGCCGAACAGTACGGCGAAGCCAGGAAAGCCCTTTCCGCGCTGCAGCAGGTCACACCCGAGGACAAGAACCTCGGCTTGCAGATCACCCTGGCCGACGCCCGCCTCTTCGAGAAGAAGTTCTGGGACAGCCTCGCCGACGGCAAGCTCGACGACGCCTATACGCAGTTCATGAGCCTGGCGCAGACCAAGGAATTTCCGGAGATCCTGAAGCGGCTCAGCAAGTCCTCGGACGACATGGTGGCCTATTTCGTGGCCCAGGCGGGCACTGCCCTCAGCGAAAACCGCCTGCACGACGCCTACCGGCTGCTGAACCAGGCGCGCGACCTGCGCGCCAAGACCGGCAGCGAGGCGGTCAGGCCTCCCCAGGAAGAGGCCTTCGTGAAGACCGTGTTCGCCCGCCACCAGAAAGCCCTCGCGGCCGGCCAGACCGGCCTGGCGCTCGGCTACCTGAAGGTGGTCGAGCGCTTCGGTCCCGACTACCCCGGCCTGCGCGCCAGCCTGCGTACGACGCAGGACACGACGCTGACCCGCGCCACCAAGAAGGTCAGCACCGCCGCCTTCACCGATGCCGCCGGCAATGCGGAATTCGGGGGCGCGGTGGCCGCCAAGGTCACGCAGCATCTCTTCGACAAGATTCCGCACGACATCAGGATCATCGAGCGCGACCAGTTCCAGGCCATCCTGCGCGAGAAGGAAATCGGCGCCTCGCAGGCGTCCGAACTCGCCTCGGCGGACCTTTTGATCCAGGGCAAGATCCTCGAGTCGCGCGTCGACACTTCCGAGAACCGCAGCAAGAAAACCATGCGCGTGGTGACCGACACCGCCACCATCCCCAATCCCGCCCATGAGCAGTGGCTGGCCCTGCCGGAAAACCAGCGCGCCAAGGCAAGCGAGCCGCCGCGCCTGCTGACGCAGGAAAAGAAGGAAGACATCACCATCAACCTGCAGATCATGCGCAAGGTCGGCATCATCTCCGCGTCCTATCGCCTGGTGGAGGCGAAGACCGGCAAGGTGCTGGCCACCGGCTCGGAAGCCGCCAAGGCCGAATACACGGATGAAGGCAACGAGGGCATCGAACTCGGCCAGTTCCGCATGCCCTTCAAGCTCGCCAGCCTGCCGGCCGATTCGGAAATCCTGCAGAAACTCACCGAGAAAATTTCCGGCGTCATCGGCGACAAGCTGGTGCAGGAACTGAAGAATCCGGAAATGCGCTACGCCGAAACCGCGAAGCGCTACGATGACGAAAGCGACGCCGTCATGGCGGCCGAGAACCAGGCGTATGCGTTTGCCATGGCCAACCTCAAGGGCCTGGACACTTCCGCGCTCCGCAATGCGCTCGAGCAGTACGCGCTGAAAGCGCCCTGAGCAAAAGCATCCGCCCATAAATAAGCCGCGCGGTGCGCGGCTTATTTATGGGCGGCGGCCAGGGACGGCTGTCACCAGGGTTCAGCGGGCACGCGCCTGGCGCAGGCCGGCGCGGGCCTCGCGATTGCCGGGGTCTAGCCTCAGCACCTGCTCGTAGCGCTGGATGGCGGTGGCGGCGTCACCGTCCTCCAGCGCACGGTGGGCGCTGCCGAGCATGCCACCGATGCGCAAGCGCGCCAGCGCATCCGGGCCGGCGGCCGGCGCAGGCAAGGCTTCGCTGACAGCGGCCCGGCGTGCCTGGCGGAGCACCACCGGCTGCGTCGATCCGCCGGCCCTGCCGGCCTCGGCCAGGCGCGCCGCCTCCGCGGATTTTTCCGCCGCGGCCCGGGCTTCCGCGATCGCCTGCTGCAAGGGAGCGATGCCCTGCTTGTCCGGCGCCGCGGCCTGCGCCTGCGCCAGCATCTGCTCCGCCTCGTCGATTTTGCCCACGGCCAGCGCGCCCGACGCCTGCATCTGCAGCGCGGCAACGAGCTTCCGGATGCCTGTCGTCGCTTCGGGATGGGCCGGCTGCATTGCCAGCACGCGCTGGTAATGCGCCAGCGCGTTGTTGTCGGCGGGCGCGGTCAGGGCGTTGCGGGAAAGCGCCGCGTTCGCGGCCGCCAGCTCGCTGCCTATCTGCTGCGCCAGCGCTTCGGCCTCGGCATTGCGCTGCAGCCACCAGCCGCCGCCCGTGCCCAGCACCGCCACCAGTGCCACGGCCGCGGCGATTTTTCCCTTGCGGGAGGCCGCGGGCGCGCTGACGGGAGCGGCAGCCCGCGCTGGCGCCAGCGCGGGCGAGAGCACGGTGGCATCGCTCACCGGGGCAGGCGGCGGCATTGCCGCCGGCGGCGCCTTGCGCACGGCCGGGCGCAGCAGGGTATGGCTCTGCGCCGGCGTCTCGGCCGTCACGTCGAAATCAAAGCCTTTTTCCAGCGCTTCGATCTCGCGGATGATATGGCTGCCGCTTTGCGGACGTTGTCCGGCCTGCTTGGCGAGCAGGCGGTCGAGCAAAGGCTGGAAATGCGCCACGCGGCCCTCGAGCTTGGGCACCGGCGCGTTCATGTGCATGATGCCCAGCGCGATCGGATCGCTGGCCTCGAAGGGAAGGCGGCCGGTCAGCATCTCGAACAGCACGACACCCAGGCTGTAGAGGTCGGAATCGGCATCGAGCGCCTGGCCGCGCGCCTGTTCCGGACTCATGTATTTCGGCGTGCCCGCCACCATGCCCATCTGGGTGAGATTGGCGTCGCCCTCGGTCGCCTTGGCGATGCCGAAATCGGTCAGCACGGCGCTGCCGTCGGCGCGAAAAAGAATGTTGTCGGGCTTGATGTCGCGGTGGAGATAGCCCTTGCCGTGCGCGAAATCCAGGGCGCGCGCCACGTCCCTGGTGATCTGCAGCGCTTCGCGCACCGACAGGCCTTCCTTGAGGCGCGCCTTGAGGTCGCCCCCCGGGTGGTATTCCATGGCGATGTAATAGAGATCGTTGACCTCGTTGACGTCGTAGACGGCAACGATGTTCGGATGCGAGATCTTGGCGACGATCTTGGCCTCGCGCAGGAAGCGCTCGCGGAATCCCGCGTCGGCCGACAGCGCCGGCGCCATCACCTTGAGCGCCACGTCACGCTCGAACTTGGTGTGCTCGGCGAGATAGACGGTGGCCATGCCGCCTTTGCCGAGGGTGCGCTTGATGGTGTAGCCGGGAATCTCGAGCGTGCTCATGAAAAATTATTTTCCTTGCTGGTCCAGCCAGGCGCGGAAGGCGTCGCGCTCTTCCGCCGACGCGCGGCCCCACACATCCTTGAGCAGATCCGTATTGGTGACCGGGCGTTGCGCTTCGCCCTGCGCCTCGAAGGATTTCTGGAGGGTGTCGATCAGCGAGGCCTCGGCATAGGACTTGATGGGGGCCGAGTCGACGGCACTGCCATCGCCAAGATCCACCAGACGGAACTGCGGATTCTTGGCGAACTCGCGAGCCTTGTCGCGGCCGGCCTGCGACGGCATTTCCAGACGGTATTGGCGGCCGGCAACGGCAGTGAAGCGCAACGCCGCCTGCCGCGAGCGGATGACGTCGTGCTCGTCGCCGCTGATCTGGAAGAGCTGAACATAACGCAGGCTGAAAACATGCTCGCCGGGCAGCAGCGCCAGTTGCACCGTGCTCCTGAGAAAACTGGGCGGCGGTTCGCGCCCGTCGATGGCCATGACCTCGATCTGCTCGGGAACGCTGACCAGCGCCAGCTCCGCCGCCGGACGCGGCGGCCCGGCATAGGCCTGCAGAGGTCCCTTTGCCGCGCAGCCGGCCACAACAAACAGCGATGCTGCCAGGAACCAGCCTGTCAGGGCTTTGGCCAGCGCCATAAAACCTCCGGAAAAATCAAGAAAAAAGGCCGCAAGGCGGCCTTTTTATCAGAGCCTGCGCAAGCGTCGCAAGCCAAGCAGGGCAAGAATCAGCCCGCCGAGGATATCGAGGCTGCCGCCGCCTCCGCCCTGATCGAGATCGGACGCATTGGTCTTGATCGTGACAAAGGTGGCACTCGATCCTTCCTCGTCATTATCGTAGACACGGTAGGTGAAAGAGTCGCTGAACGGAGACAGGCTGTTGCTGGCCCTATAGGTCAGCGGCGGCCAGTGACAGATGCTGGTCACCCGGCCCGGACACTGATCCACAGTCACGCCGCGAACCTCGCCCAGCTCCGGCTGCGAGGTGATTTCTATCGGCGGATACAGATCCACCCAGTTGGGCTCGCTGCTGTAGCTGCACTCGCCGGGAAGCAGCGGGTCTTCCTTGCAGTTGACGCCGCCCGGCCCAACTATCCCGACATCGGGCGGCACCGGCGGCTCGGGCAGATAGCCGTACTTGCCATCTCCGGAGTCGTCGTCGTTCTCCAGGGGATTGAAGGTGATCGAGGCGACTCCCATGGGCCTGAGATACACATCGTCCCTGGCTATCGGCGGGATGTTGCCGATCGTGGCCTTTACCGTTGCCGGACTGGAAACGCCACCGCCGGTATCGTGCACCTCATAGGTACAGACGATGGGATCGTCCTCGCCGCGGAGCATGCCCTGCGGGCTCGTGACGACCAGGCGCCCGGCGGTTACCCCGGCGCCCACATCCCTGAGTTCCCATTTGCAGCGGCCGCCGTCATCGTCCGTGATTACGACGGGGCCCTCGTCGGCCGGGGTAGAAGGATCATTTTCACGGAACTTGAAGGGCTCGGCAGGGCTTTCGCCGAACGTATCGTTAGCCAGCACATCGATGACGACCTCGCGGCCGCCTAGCCGGGTGTTCTCGCCCTCGTCGGCGTTTGCCGACACCTGGAGCCGCTCCACGGCGCCGATGTCGCAAGCCGCACCGCTGCGGCGGTTGATGCCGCGCTGGTCTGCGTCGCCGCAGTAGTTGAAGACGCCGCCCTGGTCGATGACCCAGGTCGGGGCCGCTTCATTGGGAAGATAATACTGGGTGAGCCCGAAGGGGCCGCCGCTGGTGAAGGGATCCGCCTCGGTAAGTAGTGTCAGTACGTCGACAAGCAAGACAGTCGTGGGGATATCCCTGTTGGTATCGCCCGCGCCGCGCGCGAGCAGCGCATCGCAACTGCCGCCGGCGGTCACGGCATTGTAGGTGCCGCCGCCGGGCGAGACGGAGACCATCGGCACCGCGGCGGTCGCCGGGACCGCCGCCGAGTCCGGATCGTCCACATCGGGATTGAAGCAGACAAAGCCCAGATCACCGGTATTGAAAGCCAGCAGGGAGCCGCCGAGGACGGCAGACGCAATCCCCCTGAGCGCCAGCACATGCCCGACCTGCTCCGCCGCCGTGACATTGCTCAGGGTCAGGTTCCCCAGCTGCGGGTTCTTTCCGTCGGGGTGCACGTAGGAGATGGCGGCCGAGTCCTGCCGGCCGGCGTCAACCAGGGAACTGTTCCGGGAAAACGTGGAGGCGGTGAAGATGGCGTTGGTCCTGCCGCAGATGTCGACGGCCCCGGCACCGCCAAGCGCCTGGTTACTCTTGAAGAGCGAACGCTCTACCGTGACGCCGTGTCCGATATACGGATCCAGGTCAAGGCTGCAGAGCATGGCAATTGCACCGCCCGTACGCTGCGCGGTATTCGCCTCCAGCGTTACATCGCTGAGCGTGAGACCGGTGCCGCTGCCAGCCAGGTAGATGGCGCCGCCATTGCCGGCGTCGCTGCTGTTTCCCGTGACCCAGCCATTCCTGAGAATGACGTTGGACAGGACTAGCGACCCGGCGGAGTAGATGAGGCCGCCGTTACCGTTGACCGACGTCCCGCTGCTGTCCGGGCCGCTGCCGTTGAGTACGGCATCCCTGACCGTCAGCGGTGCGGTCGCAAAGAAGATACGGCTGTTGTCGTTCGCATTGATATAGGTGCCGACGGGGCCGGTGTCAGGGTCGGCGACATCACCGATCGGCGTAGTCTCGGTATCGTCATAGTCCGGGCGCACGCGCAGCGGCGCACGTCCGGTGAGCGGATTGACCTGATTCTTTCGCGCCTCTGCATCCTCATCCTTGCCGACGATGGCGACTTCTTTGGACACGACAAGCTCGCCGAGGGTGAGCGTATAGGTCGTCGAGTCGAGCTGGACGAGGTTGTCGTTGAAGGGATGGCCAGCGGGGCAGCCGCCATAGGGAGCGAAGGTGTTTACCGCCTTGACGGCCTCGCGCAAGGAGCAGGCGGCGGGGTTGGAGCCGTCCTCGTCCGCCGTGGTCGTCACCGTGATGGTATGGATGAGGGCAGCATCAACCCCTGCCGCCAGCGCCAGCAGGGCGGCGAGGCCCAACCGTAATTTCTTCATGCCTGCCTCCTGCCGAGCCGGCCAAGCCCCAGAATACCAAGCAGCAACATGCCCCAAGCATCGAGCGCGCCGCCAAGCTTCTGGCTGCTCATGGTCGAACCGGGCTGGACAATGACGCTCGCCCTGATCAGGCGGCTCCTGTCCTCCAGCAGCGGGTTCAGCTTGCTGAGCGACGTCACTACCCGCATCTCAAAGCGGTCGAAGCCATGAAAGTTGGAGCCGGGCTGGTAGACATAGAAGCCTGCGCCCTCGGTGCCGTCCTTCTTGACGAAGCGCACGGCGCCCCGGCTCGGCGCCACTACCACCCAGGGGCAACCTGGCTCGCCGGGGTCATAGGAGTCCGGAACGATTCTGGCCCTTGCTTCCGGCGTCGAGGTGTCGGCCCATTGCGCGGGCGGATAGACACGTCCTAGCGGATCCAGGGGATCGACGTATCCCGGCAGACAGTCGCCAAGCGGAAGCAGCTCCTCGTCGGCAAGCTCGTCGCCGAGATACTGCTCATGGGCGTTGCCGTAGCTAATCACGCCGCCGGACAGCACCCCGCCACTCTCGACCGCCTGAACCTCGACAGCCCCCATATCGCAGGCATAAACGTTGCGCACCTCGCCCCGCTGATCCACCGTCACGCAGTCCGGGCCGGCCTTGCCGATCAGCGGCGACTGCTCCACGCCGAGGGCGGGGTCGTAACCCGGCAGCAGCCGGGGCATCAGTACCTGCGTGGAACCGCCGCGGTCGGCCAGGGGACAGAGCAGTCCATACGGACTGTTGCAGCGGCCCTTGGCGTTCGGATCCGGGTCCGTGACGGCCATCAGCCTCTGCTCATCAATGCTCTCGTCGAGCTGCACCATGCCATTGCCCGTTGCAGGGCAACCTCCGCCCACGACGGTCAGCGTGTATTCAATGACTGCCAAGCCTGCATTGCGGCAGTCGGCATAGCTGCCCGCCGCAGCGAGCGGGTCCGGGTCCGGGTTGCCGGCAATGATGGAGTTCCTGACCTCGACATCGGTGCCGTTGAAATCGACACCGCCGCCGGTGTTGTCCACCACCGTCAGGTTCTGGAGCAAGAGCGCCGTCGGCGTGCTGTTGTCGCGAACCGACAGTGCAATGCCCGTATTTCCGGTAAAGGTGCTGTTCTGGAAAATGTTGCCTGCCAGGCCGGACACCGTGGCGGCATCGCCCACCTCGACAATCGTCCCGCTGCCTGTCCCCTGGGCCAGATTGGCCCTTATCAAGCTCTGCACGAGCTTGAGCGAGCTGCGCCTGGCATAGATGGCGGCGCCGCTGGCCGCCTTGTTGTTCCAGAAATCGCTGTTGGTGATCTGGGCGCCGCCATTGCTGGTGATATAGAGGCCGCCGCCGCTGGCCGAGGCCACGCCATCCTGCAGAACCACATCGGACATGACCAGTTCTTCGTTATTGAAGATGGCCCCGCCATTTCCCGACGTGTCGGCTATTACATTGATGTAGGTGAGGGAGTACTTGTCGTAAGTCGCAGGGGCGTCCGGATCATTGACTACGGTCGTACCGTTATCAACGCCTGTGGCGCAAGAGCTGGCGCATGCAGCCCCGCCCCCCTTGATCACCAGATTCGTCAACGAGACCAGCGGCCGCGCTGCCTTGACATAGACAGCAACGATCAACTGATCGCTGTGCGCTCCCTCTTCGACGACGACGTCCCCGGAGCCGGTCTCGATTTCCTCGACCGTGTAAGTCAGGTAATGCACGCCCGGCAGCAGGAAGCGGTTCACTCTCACCGACCAGTCGAGCGGCGCGCTCAGCCCGGTAGCCTGGTCGGGTGTAAATGTGCCTTCGCCGACCAGGAAAGGCTCGCCCTCCCCGGGATTGTCATAGAGGCGGACAATGTAGGAGTGGCCGGCCGTATGCATTGTCCCCGGCACAATGGTGCCGGTCAGGATGGGCGCCTGATCGTAGGTAAGGTAGTCGCCTTCCTCGTCGACGGTGAGGTCGGGATTCGGGTCGGCCGGGTCGTCCTCGGTATCCGAGGAAAGCGCCAGCTCGGGGGCAGTGCCGGGAGAGCAACTGCTGTCGGCGGCGCAAACGGGCTTCCGATAGCTCGGATCGAAATTGATGATGAAGGCCCGGTTTGCACCCTGGACCTGCACCGTAGTGACCGCCTCTCCCTTGGCTCCATCGCCGGCGATGGAGATGTCGGTAATGATGCGGATAGGATCGGAGGTGATCAGGTAGGGGGCTTCACTCGCAGGCAGCCTGACAATGCTGACATAATCGATGACAGGCGATTTACAGCCCTGATAGCCCTCATCGGGCATGCCACGGTTGAAATACTCCACCGCCTCGCGCAGCGAGCACAGGGAGTTGTCGAGGTTATCGTCGGTAGTGGTGTTGACCGTAATGGTGTCGGCGCTGCCCCACGAAGACGACAGGAAGAAAAGCGCAAGGAAAAGGCTTTTCCGGGGCCATGGCATGGAGAGGCTCTCCTAAATTCTTGTTTTTATGGCTTTTACTTAAGCACTTCGAATGATAACCGCAGCTTTATGTCAGCGGCTGTAGCTTTTTGTTATTGGGTGCGTGGCGCCGTACTCTCGCATATTCCCGTCGGAGGGGGCAAGGCAGAGGCTGTTCGAAAATCCCCGGCCTCAGGCAGTCCCGCCACCTTCCAGAACCTGCCGCACGAAGGGGATGGTCAGGCGCCGGCCGGCCATCAGGGAGTGTTGATCCAGGAGTGCGACCAAGGCCAGCAGCCGCCCGGGCTCGCGCGGGCCTCGTGCCACCAGATAGCGGACGACTTCTTCCTCCAGATCCAGGTCCCGGCGGCGAGCCGCTCCTTCCACGAGAGCCTGGCGACTCTCGTCGTCGGGCAGCGCCAGCACCCAGGCCGGCGCCAGCGCCAGCCGGGAAACGAGATCCGGCAGCCGGAAACCGCACTGCGCGGGCAGGAAAGCAGCCGAAAACACGAGGCGGCAGCCGGCGCTGGCCCGGGCGCGATTAAAGAAATGAAACAGGGCTTCTTCCCAGGCAGCTCGGCCAGCAATCGCCCCCACGTCGTCGAAGGCGATCAGCCCCTGCCCTTCGAGACCGGCCAGCAGATCGGGATCCTCGCGATAAAGCTCAGCCAAGGGGAGCAGCACGGCCCCCAAACCCTGGCGCTCGGCCTCGCCGCACAGCGCCGCGAGCAAATGACTCCGGCCCTGTCCCGGCTCTCCATGCACATAAAGCAGGCTGCCCGGCCTGGCCAGCACATGCTGCGCAGCCCCCAGGAGCTCCTCGTAGGCAGGCGCCGCGAAATCGGCGAGGCGGGCATCGGGGCGCGGACGCAGATTCAGCAGCAACTGCTCAGACTTCAACATCCCGACTCTCGGTTTCGCTGCTCATCGGCGCGGCGTTGCCGTGATAGAGATTGCTGCGCTGATACAACCCGTGCCCATGACGCAGCAGAACCATGATCACGGCCGCCACGGGCAGCGCCAGGAGCATGCCGACAAAACCGAACAACTGCCCGCCCGCCATGATGGCGAAGATGACCGCCACGGGATGCAGACCGATGCGGTCGCCGACGAAGTAAGGCTGCAAGACCCAGCCCTCGATGGCCTGGCCGATGGCGAACACCGCCCAGACCATCAGCACCGCATGAAAGTTGCCGAACTGGACAATGGCGGCAATGGTCGCGGCGACGATGCCGATCGCAAAACCGAAATAGGGGATGATGCTGCCGAGCCCGGCCACCAGCCCGATGATGAGCGCCAGCCTGAGCCCGACAATCTCCAGGCCCACGGCATAGACAACGGCCAGCGAAACCATGACCAGCAGCTGGCCCCGCAGGAAGGCCGCCAGAACCTCGTCACATTCTTTCGCCAGCCGGCTGATGGGGGCTTCGAGATGGCGCGGCAACAGATCGTGGATACGCTTCAGGAGCTCATCCCAGTCCAGCAACAGATAGAAAGTCACCACCGGGACCAATGCCAGCATGCCGAGCAGGCTGATGATGCTGATGCTGGAGGCGGCCACCTGGCTCAGCACATTACCCGCAACCGTTCCTGCCTCCGCCCAGTAGCCCGAAAGCCACTCCCCGACCAGCTCCATGTCGATGCGGCGATCGATGCTGATATGCAGATGGCGCTCCAGCCATGGCGCCGCCTCCCGGTTGACCCAGCGCAACAAGGTCGGCAGCTTGGCCTCGACATAGAGGAACTGCTTCCAGAGCATCGGCGTCAAGAAGATCAGGGCCGCCACCACGACACTGAGCAAGGTGAAAAACGTCAGCCCAACCGCCCAGTTGCGCGACAGGCCCAGGCGCATGAGCCGTTGCACGAGGGGATTGCCGAGGTAGGCAAGCAGGGCGGCCGCCGCAAAGGGCATGAGAATGGGCGACAGCAGCCAGACCAGCACGCCAAGCGCCACGGCCAGCAGCAGCCAATGCCAGGGACGGGAATTGCTCATGATGATCCCTGCCTAAAAGACATCAGAAGGACGCCGACGGCGCTGCCGCCGTTGAAGCTTGCGGGGGAGTCGCATCGGGTACCCACTGCCGCCGGATCAGGGGGCTGGCGAGGCGGCGCGCCTCGATCGCCCCGGCAGGCAGGCCCGCCGCCTCGCCCTCCACCGCAGAGGGCAGGCGAGGCTCTGCGTCCAGCGCCTGCGCCAGAGCTTCGCGATCCGGCGCAGTCAGCGCAAACCAGACCTGGCGCGGAGCAGCCCGTGCAAGCCGCACCTGGCGGTCACCGGGCAAGGCCTGCAATGCCTCCTGAACCTTGGCGAAGTCGGCGAGCCCGTCCACTCCGCTCACCTGCAGCACCGCCCGATCCCCCGCCTCCGGCCACTGCTGCAGCGCCGCCAGGACCTCGGCCAAGACAGCGGGGAACAGCTCGCTTCGCCCCGGCATAGCCCCCTGACGGACAGCGCCGCGCGCCCAAAGGCTCCAGGCCTGGTCGCGGACCAGCACGAGCACATCCGCGCCGTAGGCCTTCAACAATGCCGGCAGGCCGGGATGTTCCTTGCCGGGCGCGAGAAAACTCAACGCCTCCTCCGCACTCTGCAGGGGCAGGGCGTCCAGCAGCCAGTAGCCGCGGGCATGCGCCTCCGCGGCATGCCGCGAGGCAAGGTTTTCCCAGCGCTCGACTGCAGCTTCGCGGCGACTCTGCAAGATCCAGACACGAGGCCCCTCCCAGCGCCTGAAGCCCGAGTCCTCGAGCAGCCGCGCCCGACGCAGCCATGCCATCGGCCCCAGGAAGGGCTCGGGATCCGCCAGCGCTGCCCGCACCTGCGGACTTTCGAAGACGGCTGCGGTTCCCGTCAGCGTCAGCAACTCGGCCGCCAGCAGGCGGGCCGGCGCATCCGCAGCCAGGGCAGACGAAGAAAAAAGAACACAGCAAAGAACGAGGCGACTGCGCAGCATCTTATGCATCCGGATCGGGCGAGTGCCTACACTACGAAAGGCCGGGCGGCGAGGCAACGGAGAGACTGCGTTAAAGGCATTTATGGATGCGGTTGCCGGCACGCTTCCCTATAATACGCGGCCTTTCCCACCCGCCGTGCTTGCCGCCATGTCCGATCAGAAGCCCTCCTCTCCCCGCCTCAGCTACAAGGATGCCGGCGTCGATATCGATGCCGGCGATGCGCTGGTCGAACGCATCAAGGGCGTGGCGAAAAAGACCGCCCGCCGCGAAGTGCTGGGCGGCCTCGGCGGCTTCGGCGCACTCTGCGAGATTCCAGCCGGCTACCGCCAGCCCGTGCTGGTCTCCGGCACCGATGGCGTCGGCACCAAGCTCAAACTGGCACTGGAGCTGAACCGCCACGAGAGCATCGGCATCGACCTCGTCGCCATGTGCGTGAACGATCTCGTCGTCTGCGGCGCCGAGCCGCTGTTCTTCCTCGACTACTACGCCACCGGCCACCTCAACGTCGACACCGCCGCCACCGTCGTCACCGGGATCGGCGAAGGCTGCCTGCAGGCCGGCTGCGCGCTGGTCGGCGGCGAAACCGCGGAAATGCCGGGCATGTACGAGGGCGAGGATTACGATCTCGCCGGCTTCGCCGTCGGCGTCGTGGAAAAAGCCGACATCATCGACGGCAGCAAGGTGAAAGCTGGCGACGTGCTGATCGGCATCGCCTCCAGCGGCGTGCATTCCAACGGCTATTCCCTGGTGCGCAAGATCCTCGAAGTAAGCAAGGCCGACCTCGGCGCCACGCTCGATGGCCGCAAGCTCGCCGACGTGCTGATGGCGCCGACGCGCATCTACATCAAGCCCATCCTCTCCCTCATCGATGCGCTGCCCGTGCATGCCCTCGCCCACATCACCGGCGGCGGCCTGCCGGGCAACCTGCCGCGCGTGCTGCCGGCCGGCGCCGATGCGCGCATCGATGAAAACTCCTGGCAGTGGCCGCCGGTCTTCCAGTGGCTGCAGCAGAACGGCGGCGTCGAGCGCGGCGAGATGCACCGCACTTTCAACTGCGGCGTCGGCATGGTCGTCGTGGTGCCGGCCGCCAAGGCCGATGCCGCCATCGCCCACCTCAATGCCGCCGGCGAGGAAGCCTGGCGCCTCGGCGAAATCGTGCCGTCGACGCATGCCGAGCCGACCGTGGTGTTCGCCTGAACCACGCTGGCCTGATGCAGGGAACCACCCGATGCTGAAGATCGCCGTTCTGATTTCCGGCTCGGGCTCCAACCTGCAGGCCATCATCGACGCCGTCGCAGGCGGCCTCGTCAGGGCGGAGATCTGCGGCGTGCTGTCCAACCGCGCCGACGCCCACGGCCTCGTGCGGGCCCGTCAACGCAATCTTCCCACCGCCGTTATTTCCCATGACGACTTTCCCGACCGCGAAGGCTTCGACCAGGCGCTGATCCGGCAACTGGAGGCCTGGTCGGCCGACATCGTGGTGCTGGCCGGCTTCATGCGCATCCTGACGCCGGCCTTCGTCCAGCATTTCGAGGGCCGGCTGCTGAACATCCACCCGTCGCTGCTGCCCAGGTACAAGGGCCTGCACACCCACCGGCGCGCGCTGGAAGCGGGCGAGCGCGAGCACGGCTGCTCGGTGCACTTCGTCAATGCCGAACTGGATGGCGGGCCGGTCGTGGCCCAGGCCACGGTTCCCGTACAGGCTGGCGACAGCGAGCGCAGCCTGGCCGAGCGCGTACACAAAAGCGAACATCTGCTGTATCCGCGGGTGCTAGGCTGGCTCGCGGAGGGGCGCCTGGAATACCGCGAGGGCCGGCTCTTCCATGAAGGCCAGCCGCTCGCGGAGCCCCTGCAGTTCGTCTTCGACCATTAGAAAAACCGGAGTCAAAATGCGTCTGCACATCTGGTTGGGAGCGCTGCTGCTGGCCATGAGCGCCCTGCTTCATGCGGCCGAATTCTCGCCCTATACCGCCACCTACCGCTTCAACCTCGACAACAAGCTGAGCGGCACGGCCACGCGCATACTGGAAAAGCGCGGCGACAACCTCTGGCGCTACACCTTTTCCGCCCATACCGCGGTAGCGACCGCCACGGAAACCAGCGACTTCCGTTTCGACGGCACGACGGTGAAGCCCCTGGGCTACCAGCAGAAGCGCAAGATTTTCTTCGCCAGGAAAAACGCAGGCGTCGACTTCGACTGGGCGGCCGGCAAGGGCAGGGGCCATCGCGACGGCAAAGCGCCGGTGACCTACACCCTGCTGCCCGGCACGGTGGATGCCCTCAACATGGAGATCCAGTTCCGCCGCGATCTAAAGGAAACCGGCAAGCTCGCCGGCCCCTACGCACTCGCCACGCCCAAGGAAATTTCACCGCTGACCTTCGTCATCGAGGGCAGGGAGGTGCTGCAGACGCCCTTCGGCAAGCTGAACACATTGCGCGTCAGCCGCAAGCACGCCGACCCGCATCGCCGCACCACCTTCTGGCTGGCGGTGGATCACGACTACCTGCCCGCCAAAGTCATGCAGGACGACGATGGCTCGATCTACCTGCTGGAGCTCTCGAAATACCAGCCTGCCGACAAACCCAAGTAAGACCTCCAAAACAAGAAAGCGGCCAACCGGCCGCTTTCTTGTTTTCCGGGGCAATCAGGTCCTGGGCAGCGTGACGCCCGTCTGGCCCTGGTATTTGCCGCCCCGGTCCTTGTAGGAGACCTCGCAGACTTCGTCGCTCTCGAAGAACAGCATCTGCGCGACGCCTTCGTTGGCATAAATCTTCGCGGGCAGGTTGGTGGTGTTGGAAAACTCCAGGGTGACGTGGCCTTCCCACTCCGGCTCCAGCGGCGTCACGTTGACGATGATGCCGCAGCGCGCATAGGTGGACTTGCCCAGGCAGACCGTCAGCACGCTGCGCGGAATGCGGAAGTACTCGACGGTGCGCGCCAGCGCGAAGGAGTTGGGCGGAATGATGCAGACGTCGGCATGGATGTCGATGAAGCTCTTCTCGTCGAAAGCCTTGGGGTCGACCGTCGCCGAATAGACGTTGGTGAAGACCTTGAACTCGCTGGAGCAGCGCACGTCGTAGCCGTAGCTGGAGACACCGTAGGAAATGATTTTCTGGCCGTTCACCTGGCGCACCTGGCCCGGCTCGAAGGGCTCGATCATGCCCTGCTGTTCCGCCATGCGGCGTATCCACTTGTCCGCCTTGATGCTCATGTCTACCCCTCTGTTTCCCTCCCCCAGCGGGGAAAGGAAGTTTTTGCTGAATTATTCGAAAACGATGTTCGGAATCCTTTTTGAGTCCACATGCGCAGCCTTGGCCACTGCCGCGCCGACACGCCGCGCAATCTGCCGGTAGAGCGCCGCAATCTCGCCATCCGGCGCGGCAATCACCGTGGGCCGGCCGCTGTCCACCTCTGCGCGAATGCGCATGTCCAGCGGCAACGCTCCCAGGAGTTCGGTCTGGTAGTCACGGGCGATGCGCTCGCCACCGCCCACGCCGAAAACATGTTCGATATGGCCGCAATTCGAGCAGACGTGCAGGGCCATGTTCTCGACGACACCGAGCACGGGAATCTCCACCTTGCGGAACATCTCGATGCCCTTCTTGGCATCGAGCAGGGCGATGTCCTGGGGCGTGGTGACGATCACGGCGCCGGCCACCGGCACCTTCTGCGCCAGCGTCAGATGGATGTCGCCGGTGCCGGGCGGCATGTCGACGAGCAGGAAATCCAGGTCGTCCCACAGCGTTTGCTGCAGCAATTGCAGCAGCGCGCCCGTGGCCTTGGGACCGCGCCACACCACCGGCGTGTTGTCGCCGTCCAGCAGCAGGCCGATGGAAATCATCTCGATGCCGTGCACCTTGAGCGGCAGAAACCAGCTGTTGTCCTTGACCCCGGGCTTGGTGCCGGCGGGCACGCCCAGCATCATGGGCTGGCTGGGGCCGTAGATATCGGCATCGAGGATACCGACGCGCGCGCCTTCCGCCGCCAGCGCCAGCGCCAAGTTTACCGCCGTCGTGGATTTGCCGACGCCGCCCTTGCCGGAGGCCACGGCCACGATGTTCTTCACGCGCTCGAGGCCCGGCAGGCCGCCCTGCGGCCGCAGGCGCGGAATCGCCGGCGCTTCGCGCATACCCAGCCGGGCAATGCCAAGACCCGCCAAAGCCGCCAGCAGCAGCGGGCGCAGCTCTTCGGAGGCGCCGGCATAGGCCGGCGCCAGGTCGACCAGGACCGTATCGCCATCGGCCCCGATCTTGTCCAGCCAGCCAAGCTCGCCCAGGGGCTTTCCAACAAGCGGGTCCACAACGGTGGAGAGAACCTTCTTTACGGCAGCGGTATCAGTCACGACAGGTCGAACGAAGCAGGGAATGGGGACGTATCGTAGCCCGGTTTGGAGCGGGGTGGGAGCCGGTTTTGATGAGCTTTTCCCAGGCAGCGGACGTTGCGTTATCTCCGGGCAGGAAGGCAAACCGCAACGCTCGCACAGGCATGTCGCGGTCGGGATTCAAGCGCTTTTCCGGTATAGTTACGGGCTTTCCCGAAGCAGACTCCGTTGAACCATGAGCGAACGCCGCCGCCTCCTCGTCACCAGTGCCCTGCCCTATGCCAACGGCCCCATACACCTCGGCCATCTGGTCGAATACATCCAGACCGACATCTGGGTGCGCTTCCAGAAAGCGCGCGGCCATGAGGTGCATTACGTCTGCGCCGACGACGCCCACGGCACCGCCATCATGCTCAAGGCCGAACAGAACGGCGTGACGCCGGAGCAGCAGATCGCCGCGGTCAAGGCCGACCACGAGCGCGACTTCGCCGACTTCCATATCCGTTTCGACAACTACCATTCCACGCACTCGGACGAGAACCGCGAGCTGTCGCGCCACATCTACCTGAAGAACCGCGCTGCTGGCCACATCGCCATCCGCCCCGTCCGCCAGCTCTTCGATCCCGAAAAGCAGATGTTCCTGGCCGACCGCTTCATCAAGGGCGAATGCCCCAGGTGCGGCGCCAAGGACCAGTACGGCGATTCCTGCGAGGTCTGCGGCGCCACCTATGCGCCCACAGAGCTGAAGAATCCCTATTCCACGATTTCCGGCGCCACGCCGGTGATGCGCGAATCCGAGCATTACTTTTTCAAGCTGCCGGATTTCGCGGATTTCCTGCAGGACCGCGCCAGGTCCGGCCGGTTGCAGCCGGAAGTCGCCAACAAGCTGGACGAGTGGTTCCAGGCCGGTCTCAACGACTGGGATATTTCCCGCGACGCGCCCTATTTCGGTTTCGAGATTCCGGATGCGCCCGGCAAGTATTTCTACGTCTGGCTGGATGCACCCATCGGTTATATGGCCTCGTTCCGACATCTGTGCAGCAAGAATCCGGCGCTGCGCTTCGAGGATTTCTGGGCGCCGAATGCCGGCACCGAGCTCTACCATTTCATCGGCAAGGACATCGTGTATTTCCACGCACTGTTCTGGCCGGCCATGCTGGAGGGCGCTGGCTACCGCAAGCCCTCGGCGATTTTCGCGCACGGCTTTTTGACGGTGAACGGGCAGAAAATGTCCAAGTCGCGCGGCACCTTCATCAGGGCGCGCAGCTACCTGGAGCAGCTGAATCCAGAGTACCTGCGCTATTATTTTGCCGCCAAGCTCTCAGGCACCGTCGAGGACATCGACCTCAACCTGGAAGATTTCCAGTTCCGCGTGAATTCGGACCTCGTCGGCAAGGTGGTGAACATCGCCAGCCGCTGCGCCGGCTTTATCGGCAAGAAATTCGAGGGCAGGCTCTCCGCGCACTGCGCCGAGCCGGTGCTGCTCAACGATTTCATCCACGCCGGCCACAGCATCGCGCAGCACTACGAGAACCGCGACTTCGGCCGCGCCGTGCGCGAGATCATGACGCTGGCCGACCGCGCCAATCAGTACATCGACGAGAAGAAGCCCTGGGCGCTCGCCAAGGAAGCCGGCAAGGAAAATGAGGTGCAGGGGGTTTGCTCGGTCGGCCTCAACCTCTTCCGCCAGCTCATCACCTATCTCGCTCCGATTCTGCCAGACACAGCGGAGGCCAGCCGTGCCTTCCTGAACGTGAGCGACCTGAACTGGGACTCGCGCGAGCAATTGCTGCTCGGCCATGCGATCAATGCCTTCACGCCGCTGCTGACGCGCGTGGAAAAAGAAAAGGTGGATGCCCTGGTGGAAGCCTCGAAAGAAAATCTCGCTCCGACGGCTGCCGCACCAGCTGCTGCGGCAACCGAAGCCCTGGCTCCGGAGATCGGCATCGACGACTTCGCGAAGATCGACCTGCGCATCGCCAGGATCGTGAATGCACAGCATGTGGAAGGCGCCGACAAGCTGCTGCAGCTCACCCTGGATAGCGGCGAAGGCAGGATCCGCAACGTCTTCGCCGGCATCAAGAGCGCTTATCCCGATCCCTCGGCGCTGATCGGCCGGCATACCGTCATGGTCGCCAACCTGGCGCCGCGCAAGATGAAGTTCGGCATGAGCGAGGGCATGGTGCTGGCTGCCGGCCCGGGCGGAAAGGACATCTTCATCCTCTCCCCCGACCATGGCGCCACGCCCGGAATGAAGGTGAAGTGATTTCCCGCCGCAATGAGAAAGCCCGCAACCGCGGGCTTTCTCATTGCACAGGAGCGGCGAGAGCCTGCCGGACTACTGCGGCCCCAGGAAATCCGCCTTGCCGATCTGCAGGCCGCGGGCGCGCAGGATGTCATAGGCCGTGGTGGCGTGGAAAAAGAAATTCGGCAGCGCCCAGTAGGTCAGGTACTTCTGGCCGGTGAACTCGTAGGTCGCCCAGGGAAAGACCATCCTGATGTCGCGCGACTCGGCGCCGGCGAACTGCTCCGGCTTTGCCGTCGCCATGAAATCCAGCGTTTTCTGAATCCGCGCCTTGAGCTCCGCCACGGTCTTTTCCGCATCTTCGTACCTGGGGATTTCCACGCCGGAAAGCCGCGCCGTCGCGCCCTTGGCGTGGTCGGTGGCGATCTGCACCTGGCGGACGAAGTTGAACATGTCCGGCGCCAGGCTGGCGTTCAGCAGCGTGGACACCTCCACGCCTTTCTCGGCAGCGTGGGCCTCGGCCTTGTCGAGCAGGCCGGAGAGGCTCTCCAGGATCTGCCGGAAGACGGGGATGGACGCATCGTAAATCGTGAAGGCCATGCTGTTCTCCTGGGTCAGGCTTTCGAAGGGGAAGTGGCCCGAGTCTGCCCCGGCCACCGCTTGATGCCAAGCCACGCGATGGCCCCAAAAACAAGGGCGCCCTGAGGCGCCCCTGTTTTCAGCTGCGGTTCTCAGTGCCCGCTGCCGGACAGGCTCTTCAGCATGTCTTCCACGACCTTCTTGGCGTCGCCGAAGATCATCATGGTCTTGTCCATGTAGAAGATGTCGTTGTCGAGGCCGGCGTAGCCCGGATTCATGGAGCGCTTGATCACCATGACGGTACGGGCGCGCTGCGCCTCGATGATCGGCATGCCGAAGATCGGCGAGCTGGGATCGTTCTTGGCGGCCGGGTTGACCACGTCGTTGGCGCCGATGATGAGGACGACGTCGGTGGCGGCGAAATCGGAGTTGATCTCGTCCATTTCCTTCACGTCTTCATAGGGCACGTCGGCCTCGGCCAGCAGCACGTTCATGTGGCCGGGCATGCGGCCCGCTACCGGGTGAATCGCGTAGCTCACCTTCACGCCTTTTGCCTTCAGCGCGTCGGCCAGTTCCTTCACGGCATTCTGGGCGCGGGCCTGGGCCAGGCCGTAGCCGGGCACGATCACCACGGAGTCGGCATTGCCCATCATGAAGGCCGCATCGTCGGCGGAACCGGACTTGTGGTTCTTTTCCTTCTTCTCGCCGTCGTCGGCCGCGCCGGCGGCAGCGGCGCCGAAGCCGCCGAAGAGCACGTTCAGCAGCGAACGGTTCATGGCGCGGCACATCACGTAGGAAAGAATCGCACCGGAGGAACCGACGAGGGAACCGGCGATGATCAGCATGCTGTTGTTCAGCGTGAAGCCGATGCCGGCCGCCGCCCATCCCGAGAAGGAGTTGAGCAGGGATACCACCACGGGCATGTCGCCGCCGCCGATGGGGCCGATCCAGAGGTAGCCCAACACCAGCGCGAACGCGGTCATGGCATAGAAGTGGTTGATGTTCTCGGTGCTGAAGTAAGCGGCTCCGAAACCCAGCATGCCCAGCGCCAGCAGCGCCTGCACCGGCTTGACCCAGCCGCCCTTCAGCGACTTGGCCCACTTCTTCGCCGCCAGCTTGCCGTAGGCGAAAACGGAGGCGGTGAAGGTGATGGCGCCGACGAAGCAGCCCACGAAGAGCTCGAAGCGGTGCACGGCGTCATGGTGCGAAGACGGGTTCAGCACGGCGGCGATGGCGATGAGCACGGCGGCGAGACCCACCAGCGAGTGCATGAGGGCCACGGTTTCCGGCATCTGCGTCATCGGCACGGTCTTGGCGCGGTAGATGCCGATGACGGCGCCCAGCGCCATGGCGCCGAGGATCAGCGCGAAAGCCGGCTTGATGACGACGGTGTCGCTCCTGAGCGCGGCGACGACCACGAAGGTCGAGACCACGGCCAGCGCCATGCCGAACATGCCGTAGCGGTTGCCCATGATGGCGGACGCCGGCGAGGACAGGCCACGCAGGGTCAGGATGAAGAGGATGGCGCCGACGAGATAGGCCCAATCCGCGTAGTGCGCGAAGTTTTCCATCTATTGGCTCCTTTACTTCTTCTTTTTCTTGAACATGTCCAACATGCGCTCGGTGACGGCGAAGCCACCGAAGATGTTGATGCATGCCAGGAAAACAGCGAGGGCGCCGAGCCACGTGGTCGCGGTGATCTGGCCATCGAACGTTACGGTCTGCAGCATGGCGCCCACGACGATGATGCCGGAGAGCGCGTTGGTCACCGCCATCAGCGGCGTGTGCAGGGCGGGCGTCACGCTCCACACCACGTAGTAGCCCACGAAGATCGCGAGCACGAACACGGTGAAGACGCTGGCGAAGGGCACGCCGGAGGCGTGCTCGGCCACTTGGGCCACTTGGGCGAGTTCGTTCATCTTCTTCGCTCCTGTCAGGCGGGCTTCTTGTACAGCACCTGGCCACCGTCGACGATGAGCGTCGGCCTGACCATTTCGTCCTCGCGATTGAGCTTCAAGCTCTGCGAGTCCTTGTCGTGCTGGGGTTGCAGGAAGTTGAGCAGGTTGCGGCTGTAAAGCGCGGAGGCTTCCGCCGCCACCGTGGCCGGGATGTTGCCGACGCCGATGATCTTGACGCCGTTCTCGGTCACGACATTCTCGTTCAGCTTCGAGCCTTCGACGTTGCCGCCGGAGGACACGGCCATGTCGATGATGATGGAGCCGGGCTTCATCTTGGCGACAGTCTCGGCCTTGATCAGCACCGGCGCCTTGCGGCCGGGGATCTGGGCCGTGGTGATCACGATGTTGGCGGCAGAGGCGGCCTTGTCGACGACAGCGGCCTGGTCACGCACGTACTCGGGGCTCGGTACCCAGGCGTAGCCGCCGGTGCCCAGCGCCTTGGCCTTTTCCTCGTCGGACATCGGCACGTCCAGCCACTTGCCGCCCAGCGACTCCACCTGCTCTTTCGCGGCGGGACGCATGTCGGAAGCTTCGACGATGGCACCGAGGCGCTTGGCGGTGGCGATGGCCTGCAAGCCGGCAACACCGACGCCCAGGATCACGACACGGGCGGGCTTGATGGTGCCGGCCGCGGTCATCATCATGGGGAACATGCCCTGGTATTCGTTGGCGCCCATCAGCACGGCCTTGTAGCCAGCCAGAGAGGCCTGCGAAGAGAGGATGTCGGAGCTCTGCGCGCGGGTGATGCGCGGAATCAGTTCCATGGCCACGCAGGTGAGGCCGCGGGCGGCATAGGCGTCGAGGTTGTTGTTCTGGTGCGGCGCGAAGGCGGCCAGAACGAGGGTGCCCTGCTTGATCAGCGGCACTTCCTCGGCAGTCGGGGCGGCCACTTTCAGCACCACGTCCGAATCCTTGTAAGTATCGGCAGCGGTCGCAGCGATGGAGGCGCCGGCCTCTTCATAGGCCTTGTCGATGCAGCTCGACGCGACACCCGCGCCCTTCTGCACGACCAGCTTGTAACCCAGCGCGACGAACTTTTTCACCGTTTCCGGTGTCGCGGCGACGCGCGTTTCGCCCGCAAGGATTTCGGCTGGAATCCCAATTTGCATGGTCAACCCTCACCTTGGCTTGTCTGGTAGATGGAGATGCCCGGACCAATACCGGCAGCGGGCCGGGCGGCCGGATTGCACCCGGATCGGGCACAAAGGCCGGCGATTGTAATGCAGGGGGTCGGGCAATGTGAGTACCGTGCCGTCGATTTTTTCGACTTTCTTCTGGAGAATTGCCCTGCTCCGCCACTCCTGTCCCCGCCCGCCGAGCCGCCGCGGAAAACCGCCTGGAACACGACTGGACAGGCTAAGATTCACCCCTGTCCCGCCTCCGTCGCACATCATGCCGTTACGCTCCACGCCCCGCGGGATTCTGCTGGTCCTCGCCTCCGCCGTGTTCTTCTCCACCAAGTCCATCTTCATCAAGCTGGGCTATCGCGAAGCGGTGGACCCCGTCACCCTGCTCGCCCTGCGCATGCTGCTCTCGCTGCCGTTTTTCCTGGCCATGGCGTGGTGGGCGGGACGCCGCGAAAACCACCGCCCGCTGACCGCGCGGGACTGGACCGCGCTGGCCTTGCTGGGCATCGGCGGCTATTACCTCGCGGCCCTGCTCGACTTCCTCGGCCTGCAATACATCAGCGCCGGCCTGGAACGGCTGGTGCTCTTCCTCTATCCCACCTTTACGGTGCTGATCACGGCCGTCTGGCTGAAGCGGCCGGTTAGCGGGCGCACCTGGCTTGCCATCGCGATCAGCTACCTCGGCATGGCGCTGGTGGTCTGGCCCGATCTGCAGCATTCCTCGGGCCGGCTGGCGCTGGGCATGACACTGGTGCTGGGCAGCTCGCTGACCTATGCGCTCTACCTCGTCGGCTCCGGCGAAATGATCCAGCGCATCGGCGCCAGTCGCTTCACCGGTATCGCGCTCGGCATCGCCTGCCTGGCGGGCGGACTGCATTTTCTGACGGTGAATCCCGCGGCGTCGGTTCTGCAGCTGAGCCCGCAGGTCTGGCTGCTGGGCCTTGCGCTGGCGGTGGTCTGCACCGTGCTGCCCGCCACCCTGCTCACTCACGGCATCCGCCATATCGGCGCCAGCCGGGCTGCGCTCATTGGCGCCGCGGGACCGGTCGCCACGCTGTATCTCGGCTATGCGGTGCTGGGGGAAACCCTGGCCGGGCTGCAGGGGCTTGGCACGGCATTCGTGCTGGGCGGCGTGCTGATGGTCTCGCTGCAGCGCCCGGCGCGCGACAGGGGTCGTCCCGCCCGCGGGCGGCCCGGCGTGCTTGAATCTCGCGGGCGGCCGGTACAGGCTCGTCCTGACGAGCAGGCCCGCAAGGAGACATCATGAAGACCCTGGCCCAGTGGCTGGACGAATACGGCGAATCGCACCAGAACGAGGTCAACAAGGCCATCCACTGGATCTGCGTCCCCGTCATCTATTTCTGCGTCGTTGCCCTGCTCTACCGCCTGCATCCCTGGGCGGCCTGGGGCATGCTCGCCGTGGCACTGGTTTTCTACTTCTCCGTTTCGGTGCCGCTGGCGCTCGGCATGCTGGTCCTTACGCTGGCCATGCTGGCCGTCATCCCCGCGATACCGCACCTGCCGGCCATTGCCACGGGACTTTTTGTCCTGGCCTGGATAGGCCAGTTCTACGGGCACCGGGTCGAAGGCAGGAAGCCCTCCTTCTTCAAGGACCTGCAGTTCCTGCTGGTGGGGCCGATCTGGCTGCTCAACTTCGTCTACAAGCGCCTCGGCCTGCCGACCTGAGGCGGCCAGCCGCCGAAGGAAGGGGCCTGGAACCACGTCTCGACGCCCTGCACTTGGCATTTCTGCCCAAAGAAAGGGGAAAGGCGAGCAAGCCCCTCGCCACTTTTCTGCTGACGCTCACTCGTCCTTCAGCGCGCACTCGTAGCTGCCGGGGTTGTGCTTGCAGCGCACTTTCTTCAGCAGGCCCAGCATCTTGGGGTCATAAGTGCCGTCCTGCATGAGCTGCAGGCGCGCCTCGCGCATCATGCGGAAATACTTGTCCTTATCCTCCGGCGACAGGTCCATCCAGAAGCGCTCGGGAATGTCCTTCTCGACCGAATCGATGAGGGCATAGGCCTGGTCGAGATAGGTGATCGCGAAATTGCGGATCTTCTGCACCTTGTCGTCGAGGTCCGGGACTTCCCTCAGGAATTTCTCGCGACGGAACACGACCGAGCCGGACATCATCACGAGCGGGATGCGATAGATGCCGCCCTTGTCGCCGAGGCCGCGATAGAGCTCGAGCGGGCGGAACACGATGGCCGGTGCCGCGATGATGTCGACCTGGCCATTATTGAACTTGCCCGAGAAATTGGAGATGTCGGACGGCACCGGCTGCGCGCCGAGCCGCTCCACCATCTTCGCCTGGGACTTGTCGAAATCCAGCACGGCCACTTTCTTGCCGGCCGCCTTCTCGATGGAATTGATGCTGCGGTCGTTCACCATCACATAGACGGCGCCGATCGGCACGATGCCACCGACCTGATAGTCGCCTTCGATCATATAGGGCGCGACCTTCGGGTTGGTGTAGAGCACGTTCATCGCCGTGCGCACTTGGGCGTAGTCCTGCAGGGCGCCGACGGCGTCGAAGCTGCCCATGAACTTGTTGAACTGCTTGGCGCGGAAGGTCGAGAGCGCGACAGCGTCGCACTGCCCCGCCTTGAAGTCCTCGGCCGCGACGCGCTCGTCGGTAAAGGCCTGGATGTCGAGGAAGACGTTCCAGCGCCGCGCCTGCAGCACCAGATCCCTGGCGTACTGGATGGCGGGGCCGCTGTTGCCGATGGGATCGAAGATGCAGACCTTCACATTCAGCGGCTTGTCCAAAGGCTTGATGCCGGTGGCCCTGGCAAAATCGTCGGCCGTGGGCAGGGTGATGGTGACGCCATTCACCTTCGACGTGGACTCCGCCGCCGCGTAAGCGGTGCCCAGCAGTAGCAGCGCGCCGGCGGCAAGTTTGCCGAAGCCCAGGCAAATGGCATTTCTTGTTTTCATTATCAAACTCCTCAGGTGCAGGCCTTGTTGCCAGCGACTTGCCTGATCTTAAGCAGGCGCGCTGGCGCCGGTTTGACCGGGCAGCCCGCCTTGCCGGTCAGCAAGGCAAGACCGCAGAGTGCCCCCACCCGGCGCGGCGGGCAAGAAAAAGGCGGCCCACCGGCCGCCTTTTGGGCATGAGCAGGGGCTGGGCGCCTACGCCTCCGGACGCATGTGCGGAAACAGGATGACGTCGCGGATGCTGGGCGCATTGGCGAACAGCATCACCAGGCGGTCGATGCCGATGCCCTCGCCCGCCGTCGGCGGCAGGCCGTATTCCAGCGCGCGGATGTAGTCGGCGTCGTAATGCATGGCCTCGTCGTCGCCGGCATCCTTCTCTTTCACCTGCTGCAGGAAGCGCTCGGCCTGGTCTTCCGGGTCGTTGAGCTCGGAGAAGCCGTTGGCGATCTCGCGGCCGCCGATAAAGAACTCGAAGCGGTCGGTGATGAAGGGATTGTCGTCGTTGCGGCGCGCCAGCGGCGAGACTTCCGCCGGGTATTCCGTGATGAAAGTCGGCTGGCGCAGCTTGGTTTCCACCGTCTCTTCGAAAATGAGGGTCTGCAGCTTGCCGATGCCCCAGATGGGTTTCACTTCCATCCTGAGCTTGCTGCGGATGATGGCGGCCGCCTGCTCCACGTCCCAGAGCTGCTCGCGGGTGAGTTCCGGGTTGTACTGCAGGATGGAGTCGACCATCGAAAGCCGCGTGAAGGGCGCGCCGAAATCGAAAGTTTCGCCCTGATAGCCCACCGTGGTGTTGCCGAGGATGTCTTCCGCCAGCGTGCGCAGCATGTCTTCGGTGAGGTCCATGAGGTCGCGGTAGTCCGCGTACGCCATATAGAACTCGATCATGGTGAATTCGGGATTGTGCCGCGTGGAAACGCCCTCGTTGCGGAAGTTGCGGTTGATCTCGAACACGCGCTCGAAACCGCCCACGACGAGACGCTTGAGATAAAGCTCGGGCGCGATGCGCAAAAAGAGCGGCATGTCCAGCGCATTGTGATGCGTCGCGAAGGGCTTGGCGGCGGCGCCGCCGGGGATCATGTGCATCATGGGCGTTTCCACTTCCATGAAGCCGCGGCCCGACATGAAGCGGCGGATGCCCTCCACCACCTGCGAGCGCACGACGAAGGCGCGGCGCGTGTCCTCGCTCATGATGAGGTCGACGTAGCGCTGGCGGTACTTCATCTCCTGGTCGGCGATGCCATGGAACTTGTCGGGCAGCGGACGCAGCGACTTGGTCAGCAGGCGCAGTTCCTCGACGTGCAGCGAGAGCTCGCCCGTCCTGGTCCTGAAGACGTAACCGCGGGCGCCGACGATATCCCCCATGTCCCACTTCTTGAAGCTGTTGTAGGTGTCCTCGCCCACCGCTTCCTTCGAAATGTAGAGCTGGATGCGGCCCGACATGTCCTGGATGGTGCTGAAGCTGGCCTTGCCCATGATGCGCTTGAGCATGATGCGGCCGGCGAGGGCGAAGTAATGACGGCTGGCCTCCAGCGTCTCGTTGTCTTTCTCGCCAAAGGCCTTGTGCAGGTCGGCGGCGACGGCATCCCGCCTGAAGTCGTTGGGGAAGGCGATTTTTTCCGCCGCACGGAGTTCCGCGAGCTTCTGCCTGCGCTCGGCAATCAGCTTGTTGACGTCGGCCGGCGCTTCGGCGTTCTGCGGAGTATTTTGCGGCTGCTCGCTCATTTCATTCTCACTGGTGTTATTCCCTCTCTCCGTTCACGGGAGAGGGAGCTTTATAGCAGGCTTACAGCCCCATCTTCAGCGACGCCTCGATGAACTCATCGAGATCGCCGTCCAGCACCGCATTCGGATTGGAGCTTTCCACGTTGCTGCGCAGGTCTTTCACGCGCGACTGGTCCAGCACGTAGGAGCGGATCTGGTTGCCCCAGCCCACGTCCGACTTGGTATCCTCCAGCGCCTGCTTCTCGGCATTGCGCTTCAGCACTTCCAGTTCGTAGAGCTTGGCGCGCAGCAGTTTCCAGGCGCGGTCGCGGTTGGCGTGCTGGGAGCGTTCGTTCTGCACGGCCACCACGGTGTTGGTGGGGATATGCGTGAGGCGCACCGCGGAGTCGGTCTTGTTGACATGCTGGCCGCCGGCGCCCGAGGAACGGTAGGTATCCGTGCGCACATCGGCCGGATTGATGTCGATCTCGATGTTGTCGTCGACTTCCGGCGACACGAACACCGCGGAGAAGGAGGTGTGGCGGCGGTTGCCGGAATCGAAGGGCGACTTGCGCACCAGGCGGTGCACGCCGGTCTCGGTGCGCAGCCAGCCGAAGGCATACGCGCCTTCGATGCGGAGGGTGGCGGATTTCAGGCCCGCGACTTCGCCTTCGGATTCTTCCAGCACTTCGGTCTTGAAGCCATGGCGGTCGGCCCAGCGCAGGTACATGCGGAAGAGCATGCTGGCCCAGTCCTGGGCCTCGGTGCCGCCGGCGCCGGCCTGGATGTCGACGAAGCAGTTGGCGGCATCCATCCTGCCCGAGAACATGCGGCGGAACTCGAGATCGGCCACGGCCTTCTCGAGGCCGTCGAGTTCGATGTTGACATCGCCGAGCGTGCCTTCGTCGTTCTCCTCGACAGCAAGATCCAGCAGGTCTTTCGCATCGACGAGGCCGCCGGCGAGGCGGTCCAGCGTCAGCACCACGCCTTCGAGCTCGACGCGCTCCCTGCCGATGGCCTGCGCCTTTTCAGGATCGTTCCAGAGCGCGGGATCTTCCAGCTCGCGCATCACCTCTTCGAGGCGCTCTTTTTTCAGGTCGTAGTCAAAGGTACCCCCTGAGCGATTGCGAGCGCTCGGTGAGGTCCTTGATACGGTTCAGGCTGGGATTGATTTCCATTGGAAAACACGACCTTGGGAAAAGGCCGCGTATTCTACAGAAGCCGGGTGGCGCTTGCATCCCGGCGGCGCCCCGGTTCCCGCCCGGATACGGGCTGCAGGGCTGCTTCAGTTCAACGGCTCGAGATATTCGACCCGCAGCTGCAGCGCGCGGCTGCCCCGAAACTCGTTGATGTCCAGGCGATAAGCGAGCCGGACCCGCCGCGCCTGGTTGGGCCAGATGTCACGGTCCACATTGAAGGCAATGGCGTCAAAGACACGGTTGGAAGCAGGATGGCTGACGCTCAGCTTGAGATGCTTCTCCTTCAGCAGCCGCTGCTCCAGGCAAATGAATTCGCCATGGAAGAGAGGCTCCGGAAAGCCCTGCCCCCAGGGTCCCGCCTCGCGCAGCAACTCCACGAAGCTCTCGGTAAAACATTCCGGCGGGAGTTCGCCGTCGGAGAGCAGCACCGGCTCCAGGTCGGCAGGATTTGCCACCAGGCGAACCGCTGCGTCGAACGCCAGGCGGAAAGCGGCCAGATTGTCGGCGGGCAGGGTCAGCCCCGCCGCCATCGCATGCCCGCCAAAGCGGGTGATCATGCCCGGATGCCGGGCCGCCACCGAATCCAGCACATCGCGGATGTGCACGCCGGGAATGGAACGCGCCGAGCCCTTGAGCTCGGCGTTGTCGCCATCGCTCTCGGCCGGAGCAAAGGCGATCACCGGCCGGTGATAACGCTCCTTGATGCGGCCGGCAACGATGCCGATCACGCCCTGGTGCCAATGCCTGTCGAAAATCACCAGCCCCTGCGGCAACGACGACGCATCGAGATTGAACTGCTTCAGTGCCGCCAGCGCCTCCTGCTGCATGCCGGCTTCGATGCTGCGCCGCTCGATGTTGAGGCCGTCCAGCTCGGCGGCATACTGCGCCGCCAGCTCGGGCGAATCCGCCAGCAGGCACTCGATGCCGAGCGACATGTCGTCGAGACGGCCGGCGGCGTTCAGCCTCGGCGCCACCTGAAAGCCGAGATCGCTGGCGACGATCTGCTCCGGCGCCTTGCCGGCCACCGCCAGCAGCGCCGTTATGCCGGGCCGGCAGCGGCCTGCACGAATCCGGGCCAGCCCCTGCTGCACCAGCAGGCGGTTATTGGCGTCCAGCGCCACCACATCGGCCACCGTGCCCAGCGCAACGATATCCAGATAATCCGCCATGGCAGGCTCAGGCAGGCGCTTCTCCGCAAACCAGCCGGTCTCTTTCAGGCGGGTACGCAAACTGGAGAGCAGGTAAAAGATCACGCCCACTCCCGCCAGGCATTTGCTGGGAAAGTCGCAACCCGGCTGGTTGGGATTGACGATGGCATTGGCGGCCGGCAGCTCGGCGCCGGGCAGGTGGTGATCGGTAATCAGCACCTGCACATCGGCCTTGCGCGCCGCGGCAACGCCTTCCAGGCTGGAGATGCCGTTGTCGACGGTAATGATGAGATCGGGAGATTTGCTTGCGCAGGCCAGCGCCACGATTTCTGGCGTCAGGCCGTAGCCGTATTGGAAGCGGTTGGGCACGAGGTAATCCGTGTGCGCGCTCCCCATGGCACGCAGGGCGAGCACGGCCAGCGCCGTGCTTGTCGCGCCGTCGGCATCGAAGTCGCCGACAACCAGAATGCGCTTGCCGTGGCGCAGGGCCTGCTCCAGCACATGCAGCGCGCCTTCCATCCCCATGAGCCTCTGTGCCGGCAGCAGGCCCTTCAGGGCGCGCTCCAGCTCAGCCGGCTCCTTAACCCCGCGCAAGGCGTAAAGACGCGCGAGCACCGGATGCAAACCGGGCAGCAGCGCGGCATCCCTGGGCAGGGCACGAGGCTTGATGATTTTTTTCATGCGGTGGCGCGCCGGCTGCGCTTCTGCTTCGGGAAGTTTTCAGGCCTGGATTATCGCAGGAATACTTCAATCAATCTCCGGGCCCGACCGCCAAGACTCCGTGCCATGAAATAAAAAAGCCCGTGATGACACGGGCCGATTCGAACCAGGGCCTGCTTACCTGGCCATGGATTGCAGGATGGCGTCCTTGACCTGGTCCAGCGTGGCATCGATGGTCTGCACCGCAGCGTTGCCGCACTGCCTGATGGCCGTATCGGGGTCTTTCAAGCCATTGCCGGTGAGCGTGCACACGACCTTGCTGCCTTCCGGAATCTTGCCCGACCTGATGTCGCGCATGGCGCCGGCCAGCGAGGCGGCGGAGGCCGGTTCGCAGAACACGCCTTCGCGCAGGGAGAGCAGGCGCTGCGCATCCAGGATTTCCTGGTCGGTGAGTTCGTCGAACCAGCCGCCGGACTGCTTCTGCAGCGCCCAGGCCCTGTCCCAGGACTGCGGGTTGCCGATGCGGATGGCGGTGGCCACGGTTTCCGGATTCGCCACGGGGCGGCCGCGCATGAAGGGCGCGGAGCCGGCCGCCTGGTAGCCCGCCATCTTCGGCAGATTATTCACGACGCCGCGCTCGTGGTATTCGGAGTAGCCCATCCAGTGCGCGGTGATGTTGCCGGCGTTGCCGACCGGCAGGCAGTGGTAGTCGGGCGCGAAGCCGAGCTCGTCCACGATCTCGAAAGCCGCCGTCTTCTGGCCCTGCAGGCGATAGGGATTGATGGAGTTCACGATGGTGACCGGCGCATGCTCGGCGACACGCTTCACCAGCTCCATGCCTTCGTCGAAGTTGCCGCGGATCTGCAGGGTGATGGCGCCGTACATCATGGCCTGGGCGAGCTTGCCCATGGCGATCTTGCCTTCCGGAATCAGCACGAAGGCCGTGATGCCGGCACGCGCGGCATAAGCGGCGGCGGCGGCGGAAGTATTGCCGGTCGACGCGCAGATGATGGCCTTGCTGCCCTCTTCCACGGCCTTGGTCACGGCCATTGTCATGCCGCGGTCCTTGAAGGAACCGGTCGGGTTCAGGCCTTCGTACTTCACGTAGATTTCGACACTCTTGCCGAGCAGCGCAGGAATGTTCTTCAGCTTGATCAGCGGCGTGTTGCCTTCGCCCAGCGAAATGATGCGGGTGTCGTCGGATACCGGCAGATGGTCCCGGTATTTGTTGATCAGGCCGGTGTAGCGATTGCCGAAGCTCATTGCAGTTCTCTTCAGAAAGTTGGTTCGTGAATCAGGCGTCGAGGTTTTCGAGACGGATGCGCACGACCTTGCCGACAAGGTCCGAGAGCGCCTCGATCTCGGCGATGGCGTGGTTCATTTCCTTTTCCTGCACCGGCTTGGTCAGCAGGATGACCGGCACGGAGCCGGCTTCGTGCGCCGGCTTCTGCAGGATGGCTTCGATGCTGATGCCGTGAGTCGAGAGGATGCGGGTGACGTCGGCGAGCACGCCAGGGCGGTCGTTGGCCGTCAGGCGCAGGTAATAAGAGGTGACGACGGCCTCCATCGGCAGGATGGGCGTGTCGGCGATCGCATGCGGCTGGAAGGCAAGATGCGGCACGAAGCTGGACTGCTCCGCAGACAGCTCGCGGACGACATCGACGATGTCCGCCACCACGGCGGATGCCGTGGGGCCCGCGCCGGCGCCGGCGCCGTAATACAGCGTCGCGCCCACCGGCTGCGACTGCACCAGCACGGCATTCTTCACGCCGTTGACATTGGCGATGAGGCGCTCGGCCGGGATCAGCGTCGGATGCACGCGCAGCTCGATGCCCTTTTCCGTGCGGCGTGCAATGCCGAGGTGCTTGATGCGGAAGCCGAGCTCTTCGGCATAGGCCACATCTTCGCGGGTGAGTTTCGTGATGCCTTCGGTATAGGCCTTGCTGAACTGCAGCGGGATACCAAAGGCCAGCGAAGCGAGAATGGTCAGCTTGTGCGCAGCGTCGATACCTTCGACGTCGAAGGTGGGGTCGGCTTCGGCATAGCCGAGCTCCTGCGCTTCCTTCAGCACGTCGTTGAAGTCGCGGCCCTTCTCGCGCATCTCGGTGAGAATGAAATTGCCGGTGCCATTGATGATGCCGGCCAGCCACTCGATGCGATTGGCGGCAAGCCCCTCGCGCAGCACCTTGATGATCGGCACGCCCCCGGCCACGGCCGCCTCGAAAGCGACATAGACACCCTTCTTTTCGGCCGCGGCAAATATTTCATTGCCGAATTCCGCCAGCAGCGCCTTGTTGGCGGTGACCACGTGCTTGCCGTTATTGATGGCCTGCATCACGACTTCGCGTGCTGTCGTGGTCCCGCCAATGACCTCGACCACGATATCGACGGCGGGGTCGTTGACCACGGCCATGATGTCGCGGCTGACCCTGACACCGGAAAGGTCGAAGCGGGGATTGTCTCGACGAACTCCCACATGCGTGACCCGGATTTCGCGGCCAGTGCGGCGGGAAATTTCAGCAGCATTGTCGCTCAGCAGATCGAAGGCGCCGCCGCCCACAGTACCCAGGCCGACAATACCTACGGAAACCGGTTTCACATCATCACCTGAAATCAATTGGAGGGCTTGCGTGGCACAGGCAAAGAGAGCCCGAGATCCCGTCTCTGGCCCTGCGCACCCATGCAGTCAGGAAAAATAAGCGCGCGCAACATTATGGTCGGCCCCCGGCTTTGTCAAACCGGAGGCCGGGCCAAAAAGGCTTGCTCAGCGCAGCTTGAGGCTCTTGCCGAGCTCGGCTGCCGGCACATAGCCGCCAAGCTGCATGCCGTCCTTGTCGAAGATGGCCGGCGTGCCCCGCACCCCCAATTCCGTGCCCAGCTGGTATTGCGCCTTGACCGGGGATTTGCACAGCGGGGAAGCCGCAGGGAGCGAGACGCCACGCTTGGCCTGGGTCATGGCCGCCTGCCTGTCCTTGGCACACCAGACCGCCGACAGCTTGGCCGCGATAGGAGAATCGGGGCCGCTGCGCGGAAAGGCCAGATAACGCACTTCTATCCCCTGCTTGTTGATTTCGGCAATTTCAGCATGAAGTTTCCGGCAGTAACCGCAGTCCACGTCGGTAAAGACATAAACGTAAGCCTTCATTTTGCCCGCTGCCGGGAAAACCACCATGTCGGCGGGCTTCACCGTCGCCAGCACCCGCTTGCGCTCCGCTGCCAGGTACTGATCCTCGACGTTCACAATCCTGCCCTCCTGGATTTCCAGCATTTCTCCCTGGATCAGGTAGCGGCCGTCGCCCGTCATCAGCACCGGCCCATAGTTCCGCAAGTTGACATGATAAAGACCTGCCACCGGAGCCACGGTAATGCTGACGACTTCTGCATCCGGTATCGCCACCTTGAGCTTGGCGCGAATTGCCTCCTCCGGCTCGGCATGAAGCAGGGAAGCCAGCAGGAAGGAGAGCAGGAGCCCACCTATAAAGCGAAATTGCATCGATAGTCTCCAGAAATACGTGCCATCAGCATAAAGCTTGGTGAAAGCCTTACCGATGGCACAAGAGTAAATGCCCGGCGGCTCGGAAGCCTAGCCTCGCGGATGATGCCGGGCATGCAGGTCCTGCAGCCGCTGATTGGCTATGTGCGTATAGATCTGCGTCGTGGAAAGATCGCTGTGGCCCAGCAGCATCTGTACTACGCGCAGATCGGCCCCGTGATTGAGCAGATGCGTGGCAAAGGCGTGTCGCAGCGTATGGGGCGACAGCGGCCGCATGATTCCCGCCGCCCGCCCCAGCTGTTTGATACGGTACCAGAAGGTCTGCCGGCTCATGAACTCCCCTTCCCGACTGGGAAACAGGGCCTCGGTAGCCCCCCCTGCCATCAATACCGGCCGCGCCTCATCGACATACCGCACCAGCCAGTCCATGGCCGTGTCATTCATGGGCACCAGCCGCTCTTTCGAACCCTTTCCGGTCACGCGCAGAAAGCCTCCGCGCAGATTGGGCTGGTCAATGCGCAACCCGACCAGTTCGGAAACGCGCAGACCGCAGGCATACAGAAGCTCCAGCATGGCGCGGTCGCGCAGCCCCAGCGGCGTGTCGATAGCCGGAACTGCAAGCAAGGCCTCTACGTCAGCCTCGGCAAGATCCTTGGGCAGGGGTCGCCCCAGCTTCGGGCTTTCCAGGTTCAAGGTCGGATCGGCCGCAATGCGGTTCTGCGCAAGATGAAAGCGGTAAAAACGCCGCAGCGCCGAAAGGCAGCGGGCACGGGAGCGGGGATGGCTGCTCTCCAGTTGCAGCTGCACGATATAACGCGCCAGGTCGTCGTAGCGGAGCTCCAGCAGGCTGCGGGGCTCGGCCCAGCGCGCCAGCTTGTGCAGGTCGGTGAGGTAGCCTGCCACGGAATGCCTGCTCAGCCCCTCCACCACCAGCTTGCTGCGGAACTGACGCAGTTCGGCAGTCTCGGGCAGAGCGCTTGCCGCGGCCTTGGGCCGGCCACGCGGGCGTTTTATGAAATCACTCATGGCTCCAGCATACCGGAGACCCGGCGGCATCAGAAACTGCAGCGACCGGACTCACAGCCAGCAAAAAGGCGGCCAGTGGCCGCCTTTTTGCTGTGCTCGTCGCTGCCGCCGGATTAGTCGGGACGGGCACCGGTGAGCTTCTCCTTGATGCGCGCGGACTTGCCCGAGCGATCGCGGAGGTAGTACAGCTTGGCACGACGGACATCGCCGCGGCGCTTCACTTCGATGCCGGCCACCACCGGAGAATGAGTCTGGAACACCCGCTCCACGCCCACGCCGTTGGAAATCTTGCGCACCGTGAACGAGGAGTTCAGGCCGGCGTTCTTCTTGGCGATGACCACGCCTTCGTAGGCCTGCAGACGTTCGCGATCACCTTCCTTCACCTTCACCTGTACGATGACAGTGTCACCGGGGGCAAAAGCCGGAAGATCCTGCTTGAGTTGGGACTGTTCAACCGCTTGCACCAGGGGATGCTTGCCGCTCATGGCATTTCCTCTAAATATGGCCGCAGAGGCTGTGGATCACTCCGTTTCGGGAATGCCCGGCGCATGCCAACCGTTACACATAAGGCCCGTTGCCGGACCCATGGAGATGAAGGGGTCTATCGCCCCGCCTCATCCTCGCCGCATTCGCGGCGGATCTCGTCGAGCAGCTTCTGCTGCTCTTTGTCCAGCGTGGCCTTCTCCAGAAGATCGGGCCGACGCTGCATTGTTCTTTCCAGGCTCTGCCGGCGTCGCCAGCGGCGGATGGCCGCATGATCGCCGGAGAGCAGTACCGCCGGAACCACCTCGCCCTCGTAGACTTCGGGGCGGGTGTAGTGCGGGCAATCCAGCAAGCCGTCAGTGAAAGAGTCTTGCTCCGCCGAGGCTTCGCTACCCAGCGCGCCGGGCAGCAATCGGGTTATCGCATCGATCAGCACCATCGCCGGCAATTCGCCGCCCGACAGCACGTAGTCGCCTATCGACCACTCCGCATCGACTTCACGCCGGATGAGACGCGCGTCGATACCTTCGTAACGGCCGCAGAGCAGAATCAGGGCCGGCTCCGCCGCCAGCTCGCGCACGCCGGCCTGACTGAGGACACGGCCTTGCGGCGAGAGGTAAATCACCTTCGGCCGCAGGCCTTTCGCCGCCGCCGCCGCTCTCGCGGCGGCAAGCGAGCGCCGCAGCGGCTCGATCAGCATCACCATTCCCGGTCCGCCCCCGTAGGGACGGTCATCCACCCGGCGGTAGGCATCATCGGTGAAGTCCCGCGGATTCCAGCACTCCTGCTCGATCAGGCCCTTCTTCACCGCGCGACCGGTGATACCGCTGTCAGCAATGGCCCGGAACATTTCCGGAAACAGGCTGACCAGCCCGACCCACATGCTCAAAACCCGGGATCCCAGTCGACGGTGATCGTGCGCGCAGCGAGATCGACATTCTTCACCACCGAGCCCGGCAGCCAGGGAATCAGCCGCTCGTTACGATCCAGGCTCTCCGCCGTGCCCTGCACCACCAGCACGTCGTTGGAGCCGGTCTCCATCAGGCTGTGCACGGTGCCGAGCAACTGGCCGGCTTCGGTCCGCACCTCGAGATCGATGAGATCGGACCAGTAGTAATCGCCCTCTTCCAGCTCCGGCAGTGCAACCTTGGGAACCCAAATCTCAAGGTTCCGCAGGGTTTCGGCCGTATTCCGGTCGGAGGAAACGTCGAGGCAGGCCACGACGCCCTTGCCCTGTTCGCGCCACTCCAGCACCTTCACGGCGCGGAAGCCGCCGCGCTCCTTCAGGTACCAGGGCCGGTAACCGAAGATGTTGCTGGCGGGATCGGTCAGGGAGTACACCCAGACCCAGCCCTTGATGCCGTGCGGCGTGGCAACATGCCCCACGGCAACCATGTCCTCCGCGTCCGGCACGGAGGCGGCGGCCGGCGCTGCCGGCGTCGCCCTGCTACTCATGTCAGGCCTTGGCGGCGTCCTTCACCAGCGCGGCAACACGCTCGGAAGGCTGCGCACCCTGGGAGACCCAGTACTGGTAGCGCTCGGCGTTCACGCGCAGGCGCTCTTCCTGGCCGGTCGCGATGGGATTGAAGAAACCCACGCGCTCGATGAAGCGGCCGTCACGGGCATTGCGGCTGTCAGTCACCACGACCTGGTAGAAAGGACGCTTCTTGGCGCCGCCACGGGCTAAACGAATGGTCACCATGTTTCTTGCACCTGAAAATTAAGGCCTTGTGCCTCTTTGAGAACCGGCTTTGCGGACAGCCTCAAACCTTGGGGCCATCCCGAAAGGCCGCGTAGTCTACGTGAATTCCCTCGGCAATGAAACCGCCGTTCCGCTATGCTGCGCGCGCCTGCGAGACCTTCCGAATGCCGCAATCCCCGACCCTGAAAGGCGCTGCCCTGCTGGCGCTTTCCGCCCTCCTGTTCGCCACCATGGGCGTGTTCATTCGTCTGGCCTCGCATACGGTCGGCAATGAAATCGTGGTCTTTGCCCGCAATCTGGCCGGTCTGCTCCTGTTGCTGCCGGTCATGCTGCTGCAGCGCGACGTGGGCTTCCGCACCGCAGTCTTCGGCCGCCATCTGTGGCGCGCCCTGACCGGGCTCACCGCCATGTACGGCTTTTTCTACGCCATCGCCCACCTGCCTCTGTCCAGCGCCATGGTATTCACCTATTCCTCGCCGGTATTCATTCCGCTGGTGGCATGGATATTCCTGAAGGAGCCCATGACCCTGCGTGCCTGGGCCACGGCACTGCTGGGATTTGTCGGCGTCCTGCTGGTCTGCAAGCCGAGCGGGGGAATACTCAACCAGTTCGCGCTGATCGGACTCGGCTCAAGCGTGCTGGCCGCCACGGCCTTCGTGACCGTACGCGCCCTGGGCGCCACCGAACCGGCAACGCGCGTGGTGTTTTATTTTGCGTTGCTCTCGACGGTGGCTTCGACCGCGCCCCTGCTCTGGGCTGGACGCGCCATCACTCCGCATGAACTCGGCTTGCTGGCCGCCGTCGGCGCCCTGGCGACGCTCAGCCAGCTCTGCCTCACCCGCGCCTACGCGCTTGCCCCTGCCAACCGGATCGGTCCGATCACCTACCTGGCCATCGTGGTGGCCGGTCTTTATGCGTGGGTACTCTGGGGCGAAACCCCGGATGGCTTCGCCATCGCCGGCACCGGACTGATCTTTGCCGCTTCGCTGGTGAACCTTAAAAAAGGCTGACTGCCTTCCACCGGCCTGCAGAAGCCCGCGGATCAGCTCGTGAGTTTTCACCCTGGCTGAGACAGGCAGGCTTCTGCATGACTCACTTCTTCTTGAACCCCGGCGGCAGGCCGCCACCGGCACCCGGGCCGCCCATACCGGGGGGCAGGCCGCCAGCCCCGTCCCCCATCAGCCCCTGCATGCCCCGCATCATCTTCATCATGCCGCCGGGAGAGGACAGCTTCTTCATCATCTTTTCCATCTGTGCATGCTGCTTGAGCACACGATTGACGTCCTGGATCCGGGTGCCCGAGCCGGCCGCGATACGGCGCTTGCGCGAACCGTTGATCAGGTCCGGCTTGTGCCGCTCCGCCGGCGTCATCGACAGGATGATGGCCTCCATCTGCCTGACCATCTTCTCGGGGGCGCCGCCTGCCATGGCCTGCTGGATGGCGGCAGCATTCATGCCGGGCAGCTTGTCGAGCAGGCCGCCCATGCCGCCGAGGTTCCGCATCTGCTGGAACTGGTCGAGCATGTCCTGAAGATCGAAGCCCTTGCCCTTCTTCAGCTTCTTGGCGAGCTTCTCGGCCTTTTCCTTGTCGAGCTTGCGCTCGACTTCCTCCACCAGCGACAGCACGTCGCCCATGCCAAGGATGCGCGACGCGATACGCTCCGGATAGAACGGCTCCAGGGCATCGGTCTTCTCGCCCACGCCCATGAACTTGATGGGCTTGCCGGTGAGCATGCGTACCGACAGCGCAGCGCCGCCGCGGGCATCGCCGTCGGCCTTGGTCAGGATGACGCCGGTCAGGGGCAGCGCCTCATTGAAGGCCTTGGCCGTATTGGCGGCATCCTGGCCGGTCATGGCATCCACCACGAACAGCGTTTCCACCGGATTGATGGCGGCATGCAGGCGCTTGATCTCGCCCATCATGTCTGCATCGACATGCAGGCGACCGGCCGTGTCGATGATGACCACATCCGCGAACTTTACCCGGCCCTCGGCGATGGCATTGCGGGCGATGTCGACCGGATCCTGATCGGTACGGGAGGGGAAAAAGATGGCGCCCACATCGCGCGCCACCGTCTCCAGCTGCCTGATGGCGGCCGGACGGTAAATGTCTGCCGAGGCCACCAGCACCTTTTTCTTCTCGCGCTCCTTGAGATAGCGGGCCAGCTTGGCGACCGTGGTGGTCTTGCCGGCGCCCTGCAGGCCCGCCATCAGGATGACCACCGGCGGCGTGGCCGCCAGGTTGAGCGATTCGTTGGCCTCGCCCATGGTACGCACCAGCTCGTCGTGCACGATCTTCACGAAGGCCTGGCCCGGCGACAACGCCTTCAGCACTTCCTGGCCCAGCGCCTGTTCCCGGATGCGGTCGATGAAGTCCTTCACCACCGGCAGGGCGACATCGGCCTCGAGCAGGGCCATGCGGACTTCCCGCAGGGTGTCCTTGATATTGTCTTCCGTCAGGCGCCCGGAACCCGCGACATTGCGCAGGCTCTGGCCAAGACGTTCACTGAGGCTGTCAAACATGAAATACCCGATGCAGCAGGAATACAGGCGGCCGATTATAGGAGGGACGCCCCCCCTGTCCATGGCTTTTCCCGGCGGTGCTACTGCGCCCTGCAGGCTAAGCGGCTAACATCTAGTCCTATCCCTGCTTTTTATCCGCTTTTGCAAGGCCTTCTGTCCTTGTTCGGCAATAAAGGGGCGCGGTTGCACGGAGCGTAACGATCCGGTTTCCTGACCTTGTATGGCTGCCGAAAGGAACATGGTGAGCCCGATGTGGAGACGCCTGGAAAAGTCCTGCCGGATGCTGGCCCTCGGCCTGGGACTGTTGGCATCTCCTTTTCCTGTCCACGCCAATAACAATGCTGCCGAGATCAAGACGGCCTTCATCTACAACTTCGCCAAGTTCGTAGAATGGCCCGGCTCGGCCTTTGCCGAGCCGGACAGCCCGCTGCAGCTCTGCGTGTGGGAAGCCACGCTCGAAGGCAGGCTGCACTTGCTCAACGGACGCGAGGCGCAAGGGCGGAAGATACGGGTGCGGAGGCTGGAAACGCCTGACAGCCTGCCAGGCTGTCATATCCTGGTTGTCGGCAGCATGAACGACAGCTTGCGTACGCAGCTGCTGCAGGCCATCGGCCACGGCAACGTACTCACCATCGGCGACTCCGGCGACTTTATCCACCAGGGCGGCATGATCGGCCTCTTCGTGGAAGCCAATCGCGTGCAGTTCTCCGTCAACCTGAAGGCGGCGCAGACCGCCGGCCTCAAGATGAGCGCGCGCCTGCTGCAGCTGGCGCACAACCTGCGCGGAGGCACGCCATGATGCCGCGCAAGGGCATGCTGCAGCGCAAGTTCCTGGACATCCTGCTGCTCTCCGCCGGCCTCGCCCTGCTGATCGCCTGGCTGTCCTTCGCTCTCAATGCCGCCCTCAAGATGGAGCAGGACGTCCAGACCCGGCTGTCCACGCTGGCCCTCGCCACGGCTTTCAACAGCCAGGCCGCCCTCGCCTTCCGCGATGGCGGCGAGGCCACTGCCACCCTGCAGTCCCTGCGCGCCGACCGCAATATCGTGTATGCCTGCATTGCCGACCGGGACGGCAAGCTGTTCGCCAGCGTGACCTTCCGCCCCGATGTGGACGCGCGCTGCACGCCGCGCCCCCCGCCGGCTTTCATGCTGTCGCGGCGCATGCACACGGACACGCCCATCGTGCTGGAGGGCGAAACGCTGGGGCATCTGCGCATCGATGCCGACCTCGGCGACAGCTGGCGGATGCTGGGCGCCTACCTGCTGCTCATGGCCCTGCTTGCCGCCGCGGCGCTGGCACTGGCTACCCGTCTCGGCCTGCGCCTGATGCGCCAGGTGACGACGCCCATTCTGAACCTGGCCGCCACGGCGGAGAGCGTCGCGGCACAGCGCAACTACGCCCTGCGCGCGCCGGGCGGCAGCGACGATGAAATCGGCCTGCTGATCGCCCGCTTCAACGAGATGCTGGCGCAGATCGAATTGCGCGAGGCCGAGCTCAGGAAGCATCGCGAAGGCCTCGAGCAGCTCGTGGCCGAGCGCACGCGGCAACTGCGCCAGGCCAAGGACGCGGCGGAAACCGCCAACCAGGCCAAGTCCCTCTTCCTGGCCATGATGAGTCATGAGATCCGCACGCCCATGAACGGTGTCCTGGGCATGACCGAGCTCCTGCTCGACAGTCCGCTGAGTCAGGACCAGCGTCACTATGCCGAGGCCGTGCACAGCTCGGGCGAGTCGCTGCTGGCCATCATCAACGACATCCTGGACTTTTCGAAGATCGAGGCCGGGCGGCTGGAACTGGAGGCCATCAATTTCAATCCGGCCCGCGTCACCCGCGATGTCGTGGAGCTGCTGTCCGAGCGCGCCCGCAACAAGGGCCTGGAACTCGTCAGCCGTATCGAGGCGGGCGTGCCGCCGGTAGTGCGCGGCGACCCCAACCGCCTGCGCCAGATCCTCATGAACCTCATGGGCAACGCCATCAAGTTCACCGAGCAGGGCCGGGTCACCGTCAGCCTGGGCTGCACGCCGCAGGGCGAGGACGAGGTGCTGCTCGCCTTCGACGTGCTGGACACCGGCATCGGCATGACGGCCGAATCCCTGGCCAATCTCTTCCATCCCTTCGTGCAGGCGGACAGCTCGCATGCGCGCCGCTTCGGCGGTACCGGCCTCGGCCTGGCCATCGTCAGGCAGCTGGTGGAAATGATGGGGGGCAAGATCGTCGTGACCTCGACCCCGGGCGTCGGCACCCGCTTCCGGTTCACGCTGCGCCTGAAAGCCGCCGCCGAGGAAACCTTTGCCCCGGAGGCCATTGCCTCGCTGCAGGGGTTGCGCCTGCTCGCCGCGGGCGAGACCGAGGCCGAGCTGCAGGGCCTCAAGCAGCAGGCGGAGCGGCTGGGCCTGCACTGCGACACCTGCGCCGAGAGCCAGGTCCTGGCCCTGCTGCAGGACGCCGCCGAGCGCGGCAGTCCGTACGCCTTCCTGCTCTGCGGCGGCCTCGACAACGCCCGCCTGCGCCGCGACATCCGCAACGACCCGCGCCTGGCCGGTCTGCGCATGATCCTGCTCACGGCCCAGCAGCCCGACCAGGAGTCAGCGCATGCCCAGGGTTACGCCTGCGCCCTCGCCGCCCCCGTGCAACTGCACGAGCTGCAGGAAGCGCTGCGCGACGCCCTGGTGCAGCAGCCGCTGGGCAGCGGGCGGCGCCAGCCCGAACAGTCCCTCCACGGGCTGCGCGTCCTGCTCGCCGAGGACACCCCCACCAACCAGGAGGTGGCGCGCGCCACGCTGACCCGGCTGGGCTGCCGGGTGACGCTGGCGGACAACGGCCGGCAGGCGGTCGAGGCCTTCCGGCAGGGCAGCTTCGACATCATCCTCATGGACTGCCAGATGCCGGACCTCGACGGCTTCGAGGCCACCCGCCAGATCCGAAGCATCGAGCAGGAACGCGGATGGCCGCCCACGCCCATCGTCGCCGTCACCGCCGGCATCCTGCGCGACGAGCGCGCCGCCTGCCTGGCCAGCGGCATGAACGATTTCCTGCCCAAGCCCTTCAAGCGCGCCAACCTCATCGACATCCTGCAGCGCTGGCGACCGCGCGGCGCCGGCGCCTCCCCGGACAAAAGGAATCTGTCGTAAGCGCCCGCGCCGCCAGATGGCCGCTGCGGGCAGCAGGCCGCCGGCTTGCTTCAAAACCCGAAAACCTTGTGCCACACTGCGCGCTCGCTTCGCCAAGCCTTTGAAAACTCACGCGCCCCGACTCAAGGAAGCCTACGGATCATGTCCACCCTGGCCGGCCTGGCTGCCGCCCTGCTCTATGTCCTCGCCAGTTTCCTGCTCGGTCGCCAGCTGGCCCGCCGTGAAGCCGTACGCAGCCGCCAGGTCCTTGCCCTCGGCGCCCTGGCCCTGCCCCTGCACCTGATCAGCCTGAACGCCGCCATCCACCATCCGGGCGGTCTCGACCTCGGGCTTTTCCCCATGATCTCGCTGGTGGGCTGGCTGATCGCCACGCTGTCCATCGCCATGAGCCTGTACCAGCCCGTGGTCACCCTGACGCTGGGCGCCTTTCCGCTGGCGGCGCTGGGCATCCTGCTGTCGGAGTTCGCCACGGCGCCCTACGTCCTCCTGCATGGCCTCGGCCCCGGCACCCGAGCCCACATCCTCCTCTCCATCCTGGCCTATAGCGTGCTGACCATCGCCGCCGCGCACGCGGTGCTGCTGGCGGTGCAGGACAGCCAGCTGCGCCGGCATCGCCGGGGCTGGCTGCTGGCGGCCCTGCCGCCGCTGGTCACCATGGAGCGCCTGCTCTTCGACCTGATCGCCATCGGCTTCCTGCTGCTGACCCTCGCCATCGGCACCGGCTTCCTCACGCTCACCGATTTCTTTGCCCAGCATGTCGCCCACAAGACGATCTTCACCCTCGCGGCCTGGAGCGTATTCGCCGTGCTGCTCGCCGGCCGCCACTGGCTGGGCTGGCGCGGCGCCACCGCCATCCGCTTCACGCTCTGGGGCTTCGTGCTGCTGCTGCTCGGTTTCTACGGCAGCAAGGTCGTGCTGGAACTGATCCTGCACAGGCCGGCCTGAAGCCGCCCGAACTCCTGCTGCCAACGGACTGCCGTGGAAGACATCTCGCTGGGTTTCTGTTTCGGCCTGCTGGCCCTCGCCCTCACCGTCTCGGCCTTCGGCGTCGCCGCCGAGAGCGCCGTGATGACGGCCAACCGCTATCGCCTGCGCCAGCTGGCGCGCACCGGCGACAAAGGCGCGCGCCGCATCCTCGGCCTGCTCGCCCGGCCCGACCGCCTCGTCGGCCTCATGCTCATCCTCACCAGCGGCGCGAACGCGCTGGCAGCGGCGATGGCGGCGCTGATCGGCCTGCGCACGGGCGGCGCGGCAGGCCTCGTCGTCGCGCTCGGCGCCCTGGTGCTGGCGCTGACCATCGTCGCCGAGGTCGGTCCCAAGCGCGTGGCGGCGCATCACCCCGAGCCGGTGGCGCGCGCCGCCGCGCTCCTGCTGCCGACCTTGCTGCGCCTGCTGACGCCGCTGCTCTGGCTGGTTAACGTCACCACCAACGTGCTCTTCCGCCTCAACCCGCTCGCCGCCGGCGAGCGCCGCCAGCTCGCCGAGGAGTTGCGCGCGCTCGGCCAGGACGTCTTCGCCGTCGGCCAGCACCGCAGCATGCTGCTCGCCGTGCTCGAGTTCGACCGCATCACCGTCAACGACATCATGATCCCGCGCGGCGAAGTCGAGGGCATCGACATCGAGGCCGACATCGAGAGCATCGTGCGCCAGCTCCGCCGCACCCACCACACGCGCCTGCCGGTCTACCGCGGCGAGCTCAACAACTGCGTCGGCATCCTGCACGTGCGCAACAGCACGCGCTTCCTCGGCAAGCCCGAGCTCACCCGCGCCGAAATCATGCAGTACGTGCGCGAACCTTATTTCGTGCCGGAAGGCACCACGCTGCCGGCGCAGCTGCTGCAGTTCCAGAAGCTGAAGCGGCGCTTCGGCCTGGTGGTGGACGAATACGGCGACGTGCAGGGCATCGTCACCCTGGAGGCCATCCTCGAGGAAATCGTCGGCGAGTTCACCACGCGCATCGGCGACGGCCACCGCGACATGCGCCGCCAGGGCGACGGCTCCTGGCAGATCGACGGCGCCTGCAGCGTCCGCGACATCAACCGCATGCTGCAGTGGGACCTGCCGGTGGACGGCCCCAAGACGCTGAACGGCCTGATCCTGGAGGCGCTGGAAACCATTCCGGAATCGCCGCTCTCGCTGCGCATCGGCGCTTACCGCATCGAGGTCCTGCAGATTCGCGACAACGCCGTGCGCGCGGCGCGGGTGCTCCCGCCGGACCTCCGGCCCGCCTGATTTCCCGTATCGCCCACCCCTCTGTAGGAACGGCTTCAGCCGCGAATGCTCCAAAAATTAAGCCCGCATCGATGCGGGCTTTTTTCATGTCGAGGCATTGCAGTTCGCGGTGAGGCGTTCGCGGCTGAAGCCGCTCCTACCGGCAGGCGGGGAACACCGGCTCAGAGTTCGACCTTCACCGCCGCCACGACATCGCGCGCTTTCTGCCGTGCTTCGGCGATGCTCGCGCCCAGCGCGAGGCCGACGCCGAGGCGGCGCGCGCCGCGCACCTCGGGCTTGCCGAAGAGCTTGAGGTCGGTGTCGGGCTGCGCCAGCGCGGCGCCGAGGTTGCCGAAGCGCAGGTTGCCGGAATCGCCCTGCACCAGCAGCGCGCAGGAAGCCGCCGGCCCGTGCTGGCGAATGTTCGGGACCGGCAGGCCGAGGATGGCGCGCGCATGCAGCGCGAATTCGGAAAGCGGCTGCGAGACCAGCGTGACGAGGCCGGTGTCGTGCGGCCGCGGCGAGACTTCGCTGAACCAGACCCGGTCGCCCTTCACGAAGAGTTCGACGCCGAAGATGCCCCAGCCGCCCAGCGCCGCCGTCACCTTCTCCGCCATGCGCTTCGCCTCCGCCAGCGCCGCCGCCGGCATCGGCTGCGGCTGCCAGGACTCGCGGTAGTCGCCGTCGATCTGCAGATGGCCGATGGGCTCGCAGAAATGCGTGCCGGAGGCCGAGCGCACGGTCAGCAGCGTGATTTCGTAATCGAAATCGATGAAGCCTTCGACGATGACGCGCCCTTTGCCGGCACGGCCGCCCGCCTGTGCGTAATCCCAGGCGCCCGGCAGGTCGGCCTCGCCCTTCAGCAGGCTCTGGCCCTTGCCGGAGGACGACATCACGGGCTTCGCCACGCAGGGAAAGCCGAGCGCGCGCGCGGCGTCCGCGAAGCTGGCGAAATCATCCGCGAAGCGATACGGCGAGGTAGCGAGGCCGAGCTCCTCCGCCGCCAGGCGACGGATGCCCTCGCGGTGCATGGTGAGGTGCGCCGCGCGCGCCGTCGGCACCACGCGCAAGCCCTCGGCCTCGAGCTGCAGCAGCGCCCCGGTGGCGATGGCCTCGATCTCCGGCACCACCAGATGCGGCTGCTCCGCCACGATCACGCGGCGCAGCTCCGCCGCATCCAGCATGTCGATGACATGGGCGCGGTCCGCCACCTGCATGCCCGGCGCATGCGCGTAGCGGTCCACCGCGATCACCTCGCAGCCGAGGCGCTTCAGCTCGATCACCACCTCACGGCCCAGCTCGCCGGCGCCGCAGAACAGCACGCGCGTGGCCCCCGGGGCGAACGGCGTGCCCAGGATCGCGGCAGCGTCACTCATTTACCACTTCCTTCTTCTCGTTCGGTTCGACCGCGCCCGCCGCGGCATTCTTTTCTATCCAGGGCTTCATGCGTTCCATCGCGATCAGCTGCACGATCAGGCTGCCGGCTTGGTCGATATAGGGCAGCTGGCCGGCGATGCGCTGGACCAGGCGCAGCACGAGGGGCGCGTCGTCGCCGATCTCGTGCGCGGCCGACAGCAGCATCAGCGTGTCGCGGCTGCCGGGCAGCGCGTGCCACTCGCTGGCACCGCGCAGCTGCGCGAGTTCGCCGCCGCTGCGGACGAACTCCAGGCGCTGCGGCGCCGCCCAGGTGTTCTGCAGCTCCAGGTCGATCGTGAAGCGGATGATGAGCAGCGCGAACTTCACGCTGAGATCGAGGTCGACCTGCGGCCCGCGCGCCTTCACCGCGAGATCGTCGACTTCCTTCATCACCTCCGGCAGGCGCTCGTAAGTGGTCGCCAGCGTCTTCGTACTCTCCAGCGGCGCCGCCACGCGCGTGGCCAGCGACACATAGCGCAAGGCCCCCGGCGTCCCGGCCGGCGCGGCCGCGGGCTCGGCCTCCATCACCGCGACGTGGCCATTGGCGGAGAGCCGCTCCAGGAGGCCGCGCAGCCGCTCCAGCGACTGCATGCCCTGGGGACGGGTTGCGCCGGACTGCGGCGGCAGGGCGACGAAGGCGCGCCGCACCGGCTCCAGCGCCAGCATCGGGAAGAGATAGAGGTTGGCCACACGCAGCTCCGGATACGCCTCCAGCAGCTTGCGCGCAAAAAAGCTCTTGAGCTCCATGCGGTCCCAGTAGGTGAACACCGCCAGGCTCTGCCGCTCGTTGAGCGGCAGGAACTCCCAGCGCCCCAGCACCGGCTGGTCGGCGAGCTCGTCCGTCATGCCGCCCAGCACGGCGATCAGCGACTCGGCCTTGCCGTCGACCAGCAGCACCGAGAGGCTGCCGTCTGCCTCGAAGCGCTGCTTGGCGCGGATATCCACGGTGAACGTCGCGAGGGCGGGCAGCGGCACCTCGATGCGGAAACGGGCCAGCTGGTTGCGGCCATCCATCGCCACCACTTCCGACTCCGGCATCAGCGGAAAAAGATTCTTGTAGCCGGAGAAATCCTGCAAGCGGCGGCGCAGCGTGGCGGCCGGCAGGTCGACGCGGGCCACGGCCGAGACGAAGCGCGCGCGTGGATAACTGCGCAAACCCTTGGCGCTCGGGATCGCGATATCACGTTCGGCATGGGAGAAGAGCATCATGCGCCGCCCGATGGCGACGCCGAGTTCGCGGGCCTCGATGCCGGCGTCGGCCAGGCGGGGCGCCGGATTGTCCCAGTCCGCCAGCATCCAGGGCTGCACCGGCGCCGGCTTCGCGGCCCAGGCCGGCAGCGCCAGCATCATGATCGTGCCCAGCAGGGCGAGCAGCCTTGTCGTTTTCATATGCCTTCACCTTGCCGCGTCCTGCCTGCTTTATTTTTAGGCCTGCCTCCTTGCGGAAGGCAGCGCAGCGGCGCTCAGTCTTCGCGCCGCAGCTCGCGCCGGAAGCGCCGGAAATTCTCCACATAGTGCTGCGCGCTCATCTCCAGCATGGCCTTCTGGGCGTCGCTGACCTCGCGCACCACCCGGCCCGGGCTGCCCACCACCAGCGAGAAATCCGGAATCTCCCGGCCCTCCGGAATCAGCGCGCCGGCGCCGATGATGCAGTAGCGCCCGATCCGCGCGCCGTTCAGGATCACGGCATTGATGCCGATGAGCGAGTGGTCGCCGATGCTGCAGCCGTGCAGCATGACCTTGTGCCCGACGGTGACGTTGCGGCCGATGGTGAGCGGCACGCCGATGTCGGCATGCAGCACGCTGCCGTCCTGGATGTTGCTGTTCTCGCCGATGGTGATGGTGTCGCAGTCGCCGCGCACCACGGCGTTGAACCAGATGCTGGCGTTGTTCTCCAGGATGACGGAGCCGATGACGCTCGCGCTCTCGGCAATCCAGAAGTCGCCGCGCGTCTCGATGCGGCGCTCGCCCAGGGAATAGCGCATGGAACCTCCCTCGGTCAGGCCGGCGATCCCTGATCCTTGCGCAGGATCGGGGCAGGCCAGCGGAAATCGACCTGGTGATCGTAGACCCGCTGCATGAGGTCCACGATCATGAAGGCGGTCAGGCCCCAGATCACATAATCCTGATAGTTGAAGCTGGGCACGGTCACCTCCTGGCCCATGAAGCGCACATTGTGCGTATAGACCGGTCGCTGCGTCAGGAAGAATTCCAGCGGCACGCGGAACACGCTCTCGATTTCATCCGGGTTCAGCAGCAGCGGCGCGTCGGCCGGCACCATGCCGACGATGGGCTGCACGCGCAGGCCGAGCCGGGAGGTGAAGACATCCAGGCTGCCGAGGATATCCACCGTGTGCTCGGCCAGGCCGATTTCCTCGCGGCTCTCGCGCAGCGCGGTGGCGACGACGGTGGCATCGCCGGGATCGCGCCGGCCGCCGGGAAAGGCCACTTCGCCGGCATGCGAGGTCATGTGGCTGGCCCGGCGCGTCAGGATGAGTTCCGGCGCCGGCGCATCGGTCACGGGCATGAGCACGGCCGCGTCGATCCGGTCCGGATTCGGCTGGTAGTCGCGCAGCCGTTCCCGGAGACGGAGCAGCAGCGGTAGCGGGTTATCGAAAGGCATGCGGATTCTCTGCTGGCATGCGGCCAGTGTAACGACTCGCACCGGCTCGCCACAGTGTCGGATGCCGCAATTTCCGTTATCCCCGTGCTATGCCTGTCGGGTAACGGAGGCGCGCCTTATACTGGCGCCTCCCCCGCACCGGATTCCGCCATGAATTTCTGCAGTCACTGCGGCCAGCCCGTCACGCATCGCATCCCGGAAGGCGATTCCCGGCTGCGCTACGTCTGCGACGGCTGCTCCACCGTGCATTACCAGAACCCCAAGGTGGTGTGCGGCTGCCTGCCGGTGTGGCAGGACAAGGTGCTGCTCTGCCGCCGCGCCATCGAGCCGCGCCGCGGCTTCTGGACGCTGCCGGCCGGCTTCATGGAGAACGGCGAGACCACGCCCGAGGCCGCCGCGCGCGAGACCTTCGAGGAGGCCGCCGCCGAGGTCTGCATCGGCGATCTCTATGCCCTCTTCAATATCCGCCATATCAACCAGGTCTACCTGATGTTCCGCGCAGAATTGAAGGACGGCGTGTTCGGCGTCGGCGAGGAGAGCCTGGAGTGCCGCCTTTTCACCGAGGCCGAGATCCCCTGGGACGAGCTGGCCTTCCCCACCATCGCCCGCACCCTGAAATATTTCTTCGAGGACCGGCGCAGCGGCGGCTTCCCTTTCCGCATGCGCGACATCGAGCTGGATTTCCGGCGCAGCGGGACGGTCAAGCCCTGACCCCGCAAAAACAAAAAAGCCCGGCGCGAGCCGGGCTTCTCCTTTGCCGCGATGCGGGTCAGCGCGGTTGCATGCGGATGCCGCCGTCCAGGCGGATGGTCTCGCCGTTCATGAAGCGGTTGACCACGATGTGCCGGACCAGCATCGCGTACTCGGCCGGATGGCCAAGGCGCTTGGGGAACTGCGTCATCTCGATCAGCGGCAGCTTCACGGCATCCGGCGCGGCGTTCATCAGCGGCGTGTTGAAGATGCCCGGGGCGATGGTGTTGACGCGCACGCCGATGGCGGCGAGGTCGCGCGCCATGGGCAGCGTCATGCCGACCACGCCCCCCTTGGAGGCGGCATAGGCGACCTGGCCGACCTGGCCGTCGAAGGCCGCCACCGAAGCGGTGTTGATGATGACGCCGCGCTCGCCGTCCTCGTTGGGCTCGTTCTTCTGCATCTCGGCGGCCGCGAGGCGGCAGACGTTGAAGGTGCCGACCAGGTTGACGCCGATGACCTTGGCGAAGACGTCCAGCGCGTGCGGGCCGTTCTTGCCCACGGTGCGCATGGCGGAGCCGATGCCGGCGCAGTTCACGGCGACGTGGACGGCGCCGAGCTTCTGCATCACGGCGGCGATGCCGGCCTGCACGGAGGCCTCGTCGGCGACGTTCACTTTCGCGAACAGGACGTTCTCGCCGAGGCGGGCGGCCACGGCCTGGCCCTGCTCTTCGTTGAGATCGAAAATCGCGACCTGCGCGCCGCGCGCCAGGAAGGCTTCGACGGTGGCGAGGCCGAGGCCGGAGGCGCCACCGGTGACGATGGCGACCTTGCTGTTAAGTTCCATGGGGACTCCTCTGACGGATTTTTAATGAAAGGCGGGGGCCGGACCGGGCACGAGAATAACACCGCGCCCGGGGCCTGTCAGGGCAGCGCGAGGCTCAGAGAATGCCGACGCCGGAGATTTCGCGGGCGAGCGTGGCGGCGTGGTTGTCGGTCATGCCGCCGATGTAGTCGAGCACCTTCAGGTAGGCGCAATACAGGCTCTCGCCCGGCAGCAGGGGCCGCTCGAGCAGGGCAAGCTGGGTCTTCTCGCGCGTGGTGAGGTCGTGGCCGCCGCGCTGCACGAAGGCCTGCGCATCGGGAATCAGCGCATCCAGCAGCAGGCGCAGGCAGGGATAGGCGGCCACTTCCTTCACCACCTTGCTGCGGTGCCGGTAGACGCGCTGGCTGGCGAGTTCCTTGGCGCGGCCGAGCATGTTGCTGATATCGGGGGCGACCAGGGCGATGAGGTCCTTGGCCGGGAATTCGCCGGCCAGCAGGGCGTCGTGGTGCAGCATGAAGGTATTGGCGACCTCGCTCACGCAATGCCCGATCACCATGCCGCGCAAGGCGGCGCAGCGCTGGCGGTCGTCGCGGATGGCCATGAGCTTGTCGAGCTCGACGAAGGGGCCGAGCAGGGCCTCGAAATCGGTCACGTCGAGGATCTCCATCTCGACGGCGTCCTCGAGGTCGAGGATGGCGTAGCAGATGTCGTCCGCCGCCTCCATGAGGTAGGAGAGCGGATGGCGGGCCCAGCGATGACGGCCCTTCTCGATCAGCCCGAGCTCCTGCGCCACCGCCTCGAAGTAGGGCAGCTCGGCCTGGTAGATACTGAACTTGCCCTTGCGCCGGCGGCCGTCGGCTACCGGCTCGGCCGCCGCCGTCCACGGATACTTGATCAGCGCGCCGAGACTGGCGGCGGTCAGGCGCATGCCGCCCTCGCCGTGGTACATCTCGAGCGTCGCCACCATGCGCAGGCCGTGGGCGTTGCCCTCGTAGGTCTGGATGTCGAGCTTCTCGTCGGCGTCGAGCCCTGCCAGGAAGCGCGCATGCGCCGCATCGCGAAACCAGTCGCGCAGCGCATCCTCGCCGGTGTGGCCGAAGGGCGGATTGCCGATGTCGTGCGCCAGGCAGGCGACCTGCACCACGCTGCCGATGTCGAAGGGCGTGAAGCCTGCGGGCAGGTGTCCGCCTTCCTTCAGCATCATGCCGACGCGGTTGCCGAGGCTGCGCCCGACGCTCGCCACCTCCACCGAATGCGTCAGGCGGTTGTGGGTGTGGTCGTTGACAGCCAGCGGATGCACCTGGGTCTTGCGGCCGAGGCGGCGGAAGGCGGAGGAGAACACCACGCGGTCGTGGTCGATGTGGAAATCCGTGCGCAGGCCGCTCTCGATGTCGCTGCTGGCCGAGGCTTTGCCCGGCACGATCCTGCCGTCCCTGAGCTTGAAGCGCTGGGGGGAAAGCAGTTGCCGCCATTGCATGCGCGAAGAATCCATGTCTTGTACGTCCGCGGAAATTTGCAGGGAAAGTAGCGGATGCCCGGCGCCTCAACAAGCGCGGCAGAAAACCCCGCCGCAGAAACGCACAAGGGAGCCCGAGGGCTCCCCTGTCCTGCTCGCCTGCCGCCTCAGCGGCCGCGGGAGACGTTCCACCAGCGCTTCTTCGGTTTCTCTTCGGGGAGGGCCGTCCCTGTCCCCTCCTGCCTGACCAGGGCGCGCCGCATCTCCTCGTCGGTGCTCAGCTCGCCCGGGATCTTGCTGGTGACATCGAGATTGGCGGAGTCCACGGCGCGCGCATCCGCATAGAAATCGAAGGGCGCCCACTGCGGCTGCTCGTCTGCGAGCAGCATGGTGCCGACGCCCATGAAGCGGGCCTGCGCCACTTCCAGGCGGCCCTGCGCATCGGGCATCTGCTGCAGCGGCCCGATCACGACCAGCGGCGAATTCTTGTTGCGCTTCTTCGGGCCCGGCTTTTCCTCGTCGTAACGGAAGTAATAGCTGCGGCCGCCTTCGAAGGTGACGTCGGTTTCGAAAATCGTGTTCAGGTAGAAAACCGTCAGCGGACGCTTGGCGCTGAAGTAGTAGGAGCTGGCCGGCACCTCGAACCAGAAATAGGCGCCGCTCTTCAGGCCGGAAAGGAACTTGCCGTTCAGGAAGAAACCGGGCGCCTGGAGTTCCGCATCGTTCCAGGAACTCTGCGGACGGTAGACGTAGACGACGGCGTTGCGGGAATCGGTCGGCAGGACGGGCTTGAAGAAGGCGCCTTCGGCCGGAGCGAAGAAACTGCCCCAGACCAGCGGCTTGAAGGTCGAGGTGTCGACCATCGTGGTCACGGTGTCACGGATCTGCGTGGTCTTGGGATGGCTGAACGGGCTCAGCAGGAATTGCGGGTTGGAGCAGGCCGCCAGCAGCAGGGCCAGCGTCGCGCCGAACAGGGCCTTGAGATGCCGCATGTTCATCTACCTCGATGTTTTTATTGTTTCCCCAGGCGGTCTGCCGACGGGCCTGCAGGCGATGGCCGGAGAATACCTTGAAAACCCGGAAGCCGGCAGGGGTGAGGCTTCAAGTCCCGCACCGCCCTTGTCATACTGCGCCGGTATTTTCCAAGGATGCCGTCATGCTGGAAGACCTGTTTCGTAACAACCGGGCCTGGGCCGAGCGCATCAAGGCCCAGGACCCCGACTTCTTCAGCAAGCTGGCCCGGCAGCAGACCCCCCAGTTCCTCTGGATCGGCTGCGCCGACTCCCGGGTGCCGGCCAATGAAATCATGGGCCTGCTGCCGGGCGAGGTGTTCGTGCACCGCAATGTCGCCAACCTGGTCATCCATACCGACATGAACTGCCTGTCGGTGCTGCAGTATGCCGTGGAGGTGCTGAAGGTGAAGCACATCCTGGTGACCGGCCATTACGGCTGCGGCGGCGTCCAGGCCGCCCTGCAGGACCGCGAGTTCGGCCTCATCGACAACTGGCTGCGCCACATCAAGGACGTCTACCGCGTGCACGCCTCCGAGTTCGAGGGGCTGGACGAACAGCAGGCCCTCAGCCTGCTCTGCGAGCTGAACGTCGCCGAGCAGGTGGCCAACGTCTGCCACACCACCATCGTCCAGAACGCCTGGAAGCGCGGGCAGCCGCTGTCGGTGCACGGCTTCATCTACGGCCTCGGCGACGGCCTCCTCAACGACCTCGGCATGAACTTCAGCAATCTCGAGGAACTCGACCCCATCTACCGGATGCGCAGCCGCTCCGAGCACCTGAAGCGACCCGCCGGCTCCTGACGCCCGCCCGGGCCCTCCCGCCAAGCACAGGCATGCTGCCGCCAATCAGCTAGCCTCTTAGCGTAAGGAGGACTTATGCGAATCGCCTTGCTGGGGGCTGCCTTTTCGGCAGGAGGCGCCCACCCCGGCTGCCGCCACGCCCCCGAGGTGTTCCGCGAACGCGAATATCCGCGCTGGCACCGCCGCCTGCTGCGCCAGCGCCAGACGCTGGCCGTGCGCTGGGCCGGCATCGTGCGCGAGGAAACGCCGCAGCCGCTGAAGCTGCCCAACGCCGCCGACGTTTTCCTGCGCAACAACAGCCGCCTGATGCGGCATACCCGCAGGCTGCGCCGCGGCGGCATGCTGCCGGTGGTGATCGGCGGCGACCATTCCTGCGCCATCGGCACCTGGACCGGCATCGCCGCGGCGCAGCGCAAGCCGCTCGGCCTGCTCTGGATAGATGCCCACCTCGACTCCCACACGCCGGACACCTCCGCCACCATGCGCCTGCACGGCATGCCGCTGGCGGTGCTGCTCGGCGAGGGCGAGGAGCGTCTGACGCGCATGAACGGGCATGCGCTGCCGGTGCTGCAGCCCGAGTACTGCGCCGTCATCGGCGTGCGCAGCTACGAAGAGGAGGAGCCGCTGCGCCTGACGCGGCTGGGCGTGCGCTTCTACACGCGCGAGGAAATCAGGCTGCGCGGCCTGCCGGCCGTTCTGGACGAGGCCTGGCGCAAGGTGTCGGCGGCGCCCGGCGGCTTCGGTGTCAGCCTGGACCTCGACGTGCTCGACCCCATGCTGGCGCCCGGCGTCAGCGTGCCCGAGACCGGCGGCCTGCATCCCGGCCAGCTCGCCCGCATCCTGCGGCACCAGCCGCTCAAGCATCGCCTGCGCGGGCTCGAGATCGTCGAGCTCAATCCGCGGCGCGACCCGCAGGGGCAGACCCTGCGCCTGCTGCCCCGGCTGATGACGGCGCTGCTGCTGCGCCGCTGAGTTCGCGGCTGAAGCTGATGCCGGTTCGCGGCTGAAGCCGCTCCTACGGACAGGGGCTGTAGGAGCGGCTTCAGCCGCGAAAGCCGCGAAAGCCGCGAAAGCCGCGAAAGCCGCGGACGGGCAGGCGCCGGAGCAGATTCCGGGCCATGAAAAAAGCGGACCGAAGTCCGCTTTTTTACTACCGGCGCGTCAGACGGAAGCCGGCGGGTTGATGCGGATTTCCACGCGGCGGTTCTGGGAACGGCCGGCCTCGGTGGAGTTGTCCGCGATCGGCTGCGACTTGCCGTAACCGGTGGCCTGGATGCGGCCGCCCGCGACGCCGCGGCTGATCAGGTACTGGGCCACGGAGCTGGCGCGGTCCTGGGACAGCTGCATGTTGTAGTCGTCACGCCCGACGTTGTCGGTGTGGCCGGAGATCGAGATCGATGTCTTGTTGTATTCCTTGAGCACGTCGCCGACGGCGTCCAGCACCGGGTAGAAATCGGCCTTGATGCTGCTCTGCGCGGTCGGGAAGGTGATGTTGCCCGGCATGATCAGGGTGATGGCGCCGGTGGCCTTGTCCTTCTGGATGCCGACACCGACACCCGCCAGGCGATCACGCAGTTTCTTTTCCTGGTAATCCATGTAAGCGCCGACACCGCCGCCGGCCGCGCCGCCGATGGCAGCGCCCTTCAGCGCGTTTTGCTTGCGGTCCGAGCCGCCCTTGGAGTAGCCGACCGCCGCACCGGCCGCTGCACCGAGGCCCGCGCCCCAGGCCGCCTTGCTGGCCTGGCGCTCGCCGGTATAGGGATTGGTGGTGCAGCCCGCCAGGGCCACGACACCGGCCACTACGGGAATAATCAAGCTACGCATGGTGAATCTCCTGATCAGACAAAAAGGGAAAACCGCCCCCCGGACTAAACTGGCTGGCCTGGACCGGCCAGGCCGCAGCGGGATTTTTAACAAAGGCTACAGGCTCCTGAAACCTGCCTTTACTACTCCTCAACAAAAAAATGTCCGACAGCGTCACAAAGCTAACGCACGAGGGCACCATCGGTTGACCGGCTAAAAAATCGCCCGCAGAAAGCCCCAGGGCTGCCGGGTGATGGCCACGCTCAGGATGAAGGCGAACACGCCCAGGGCCATGAAGAAGCAGAACACCCGCCTGCCATAGCCCCGGGCCAGCCGGAAGGCCAGCACTCCCAGGAAGATGTAGACGAAGAGCGCGGCGATCTTGACCTGCACCCAGGCCGGCAGGGCGCCCATATAGACCAGCAGGACGATCGCCGCCAACAGCAGCACGGTATCGATGACATGCGGCACCACGCGGAAGAACTTGCCGTTGAGCAGGGTCGATTCCTGCATCATCAGCAGGCCGCGCAGCAGGAAGAAACCGCCGCTGGCGAGCACGGCGCCGACGTGGATCTGTTTCACGAGGGGGTAGAGGTCTGGCATGAGAAGCACATCCGGAAGGGGGAAAAGCCGCGCCTTTTTCGCAGAATCGCCCGCGCCGGTCAAACGCTGCCGCGCGCGCCGGCATCTGCTAAGGTTGGCGCCTCACCCGGTTCAGGCCCGCCATGTTGTTCGATAAGGTTCCCACTCCCTGCGTCGGCATCTGCTCCACCACCTTCGGCGACACGGTCTGCCGCGGCTGCCGCCGCTACCTGCACGAGGTCATCGACTGGAACCGCTATTCCGCCGCGCAGAAACGCCTGATCTGGCAGCGCCTCGACAACCTCCTGGAACAGGTGCTGCCCGGCAGCTTCCGCATCGACGACCCCGCCGCCCTGCGCGAGCGCCTGGCCGCCTACCGCATTCCGCACCGGCCGGAGGGCAGCCCCTGGACGCATCTCTTCGCCCTGCTCAAGTCCACCGCCAAGCAGCAGCCCGACCTCGCGGAGTTCGGCGTGGTCCGCCTCGACCGCAGCGACCTCACGCTGGCGCAGCTGCGCGAGAAGCTGAACGGCGACCTGCATCGGCTCGCCGCCGCCTACTACGAGAAGGATTTCCTGCGCGCCGAGCGCAACGCCGTGATGGCCGGCATCGAGGCCAGCCATGGCGGTGCCGATTCCGCGCTTTAACAGGGTGCGGGAGCGAGTCCCTCCTGGGGCCGCGGCAGCGCTCGGCGAAAAACCGCAGCAGACTTGGCGAGGAGCGGGACAGACACGGCACGGCACGTAGGAGCGGCTTCAGCCGCGAACAATCCCGACCCTGCTGTCAGCGCTCGCGACCAGGCGCCTCCGGCTGCAGCCGCTCCTACATGGCCGCGGGCTTTGCTATAGTCGCCAGCCCGTGCGCCAGTGGCGAAACTGGTAGACGCGCTGGATTTAGGTTCCAGTCCGCAAGGGTGGGGGTTCGAGTCCCTCCTGGCGCACCACAGGCAGCAACCCCTGAGAATCCGCACCGGAGATCCGGTTCGGATTTCCTCTCCCCGCGCATCCCTGGCACCCGCACACATCGCCCGCAGCGGCGGAGCGAAGCCTTCTCAGTGCTCGCACAAAAATTTCCGACACCCAAAGCCAGCTATTGCAGGCGCTGCCCCCTCTCCCCTGGCGGGAGAGGGCTTGTCAGAAAACTTTGGTTCAGGCATTTAGCGGCATCTTTTTCGGCCCGGGCATGGCCGGGCTTCCACAGGCTTTTCCTCACCGCCGAGCAACCACTCCCTCCGCCTCCTGCCGGGCACTTGCACCGGCGGATCGAGAGACAGCGCCAAACAAAGAAGGGTCGCGTTTTCCTTTCTCCACAAAGAATCCATCATGAACTTTGCCCGGCAAATTCCCTTCGAACGGAGAGGCCCGGCGTTACCTTTGCCGTCGATGGCAGGCCGTAACCGCCGCAGGCCACTACGACCGCCTCACGCCGCGTCGGGCGATTCCGGCCGCCGGTAATTCACGAGGCCGAGCAGCAGCCCGAGCGCGCCGCCCACCAGCAGCCCAGCGAGATGGCCGTGGTGGGAAATATTGATGCCGAAGAGCGCGTCGAAGATCCCGGTATAGCCCAGCGCCAGCCAGCCCAGCATGAAGGCCACGATGCCGCCGCGCAGGCGGAACGGCGCGCGCGGATCGGCGAAGGGATACAGCCAGGCATAACCGAGCAGGCCGTAGACCACCGCCGAGAGCCCGCCGAAGCCCGGGCCGTAGACGAGAAACTGCGCGCCGTTGCTGACCAGCGCGATGACCGCGCCGAGCGCCAGCAGGCGCCGGGACGACTGGTATTTCTCGACGAGTCCGCCGAGCTCCCACCACCACAGCAGATTGAACAGGAGGTGCAGCAGGCCGAAGTGCAGCAGCGCCGGCGTCAGCAGGCGCCACCACTCGCCCTGTAGCGCCGCAAGGCTGATCGCCGGCGGAAAGCCGAGCAGGCCGAAGGTGGCTTCCGGCATCGCGGCCAGCGCCAGGAACACCAGCAGGCACAGCACCGTCACGCTGCGCGTGGCCCAGCCGGCGCGCCCCCACCAGGCTTCCGTGGCGGGCGGCGCCTCGCCGTACACCGCTTCCTTCTGCACTTCGCCCGCGTGCCACGACGCCTGCCAGTAGCGGGGATCGTCGGGATGCGTGGCGAATTCGCGCGCCTCCTGCAGCACGCGCTCGGCATGCTCCGGCCGTTCCAGCACGATGCCGAAGCCCGCGGCGTTCGCCTGCAGGCGGTTGGGAATGCCTTGCGCGCGCAGGTAGTCGCTGAAGGCGAGCGCCGGGCGCTTTTCGGAGAACGTCAGAATTTCCATGGATGGCTTCGTCTCAGGGGCGGGCCTCGGGCGGCGCAGCCGCGGCGAGCCGCTGCGCGAGTTCGCGGTGCCGGCTGGTCTGGTCCATCTTCGCGAGATGCCGGCAGGCGGCGAGGAATTCTGCCAGATCGCCCTGCTGCTCGCGCAGCAATTGCTGCAGGGCCGGCACGAGCTCGAAATAGGTCGCGATGGTGTTCAGCTGCGCGTTGTTGACGGCGCGGAACCAGGCGTCGTAGCCGTCGTAGCCGCCCCAGCCCTGCTTGAGTTCGGCATAGGCCGCCTGCAGCGCCGCATAGGTGTCGGCCTTGGCGCGGCGCTTTTCCGCCGCGCTCCAGGGCTCGGCGAAGACCGCTTCGAGGCGCGCGCGATACTCCAGCACCAGCCCGACGAATTCGTCGCGACGCTGCCGGTCCCGGGCGAGGCGCGCGAGGTCCAGCGGATATTTCCGGCTGTAGCGGCGCAGGCCTTCGTCCGCCACCGTCACCGCAAGGCTCTCGTTGAACACGGTGTCGCCCGGCACGTACAGCAGCTGGTGCGTGAGCTCGTGAAAGATCAGCTCGGCCAGGGCCGCCTCGGGCAGCCCGATGAAGCTGGAGAGCAGGGGATCGCGGAACCAGCCCAGTGTCGAATACGCCGCGACGCCGCTCACGCTGACCTCGAAGCCCTGCCGCCGGAGTTCGTCGGCATAGCGTTGCGCGCTCTTCTCGCGGAAATAGCCGCGATAGCTCAGGCAGCCGACCAAGCCGTAGCACCAGGTCTTCGGCGCCAGCGACAGCTCGGGCGCCGCCGTCACCGCCCACACCGGATACTCGCGGTCGAGCTCGACGTAGCTCGCGTACTGCCTTTGCGCCGGCAGGCCCAGCTCCGCCGCCGCAAAGGCGCGGATGCGCTGCACGGCTTCGAGGCGGGCGCGCAGCGCCGGCGGCGTGCGCGCATCCGCCAGCAGGCGCTCGACGGGCTGGCGCTTCAGCAGCAGGCCGGACTGTCCCTGCACCGCCTGGGCGTAATAGCCGAGGCTCTGGCAGCCGGCGAGGAGCAGCGCCGGCAAAAGCGCCAGCCCGCGCGCAATTGCCGAGCTCGCGTTAGCGCTCATGGGGGAAATCGTAAGCCGGGTGGCGCCATGGCCGGGCCTCTGCTAAGCCCATTGCAGGACTCCTCGTTGCCGAATACGGACATTAGCCAAGAGGACGAAAAAATGCCTGCCTCGCCTGCGCATTTTTGCACTGCCCGCGGCCTTTGCCAGGCATTGGGGCTGCTGCTGCTCGCCGGCTGCGGCGCCCGCGCCGTGCACGAGCAGCAACCTCCGGCCCTGCCGGGCGGTGGCACCTATACCTGGGAGACTTCACGCATCGAAGCCCTGCCCGAGGTGCCGGGAACGAGTGCCGCCGACGCCGAGAACATCCGCGCCGCCATCGACAACGGCCTCGGCAACCGCGGCTACCTGCAGCGCCCCGAGACCGAAGCCGCCTGGCGCGTCAGCTACCGCACCAGCACCGAAACCCGGAAAGAAAAATTCGCGCCCGACGACAGGATGCTGATGCCGCGCATGGTCTGCGGCCTGCACGACTGCTCCATCCGGCACGAGTGGGTGCACTTCGGCCCGCCGCGCCATGGCCCGAATCCGGAATATGAAGTCGCGAAGCGCGTCGTGCAGGTGGCCCTCCACGACAGCCGGACCGGCCTGCTGGTCTGGCAGGGTAAAGTCGCAAGCGAACTGGGCGAGAGCGGCCAGCCCGACATGGACGCGCTGCGCCGGCAGATGAACCGCCTGCTGCGCACCCTGCCATCGGTCCGGCAGAAGCGGCTCAGCAGGGCGCCGACGCCCGCCGCTGTCCCGGCCCCCGCTCCGGCCTCCACACCGCCATAAAAAACCCGGCGCCGTCGCCGGCACCGGGTTGCCTCAACTCCCTTGCGAGGATGAGTGCCACAGGGCTCATCACATCTTGTAGTGGAACTGCAGCCAGGCCTTGCGGGTGTCGTTGGTGAAGCCGGCGCTGCCGCTGGCATTGAACTCGGCGAACTTGAGCAGCGCTGTCACTTTGGACGTCAGCGGCTTGCTGACCGAGAAATCCACTTCTTCACCATAGTCGGCATCCGTGGCCTCGGCCTGGAAGTCGTGCGCCGCCAGCACGAAGCTGTAACCGCCGAGGGTGGCCAGCAGCTTCAGGTTGGTGTCTTCCAGACCGTTGGCCGGCGTCGCCAGGAAGCGGTCGGCCCAGCCGTTGAAGGCATGCAGCGTCGCCAGCGGCGTCTTGAAGCCCTTCTCCAGCACCTCATGCTGGGCCTTCAGCGTCACCGGCCCGAACTGGTAGCCGAGCTGCAGGTCGGTGTAATCGGCGGCCGGCGCGCCGGCCGTGGTGCCGTCCGCATAATCCTCCTGCTGCGCGAAGGAAACGTCGTAGAGGAAATCCGCGATCGCGCCTTCCACGCGCGCGCCTGCGTGCTGCCAGGAGCCGGCCTTCAGCGCCGCGGTCTTTTCCTCGACGGCGTAATAGAACAGCGACGGCCTGGCCTGCGGGAAGGCGGCGTAGCGGAGGTTGGCGAACGGCGCCTCGACGGCGCGCGTCACGCCCGTGATCGCGTTGACGCGGACCAGGTAGGCCGCGCTCAGCGTCAGGCCCTTGACCAGCGTGCCGTTGCTGTAGCTGACGGCGTCGAAGGTCTGGTCGTTCTGGCGCCAGCCCACGTCGCCGACGAAGCGCGCGTTGTCGTAGATGATTTTCTGGCGGCCACCCCTGAAGCCGTAGCCTTCCAGATAGGACTGGTTGATCTGCGTCAGCGCCGGATCGGCGATGCTGCCGAACTGGGTCTTGCCGTTGACGCCGCTGTTGTAGTCCCCGTTGCCGAGCGTGCTGATGTTCTCGAACTCGAGGAAGGCCTTGAAGCCGTGGTAATCGCCGGTCTTGTAGCCCAGCACCGTGCGCAGGGTTTCCGCATCCGTTTCGGGCGTGGTTTCGAAATCGACGTACTCTGCGCGCAGGCGCAGGTCCAGCGATGTCTTGCCACTGAAAATCGCCTCCTGCAGCAGCGCGATCTGGATGGGCTCGGCCTGCGCCGTTCCCGCCATGGCGCCCGCCAGCAGCATCGAAGAAAAAAGCACTGACCTCTTCATGACAACATCCCCTCTATGACCTGTGTGAGAAAAGTTTGCAACGCTTGCAACGCTTCCCTGGACCGGAACGCGGACAAAGCTCCGCCCTGGCAATGCTCACGCATTTCCTGAAAACCGCTTGGTTGGGGTGCCCCCGCGAAGCGGGGCCGCGTTGATCGATGACTGCCGGCGCGTCCTGCGCGGCAGTCGGCTGTCAGGGCAATGTTTTTCCTTCGCCCCGGGCGTGGCGCGCTCCGGCGCCACGGATGACGCTCCTTCAGGCGGCGTCCGGCCGCTTCTGTCCCTGATAAAGGAAACGCAGCACCTCGCTGCGGTAGTGGTGGTAGTCGCGGTCTGCCGCCAGCGCCATGCGGTCGCGCGGCCGCGCCAGGCTGACCTCGAGGATTTCGCCGATGGTGGCGGCGGGGCCGTTGGTCATCATCACGATGCGGTCGGAGAGCAGCACGGCCTCGTCGACGTCGTGCGTCACCATCACCACGGTGGAGCCGGTGGCGGCGACGATATTCATCAGCTCGTCCTGCAGGTGCGCGCGCGTCAGCGCGTCCAGCGCGCCGAAGGGTTCGTCCATCAGCAGGATCTGCGGCTCCATGGCGAGCGCGCGGGCGATGCCGACGCGCTGCTTCATGCCGCCGGAGATTTCATGCGGCATTTTCTTCAGGGCATGCGCCAGGCCGACCATCTTGAGCGCGTTCTCGCTGCGCTCTTTCAGCTTCGCCTTGCCTTCCTTGCCGCCGAACACGCGCTCGACGGCGAGGTGCACGTTCTCGTAGCAGCTCAGCCAGGGCAGCAGCGAGTGCTGCTGGAACACCACGCCGCGGTCGGGGCCGGGGCCGGCGATCTCGCGGCCGTTGCAGATGAGGCCGCCGGCGGTGGGCAGGGTGAGGCCGGCGATGAGGTTGAGCAGCGTCGACTTGCCGCAGCCGGAGTGGCCGATCAGCGCGACGAACTCGCCTGCGCTGACCGCCAGGTTGATGTCGCACAAGGCGGTGAACACCCCCTTCCTGGTCTTGAAGCTCATGCCGGCGTTTTCGATGGAGACGATCTTCTTCATGGTGCGCTCCGTAAGGTTAGATCCCGGGGAATATTCGGCTGTCTTGGGTTCGCGGCTGAAGCCGCTCCTACGAGGTACGGCGTTGTGGTTCGCGGCTGAAGCCGCTCCTATACGGAAACCACAGCGCTGTAGGAGCGGCTTCAGCCGCGAACCGCTCAATTCGCCTCGTACGTGAACCGCTTCGCGATCTGAATCAGCATCTGCTCCAGCAGCAGGCCGACGATGCCGACCACGAAGATCGCGATGATGATGTGCGCCACGTTCAGGTTGTTCCATTCGTCCCAGACCCAGAAGCCGAGGCCGATGCCGCCGGTGAGCATTTCCGCCGCCACGATGACGAGCCAGGCCACGCCGATGGAAAGGCGGATGCCGGTGAGCAGGTAAGGCAGCACGGAGGGAAAAAGGATTTTCGTGAAGACCTTCCACTCGGAGAGATTCAGCACGCGCGCCACGTTCAGGTAATCCTGCGGCACCTGCGAGACGCCGACGGCGGTGTTGATGATGATGGGCCAGATGCTGGAGATGAAAATCACCCAGATCGAGGCCGGCTCCGCCGCCTTGAACACCAGCAGGCCGATGGGCAGCCAGGCCAGCGGCGACACCGGCCGCAGCAGCGAGATGACGGGCGCGGCCATGTAGTTGAGGAAGCGGAAGCGCCCCAGCATGAAGCCGAGCGGAATGCCGATCGCCGCCGCCATGCCGAAGCCGGTGCCGACGCGGCCCAGCGAGTGCAGGATGTTCCAGCCGATGCCCTGGTCGTTGGGGCCGTTCACGTAGAAGGGATGCGCGAACAGCAGCTTCGCCGCCTCCCAGGTCGCGCCCGGGCCCGGCAGGTCCTTGCGGAAATGCGCCAGCAGCGCCCAGAGCAGGATGAAGAAGCCGAGGCCGAGCAGGGGCGCCACGGTGCGCAGGATGAGGCTGCCCCAGGCCAGGTTCTTCAGCCCGGCAAGCACCTTCGATTTATAGGACGGCGCCAGGTGGCCCGCCGCTTTGTCCAGGCCCGTCATCAGTGCTGTCATGACACTCTCCCGTTTCGTTTGCGCCATTTCCAGGCAGCAGGGGACCGCGCTGCTTCCGGAGAGGCGGCGGGTGCTGCGCGTTGATGAAAATCTTTATGGTTCGCGGCTGAAGCCGCTCCTACCAAGCGCGGGGTGGTGGTTCGCGGCTGAAGCCGCTCCTACGGAAACCACAGCGCTGTAGGAGCGGCTTCAGCCGCGAACGGCTAAGCCTTGATCGCGAATCCCGCCGCGTAGGCCGCCGGATCGCTGCCGTCCCAGACCTTGCCGTCGAACAGCGTGCTGGAGCGCATCGGCGAGGCCGGCATGGCGATCTTCAATTGCGTGGCCGCCTGCTTGTAGAGCTCGACCTGGTTCACCTGCTTCGCCACCGCCAGGTAATCCGGGTCGGCCTTGAGCAGGCCCCAGCGCCGGTGCTGCGTCATGAACCACATGCCGTCGGAGTGGTAGGGAAAGCTGGCGCCTTCCTGCACAAAGCGCATGGAGTGCTCGTCCTTCCACTTCCTGCCGTTGCCGTTGTCGTACTGGCCGAGGAAGCGGCCGAGAATGACTTCCTCGGGCGCGTTCACGTAGCTCTTGCCGGAGATCAGCTTGGCCACCAGCGGGCGGTTCTTCACCTGCTCGATGTAGCGCGCGGCATCCAGCACCGCCATGAGCAGGGCGCGCGCGGTGTTCGGGTACTTCTTCACGAATTCCGCGCTGCAGCCCAGCACCTTCTCGGGATGGTCTGCCCAGATGCCCTGCGTGGTGGTGACGGTGTAGCCGATGCCGTCGGCGATGGCGCGCGCGCCCCAGGGCTCGCCGACGCAGAAGCCGTCCATATTGCCGACGCGCATGTTCGCCACCATCTGCGGCGGCGGCACCACGATGGTCTTCACGTCCTTCATCGGGTCGATGCCGCTGGCGGCCAGCCAGTAGTAGAGCCACATGGCGTGGGTGCCGGTCGGGAAGGTCTGCGCGAAGGCGTATTCGCGCTTGTCGCTGTCGATCAGGCGCTTCAGCGACTTGCCGTCGGTGACGCCCTTCTCCTTGAGCTGGCTGGAGAGCGTGATGGCCTGGCCGTTCTGGTTCAGGCTCATCAGGATGGACATGTCCTTCTTCGGGCCGCCGACGCCGAGGTGCACGCCGTAGACGAGGCCATAGAGCACATGCGCGGCGTCGAGCTCGCCGTTGATGAGCTTGTCGCGCACGCCGGCCCAGGAGGCTTCCTTGCTGGCGTTGATCCTGATGCCGTATTTCTTGTCGAAGCCCAGCACCGAGGCGATCACCACCGGCGCGCAGTCGGTCAGCGGAATGAAGCCGACATTGATCTCCGGCTTCTCGGGCTTGTCGGATCCGGCCGCCCAGGCGGTCGACGCTATCGGCATGGACAATCCTCCCATCACGCCGGCAGCGCCCGCCGCCAGCATGGAGTTCTTCAGAAACCGGCGCCGTCCCGTATCCACGTTTCCGGTGTCGGGAACGCTCTCGCCATCGGCCGTCGGGGTCTTGCCCTTGGGTTCTTCGTGATCCGCCATCGCCCACCTCGCATTGCAGGAGCTGGACCCTGGCCTTCACCTGCGGTGCTTATGCAGGCTTCAGGCCACCAGCTCCGGGTCAAAAAAAATGGCGTCTGCGGATTGCTCCGCAGGACGCCATTGTCCTCGCCGGCATTGCTACCGGCTGACATCAAGCGGGCTTGCTCCACCCGGCGATGTCCACGCACGACACAGGAGTTACTGAACCGGCTCCGACGGTGGAGGCTCCGGATTCGTACAGGGTATGGAGCAACCGCCGTGCCAGCTTTTGCCGCGCCGTGAAAATTGCCGGTTTCACCATCGTGGTGCGGCCTTTGCGCCAAAACGGGGAAGGGTGCACGCCGGATCTGCGTGAGCGGCGCGCTGCCGCCCCATTCGCGACGGCGGCTGCACCAGGAAATCCCTGCGGCAAAAACCGCAGGCAAAAAAAACGGCGCCCGCAGGCGCCGTATCAAAAATCCAGCCCTTGTCAGGCCAGCAACTCATTCATCGAGAGCAGTTTCTCGGCCACGTCGACGAGGCGGATGTTGCGGTCCATGGCCATCTTGCGCATGGCGTTATAGGCGTCCGGCTCGTTCATGCCGCGCAGCTGCATCAGCATGCCCTTGGCGCGCTCCACCGTCTTGCGCTCGTTCAGCTTGCTCTCCGCCATCCGGATCTGCTGCTTAAGTGCCTGATCCGCCTCGAATCTCGCCTGCGCTACCGTGAGCACCGACTCGAGCTTGGCGACGTCGATGCCCTCCACCACATAGGCCGAGACGCCGGCCTTGATGGCGGCGCGTATGGCATTGGGCTGGCCGTCGTCGCTGACCATGACGATGGGCCGCGGCTCGTCCCGGCTGACGATGACGATCTGCTCGAGCACGTCACGGCTGGGCGAATCGGTGTCTATGATGACGAGATCGGGCTGCAGGCTGGCCACCTTGCGCGGAATCATCAGGGCCGAGGCCACCTCCTCCACCACGTCGCAGCCGGCCTGGACCAGCGCGGCCCGCAGGCGACCGACCTGTTTGCTGGTATCGTTCACCAGGAGAATCTTGAGCATGGCCTGTTCCTCGTTTGACCTTGTGAGGTTAAAGAGCAAGCGCTGTGCCAATGCCGCAATTTTCTTGTTGAGCGCCTGTTCCGTCACCTGTCCGAGTTGCCGATGCTCCCCTCTCCCCTCGACGCGCCGCAGGAAAAGCGGCTGATCCTGCTGCTGGCCGGCATCCAGTTCTGCCACATCGTGGATTTCATGGTGATGATGCCGCTGGGGCCGCAGCTGATGCGCCTGCTCGGCATCACTACCACCGAGTTCGGCCTGCTGGTGGCCGCCTATACCTTCTCGGCCGGCCTGGCGGGCTTCGCCTTCGCCTTCGTGATCGACCGTTTCGACCGGCGCCGGCTGCTGCTCGGCCTCTTCGCGGGCTTCCTCGTCGCCACCACCGCCTGCGCCTTCGCCTGGAGCTTCGGCAGCCTGCTGGCGGCACGCCTGCTGGCCGGCGCCTTCGGCGGCATCCTCGGCGCGAGCGTGCTGGCCTATCTCGGCGACTGCATTCCCGAACAGCGGCGGGGCGCCGCGATGGGCCGGGTCATGGCCGCGTTCTCCTTCGCCGCCGTCGCCGGCGTGCCGCTCGGCATCTTCCTCGCCGTGCAGTTCAACTGGCGCATGCCGTTCCTCTTCGTGGCCGCGGTCGGCGTCGTGCTGACGGTGCTGGCCCTGCGCATCCTGCCCTCGGTGCCGGCGCGCAGCGCGGGCCCGCTGGACGTGCGCGGCACGCTCAGGGCCGTGTTCGGCGTCGGCAACCACTGGCGCGCCTTCGCCCTGATCGCGGCCATGATGCTGGCCGGCTTCTCGGTGATCCCCTTCATCAGTCCCTACATGGTGCACAACGTCGGCCTGACCGAGGCGCAGCTTCCGCTGATCTATCTCTGCGGCGGCCTGGCCACGCTGTTCACCGCGCCCATGATCGGCCGCCTCGCCGACCGCCGCGGCAAGGCGCGCACGGTGCAGCTCGTCGGGGGGCTCTCGCTGCTGCCCCTGCTTGCCCTCACGCAACTGCCGCCGCTGCCGCTGCCGGCCGTGCTGCTGGCCAGCACGCTGTTCATGGTGCTGATCTCGGGCCGGCTGATCCCGGCCATGGCGCTGGTCACCGCGGCGAGTTCGCCGGCGCTGCGCGGCCGCTTCCTCAGCATGAATGCCGCCCTGCAGCAGCTGGCGGCCAGCCTCGCCTCCTTCTGGCCGACGCTGGTGCTCGCCCAGGATGCCGGCGGCCGCCTGCTGCATTACGAGCTGGTCGGCTATGGCGCCATGGCCATGACGCTGCTGGCGATGTGGCTGGCCGGCAAGGTCGAGGTGCGCTCCTAGCGCCGGTTCCGAGGTTCGCGGCTGAAGCCGCTCCTACAGGACTCTGGCCCGTAGGAGCGGCTTCAGCCGCGAACTGCTTTTGGCTAGCGGCCCGGAACACTGGCAAAGGCTCCGCCCCCGGCCGCTAGAATAGGCCGCCGTCGCTTGCCGCTTTTTCTTCCGGAGTCGCCATGAATGACACTGCTGCGCTGGTCGCCGAATTGCGGCGCCTGATCGCCACTCTCGAAACCGCGCTGCCGCCGCCTGCGCCCGCGCCCGACTTCGCCGCCGGCCTCGCCTTCCGCTGGCGGCAACGCGCCGGCGGCGGCTGGCTCGAGACCGTGCGCGACCTCTCCCCCATCCGCCTCGACGACCTCATGAACATCGACCGCCAGAAGGCGGAGATACGGCGCAACACCGAGCAGTTCGTGCGCGGCCTGCCGGCCAACAACGTGCTGCTCACCGGCAGCCGCGGCAGCGGCAAGTCCTCGCTGGTGAAGGCCCTGCTCAACGAGTTCGCGCAGGGCGGCCTGCGCGTGGTGGAAGTGGAAAAACACCTGCTGCACGAACTGCCCGACATCGTCGCGCAGCTCGCGGCGTGCCCCGAGCGCTTCATCATCTATTGCGACGATCTCTCCTTCAGCGAGGACGACGCCAGCTACCGCGCCCTCAAGACCACGCTGGACGGCAGCCTGCATGCCGGCTCCGCCAACGTCGTCATCTACGCCACCAGCAACCGCCGCCACCTGCTGCCGGAGTTGCACAGCGAGAACCAGGCGCACTTCGCCGACAACGGCGAGATCCATCCCGGCGAGACGGTGGACGACAAGATTGCGCTGTCGGACCGCTTCGGCCTCTGGCTCACCTTCTATCCCAACAGCCAGGACGACTATCTCGGCGCGGTGGCGCTGTGGCTCTCCAAGCACGGTCTCGCGCTGGACGCCGACACCCGCGCGGCGGCGCTGCAGTGGGCGCTGGCGCGCGGCAACCGCTCCAGCCGCACCGCCTCGCAGTTCGTGCGCGACTGGGCGGGCCGGCGCGGCCTGGCCGCCGCCTGAGTCTGCGGCGGGCCGAACCTCCTGCCCGAGGGCGTGGAAGGAAAATGGTTACCCACCTGATTCGGTGATGCGCCAATAAAAAAGCCGGCGCTGCCGGCTTTTTTATTGGCAGCGGCTCAGGCTGCGTTTTTCTGCCTGCGCGCCCGCTTGTTCGCGTACATGTCGAAGTCGGCCACGCGCATCAAATCGTCGAGGCTTAAGCCATCGCGCGGATAACAGGCGACACCGACGCTGATGCCGACCCGCAGCACCTGCCCCCTGGCTTCGAGCGGCTGGCCGATCGCGTCGCGCAGGCGCTCGACGAGCGCCTGCAGCGCCGGTCCCGGCTCGGTATCGGGCAGCAGCACCTGGAACTCGTCGCCGCCGAAACGCGCGACGAGGTCGTAGGCACGCAGGCAGGTCCTGGCCTGCAGCGCCACGTGCACGAGCATGGCGTCGCCGATTTCATGGCCGTATTCGTCATTGATGCCCTTGAAGCCCTCGAGATCGAGATTGAGCAGCGTGAAAGGCTGGCTGCGCCGTGTCGCCAGCGCCAGGAAACTCTCCGCCTGCAGCATGAACTGGTGGCGGTTGGCGAGGCCGGTGAGGCTGTCCTGGCTGGCCAGCACCTGCAGCCGTTGCTGGCTGCGCATCGCATAGCCGACGAGACCGCCGCCGCCGAGGGCCAGCAGCGCCGCCAGCCCATGCCAGAGCGCGTAACGCCAGGAGCGGCCGGCCGGATCGCGCCACTGCGCCGCCAGCTGCCAGCGGCCGCCCGGCATGACGACATCCATCTTCAACGCATCGCGATTTCCGAACAGTTCCGCCGCGCCGAAAAACACCCTGTCTGCCGCGCCTTTGCCGTCGCGGTTGCGCAAGGCGTAGACCACCTCGCCCTCCTCCTGGAAGCCGGCTCTCCCGAGCAGCGTCGGCGTACTCATCACCACCGATACCGCGCCCCAGTAACGCGGCTGGCCGCCGGCGTTCTGCACGATCACCGGTACGCGGTGAATAATGCCGACGCCGCCCTGCACCAGGCGCACGGGGCCGGACACCTGCGGCTTCCATTCGCGGCGCAGGCGGCGCAGCTCGTCACCCTGCTCCGGCACCTGCTCGAGATCGACGCCGATGGCCGGGGCATTGCCGGCGCGGGGATAGACGTAGCGGATGACGTTGTCGGGCGAGATGGCGATATTGCGCAGCCCCGGATACCAGCCGGCCAGGCTTTGCGCCAGGCGCTCGTAATCGGCGTGGGTGAAATCGGGTTTGGAGGAGACCAGGGACGCGGCAGCGAGGCCCACCGAGAAGGAGCGCGCCAGCTCGGACTCGAGGCGCGCGCGCAGGCTGCTCGCCTCGACCTGCAGCCGGCTGCGATCGGCCTGACGCTCGCGCGAACGTTCCAGACCGATCAGCAGCTCGCCGACGGCGAATACCCCCACAGCGACGACGATGGCCAGCGCCAGCGGACGGGAGCGTCCTGCGCTGCGTTCGGATTCGTTGACCACGGCCCTGCCACTCCTGCCCTTGCTTCGCGGGAACCGGCAGCAGTACCGCTACCGAAAATGCGGGGCGAATCTAGCAGGCCGGGGAGCGCCGGTCCCCAGGCCAGGTCGAACACGCGGCCGCCAGCCGACGAAATTCGGAGAAACGTGTCACGAATCCATAATTTTGTCGCAGGCGGCGGGCTCAGGCGCGCAGGCGGCGCGTCTGCAGCATGCCCCAGCCGCTCTCGGCCAGCGTGGCGAGCAGCGACCAGAGGGCGGACTCGGCGGGCCGCGGCCGCCGGCCCCGGCCCATGCGGTGCAGCTGCCGCGAGTACCACATGACTTCCATCAGGGCCATGTTGTCGACCAGCCGGATGCCGGTGCTGATGGGCCGCACCGGGTGGCGCGGCTCGCGGCCCGCCAGCAGGCGGTTGGGCAGGTCGGGCTCGATGGCGAGGCCGCGCGCCAGCCCGACGAAGTCGACGGCGCCGCCCGCGATGGCCTCGGCCATGCCGGCCAGCGAGCGGAAGCCGCCGGTGACCACCAGCGGCGTCTTCACCGCGGCGCGCGCCTTCTCGGCGAACTCCATGAAGTAGGCTTCGCGGCGGCGCGTGGATTCTTTTGGCGACTGCTGTTTCTTGCCGGCCATGGCGGGCGCCTCGTAGGTGCCGCCGGAAATCTCGATGTGGTCGATGCCGGCCTCGGCGAGCGCGCGGATCACGCCCAGCGATTCTTCTTCGGTAAAACCGCCCTTCTGAAAATCGGCGGAGTTCAGCTTGATGGCGATGCAGAAATCCGGGCCGCAGCGGCGACGCATTTCCTGGTAGACCTCGAGCACGAAGCGGCGGCGGTTTTCCGGGCTGCCGCCCCACTGGTCGCCGCGCTGGTTGTGGCGGCCGGAGAGGAACTGGCTGACGAGGTAGCCGTGCGCGCCGTGGATCTGCACGCCGGTGAAGCCGGCTTTCTTCGCGATCTCCGCCGTGCGGCCGAAGCGCTGGATGAGGTCCTGGATTTCCGCCTCGGTCAGCGCGCGCGGTTTCAGGAACACGCGCGCGAGTTCGGGATTTTCAAAAGAGAGCGCCGACGGCGCCACCGCGCTGCGGTTGAGCGCACGCATGACCTGCTTGCCGGGATGATTGATCTGCATCCAGAGCTGCGTGCCGTTCTTCGTGCCGGCCCGGGCCCAGGCCTGCAGCCGCGCGAAGTCGCGCTCGTCTTCGACGACGACGTTGCCGGGCTCGCCCAGCGCGTTGCGGTCGATCATGACATTGCCGGTAATGAGCAGGCCGGCGCCGCCCTCGGCCCAGCGCTCGTAAAGACGCGCCAGCGCCGGCGTGACGTGGTTGTCGTAGGTGCCGAGCGACTCGCTCATCGCCGATTTCACCAGGCGGTTCTTGACGACGGCGCCGTTGGGCAGCGTGAAGGATTGCGCCAGCACCTGGGCGGGGGAAAGTCTCGTGGTCATGGCGGAACTCCGGACGGCAGATGCCCGCACGCTATCCAACGCTTCGATACTTGTCAAACTGTCGATCTGTGGCAGAATGCCGGAAAAGACGAATGGCATATCCGCAGGGGAGGCAAAGTGATAGGCAGTCGCGCGAGCAAGGATCTGGAAAAACTGGCCCGCGCCTTCAAGGCGCTGTCCAACCCCAACCGCCTGGCCATTTATCTCGAGGTGCTGCGCCAGCACCGCACCGAGATGAAGAGCTGCGGTCTCGCGCATCTCATCGACAGCCTGGAGATCGGCGCGCCGACGGTTTCGCACCACACCAAGGAGCTCGTGGACGCCGGCCTGATCAAGGTGCAGCGCGAGGGCCGCTTCATCCGCTGCACGCTCGAAGAGGGCATGCGCGCCCGCCTTGCCGCCTTTTTCGGCCGCGACAACGACAAATAGCACTCGGAGAGAACCGCCATGGGGCTGCGCGAACTCAGGCCGCGCAACGGCAGGGAACTGCGCATCTTCGGCGCGCACGATCCGGTCGAGTTCGACCGCCTGCGCCTGCCGCTTCCCTGAGCGCCGCTCTGCGGAAAATCCTGCGGGCGCGCCGCCCGGCCCGATCGAAGCCGGTCCCGAAATTCGCGGCTGCAGCCGCGAACCCGGCTTGCAGCGGATTTAGCCGGCCTCTTCCGCCGCCTCCATGCCGGCCTTGCCGGCCGCGGGCGCGGCGGCGCCGCCCAGCAGCTGCCGCAGCCCTTCGCTCATGCGCGCCTCGAGTGCACGCGCCAGCTCGCGCGGTTCGCGTCCGGCCGGCAGCTCCGGCGCCAACACCAGAATGTCCACGACGAGGCGCCCGCCTTTCAGGATCTCGACGGCATGCGACAGGAATTCGTCGTCGCCGACGAAGGGCGCCTGCGGATGCAAGCCGTCGTCTTCATCGCGATAGCAGATCAATACCGGCTGCACCGGCAATTGCGTTGCCGTCGCAGCGGAAAAGAGCCTGTGGAAAAAACGCTTGAGCTGGCGGCCGTCGGTGGTCGTGCCTTCCGGAAAGAACAGCACGTTGCGACCGGCCTGCAGATGATCGGCGAGCTGCGTCGTGACCTGCCCCGCATCGCCGGAACCGCGGCGGATGAACAGCGTGCCGGCGACGCGCGCCAGCCAGCCCACCACCGGCCAGTTCGCGACCTCGGCCTTGGAGAGGAAATACACGGGGAAATGCGCGCCGAGCACGGGGATGTCCAGCCAGGAGACGTGGTTGGACACCCAGAGCGCGTGGCCCTCCAGCGGCTGGCCGTGCACGCGGATGTCGACGTTCAGGATCTGGCAGAAGCGCCGGTGCCACCAGCGGATCACCGGCCGCTGGAAGGCGCGGTACTGCACGAAGGCGGCGCCGCAGAGCACGGCGAGCACGGCGCCTTCGACGAGATGCAGGCCGAGCCGGCCGAATCGGTAATAGAGGCGAAGCCTGCTCCGGAAAGAATCTTGCTGTCGTGCCACCACGGTGAGGCGCCTCTGCCGCAGCGCGGCCCATGCAGCTTCGTCTTCCGGCGCGACGGCGAACGGCCCGCCCGGTGCGCCGCCCCTGACGGCGGCGGGAAGCGGAGCGGGAGCGCTCAGCACGCCGGACGATTCGCTGTGCATCAGCCGGCCTTCAGGAAGCGCTGCGCGTAACGCGCCGACATCGCAGCCACATCCAGCAGCACGAAAACGTCGGCACATCGAAACTCGGGGTCCCAGCAGGCCTCGCCGCCGATTCTGCAGCCCATGCGCAGATAGGCTTTCAGCAGCGGCGGCAGGCTGGCCGGGACGGCCACCGGCGTGTCGAGCGACACGGTCCGGCGCGGGACGACGCGCAGCGCGGGCTCCACAAGGTGCTTTTCACGCAGCTCCGGCATGATGGCAGCGAAATTGTGTCCGCCGTCCCCGAGGCTGATGCTAGCGCAGCCCACGAGGTAACTGAAATCCTGGCGCATGAGGTAGTCCGCCAGCGCCGACCAGAGCACGGTGATGGCGGCGCCGGAGCGGTAATCCGGATGCACGCAGGTGCGGCCGAGTTCCAGCACCCTGCCCGGCAGCCGTTCCAGCGCCGTCATGTCGAATTCATGCGCGGAGTAGAAACTGCCGGCGAGGCGGGCGCGCTCCGAAGTCAGCAGGCGCGTGGTGGCCACGAGCAGGTCGTTGGCGACGTCGTAGACGTTGAGGTGGTCGCAGTAAGTGTCGAAGTGATCGCTGTCGAGGCCATCGGGACCGTCGAAGCGGACACCGTACTCGGCGCCGAAAACCTCGGCGCGCAGGCGCTGGGCCTCGCGCAGCTCGCGCTCGTGGTGCACGAAGCGGGCTTCCAGGCGCGGCTTGCTGCGGACGGGGATGGCGGCGTTGGCCGCCGGGTTGGCGTGGGGGCTCAGGGCCACGGCCTGCATCGTTGCTTTCCTCATATGCTCTTTCATGCCGCCATCTTCGGAAGGCGGCGTGAAGAGGACATGACGGAAAGGTGACGCTTTTGCGACAGGCCGGCGGGCGATTTGCGTAGTCGGGCTGAAGCCCGACGCCTGGCAAAACTCCTCCCGGGGACCGGCCGGAGAAGCTCCCTGGCGGCGGTGTCGGGCTGAAGCCCGACCCACAGGGCCGGCGGACAGCGCGGGCTAGCCGGTGTTGCGCAGCCCCGCGGCGATGCCGGCGATGGTGACCATGAGGGCACGGTCCAGCGCCTTGTCGCCCTCGGGAGCGTGGCGGCGCCGGCGCATGATCTCGGCCTGCAGCATGTGCAGCGGCTCGATATAGGGCGTGCGCACGCTGATCGAGCGCTTCAGCACGGGGCTGTTCTCGAGCAGCGCGCGGCCGCGGTGGACGCGGCGCAGCGCGTCCACCGTGATCTGCAGACGATGGCGCAGCTCCGCGCCGAGCTGGCGCAGCGCGGCATCGTCGCCGGCGAGGCAGGCCTCGTAGTGGGCGACGATGGCGGCATCGGCCTTGGCCAGCACCATCTCCAGCATGTCCAGCACGGCGTGGAAATACGGCCAGCCGCGCTCCATCTCGCGCAGCACTTCTTCGCGGCCCGAATCCATCACGGCGTTCAGCGCGCGGCCGGTGCCGAGCCAGGCCGGCAGCATCAGGCGCACCTGCGTCCAGGCGAAAACCCAGGGAATGGCGCGCAGCGATTCGACGCCGCCTTCGGGCCGGCGCCGGGCCGGGCGCGAGCCCAGCGGCAGCATCTGCAGCTCGGTCTCCGGCGTCACCGTGCGCAGGTAGCGCAGGAAATCCGGCGTTTCGCGCACGGTGTCGCGATAGACCGCCAGCGAGATCGTGGTCATCTCGTCCATCAGTGCGCGCCACTCCGGCCGCGGCACGGGTGGCGGCAGCAGTGTCGCCTCCAGCGTCGCCGAGGCGTAGAGGTCGAGGTTGCGGATGGCGATGCCCTTCATGCCGAACTTGAAGCGGATCATCTCGCCCTGCTCGGTGACGCGAATGGAACCCTGCACCGACCCCGGCGGCTGCGACAGCAGCGCCTGGTGCGTGGGCGCGCCGCCGCGGCTGATGGAGCCGCCGCGGCCGTGGAAGAGCGTCAGGCGCACGCCTTGCTTCAGCGCCACCTGCGTCAGCGCTTCCTGGGCGCGGTACTGCGCCCAGGAAGCGCTGAGGAAGCCGGCGTCCTTGGCGGAATCGGAATAGCCGATCATGACTTCCTGGTGGCCGCCCACGGCCTCGCGATACCAGGGAATGGCGAGCAGCGCGTCGATGCATTGCGCGGCGCCTTCGAGGTCGGAGAGCGTTTCGAACAGCGGCACGACGCGCAGCCGGCGCGGCATTTCCGCTTTCTGCTGCAGCACCAGCACTGCCAGCACGTCGCTGGGCGATTCCGCCATGGAGACGACGTAGGCGCCGAGCGAATCGCCGGGCTGCTGCGCCAGCATCTGAAAAGTCGCCAGCGTTTCCTGCACATCCGGATCGAGCAGTGCCGACCCGGCCGGCAGCTCCAGATGCTGCGGCAGGAAAGGCCGCGGATTCTGCAGCTCGCCGCGCAGGAACTGCTGGCGCTCGCTCTCGCTCCAGTTCGCGTAGGAGCCGAGGCCGAGGTGGGTGGTGATGGCGTCGAGGGCCTGCGTGTGGCGCGCGGCGTCCTGGCGCACGTCGAGGCGCAACAGCTCGACGCCGAAGCAGGCGACGCGGCGCAGGATGTCGAGCAGTTCGCCATCGGCCACGTCCTGCATGCCGCAGGCGCAGAGCGAGTCGTAGCAGAGGCGGAGCGGCTCGTAGAGTTCGCTGGCGTGGCGGTAGATGTTGCTGGCGTCGGCGTGCGCGTCGTGCAGCGACGCCTGCGCCCAGTCGCGGGTGCGCGCCAGGCGCCGGCGCACTTCGCGCAGCAGGTCGCGGTAGGGCTCGCGGCTGCCCTGCCCTGCCCGCGCGCGCAGCTCGGGCGTGCAGGCTTCCATGGAGAGGCTGGCCCGCAGCGCATCGATGTCGCGCCAGAAAAGATCGGCCGCCATCCAGCGCGCCAGCAGGATGACCTCGCGCGTGACGGCATGCGTGACATTGGGGTTGCCGTCGCGGTCGCCGCCCATCCACGAGGCGAAGCGTACCGGCGAGCGCTCCGCCGGCAGGCGCTGGCCGGTCGCTGCCAGCAACGCGGCATCGAATTCGCGCAGGAAATCCGGCACCGCCTGCCACAGGCTCTGCTCGATGACGGTGAAGCCCCACTTGGCCTCGTCGACGGGCGTCGGCCGCTGCTGGCGGATCTCGTCAGTGCCCCAGGCCGCCATGATGTGGCGGCGCATTTCGCGGAGCTCCTGCTCGCGCTCCACCGGCGTGAGGCCGCCGTGGTCGAGGCGCTCGAGGATGGCGGCGATGGCGTCGTATTTCTGGATCAGGGTGCGGCGGCTGACCTCGGTGGGATGCGCGGTCAGCACGAGTTCGATGTCGAGCGCCGCCACGCTGTCGAGGAGGGCCTGGGGGCTGCATTTTTCTGCGGCGAGGCGCGCGAAGAGCTCGCGCACCGAGCCCGGCTGCGGCGGCGCCTCGGGATGCCACTGGTAGGCGCGGCGCCGGCGCACGCGATGGTACTGCTCGGCGATGTTGGCGAGATTGAGGAACTGCGTGAAGGCGCGCGCCACCGGCAGCAGTTCGTCGTCCTTCAGGCTGCAGAGCAGCGCGGTGAGTTCGCGGCGGGCGGCGCTGTCGCCGTCGCGGGCCTGCTTGGCGAGGCGGCGGATGCGCTCCACGCGCTCGAAGAAGGCCTGGCCTTCCTGCTCGCGCAGGGTGTCGCCCAGCAGGGTGCCGAGCAGGCGGACATCGTCGCGCAACGCGGCATGCGGATCGGAACTGTTCACGGGCCCTCCGGGGAAGCGCCGTTGGCAACGCTCCTGCTGCGATGCTACGACACGGAGGACAGCGGCGCCCACTGCGCCAGCTTGTCGCCCAGCACGCGCAGGTTGAGCGGCTTGGGGATGTGGTCGTCCATGCCGGCGGCATAGCAGTTGTCGATGTGGTGCTGGGTAACGTGGGCGCTGATGGCGACGATGGGCACGCGCCCGCGGCCCTCGGCGCTTTCCAGGCGGCGGATCTCGCGCGTGGCGACATAGCCGTCCATGACCGGCATCTCGCAGTCCATCAGTATGAGGTCGAAGCCCGGCCTGGCGCGGCGGCAAGCGGCGATGGCCTGCTCGCCGTTCTCCACCAGCTCGGCCTGGATGCCGAAGCGCCGCAGCATGCCCTGGATGACGACCTGGTTGGTGCGGTTGTCCTCGGCCACCAGCACGCGCAATCCCGGATACTGCGGCGTGTCGACGCGTACCGGCGCGGCCTCGTCGGGCCGCCTCCAGCAGGCGGGTGAAGGCGGCCTCGCCGGTCTGCACGCTCTCCACGGCGAAGCCCGGGGTGGCCGCCTCCGCCACCATGATCTCGTTGAAGCGCTGGTCGCCCTCCACCAGCAGCAGGCGCACCGGGGGCTGGTCGGCCGGCCATGAGGCCCGCGGCCGGGCCCGCGCCATCGGGGCCATCCTGACCTGGGCGCGGAACACCGAGCCGAAGCCGGGCTCGCTCTCCACCATGAGGTCGCCGCCCATGAGCTGGCAGAGCTCACGGCTGATGCTGAGCCCGAGGCCGGTGCCCCGGTAACGGGAACTGTCGGGGGCAAGCTGCATGAAGCTTTCGAAGATCTGCTCGCGCTGCTCGCGGGCGATGCCGATGCCGGTATCGCACACGGCGATGGTGAGCAGGACGGCGCCGTTCTGCAAAGCGGCGCCGACTTGCACCTCGATGCCCCCGCGCGGCGTGAACTTCACGGCGTTGGACAGCAGGTTGATGATGACCTGCCGCAGCCGCTGCCCATCCCCCACCATTTCCGTGGGCACTTCCGGCGCGATCGAGCACAGCAGGGTCAGCTGCTGCTTGTAGATGCGGGCCTTGAACAGGTCCAGGCACGCCTCGAGCAGGGTGTCCAGGTCCAGCGGGGCCAGTTCCAGTTCCATGCGCCCGGCCTCCATGCGCGCATGGTCCAGCACGTCGTCGATGACCTCGAGCACGGCCTGGCCCGAGGCCTCCATGGTCATCAGGATACGGCTCTGCTCCGTATTCAGCCCTGTGGTCTTCAGCAGTTCGGCCATGCCCAGCACGCCGTTCATGGGAGTGCGCAACTCGTGGCTGACCATGGCCAGGAACTTGCTCCTGGCCTCGGTCTGGGCCTGCACCACCAGGGCCTCCTCGCGCCGGCTGGCCTCCGCTTCGCGCCGGCGGCGCAGCTGCAGCCCCAGTCCCAGCAGCAGCAGCATGGCCCAGCCCACCAGGCTGGCACGCACGAAGGGCAGGAGGTGGTCGTTCCAGGGCAGGAGCGCCAGTGCCGTCAGCAGGACCAGCACGGCATTCAGCAGGAAGACGCCCCAGGCCGCCAGGAAATAGGTCGCCACGCGCTGCGCCCGGGGCAGCGCTCTGGCGCCCAGGAAGAGCATCCAGCCTGCGACGCCGACATTCAGCGCCAGTATCAGCAGGGTTCCGAAGGACGGCCCCAACAGAGGCAGGGCCAGCGTCGCGATAAAGCAGGCATAGAAGAGCCGGCGGCTTCCCTGCTGCGGCGCCGATGCCGTGGCGCCCCACAGATAGCGAAGGGCAAAGCGCAAATAGAGGAGGTTGGCCAGCCCCAGGCTGATCGGCAGAAAATAGTTCTGCCAGACGCTGGTGAGCGGGAAAAACCGGAATGCAAATCCGTCGAAGCAGAACAGCGAGGCAAGGGTGGCCAGTACCGTGAAAGCGTAATAGAAGAATATTTTTTCGCGCGAGCTCAGGTAGAGGAACAGGCTATAGGCCAGCAGCAGCGCAACCGCGCCATAGAAAATGCCCTGCCAGAACTGCGCACGGCTCAGCCCCGTCCAGAAGGCCGCCGGCGTCTGCAGGCGGGCGGGAAACACGATGAGGCTCGAAGACTCCAGCCGAACGTAATACTCGCGGGTCGAATTCGGCGGCACGCTGAGCGGGAGGGCCAGCCGGTGCGTCTGCAGCGACCGCGCCGACCAGGGCTCGTTATCGCCGGTCACGCTGCGACGGAAGCCGCCCGCGCCGTCCGGCTCATAGAGCGCGACATGGTCGAGCAGCGGAAAGTTCAGGAAGAAGATGCGCTCTTCAGGAGCATTGCGGGGGTTTTGCAGGACGAAGCGGAACCAGTAGGCGGCGTCGGGATCGAAGCCCCAGTTGGCGTGAGCGGCCACCGCAAAGAAGGACTTTTGCCGGGCATCCGCGACGGTCGCCTCCTGTTGCTGTCCGGAGGCGCGCCAGACCTGAACAGCCGACTCCAGCAGCTCGTCATCGTCCTGCAGCACCAGCGCAGCAGCCGGGAGCGATTGCAGGGCCTCGGCCCATGCAGACGACCCGGCCAGCAGCGCCAGCAAAGCCAGGAACTTGCAGATACGGAGCATCCTTACCCTCGTCTTCTATTTGCCCTGAAATCCGTTTCAGGCGGTATGGTTAATTGCCCGGTTGCCCCCGGGCCCCCATGATGGCCGGCCCGGCCGCCCACCGCAGTCACAGCACGCTGCTGACAGTGAAGTTCTTCTCATTTCGCAGGGTGGTTGCTAGGATTGCCGGGCCTCAGCCTGTCCGAGCCATCCGGCCCGCCAAGCCATCTTAGAAGAAGTAAATCACGGATTGCTCATGAGTTCCCTGCTCCCCGAAAACATACAACCTGTCGCTCCCGAACAGTTCCATGAGATGCAGCAGCCCTTGTGGCACCTGGTGCTGCGCATGGCTCTCGCCGTGTTCGCCCTTGCTTACGCGTATTTCGTCCCCGGCAAGCTGGTGCTGGTGACCTATGCGGTGTTTACGCTCGGTGTGACGCTTTATGCCGCCGCCCAGGCCCTGCTCTGCCTGTCCATCGTTTTTAATCGCGCCCGGCCCGCCCTGCTGTATGCGATCACCATTGTCGATGTGCTCGGGGGGCTGTTCATGCTGCTCAACGACCCGGCCCCGATTCCGCCCACCCTGATGCTGATGGGCATAGCGCTCGCCCTTGCCGTCGCGCAGCACCGGCAGCACTCCTTTACCCTCGTTTTTGCGAGCGTGGTGGTGCTGACAACCGCCACGCTGGTGGCGCGCCAGCACTTCCTGCAGCGCGGCTACGACATTTATTTTGCCGCCCTTACGCTCTTCGGCCTGCTCTTTGCCAGCGCAACCCTGATCCTTTCCGCCCACTCCGAGAGCCTGCGCCTGCGCGCGGCCAGGGTCACGGAGACCGACCCCATCACCGGCCTCGGCAATCGCTGGACCTTCTATGAGGCGGCCAAATACCTGCTGCCCTATCACCAGCGCAACATGACGCCCATGGTGGTGATGTTCGCGGAAATCGAGATTGCCAGGCGCAAGGGAAAGCGCATCAGCAAGGCGGTCAACCAGTACCTGCTCAAGCAATTTGCCAGCATTGTCGACCGGCGCCTGCGGGGCTGCGACATCGCCGTCCATTATGGCGGCAACGAGTTTGCCTTCCTGCTCGTCGATACCACCACCAAGGATGCCGAGAGCATCGCCTTCGACATTCAGCAGCAGTTCGACACCTGGGCCAAGCAGAAGGATCTGTCGTCTTATGTGCACATCGGCATGTCGGTGGTCCCTAACCGGCCGGTTGCCCTGGACCAGATCCTGATGAATATCAATGCCGCCCTGTATCGTGCCCGCCAGTACAAGAAAGGGGTATCGGGCGCCGTCTTCGCCGACCCGGAGCAGGCTCGTTGAGCCTTCCTTTTGCCCTGAACCATGTCTCTCCAGACCCCATCTTTTCAGGCCTCTGGATGTGATGGAGCTGTCAAACAAAAGTGATGCAAACCCCAAATCCCGATGCTAACATCTGCGCCGCCGATTAGTTGGATGCTAGGTAAGCTGCGCGTTTTCCGGGCATGGAAGTGCCCAACTGGCGCTAGTGATGCATTTGGCATAGTCGTCAAACACGCAACCCCTGAGAGAGACATCATGCAAATCAAGAAGATCGCCGTTTCTGCTGCTATCGTTGCTGCTCTGGCCCTGGCTGCCTGCGCCAAGAAGGACGAAGCTCCGGCTGCCGAAGCTCCGGCTGCTGACGCTGCTGCTCCGGCTGCCGAAGCTCCGGCTGCTGACGCTGCTGCTCCGGCTGCCGAAGCTCCGGCTGCTGACGCTGCTGCTCCGGCCAAGTAATCAAACCCCTAAAGGTTTGATGCAAAAAGGGTGCTTCGGCACCCTTTTTTATTGTCTGTTGTCAACCACGCCTGTAACGAGAAACACATGTCACTTTGCCACTGTGGCTCTGGAATGGAGTTTTCCGGCTGCTGTGCCGCGGCCTTGGACAATAGCCGCCCCGCTTCTACGGCAGAAGCCCTGATGCGCGCCCGCTACAGTGCCTATGTCACGAAGAACATGGATTTCCTGATGGCTTCGACGCTCCCGGCAAGCCGGCGCGAGAGTAACGTCGAGGCCATGCAAGCCTGGGCCGAGCAGGCCGAATGGGAAGGACTGGAAATTGTTTCCACCCACAAGGGCGGCCCGGACGACACGCAGGGCGAGGTGGAATTCGTGGTCCGGTACAAAATGCAGGGGACAGCCCACCAGCACCATGAAAGATCTCAGTTCCAGAAGAAGGATGGGGCCTGGTATTTCAAGGATGGCAAGGTCCTGTACAGCGGCCCCAACGAGAAGCCGACGCCCGTCGTTAATACGGTAAAAGCCAGCCGGAACGATCCCTGCCCCTGCGGCAGCGGTAAAAAGTTCAAGAAGTGCTGCGGGGCCTGAAACGGGACCTCTGGGACAGACGTTCGACATGCCGATATAATCGGCGCCCGCTCCAGCAGCACTCTCCAGCCTCTCAAAATGCGAGACCAGTCATGAGCATCGATCACGTCGTCATCGTCAATGGCGCCCGCACCCCCATGGGTGGATTCCAGGGAGCCCTGAGTCCCGTCACCGCCCCGGAACTGGGTGCCATCGCGATCCGCGAAGCCGTCAGCCGCGCCGGCCTCAAGGCCGAGGACATCGAGGAAGTCATCATGGGCTGCGTGCTGCCCGCCGGCCTCAAGCAGGGCCCGGCCCGCCAGGCCGCTCTCGATGCCGGCCTCCCCGCCGCCACCGGCTGCACCACGATCAACAAGCTGTGCGGCTCGGGCATGAAGGCCACCATGCTGGCGCACGACCTGATCAAAGCCGGCAGCAACGACATCATGGTCGCCGGCGGCATGGAGTCCATGAGCAACGCCCCCTATGTGCTGCAGAAGGCACGCGCCGGCTACCGCATGGGTCACGGCGAAATCAAGGACCATATGTTCCTGGACGGCCTCGAAGACGCCAAGACCGGCCGCCTCATGGGCTCCTTCGCCCAGGAAATGGCCGACAAGCTGGGCCTCACCCGTGCCGATATGGACGCCTTTGCCGTGACCTCGCTGAAGCGCGCCCAGGCCGCCATCGCCGATGGCAGCTTCAGGGCCGAAATCGTCCCGGTGCCGGTACAGACCCGCAAGGGCGAAGTACTGGTCGATACCGACGAGCAGCCCGGCCATGCCAACCCCGACAAGATTCCGACCCTGAAGCCGGCCTTTGCCAAAGAAGGCACGATTACGGCCGCCAATTCCAGCTCGATCTCCGACGGCGCCTCGGCACTCGTCCTGATGCGCGAATCGGAGGCCAGGGCCCGTGGGCTCCATCCGCTGGCCCGTATCGTCGGCCATACCACGCAGTCGCAGCACCCGAGCGAATTCACCATTGCCCCCATTGGCGCAATCAGCAACCTCCTCGGCAAGACCGGCTGGAAGGCGGAAGACATCGATCTCTACGAAATCAACGAGGCTTTCGCCATGGTGACGATGGCTGCCATGCAAAAGCACGGCATCGCTCACGAAAAGGTCAACGTCCATGGCGGCGCCTGCGCCCTGGGCCACCCCGTTGGCTCAACGGGCTCCCGCATCATTCTGACGCTGATCCATGCGCTCCGGCAGCGCAAGGGCAAGAAGGGCGTGGCCGCCCTCTGCATCGGCGGCGGCGAAGCCACTGCCATGGCAATCGAGCTGATCTGATTGCCGAAAAATAAAAAAAGGCCGATTGACGGCCTTTTTTATTTTGGAAGGACTGATTACGGCCCCTCCCTGGAACTGTTCAAGGACGCGGATTCATAGACTAAGTGCAACACGCCCCCGAAGGCACCGGCTGATCGACGCCAGTTTTCACTGTCGACTTTTTTATCGCTGCAAGGCGTCCACGGAAGCCGGCAGCAAACGCCCTCGTCCTCTTGTAAAACCGATCACTCCCGCCACCATCACCAGCAGGGCCGTCAGCTGCTGCGTATTCCAAAGCATGTCCCGTGTCCAACCACGGCTCAGGTAGGAGTCCGGCAGTACCAGCCAGGCGAGCGCAAGCAGCACCGCCCCGCCTGTCCCAAGCGCCACTGCCAGCCATGCAGACAGAACAGCGGGGGAGAATCCGCCAGCCACGCGAAGCAGCAGGTGCGGACTTGCGCCTCCCCACAGCAGCATCAGGATCGCCGACGCCAGCACATAACTCCACATTGTTTCTTTCTCACGCAGGCAGACGCAAAGCGCGCAGGCTTTCCGTCCGGGTAATGTCCCCTATTTCTTCCAGCGCCATCTGCTTCAGCTCCGCCAGTGCCGCCGCCACGGCCGGCAGGAACTCCGGCGAATTGCGCGTTCTGGACCTGCCCGGCTGACGATGCTGCTGCGGCGTCATATCCGGCGCATCGGTTTCCAGCACCAGTGTCTCTAGCGGCATGGCTCTCACGACATCGCGCAGACGGCGCGACTGATCGTAGGTCAGCGGCCCGCCCACGCCCAGATGGAACCCCAGCTTCGCATAATGCCGCGCCTCCTCCACGCCGCCGGAGTAGGCATGCACAATGCCGCCCTCCTTGAACTTCAGTTCATGAAGAAGGCGAATCACATCGGCGTGCGCCTTGCGCACATGCAGGATCACGGGCTTGCGATGGCGGGCAGCGAGGGCAAGCTGTGCCCTGAAGAAAAACTGCTGCTTCTCCTTCGCCTGCGGCGACTTGAGCTCCGTGAGGAAGTAATCCAGGCCGATCTCTCCGACCGCGACGATTTCCCGGCGTCGCCCGAGCAGGTCCTCGAGCGCATCGAGATGCGCAGGCTCATGCTGGTCGATATAGCAGGGATGCAATCCCGGCACCGGCAGCAGGCGGGGCGCGCCGAGGCTCTCGCAAACCTCCAGCAACCTTCCCCAGCGACTGGCGACATAGCCCGGCACGACCACCGTATCCACCCCCGCCGCCACGGTACGCGAGGCCACTTCGACGCGGTCCGCATCGAACTCCTCGACATCGAAATGGCAGTGGGTATCGATGAGCATGGCAGCCGTCAGTGCTCCCGGGTCTGCCGGAACTGGATATCCGGATAGCGCTCCTGCATCAACTGCAGATTGACGCGGCTCGGCGCCAGGTAGGTGAGATAGCCGCCGCCATCCAGCGACAGCTGGTCATGCGCCTTCTTCTTGAACTCCGCGAACTTCTTCTCGTCGGCCCCATGCACCCAGCGCACCGTGGCCACGTTGACGGGCTCATAGACGCACTCGACTTTGTACTCCTCCTTCAGGCGGAAGGCGACCACATCGAACTGCAGCACGCCGACGGCGCCCAGAATGAGATCGTTGCTTGTCTGCGGCATGAAAACCTGGGTGGCGCCCTCTTCCGAAAGTTCCTTGAGCCCCTTCTGCAGTTGCTTGCTCTTGAGCGGATCCTTGAGGCGGACACGGCGGAAAAGCTCGGGCGCAAAATGCGGAATGCCGAGGAAGTGCAGCTCCTCTCCTTCGGTGAAGGTATCGCCGATCTGAATGGTCCCGTGATTGTGCAGGCCGATGATGTCGCCCGACCAGGCCTCTTCCAGATGCGCGCGCTCGCCGGCCAGGAAAGTCAGGGCATCGGCAATCCGCACTTCCTTGCCGAGTCGCACATGCTTCAGCTTGAGTCCCTTTTCATAACGGCCCGAACAGATGCGCAGGAAAGCGATGCGGTCGCGATGCTTGGGGTCCATGTTCGCCTGGATCTTGAAGACGAAGCCGGAAAATTTTTCCTCCGTCGCCTTCACGCTGCGTTCGGCCGCCTTGCGCGCGCCCGGACAAGGCGCCCAGGCCACGAAACCGTTCAGGATGTGGTTCACCCCGAAATTGCCCAGCGCGGTGCCGAAGAAAACCGGCGTCAGCCTGCCGCCGAGGAACTCGTCCAGATTGAACTCGTGGCTGGCGCCCAGCACCAGCTCCAGCCCTTCGCGCAGCATTGCCGCCTCATCGCCCAGCACAGCATCCAGCTCGGGATTGTCCAGGCCATCGATGATCCTGTCGGGAACGAGCTCGGAACCGTGCCCCTGCTGATAAAGATAGATCCGGTTTTCGAGCAGGTGATAGACGCCCCTGAAGGCGCGGCCCATGCCGATGGGCCAGGTCACCGGCGCGCACTTGATCTTGAGCACGCTTTCGATCTCGTCGAGCAGCTCGATAGGCTCGCGAATCTCGCGGTCCATCTTGTTGACGAAAGAGATGATGGGCGTGTCGCGCATGCGGCAGACATCCATCAGCTTGATGGTGCGCTCTTCCACGCCCTTGGCGCCGTCGATCACCATCAGCGCCGAGTCCACCGCCGTCAGCGTGCGATAGGTGTCTTCGGAGAAATCTTCATGGCCCGGCGTGTCGAGCAGGTTGATCGTGCATTCCCTGTAGGGGAACTGCATCACCGAGGTGGTGATGGAGATGCCGCGCTGCTTTTCCATTTCCATCCAGTCCGACGTGGCATGGCGATCGGATTTGCGCGCCTTCACGGTTCCCGCCACCTGTATGGCCCTGCCCCACAGCAGCAGCTTTTCGGTAATGGTGGTCTTGCCCGCATCCGGATGGGAAATGATGGCGAAGGTGCGCCGGGCCGCGACTTCTGCGGCCAGTCGTTCGTTGAGACTCATGGCAATCTGCAGGTGAGAAAATCAGGAGGCGATTATACGACCCGGGCCGCCCGCTGTCAGAGCGGAGCTCAAAAGGCCAGAGCCATCAGCAGGGCATCTTCGCGCCCGCCGTTCCTGGCGGGATAGTAATTGCGGCGCAGGCCGATCTCGTTGAAGCCCGCCGCCTGGTACAGGGCTATGGCCCGGATATTGGAAGGTCTTACCTCGAGGAAGAGCGTATCCGTGCGCTGGCGGGCGTAATCCATGAGATGCGACAGCAGCTCCCGGCCCAGGCCCTTCCCATGCAAAGCCGGGGCAACGGTGATGTTGAGCAGGTGTCCCTCGTCCAGAATGATCTGCACGACGCCATAGCCGGCAAGGGTGCCCGCCCTCTCCATCACCACCATGTAATAGCCGCTGACCAGCGCGTCCTCGAAGTTGCCGCGCGTCCATGGAAAGGCGTGCGCCCGGGCTTCGAGCGCCAGCACGGCAGGCAGGTCCGCCAACTCCAGCGGACGGATCTGCCTGTCAGCCATGCAAGGATTTCCAGAGCCCGGCCTTGGCGGCCGGGCTTGCAAGCAGCTCGGCCAGCGTGGGAGCCGCGATCACCTTGAGCGCCGGCTGCGCCGCGCGCACGATGCCCGCCATCTTCTCGCCGAACACCAGGCAGGCTGGATGGCGCAACTTGAGCGCATGCGACAGCCATTCGATCATCGCCTTTGCGCCGTGATCGAGGGCGGGATTGCGATTGAGCGGCCAGCGCAGGAGTTCGCAGGGGTGAGCGGCCGTCGCGTCCCCGCCCAGGGCCTGGGCGATATTGCCGAGCAGGCGGTGCTCGGCGGCGGAAAGGTCCGGCGCGTCGTCCAGCGTCACCACGGCGGAATAGCCGGGCGCCAGCGCCTGCACCCGGCAAACGAAACGGGGGAACGCTTCCGCCGCTGCCGCAGCGGTTTGTCTTGGCCCGGAAGAGAGGGTGCCGGCCGGCCGCGACGGGGCTTCGGGACGCGCGGCAGGCGCAGCTCCCTGCGCCGCCGGAGACGGCACAGGCTCGCAGCGGGCCGGCGCGGGCGCCGGCTCCGCCCGTGACGGCTCCGCGCCGGTCTCTCCAAAAGGCAGGTATTCCATTGGCGCGGAAGGCCATGCGCCGGGCAGATCGCGACGCGCCGACCACAACGGAATTCCCAGCGCCGCCAGATAAGCCTGGCGGCGTCCTTCTTCTCCGTCGCGGCCGGCCGTCACATCACACCCCGTTGCTGCCCTGCGGATTGACACGCCCCACATTGGCACGCATCAGGTTCAGCGCATTCAGATACGCCTTGGCGCTCGCCACCACGATATCGGTATCGGCGCCGTGACCGTTGATTATGCGGCCGCCCTGGTTGAGGCGCACGGTGACCTCGCCCTGCGAGTCGGTACCGGAGGTGATGGCATTTACCGAGTACAGCTCCAGCGTGGTGCCGGAATTGGCGACCGCCTCGATGGCGCGAAACGTCGCGTCGACGGGGCCGGAACCGATCGCCGCCACCGGCTTCTCCTGGCCGTTCACGCTGAGGGTCAGCTTCGCTTCCGGCGTGGTGCCGGTCTTGGAGACGACCTCCAGGCTGACGAGCTTGTAGAGGTCTTCGACATCCTGCCGGGTATCGCTGACCAGCGCATGGATGTCCTCGTCGAAGATATCGTGCTTCTTGTCCGCCAGTTCCTTGAAGCGGATGAAGAGCTGGTTGAGCACCTCGTCGGACTCGACCGGGATGCCGAGCTGGTCGAGGCGGGCGCGAAACGCGGCACGGCCGGAGTGCTTGCCGAGCACCATGCGGTTGGCATTCCAGCCCACGTCTTCCGCCTTCATGATCTCGTAGGTTTCGCGATGCTTGAGCACGCCGTCCTGGTGGATGCCGGATTCGTGCGCGAAGGCATTGGCGCCGACGATGGCCTTGTTGGGCTGCACCGGAAAACCGGTGACGCTGGACACGAGACGCGAGGTCGGCACGATCTCCAGGGTATTGATGCGCGTTTCCACCGGGAAGAGATCGCTGCGCGTCTTCACCGCCATGACGATCTCTTCGAGCGCCGCGTTGCCGGCGCGCTCGCCGAGGCCATTGATGGTGCACTCGACCTGGCGCGCGCCGTGCAACACTGCAGCCAGCGAATTGGACACGGCGAGGCCGAGATCGTTGTGGCAGTGCACCGAGAAAACCGCCTTGTCGGCATTGGGAATGCGCTGGATGAGATTGCCGATCAGTTCGCCGAACTGGACCGGGATGGCGTAGCCCACGGTGTCGGGGATATTGATGGTACGCGCCCCGGCGTCGATGGCGGCTTCGACGATCCGGCAAAGGAAATCGATTTCGGAACGGCCGGCGTCCTCGCAGGAAAACTCGACGTCATCGACAAGGTTGCGCGCATGCTTGACGGCGCGTACCGCATGCTCGACCACGGCATCCGGCTGTAGACGGAGCTTGTACTTCATGTGGATGGGGCTGGTGGCGATGAAGGTGTGGATGCGGGCGGCGCTGGCGGGCTGCAGCGCTTCCGCAGCGCGCTCGATATCTTCGGCGCGGGCTCGCGAAAGCGAGCAGATGCGGGACTCCCTGACCGCCTGCGCCACCGCGCGCACGGCCTCGAAGTCACCTTGCGAGGCAATCGCGAAACCGGCCTCGATGACATCCACCCGCATGCGCTCCAGCGCGCGGCCGATACGCACCTTCTCTTCCAGGGTCATGGAGGCGCCGGGGCTCTGCTCGCCGTCGCGCATGGTGGTATCGAAAATGATGAGTTGCTGTTTGCTCATGACAAATCACTCCTGCAAATTCGGGATGCGCCTTGTGGGCGCTGCTGCTGGCAAATCGGTACGGGGTAAGGAAAAGCGATAGGTGCCCGTCAGGGCAGCAGCAGAGCGTCGCGCACAGCAGCGTGTGCACGGGTGACAGCGTTGATGAGGCGGTGCGCAGTGGGATTCATCATGCGTCAGGCGATTGACCGGTCTCGGCACTATAGCCAGTCCCCGACTTCTTGTGAAGACGGTCGCGCCACAGCGACCAGCCACCGACTGCCAGCCCTGTCAGCGCGCCGAACAAGTGGGCATCGGGCATGACCCGGCCCTGGATGAGGCCGCGCAGGTAATCCGGATCGTAAGCGCCGGTCTGCTCCCAGACCTGTCGGCCCACGAGCAGCAGCAGCACTGTTCCGGCCAAGACGGGCGCCATCGGGATGAGGCGCAGGACACCGAGATAAAGCAGCCCGTGCAGGACTCCCGAAAAACCGACATAGGCCAGGAGGTCCGGCTGCCTGAACCAGAGCCCCAGCGAGATCACGAAGGGAGACAGGACCAGCACTGCCCACCAGTAGCACCGCCGCAACTCCTGCCGGAGGAAAACCGCGAGCATGACCACGCCCGCGCCATTCATGAGGGCATGGGCAAGATTGAGGTGAACGAAGTGGCCGGTCAGGATGCGCCAGTATTGCCCGGCGGCAATGGCGGCGCGCTGGTAGCTGAGCAGGTCCTGCGCTCCCGGCCAGAAGTGCAGGAGCACAAAGAGCGACAACAACCCGACCGCCCAGGGGACGGCAGAGCTCCCGGAACTATTCGGCATCCTGCAGGATGGGGATGGGGCGGGGGCGCATGGCCTGCGCCTGGGGAGCATCGGAGCCGGTCGGCGACGTAGCGCCACGGGCAGCCGTGGAATTCGCGCTGATCTTTTCGCGCAGGATGACGTTGATGCAGGACTTGAGCTCATCCAGTTCACCCAGCGTCATGTGGAAGCGTTCGCCGCCGGAAAAACGGGTCGCCAGGTCGGCGCAGTCATCCGCCAGCGCCAGGGACGCGCCCCCTGCGGCGAGCAGAGGCAGAATCAGGAAACGGAATGGGCGCATAGTCCCCTCTACATTATTTTTGTTGTCTTCCCTGCAACTGGCCAGAGCCAGCGGACCGAAGCTGTCGGTGCTCGGTTTGTAGCATGCCAAAACTGCCAGCCTCAAGGAAGCAGCCGGCAAATTCCCCCACTGCCCGGGCATTTCCGACGGTCGCCTGAAGCCGGCGCCCGGGTGGAAAGCGGCGCGCCGTCCAGGCTGCGGGCCGTCAAAAAGAAAAGGCCCGACAACGGGCCTTTTCTTTGCTCGGAGCGGAATTACATCATGCCGCCCATGCCCCCCATGCCGCCCATGTCCGGAGCGCCACCGGCCGGCTTGTCGTCCGGCGCGTCGGTGATCATGGCTTCGGTGGTCAGCATCAGGCCGGCCACGGAGGCCGCATTCTGCAGAGCCGTAAAGGTCACCTTGGCGGGATCGAGAATACCGAGCTCGATCATGTCACCGTATTCGCCGTTGGCGGCGTTGTAGCCGTAGTTGCCCTTGCCGCTCTTCACGGCATTGACCACGACGGAGGCTTCTGCGCCGGCGTTGGTTACGATCTGGCGCAGCGGGGATTCCATGGCGCGGCGGAGGATGTTGATGCCGGCCACCTGGTCGGCATTGTCACCCTTCACGGCATCCAGGGCGGAGATGGCACGCACCAGGGCGGTACCTCCCCCGGCAACCACACCGGCTTCCACAGCGGCGCGGGTCGCGTGCAGGGCATCGTCCACACGGTCCTTCTTTTCCTTCATTTCGACTTCCGTGGCGGCGCCGATCTTGATCACGGCCACACCGCCGGCCAGCTTGGCGACACGTTCCTGGAGCTTTTCCTTGTCGTAGTCGCTGGTGGCGTTCTCGATCTCGGTACGGATCTGGGCCACACGGCCATCAATGTCGGCCTTGTTGCCGGCGCCGTCGATGACGGTGGTGTTTTCCTTGGACACGATGATCTTCTTGGCGGTGCCCAGATCCTGCAGGCTGGCGCCCTCCAGGTTCAGGCCGACTTCTTCGGAAATCACGGTGGCGCCGGTCAGTACGGCGATGTCCTGCAGCATGGCCTTGCGACGGTCGCCGAAGCCCGGCGCCTTGACGGCGCAGACCTTGACGATGCCGCGCATGCTGTTGACCACCAGGGTGGCCAGGGCTTCGCCTTCAACGTCTTCGGCGACCAGCAGCAGGGCCTTGCCGGACTTGGCCACGCCTTCCAGTACCGGGATCATTTCGCGGATATTGGAGATCTTCTTGTCCACGAGCAGGATGAACGGGCTTTCAAGCTCGGCCGTCATGGAGTCCTGCTTGTTGATGAAGTAGGGGCTGATATAGCCGCGATCGAACTGCATGCCTTCGACGACATCCAGGGTGTCGTCGAAGCCGGAGCCTTCTTCGACGGTGATCACGCCCTCCTGGCCGACCTTCTTCATGGCCTCGGCGATCAGGTCGCCGATGCGGGTGTCGGAGTTGGCGGAGATGGAACCCACCTGGGCAATCGCCCTGGTGTCCTTGCACTCCACGGCAACGGCCTTGATGGATTCGACGGCAGCCGCAGTGGCCTTGTCGATGCCGCGCTTCAGGTCCATGGGGTTCATGCCGGCGGCAACGGCCTTCAGGCCTTCGTTCAGGATGGACTGGGCCAGCACGGTGGCGGTGGTGGTGCCGTCACCGGCGACGTCGGCGGTCTTGGAAGCGACCTCCTTGACCAGCTGGGCGCCCATGTTCTCGAACTTGTCCTTCAGCTCGATTTCCTTGGCAACGGTCACGCCGTCCTTGGTGATCAGCGGAGCGCCGAAGGACTTGTCGAGGATCACGTTGCGGCCCTTGGGGCCCAGGGTGACCTTGACCGCGTCGGCCAGGATGTTGACGCCGGCAATCATGCGGGCACGGGCGGTATCGCCAAACTTCACGTCTTTAGCAGCCATTTTCCTTAACCTCTCTCAAAATTCTGTTTGCGGTGAATTCGTTTGGGACGAAGGCCTTAGCCTTCGATCACGGCGAAGATTTCGGATTCCTTCATGATCAGGAGCTCTTCACCGTCCACCTTCACGGTGGAGCCGGAGTACTGGCCGAACAGGACCTTGTCGCCGGCCTTCACATCGAGGGGGCGCACTTCGCCGGACTCGCTGATGTTGCCCTTGCCCACGGCGATCACTTCGCCCTGCGAGGGTTTCTCGGCAGCAGAGCCCGGCAGCAGGATGCCGCCCGCAGTCTTGGTTTCTTCTTCCACGCGACGGATGACGACGCGGTCATGCAAAGGACGAAGTTTCATCGAGAGTCTCCTTGGGTGAGATGGTCCAACCGGTCCCCGAAAAGGGAGCCGCTTCTTAAAGTTGAGGGCGCCGTTTTTAGCACTCTGAAGCAGCGAGTGCCAGCCAGCAGGCGCAGTTCCCCGTAAAACGGGACAGGCAGGAACCGGCCGAAGCCGGAACTGGGCGAGAGATGGGGGTGCCCGCACCGGCTTCAAGGGTAAAAGGCAAATTATTTATGTACTTATAAAAGGCGGGGGAGGCATTAACGGCCGGCCCCGGCCAGGGCGGCCAGCGCCGCGCGCGCCTGGGCGGGCGTCCCGACCGGAGCGGCAAAGGGAATCCGGAGAATCCGCGCCCCCAGCCGTATATGGATGCCCTCCCCGTCTATCCCGGCCATGACAGGGGCTGCCTGCTCCGGCGCCACGCCGGCCTGCCGGCAGTAATGCGCCAGGGCATCGGCATGGTCCGCGTTCATATGCGCCACGATGCCGGCTTCATGCGCGCCCGCGAAAGGGTTCGGCTTCAGCACCGCCTCCAGCCCCAGCCAGTGGATGCGCCCGAAGCCGCCGATGAAGCGGCAGCGCCGCGGCGTCAGGCGAAAGAAGCGGAAGTCGTGGAGGCGGTGGAAATCCAGGGCGTCGGGAAAGTAGCGGTAATAGCGCAGGGCGGCCGCGTCGATGTCGGTCTCGCCCTGCAGCGGCCCGCACTCGCCGACCAGGGTCAGGCGGGCATTGGCCTGGATATCCTCGCCGCGGGCAATGACGATGAAGGAGCAGCGCGGGTCGGCGCGCAGGTTCTTCGTGTGCTGGGCCAGCTCCGAAACCAGAAACAGGGGCCGCCCCTCGCCATCCAGGCAGTACGGCGCCACCGAACCGAAGGGATAGCCCGGCATGTCCTGCGAATGCGTGGACAGCACGCCCTGGCAGGCCCCGAGCAGTAACGCACGCGCCTCAGCGCCCGCTTCTTCTTTCATGTATAAATTCTCCAACCCGGCAGGCGACAAAGCGTAAGGATATCGCGTGGGCGAAAAACAGCAGGCCATTCTCATGGCGTTGAACGCCATCCCCGCAGGCCATGTCACCAGCTACGGCGAAGTGGCGAAACGCGCCGGCCTGCCCGGCCATGCCCGCCTCGTCTGTCGCGTGCTGCGCGAACTGCCCGACCGCGCGCAGACGCCCTGGTGGCGCGTGGTGCGCGCCGACGGCCGCGCCGCCATGAGCGCCGACTCGAAAGGCGGCGCCGAGCAACGCCGTCGCCTCGGGGCCGAGGGCGTGGCCTTCAAGGGCGAAAAAATCCTGGGGCCGTGGTGGCGAGCCTGACCGGCCCTGCCCCGTTCCCTTTCCGTAGCCGTTTGCGCCAGGTTCCTGCCCATGCCCAAGACTCCTCATCAGGCTCCTGACGACTCTCCGCAAAAAGCGGCAGAAAGCACGCTGCTTCCCGTCAGGCGTTCGATCTCGCTGCGCGAAGCGTTTGCCCAGCCGGCCGCGCTCACCCTGTTCTTCTTCGGCTTCACCTCCGGCCTGCCCTTCCTGCTGGTCGGCGGCACGGTCTCGGCCTGGCTGAAGGAAGGCGGCGTCTCGCTGGAGACCATCGGCCTCATCAGCTATGCGACCCTGACCTACTCGCTGAAGTTCCTCTGGGCACCGGCCGTGGACCGGCTGCGACTGCCCCTGCTGGCGCGGCTCGGGCAGCGTCGCGGCTGGCTGCTGGGCGCGCAGCTGCTGCTGCTGGCCAGCCTGCTCGGCATGGCGTTCATGACGCCGCAGTCGCTTTCCCTGTTCATCGGCTGCATTTTCCTGGCGGCCTTCGCCGGCGCCACGCAGGACGTGGTGGTGGACGCCTACCGCATCGAAATCGCGCCGGTGGAAACGCAGGGCGCGCTCGCCGCCACCTACACGCTGGGCTACCGCCTGGCGCTGCTCGCGTCGGGCGCGCTGGCGCTCATCCTGGCCGACCGCATCAGCTGGTCCGAGGTCTACCAGCTCATGGCGCTGCTGCTGATCGGCGTCATGGTGGCAACGTTGTTTGCGCGCGAGCCGCAGCACAGTGAAGCACGCGCTGCATCGCTCGCCGCCGCGATCGAGGACGGCGTCATCGGCCCCTTCGTCGATTTCTTCCGCCGCTATCGCGGCGCCCTCGGCATCGCGCTGCTGCTCTTCATCGGCCTCTTCAAGATCTCCGACCAGATGCTGGGCGTGATGGCCGTGCCCTTCTACCTGGACAGCGGCTTCACCAAGACCGAGATCGGCGCGGTGTCGAAAATCTTCGGCGTCTGGATCGGCATTGCCGGGGCTTTCATCGGCGGCGCCTGCGTGGTGCGTTTCGGCATCGAGCGCACGCTGCTGACCGGGATCGTCGTGGGCGGCGCGAGCAACCTGCTCTATCTGCTGCTGGCGATGTATCCGGGCGACATCACCCTGTTCACGCTGGTGATCTCCGGCGAGAACTTTGCCGGCGGCTTCCTCGGCACGGGCGCGGTCGCCTGGCTCTCGGCCCTCGTGAACCGCCGCTACACGGCGACGCAATACGCGCTCTTCAGCTCGCTGGTGACGCTGCCCGGCAAGCTGATCGGCGGCCTCTCCGGCTTCATGGTGACGGGCATGGGCTATACGGGCTTCTTCATCTTTTCCACGCTGGCGGTGCTGCCGGCGCTGCTGCTGTTCTTCTGGCTGCGCCCGCGTGTCGTGAGGGCGGACGCAACCCCGGCCGCCGCAACCGTCCATGGCAATCAGTAAAGCGGACGCGCAGCGGCGGCTCCACCTGCGCGTCAGCATAAAAATCCTGCTCGCCGTCGGGCTGGTTTTCCTGCTGCTGCCTTTCGTGAAAAGCCTGCCCGGGGTGCAGGCCGGCAAAAGCGATGCGGCCGCGCTGCTCGACAGCGCCGGCATCGCGCCGGGCGCAACGCAGCAGCTGCAACTCGCCGACGGCAGCGCGCTCTTCGTCACCCGCAGCTCGCCCGCGCTCGCCGCCAGCCTGCGCGATTTCCCGCAAGACCGGCTCTGGTTTCCGTCCGCACCGGGCCTGCACCAGCAGCCCTGGTTCGTGCTCGGCGCGCGCAGCGCCGTCGACGAGCCGCTGCGCTTCCTGCCGGCGCAGGGCCCCTGGCCCGGCGGCTTCGTGGCGGAGAGCGGCGGCGCCTGGGATGTCGCCGGCCGTGCGCTCAAGCCCTGGCCCGGCCATCCCAGCGGCCATGCCGCGAAGATCCAGAACCTGCCGCCGCTGCCCTTCCGGCGGCGTGAGGGCGGCATCGAGCTGCCGGCCCCGCGCGCCGGGAACGCGCCGCCAGAGTGAAGGCCGGGCCCGCCGCGTGCGATGCCGGCGCCGGCGCCGGCCGCCGGAAGCGCCCTAGCCCGGCGGCCGAAAGAACCGCCTTCCATCCCTGCCACCTTGACGCCCTCCGGAGCATTCGCTAGTAGGGGTGAACCGGATCGCGCCAGCCCCCACAAGAAGAACACCATGCCCAATGCCGACACCTCCATCCTGGTCGTGGATGACACCAAGTTTTCCAGCGCCATGGTCAATCGCGTGATCGCCCGCGCCGGCTACCAGGATGTGCGGCATGCCCACTCCGCGGTGACGGCCCTGCAGATGCTGGAGGAGCGTCCGGCCCGCATCCTGATCGCGGACTGGCTGATGCCGGAGATGGACGGGCTGGAACTGACGGCGCGCGTGCGCCAGCTCGACGAAGCCGGCAATCATTTCACCTACGTGCTGCTGCTGACGGCGAAGGAAGGCGTGGAAGCGCTGGCCGAGGCCTTCGAGCAGGGCGTCGACGACTTCCTCAACAAATCCAGCATGCAGGAGCAGCTGCTGCCGCGCCTGCTGTCCGCCGAGCGCATCACTTCGCTGCAGAACCGCCTGCTGGCGGAAAACCAGAACCTGATCGAGGCCAACGCCAAGCTGAAGAAGCTCTCGCCCTTCGACGGCCTCACCGGCCTCGGCAACCGCGCCTACGCCGTGCGGCGCCTCGAGGAAAGCCTCAAGCACGTGGGCTCGCGCGGCGGCGCCACCTGCTACATGCTGCTGACCATCGCCAACTTCGACGCCCTGCGCAAACAGTATCCGCCCCTCATCCTGAGCCAGCTGCTGCTGGCCGTGGCGCGGCGCCTGCGCCAGCTGGTGCGGCCGCTGGACGTGGTGACGCGCATCGGCCCCAACCAGTTCGCCATCATCACCAACCAGTCCAGCCTCGAGCACTGCAGCGGCAGCCACTACCGCCGCCTGCATGAGGGCATCAACCTGAAGGCGTTCAAGACCGCGGCCGGTTTCCTCTCCCTCAAGATGCTGCTCACCATCGCCGCCTGCGACGACAAAGCGCCGGCGCCGGACCCCGAGGCTCTCATGGCGCTGGCCCAGGCCCAGGTCGACACGGCCCTGGAAACCGCCAGCATCGTCTCCGTGCGCTGGGGCGGTGCTAGCATTCCGGCGTGAGCCACTCCGAACACGATCCCTTCCTTCCCCCCGCACTGGCGTCCTGGCACATCCTGGGCGCCGGCGCCATCGGTGGCCTCTGGGCGCTGCGCCTGGCCGCGCGCGGCATGCCGGTGACGCTGCTGGCGCATGCCGATCCGGCTGCGCAACGCACCCTGTCCCTGCACGACGGCGCAGCCCTGCAGCAACGCGCTTTTCCGCAATGTCCGCCGACCGCGCCCGGCCGCATCGACAACCTGCTCGTCGCCAGCAAGGCCCACCTGACGCAGGCCGCGCTGGCGCCGCTGCTGCCGCAGCTCGGCAGCGGCACGCCCGTCGTGCTGCTGCAAAACGGCATGGGCGTCGACGACCGGCTCTGCGCAGAACGGCCCGACCTCTGCGTGCTGACCGCCATCACCAGCGACGGCGTCTTCCGCCGCGACCGCGACACGCTGGTGCTGGCCGGCCGCGGCGAAACGCTGCTCGGCGCGGCGCGCGCGCAGGACGAGAGCGCGGCGCGCGGGGTGGCGGCAGCGCTCGGCATGAGCTTCGCGGCGGACATCCTGCGGCGACGCTGGCACAAGCTGGCCGTGAACTGCGCCATCAATCCGCTGACGGCGCGCTACCGCTGCCGCAACGGCGAGCTGCTGCAAAAGGCGGAATCGCTGGCCGTCATGCGCGCGGTATGCGCCGAAATCGCCGCAGTCATGCAGGCGGAAGGCCTGCCGGCCACGGCGGAGACGCTTTTCGGGCTCGCCTGCAACACCGCCGCCCAGACCGCCGCCAACCTCTCCTCCCTGCGCGCCGACGTCGAGGCCGGGCGCGACACCGAGATCCGCTTCCTCAACGGCTACGTCGTCGCGCGCGCCGCCCGCCACGGCCTCGCCGCGCCGGCGAACGCCGCCCTGCTCGCGGAAATCCTCGCCCTTCCCTGAAATTCCTTGGCCGCGTCCGCAGCGCCCCCTAGAATGGCCGCGCTTTCAGGTGTCCAGCCCCTCACCCAGGGCTGGTCCGGACCTGCCGCAAACAGGTCCGGACGGGAATCTGGTGAAATGCCAGAGCTGCCCCCGCAACGGTAAGTCGTGATGCGCCCCTCACAAGGCCACTGTCGCAAGACGGGAAGGCGAGCGGCGCGGAATTCCAGCGACGAGCCCGGAGACCGGCCTGAAAGCATTCGGTCGGCGCGGTGGGCGCTGGCTGGAGACGGCGCTCCGGCGTCTCTCCTGCCTGCCTCCATGCTGACTCGTTCCTGTTTGCGGGGATTCAAACAGCTGGAGACATCATGAAGCGCTTCCTTCTGCCGCTCAGCACGGCCCTCGTTCTTTCCCCTGCCTTCGCGCAGGACAACCTCACCAACGACGCCACGCTGCCCGAAGTCGTGGTCACCGCCACGCGCCTGCCCGACATCGCGCCGCCCCTGCCCACCAACACCGTGATCACGCGCGAGGAGCTTGCCGCGCGCGGCTCACTGACGCTGGGCGAGGTGCTGGAGCAGGAAGCCGGCGTCATCGCCAACAACAACGGTGGGCCGCTCACCACCGGCGGCCTCTTCCTGCGCGGCTCGGCCGGCAAGCAGGTCCTGGTGCTGGTCGACGGCGTGCGCATGAACGACGCCAACCAAGGCGCCTTCGACCTCTCGCTGCTGCGCGCCGACGACATCGAGCGCATCGAGATCGTACGCGGCCCCTACAGCTCCAAATACGGCTCCGACGCCATCGGCGGCGTCATCCAGGTCTTCACGCGCAAGAGTGCAAAAGCCGAATTCAGCGCACGCGCCGGGCGCTTCAAGACCCAGGAATACAATGCCGGCGTACGCGTCGGCGACGCCCGCAACGGCATAGGCCTGCGTGCGGGCTATCTCGACACGGACGGTTTTTCCGCCACCCATCCCGGCTCTTTCGCCTTCGACCCGGACCGCGACGGCGGCCTGGCGCGCACCGTCCAGTTGAGCGCCGACAAGGAACTCGGCGCCAGCCTGCGCGCCGGCTTCAGCGGCAGCTGGAAGGAAAGCCGCAGCGAATTCGACGTCGGCCTGAGCGAACAGGAACTCGGCACCGCCTCCACCAGCCTCGAGCACGACATCAGCGCCAGCTGGTCGCAGACCTTGCGCCTCGGCTGGCTGCACAACAATGTCGACAGCGACGGCCGCAGCGATCCTTTCTCCCCCTACTTGAGCCGCTTCCGCACCGAGCGCGATTCGGCGAGCTGGCTGCACGACCTGCAGTGGACCGAAGGCTGGCATACCGTGGCCGGCGTCGACTTCATGCAGGAGCAGGCGGAAAGCCGCGACCTGCTCGCCGGCAGCAGCACCTTCGACGAGGAACTGCACAATGCCGGCGTCTTCCTCACGCAGTACGGCGAAGCCGGCCTATTCACCGGCAGTGCCTCGCTGCGCACCGACGACCACGACAGCTTCGGCAGCCACACCACCGGCAGTCTGACGCTGGCGGCGCGCCTGCTGCCCTCGACGCAGATTTTCGCGGCCTACGGCACCGCCTTCCGCGCGCCCTCCGCCAACGATCTCTATTATCCGGGCGACGCCTCGTTCTGCTTCCCGCCGACGCCGGGCGTGAAATGCTATCCGGGCAATCCGGCACTGCAGCCGGAGAAATCGAAAAACGGTGAAATCGGCGCAGAATTCCGCCACGGCCGGCAGCATGTCCGCCTCAGTGCCTATCGCAATCGCGTCCGCGACCTCATCACCATCGACAACAACAATTTCCCGTTTCCGCTCGTGAACGAAGCACGCGCTCGCTTGCAGGGCATCGAGCTGGAAGCCGGCGGCAAGGTGGCGGCCTTCACCTGGCGCGCCAATGCCGGCAGCCAGTCGGCGGAAGATGCACAGGGCAACGATCTGGTGCGTCGCCCGCAGGGCACTTTCAACGGCCTGCTGCAGTACGACATCGACGGCCGCCTCAACGTCGGCACCGAAGTCCGTGCGCGCAGCAGCAGCAAGGACAGCGGCATAACGCTGGGCGGCTTCACGGTGTTCAACCTGTATGCGCACTGGCAGCTGCTGCCGGCGCTGGATCTCGGCGCACGCCTTGAAAACGCCGGCAACAAGAACTATCAGGAAGTGTCCGGCTACCGGACGGCGCCGCGCAGCGGCTATCTCACCGCGCGCTACGTCTGGCGCTAGGCTCACGCCGGGGCGGAGCCATCCCGCCCCGGCCCGCAGGAGCAGGTTCATGGGACACCGACTCTCGAAGATCTACACCCGCACCGGCGACGACGGCAGCACCGGCCTCGGCGACGGTTCGCGCGTCGCCAAAGACGATGCGCGCGTCGAAGCCTACGGCACGGTGGACGAGCTCAACGCCGGCCTCGGCCTGCTGCGCGCGGAGCTGCCCGCAGCACATGCGGCACAGGCGCTGCTCGGCGACATCCAGCACGATCTCTTCGATCTCGGCGGCGAACTCTGCATTCCCGGCCACGCGCTGCTGCGCGCCGCGCAGGTAGAGAAGCTGGAGCAGGAAATCGATCGCCTGAACGACAGCCTGCCCCCGCTGAAGGAGTTCATCCTGCCGGGCGGCAGCCGCGCAGCGGCGACGGCCCACCTCGCCCGCACCGTGTGCCGGCGCGCGGAGCGGCGCGTGCATACGCTGGCGCGCCGCGAGGAAAACGTCGGCGCCCTGCCCCTGCGCTACCTGAACCGGCTCTCGGATTATCTTTTCGTGCTGGCGCGCACGCTGGCGCGCGAGGATGGCGGCCAGGAAGTGCTATGGAGCCGCACACGCCAAGCCTGACTTGCTGCAAAACATTGTTGAAACGCCCTGTAGGAGCGGCTTCAGCCAAAAAAAAACCGCACATGCGGTTTTTTTTGGCTGAAGCGCCGGAGGGGGTTCGCGGCTGAAGCCGCTCCTACCGATCGCGACAGGGGCCCGGCCGGCCGGGTCGGCAGCGGCAGGCGGAGCCCAGCCGGCCGCGCTACAGCAGCAGCTGGCGGATGTCGCCGATCTCCTTGGCCAGTTGCGCGGTGAAGCGCGCCGCATCGGCGCCATCGATGACGCGGTGATCGTAGGAGAGCGACAGCGGCAGCATGAGCCGCGGCTGGAACTGCTTCCCGTCCCACAGCGGCTTCATGGCATGGCGCGAGACGCCGAGGATGGCGACCTCCGGCCAGTTCACGATGGGCGTGAAGGCAGTGCCGCCGATGCCGCCCAGCGAAGAGATGCTGAACGTTGCCCCCTGCATGTCCGCCGGCGTCAGCTTCTTCTCGCGCGCCTTCGCCGAGAGTTCGCCGAGGTCGCGGGCGATGTCGCGGATGCTCTTTTTATCGGCGTCGCGGATCACCGGCACCACGAGGCCGTTGGGCGTGTCCACGGCCACGCCGATGTGGATGTACTTTTTCAGCACCAGGGTCTCGCCGTCGCGTTCCAGCGAACTGTTGAAACGCGGGAATTCGCGCAGCACATGCGCGCAGGCCTTCACCAGGAAACTGAGCACCGTGAGCGAAAGGCCCTCGGCCCTGAAGGCCTCTTTCTGGCTGACGCGGAAGGCCTCCAGCTCGGTGATGTCGGCCTCGTCGAACTGCGTGACGTGGGGGATGGCGACCCAGGCGCGATGCAGGTTCTGTGCGGAGAGCTTCTGTATCCTGGTCAGCGCGACGCGCTCGATGTCGCCCCACTTCGAGAAATCGATGACGGGCAGCTGGAGGCCGGCGCCGCCGGAGGCCTGCTGCTGCAGGGTCTGCTTCACGAAGGCATGCACGTCTTCCTTGAGGATGCGCTCGCGCGGTCCCGTCGGCCTGACCTTCGCGAGATCGACGCCGAGCTCGCGCGCCAGGCGGCGCACGGCCGGGCCGGCATGCACATGGGCGTGGACCGCCTGCGAGACGGCGCTGGCCAGCGCACGCAGCGTCGTGCTGGGCAGCACCGCCGTCTTTGCGGCCGCGGCGCCGGCCTGCGGTGCCGCGGCAGTCGCCGCGCTTTCTGCCGGCGCCGCTGCCGCACCCTCATCCGCGGCGCCCGCCGGCGCCGGCGTTTCCTCTGTGGGCGCCGGCTCCTGCGTCGCCGCGGCCCCGGCCTCGGGCGCCGCCTGCGCCGCTTCCGTCACGATCTGCAGCAGCACGTCGCCCTGCTTCACGCTCTGCCCCAGCTGCACGGCGATGCTGCTCACCGTGCCGCCCTGCGGACAGGGCACCTCCATGCTGGCCTTGGCCGACTCCAGCACGACGATGGGCTGCTCGGCCGTCACGACGTCGCCGGGCTTCACCAGGATTTCAATGACATCCGCCGCATCGGAACCGATATCGGGAACGAGAACGTCTTGCTGGCTCACGTCGTCACTCCTCATACCGTCGGCGCCCAGGGCTTTTCGGGATCGATATTGAAACGCCGCAGCGCGTCCTGCACGACGCTGCGGCCGATGTCGCCGTCGTCGGCCAGCGCGGAAAGCGCGGCGATGGTGATGAAGTAGCGGTTGACCTCGAAGAAGTGGCGCAGCTTCTCGCGCGAATCGGAGCGGCCATAGCCGTCGGTGCCCAGCGTGTAGTAGCTGCGTCCCGGCAGGAAGGGGCGGATCTGCTCGCTGTGGATCTTCATGTAGTCGGTGGCGGCAATGATGGGGCCGCGGCTGCCGCGCAACTGCTGCGTCACCCAGGGCAGGCGCGGCTCGTCGAGCGGATGCAGCAGGTTCCAGTGCTGCGCCTCCAGGGCCTCCTTGCGCAGCTCGTTCATACTGGTCGCGCTCCACACATTGGCGCGGATGCCGAAGACGTCGGCGAGCAGTTCCGCCGCGGCTTCGACCTCGCGCAGGATGGCGCCGGAGCCGATCAGCTGCACCGTTACCGCCATCGAGCTCGGCGCCTCCCTGAGCAGGTAGAGGCCACGGATGATGCCCTCCTCGCTGCCCGGCGGCAGCGCCGGCTGCAGGTAGTTCTCGTTCATCGTGGTGATGTAATAGAAAACGCTCTCGCGTTCCTGGTACATGCGGCGCAGGCCGTCGTGCACGATGACGGCGAGCTCGTAGCCGTAGGCGGGATCGTAGGCGATGCAGTTCGGCACCGTGCTTGCGATCACGTGCGAATGGCCGTCCTCGTGCTGCAGGCCCTCGCCGTTCAGGGTGGTGCGGCCCGAGGTGGCGCCGATCAGGAAACCGCGCGCGCGGCTGTCGCCGGCGGCCCAGATGAGATCGCCGATGCGCTGGAAGCCGAACATGGAATAGAAGATGAAGAAAGGAATCATGGGCTGGTTGTGCATGCTGTAGGCCGTGCCCGCCGCTATCCACGCGCTCATCGCGCCCGCCTCGTTGATGCCTTCCTCGAGGATCTGCCCCTTCACGTCCTCGCGGTAATACATGATCTGGTCGCGGTCTTCCGGCTCGTAGAGCTGGCCGACATTCGAATAAATGCCGAGCTGGCGGAACATGCCTTCCATGCCGAAGGTGCGCGCCTCGTCGGGCACGATGGGCACGATGCGCCCGCCGATGCCCTGCGCCTTCACCAGCGCGTTGAGGATGCGCACGAAGGCCATGGTGGTGGAGATGGGCTTGTCGGTGCCCTCCAGCACCTGCGCGAAAGCGCCGAGCTCGGGAATCTCGAGCGCATCGCATTCGGCGCGCCGGCAGGGCAGATAGCCGCCCAGGGTTTCGCGCCGCTCGCGCATGTAGCGCACTTCCGGAGAATCGTCGGCGGGGCGGAAGAACGGCAGGCGCTTCAGCTCTTCGTCGCTGAAGGGAATGTCGAATTTGTCGCGGAAGGCTTTCAGCGCCTCCAGGTCGAGCTTCTTGAGCTGGTGGGTCTTGTTGGCGGCCTCGCCGGCGCCGGTGCCGTAGCCCTTCACCGTCTTGGCGAGGATCACCGTCGGCTGGCCCTTGTGGTTCACCGCGGCGTGATAGGCGGCGTAGACCTTGTAGGGGTCGTGGCCGCCGCGATTGAGCGCGAAGATCTCCTCGTCGGAGAGATGCTCGACCATCTTTCTCAGCTCGGGATATTTGCCGAAGAAGTGCTCGCGCGTGTAGGCGCCGCCGTGGTTCTTGAAGGCCTGGTATTCGCCGTCGACGCACTCCTCCATGCGCTGGCGCAGCACGCCCTGGTCGTCGCGCGCCAGCAGCGGGTCCCACTTGCGGCCCCAGACCACCTTGATGACGTTCCAGCCGGCGCCGCGGAAGATGGATTCCATTTCCTGGATGATCTTGCCGTTGCCGCGCACGGGACCGTCGAGGCGCTGCAGGTTGCAGTTGATGACGAAGATGAGGTTGTCGAGCTTCTCGCGGCCGGCGAGGCCGATGGCGCCCAGCGATTCCGGCTCGTCCATCTCGCCGTCGCCGAGGAAGGCCCAGACCTTGCGGCCTTCGTCCGGGAGAAAGCCGCGGTTGACCAGGTACTTCATGAAGTGCGCCTGGTAGATCGACATGATGGGGCCCAGGCCCATCGACACCGTCGGGAACTGCCAGTAGTCAGGCATCAGCCAGGGATGCGGATAGCTGGAGAGGCCGCGGCCGTCGACCTCGCGGCGGTAGTTCTCCAGGCGCGATTCCGGCAGGCGGCCTTCGAGGAAGGAGCGCGCGTAGATGCCGGGCGCGGAGTGGCCCTGGTAATAGATCAGGTCGCCGCCGGAATTCGCGTTCGGCGCGCGGAAGAAATGGTTGAAGCCGACGTCGTAGAGCGTGGCGCTGGAAGCGAAGGTGGCGATGTGGCCGCCGAGCTCGTCTTCGTTGTCGTTGGCGCGCATCACCATGGCCAGCGCATTCCAGCGGATCAGCGAGCGGATGCGGCGCTCCATGAACATGTCGCCGGGCAGCGGCGCCTCGTCCTTGGGCTCGATGGTGTTGATGTAGGGCGTGTTGAGGCGGGACAGGTTGACGCCGGAGCGGCGCGCGTTTTCCGAAAGCCTTTCCAGGAGAAAGCGGGCGCGGTCGATGCCTTCCCGCTCCACGACGGAGGCGAAGGCCTCCAGCCATTCGCGGGTTTCCTCGGGATCGGCGTCGTCGTAGAAGCGTTCTACAGCCATGAAGAAGATATCCTTGTCGCTGAACGGAGGAACTCGAAGCCGGCATGCCATCGCCTACGGATGCCGGCGCGCCGGCCTGGCCTCGCACCCGCGTCGCGCGGGCTGGTTCCCTGAACAACGTTTATCCGTACGAGCGCAGGCCGCGCAATGCCTAGAGACTAGCGCGGATTGCCGGCCTTGCGCTTGCGCCAGCTCGCAATTTGCGCACAGACCGGCTCGACCGCCGCCAGCATTTCCGGCCCGGGGCGCGTCAGCTGGCGTTCATCCAGGCCCAGCCACTGCTGCTCGCGCACGGCGGTCAGGCGCGTGAAGCGCCGCCAGTAGGCCAGGCTGCCGGCGAGGTCCTGGCGATTGAACAGAAGCGCATCGGGATTGCGCTGCAGCACGAACTCGGGGCTGAGCAGCGGCGCCGCCACCGGGCCGGACGGCACGATGTTGTCGGCGCCGCAGAGCGCCAGCGCCTGACTCAGCAGGTGATCGGCGCCCAGGCTGTACAGGGGCTGCCGCCAGACCTGGTAGAAATAACTGAGCCGCGGAGCCGCGCCCTGGTGTTCCGCCAGGCGCCGAATCCGCGCGCGCACCTGCTGCGCCTGCTGCCGGGCAGCGGCGGCGCGCCCGCTCAGCCGCCCCAGTTGCTCGATCTGTTGCGCGATGTCGTCGAGCCGGCGCGCCTCGACGACGAACACCGGCAGGCCGAGCTGGCGCAGGCGCGCAATCCAGCCCTGCGGCGTGCCGCTGCCCCAGGCCAGCACCAGGTCCGGCTGCAGCGCCAGCACCTTCTCGTAATTGAGGGAAGCGGCATCCGCGACCACCGGAAAGCCGCTCAGGCTCGTCGCATGCGCGCCGCGCTGATCGTGGTCGTCGCTCACCGCCGCGATGCGGCTGCCGGCGCCCAGCGCCAGCAGGGCATCGGTGAGGTGGGGGGCGAGCGTAACGATGCGTTGCGCCGGGGCCGCGAGGCGGAGCGTTCTGCCCTCGGCATCGGTCAGCTGCAGCACGGCGTGGACAGGCTGCAGGGCGCCGGCGAGAAGGAGCAGCAAACCGCCGCGCAGCGCGCGCCGGCAAGCGGGGGTCAGGGCCACAGCGTATGCAGCGCCAGCAGCACCACCCAGATCACCAGGGCGCGATGCAGGAGCGCGGCGGTTGCCGCCAGGGCGTTCACCAGCGCGGGACCGGGCAGCGTATCCGCCGGCAGGCGCAGGTCGGCGGGCTGCGCCGCGCCGGCGCAGTCGTCCAGCAGAGCCACGGCGGCGATGTCGGTGTCGAGCACCTGGCTGCGCCAGCGCTGCCAGGTCACCACGAAATCGCCGGCCAGCGCGAAGCTCAGCGCCAGCGCGCGCGCCACGGGCCAGTCGGCATAATGCAGCAGCCTGCGCGCCGCCACGGCCGCCGGCTGCTGCCCGGCCTCGGCGCCGAGGCGCAGGAAGTAATAGGCGATGGCGGCCACCGGCCCGAGCAACAGGAACCAGAACAGCGGCGCGAACACTTCCTGCAGCTGTTCCGCCAGCAGCCCGCGGCGCGCGCGCGCCAGCTCCAGCGTCGCCGCCTCTGCCAGCAGATGGCTGTCTGCCTGCGCCAGCAGGCTGCCGCTGCGTTCATCCGCCGCCAGCCAGGCCTCCTGCTCGCGCAGGAGCGCATCGGGGCGGGCGCGGTCGAGCAACACGAGCAGCATGACCAGCAGCGCGATGCCGCTCGCGGGCAGGCCGTAGGCCACCCCATGCAGGGCGACGACCGCGGCCAGCACCAGCAGCAGCGGCGGCAGCACGACCAAGCCGAGCACGACGGCGCCATGCCAGCCTTCGCGGCTGCCGCGCGCCAGCCAGGCGTCGCGCCAGCGCCGCATCAGCCGCGCGACGGTGGCCGGGGCTTCCCGCCCCAGCCCGGACTGCTGCAGTCCCAGCACGATCAATATCACCAGCAGGTTCATTACTTCTCCCCTTCCATTGCCAGCAGGCGCTGCAGACAAGCCCAGTCGAAAGCCGGCCCCGGATCGGTCTTGCGTCCCGGGGCGATGTCGCTGTGCCCGGCCAGGTGGCCGAAGGTAGCCGGATAACGCGCGTTCAGCACCTGGACGACGCGGGCGAGCCGCCGGTACTGGATGGCTTCATAGGCCTGCTCGTCCGTGCCTTCGAGCTCGATGCCGACGGAGAAATCGTTGCAGTTGTCGCAGCCCTGGTAGCTCGAGCGGCCGGCATGCCAGGCGCGCAGATCGAAAGGCACGTACTGGACGATCTCGCCGTCGCGCCGGATCAGCAGGTGCGAAGACACCGTGAGCCCGGCGATCTCGGCAAAATAGGGATGGCGCGACGGATCCAGCGTATTGGTGAACAGCTCGTCGATCCAGGGGCCGCCGAATTCGCCGGGCGGCAGGCTGATGCCGTGGATCACGATGAGGCGGACCGCGGCCGGCGCCGGCCGCGGATTGCAGTTGGGGGAAGGGCAATGCCGTGCCGGCCGCAGCCAGTGGTCAGCACCAATCTCCATCGCGGGACCTCTCCGGTTGCGCACTCAGCCCTTGACGGCCTTGCCGCTCAGGTCGCGCAGGCTGCCGATCATGGACTCCAGCGCACGATCGACGAATGCGGCCTCTTCCACCAGGCGGACGCGACCGAGATTCATCTCCATCGCGAGCTTCATGCTTTGCATCTCCGCCGCCTTGATGCCGCGGCGGTCGGCAAAGATCAGTTTATCCACGGAGCGGATGCGCGCCACCAGCTTGCGCCGCTCCTGCCGGTCCGCCTCGGTAAATTCCAGCCAGCAGCCGGGATCGAGCCGGCTCACCAGCTGCACGAATTCGTTGTCTTCCGGCAGCGCGTCCGGCAGCGGCGGCGGCGTCGTGTCGGCCTCGGGCAGCAGCACCGACGCCACCGTCTCCGCATCCGCGCGCGCCACATCGCCGGCCGCCACCTGGCCTGCGTCCGGCGTAGCGCTGCCCTGACCGGCCTCGAGCACGCTCACGGTGCGCGTGGCGACGCCACGCAGCAGTTCAGCATGCACCTGCAACAGCTCGCGCAGCATTTTCTCCGCGCCGAGGGACTCGAAGTTGACGCTGGCCAGCCCCTTCCTGAGGCTGTTGTAGAGCTTGGGCGCCAGCGCCCTCAGGCGCACCGGCCACTCCGGACCCGGCTGCGGCTGCAGGCTCCACAGCACGGCATCCACCGCCTTCACCGCCTGCTTCCAGGCTTCGGACGCGGTGCCTTCCTTCAGGCAGTTGATGTACAGCACGTTGCGCCAGCCTTCCTGCAGCAGCTTGATCGCCACCAGCGGCAGCTGCTTGCCGGCCAGGCGCCGGTTCAGCGTCTGCTGCACCATGGCCCGCGCCAGCTCGGCGCGGGCGCGGCCCTCCTCGGTTTCGCGCGTGCGCTTGTCGACCGCCGCGGCGCGCTTCTGCTGCTGCTCGTAGAACGCCGTGAAATCGTCGAGCAGTTCGTTGAAAAGGCCGAGGTCGTCGACGAAGTCGTTGAGGAGGCGCGTCACCACGCCTTCGATGCGGGCATACAGCACATCGCCGCCGGCGTTGCGGCCGCTCCAGCCGATGCCCGCCCTGGCGAGCGTATTGAGCAGCCGGCGCGCGGGATGGTCTTCGGCGTGGAAGAAGGACCTGTCGAGGATGGCGACCTTGAGCAGGGGAATCTGCAGGCGCCCGATCAGGGCTTTCATGCCGGCGGGCAGGTTCCCGTCGCCCAGCACGATGTCGAACAGCATGGAGACGAGGTTGATGACATCCTCGTCGGCGCGCTTGACGGCTTCCACCACATCTTCGTCGGAACGCAGGTTGTCGCGGATGCTGGTGCGCACTTCCTGCACGGAAGGCGAGGACTCATCTTCCGCGAGCGGGGCCTTGGGCTGATCCTGCTGGATCTGCGAGAGCTTGGTGACCAGCTCGGGCGTCGCCACCTTCTGCACCGTCGCCGAAGGCGCAATGTTCTGCGGCGCCAGCGGCACGGCTGCCACGCTGCCGCCGATGGCGGCCGCCGGCACGGCACCGATGCCGCCGCCGCCCACATACTCGCCGCCATGGAACTGCATGCCGGCCTGTGCCGTACCGGGCAGAGGCTCGGCGACAGGTCCGCCGGCCCCGCCCAGCAGGTTCTGCAGGAAAGAGAATATCTGTTCGGTATCGCGGGCCGGCTTCCCGGCTTCCTTCCCGGGCTTTTCTTCCTTGGGCTTGGGCTTCTTGCCCGCCTCGCTGTTCGCGGCGATCTTGAGATCGGGCAGCACGCCGGCCGCGATGAAGATCTGGTTGGCCTCCTCGAGGAGCGGCTCCAGCTCGTCCAGCACGTTGCGCTGCAGCACCCTGAGGGCGATCACCTTGCCGTCCGCCGCCACGTCCGCCGCGGTCAGCGCCTCGCTGAAGGCCAGCGTGATGCCGCTGGGATCGAGCGGCATGTCGCGCTCGGCCAGCTCCGCCCGGCCCAGGGCATGCGCATAGCGGCGGCGCAGCAGGCTGAGCGGCGCGGCGTGGCGCAACCGGGCGCGGGCCACCATGGAGTCGACGGTCACCGTCACATCCATGTCCTCGGTGCCGACCAGGCTGAGCTTGCTGAAATCGATGCCCTGGGCGCCCTGGTCCTTCTCCGTCCGGGTCGGCTGCAGGCGGCTAAAGCCGCTGGCCAGCGCCGCGGCGATTTGCGTCTCCATGTCGGAACGCTTGCGCTTGACCTGCGCGACAAGATCCAGATACGGCTGCTGCTCCGCCTCGGGGATTTCGCCCATCCGGTCGTAAACCGTGCTCTCGAAGTTGTTCAGCATGCCGGCGATGAGTTCGCCGAGCCGCGGCAGGCAGCGCGCGCGCAGGTTCTCCAGCGCAGCCGTGGCGCGGGGGCCTGGCCGCGCTGCGGGAGGGAGGGATGATGATGATGAGGGCTTGACGTCTTCCGCCATGAGGGCTGCCTGGGCTACGCAAATTTTTGGAATCGTAATCGCAGCGTCCGTAGATTACCCCAATCAAGGGGACGGACAAGCGCAGACTCCCGATGGCCCGCCATGAAAACCGCCGGGCTGGCTTATACTGCGCCACCGAGACAGGAGGAGCCGCATGATTCCCGCAGAAATGCTCGATGCCGCCATCATGGCCAACGCGCGTGCCGCACTTGCCGAGGACATCGGCTCCGGCGACATCACCGCCGGACTCATCCCGGCCGATGCCGTGGCGCGCGCGCGCGTCATCACTCGCGAGCCCATGGTGCTGGCCGGCTCGCCCTGGGCGGATGCGGTCTTCAGTCTCGTCGACGCCCGCATCCGCCCGCAGTGGATGCTGCAGGAGGGCGCCCGCGCCGAGCCCCACACGACCCTGCTGGTGCTGGAGGGGCCGGCGCGCAGCCTGCTCACCGCCGAGCGCAGCGCGCTCAATTTCCTGCAACTGCTGTCCGGCACGGCGACGCTGGTGGCGCGGCTGGCGCATCTGCTCGACGGTACCGGCACCCGCCTGCTCGATACCCGCAAGACGCTGCCGGGCCTGCGCCTCGCGCAGAAATATGCCGTCGAGATCGGCGGCGGCCAGAATCACCGGCTGGGTCTCTTCGACGCCTTCCTCATCAAGGAAAACCACATCATGGCCGCCGGCGGCATTCCGGCCGCGGTGGCGCGCGCCCGGCAGATCGCGCCGGGCAAAGCGGTGGAGGTCGAGGTGGAGACGCTGGAGGAACTGGATCAGGCGCTGGCGGCCGGCGCCGACATCGTCATGCTCGACGACTTCGCGCTCGACGCCCTGCACCAGGCGGTCCTGCGCACCCGCGGCCGCGCCAAGCTCGAAGCCTCCGGCGGCATCCACGCCGGCAACCTGCGCCTGGTGGCGGAAACCGGCGTGGATTTCATCTCGATGGGCGCGCTGACCAAGGACGTCAGGGCCATCGACCTTTCCATGCGCTTTATCGACTGAGCGGATCGGGCCGGATGCCCGGAACCGGCGTCGTCCCCATGGCGAGATGGCCCAGGAAATCGCCGCGCGGCGAGAACACCAGCACGGCGTTCTCGTAGCGGCCTTCATAGAAGGCGAAGCGGTATTCCGTCATGGACTTCACGGCCCGCCCTTCACGCCATGCCTCCCACTCCCGCGGCATGGCCTGCTGCAGATATTCCCGGAAGCCGGCCTGGCGCTCGAACACGCGCGCCAGATTGGGCCGGAAAGGCTGGAACAGCCAGGCCTGCGCCTCGAAATGAAAACCGTGGCGCATGAGCATCACCAGCATGCGCTGCCGCTCCCGCTCCGAGCCCGGCTCGCGCCGGTAGACGAAGGGCGGCTCATGCGCGGAATACACCCGCAGGTCCGCGGGCGTTTTCCGCTGCAGCTTCATGATGGCCGGCGCCACCGAGATGAAGCGCTGGCTGCCGTACACGACGGCCAGCGGCCGCTGGCTGTAGACCTGGTGGGCGCCCCAGACCATCGCCGCCACCTGGATGGTGGCCACCACCGCGATATCGAAGATCAGCTTGGGGCGGCTTTTTTCCGGATGGAAAAACACCAGGGCCAGCACCGGGCCCAGCACGAAGTCGACGGCGCAGATGAGACGCAGCCCTTGAATGCCGCCATCGGTCCAGAAGAGATGATCCGGATACCAGAGGCGCCAGGCGAGGCCGGCCAGTACCGCGGAGAAAACGAGAAAAACAGACAGGCTGACCAAGGCGGCCCGCAGCTTGTAGGCGAGTACCGCGCGCGCAAAGCTCATCATCTTCCCCTCGCTATCCGTCTTTTTCTGATCGTTCATTCGCCGAGAAGATCGCCGTCTTCCAGCGGCGCCAGATAGTGGAAACGCGGGCAGGCGCGCCCGTCGACGCTCACCGTTTCCACGAACATGGCATACGGCCGCACCCACCATTCGCGCGCGCCGTAGAGAGGCCGGTACACCACCAGCAGCTCTTCGGTTTCGGAATGGCGGGCAAGGCGGAACACCGCGTAGTCCCGGCCCTTGTAGTGGCGATAGCGGCCGGGCCGCAGCGCAGGCAGCGCCCTCACGAGAACAAGTCCATCAGGCCCAGCGGTCCGGAGCCGTCGCGCCAGAACACCTGGCCGCCGTCGTCCATGAAACGCTCCAGCGCCTGGCGGATGAGCCCGAACGCGAGATTGATGCACTGGAAGGAATCGACGCCCGGCACCCTGGGCATGCCGGGATAGAGGCCGGCCAGGGCGACTTCGCACTCCCACTGCTCGGCATTGTTGTTGACGGGCAGCGGCAGGCCGATCTGCAGGCGCACGACACGCATCTCGCCGCCCTTCATGCGGCAGATGATGAAGCGCTCGGCGATGACGTGTTCGATCCTGCTTTCGGGAACATGGGCATTGTTTTCGGAGGTCGACATTCTCACCACGCATTTTCAGGCGGCAGCCGCCGGCGGGCTGTCCGTTTCGGAAGGCCGGCATGGACATGCGCGAGGCCTCGGCTGGCACATGATCTTTAGCGTACCCGGCGCCGTCAACGCTCTTCACCGTTTCTCCGCCCGAGGCGGCGGGTTTGCTTCCCGAAAGGCAGGCCTGCGCTCGCGGCAGGCGGGAACTTCTTCAAGCGCTTGCCGCCAGGCATCTTCCCAGGGGCCGGCATGTCCCGCCTCGATGCGCCGCAGCTGCGCACAGCGCGGCGACGGCAGCGCCGCCAGATAGGCCTCCTGCACATAGGGCGGCACCTGGCGGTCGCGCGTCCCCAGCAGATGCAGTTGCGGCACGTCCGCCAGCGCTGCCGCCGCGGCGGCAGGATTCAGCGACGCCGCGAGCGGCGTGAGACGGCGGCGGCGCGCCCAGGTTTGCGTGTCGAGGTTGCCCGCCACCGTGCGCAGGGTCAGCCCGGGATGCGTCGGCGCGAGGCGCGCCGCTGCCAGCGCCGCAATCGCGCCGCCGCCGGAATAGCCAGCCAGGTGCACGGCCGGGGCTGCGCTCTCCTGCGCCAGCTCCTCGATGGTCGCCACATAGGCATCGATCACTTCCGGCGCGAAACGCGCCTCGAGCCAGTAGCGCGGCGCCACCTGCCCCGCCCGATACTGGCCGGGGCGGCCCAGGTAGGCCACGTTGCAGGCGCGGTCGCCGGCGGCAAGCCGCAATGCCACGGGGTTGAGCGGCGTCGGGTCGCCGGAGGGCAGCGTGCTGCTGACCCAGGCATAGCCGTCGCCCTCGATGTAGACATGCAGGGGCTGGCCCGGGCAGCCGCCGCGCACGAAGGCCTGCAGCGGCAGCGAGCCGGCCGCGAATTGCCGCGGCGCGAGACCCGCCGCTGCCGCGCGCTGCCGGGCCGCGCTGTCGCGCTCGCCGGCAGGAGGCACGCTGCTGCACGCCGCCAGCAAGGCGGCCAGTGCCACCGTGATCGTTCGGATACTGTGCATCTGCAGTCGATTCATTCCGCTTTTCGTTCCCGCCCCCAAAAAAAATAAGGCGCCTTGCGGCGCCTTATTTTCACATCGGCAGAGATCAGAAGGGCATCTTGAACTTCACCGACACCGTATGACCCAGGAAGCCGTCACGGCTTTCCACGTCGTAACCGGCGCTGATGGTCGTGTCCTTGCTGGTCACGTAGCGATAGCCGAGGCCACCGGTGACGATCGTGGACTCCGGCTCGATGCCATTGCTCACGAAGGTCGGTCCGGTGCCACCGTTCAGCGTGGCGGTGGCGCTGGCGGCATCCGCATCGTCGTACGCCACGCCGAGGCTGGCCAGGAACACGCCCTTGGCCAGGCCCATCTCGTAGCTACCCTTGGCGGCCACGGTGAGAGCTTCTTCTTCGTTGTCCTGAACAGCCAGGTTGAAGGCGCCGGCGCCGGTTTCGCTGAAACCGTCCAGTTCAACCTGGTTGAAGCGCAGGGCCAGCGACGGGATGAACGCAGACGTGTCGTTCAGCTTGTAGCTGCGCGATACGGCGGCGCCCAGCGAGAGCTGCGTGCCGTCGAAGCTGGCCGTTGCCGTGCTGCCGGACACGCGACGGGTACTGTCGTACTCGTTCATGGCATAGCCCAGGCTCAGGTCGACTACGGTGCGGTCGTCGATCTCGTAGGCGCCGTACAGCGTGAACTGCGTGACGGAGATATCGAGATCGGACGTAGCGCCGGAGACTTCGCTTTCGGCAGAGGCCAGGGCGAGGCCGAGACGGGTGCCGGCAGCCACTTCGCCGTCCGCACCGAGCACGAAGCCGGAGGTGTCGGTGTCGTAGCCGCTCACGCCGTTGGCGTCGTCCTGCTCGGCCATGCCGAAGAAGGGCTTGACCCAGACGCTGCCTTCCTTGAAGCCGTCACCCGAGGAGGCGCCGCGGGTTTCACCCAGACGGGCGCTGATGGCGTTGCTGGCGCCGGCCGTCGTGATACGCGTGGCCTGGCCGGCAGCGCCGCTCAGGGCCGGGTTGACCTGTTCTAGCACCCGGGCGGCAGCGGCAGCGGTCGGCGCCAGGTTCAGGGCTTCGGCCAGGGCGGAGAAGTCGCCGTCGGCACCTTCTGCCAGCACCTGTTCCACGAGGGCTTCCAGGCTGGACGACAGGTTGAGGCCGGAGCCGGCCAGACCGCCGGCAGCGCCGAGGTAGTTGGCCGTCAGGTCGAGGCTGTAATTGTCACGATCTTCTTCAGCCGGCTGCGTGAAGGTCCAGAACGCGCTGCTGTCGGTCACCGCGAAGCCAGCAGGAGCCGTCAGGGTGCCGTCAACATAGATGACGTTGGACAGCTCATCACCATCCATCAGGTTCTGGTTCGCATCCATGATGATGTGGACCTTGTTGCTGGCAGTGAAATCAGCCGTATCGTTTACAGTGAGCTGACCGTAGGTCTCGGCATCGCGAACAATAAAGGACAGCGAGCCACCCGCTTCCTGGGTGTAATTGGCGCCCACATAGCTGTCGTGATCAGCCAGCGTAACGATACTGCCCGAATTGACCAGCGAGACCGTACTAGTGCCACTAACATACCAGCCCGACATATAGGCATAGTGGGTGGCAGTGTTCAGGTAGAAACCGCCCGTGATCGCGCCGGCATTGTTAACAGTCCCGGAACCCCCCAAACCATAGTCGTACTGAGAGCCACCACGCACATAGACACCATACGCCTCAGAATCGTCATCACCACTGCTGCTGACGATGATGGTGCCAGCGTTCTCAACGGCGCCGCTCAGGGAGTTGGCATAGATACCATATGCGTTGGCATAGCCCTTGGTTGAATCGGCGTTGGCAATGATGGTGCCGGTGTTGGTAACGATGGCGTTCAGATCGACGGAGGAAACACCGATACCGTAAGCCGAGGCACCATTGTTGCCGAACACGAATTCATCGCGGGCATCGGCCACGATCAGGCCGCCGTTGCTGATGGAGGCCGAGTTGCTGACACCGCCCACCCACATGCCGTAGGCGGAGCCGCCGCTGCTGGCACTGACGCTGGTCGCCAGGATGGTGCCGGTGTTGCTGATGCTGGCGTCGGTATTGATACCCGAACTCACCAGGATGCCGTAGGCCGAGGCCCAAGTATCCGCCACAGCATTGGCCTTGATGACGCCAGAGTTGGCCAAGGCCGCCTCGCCGCTCATATCACCCCCCAGGTACACGCCATAGGCATAGGCAGAGGACTTGTTGCCGGTAGCGTTCGCCTCGATCAGGCCCCTGTTCGTCATGGCTGCCGTGCCACCCATATAGTCCAGAGAGATGCCGTAAGCAGATGCCCAGGATCCAACAGCCGAGGCCGTGATGACGCCGCCGTTGCTGATGAAGCCGGAATCGTACAGGCCGCTGCCGTCGAGACCGTAGGCATAGGCATTGGCAGTGCCCTCCTGCACATCGGCGGTAGCGGTGATGGTGCCGGTGTTGCTGACCGAGGCCGTGCCGTACAGGTTGCCGAACTCGAGGCCGTAGGCATAGGCAGTAGACGTCCGGTCGGTGGCGAGCACCTTGATGGTGCCGCTGTTCACGATGGCCGAGTTGTCATACAGCGTGTCGACGCTGATGCCGTAGGCATAGCCGGAGCTGTCGCCGTGAGCCTCCACCGAGATCAGACCCGAGTTCAGGATCTTGTTGTCGTCGTCCAGGCTGTACGCATAGATGCCGTAGGCATAGGCCGTGCTGTCATAGGACTTGGCCGAGACAGTGATGGTGCCGCCGTTGGAGATGCTGGCGCTACCGTGCATGGAGCCAGCGTAGATACCGTAGGCCGAGACGTAATTGGAGCCGGTAGCGGTTGCAGTGATCTTGCCGGTATTGGCGACCACGGCGCTGCCGTACATATCGTATGCCTCAATACCATACGCATACGCATAGTAGTTGATGGAGTTTGCCGTCGCGGTAACCGTGCCGCTGTTCAGCAGCTTGGCGTCGCCATACAGGTAATCCACGCTGATGCCGGTGGCCGTAGCACTGTAGTAGCCGTCGGCAGAGGCCGTCACCGTGCCACTGTTGACGATCATGGCTGCGTTGTCGAGCGAGCCGGCCTCGACCCCGTAGGCATAGGCATAGGACGAGTCCGAAATCGCCTCGGCCTTGACCGTGCCGCTGTTCACGAACTGGGCGTTGTCGTACAGCGAACCCAGGTAGACACCTGTGGCGGTAGCGGAGGAACTGCCCTCTGCAACAGCCTGGATGGTGCCGCTGTTCAGGAACCTGGCATTGTCAGTGAGGTTGTTGTCGATATAGACGCCAGCCGCATAAGCGCTGTCGTTGACCGACTTGACAATGGCGCTGATGGTGCCCGAATTGCTCAGCAGAGCATCACCCGTCAGGGAGCCGTAGTAGGCGTACGTACTGCTGGACGTGCTGACCCAGTGACCACCCATGTACAGGCCGGTAGCGTCGGCATCGTCGTAGTAGCTGTTCGCCACGGCAGAGATGGTGCCGGTGTTGGTGAACTTGCCCGTCAGGCCGGAATCGAGCTCAACCGCAGAGGCGTCGGCATCGTCGTAGTAAGACAGGGCATTCGCGCTGATGGTGCCGGAATTGGTGATGGCGCCATCCACCTCTCCGCTGACGTACAGGCCGGTAGCCTCAGCATCGTCGTAATAGCTGTTCGCCACGGCAGAGATGGTGCCGGAATTGGTGATGGCGCCATCCACGTCCCCGCTGACGTACAGGCCGGTAGCCTGGGCGCTGCCAGACTGACCACCGTCAGCAACGGCGCTGATGTAGTTGCCGTTGTTGATAGTGCCAACAACATCGCCGCTCACATAAACGGCCACTGCATCGGCATAGTAATCATCGCTCTGCGCCTGCGCAACGATTTCACCCGTGTTGATCAGCGAACCATTGAGGTCCCCACCGATGTACAGGGCAGTGGCGTAGGCAACATTAAAGCTGCTGGAGAAACCGCCCTGAAGCGTCGCTTCTGCACTGATGGTGCCGCTGTTGACGATGGATTCCGCATCGTAGCTGACGGACAGGCCGGCGGCATACAGATAGCCGGACCCTTCAACCGAGGCAGAAATGGTGCCGCCATTGGTGATCGTGGCGGTCGCATCTTCTTCGGCGTACAGGCCATAGGCGTAAAGGTCACCGTCACCTTCGACGGTGGCGCTGATGGTGCCGGCATTGTTGATGGCGGCCATCGAATTATCGTCGATGTACATGCCATAGGCACTGAGGCTGCCGTAGCCCTGGGCCATGGCAGAGATGGTGCCGGTATTGACGATGCTTCCCGTCATGTTGCCGCTGATGTCCACACCGTAGGCATTGGCGCTGCCGTAACCGCTGGTGACGCTGGCGGTGGCGGAGATCTCGCCACTGTTCACCAGGGAGCTGGCGAGGTCGCCGCTGATGTAAACGCCCGTGGCATAAGCCTGGGCATAGGAGGAGCCGCCGGCATTGACGCCCGCACTGGCTTCGGCACTGATGGTGCCGCTGTTGGAAATGGTGTTGCTGACATCGCCGCTGAGATAGAGGCCGACTGCGCCAGCATAAGCGCCAGCATAGCCAGAGCTGGAGGTGGAGCCATAGGCGTAGGCGTAGGCATCCGCCGAGGCAAGGATTTCGCCGCTGTTGGTGATGGCGCCGCTGACGTCGCCACCCACGTAAATGCCCGAGGCATAACCGTTGGCATAGGCGTTGGTACCACTTTCGTAGCCACTCGCCTCGGCGCCAATCGTTCCGGAGTTGTTGAGGGAGCCCGACAGTGCGCCACCTGCGGGCATGGGAGCGCTGCTGCTACTGCTGCCTCCGCCCACGTAAAGACCTGCGGCATAAGCATTCGTACCGTCAGCCGACGCGCCGATGTCGCCACTGTTGGTGATGGTGCCCGCAGCTACGCCGTCAGCATAAATGCCATAGGCTTCGGCGCTGGAGCCGTCGGAGAAGGCATCGGCACTGATTTCGCCGCTGTTGGCGATGCTGCCGCTGATGTCGCCATTGATATAGGCGCCGTAGGCAGAGGCACTGTAAGCGAAGCCAAAAAAGGAGCTGTAGGAGTTCGCGTCGGCGCTGATGTTGCCGCTGTTGGTGATAGATCCAGTGAGATCTCCTTCAGCAGCAACGCCAATGGCCGAGGAACTGCCGGAGGCGAAGATGTCGCCGCTATTGACCAAGGAGCCGCCAAGGCCCACGCCGCTGTAAAGAACAGCGGACGACCACCCGGAAATCTCTCCGGCATTGTTGATGGAGGCCGAGGAGACCGTCGCCATGACACCGTTATCGATTCCACCGGTCGTGGTCACGGTCAGCCGGGCATTGGCGGTAGCCAGCGTACAGTTGTCGCCGCCATTGGCAGTGCTGACCGAAACTGCTGCCATGCCGGTACACAGATCGATCGCCAAGGCGTTTTGCGCCATAACACCGCTGGCCGCAACGGCAACTGCGTAGCTAAGGAGGGAACGGCGGAGAGAGGTTTTTTCGCGCTTACGCATTGTAAGTCCCTGCTTTAATTGAAAAATTCTTTGACTGATAACAGACAGACCAGCCACAACATCGGCCACAAGAAGCCCCTTAAACGGGAGAAGAAAATTCGCCTCTTGTAGCCAAAAGGTAAGTTTCGTATCTAAATCTTTCATCCTAGTAGTGTCAAGGTAATCACCACTAAAAAAATACGGATGATTGCCTTGAGTCATCCCTCCTCCTCGTGACAAACGCACTGCCAGCATTTTTGCTTGGAAAGGCCCCTTTTGGGATTGGTCTACAGCGCCGCACCCTCTACCATCTCCGCCTTTGTGATTAGCATTCAGGAGCGCCCTTACTAATGAGTACTAATGCGTTCACGCTCGGGCAGCGCAAAATTTCTATTGACCAGGCATTCAAGCTGGCTAGCGAGCACCACTCAGCCGGACGCCACGCGCAGGCTGAGGAGCTGGCGTCCCAAATAGTCGGTCTCGAGCCCAGGCATGCCTTCGCTTGGCAACTGCTTGCCGTCATTGCCCATAGCAAAGGAGACATTCAGAAAGGTATTGAACTTCTGGGTAAAGCCATTCAGTGCCACCCCATGGTCGCCCAGTTTTTTTCTAATCGCGCGGAAATGCATCGACTAACTGGAAATCTGGACCAGGCCATCATGGATGGCGAGCATGCTGTTCGCCTTGACCCGAAGTCGGCTGTCGCCCACAGCAACCTGGGTATTGCCTATTACCACAAAGGAGAGCTGGAGAAAGCGGAAGCCTGTCAGCAGCAGGCCCTGAGGCTCGACCCTAACTACCTGGCAGCCATGAATAATCTCGGCAGCATTTATCGCGACCGCAAGGATCGTTCCGGCGCGGTGAAAATGTACCAGAGAGTCTTAGCAATACAGCCAGGATATGTCGAGTCGGCCAACAACCTTGGCGCGGTGCTCGTGGAAATGGAAAACCCCGAAGAGGGGCTCAAGACACTTGTGGAGGTAGTAAAAGCACGTCCCAACTATGCGGAAGCTCACTGCAATGTGGGTAATGCATTCCTCGCTCTGGAAAATTTCAGAAAAGCCGAGCTGGCCTTCAAGACTGCTATAGGCCTCCAGGCTGACTATGCCGAAGCTTACGAAGGCTTGGCACGTTGCGCCCAAGAGCAGAGGAATCTGACCCAGGCAGAAGAATATGTGAACAAAGCCCTGTCTATTCGCCCTAGAGCAGCAACCTTCAGTCTTCTCGGCGGCATTTATTCGGAGCAAAGCTACCCTGAGAAAGCAGCAGAGGCTTATGAGCGCGCGCTTGTGCTCAACCCCGAACTCGTGACGGCATGGCTTGGCAAGGGCCATCTTCTGATGGAGCTCGGAAAGATGCGCGAGGCTGAGCTGTGTTTCAGACGAGCCCTTGAACTTGATCCGGGGAATATCGCGCCAAGACTGTCCTTGACTCAGGTATGCAAGACAAAGGAAGGGGACGAAAATCTTGCCGCCTTGCAAGAGGCCGCTAAAGGCGTGGAAGCAATGCCTGCAACCAGAGCCATATCGCTGCACTTCGCGCTTGGCAAAGCCTACGAGGACATCAAATCATATGATGAAGCCTTTCCGCACTTTCTTCAGGGTTGCCGCCTGAAGCGTCAGCGTGTGGAGTACAACGCTGAAAATAACACTTTAATTGCCCAGAATATTAAGAAGACTTTTACACAGGAACGTATCGCCAGCCTAGCAGGCTCAGGCTCACCATCGAACGTCCCGATTTTTGTCTTGGGCATGCCCCGTTCCGGCACAACCCTCACTGAAACCATCATTGCCAGCCATCCTGATGTGTATGGTGCCGGCGAACTTCCTGACTTGCTGCATCTGATCGGCCAGCCCTTTGGCGAAGCGAAAGTCGGCTACCCTCTCAACGTAGAGCTGATGGCTCAGGAAGATATGGCATGCATGGGAGAGCAGTATGTAAGGCAATTACAGATGAGATCCCCAACATCCAAGCACATCACGGACAAGATGCCCGCAAATTTCCTGGGGCTCGGGCTTATCCATCTGATGCTGCCTAATGCGAAAATTATCCATGTCAGACGCAACCCTGTAGACACATGCATATCGGCCTTTACCCGTTTGTTCAACAAGAGTCAGCACCAGAGTTACGACTTGCGAGAGATCGGCCGTTATTACCTCGACTACATGAGCATTATGGCTCACTGGCGTGAAGTGCTTCCTGCCGGAGCATTTTATGAAATTCAATATGAGCAGCTAGTCGCGAATCAAGAAGATGGGTCGAGAAAGCTGATTGCTTATTGTGGCCTGGAATGGAATAACGCCTGTCTCGATCCGCACAAAACTGAACGCAACGTGAAGACAGCAAGCGTCACTCAAGTTCGTCAGCCAGTGTACACTTCCTCGGTCGAGCGATGGCGGGTTTATGAAAAGTTCATTGGGCCTTTGCTTGAAGAGTTGAGGGAAATAATGCCGACCTGAGGGCCAGCTCTGCTTTTTCCCGCAAAGCAGAAAGCCCCGCACGGAGGCGGGGCTTTCTGGGATGAAGAGCCTGGCGATGACCTACTTTCACATGGCGAATGCCACACTATCATCGGCGCGGAGCGGTTTCACTTCTGAGTTCGGAAAGGGATCAGGTGGTTCACACTCGCTATGGTCGCCAGGCAAACTGGCTCGAAACGGACCTTGCGGACGCATTTCAAATTCCTGGGACACGAGTCTTGTTAAACTGATTCAAACATACTGGATTTTAATCAGCGCCCAAACTGTTTGGGCGTTATATGGTCAAGCCTCACGTGCAATTAGTAGTCGTTAGCTTCACGCGTCACCGCGCTTCCACACCGACCCTATCAACGTCCTGGTCTCGAACGGCACTTCAGGGGGGTCGAACCCCCAGGGAGACCTCATCTTGAGGTGGGCTTCCTGCTTAGATGCTTTCAGCAGTTATCCCTTCCGTACATAGCTACCCGGCGATGCCACTGGCGTGACAACCGGAACACCAGAGGTACGTCCACTTCGGTCCTCTCGTACTAGAAGCAGCTCCTCTCAAGTCTCCAACGCCCACGGTAGATAGGGACCGAACTGTCTCACGACGTTCTAAACCCAGCTCGCGTACCTCTTTAAATGGCGAACAGCCATACCCTTGGGACCTGCTTCAGCCCCAGGATGAGATGAGCCGACATCGAGGTGCCAAACACCGCCGTCGATATGAACTCTTGGGCGGTATCAGCCTGTTATCCCCAGAGTACCTTTTATCCGTTGAGCGATGGCCCTTCCATACAGAACCACCGGATCACTAAGACCTACTTTCGTACCTGCTCGACTTGTGGGTCTCGCAGTTAAGCGCGCTTTTGCCTTTATACTCAGTGCGTGATTTCCGACCACGCTGAGCGCACCTTCGTACTCCTCCGTTACTCTTTAGGAGGAGACCGCCCCAGTCAAACTACCCACCATACACTGTCCCAGTCCCGGATAACGGGACGTGGTTAGAACCTCGATATTGCCAGGGTGGTATTTCAAGGTTGGCTCCATGAGAACTAGCGTCCCCACTTCAAAGCCTCCCACCTATCCTACACAAGCAAGATCAAAGTCCAGTGCAAAGCTGCAGTAAAGGTTCACGGGGTCTTTCCGTCTAGCCGCGGGTACACGGCATCTTCACCGCGATTTCGATTTCACTGAGTCTCTGCTGGAGACAGTGCCGCCATCGTTACGCCATTCGTGCAGGTCGGAACTTACCCGACAAGGAATTTCGCTACCTTAGGACCGTTATAGTTACGGCCGCCGTTTACCGGGGCTTCGATCAAGAGCTTCGCTTGCGCTAACCCCATCAATTAACCTTCCGGCACCGGGCAGGCGTCACACCCTATACGTCCACTTTCGTGTTTGCAGAGTGCTGTGTTTTTAATAAACAGTCGCAGCGGCCTGGTTACTGAGGCTGCCAACAGCTCAGGGCGCGAAGCCCCTCACCATCAACAGCGCACCTTCTCCCGAAGTTACGGTGCTATTTTGCCTAGTTCCTTCAGCAGAGTTCTCTCAAGCGCCTTGGTCTTCTCGACCTGACCACCTGTGTCGGTTTCGGGTACGGTCTCTTACCATCTGAAGCTTAGAGGCTTTTCCTGGGAGCAGGGCATCGGTGACTTCTGCGGCAAGCCGCATGGTCTCAGTTCTCAGGATTGACCCTCCGGATTTGCCTGGAGGATCTCCCTACCACCTTTCCCCGGGACAACCAACGCCCGGTACACCTAGCCTTCTCCGTCCCCCCATCGCAATGGTAAAAGGTACGGTAATATTAAACCGTTTCCCATCGACTACGCTTCTCAGCCTCGCCTTAGGGGCCGACTCACCCTGCGCCGATTGACGTTGCGCAGGAACCCTTGGTCTTCCGGCGTGCGGGGTTTTAACCCGCATTGTCGTTACTCACGTCAGCATTCGCACTTCTGATACCTCCAGCAAGCTTCTCAACTCACCTTCAACGGCTTACAGAACGCTCCCCTACCACTTGCACAGAGTGCAAATCCGCAGCTTCGGTACACAGTTTTAGCCCCGTTACATCTTCCGCGCAGGCCGACTCGACTAGTGAGCTATTACGCTTTCTTTAAAGGGTGGCTGCTTCTAAGCCAACCTCCTAGCTGTCTATGCCTTCCCACATCGTTTTCCACTTAACTGTGATTTGGGGACCTTAGCTGGCGGTCTGGGTTGTTACCCTCTTGACAACGGACATTAGCACCCGCTGTCTGTCTCCCGGATATCACTCTACGGTATTCGGAGTTTGCATCGGTTTGGTAAGTCGGGATGACCCCCTAGCCGAAACAGTGCTCTACCCCCGCAGGTGTTCGTCCGAGGCGCTACCTAAATAGCTTTCGGGGAGAACCAGCTATCACCGAGCTTGATTAGCCTTTCACCCCTAGCCACAGCTCATCCCCCGGCTTTTCAACGACGGTGGGTTCGGACCTCCAGTGCCTGTTACGGCACCTTCATCCTGGCCATGGCTAGATCGCCCGGTTTCGGGTCTATTCCCAGCAACTAAACGCCCTATTAAGACTCGGTTTCCCTACGGCTCCCCTACACGGTTAACCTTGCTACTGAGAATAAGTCGCTGACCCATTATACAAAAGGTACGCAGTCACTCCTTGCGGAGCTCCCACTGCTTGTATGCATACGGTTTCAGGATCTATTTCACTCCGTTCACCACGGTTCTTTTCGCCTTTCCCTCACGGTACTAGTTCACTATCGGTCAGTCAGGAGTATTTAGCCTTGGAGGATGGTCCCCCCATGTTCAGACAAGGTTTCACGTGCCTCGTCCTACTCGATTTCATCAACTACGCCGTTTCGCGTACGGGGCTATCACCCACTATGGCGGCACTTTCCAGAGCCTTCCGCTACAACGTAATCAACTTAAGGGCTAGTCCCCTTTCGCTCGCCGCTACTGAGGGAATCTCGGTTGATTTCTTTTCCTCCGGGTACTGAGATGTTTCACTTCCCCGGGTTCGCCTCACGCACCTATGTATTCAGTACGTGATACACGGGCATTGACCCCGTGTGGGTTTCCCCATTCAGAAATAGCCGGGTCACAGGTTGTTTGCCACCTCACCGACTCTTATCGCAGGCTACCACGTCTTTCATCGCCTCTGACTGCCAAGGCATCCACCGTATGCACTTAGTCGCTTGACCATATAACCCCAAACAGTCTGCCTTTCAGCATTCCATCCAGAGTGTGATCGCCGATCTAAAACACCAAGTATGCTTGATTCAGTTCTCTTTGATTGACACACATGCCCTTGTCAATTCACCACCTTACAGCAGCAAATCACTCAAGCCTGCATGTCCACCAGACTCGTATCCAATTTTTAAAGATCTCAATCCAGGCTCGTCACCTGAATTTCCGGTTAAAAAAACCAGACGTCAGTACCGTTATACATTGCACGATACTCGCGTCTGGCCTTTCGCTCTGCCGTGGTGGAGCCAGTCGGGATCGAACCGACGACATCCAGCTTGCAAAGCTGGCGCTCTCCCAGCTGAGCTATGGCCCCTTTCACAGATCAACAGACAAAGCCCAGCGAGTGGTGGGTCTGACAAGATTTGAACTTGTGACCCCACGCTTATCAAGCGTGTGCTCTAACCAACTGAGCTACAGACCCGTCAATCTCACAGGGCTAGCTTTAACAGTTCGTCAGACAACTTGTTGTGGATTCTTGCGAAGCAGGATCGTAACGATTAAGGAGGTGATCCAGCCGCAGGTTCCCCTACGGCTACCTTGTTACGACTTCACCCCAGTCATCGACCACACCGTGGTAAGCGCCCCCCTTGCGGTTAAGCTACCTACTTCTGGTGCAGTAAACTCCCATGGTGTGACGGGCGGTGTGTACAAGGCCCGGGAACGTATTCACCGCGGCATTCTGATCCGCGATTACTAGCGATTCCGACTTCATGGAGTCGAGTTGCAGACTCCAATCCGGACTACGATCGGCTTTTTGAGATTGGCTCCGCCTCGCGACATTGCAACCCTCTGTACCGACCATTGTAGCACGTGTGTAGCCCTACTCGTAAGGGCCATGATGACTTGACGTCGTCCCCGCCTTCCTCCGGTTTGTCACCGGCAGTCTCCCTAGAGTTCCCACCATTACGTGCTGGCAACTAAGGACAAGGGTTGCGCTCGTTGCGGGACTTAACCCAACATCTCACGACACGAGCTGACGACAGCCATGCAGCACCTGTCTCAGAATTCCCGAAGGCACTCCCGCATCTCTGCAGGATTCTCTGGATGTCAAGAGTAGGTAAGGTTCTTCGCGTTGCATCGAATTAAACCACATGCTCCACCGCTTGTGCGGGCCCCCGTCAATTCATTTGAGTTTTAACCTTGCGGCCGTACTCCCCAGGCGGTCGACTTAATGCGTTAGCTGCGGCACTAAGGAATCAAGTTCCCCAACACCTAGTCGACATCGTTTACGGCATGGACTACCAGGGTATCTAATCCTGTTTGCTCCCCATGCTTTCGCACCTCAGTGTCAGTATCAGGCCAGGGGGCTGCCTTCGCCATCGGTATTCCTCCAGATCTCTACGCATTTCACCGCTACACCTGGAATTCTACCCCCCTCTCCCGTACTCTAGCCCTGCAGTTTTGAATGCCATTCCCAGGTTAAGCCCGGGGCTTTCACATCCAACTTACATAACCACCTACGCGCGCTTTACGCCCAGTAATTCCGATTAACGCTTGCACCCTCTGTATTACCGCGGCTGCTGGCACAGAGTTAGCCGGTGCTTATTCTGCGGGTAACGTCAATGCTGAAAGTTATTAACCCTCAGCCCTTCCTCCCCGCTTAAAGTGCTTTACAACCCGAAGGCCTTCTTCACACACGCGGCATGGCTGGATCAGGCTTGCGCCCATTGTCCAATATTCCCCACTGCTGCCTCCCGTAGGAGTCTGGACCGTGTCTCAGTTCCAGTGTGGCTGATCATCCTCTCAGACCAGCTAGGGATCGTCGCCTTGGTGAGCCCTTACCTCACCAACTAGCTAATCCCGCTTGGGCTCATCTGATAGCGAGAGGTCCGAAGATCCCCCCCTTTCTCCCGTAGGACGTATGCGGTATTAGCGTTCCTTTCGGAACGTTATCCCCCACTACCAGGCAGATTCCCAAGCATTCCTCACCCGTTCGCCGCTAGGGTATTGCTACCCCCGCTCGACTTGCATGTGTTAGGCCTGCCGCCAGCGTTCAATCTGAGCCATGATCAAACTCTTCAGTTAAGTTTGGCAGTGCCTTAAGGGCACAAATCTTGGCTCGAATTACAAGAAAACGCTCAAATGACTTGATAGTTTTCTTGCTTCGATATGCATCTTCCGATGCCTATCCCCGCAAGAATCCACACAAGTTGTCTGTCAAACTGTTAAAGATCTCGCCCGAACTCATCATCCGGGCCTCTCTCTCAAGAGGGGCGCATTCTACAACCCAACCCAGGAGTGTCAACACT
>JBMOQI010000012.1:0-2449 GCA_049320605.1 Pseudomonadota bacterium | reverse complement strand
GGCTGGCCGGGTGCGTGGGCAGCCTGTTCAGCACATCTTTGAGGTACGCGTAGGGCTCATGCCCGTTGATCCGGGCCGAGTGCAGCAGGCTCATGATCGCGGCCGCTCTCTTGCCCGCGCGCAGGCTGCCGGCGAACAGCCAGTTCGAGCGTCCCAGTGCGATCGGCCTGATGTGGTTCTCCACCCAGTTGTTGGAGATCGGCACGTCGCCGTCGTCGACGAAGCGCGTGAGTTCGCTCCAGCGCTTCAAGCTGTAGTCGATGGCCTTGATCGTCGCCGAGCCCGGCGGCACCAACTGCCGCTGTGCCAGCAGCCAGCGGTGGAACACGGCAAGCACCCGCCGAGACTTGCGCTGCCGTATTCGTCGTCGGTCGTCGGCCGTTTTGTCTTCGATCTCGCGCTCGATGCGGAACAGGGTTTGGTGGAAGCGCAGTGCCCGGCGCCCCACCTCGCTGCCGTGGTTGGCCCACAGCTCGTGGAACTTCCTCCTCGCGTGCGCCATGCATTGCGCCGAGGTCACGCCCTTGTCGAAGCAGCGCCGGTAGCCGCTGAACCCGTCGGTGACCAGCGTGCCCTTCCAGGCGCTCGAGGTGTCCAGCTGCAGGAACTCGCGCACGTTCTCGCCGCTGCGGGTCTCGCTGAAGTCGAACACCACCGCCTTGGTCGGGTTGCTGCTCGGGGTGCAGTACGACCACATGTAGGCTCGGTGCGTCTTGCCGCTGCCGGGCTTGAGCATCGCCACCGGCGTCTCGTCGGCGTGCAACACCGCGTGTCGCCGCAGCTCCTCGGCCAGCGCCTGCACCAGCGGTTGCAGCTGCGCGCCGCACTCGCCCACCCACTGCGCGAGCGTCGAACGGGCGATCAGGTGTCCTGCGCGCTCGAAGACCGCTTCCTGGCGGTACAGCGGCAGGTGGTCCAGGAACTTGGCCACCAGCACCTGTGCCAGCAGTCCGACCGTCGAGATGCCCTTGTCGATCACGTGCGCCGGCACCGCCGCCTGCACGAGCTTCTCGCAAGGACGGCAGACCCACTTGCCGCGCACGTGGCGCTCCACCGTGAAGACGCCCGGCTGGTAATCGAGCTTCTCGGCCACGTCCTCGCCGATGCGCTGCATCTGGCAGCCGCAGCCACACACCGTGGACTGCGGCTCGTGATGCACGTCGCGCCGCGGCAGGTGCGGCGGCAGCGCTTGGCGCTTCGGAGTCTTCTTCTTGCCCGCCTTGTCATCGGCAGCATCGACGTCGACGCCCAGCCGCTTCATCTCCCGGCCGAGCTCGGCCAGGTCCTCATCCAGCGTGTCCTGCAGCAGGCTCTTCTGCTCGGCGCTGCCGGCGAACTTCTCACTCGTGGCGGCGAACTTCATGCGCTTGAGCACCGCCACTTCGTGCGTGAGCTTGTCGATGAGCGCCTGCTTGAACGCCGCATCGCGCTCCCGCTGCTCGATGAGCGCGGCGTTGGCGCGCAGCTGTTCGTCGCGCGCAGCCACCTCGGCCATCAACGACAGCATCGCCTGCCGCACCTGCGGATCCAAGGCTTCCAGCTGCTGCGCGCTGATCATGGAACGTGATCGTCGCGCATCACGGCGCCGATCACATCGGCACATCCTGCAATTGCCAAGCGTCGATCGACCAGGCTCAGATCACGCGGATGATGCCGGCTTCTCCCAGGCGCTGCCACGGCAGGCCCAGCACCAGCGCATCGAACTGCGTTCGGCTCAGGCTCAGGGTGTTGGCGCCTTCGGCCGGCCAGGCGAACTTGCCCGCGTTGAGCCTTCGGGCTGCCACCCACACGCCGATGCCGTCGTGCACGAGGACCTTCATGCGGTTGACGCGCCGGTTGGCGAAGAGGTATGCGTGGTTCGGATGTGCGGCGCCGAAGACCGTGACCACGCGGGCAAGCGCGGCCTCAGTGCCCAGGCGCATGTCCAGTGGTTGCACTGCCAGCCAGACCTCGTCCACGCGGATCACCCCGTCACCTCGCGCAACCAGGCGGCGCTGCGGCTGTCCAACGGCAGGCTCGCGCGCACGGTCGCGCCATTGCGCTGGATCTCCACCACGACGCTCGCCGCGGCCTGCGTCGGCGACTCCGCCGCCACCGAAGGCTGCGCGCACATCGGCAACTGCACGAAGGTCGGAATGGCCGTATCGCGCTGCTGCGGGCCATCGCTCCGGGCGTCGCCGGTCGCCTCGAACTCGCGCACCCAGCGGCGTAGCATGTTCGCGTTCAGCCCGTTGGCCAGCGCCACTGCGGCCACCGAGGCGTTCGGCTGGCGCGCCATCTCGATGACCCGCGCCTTGAACTCGTCCGAGTGTCGCCGCCAGCTCCGCTTGGTCGGTGCCGCAACCACTGCGGCCGCTCCAGAAGTGTCCATGGGTCCACGCAAAAGTCCGTGGACACAAGCATCCTTTGACCGTCACCCAACTTCAATGTGGGTTGGCCGGACGCATAC
>JBMOQI010000011.1:0-162393 GCA_049320605.1 Pseudomonadota bacterium | reverse complement strand
AGTCAGGGGCATACTGCTGGCGGGTCGGCTTCTTGGGCTTGTTTTGCTTGGTTGGCTTGGTCATGGAACACCTCTGTCGCGCAGGATATTCGCTTAACAGGGTGTCCGGTATTCCTGGGCAGGATCACTCCTCAAGATCATCGCGGGCGACGTCGGACCATTCAACGCGCATGCTTCAGGTATCGCTCTTCCATGGCTTCCTGTGAGGTCACTTTCCCTTCCTGTGCCGCTTGCAGCGAGCGCTCCAGCTTCTGGCGCACATAGAGGGCGTGCATGGCGTCGTCGATGGTGGCCTGCTCGGGCAGGTGGTCGGCGATGTCGTGGACGATTTGCTTGACGGTTTGCATGACGGTGCTCCTCACGAAGCTTGTTGAATCACGGTATCCAGCATCTCCATGACAAAGCGCTGCTTGGTCTTGGGAAGCTGGCTGATCTGAGAGCTGGCCCCGTTTTCCTGGACAGTTTCCCCGGGTTCTATAAGTGGAAGGCCGCCAGGGGGTTAAGCTGCCCGGGGTAGCGGCAGCGCGTCACAGTAAAACTCATCCGGTGTCTTGCCCTCAAGACTCGAATGCGGCCGTTGGGTGTTATAAAACACAAAGTAGCAATCCAGTCGAGTCTGTAAATCAAACTGTGTAACTGCGGTTTCTCACTGCAGTGCCGACAGCGGCACGCGGTCCTCGCCGAACATCACCTGAAACGTCTGCAGTGCCGGTTTCCAGTGATGGATCTGCTTCCAGTTCCGTGAGGCCTGATGGATCGCCAGATACATCGCTTTGATCGCCGCCTCGTCGTTCGGGAAAATACGGCGATTGCGCGTTTGGCGCGGCGGGACCGCTGGTTCGTTCCATGCGGGCCCAGATCACGACCGGGGCGCAGCAGACCACCCCCAACATCGTCTATGCCGACAACTTCAGCGAGTCCATTTTTGCGGCACCGGGGCCGCGAGTCGCTGACCGTCTTCATGCCGAAAAGAGAGGGCCGCCCGATATCGATACCGCGCATGGGCAATGGCTCGTGATGATTTCGGGCGGATTATTTTACAGGGCCCGGCGCAGGGGCTTCAGCGCGCCGCCCCAGGCCACGAGCTGGTCCAGCATGGCCGTCACGGCCTTCTCATGGTGCCCCGCCGGCTTGAAGACGCTGAAGTTCTCGAAGTCGGTGAAGAGCGACAGCAGGACCTGGGCGCGCACGGTCGCCACCTGCAGCTCGGCCATGACGAGGCGCAGCTGTTCGACGGCGCGCGCGCCGCCGGCGCCGCCGTAGCTGACGAAGCCCGCCGCCTTGTCGTTCCACTCGGCATAGAGGAAATCCAGCGCGTTCTTCAGCGCGCCGGAGGGGCCGTGGTTGTATTCCGGCGTGACGATGACGAAAGCGTCGAAGGCCGCGATCTTGGCGGCCCAGGCCCGGGTGTGCGGCTTGCTGTACTGGCCCTGTGAGGCCGGGACGGGCTCGTCCAGCAGGGGCAGGTTGAAGTCCTTGAGGTCCACGAGCTCGAATTCGGCGTCGCTGCGCTTTTTCGCGAGCTCCGCGACCCATCTGGCCACGGCTTCGCCGTTGCGGCCCGGCCGGGTGCTGCCGAGGATGATGGCGATTTTCAACATGTTGGCGTACTCCCGAAGGTGGGTTGCGCGTCAGGCTGCCCTTCGAGCGTAGTCCAGCCGGGCGGAAATGACGGTTCGGATTTCGCGGCAGTGCATCCGCCGCCGCGCGGTCTGCCGCCGCCTTGCGGGCTCTTCCCGTCCGGCCTCGGCGCCGGCGCCGCCCTCGCGGCAAAGACGCCGCTGCGGCTGGCGCTGAAGCCGGCGCGCCGATCGGCACGGGGCGGGCAGGCGGCGGTCCCGGGCAGACTGGCGCCGGGCGCTGAGGTAGGCTACGGCACCAGGACGGCGGCTGTTCCGGCCGCCGTAAAAACGACAAGATCGGGTGAGCGTCATGCAGGTTGTGGATTATGTGATCGTGGGCGGCGGCTCCAGCGGCTGCACCCTGGCGGGCCGCTTGAGCGAGGACACCAATGTCTCCGTGGCGCTGCTCGAGGCCGGCGCGGGCAAGGGCGACAGCTGGCTCGTCCAGACGCCGGCGGGCTTCGTCGCGATGGTGCCGCAGAAGCTCAACAACTGGGCCTTCGATACCGTGCCGCAGCCGGGCCTGAACGGACGCGTGGGCTACCAGCCGCGCGGCAAGGTGCTGGGCGGCTCCTCGGCCATCAACGCCATGGTGTATATCCGCGGCCACCGCAGCGACTACGATCGCTGGGCCGAACTCGGCAATCCCGGCTGGTCCTATGCCGACGTGCTGCCCTATTTCAAGAAGGCCGAGGGCAATCTCGAGATCAGGGACGAATGGCACGGCAACGACGGCCCGCTGCCGGTCAGCCAGCTGCAATCCGACAACCCCTTCAAGGATCACTACCTGAAGGCCGCGGAGCAGGCGGGTTATCGCTTCAACCCGGATTTCAACGGCGCGGAGCAGGAGGGCGCCGGCCTCTACCAGGTGACGCAGCGCAACGGCGAGCGCTGGAGCGCCTTCCGCGCCTATGTGCAGCCGCATCTGGGCGCGCGCGGCAACCTGCGCGTCGAAACCGGGGCCATGACGCAGCGCATCCTGTTCGAGGGAAAGCGCGCCGTCGGCGTGGAGTATCGCCAGGGCGGCAAGCTCGTCACGCTGCGCGCGCGGCGCGAAGTGATCCTGAGCGCCGGCGCCTTCCAGTCGCCGCAGCTGCTCATGCTCTCCGGCATCGGCGACGGGGCAGACCTGCAGAAGCTCGGCATTCCCGTGCTGCAGCATCTGCCCGGCGTCGGCAGGAACCTGCAGGACCATCCCGATTTCATCTTTGGCTACAAGTCCAACGACATCAATCTGCTGGGCTTTTCGCTCAGGGGCGGCCTGCACGGCTTCCGGCAGTTCCTGCGCTACCGGCGCGAGCGCCGCGGCCTGCTCGCCTCCAATTTCGGCGAAGGCGGCGCCTTCCTGAAAACGCGGCCCGAGCTGGCGGCGCCCGACATCCAGCTGCACTTCGTCATCGCGCTGGTGGACAACCATGCGCGCACTTTGCACCGGGGCCACGGCCTGTCCTGCCACGTCTGCCTGCTGCGCCCGAAGAGCGTCGGCACCGTCGGCCTGAAGGACCGCAACGCCGAGACGCCGCCGGTGATCGATCCGAAATTCTTCGATCACCCGGACGACATCGAGACCATGGTCGCCGGCTACAAGATGACCGATCGCCTGATGAAGGCGCCGGCGCTGGCCCGCTTCATCACCGCAGACCCGTTCACGGCGCAGGTGAAGAGCGACGACGACATCCGCGCCGTGCTGCGCACGCGCACCGACACCGTGTACCACCCGGTGGGCAGCTGCAAGATGGGGACGGATGCGCTGGCGGTGGTCGATCCGGAGCTCAGGGTGCACGGCATCGAGGGCCTGCGCGTGGTGGACGCCTCCATCATGCCGACGCTGATCGGCGGCAACACCAATGCCCCGGCCATCATGATCGCGGAGAAGGCGGCGGATTTGATCCGCTCCGTGCGGCCGGCCATGGCAGAGCGGTGATTCCCGTAGCGGCCCGTCTGCTTCAGGGCCTTTGCGACAGTTCCTGCTTGGCGTAATGCCCCACCATGTCGGCCAGTCCGCGCGACAGCTCGTCGTAGCTGATGGGCGGGTTGGGGTCCGACAGGTGACGCACCACGGCGAAGATGCCGCCGTTGATGAAGATGTAGGCCATGGTGGGCATGTTGCGCATCCGGACGCTGGCGGGGTTGTGCATGATGTACTGCATCGCCAGCTCCATCAGGATCTTGGTCACCGGCTCCAGATGCCTCTGGAACTCGGCCTGGATGCCCTCGCGGGCGAATTTCAGGTGGCGCTCGTCGTTCTTCCGCAGGAATTCCCTGAACGCCATGAGCAGCGCGTAGACGGCCTGGTCTATCGGCATCCGAACAAGGGTGGGCACCAGGGGTTGCACCAGCGCGACCACCTCGGTCACGAAGCGCTGGTGCATCGCCTCGAAGATGGCCTCCTTGTGCGCGAAATACTCGTAGAGCGATCCCACGCTGATCCCTGCAATCTCAGCAATTTGGCGGGTGGTGGCGGCATTGGTGCCGTGGCGCGACACGGCGATGAAGCCGGCCTCGATGATGGCGTCGACGGTGGCCTTGGCGCGGGCCTGCTGGGGTTTTCTGGCCATGGGTTTCCGAATTGAATCCGAACAAGCAGTCGGTTTACGCTGCCATCACGGGATGTAATGGTCAAGCCTGTCTTGATCGCCGTGTCATTCATGAACCGAGCCCTCCCTATGTCCGGAAAGAAGATCAGCCGCAAGGCGAATGCCGTCGTCACCGGCGCCGGCAGCGGCATTGGCCGCGCCTTTGCCCTCGAGCTGGCCCGCCGCGGCGGCATCATCAACGTCTGCTCGGCCGCGAGCTTTGCGGCGGCGCCCCTGATGGGCCCCTACAACGTTGCCAAGGCCGCCGTGCTCGCCCTCTCCGAAACCCTGAAAGCCGAGCTCGCCGGCGCCGGCGTGCACGTCACCGCGCTCTGCCCGACCTGGGTCAAGACCAATATCGTGCAGGACGGCCGCATCCCCGGCGGCACCTCGAAAATGGCGCAGCGCATGATGGAGTGGTTGGGCCATTCGCCGGAAAGCGTGGCGGCCCTGACGCTGGACTCGCTCGACCGCAACCGCCTCTACGTCCTGCCGCAGCTCGACGCCCGCCTGGTGTGGCGCCTGAAGCGCTATGCCCCGGTCAGCTACAACCGCGGCTCGGGCCTGATCGCCCGTTTCATGGCGCCCTAGTTCCTGCCGGAGGAGAGACCTTGATGCAAAAACTTAAAGCCCTGTCCCCTGACAACCCGCCCGTGCCCATCCGCCACATGGATTTCGGTTTTGACCAGCAGGCACTGCCGCGCTATTTCTACGACGACAATGCCTTTGCCTCGGCCTTCTACCTCGCCTTCTCGGCGGTGATTCCGCAGGGCGAGCGCTTCTTCATCCACTCCGTACGGCATTACCGCGAGCAGATCAGGGAGCCCGGGCTCGAGGCGCGCGTGACCGGCTTCATCGGCCAGGAGGCCATGCACGGCAAGGAGCACGACGCCGTCAACGCCGCCTACGAGGCCATGGGCTTTCCCCTCGGCCACATCGACCGCTTCGTGCGCGACGGCCTGCGCCTGCTCGCCAAAAGGCTGCCGAAACCCGCGCAGCTCGCTTTCACCGTGGCGCTGGAGCACTACACCGCCATCATTTCCGAATACATGCTCACGCACCCCGAGCTGCGCGCGAAGTTCCATCCCGCCGTCGGCAATTTCATCTTCTGGCACATGCTGGAGGAGACCGAGCACAAGGCGGTGGCCTTCGACGTTTATGAAAAGTGCGTGGGCAGCTATGCGCTGCGCGCCGGCACCATGATTCCGACCACGATCGTGCTGATCGCGGCGCTGGCCAACCTGCAGCTCTATGTCCTGGCCCGGGACGCCGCGCGCCCCGGGCGCGGCCGCTGGCGCGACGATCTGCGCGGCTTTGCCGCCATCTACGGCCCGCGCGGTCTTTTTGGCAGCGTGGCGCCCCGGCTGCTGGACTATTTCCGCCCCGGCTTTCACCCCAACGATCACGACACGACGGCCTTGCTCGAGGAGTTTCGCGAGAAATTCTTCGGCCGCCGGGGCGAGCTCACGCCGCAGCTGAAAAAAACCGTCACGCCGCCGGCACGCGCCGTGGCCTGACCCTGAATTCTGTTATAGCAAGCAAGAGGAAAACGCATGGCATCCATCGATCTCGACCACATGCTCGCCAAGATCAAGACCACGCAGTGGGCACTGGCCGACGTCGACTGGGAGGCGCCCGGCGCCGAACTCGTCACCGGCAACCCCGAGCTGTATGCCAGGCTCAGGCCCTTCATGGCCGATCTCATGTGGATAGAGCACGTGGGGGCACGCGCCTTTGCCGCCATGGCCAGGTCGGCGCCGACCGACACCCTGCGCGAGATCTACAGCTATTTCCATGCCGAGGAGCAGCGCCACGCCAATGCCGAAATGGCCCTGATGAAGCGCTGGGGCATGCTGGAGGGCGACGCGCTGCCCGAGCCCAATATCAACCTGCGCCTGGTGATCGAGTGGCTGGACGCCTATGCGGATGACATGCCGTTCTATGTGCTGGGCACCGTGATTCCCATGCTGGAGATCGCGCTCGACGGCGCGCTCTGCAAGTTCCTGCTGGACACCGTGGACGATCCGGTTTGCCACCAGGCCTTCGCCCTCATCAACGGCGACGAATCCCGCCACCTCGGCGTCGGCTTCTCCGTGATGGAGTCCACCGTCTACGGCAAGCCCCTGCTCAAGGTGGTGAAGATGATGGGTCCCATGATGGATCCGCGCCTCATCCTGGGCGTCTTCATCTATTTCCCGCTGCTCAACAAGATGCGCGACAACATCGTCGAGATGGGCCTCTCCGAAGAGCAGCTCTGCAAGGCGATGAAGAAGTTCGAGCAGATTGGCGGCCGCACGGCCGCCGGCCGGCGCAATCCCTGGTACCAGTTCACCGCCTGGCATTCGCGCCAGGTGATGAACCGCGACCGCAAGCTCTACCACGTGCCGGTCGATGCCCTGGTCAAGCTCACCAGCTATATTCCGGCCCGGGCCTTGCCGGCCGTGCCGAGCTGGATCAAGGAGCTGACGTACAAGACCGCTGCCTGAGAGAGGGAGCAGCCGGCGTTCAGCTTTCTTTAGTGGGTCGGACTTCAGTCCGACGACGGTGACGGAGCGAAGGCCGCTGTCGGACTGAAGTCCGACCCACAAAATTGCAGCCCACAAAATTGCAGATCACTAAAGTACAGCTCACCAAAGTGCAGCCCTACTCCATGAACATCGCGAGCGTGAGTGAAATCATGACCACAGCAGAAAAACCTCCTGCGCGTCGCAAGGCGGCCCGCAGCTCGAAGAAACCGGCCGCGGCCGTAAAGTCGGCCGTAAAGACCACGGCCGCGGCGCCCCTCCACCAGGTGCTCGTCGTCGGCGCCGGTTTTGCCGGCCTGGGTTCGGCCATCCGCCTGCGCCAGGCCGGCATAGACGACGTCGTCATCCTGGAGCGCGGCAGCGACGTCGGCGGCACCTGGCGCGACAACCAGTATCCGGGCGCCGCCTGCGACATTCCGTCCAACCTGTATTCCTATTCCTTTGCGCAGAATCCGGACTGGTCGCGCAGCTTCTCGGGCGCGAAAGAAATCCTCGGCTACATCCATCACCTCGTGGACGCCTTCCAGCTGCGCCCGCTGATCCGCTTCCAGAAGAATGTCACGGGCCTGAGCTTCGACGAAAAGGCCGGCATCTGGACGGCGAGCATCGAAGGCGGCGAGAGCGTGCAGGCGCGGGCCGTGGTCATGGCCCAGGGGCCGCTCTCCAATTCCAGCTGGCCCGCCATTCCCGGCCTGGACCGCTTCGAAGGCCACAAGATCCACAGCGCGCGCTGGGACCACGACTACGATTTCACGGACAAGCGCGTGGCCGTGATCGGCACCGGCGCCAGCGGCGTCCAGATCATTCCCGAGCTGGTGAAGAAAGCCGGCTTCGTGAAAGTGTTCCAGCGCACTCCGGCCTGGGTGTTCCCGCGCCCGGACTTCGCCACGCCCGCGTGGAACAAGGCCTTGTTCCGCAAGGTACCGGCCGCGCAGGCCGCGCTGCGCAAGGCGCTGTACTGGACGCACGAATCCATGGCGCTGAGCGTGATCTGGAATTCACCGCTGACCGCGGTGGGCGAGCGCCTGGCCCTGGCGCACCTGAAACACCAGGTCAGGGATTCCTGGCTGCGCCGCCAGCTCACGCCCAATTTCCGCCTGGGCTGCAAGCGCGTGCTGGTGTCCAACGATTACTACCCGGCCCTGCAGGCCCCCAACTGCAAGCTCATCACCTGGCCCATCGTGGACATTTCGCCCCGCGGCGTGCGCACGGTGGAGGGCGTCGAGCACCGCTTCGACTGCATCGTGTTCGCCACCGGCTTTGATGTGAGCAAGAGCGGGACGCCGTTTCCGGTAACCGGTATCGGAGGGCGCCAGCTGGGCCGGGAGTGGGCGCGCGGCGCGCAGGCCTACAAGAGCATCAACGTCGCCGGCTACCCCAATCTCTTTCTCACCTTCGGCCCCAATTCCGGCCCGGGCCACAACTCGGCGCTGGTGTACATGGAGTCGCAGATCGACTACCTGGTGCAGGGCATACGGACCATTCTCGGCAGGAACCTCAAGGCGCTGGACGTGAAGCCGCAGGTGCAGGCGCGCTACAACGAGCAGATCCAGAAGCGCCTGGCCAGAACCAACTGGAATTCCGGCTGCAAGAGCTGGTACCTCACGGAGGACGGCTACAACGCCACCATGTACCCGGGCTTTGCCACGCAATACGTCCGGCAGATGGAGAAGCTGGAACTCGATGATTACCTGACGATGCCGGCCTCCGCATGAGCAATCTCCTCAGCAATCTTGAACGGGGTTTTATCGAAGCCGTGGGCCCGGCCTACCTGGCCCGCGCCAAAGCGCCCTGCCCCGAGCGGGTGCGGAGCTGGCGCTACCGGAGCTTCATGCCCCTGCTGCACCGCCTGCATGGCACGCTCACCGGCCTGCGGAGCTGCCACTGCCTGATCGAGGCGCGCAAGCTGGTCTGGCTGCAGGGCGGCAATCCGGCCGGCGAGCCGGTGCTCCTGCTGCATGGCTTCGGCGCCAGCAAGGAGAACTGGCTGCCCCTGCTGCCCTTCCTGGCGCGCCGTTATCAGCTCTTCATGCCGGATCTGCCCGGCTGGGGCGAAAGCCATTTTCACGCCGACGCGGCCTATGGCCTCGACCATCAGGTGGCGCGGCTGGCCGAGTGGATGCGGCAGAAGCTGCCGGGCCCCGTGCATGTGGTGGGCAGTTCCATGGGCGGCGGCATTGCCGGCCTGCTGGCGGCCCGCCACCCGGAGCTGGTGCGCACCGTCACGCTCATGAATGCGGCGGGCGTGGCCGGCCACAGCACCACGCGTTTCGAGCGTGGCCTGATGCAGGGGCGCAACGGCCTCATCGCCCACAACATGATGGGCGTGCTGGGCCTGCTCACTTCGGTCATGGAAAACCGCGCGCTGGCACTGCTGATGGCTCCCGCCATGTACTGGGACCTGGTCTCGCGCCGCGATGTCAACGAGCACATGTTCCGGCATCTGCTGCAGCATGAGCCCGCGCCGGGCCTCCCCACCTTTTCGGCCATTGCCCTGCCCACTTTCATCCTCTGGGGCGAGCAGGACCGGGTGCTGCACGTCAGTTGCGGCGATACCTTCAAGACGCTGATTCCGCATGCACATTTCAAACGCCTGCGCGGTGTCGGGCATCTGCCCATGGTGGAGCGGCCGCGCGTCACGGCGCGGCTGCTGCGGCGCTTCTGGCGCGAGAGCCGGGGCGCGGAGCAGCCGGCTGGCACCGCTGCAGGCGAAATGAGCGCGACGCCGGCCCCCCTGGCGGGCGAGGCCGTGTGACCGCCATGACCGCTCCCTCCCGCACGCCCTCCATCGTCATCGTCGGCGCCGGCTTTGGCGGATTGGGCCTGGCCATCCAGCTCAGGCAGGCCGGCATCCATTCCTTCACGATCCTGGAGAAGGCCGGCCGCGTCGGCGGCACCTGGCGCGACAACACTTACCCCGGCGCCGCCTGCGACGTGCAGTCGCACCTGTATTCGTTCTCCTTCGAGCCCAGGCACGACTGGTCGCGCAAGTTCGGCCTGCAGGCCGAGATCCAGGCGTATATGGAGCACTGCGTGGCGAAGTACGGCCTGGCCGCGCACCTGCGCTTCCATGCGGAAGTGAGCGCGGCCGGTTTTGATGACGGCAGCGGCGAGTGGATCATCCGCCTGAACTCGGGCGAGACGCTGCGCAGCAATGTCCTGGTCACCGCGACCGGCCAGCTCAGCCAGCCGGCCTATCCGGATATTCCCGGCATCGACGCCTTTGCCGGCAAGGCCTTCCACTCCGCGCGGTGGGATCACGACCATGACCTGACGGGCAAGCGCGTGGCCGTGATCGGCACCGGCGCCTCCGCCATCCAGTTCGTGCCGCGGATCGTGCCCCGGGTGAAGTCGCTGCACCTGTTCCAGCGCTCGGCGGCCTGGGTCATCGGCAAGCCCGACCGGCCGTTCAAGCGCTGGGAGCAGGCGCTGTTCGCGCGCTTGCCGCTGGCCGACCGCGCCTACCGTTCGCTCATCTACTGGAAGAACGAAAGCCGCGCGCTGGCCTTCACCCGGTTTGACCGGTTGCTCGATCTCTTCGCGCTGGAGGCGCGCGCCCTGGCGTGGCGCCACGTGAAAGACCCGGTGAAGCGGAAAAAGCTGATTCCGGATTACCGGATCGGCTGCAAGCGCATCCTGATGGCCAGCGACTGGTATCCGGCCCTGAACGAGAGCCATGTGGAGGTGATCACCACCGGCATAGCGCGCATCGAGAAAGATGCCGTGGTCACGACGGATGGGAGCCGCCACGAGGTCGACGCCCTCATCTACGGCACCGGCTTCAAGGCCACGCAATTCCTGTCCCCCCTGCGGATCACCGGCCGCAACGGTCTCGATCTCAACGCGGTGTGGCGCGACGGCGCGGAAGCCTACAAAGGCATCTCCGTCGCCGGCTTCCCCAATCTCTTCATGCTCTACGGTCCCAACACCAATCTCTCGCACAGCTCCATCATCTTCATGCTGGAAGCGCAGATCCGCTATGTGCTGCTCTGCCTGCAGCAGCTCAGGGCGGCGCAGGCCGACTGCATGGATGTGAAGCCGGCGCGGCAGCGGGCCTACGTGGACGCCTTGCAGGCGCGCCTCGCGAAAAGCGTGTGGGCCAGCGGCTGCAGCTCCTGGTACACGACGGCCCGCGGCAGGAATGTGGCCAACTGGCCCGGCTTCACCTTTACCTACCGGCACATCACGCGCCGCCTGGAGCCGGGCGACTACGAGTTCTTTCGTCCTGCCGGGGCGCCCCGCAACGCTACGCTTCCGGCAGATTGAGCCGAAACATCATTTGGAGAGTCACCGTCATGGCACGCCCCAGCATTTTCATCACCGGCGCCGCCGCCGGCATCGGCCGCGCCACGGCCAAACTGTTTGTCGCCGAGGGCTGGCTGGTCGGGGCCTACGACATCGATCGCCCGGGGCTCGATTCGCTGCAGCAGGAAGTCGGGACCGGCAGCCTCGTGACCGGCATGCTGGATGTGCGCGACGTGGCGGCATGGGAAAGGGGGGTGGCGGAATTCTTCGCCGCCGCCGGCGGCCGGCTGGACGTGCTGCTCAATAACGCCGGCATCCTCTATTCAGGCCCTTTTGAAAGCATCACGCCGGAGCAGCATCACCGCCTGGTCGACGTCAACATCAACGGCGTCATCAACGGCTGCCATGCGGCCCTGCCTTATCTGCGCCGGACCCCGGACTCCCGCGTCATCAACATGGCGTCGGCCGGCGCCATCTACGGGCATCCTTCCCTGGCCTCGTATTCCGCCAGCAAGTTCGCCGTGCGCGCGCTGACCGAGGCCCTGGACCTGGAATGGCAGCAATACGGGGTGAAGGTGAGGGACGTCTGGCCGCTCTATGTCAGCACGGCGATGGTGGACAACCTGCAGGCCCGGAGCATCAAGACACTGGGGGTCACGCTCACGGCCGAGGATGTGGCGCGGACGATCCTGAGGATCACGCGGGACAAGGGCGGCCGGCTGCACTGGCCGGTGGGCTGGCGAACCCATGTGCTGGCCGGTTCGGTCAAGCTCCTGCCGGGCCGGGTAAGCCGCCTCCTTACCCGCTGGACGTCGACCTAGCGGCCATGGCCGACGCGATACTCAGGCATGCTCCGGGCTTTGCTTCAAGCGCGGCCTTTCTCCACGCCTGTCTCTGACTTCATTTTTCGAAATGCCTGCAGCAGTATGGAAGACCGTGTAGATCTTTTTTGCAGCCAGCCCCGCCAACCGTGAGGACTTCAACCATGCCCCAAGCCCGGCAGAGACCCAGCCGCATCCGCGAGCACCACGATGTCATTGTGATCGGCGCCGGCTTCTCCGGCATCGGCACGGGTATCAAGCTCGACGAAGCAGGCTTCAGCGATTTCCTCATCCTGGAGCAGGGCGACGGCGTCGGCGGCGCCTGGCATTTCAACACCTATCCCGGCGTGGCGGTGGATATCCCCTCGCTGAGCTATTCCTTCTCCTTCGAGCGCAACCCGTACTGGTCGCGCGTCTTTGCGCCGGGCACCGAGCTCAAGGCCTATGCCGAGCATTGCGTCGACAAATACGGCCTGCGCGCGCGCATCCGCCTCAATACCGGCGTCACCGGCTGCGAATTCGACGAGCAGAACGACGTCTGGCACATCACGACGGACAACGGGACGGTACTGACGGCGCGCTTCATCGTCGGCGCCACCGGCGTGCTGACCCAGCCCAGGAATCCGGACATTCCCGGCATCGATACCTTCAAAGGCATCAAGATGCACACGGCGCGCTGGGATCACGCGGTGGATCTGCGGGGCAAGCGCGTCGCCATCATCGGCACCGGCGCCTCGGCCCTGCAGGTGATTCCGGAAATCGCGCCGGTCGTCAGGCACCTCACCGTTTTCCAGCGCACGCCGATCTGGGTGATTCCCAAGCCCGATGTGCCGATTGCGCCGCTGCTGCAGAACGTCATGGCGAAGTCGAAGCTTCTGCAGTGGTCGACGCGCATGATCAGCCAGGCCATCGTGGAAGTCGGCTTCGTCCTCGCCGGGCAGTACCACCGCCAGTTCAAGGTGGCCAGGCTGTACGAGAAGATCGCGCGCGATCATCTGCAGAAGCAGGTGAAAGATCCCGTGATCCGCGCCAAGCTCACCCCGAATTACGGCTTCGGCTGCAAGCGCCCCAGCACCTCCAACACGTATCTGCAGGCCTTCAATCGCGACAACGTGACGCTCGTCACCGAGGCTATCGAGGCAGTCACGGCAAGCGGCGTGCGCAGCAGGGAAGGCGGGCTGCACGAGGTTGACGTGCTGATTTGCGCCACCGGCTTCAAGGTCTTTGAAAACGGCAACATGCCGCCCTTCCCCCTTAAGGGCCTCGGCGGACGTGATCTGGAGGCCTGGTGGGACGAGAACCGTTACCAGGCCTATGAGGGCGTATCCGTGCCGGCCTTTCCCAATGCCTTTCTGATTCTCGGCCCCAACGGCTATAACGGCGCCTCGTATTTCCAGCTCATCGAAATGCAGTGCCGCCACATCGTGCGCTGCCTGACGCAGGCACGGAAAAAGGGCGCCAGCCGCGTCGAAGTGACGGCCGAGGCCAATGCCCGCTACTTCCGCGCGATGAAGGCGCGCACCGGCAACCAGGTCTTCTTCAGCAACGGCTGCGCCACGGCCAACAGCTATTATTTCGACAAGCACGGCGACGTGCCTTTCCGTCCCGCCACCAGTGTGGAGGCGCATCTGCGCAGCATGACTTTTCCGCTGAGCGATTACCGCTTTTCCGGAGCCGGCGCGAGCTGACATCACGGCTCGCGACCGGCAGGGAAGCACGACGCCGGGCTGGTCCGGCCCCGATTGAACACGTGGTTCCATTCATGATTTTCAGAAAAACGTCGCCGGAAATTGCCGGCACCTGCAGTCCCGAATTCCATCCCGTCCGCGAGGTGCTCTACCGCAGCCTGAAAGAGGGGCGCGACATCGGGGCCGGCGTCAGCTTCCAGGTCGAGGGCGAGACCGCCGTCGATCTATGGGGCGGCTGGACCAGTGTCTTCAAGACGCGCGCCTGGCGGCAGGACACGCTCACCAATATTTTTTCCTGCACCAAGGGGCTGGCCGCGCTCTGCGTGCTGCGCCTGGTGGATGCGGGCAGGCTGGAGCTGGACGTGCCGGTGGCGCAGTACTGGCCGGCCTTCGCCCAGAACGGCAAGGAAGGCATCACGCTGCGCCACATCCTCGGCCACCGTGCCGGCCTGCCGGCGATCGATCCGCTGCTTTCCTTCGCGCAGCGACTCGAGCCTTTCCATTTCGAGGAGCACCTGGAGCGTGCGCGCCCGCGCTGGCAGCCGGACACCGCGCACGGTTATCACGCGCTGACCATCGGCTGGCTGCTGGGCCGGATCGTGCAGATCGTCACCGGCAAGACCCTGGGCCGTTATTTCGCGGACGAGATTGCGAAGCCCCTCCAGCTCGACATTCATATCGGCACCGACCGCGCGCATTTTTCCCGCATCAGCCGCCCCGTCTACTCCCTGGCGCTGCTGGAGCCGCATCCCGACCTGCTGACGCTGCTGGCCGGCGTGCTGCGCGACGGCAGGAACGCCGTCACGCTCAAGGCACTGGCCAATCCGCTCAGCGTGGGCCTGCATGCGATCACCCTCTCGCCCACCTGGAGCCGTATCGAGCAGCCGGCCGCCAACGGCATGGCCACGGCGCGCGATCTCGCGAAGCTCTACGGCATCCTGGCCAACGGCGGCCGTAGCCGGGACGGCTTCGTGCTGCTCTCCGAGCGCATGCTGCCGCTGTGCTGGCAGGAGCAGTCCTGCGGCCCCGACCGCGTGCTGAAGCGTCGCACGCGCTTCAGTCACGGCTTCATGCTGAGCCAGCCGGATCGCTACGCGTCCTTTGGCCCCGGCCCGCGCAGCTTCGGCCACAACGGCCTGGGCGGCACGCTCACCGTGGCCGATCCCGACGCCAAGGCAGGCTTCGGCTACGTGACCAACCGCCTCGGCAATTACCTGCTGGTGGACCCGCGGCCTCGCGCGCTGCTGGATGCGTTTTATCGGTGCCTGTGACAGGGCTGGAGAAACGGAAGGGTGTTTATGGCTCCCGTGCGGGAGATGGCAAAAAGCCCGTCATCAGAACGGGCTTTTTTGTGCTTCGCGACTGGTGGGCCCGCTGGGACTTGAACCCAGGACCAAAGGATTATGAGTCCTCTGCTCTGACCAACTGAGCTACAGGCCCGCTCGTGAAGAGGCGCGAGTATAGCGAAAAGCGTATCAACAAAAACCCCGGGGATTTCCCGGGGTTTTTGCTTTCAGGGGTGGTCTGTCCGCGCGCCCGTGAGCGGATGCGTGCCGGGGGTGCTGATCCGGTCCACCCACGCCATGAAGAGGGCGGAGAAGAGGAAGGCCGTGTGGATGACGACCTGCCACATGATGGTGTCGTTGCTCTTGGTTTCGGCCTCGATGAAGGTCTTGAGCAGGTGGATCGAGGAGATGCTGATCAGTGCCATGGCCAGCTTCACCTTGAGCACGCCGGCATTCACATGGCCCAGCCATTCCGGCTTGTCGGGATGGTCCGCGATCTCGAGGCGCGAAACGAAGGTCTCGTAGCCGCCGATGATGACCATGATGAGCAGGTTGGACACCATGACCACGTCGATCAGGCTCAGCACCGTCAGCATGATGGAGGTTTCATTGAGCTCCGTCGCATGAGCCAGCAGATGCCACACTTCTTTCAGGAAAAGGCCGGCGTAGACGGCCTGGGCGACGATCAGGCCCAGGTACAGCGGCAGCTGCAGCCAGCGGCTGGTGAAGATCAGCTGCGACAGGATGTGCATGCGTGCGGGACGATTCTGGTTGGCGCTCATGGAGTCGTGATTCCGGATCGGGAAGAAGTAGGGGTGGGGGAATTTTGCCCAAAAAAAACGCCCCGGCAAGGGGCGTTTTTTCGAAGCGCCTCACTCGGTGTCGAGGAAGGACCGCAGGTGCTCCGAGCGCGAGGGGTGGCGCAGCTTGCGCAGCGCCTTCGCCTCGATCTGGCGGATGCGCTCGCGCGTCACGTCGAACTGCTTGCCGACTTCTTCCAGCGTGTGGTCGGTGTTCATGTCGATGCCGAAACGCATGCGCAGCACTTTGGCTTCGCGCGCGGTCAGGTTGGCCAGCACTTCGCGGGTGGCTTCGCGCAGGCCTTCGGCGGTGGCGGCGTCGATCGGGGACTCCATGGTGGTGTCCTCGATGAAATCGCCCAGATGGGAGTCTTCGTCATCGCCGATGGGGGTCTCCATCGAGATGGGCTCCTTGGCGATCTTGAGCACCTTGCGCACCTTGTCTTCCGGCATGTCGAGGCGCTTGCCGAGTTCTTCCGGCGTCGGCTCGCGGCCCATTTCCTGCAGCATCTGGCGCGACACGCGGTTGAGTTTGTTGATGGTCTCGATCATGTGCACCGGAATGCGGATGGTGCGCGCCTGGTCGGCGATGGAGCGGGTGATGGCCTGGCGGATCCACCAGGTGGCATAGGTCGAGAACTTGTAGCCGCGGCGGTATTCGAACTTGTCCACGGCCTTCATCAGGCCGATGTTGCCTTCCTGGATGAGGTCGAGGAACTGCAGGCCGCGGTTGGTGTATTTCTTGGCGATGGAAATCACGAGGCGCAGGTTGGCCTCGACCATTTCCTTTTTGGCCCGGCGGGCTTTCGCCTCGCCGATGGACATGCGGCGGTTGATTTCCTTGATGCCGGCGATGTCGAGGCCGACTTCGTCCTCGATCGCGAGCAGGCGGCGCTGCGAGCGCAGGATGTCGTCGCGGAACTGGTCCAGGCCCCTGGCGAAAGGCTTCTTGCTCGCGATCTGCGCATCCAGCCAGGCGAGATTGGTTTCGTTGCCCGGGAAATTCTCGATGAAGTGCCGGCGGTCCATGCGCGCGCGCTTCACGCAGGAGGCCATGATGGCGCGTTCCTGGGCGCGGATGTCCTCGAGCACGTTGCGGATCTGGCTGCTGATGCCCTCGAAAATGCGCGGCGTCAGCTTGAAGATGGTGAACTGCTCGGCCAGCTCGTCCATGTTCTTCTGGAAGGCCTTGCTTTCCGGGCCGTATTTCTTCAGTGCCTGCTGGGTTTTCTGGAAGCACTTCTTCAGGTTGTTGAAGCGCTCGGAGGCGAGCACGGGGTCGAGGCCGCCGTCGCCTTCCTCGTCGTCATCGCTGTCGGCTTCTTCCTCTTCGGCTTCTTCGGGGGCAGCGGCGGCCTTGGCGCCGGGCTTGCCCTTGACGGCGAGGACGGTGAGCGTGGCTTCATCGTCGACTTCGGGAGGCGGCACGGCGGCATTGCCGTCGTCGTTTGGATCGAGATAGCCGGCGATGATGTCGGCGAGACGGCGTTCGCCGGCTTCGAATTTGTCGAACTCTTCAATGACGCTGTCGACGGCGCCCGGCCAGAACGTCATGGCGTTGAGCACTTCGCGGATGCCTTCCTCGATGCGCTTGGCGATGGCGATTTCGCCCTCGCGCGTCAGCAGCTCGACGGTGCCCATCTCGCGCATGTACATGCGCACGGGGTCGGTGGTGCGGCCGGGTTCGTTTTCGACGGAGGCGAGCACGGCGGCGGCTTCTTCGGCGGCGACGTCGTCGTCGGAGGCCTCCGGTTTTTCGTCCAGCAGGAGGTCGTCGGCTTCAGGGGCGCGCTCGTGCACGGGAATGCCGAGGTCGTTGAGCATCTGGATGATGTCTTCGATCTGCTCCGTCTCGGTGACGGACTCGGGGAGGTGGTCGTTCACCTCGGCATAGGTGAGATATCCCTGCTCCTTGCCCTTGGCAATGAGCTCTTTCAATTGGGATTTTTGCTTGTCTTTGTCAGTGCTCATCAGGCGCCTCGGGGAAAACCGCAGGGGTAGGCAAGCGCGCGATTATAGCGGCCGGCCCGGAGGCCAGCCAGCGCGATTGTCGGAGTTGAGGGAGGGAAATATGGGGCTATCTCCCTGATTCTCAAGCGGCTGATCCAAGCTTCGGACTAGCCACTGCATTTTAGTTGTTCGATGTCGCGCTTGAGCCGGGCGATGGCTATTCCTGAGAGTGGGGGGGCTTTTGGAGCTTATAGAGGGCACGGAGCGCCTCCCCATCAGTAAAGTTAATCTGAGACTTCTCCGCTTTCTCTCGCCATGTGCGGAGAATCCCTTCGAGTTCCCGGTCCACTCCCTCATTTGGGGTAAGAAACTCATTGGCGGCCAGTTCGGCAAGTTGCTCGCCCTGCTCCGTACCCTGCCAGACGCCAAGCAGGGCTGGTGTACTAATGCTCGGCTTCGCTTGCAACAGCCCGACCAATTGAACCAGTAGAGAGTCTGGATTTAGCCTCCAACTTACTAAATCTTCGGGCCGCGCCAAGCTGGCTCGCTTCGGGTCCTGGAGCAGCAGGCGCACGGCGCGAGCCTCCAGACTCACAGTCTGGACACGCGCGACTGGCCGCGGCGGGCGCGGGGGACGGCGTCCCTGGGGGGCAGGGGTGGCGTCAGCAGGTGCCGGGCTGGCCGCGGCCGGCTCGCTGCGCTGCGTCGGCAGTGGCGGGGTGTCCAGCACCGCAGCGCGCAGGGTGTCGGTGTCCAGGCGGGTCAGCTCAGCCAGGCGGCCGATCAGCATTTCGCGGTAGAGGCCGTCGGGCAGGGTGGCCACCAGCGGCTTGGCCAGCATGGCGAGGCGGCTGCGGCCTTCCAGGCTTTCCAGCTTCAGGCCTTCGCCCAGATGGCGGAAAAGGAAGTCGGCCAGGGGCTCGGACTCGTTGATCAGGCGGTCGATGAAGCGGTCCTTGCCTTCCTTGCGCACCAGGGAATCCGGATCCTCGCCGGCCGGCAGGAAAAGGAAGCTGGCGCCCTTGCCGTCCTGCAGGGCGGGCAGGGCGGACTCCAGCGCGCGCCAGGCAGCCTTGAGGCCGGCGGCGTCGCCGTCGAAGCAGAAGACGATTTCCGGCACGAGCCGGAAGAGGCGCTCGACATGCGTGGTGCTGGTGGCCGTGCCCAGCGTGGCGACGGCATGGGTGATGCCGTATTGCGCCAGCGCGACGACATCCATATAGCCTTCCACCACGACCACCCGTTCCAGCCTGCCGGGCGCCTGGCGCGCCTCGTAGAGGCCGTAGAGTTCCTGGCCCTTGTGGAAGACGGGCGACTCCGGCGAGTTCAGGTATTTCGGTTTTTCATCGGTGAGCACGCGGCCGCCGAAGGCGATGACGCGGCCGCGGAAATCGCGGATGGGGAAGATCACGCGGTCGCGCATGGCGTCGTAGGTGCGGCGGGAATCCTCGCGCCTGATGGCGAGCCCGGTGGTGAGCAGGTTCTTGTGCGCCTCGTCGCCGGTGCCGAGCGCGCCGACCAGGTTGTCCCAGCCGGCCGGGGCGTAACCCAGGCGGTAGTGCTTGGCGATTGCGCCGGTCAGGCCGCGCTTCTTGAAATAGCTGACGGCCTTGCCCTTGTCGCGATGGGTGCGCAGCTGCTGCTCGAAGTATTTCGCAGCGGCCTCCAGCGTATCGTAGAGGCCCTGGTGGGACTCGCGCGGCGGCGCGTCGGGGTCGCGCGTGTCGGGGACTTCGAGGCCGGCGCGGCCGGCCAGGTCCTGCAGCGCATCCAGGAAACCCTTGTGGTCGTACTCCATCACGAAGCTGACGGCGTTGCCGGAGGCGCCGCAGCCGAAGCAGTAATAGAACTGCTTTTCGCGGCTGACGGTGAAGGAGGGGGTTTTCTCGCGATGGAAGGGGCAGCAGGCGCTGTAGTTCTTGCCGGCCTTCTTGAGCTTTACCCGCGAATCGATGAGTTCGACGATGTCCGTGCGCAGCAGGACATCGTCGATAAAGGATTCGGGGATACGGCCGTATGCCATGCAAGCCTCGGAGCCGGCGGGCTGTCCCGCTTTGGTGTAGGAGCGGCTTCAGCCGCGAACAATAGCAGGTTCGCGGCTGAAGCCGCTCCTACGGGTAGGGAGAGCGGCGGGTCAGCCCAGGCGGGCCTTCACCTTCTGGGAAACGGCGCCGGTGTCGGCGCGGCCGGCGAGCCTGGGGCGCAGGAGGGTCATGACCTTGCCCATGTCGCGGGCCGAGCTGGCGCCGGTCTCGGTGAGGGCCGCGTTGATCAGCGCGTCGATCTCGGCCTCGGAAAGCGGGGCCGGCAGGAAGGACTGCAGCACGAGGATCTCGGCGTTTTCCCTGGCGGCCAGCTCGGGGCGGCCGCCGGCCTCGAAGGCGGTGGCGGACTCGCGGCGCGACTTGATCAGTTTTTCCAGGGTGGCGAGCACCCGGGCGTCGTCCAGCGCGATACGCTCGTCGACCTCGATCTGCTTGAGCGCAGCGGTGGCCATGCGGATCACGCCGAGGCGCGCCTTGTCCTGGGCGCGCATGGCGTCCTTCATGGCTTCGGTCAGCCTGGCTTTGAGTTCGGACATGGCGTACCTCCCGGGCTTGTGGCGGTGTAATTGGCGTGGTCCGGAAATGCGAAGCGGCACCGCCATGGTGCCGCTTCGGGTGGCTGCCTCGGCAGCCTTTGCGAACCGCTGACCGGAGTATCAGTACAGGCGGGTCGTCTTCATGTTTTCGCGGGCGACTTTCTTGGCGTGGCGCTTCACTGCGGCCGCGGCCTTGCGCTTGCGTTCCTGGGTCGGCTTTTCGTAGAACTCGCGCTTGCGCACATCGGCCAGGACACCGGCCTTTTCGCAGGAGCGCTTGAAGCGACGCAGGGCAACGTCAAACGGCTCGCCTTCTTTGACTTTCACGGAGGGCATTCAGCTCACCTCAAAAATGCATTGTTAACGGGGCTTTGGCCCGTGAGTGAAGTCCGGACGGGCGCCGGACTTCGCGGCTGCCGGGCGCAGCCGGCAGGTAAACAGGAGCCCGGTGCGACAAGGGCCCCGGACGAGGGCAGCGATTCTAGCCACTCCGGCCTGCCCTGCCAAGCCCTTCTGGCCCTGGCCTGCCGGGGCCGCTAAGATGCCGGCCTCCTCAAGCACTGCAGACTGTCATGCGCGTATTGGGCATCGAGACTTCCTGTGATGAAACCGGCGTCGCCGTCTACGACAGCGCACGCGGCCTGCTGGCGCACAGGCTCTACAGCCAGGTCGGCCTGCATGCCGACTATGGCGGCGTGGTGCCGGAACTCGCCTCCCGCGACCATGTCCGCAAGCTGATTCCCCTGTTGCGCGAATTGCTGGCCGCGGCCGGCACCCCTCTGGACGAGCTGGAGGGCGTCGCCTATACCGCCGGCCCCGGCCTCGCCGGCGCGCTCATGGTCGGCGCTGTCTTCGGCCGCACCCTGGCCTGGGCGCAGGGCATTCCCGCCCTCGGCGTGCATCACATGGAGGGGCACCTGCTGGCGCCCATGCTGGAGGCCGCGCCGCCGAGCTTTCCCTTCATTGCCCTGCTGGTGTCGGGCGGCCATACGCAGCTGATGCGGGTGGATGGCATCGGCCGCTACCGGCTGCTCGGCGAGTCCATCGACGATGCCGCCGGCGAGGCCTTCGACAAGGTCGCCAAGATGCTGAAGCTGGACTATCCCGGCGGCCCGGCCGTCGCGCGGCTGGCCGAGTCCGGCGATCCGCAGCGCTTCGAGTTTCCCCGGCCCATGCTGGATCGTCCCGGCCTCGATTTTTCCTTCAGCGGCCTCAAGACTTCGGTGCTGAATGCGCTCAATACCACGGCGGACTATGCGCAGAAGCCGGCCGACATCGCCGCCAGCTTCCAGGCCGCGGCCGTGGATACCTTGGCCCGCAAGTGCGAGCGCGCCCTGCGCGAAACCGGCGTGACGCGCCTCGTGGTCGCCGGCGGCGTCAGCGCCAACAGGTTGTTGCGGGCGCAGCTCGCGGAAATGACGACACGTCGCGGGGCCGAAGTGTTCTATCCGGCGCTGCCGTTCTGCACCGACAACGGTGCCATGATCGCGTTTGCCGGCTGCCGGCGGCTGATGGCGGGAGAATGCGAAGGCCTGGGCATTACCATAAAACCCCGCTGGCCCATGCACGAGCTGGCGGCGATCTGACGAGAGTTTTTTGATGCGACCCAGCTTCGAGCGAGCCGAAACGGCACACAATAATTTTGATTTCCTGCGGTTTTTCCTGGCGTCGTGTGTTGTTTTCACGCATTCGTTCAACCTGCTTTATGGCGACAACACCGATCCTCTGGGGGTGGCGACGCGCGGCGCCATGGGCCTGGGCGGCGAGGCGGTCAATTTCTTTTTCATCATCAGCGGTTTCCTCATCACCAAGAGCTGGCTGAGCAGGCCCGAGCCGGGCGTTTTTCTGCGCAAGCGCATCCTCCGGATTTATCCGGCATTCATTGTGGTGGTATTCCTCTGCGTGTTTCTGGTGGGACCGCTGGGCGCCGAGAGTGCGGTGGCGTATTTCGGCAATCTCGACTACCTGAAATTCCTGACCGATACGCCGCGCCTCAAGCTGCAGCACCTGCCGCCCACCTTCACCGACAACCCCATGCCGGGCATGGTGAACGGATCGCTCTGGACGATCCGGTACGAGTTTCTCTGCTACCTGGCAGTGGCCGTGCTGGGGCTCGCTGCTGCCTTCAGGCACAGGGTCGTGGTGCTGGCGCTGTTTCTGCTGGCCCTGGGTCTTTTCGTCTGGCGGGGCGTGCTGGCGGAAAGCGGCCAGCAACTGCCGTATCTGCTGGACAAGCTCGGGCAGTGGCCCCGCCTGCTGTCATGTTTCCTGGCGGGGATGGCCTTCTACCTGTACCGGCAGCGGATTCCCTTCGACGCCAGGCTCTTCCTGGCGGCACTCCTGCTTTTTTTCGTGGCGGCCTTCCATCTGCGCCTGGCGGCGCTCGCAACGCCCCTGTTTGGCGCCTATGTCGTGCTTTATCTGGCGTTCAGTCGGGGCCTGAAGTTGCAGAACTTCGGGAAATACGGGGATTTCTCCTACGGCATCTACCTCTATTCCTTCCCGCTGCAGCAGTTGCTCTCGCTTTATCTCGGGGAAATGCTGAATGGCATGACGATGTTCATGCTCTCGCTGGGAGGCAGCGTGGCACTGGCGGCGCTGAGCTGGCATTACGTTGAAAAGCCCTGCCTCCGGCTGAAGCCCGGCCTGCCGCGGCCAAGCCGGCTGGCGCCGGAGTTGCGCTAGCCCCTCACAGCCCGCGGCGCCGGCTCCGCGCGGCGAAGCGCCGCTCCTCGCCTTTCAGCAGGGCGCGGATATTGGTCTGGTGTCTTAGCAGAAGCACCACGCTCATCAGCGCCACGCCCAGCAGCAGCTCCCGGGCCAGATAAGCGGCAAGGAAAGGGGCCAAAGCGAAACCCAGTATCGAGCTCAGGGAGGAGATGCGGCTCGCGGCGAAAGTCGCCAGCCAGATGCCGATGACGGCCAGGCCCAGCGGCCAGTGCAGCGCCAGCAGCACGCCCATCGCCGTGGCCACGCCCTTGCCGCCCGAGAAGCGGAAAAACACCGGATAAAGATGGCCGATGAAGGCGGCAAAGCCCACGCCTGCCAGCCAGGGCGCGGGCAGATGCAGTCCGTAGCGGGCGATCAGCACCGGCACCACGCCTTTGAGCGTGTCGCCAAGCAGGGTCAGGAGGGCCGGACCCTTGCCACCGAGACGCAGCACATTGGTGGCGCCGGGATTGTGCGAGCCCTCGGTGCGCGGGTCGGCCAGGCCGAGCAGCCGGCAGACGATGATGGCTGTGGAGACAGAGCCCAGCAGATAGGCGAAAATCAGCATCCCTGGGGCGATCAGCTCTTGCGGCATGCGAACGGTCCTTGCGCGGTTCGGGTGTCTTCGATTCTAGAGCTTAGCCAGAAGCTCGTCTTCCGTAATTCCCGTGCCTGTTCCGCCTCCGGCGGGTGGCCCCGGTGCTGCAAGAGGGCAGTATGGACATCGTTTATATCCGCGATCTCAAGATCGAAACCATCATCGGCATCTTCGACTGGGAGCGCCGCATCCGCCAGACGATCAGCATCGACCTGGAGATGGCCACCGACATCCGCAGGGCGGCCGCCAGCGACCATATCGGCGACGCCCTCGATTACAAGGCGGTCTCGAAGCGCCTGATCGCCTTCGTCGAAGCTTCCGAATTCCTGCTCGTGGAAACCCTGGCAGAGAAACTCGCCGCCCTGCTGCGCGAGGAATTCCACGTGCCCTGGCTGCGCCTGCAGCTCTCCAAGCCGGGCGCCCTGCGCGGCGCCCGCGACGTCGGCGTGATCCTCGAACGCGGCGAGAAGCCCTGATGCCGCGCGTCTATCTCGGCCTGGGCAGCAATGTCGACCGCGAGCGCCACATCCGCGCCGCCCTGCAGGCGCTCGGGGCGCGCCACGGCGACCTGCTCGTCTCGCCGGTGTACGAGAGCGAGGCGGTGGGTTTCGCCGGCAGCAATTTCTACAATCTCGTGGTCGGCTTCGATACCGAGGAGGGCGTGGCCGAGCTCATCGGCGCGCTGCGCGCCATCGAGGACGCCAACGGCCGCGACCGCCGCGGCCCGCGCTTTTCCCCGCGCACGCTCGACATCGATATCCTCACCTACGGCAATGCCTGCGGCGAGATCGACGGCGTGCAGCTGCCGCGCGCGGAAATCCTGATGAATGCCTTCGTGCTGCGCCCGCTGGCGGATATCGCGGGAAACGACCGCCATCCTGAAACGGCACGCACCTTTGCCGAGCACTGGGAAGCGTATGACCGGAGCCGCCAGAAATTGTGGCGCATCGATTTTCCGTTGAATTCCGACGAGGAGCAGTAATGTTTTCGATGACCATCATGCCGCGTTTCTGTGAGACCGATGCCCTGGGCCACATCAATAACACGGTGTTGTCGCAGTGGTTCGAGACGGCGCGCGAGCCGGTGTTCCGCATTTTCAACCCGGAGCTGTCGCTGCCCGGCTGGAACCTGATCCTGGCCCGCGTGGAAATCGACTACGTGGCGCAGACGCACTACGGCAGGAGCGTGGACCTGCGCACCTGGATCGGGAAGGTCGGCAACTCTTCCTTCGTGGTCGAGCAGGAGGCCTGGCAGGAGGGCGCATGCGTGGCGCGCGGCAAGGCCGTGCAGGTGTTCTTCAACTACGTCACGCAGAAAAGCGAGGCGCTGCCGGCGGAGTTCCGCCGCGAGCTGGAAAAGCATTTGCGGGCGGCGGCGTAACTGCCTTCAATCCGAATACTTCTCTTCCATCCGTGCCGGAATCCTGTGGGTCGGACTTCAGTCCGACATTGGCTGACAAATCGGTCGTCGTCGCCGGACTGAAGTCCGACCCACCAGTTCGGCTGGCCGGCGCGTGGCGCCGGCGACCTCAGAGGCCGCGGCCGCCATCCACGGCAATGATCTGCCCCGTGATGTAGGGCGCATCCTCCAGCAGGAAGGCGATGGTGCGCGCGATGTCCGCCGGCTCGCCGAGCTTTTGCAGCGGGATGCCGGCCAGCACGGCTGCCTGCGCCTCCGCATCGGGCGCGCCCTGGCTCGGCCAGAGAATGGCGCCGGGCGCCACGCCGTTGACGCGGATCTCCGGCGCCAGCTCCTGCGCCAGCGCCAGCGTCAGCATGCCGTGCGCCGCTTTCGCCATGCAATAAACCGTGTAGCCGCGCAGCGGCCGCTGCGCATGGATGTCGAGCAGGTTGACGATGCTGCCGCGCTGCTGCTGCAGCGCCGGGCGCAACGCCTGCGCCAGGAAGAGCGGCGCGCGCGCATTGCTGGCGAAGAGCTCGTCCCACTGCGCGCCGGTGATCGCGCCGATTGGCGTGGGATAAAACGCGGAGGCGTTGTTGACCAGCGCGTCCACGCGCTGCCAGGCGATCTCGGCCATCTGCGCCAGGCGCGCCACGGCGGCCTCCTGCATCAGGTCGGCCTGCAGCAGGCGGCAGGAATCCTGGCGGCTCGCATTCAATTCCGCGGCGAGTTCCGCCGCTGTCTCACGCGACTGGTTGTAGTGCAGGAGGATGCGCCAGCCGCGCGCATGCAGCAGGCGTGCGGTGGCGGCGCCGAGCCGCTGCGCCGCGCCCGTGATCAGCACGACCCGGGCCTCAGTGCCCGCCATGCGCCGCCCTCCACTGTTCGCGATAGGCGTGCAGCGCAACCTCGCGGGCCTGTTTCAGCGCCTGGATGAAGGCCTCGCCCTCGCGGCCGGCCGCCTGGAGTTCCCGGGGCGAAACCGCGCGCAAGGCGGCGTGCGCGCCCTGCCAGAAAGCGCGCTGCGGATAAGCGCGTTCCTCCAGGCCCAAGCGGCCGCGGGCATCCGCCTCGCAGGCCAGCAGGACCTCCTCGAAACGCTCGGGGCGGCGCAGCGAATCCATCTCCAGCAGTTTTTTCAGCAGCGTGTGCGGACGCAGCTCGGCGCCGCGATGGATGTCGAGGTGGAAGCGCGAGACGAGTTCGCCGAGCTCGCCGAAGGCGCGCGGCACCTTGAGGCGCTGGCTGAGCTCGCGCACGCGTTTCACGCCGCGAGCTTCGTGGCCGATATGCCTGGGCCATTCCGTCACGGGCGTATCGCCCTTGCCGAGGTCGTGCACCAGCGCCGCGAAGCGCACGCGGGCCTCGGCGGAAAGCGCGGCGGCGATGCGCAAGGTCATCAGCGTGTGTACGCCGGTATCGACCTCGGGATGGTATTCCGGGCGCTGCGGCACGCCGTAGAGCCGCGCCACTTCCGGAAACCAGGTGGCGAGCGCGCCGCAGGCGCGCAGCACCGAAACGTAGACATCGGGGCAGGGCTCGCCGAGGGCGCGCTCGGTTTCCTTCCAGACCCGCTCGGGCGTCAGCGCCTCGAGTTCGCCCGACGCGGCCATCGCCTGCATCAGCGCCACCGTTTCGTCGGCCACGACGAAGCCGAACGGGGCATAGCGCGCCGCGAAGCGCGCGACGCGAAAGACGCGCAGCGGATCTTCGCGGAAGGCCGGGGAGACATGGCGCAGCAGGCGCGCCTCGAGGTCGCGGCGGCCGCCCCAGGGATCGATGAGCCTGCCGTCCGCCGCCTGCGCCATGGCGTTGATGGTGAGGTCGCGCCGGACCAGGTCGTCCTCGAGGGAGATGTCCGGCGAAAAATCGCAGATGAAGCCGGTATGGCCGCTGCCGCTTTTGCGCTCGGTGCGCGCCAGCGCGTACTCCTCCCGCGTCGCCGGATGCAGGAAGACGGGGAAGTCGCGGCCGACGGCGCGATAGCCCTGCGCCAGCAGCTCCTCGGGGCGCGCGCCGACCACCACCCAGTCGCGCTCCTGCACGGGGCGGCCCAGCAGCTGGTCACGCACGGCTCCACCGACGAGATAGATTTCCATAGGTTCCTGTCACGAGAACGCCGCTTGACGGCTTTCCGGATTGTCACGGATTATCCGGCGCATGTTAACGCCCAATGTGATGCGCCGCCCCGTCATTTCCGCCGTCGCGCGTTTGGCAGCCGCCAGGCGCGCGCGTGGCTTCCGGCGCCCGGACTGAGCACGCGTTTCACTTCGAAAAGGCCGCAGACTCTGCGGCCTTTTCGTTTTCGGGCCCTGCCCGCCCCAGGAGACAGAAGATGAGTACGGAAAACCCAGCCGAGCCTCCGCAAGCCGGCATAACCGCTGCCTATCTCGGCCTGGTCGTGATCTGGTCGACGACGCCGCTGGCCATGGTGGTCAGCCTGCGCGATTTCGACCCGCTCTGGGCGCTGGCGCTGCGCATGCTGCTGGCGGCCGTCCTGGCGCACGCGGTCATGCGCCTGGCGCGGCAGCGCCTTGGCGTCGGCGCGGTGGCGCTGCAGCGCTATGCCATCGGCGCTCTCAGCATGTTCGGCGCGATGCTCTTCACCTACCTGGGCGCGCGGCACCTGGCTTCGGGCATGGTCGCCATCCTGTTCGGCATGTCGCCGCTGCTGGTGGGCCTGCTCTCGCAGTTCGCCTTTCGCGGCGCGCGTTTTTCCGGCCTGCAGTGGGGCGGCCTGTTGCTGGCCCTGGCGGGACTGGCGCTGATTTTCCTGCAGGGGCAGAGGCTCGCAGCCGTCGCGCCGCAGGGCGTGCTGCTCGTGCTCGCGGGGGTGCTCTGCTACGGCGTGTCGGCGCTGTGGCTGAAGCAGATGCCCGATGCCCTGCCGCCCCTGGTGCAGACCACGGGGGCCTTGTGGCTGTCGGCGCTGGGCGCGGTGCTGGTGCTGCCGCTGGCCGGGGCGGCGCCGACGCAGTGGCCGAGCGTTGCCGGAGCGGTGGCGCTGGGTTACTCCGCCAGCATCGGCTCCATCGTCGCCATGCTGTTCTATTTCTTCCTGCTGGCGCGCATCGAGGTCGGCACGATGGCGCTGACCACGCTGATCACGCCGGTGTTCGCGCTGCTGCTGGGCGTGCTGGTCAATCACGAGCGCTTTCGCGCCGGCGTGCTGTGGGGAATGGCGCTGATCCTGCTCGGGCTCGCGGTGTATTACGAACGGGAACTGCGGCGGGCGCTGGCGCGGCGCGCCTGGAGGGCCGGCGCCTGAACGTCAGCCGCGGATTTCGAAGCCGGAAAGACGGGAGAGGGGTTCGGCCCAGTGCGCCTCCACGTGGTCGACGCGGGACTGCGCCGGCCCCTGGTGCGCCCAGGACAACAGCGACTTCAGCGCTTTCTCGTCGCCCTGGGCGAGGAGTTCGACGCGCCCGTCGGGCAGGTTGCGCACCCAGCCTGCGATGCCGAGGCGCCGGGCCTGCCCGGCCGCGTTGGCGCGATAGGAAACGCCCTGGACCAGTCCGGAGATGAACAGATGCAGTTCCTGCTTCATGAGTGCGACCTGAAGGGATGCTCCGATGGAGCGAACTATGAAGCAAAGGCGCCGGACGGCATACCCGTCGGCTATGCCGTCATCTCTTTTTTCGGCGCATTCGTCGCGGGCGAAACCTGCGGGCTCAGGCTCCGGTGGGTATCTGCAGGATGCCCGACTGGGCGCTGCAGGTCGTTTTCTCGATGAGGGTGTCGCCTTCCCAGGACTCCAGGTGGACGTCGAATTTCCAGAGCCGGTGCAGGTGCCTGAGCACATCCTGCGCGCTTTCGCCCAGCGGCCGGCGCTCGTGGCGGAGATGGCGCAGCGTCAGCGCGCGGTCGCCGTGGCGATTGACGTTCCAGACCTGGATGTTGGGCTCGTTCATGCTCAGGTTGTACTGGTTGGACAGCGCCTGGCGCAGGTAGCGGAAGCCGGAGTCGTCGTGGATGGCCGAGACCTCGAGGTCGCGGCGCTGGTCGTCGTCCATGACGGCGAAGAGCTTGAGCTCGCGCATCACGCGCGGCGAGAGGAACTGCTGGATGAAGCTCTCGTCCTTGAAGCTCTGCATGGCGAACTTGATCGTCTCCAGCCACGGCGAGCCTGCGATATCCGGAAACCAGCGCCGGTCTTCTTCCGTCGGCTTCTCGCAGATGCGCCGGATGTCCTGGTACATGGCGTAGCCCAGCGCATAGGGATTGATGCCGCGGTAATAGGGGCTGTCGAAGGGCGGCTGGTAGATCACCGCGGTATGCGACTGCAGGAACTCGAGGATGAAGCCGTCGGTGACGAGGCCCTCGTCGTACAGGCGGTTCAGCAGCGTGTAGTGCCAGAAGGTGGCCCAGCCTTCGTTCATGACCTGGGTCTGGCGCTGCGGGTAGAAGTACTGCGCGATCTTGCGCACGATGCGCACGATCTCGCGCTGCCAGGGCTCCAGCAGCGGCGCGTTCTTCTCGACGAAGTAAAGAATGTTCTCCTGCGGCTCCTCCGGCCAGCGCTTGCGCTGCGCCTCTTCCTCCTCGTGCCGGTTGCGGAAGGGGATGGTGTGCCAGAGCTCGTTGACCTGGGCCTGCAGCGCCGCCTCGCGCTCCTCCTGGCGCAGGCGCTCCTGTTCGGCGGAAATCGGGTAGGGCCGCTTGTAGCGGTCGACCCCGTAATTCATCAGCGCGTGGCAGGAGTCGAGGATGGCCTCGACCTCGCGCACGCCGTGGCGCTCTTCGCACTGGCGCAGGTAGTGCTTGGCGAAGAGCAGGTAGTCGATGATGCCCGACGCATCCGTCCAGCTGCGGAAGAGGTAGTTGCCGCGGAAGAAGGAATTGTGGCCGTAGCAGGCGTGCGCGATCACCAGTGCCTGCGTCGTCATGGTGTTTTCTTCCATGAGGTAGGAAATGCAGGGGTTGGAGTTGATCACGATCTCGTAGGCCAGGCCCATCTGGCCGCGCCGGTAGCCGTTTTCAGTGGCGACGAAGTGCTTGCCGAAGCTCCAGTGGTTGTAGCCCACCGGCATGCCGACCGAGGAGTAGGCGTCCATCATCTGCTCGGAGGAAATCACCTCGATCTGGTTGGGATAGGTCTCGAGGCCGTAGACCTCGCGGGCGAGGCGGCCGATCTCCTCGTCGTAGCGGCGGATGAGGTCGAAGGACCATTCCGAACCGAGGGAAAGGGGTTCGCGCCGGGTCATGCCTTTTTCCTCGAAAAGAGCGCGCGGAACACGGGGTAGATGTCGCCGGCCTCGACGATCTGCTGCATGGCGAAGATGCTCGGCCAGTCGTGCTTCACCGCTTCGTAAGCCTGCCAGAGCGCCTGGTGCTCGCGTGGCGTGATCTCGATGTAGGCGAAGTACTGCACCTGCGGCATGATGCTCCCGGAGAGCAGTTCCTGGCAGAGCGGGGAATCGTCGTTCCAGTTGTCGCCGTCGGAGGCCTGGGCGCCGTAGATGTTCCATTCTTCGGCCGGGTAGCGCGCCGCCATGATTTCCTTCATGAGCTTGAGCGCGCTGGAGACGATGGTGCCGCCGGTTTCGCGCGAGTAGAAGAATTCCTCCTCCTCCACCTCCCTGGCGCTGGTGTGGTGGCGGATGAAGACGACGTCGATCTTCTTGTAGTTGCGCTTCAGGAAGAGATAGAGCAGCAGGAAGAAGCGCTTGGCCATGTCCTTCATGCTCTGGTTCATGGAGCCGGAAACGTCCATGACGCAGAACATCACCGCCTGCGAGGTCGGCTTGGGCACCTTGATGTGGTGGTTGTAGCGGAGGTCGAAGGTGTCGATGAAGGGGATGCGCTCGATGCGGCCCTTCAGCTTTCCGATCTCCTCGCGCAGCTCCTTCGCCCGCGCCACGCGCTCCGGCGAGGTGTCCTGATCGAGCAGCGCCTGCAGCTCCGCCTCGGCCGCCCGCAGGCGCTTGCGGGCGCCGGCGGAGAGGGCGATGCGGCGCGAGGTGGCGGCGCGCAGGCTGCGCACGATATTGATCTTGGCCGGATTGCCGTCGTTGACGATGCCGGCGTTCTGCCAGTGGAAGGTCTCCAGGCCGGCCAGGCGGCGCTTCAGCAGGTTGGGCAATTCGAGGTCGTCGAAGAGGAAGTTCAGGAATTCCTCCTGCGAGAGGCTGAAGCTGAACTCGTCTTCGCCCTCGCCGGAGTTGGAGGCCTTGCCGTCGCCCCCGCCGCCTTCGCCGCCGTCGGGCCGCTTGATGCGGTCGCCGGTGGAGAACTCCCTGTTGCCGGGATGCACGAGCTCGCGCTCGCCGCCCTGGCCATGGTGGAAGGCCGGCTCGGAAATGTCGCGAGCAGGAATGGCGACGTTCTCGCCGTGCTCGATGTCGGTAATGGAGCGGCGGGTCACGGCGTCGGCAACGGCTTCCTTGATCTGGGCACGGTAGCGCTCCAGAAAGCGCTGCCTGTTGACCGTGCTCTTGTTACGGCCGTTCAGGCGGCGATCGATGATGTAGGACATGGGCCCTCGCTGCGTGTTCCCCTCCGCTGGGCTTCTTCTCCCTCTCCCCGTGAACGGGGAGAGGGCTGGGGTGAGGGGTAATGCTTACTGCGCCTTGCGCACCCGCAGATACCACTCGGAGAGCAGGCGCACCTGTTTTTCGGTATAGCCGCGCTCCGTCATGCGCTTCACGAAGTCCTGGTGCTTCTGCTGGTCGCCCTTGGAGGCCTTCGGGTTGAAGGAAATGACCGGCAGCAGATCCTCGGTGTTGGAGAACATCTTCTTCTCGATCACCGTGCGCAGCTTTTCATAGGAGAGCCAGCTCGGGTTGACGCCGTTGTTGTGGGCGCGGGCGCGCAGCACGAAGTTGACCACCTCGTTGCGGAAGTCCTTGGGATTGGAGATGCCGGCGGGCTTCTCGATCTTCTCCAGCTCCTCGTTGAGCGCGGCCCGGTTGAAGATCTCGCCGGTGTCGGGATCGCGGAACTCCTGGTCCTGGATCCAGAAGTCGGCGTACTGCACGTAGCGGTCGAAGATGTTCTGGCCGTACTCGGAATAGGACTCGAGGTAGGCCGTCTGGATTTCCTTGCCGATGAACTCGACGTAGCGCGGCGCCAGGAATTCCTTGAGGAAGCGCAGGTAGCGGTCCTGCTGGTCCTGCGGGAACTGCTCCTGCTCGATCTGGGTTTCCAGCACGTGCAGCAGGTGCACCGGGTTGGCGGCGATTTCGGAATGATCGTAGTTGAAGACGCGCGAGAGGATCTTGAAGGCGAAGCGGGTGGACAGCCCGTTCATGCCTTCGTCCACGCCGGCAGCGTCGCGGTATTCCTGGTAGGACTTGGCCTTCGGGTCGGTGTCCTTCAGGTTCTCGCCGTCGTAGATGCGCATCTTGGAATAGATGCTGGAGTTCTCCGGCTCTTTCAGGCGCGACAGCACCGAGAACTGCGCCAGCATGCGCAGCGTGTCGGGCGCGCAGGGCGCGGCGCGCAGCGAGGAGTGGTCGAGCAGCTTCTGGTAGATCTCGATTTCCTCGGTCACGCGCAGGCAGTAGGGCACCTTCACGATGTAGACGCGGTCGATGAAGGCCTCGTTGTTCTTGTTGTTGCGGAAAGTCTGCCACTCGGCCTCGTTGGAGTGCGCGAGCACGACGCCGTCGAAGGGGATCGGGCCGATGGCCTCGGTGCCGTTGTAGTTGCCTTCCTGGGTCGCGGTCAGCAGCGGATGCAGCACCTTGATCGGCGCCTTGAACATTTCCACGAATTCCATCAGGCCGCGGTTGGCCTTGGCGAGGCCGCCGGAAAAGGAGTAGGCGTCGGCGTCGTTCTGCGCGAAGTCTTCCAGCTTGCGGATGTCGACCTTGCCGACCAGCGCCGAGATGTCCTGGTTGTTCTCGTCGCCCGGCTCGGTCTTGGAGAGCGCGATCTGGTTCAGGATGCTGGGGTTGAGCTTCACCACGCGGAACTTGCGGATGTCGCCGCCGAATTCCTTGAGGCGCTTCACCGCCCAGGGCGACATGATGCCGCGCACGTAGCGCTTCGGGATCTTGTATTCCTGTTCGAGGATGTCACCGTCTTCGTCGACGTTGAACAGGTTCAGCGGCGACTCGTTCACCGGCGAGCCCTTGATGGCGTAGAAGGACATTTTTTCCATCAGCGCTTTCAGGCGCTCGGCGAGCGAAGACTTGCCGCCGCCGACCGGGCCGAGCAGATAGAGAATCTGTTTCTTTTCTTCGAGTCCCTGCGCGGCGTGCTTGAAGTAGGCGACGACGTGCTCGATGACTTCCTCCATGCCGTAGAACTCGTTGAAGGCGGGATAGCGCTTGATGATCTTGTTGGAAAAAATGCGGGAGAGACGGGAATCGCGCGAGGTGTCGATGAGCTCCGGCTCCCCGATGGCCAGCAGCAGGCGTTCGGCGGCGGTGGCGTAGGCGGAGCGGTCGTTTTTGCAGAGCTCGAGGTACTCCTCCAGGCTGTATTCATCCTCACGAGCTTGATCGTAACGACCTTGATAATGATTGAATATGCTCATGACTTACCTCAAGTCGGGTGACAAACGCGAGGGGTTGCGGCATGCCGCATTTCCTGAGATTAGCCCCAAACATACCGGGACGGGCAAGCGAATTCTGATTTTTTTTGTGAGGCGTAACAGATGAGTTACGCACGGTGCCGCCTGTCCCTGGCGCGTCGCCGCTGGTCGCTCGCGACGCAAAAAATCAGCGCGCGGAACAGCCTTCGCGACTGCTGAAACGCTGCTCGTCGTCGATGCGGTAGGCGGTGAGATGGCCGCCCCAGACGCAGCCGGTGTCGAGCGCGACGAAGCGGGGATCGCCGGTGTATCCCGCCAGTGCCGCCCAGTGTCCGAACAGTACGCGGCGCCGGGCCGGCGCCGGATTTTCCACCTGGAACCAGGGCAGGAAGCCGGGCGGGATATGTTCGAGTCCTTCCTTGTACTGCAGGTCGAGCGCGCCGTCGGCGGCGAGCAGGCGCATGCGGGTGAGGTAGTTGGTGATGACGCGCAGGCGCGTCGTGCCGGTGAGATCGTCCGACCAGCGCGTCGGCTGGTTGCCGTACATGTCTTTCAGGAATTTTGAAATTTCAGGGCCTTGCAGTGCGGACTCGACTTCGTGCGCGAGCTGCTGCGCTTTGGCGATCGACCACAGGCTGGGAATGCCGGCGTGGGTGAGCACGCAGTCGAGCCTTGCGTCGCGCAGCAGCAGGGGGCGATGCCGCAGCCAGTGCATGAGTTCGTCGCGGTCGGGCGCCGCGAGCACGGCGTCGGTTTTGTCCCGGGGCCTGGCCGGCGCGATGCCGTGGTGGACGGCCAGCAGGTTCAGGTCGTGGTTGCCGAGCACGGTTTCGGCGGCGGGGCCGAGGCTCTTGACCAGGCGCAGCACGCCGAGCGAATCGGGGCCGCGGGCCACGAGGTCGCCGGCACACCAGAGGCGGTCGCGGGCGGGATCGAAGCGGATGACTTCGAGCAGGTTTTCGAGGGCGGCGCGACAGCCCTGGATGTCGCCGATGGCGTAGAGCGCCATGCAATCTCCTGTAGGTCGGACTTCAGTCCGATGCCGGCGTCGGACTGAAGTCCGACCTACAAGGCTCATCCTCTCCAGTAGGAGAGGAGTTAAGGAAGGGTTAGTGGAGGATGCGCGGGATCGCCAGCGTGAAGGCGGGAATCGTCGCCTCGAAGCGCTGGCCGTCCTCGTCGATCATGCCGTAGGAGCCGTGCATGCTGCCGACCGGCGTTTCGAGCACGGCGCCGCTGGAATATTCGTAGCTGCCGCCGGGGGCGAGCTGCGGCTGTTCGCCGACGACGCCGTCGCCGCGCACTTCCTGGATGCGCGCCTCGCCGTCCATGATGATCCAGTGCCGGGTCAGCAGGCGGGCGGCATGGCGGCCGGTGTTGGTGATGCGCACGTGATAGGCGAAGACGTAGCGGGATTCGTCGGGATTGCTCTGCTCGGCCAGGTATTCGCTCTGTACCTGTACCGTGATGTCGCTCTGGTCGGGGCGGAGTCCGCTTTCGTTATTCATCTGAGTCTCCCTGGCCAAGAAGATTGCTGAGTCGCACCCAGGTCGCCACATCGACTTCCTCGGGCCGCCGGCCCAGATCGATGCCGGCGGCGTCTATCTGGGCCGCGCTGCCCTGGCCCTTCAGGGCGTTGCGCAGGGTCTTGCGGCGCATGTTGAAGGCGGTCGTCAGCAGGCTTTGCAAACGTTTTTCGTCGCTACAGTTATAGCGTGGCGTCGTATGCGGGCGCAAACGCACAACCGCGGAATCCACCTTGGGCGGCGGACTGAAGGCCTCGGGCGGCACGTCGAGCAGCCACTCCACCTCGCAGCGGACCTGCAGCATCACCGAGAGCCGGCCGTAATCGCCGCTGCCGGGGGCGGCCGCCATGCGCTCCACCACCTCCTTCTGCAGCATGAAGGTCATGTCGGCGATGGCGTCGGCCTGCCCGAGCAGGTGGAAGAGGAGGGGCGTGGAGATGTTGTAGGGCAGGTTGCCGATGAGGCGCAGGTCGTGCGGGCCGCGGGAGAGGGAGCGGAAATCGAATTTGAGGGCGTCGGCCTGGTGCACCACGAGCTCGCCTTCGTTCATCAGGCGGATCGGCAGCGCCGTCGCGAGGTCGCGGTCCAGCTCCACCACCTGCAGGCGGCCGAGCCGGCCCAGCAGCTCGCGCGTCAGGGCGCCGAGGCCGGGGCCGATCTCCACCGCGTTCTGCCCGGGCGCGGGCGCGAAGGCGTTCACGATGGCGGCGATAACGCTTTCATCGGTAAGGAAGTTCTGGCCGAAGCGCTTGCGCGCGAAATGGCCTTCCACCTGCCGGGAGGGGCCGGGCCGGCCGTGTTTCGAACTCATGCGCGTGTCCTGCGGGAAATCATGTCGAGGGCGGCGGCCAGCGCCGCCTCCAGGCTGCCGCTGTCGGCGCGGCCCGTGCCGGCGAGGTCGAGCGCGGTGCCGTGGTCGACCGAGCTGCGGATGAAAGGCAGGCCGAGGGTGATGTTGACGGCCTTGCCGAAGCCCCTGTGCTTGAGCACCGGCAGGCCCTGGTCGTGGTACATGGCGAGCACGGCGTCGGCCTGTTCGAGATATTTCGGGGTGAAGAGGGTGTCGGCCGGCAGCGGGCCGAGCAGCGTGCAGGCGCGGTCGGGAAAGGACTGCAGGGCCGGGATGATGGTGTCGAGCTCCTCGCGCCCGAGGTGGCCGCCTTCGCCGGCATGCGGGTTGAGGCCGGCGACCAGCACGCGCGGCCGCGCGATGCCGAATTTGGCGCGCAGGTCGGCGACGAGGATGGCCAGCACGTCGTGCAGCAGGGGCTGCGTGATGGCCCCCGGCACGTCCTTCAGCGGCAGGTGCGTCGTCGCCAGCGCGACGCGCAGGCCCGGGCCGGCCAGCAGCATCACCACGCGGCCGACGCCGGCCTGCTGCTGGAAGAACTCGGTGTGGCCGCGGAAGGGCAGGCCGGCGTCGTTGATCACGGACTTCTGCACCGGCGCGGTGACGACGGCGTCGAACTCTGCCGAAAGGCAGCCGGCGGCGGCGCGCTCCAGCGTCGCCAGCACATAGCCGGCGTTGCGCCGGTCGAGCGTGCCGGGAGACACCGGGGCCGCGAGGCGGACCGGCAGCACCAGCAGCTCGCCGGCGCGGCTGGCGTCGCGCTGCCCGGCATAGGGCCTGAGCGCCAGCGGCAGGCCGAGCTGGCGGGCGCGGGCCAGGAGCAGCTCGGGGTCGGCGATGGCCACCAGGGTGCAGGCCGGTTCGCGCTGGGCCAGCATGACGGCGAGGTCGGGACCGATGCCGGCGGGTTCGCCGGGCGTGAGGGCAATGCGGGGCAGGGCGGGGGAATCGGTCATGCGGCATTGTCGCCGGTCGCGGTGACGGGTCAAGCCGGGCCGACCGCCGCCTCATGAAGGGGCTGGCGGTGCATCCCGACATCCAGATCCGCCGCTCCTCCCTGAAGCACGGCGGTCAGGGCGTGCGGATCTCCACAAACGCCTCGTTGCGCAGCTCGCGCATCCAGCTCGCCAGCTCCTCATCGTACTGGCGGGCGAACAGCGCCTGGCGCGCCAGGCTCGCCCGGTACTGCTCGCTCACGTCGTGCTCGCGGCTGCCGGTGACCTGCAGGATGTGCCAGCCGTAGGGCGTCTGGAACACCTCCGAGAGCTGGTTGAGCGGCGCCTTGCGCATCACGGCGTCGAACTCCGGCACCATCTCGCCGGCCGACACCCAGCCGAGGCTGCCGCCCTGGCGGGCCGAGCCGGCATCGTCGGAGTAGGTGCGCGCGAGGTCGGAGAATTTCGCGCCGGCCAGCAGCCGGGCGCGGATGTCCTCGAGCTTCTGGCGGGCATCCTCGCTGGCGAGGATCTCGGTGGGCTTGATGAGGATGTGCTCGACCTGCCACTGCGGCACTTTCATCTCTTCGCCGCCGCGCTTCTCGAGCAGCTTGACGAGGTGGAAGCCGCTGGGCGTGCGGAAGGGACCGGCAACCTCGCCGGCCTGCATCTTCGCCACCGGCTCGGCGAACAGCGTCGGCAGCTGCGCCGCCTTGCGCCAGCCGAGGTCGCCGCCCTTCAGCGCCGTCTCCGCATTCGAATGGGTGGCCGCCACCTGGGCGAAGTCCTGGCCGGCCGCGAGTTCGGCCTGGGCGCGGGCGACGCGGGCCTCGGCCGCGGCGATGTCCGGGGGCGTGGCCTCTTCCGGCAGCGCCACCAGGATATGGCCGAGGCGGTATTCGCCGGCCAGCTCGGCCTGGCCGCTCGGCGAGCGCAGGAAATTCTGCACGTCCTGTTCGGTGACGCGGATGCGGTCCTGCAGGCGGCGGCTGCGCAGGCGGTTGATGATGAGCTCGCGCTTCACCTGGTCGCGGACCTCGGCGTAGCTGCCGTCCGGCGTGGCATCCAGCTTCTGCCGGAACGCGGAGAGCGAGAGGCCGCTCTGCCCGGCGAGCTCCTCGAGGGCCGCGTTGAGCTCCTTGTCGTCGATGCGGATGCCGGCGCGCGTGGCCAGACTGAGCTGCAGGGTTTCCAGGATCAGCTGCTCGGTGACCTGCCGGCGCATGACCTCTTCCGGCGGCAGCGGCGAGCCGCGCCGTTCGAACTGGAACGCCACGTCGGCAATGCGCTTGTCGACCTCGCTCTGCATGATGACGGTGTCGTCCACCACGGCCGCGATGGCGTCGACCGGCGTAAAGCCGGCGTGGGCCAGGCTGCCGAGCAGCAGCATGAACAGGGGGAAGAAAAGGCGCATCAGCGTGACTCCTTGGGGGAGCCGTTACGCTCCGCAAGCTGGTTATATCCGAACATGTTGTTGCTGAGCAGGCTCTTTACGCTGCTGGAGAGGCCGGCCAGGCCCTTGAGTTCGATTTCCACGAAGAAGGCGCGGCGCTCGCGGCGGGCGCCGGGACTGATGTCGTCCGGATCGGCCAGGAAGCGGCGATCGAATACGCGCAGCTTCCAGCAGCAGGCCTCGTACTGCAGGCCGGCCAGCGCGTCCTGGACTTCATGGCCGCCGAGATCGTACTGCCAGAGCCCGAGCAGCTGCCAGCCGATGCCTACCGGCTGCACGATGGAGAGATGGGCCTGGCGCAGCGCTTCCTGGCCGAGGGTCGGATCCTTGCGCCGGAAGTGGTAGCCGAGGTTGGCGAGGCGGTCGCGGGTTTCCGGCAGGTAGTTGAAGTTCACGCTGAACTGCGTGGAGTGATCGAGGTCGGGCGTCCAGAGCGCGTCGGCCGTGCTGCTCCAGCCGCGGCCGATGGGAGCGACGATCTGCGCCGCGAGATCGGAGGAGCCGGAGGTGGCGACGGGCATGGCCGGGTCCAGCCTTACCTTGCGGTCGCGCAGGTACAGGAGCTGGCCCACCGAGGCGCGCAGGACTTCCTGGCCGGCCCCGGCATCGATGATGCGCGAGGTCAGGCCGAGGGAAACCTGGTTGGCGTCGTCGAGGCGGTCGCCGCCGGAGAAGCGGCTTTCGCGGAACAGCTGCTGATAGGAGAAGGTGGTGTTCGCGGTGTCGAAGTTGGGCAGATGGCCCTGCTCCGAATAGGGCGAGAAGAGATAGAAGGCGCGCGGCTCCAGGGTCTGCAGATACGGGCCCTGCGTCCGCTCGAAAACCAGGCCGCCGTCCAGGCTGAGGCTGGGGGCGGCCACGCTCTCGCTGTCGCGCTCGCCCGGCACGCCGGAGCCGGTCAGCTCGTAGGCGAGGCTGCGCAGGCGCAGCGACGGCGTCAGGTGGCCCCAGGCCTCCTGCATCACATAGCTCAGCGAGGGGTCGAGGCGATAGCGGGTGGCGTTGACCTCGGGGCCGGAGGCGTCTTCCACGCGGCGGTCGAAATACACCAGCTCGGTGCGCAGGCTGGGCTGCCAGCCGCGGGCGACGGCGGGGCCGCCGGTCAGCAGGAGCTGGGGCAGGCGCGCGTAGGGCTTGCCGAAATCGGTGATGAGCGGGTCGATGGTCTGGAAGGCCTGCACGCGACCGAGCAGGGTCCAGTCGCCGCGCGTGTAGATGAGTTCGCCGAGGCGCTCCTGGAACGCCGTGTTGGTGATGCTGAGGTCGGTGCCCAGGTCGATCAGGTAGGCGGTGTCGGAAAGGTAATTGACGTGGGTGTTGAGCTGCAGGTCGGGCGTGATGCGGCCGCGCTGCTGCCAGTGCAGGCTTTTGCGGTCGCGCTCGCCATAGAGCCGGTCGTTCGGCAGGTAGCCGCCTTCGAGCATGCCTTCCCCGAGGCGCGGCAGCAGGTAACGGAACTCGCCTTCGAGCATGGTGCCGCGGCGCGTCATGAGCCGGGGCGTCAGCGTGGCGTCGTAGGAGGGCGCGAGGTTCAGGTAGACCGGCAGGGCGAGGTCGAAGCCGCCGTCGTTGGTGCTGCCGAAGCGCGGCACCAGGAGGCCGGTCTGGCGGCGCGCGTCGATGGGGAAGTTGAAATAGGGCAGGTACAGCACCGGCACGTCCTTGATCTGCAGCACGGCGTTGCGGACCTCGCCGCGGCCGCTGTTCTGGTCGAGGCGGATCTTGCGGGCTTCGAAGGCCCAGGTGCGGTCGTCGGGCGGACAGGTCGAGTAGGCGCCGCGGGCGATGGTGAGCAGGCCCTGCTCGTTGCGCTGGATCTCGTCGGCGTGGCCATGGGCATTGATGGCGCTGGAGACGAACTCGGTGCGGCGGATGCGCGCCTGCCGGCTGCGGAAATCGTATTCGGCCTGGTCGCCGGTCAGCACGAGGCCGGGCTCGGCGATGAGGATGTTGCCGCTGAAGCGGCCCTCGTCCTGGTTCTGCGTCAGCTCGACCTGGTCGGCTTCGATGCGGCGTCCGGGCTGGCTGATGCTGACGCGCCCCTTGAGCGTGGAGGTGCCGGCGGCGTCGTAATGGACGTCCTCGGCCTGGATCTCGAGATCGCTGAGGCTGGGATCGCCGGCGTCGACATGCGCGGGAATGGGCGTGGCCCAGATGCCGGGGCAGGTCGGATCGAGGCGGGGACGCTCGGCGGGCGGCAGGGTTTCGATCTCGGCGCGGGTGGCCCAGCCGATTCCGGCCTTGCCGCCCTCGGCGGCATCAGCCGCGCAGACGGGCGCGGCCAAGGCCGCGCCGAGCAGGACGAGGGCCGGGAAAGAGAAGTGGTGACTGCCGCCGGTGAGCCGCCGCGACGCGCGCGGCTTCGCTGAACCGGAGCCTCTCCGACCTGTCAGGGGCTTGCCAGCCGAATGTGGAAACAGGATCTGGGAAGGCATGAGCAAAATGCGGCTGGTAGATACGCAAAGTTGCCGGATAATAGGCAACCCGCTCTTTGACGGCCAGAGGATTTTGTAATGCATGGTGTGGATCGGCGGGCGCTGCAATTGCAGGCCTGGGCAGTCGACTGGCTGGCCCGCGCGCACTCCGGCCTGACGCCGGCAGGCGACCTGCTCACGGTTTCCGGCGACGCCAGCTTTCGCCGCTATTTCCGGCTTCCGCTCGCGCAGGGTTCCCTGATCGCGGTGGACGCGCCGCCCGACAAGGAAAATTCCCGCCCCTTCGTGGCCATCGCCCGCGCCCTGCGCGCGCACGGCGTGCATGTGCCCGAGGTACTGGCCGCGGACTTCAGCCGCGGCTTCCTGCTGCTCGAGGATTTCGGCGACACGCTGCTGTGTCCGCAGCTCGATGCAACAACGGTTGACGGTCTTTATACGCGGGCGATGCAGACACTGCTGCACATGCTGGCGTGTGATGAGGTGCCGGACCACGCGCTGCCGCCCTACGACCGGCAACGCCTGCTGGATGAAATGTCGCTGCTGCGCGACTGGTTCCTGCCGCGTTATCTCGGCCTCGAGCTCGACACCGGACAGCAGGCGGTGCTGGCCGGCGCCTGCGCCGCCATTGCCGACGCCGTGCTCGGGCAGCCGCAGGTTTTCGTGCATCGCGACTATCATTCCCGCAACCTGATGCTGCTGGCGAACGGCGAAATCGGCGTCATCGATTTCCAGGATGCGGTTACGGGCCCCATCACCTACGACCTCGTGTCGCTGCTGCGCGATGCCTATGTGGTCTGGCCGCAGGCCGATGTCGCGCGCTGGGTGGCGCAGTTTGCCGGTTGGCTGCGCGCCGCGGGGCGGCTGCCGGCCGACGTCGATGCCGCCGCCTTCCAGCGCTGGTTCGACTGGATGGGCGCGCAGCGCCACCTGAAGGTGGTCGGCATCTTCGCCCGCCTCAGCATCCGCGACGGCAAGCATGGCTACCTCGAGGACATTCCGTGCGTGTTCAATTACCTGCTCGCGGAACTCCAGCCCTATGCGGAGTTGCACGCCCTGTTCGAGTTGCTGCGCGGCGCGGTCCTGCCGGCCTATCTGCAGAAAAAGCCCGAGGCCGCCGGCGTGCTCGGCCACTGGATGAAATGATGCGGAAACGGCAGGGGGAAATTGCGCAGGGAGGTATCGCGCCATGAAAGCGATGATTCTGGCGGCGGGCCTCGGCACCCGCATGCGGCCGCTGACCGATCACCTGCCCAAGCCCCTGCTGGTCGTGGGCGGCAAGCCGCTGATCGTCTGGCATATCGAGAACCTGGTGCGGGCCGGCTTCACCGACCTCGTCATCAACACCGCCTGGCAAGGCGAGAAGCTCGAGGCGGCGCTGGGTAATGGCGCGGCCTTCGGCGCCAGGATTTCCTGGTCGCACGAAGGCGAGCCGCTCGAGACCGCGGGCGGCCTCATCAAGGCGTTGCCGCGGCTCGGCGGCGCGCCCTTCCTGGTGGTGAACGGCGACATCTGGCTGCGCTACGACTTCGCCCCTCTGCGCACCAGCTTCGCGCATATGGAGAAGCTGGCGCACCTGGTGCTGGTGAGCAATCCCTCCCACAACCCCAGGGGCGACTTTTCCCTGCAGGGGCGGGTGTTCGCCGGCGTGGAATGCACGGTGCGCAACGAAGGCGAGCCGCGTTTTACGTTCTCCGGCGTGTCGGTGCTGCACCCGCAGCTCTTCGCCGGGCTGGCGGAGGGCAGGCGCGCGCTGGCGCCGCTGCTGCGCGCCGGCATCGACCGCGAGCTGGTCACCGGCGAATACTTTGCCGGCCCCTGGGTGGATGTGGGCACGCCCGAGCGGCTGGCCGAGCTGGACGGCCAGATCCGCAGCGGCATGCTGTAGCTGCAGGGCTGGCCGTTTCTGCTCGCTGTTCTCGCTATTGTAGGAGCGGCTTCAGCCGCGAACAGCGGGATTTTTGACAGGCGCCTTCGCGGCTGGAGCCGCTCCTGCGGGCTTTTATTTTTTTCGGTGTGGGTCGAACAGGGGAACGACATGAGTGATTTTCTGATTGCGCCATCCATTCTCTCCGCCGATTTCGCGCGGCTGGGCGAAGAGGTGGACCGGGTGCTGGCCGCCGGCGCCGACATCGTGCATTTCGATGTCATGGACAATCACTACGTGCCCAACCTCACCATCGGCCCCCTGGTCTGCAAGGCGCTGCGCAAATACGGCATCACCGCCCCCATCGACGTGCACCTCATGGTGAAGCCGGTGGACCGCCTCATCGGCGACTTCATCGAAGCGGGCGCCACCTACATCACCTTCCATCCCGAGGCCTCCGAGCATATCGACCGCTCGCTGCAGCTCATCCGCTCCGGCGGCTGCAAGGCCGGCCTCGTCTTCAACCCGGCCACGCCGCTGCACCACATGGACTATGTGATGGACAAGCTCGACATGGTCCTGCTGATGAGCGTGAACCCGGGCTTCGGCGGCCAGTCCTTCCTTCCCTCGACGCTGCCCAAGCTGCGCGAGGCGCATGCCAGGATCGCCGAGAGCGGCCGCTCCATCCGTCTTGAAGTGGACGGCGGCGTCGGCGTGCAGAACATCCGCGAGATCGCCGCGGCCGGCGCCGACACCTTCGTGGCCGGCTCCGCCATCTTCGGTGCGCCCGACCACGCCGAAGTGATCCGGCAGATGCGCGCCGAGCTGGCCCGGGCCGCCGGCTGATCGGCGGCGCCAGCGTCGACGCACAGAAGCCGATGTCGCCCTTCTCCGTTCTCGGCTTCCGGCCGCGCCTCGCGATGTTCGATCTCGACGGCACCCTGGTGGATTCGGCCGGCGATATCGCCGTCGCGCTGAATCGCGCGCTGGCCGACCTCGCCCTGCCGCCGGTCAGCGAAGCCCGGGTGCGTCTCTGGGTCGGGCGCGGCGCTTCCCGGCTGGTGCACTGCGCGCTGGAGCAGCAGCGTCCCGCGGAGGAGGTCGAGACACTGCAGGAGCGCCTGCTGGCGCGCTTCATGGCGCGCTACCAGGAAGACGTGTCGAGCCGGAGCACGCTCTATCCCGGCGCGGCCGAGCTGCTTGCGGCCTGCCGGGAAGCCGGCATCGCCCTGGCCTGCGTGACCAACAAGCCCTATGCCCCGGCCCGCGACCTGCTGGCGGCGCTGGCCATCCTCGAGCCCTTCGACCTGCTGCTGGGCGGCGACTCCCTGCCGCACAAGAAGCCGCATCCGGGCGCGCTGCTGCATTGCCTGCGGCATTTCGAGGTGGAGGCGGATGCGGCCCTGATGGTGGGCGATTCCCGCCACGACGTGGAAGCGGCCCAGGCCGCCGGCGTCCGGGTGGTGGCGCTGCCCTGGGGCTATAACCACGGCGAGCCCGTCGCGGCCTGCCGCCCGGACTGGCTGCTGGAGTCCCTGACGGAACTGCTGTAGGCCGGACTTCAGTCCGGTCCGCACCAATCCGCAAAAAGGTGGACACTGCCGCCGAGGTTTTTTACCCTGTGATTCTTCCTTCTTCTCATAGGCTTCTGTTCGTGACGGGTCGTGCTCTGAACCAGCGTTGGCGCGGATGGCGATGGTGAACCCACCACTTCCGCTCATCTCCCTTTGCCCGTTCACCGAGTAAGAAACATGTCCGCAGAAGACTTCGCCGCCCTGGCGTCACAGGGCTATAACCGCGTGCCGGTGGCGCGCGTCGTCCTCGCCGACCTCGATACCCCGCTCTCCGTCTACCTCAAGCTGGCCGATGCGCCCTTCAGCTATCTCTTCGAGTCCGTGCAGGGCGGCGAGCGCTGGGGGCGTTATTCCATGATCGGCCTGCCGGCGCGCACCGTGCTGACGGTGCGCGGCCACACCGCGACCGTCACCTGCGACGGCGTGGAGACCGAGCGGCAGGAGGTCGCCGATCCGCTCGCCTTCGTCGAGGCCTTCCAGCAGCGCTACCGCGTCGCCCCGCTGCCCGAGCTGCCGAAGTTCACCGGCGGCCTCGCCGGCTTCTTCGGCTACGACACCGTGCGCTACGTCGAGAAGAAACTGGCGGCCTGCGCCAAGCCGGACCCCATCGGTGCGCCGGACATCCAGCTCATGGTGTCGGAAGACGTGGTCGTCTTCGACAACCTGCGCGGCGAACTGTTCCTGGTCACGCACGTCGATCCGGCGCATCCGGAAGCGGCGGCGCAGGCCGGCCGGCGCCTCGATGCGCTGGTCCTGCGCCTGCGCGCCTCGCTGGACACGCGGCCCATGCACGAGAGCGTGCGGTCGACGGTGCGCGACAGCGATTTCGTGTCGAGCTATGGCGAAGACAACTTCAAGAAGGCGGTGGACCACATCAAGGGCTATGTGCTGGCCGGCGACGTCATGCAGGTGGTGCCCTCGCAGCGCCTGAGCGCGCCCTTCACGGCCTCGCCCATGCTGCTCTACCGCGCCCTGCGCCACCTCAATCCCTCGCCCTATATGTACTACATGCGCAGCGACGAGCTCACCCTCGTCGGTTCCTCGCCGGAGATCCTGGCGCGCATGGAAGACGGCGTCGTTTCCGTGCGCCCCATCGCCGGCACGCGCCAGCGCGGCAGCACGCCGGAAAAAGACGCGGCGCTGGAGGCCGAGCTGCTCGCCGATCCCAAGGAGATCGCCGAGCACCTGATGCTGATCGACCTCGGCCGCAACGACGTCGGCCGCGTCGCGCAGACCGGCCAGGTGCGCCTGACCGAGAAGATGGTGGTGGAGCGTTACTCGCACGTCATGCACATCGTCTCCAACGTCGAGGCGACGCTGAAGCCGGAGGTGACGGCGATGGACGTGCTGCGCGCGACGCTGCCGGCCGGCACGCTCTCCGGGGCGCCGAAAGTGCGCGCCATGGAAATCATCGACGAGCTCGAGCCGGTGAAGCGCGGCATCTACGGCGGCGCCGTCGGCTATCTCGGCTGGAACGGCAATATGGATACCGCCATCGCCATCCGCACGGCGGTGATCAAGGACGGCGTCATGCACGTGCAGGCCGGCGCCGGCGTGGTCGCCGACTCCGTGCCCGAGCTCGAGTGGCAGGAAACGCTGAACAAGGCGCGCGCCCTGATCCGGGCCGCGGAAGTCGCCACCAGCCATCTTGTCGAGGACTAAGGCCATGCTGCTGATGATCGACAACTACGACAGCTTCACCTACAACATCGTGCAGTACCTCGGCGAACTCGGCCAGGACGTGCGCGTGTACCGCAACGACGAAATTTCTGTCGCCGACATCGAAAGGCTCGCACCGGAGCGCATCGTGATCTCGCCCGGCCCCTGCACGCCGAACGAGGCGGGCATTTCGATGGAGGTCATCCGGCATTTCGCCGGCCGGATTCCGCTGCTCGGCGTCTGCCTTGGCCACCAGGCCATCGGCCAGGCCTTCGGCGGCAGGGTGGTCCGCGCGCGCCAGGTCATGCACGGCAAGACCTCGCCCATCCATCACGCCGGCCAGGGCGTGTTCACGGGCCTCAACAATCCGCTCACGGCGACGCGCTACCACTCGCTCATCATCGAGAAGGAAACGCTGCCGGATTGCCTGGAGGTAACGGCCTGGACGCAGCTTGCGGACGGCGCCCCGGACGAGATCATGGGCCTGCGCCACAAGACGCTGCAGGTCGAGGGCGTGCAGTTCCACCCCGAGTCCATTCTCACGGAACAGGGGCACGAGCTCCTGAAGAACTTCCTCGACGGGAAATGACCATGACCACGACTCCCCTGGATATCCGCGCCGGCCTCGCGCGCGTCGTCGAGCGCATCGACCTTTCGCGCCTGGAAATGCAGGACGTGATGCGCGACATCATGACCGGCCGATGCTCGGACGCGCAGATCGCCGCCTTCCTGATCGGCCTGCGCATGAAGGGCGAGTCGCTGGACGAGATCGAGGGCGCCGCGCGCGTGATGCGCGAGCTGATGCTGCCGGTGGAACTCGGCGAGCTGCCGCATGTGGTGGACATCGTCGGCACCGGCGGCGACGGCGCCAACCTGTTCAATGTCTCCACGGCCTCCGCCATGGTGATCGCCGCGGCCGGCGGCCACGTCGCCAAGCACGGCAATCGCGCGGTGTCGTCGAAGAGCGGCAGCGCCGATCTGCTGGCCGAAGCCGGGCTGAACCTCGCCATCACGCCGGCGCAGGCGGCGCGCTGCATTCGCGAGGTCGGCGTCGGCTTCCTGTTCGCGGTGAACCACCACGCGGCCATGAAGCACGCCATCGCGGCGCGCAGGGAAATCGGCCTGCGCACCCTCTTCAATATCCTGGGGCCGCTGACCAATCCGGCGCGGGTGAGGCGCCAGGTCGTCGGCGTCTTCAACGGCCAGCTGTGCCGGCCGCTGGCGGAAGTGCTGCAGCGCCTCGGCAGCGAGCACGCGCTGGTCGTGCATGCCCGCGACGGGCTCGACGAGTTCAGCATTGCCACCCGCAGCCAGGTGGCCGAGCTGAAAAACGGCGAAATCAGCGAATACACCGTGATTCCGGAGGATTTCGGGCTGCAGAGCCAGAGCCTGATCGGCCTCGCCGTGGACGGCGCCCAGGAGTCGCTGGCGCTGATCCGCGATGCGCTCGGCAAGCGGCGGGGCGAACATGCCCTGAAGGCGGCCGACACCCTCGCGCTGAATGCCGGCGCCGGCATTTATGTCGCCGGCCTCGCGCGCGACATGAAGCAGGGCGTGGCGCTGGCGCAGGACCTGATCTGGTCCGGCCAGGCGCTGGAAAAATTCGACATGCTGCGCGATTTCACGCGCGCGCTGGCCGAGGCGACATAAATGGCCGTGCCCACCATCCTGCAGAAAATCCTCGCTCGCAAGGCCGAGGAAGTCGTGGCCGGCCGCCGGCGCAAGAGCCTGGCGGCGCAGGAAGAAGCGGCGCGCCATGCCGACCCGGTGCGCGGCTTCCAGCGCGCCCTCGAAAGGAAGATTGCAGAGGGCAGGGCCGGCGTGATCGCCGAGGTGAAGAAGGCCTCGCCCAGCCAGGGCGTGATCCGCGCGGATTTCCGCCCGGCCGACATCGCCCGCGCCTACGAGCAGGGCGGCGCGGCCTGCCTGTCGGTGCTGACCGACGCGGATTTTTTCCAGGGCAGCAACGCCTGCCTGCAGGAAGCGCGCACGGCCTGCGCGCTGCCGGTGATCCGCAAGGACTTCCTCGTCGATCCTTATCAGGTGATCGAAGCGCGTGCCATCGATGCCGATTGCGTGCTGCTGATCGTGGCCGCGCTGAGCGATGCCCAGCTCAACGAACTCAATGCCTGTGCCCGCGAGTTCGGACTCGACGTGCTGGTGGAGGTGCATGACGCGGCAGAGCTCGAGCGCGCGCTGCCGCTGCCGGGCGCCCTGCTCGGCATCAACAACCGCAACCTCCGGACCTTCGAGGTCAGCCTGGATAACACGCTGCAGCTGCTGCCGCGCGTTCCGGCCGGCCGCCGGGTGGTGACGGAAAGCGGGATCCACACCCGCGCCGACGTCGCGCTGCTGCGCGAGCACGAGGTAAATGCCTTTCTCGTGGGCGAAGCCTTCATGCGTGCGGAGCAGCCGGGAGAGAAACTGGCGGAGCTGTTTTTCCGCTGAGGCCGGCCGCCGAGTCCGCAAAGAACCATAAAAAAACCCGCATCGAGCGGGCTTTGTTCATGCGGGGCGGCGGTCAGCGCGTGCCGTAGACCACCATGGTCTTGCCTTTGACCGAGAGCAGGCCCTGTTCCTCCAGGGACTTCAGCACGCGGCCCACCATCTCGCGCGAGCAGCCGACGATGCGGCCGATCTCCTGGCGGGTGATCTTGATCTGCATGCCGTCCGGATGCGTCATGGCGTCCGGCTGCTTGCAGAGATCGAGCAGGCTGCGGGCGACGCGGCCGGTGACGTCGAGGAAGGCGAGGTCGCCGACCTTGCGGGTGGTCGCGCGCAGGCGGCCGGCAAGCTGGGCGGAGAGGGCGAAGATGAGGCCGCCGTCCTGGCGCGCCAGCTCCTTGAATTTCTGATAGCTGATTTCCGCGACTTCGCAGGGAGTCTTGGCCTTGATCCACGCCGAGCGCACGGGCTTGTCCTCGAAGAGTCCCATCTCGCCGAAGAAATCGCCGGCATTCAGATAGGCCACCACCATTTCCCGGCCCTCGTCATCTTCGATGACCACCGATACCGAGCCGGCAATGATGAAATAGAGGGTGTCACCGGCATCGCCGGCATAGATAATCGTGCTCCGCGCCGGATATTTGCGGCGGTGGCACTGGTCCAGGAAGTTATTGATGTTGGGAACGTGCGCGTTGACCGGCAGGCGGGCCATGGCTGCGTCCTTATAGACGGTTATTGTTTTCAAGGTTGACCTTAACACAGCTATTCGACGGGGTTAACCATCGGAGTGTGATGCAGTGCCGGTTTTCTTACACGACAGCCAATGACGGATGCGAGGAGTGATGATGCAAGCCAGGGTGAAGTGGGTGCAGGACGTGATGTTCGTCACCGAGTCGGGCAGTGGCCACGCCGTGGTCGTCGACGGCGCGCCGGAATACGGTGGCCGCAATCTGGGACCGCGGCCGATGGAGTTGCTGCTCATGGGGCTGGGCGGCTGTACCGCCTTCGATGTCGTGACCATTCTGAAGAAGGCCCGCCAGGATGTGACGTCCTGCGAGGCCGAACTCTCGGCCGAGCGCGCCGATGCAGTGCCGGCAGTCTTCACCAGCATTCATGTGCGATTCATCGTGAAGGGCAGGGGGCTGAAAGAGGCCCAGGTGAAAAAGGCGGTAGACCTGTCCGCCGACAAGTACTGCTCGGCCTCCATCATGCTCGGACAGGCAGGTGTCGTGATGACGCACGACTATGAAGTGATCGAACAGGACGCGGGGAAGGCAGAATGAGATTCCGTTCGCTGTGGCTCTGCCTGGCGGCCGTGCTGCTCGCCGGCTGCCAGATGTTCTCCGGCACGCGCATGGAGGAAGTCAGTGCCCAGAAAGCCATGCCGGCGACACTGGACAAGGTTCTGCTCGTCGGCATCACCACCACGCCGCAGGTTCAGGCGGACATGGAGCAGGCCTTTGCGCACGAGTTCCGCAAACGGCGCCGCGAGGTGCTCCTGGCCAGCCGGATGTTTCCCGGTGACAAGCAGCCGTTGCGCGAGGAAGTCATGCAGCGCGTGAAGGCCGAGGGGGTGACGGGCGTGCTGGTCGTGCGCCTGCTCAGCTATGAGCTCGGCGCGGAGTCCGGCCCCGAATCCGGATTTTCCCTGCATGCGCCGGCCCGCGATCCGGGGACGCGCGTGGGCTGGGAGCCGGAGCCCGGGAGCGTAGGCGCCCCGCCCGGCGCAGCTGCGGCGCCGGGCGCGAAAGCGCTCGTGGAGAGTCGGATCTACGATGTCGCAAGCGGGCAGGTGGTCTGGCAGGGCCGCTCCCGCAGCGTTGTAAAAAGCGATGCCCGCAGGGAACTGGAGGGTTTCGTGGCCACCGTGATGAGGGAGTTGCGCAGGAGCGGCTGGCTCTGAGTCGCCATGCGAATAAAAACGGCGCCCGCGGGCGCCGTTTTTGTTTCTGCATTTATCTAGAGGCGGTAGGTCAGCGTCGTCATCACTTTCGAAGTCAGCGCCATCAGGCCCTTCACCGGCGCCGGCAGCTCGGCGGCGCCGGCCTTGAGGGCCATCTGCATGTGTCTTGCCTCGTCGTCATGCATCTGGTCGATGATGGCGCGGGTCTTCTCATCCTGCAGCGGCGCGCGGTTCATATGGTCCTGCAGGTGGGAGCACACCTGGTTTTCCGTCTCGGCCACGAAGCCCAGGCTCCATTTGTCGCCGGCGATGCCGGCCGCGGCGCCGATGCCGAAGGACATCGCATACCAGAGTGGATTCAGGTAGCTGGTGTGGGAGCCGAGTTCATGGACGCGCTCCTCGCACCAGGCCAGGTGATCCTCCTCTTCCTTTGCCGCCTGCGCCATTTCAGCACGCACGTCGGGCAGGCGGGCGGTCAGGGCCTGGCCCTGGTAGAGCGCCTGGGCGCAGACCTCGCCGCTGTGGTTGATGCGCATGAGGCCGGCCGCATGGCGGCGTTCGGCCTCGGAGAGGCGGGCCTCGTCGCGTCCGCGTGCCGGATTGGCGCGCTGCGCAGCGGTCGTCCGGGGCGTGACCGTGCGCAGGGCCTTGTCGGCTTCGGTGATAAGGCGGTCGAGCAGTGAATAGCGGCGCATGATGTTCTCGGGGCAATGCACGATCAGCCCGGCGGCCAGCCCAGGTGGCGGCCGCCCAGCAGGTGCAGGTGGATGTGGTAGACGCTCTGGCCGCCGTCGGCATTGCAGTTCATTACGACGCGGTAGCCGTTTTCGTCGATGCCGAGTTCCTTGGCGATGTGCGTGGCCGTGGTTACCAGCTCGCCGAGCAGGGCGGTCTGCCCGGGCGCCACCTGGTTCAGCGTGTCGATGTGCTCCCGGGGGATGACGAGCACATGGGTCGGCGCCTGCGGGAAAAGATCGTGAAAGGCGATGACCCGCTCATTCTCGAACACCACCTTGGCGGGAATTTCCTTCTTCGCGACCTTGCAGAAAATGCATTCCATAACGGAAGTCTCGGGTGGGGGTAAAGCTGCATTCTAGCGACTTGCGGCATTTTTTCTCAGCCGGCAGGGTTTCGCCCCAGGCGGCTATGCGGCCGCCAGTCCTCGCTGCCGAGGGCTGGCGGCGGATCAACTCCGGCGGTTCCTGTCGGCAGGTCCTGTGCCACCGGCAAATTTCCCCGGCGAACGGGGTTTTGCACCATGCGATTTCGCGGAGCTGGCTCTATAATGCGCGCCCTGTTTCCCGACTCCCCCGTGCTCCGATGTCGCAGACCCCGTCCTCCCGCCGCAAAGCCCTGGCCCTGATTTCCGGCGGCCTGGACTCGCTGCTGGCCGTGCGCGTGGTCCAGGAGCAGGGCATCGAGGTCGAGGGCATCAATTTTTTCACCGGCTTCTGCGTCGAGGGCCATACCCACGCCATCCGCAAGCAGGCCCGGCAGAAGCAGAAGCGCAACAACGCCCTGTGGTCGGCCGAGCAGCTCGGCATCAAGCTGCACATCCTCGACATCTCCGAGGAATACAAGGACGTGGTGCTGAACCCGAAGCACGGCTACGGCGCCAACCTGAATCCCTGCCTCGACTGCAAGATCTTCATGGTCGGCAAGGCCATGGGCTATGTGAACCGCGCCCGCGAGTTCGCCGCCGACCGCGGCTTCGACTTCATCATCACCGGCGAGGTGGTGGGCCAGCGCCCCAAGTCGCAGCGCGCCATGACCATGCCGCTCATTGCCAGGGAATCCGGCGCGGACGACTTGCTCCTGCGCCCCCTTTCGGCCAAGAATCTCGCCCCGACGAAACCCGAGCGCGAAGGCTGGGTGGACCGGGAAAAGCTCTACGATTTCCACGGCCGCAGCCGCCAGCCGCAGATCGAGCTGGCCAGGGCTTTCGGCTTCAGGGACTGGGCCCAGCCGGCCGGCGGCTGCTGCTTCCTGACCGACGAGAGTTATTCACGCAAGCTGGCCGATCTCTGGTCGGCCCGCGGCGAGCGCCGCTACGAACTCGACGACATCATGCTGCTCAAGGTGGGCCGGCATATCCGCCCGGCCCCGCACTACAAGCTGATCGTCGGGCGCGAGGAGGGGGAGAACAATTTCCTGGAGGGATACCGCCGGGAGTTCCCCCACATCCGCATCCTCAGCCACAACGGGCCGCTGGTCCTGGTCGACGGCAGCCCGGACGAAGCCGACCTGGTCAGCGCGGCGCGCATCGCCGGCCGCTTCAGCCAGGGCCGCGAGGCGGACGAGATCGAGGTGGAGATCGTGCAGCGCGGCGGCGTGGCGCGGCAGGTAAAGGTTGTGCCCCTGCGTACGGGCGAAGTGCCTGAGGCCTGGTACCTGTGATGGCCGAGGCAGCGATGCACCAGCTTGATGCGCGGCGCCTGCTGTGCCCGATCCCGGTCATCCGTACCCAGAACGCCATCCGCGGCCTCAAGGCTGGCGACTGGCTGCGGGTGACGGCCACCGATCCGGGCGTCATGCACGACATTCCGGCCTGGTGCCGTATCCACGGCCACACGGTGCTGTCGGCCGAAGTCGTGGAGGGCGAGTTTCATTTGTGCATCGAAGTGGGCCACGAGCACCAAATAGGTGCACTTTAGTTTGTAGATGCTCTTTCATGGTGCCTCAGGAGGGGGGTGAGGCGCCGCCAGCAAAGAGGTAAGCCGCAGTCTGCGGGGAGCCTGTAGCTGGTATGTAATTTGCTCCTCGAACGCGCACGGTGTTTGAAAGACATACCACAAGTGGGCCGGGTTTCCGCTTCGCCGAATGGGGGTCTTGAGGACGCGAATAAAACCCAGTCATGCATGGTCTCTGGAGAAAAACATGTCGAACAAGACGCTTGGTCTGATGAAAGAACACGAGGCGAAGTGGGTCGATTTCCGCTTCACCGATACGAAGGGCAAGGAACAGCACGTCAGCTTCCCGGCCAGCACGGTGACCGAAGAAACCTTTACCGTCGGCAAGATGTTCGATGGTTCCTCCATCTCCGGCTGGAAGGGCATCGAGGCCTCCGACATGATCCTGCTGCCGGACGACGTCACCGCCTTCATGGACCCGTTCTTCGACGAGCCGACCGTGGTCGTCACCTGCGACGTCATCGAGCCGTCCACCATGCAGGGCTACGAGCGCGATCCGCGCTCCATCGCCAAGCGCGCCGAGGCCTACCTGAAGTCCACCGGCATCGGCGATGTCGCTTTCTTCGGTCCGGAACCCGAATTCTTCGTGTTCGACGAAGTGAAGTGGAAGGTCGGCATGCAGGGCGTGTCCCACCAGCTGATCGCCGAAGAAGGCGCCTGGTCGACCAACAACGATTACGAGGGCGGCAACACCGGCCACCGTCCGCGCGTCAAGGGCGGCTACTTCCCCGTGCCCCCGGTCGACTCCCAGCAGGACCTGCGCGTCGCCATGTGCAACGCCATCGAGGCCATCATGGGCCCGGGCCGCGTCGAAGTGCAGCACCACGAAGTGGCCTCCTGCCAGAGCGAGATCGGCGTGTCCTTCAACACCCTGGTGCGCAAGGCCGACGAAGTCCAGCAGCTCAAGTACGCCGTGCTGAACACCGCCCACGCCTTCGGCAAGACCGCCACCTTCATGCCCAAGCCCATGGTCGGCGACAACGGCTCCGGCATGCACGTGCACATGTCCATCGCCAAGGGCGGCAGCAACCTGTTCGCCGGCGACCAGTACGCTGGCCTGTCCGAACTGGCGCTGTACTACATCGGCGGCATCATCAAGCACGCGCGTGCCCTGAACGCCATCACCAACCCGGCCACCAACTCCTACAAGCGTCTGGTGCCGCATTACGAAGCCCCGATCAAGCTGGCCTACTCTGCCCGCAACCGCTCCGCTTCCATCCGCATTCCGTATGTGAGCAGCCCCAAGGGTCGTCGTATCGAAGCCCGCTTCCCGGATCCGGTTGCCAATCCCTACCTGGCCTTCGCCGCCATGCTGATGGCCGGCCTGGACGGCATCCAGAACAAGATCCACCCGGGCGAGGCTGCGGACAAGAACCTGTACGACCTGCCGCCGGAAGAAGACGCGCTGGTGCCGACCGTGGCCGAGAACCTCGAGACGGCTCTGGCCGCCCTCAAGGCCGACCACGAGTTCCTGCTGAAGGGCGGCGTGTTCACCAAGGAAATGCTCGACGCCTACATCGAACTGAAGACCGAAGAAGCCCGCCTGGTCAGCACCCAGGTGCACCCGATCGAGTTCGAGCTGTACTACAGCTGCTGATCCGCTCGGAGGCTCGGCGGTCCGGGAACAAGGCGTTGCGCTTCGTTCTTGAATCCGCCCTCCCAAAAAGGCCCGCCTGCGCGGGTCTTTTTGCTTTTGCGCAACGGATCATTCTTCCGCCCTGGCGCAACGGGATAAGCTCCGGCGTGGGCGCCGGGTTGGGCGTCCGGCAGGCCTGCCGCTGTGCGCCAGGATCAGGGGAATGTTCCGGTAATGTCCGATGCGTGATCGCGTGGCACTGCTTGCAATAGCCGGGGCGAACATCCTGGCGGACTTCCTCTATCCGCTGGCGGTGATCCAGGTGCTGGGCGCCGGCGCCGAATCCGACGGCTTCTTCTTTTTCGCCACGCTCAACCTTTTCTTTCTCCTCATCTTCGTGCAGCCCATCGCAGGCGTCGTGACCACGCGGCTGGCGGTCAGCCGGAGCGATGCGGAATGGCGTCGCTTCGCCTGGGCAGGGCATCTGGGGGCGGCGCTCATCTACGGCGCAATCGCCGTTTGCCTGCTTCTCTCGGCCGCGCTGTGGCTGGGCGTGCTCATGCCCCGAACCGGCAGCCTCGCGCTCTACCAGGCCATGCTCCCCTGGCAGGCCGCCACCCTGGTCTGCGCGGGCATGCATACCTCCGCCGCCGCCGCTCTGCAGTCGCGCCGGCGGTTCATCCTCGTGGAAGTGGTCGCGCTGCTGTGCGCGGCGGCTTTTTACTGGCCGTTCCGGGAGGCGTTGAGCGAGAGCGGAGTGGTGGCGGCGTCTGCCGTGCTGACGGGCCGGGCCGTCACGCAGCTCTTCCTGACCCTGCTGCTGTCCGGGTGGCCGGTATGGCAGGGCGTGCCCGAGATCGTGAAGGAGTTTTTCTGGCAGTTCAGGTTTCCGGTGGTGGCGGCGGTCTACTGCAAGACCGACATCGTGGTGGATCGCTACCTGCTCGGCCAGAGCCGGGATGGACTGCTTTCCGTCTACCACTTTGCCCAGCAGTGCCTCTCTATCCTTTCTGCACTGTTCTCGAAGACCCTGGTGCCGCCGTTGCGGGTGGCGGCCGCCGAAGAGGTGGCGGGCGGAGACATGGCCCGGCTTCGGCGGCGCGTGCGCAGGCATGTGCGCCTGGCGTTCGCGATAACGGCCGCCTGCCTGACCGTCGCCCTCCTGGCGGGGAGAAGGCCGGCCCCGCTGGCCGGGCTGCTGCAGATTTCGCCGGCGCTGCTCAGCGATGCCGCGGGCCTGATCCTCGCCCTGGGCGGGCAGACCCTGGGCGGCTTTATCGGCCTGACCACGAATGCCGTGTTCTACGCGGCGGGCCGGCAGGGCACGGTGGCGCTCGCGGCAACCTGCCTCTATACGCTCTTCCTGCCGCTGAAGGTCGCCGCGTTCAGCCTGGGCGGAATATGGTGGCTGGCGCTGGCGACATCGCTGCATTACCTGGTGGCCGCCGTCCTGCTGCTGTTCCTGCTTTCCCGGGTTCTCCGCAGGCCACCGTGACGGCAGCGGCGCCCGCCCCGGTTTCGCGGCGGCAGATGCGGAGCCCCTTGCATTTTGTGGCCGGGGTATTCGCCCTCGCCCCGGCAAGGGGATAAGCTGCGAATCCAACTGTGTACCGGAGATGGGAATGCCCCTGCATCCTCGCGCGCTCGGCCTGCTTGCCCTGCTGTTGCTGGTTTCGTCCGCCCGGGCCGATATCTACAAGTACTACGACAAGGACGGCAACCTGGTGCTCTCCGATTCCGTGCCGAAAGAGCGCACGGAGCAGGTGGAGAAGCTGAAGCTCAATCCCGTGATGACGGTGCCGGCCCTGCAAACCGGCAAGGCCCGCCGGCCTGTGCCGGCGTCCGCAACGACAGCGCAGGCGGTTGCCGGCGCTTATGAAATCATTATCCAGAGCCCCGCCGCCGACGCCACGTTCCAGCGGGCGGGAGGGCCCATTCCGGTCGCCTTCAGCGTCAGCCCGGCGCTGCGAGAGGGGCATCGCGTGGAAGCCTTCCTGGATGGCGCCCCGGCTGCGGGTGTTTCGGAGTTGTCTGTGGCGGAGCTCGCACGCGGCAGCCATACCCTGGAGGTCAGGGTGGTGGATGCCGAGGGCAGGCCCGTGAAGACCAGCACGGCCACGTTCCATATTCAGCAGAACAGCGTGCTGAATCCGCAGCGCGCCAGGCCCAGGCCCAGGGCCTAGCGCGCCTCACCTTCCGCGGTCGTCCCTCCCCTGCGCCGGTGGTATATTCTCGCGCTTTCCACGTTGCCCGCCGTGACCGCCAGCCCCTTCGCTGTGCCGGGGCGGCGAGCGTTACGGACTTCCATTGACCATGGCTGATTGCATTCTCGTTACCGGCGGCGCCGGATTCATCGGCTCGAACTTCGTTCTGCAGTGGCTGGCGCAGGAGCGGGGACGGGTCGTCACGGTAGACAAGCTCACCTATGCCGGCAACCCGGACAACCTGCGCAGTGCGGACCCCGCCCGGCACACGCTGCGGCGCGCCGACATGGGGGATCGGGAACTCATCCCGGCCCTGCTGGCCGAGCACCGGCCGATGGCCGTGGTGAATTTCGCGGCAGAGAGCCATGTCGACCGCTCTATCCACGGCCCCGCCGATTTCATCGAGACCAACGTCGTCTCGACGTTCCGCCTGCTGGAATCCCTGCGGGCCTACTGGCAGGCACTGGACGCGCCGGAGAAGAGCGCCTTCCGCTTTTTGCACGTTTCGACCGACGAGGTCTTCGGCTCGCTGCAGGAAGACGATCCGGCCTTCAGTGAAACCACGCCCTATGCGCCCAACAGCCCCTACTCCGCCTCAAAGGCGGCGTCCGATCACCTCGTGCGGGCCTGGCACCACACCTATGGCCTGCCGGTGCTGACCACCAACTGCTCGAACAATTACGGGCCCTTCCATTTCCCCGAAAAGCTCATTCCCCTGATCATTCTCAATGCCCTCGACGGCAGGCCGCTGCCTGTTTACGGTGACGGCAGGAATATCCGCGACTGGCTTTATGTCGGCGATCACTGCACGGCGCTACGGCGCGTGCTGGCGCAGGGGCGCGTCGGCGAAACCTACAATATCGGCGGCTGCAACGAGCGCCGGAACATCGAGGTGGTCCACAGCGTCTGCGACCTGCTCGACGAACTCTCGCCGCGGCCGGACGGCGTCGGCTACCGCACGCAGATCACCTATGTGAAAGACCGTCCCGGCCATGACCGCCGTTACGCCATCGATGCACGCAAGATGGAGAGCGAGCTCGGCTGGCGCCCGGCCGAGACTTTCGAGACCGGCCTGCGCAAGACGGTGGAGTGGTACCTGGCGAATCCGGAATGGATCGCCAACGTGAAAAGCGGTGCATACCGCGAGTGGGTCGAGAAAAACTACGCGGAGCGAAAGTAATGAAAGGTATTGTGCTGGCCGGCGGATCGGGAACCCGCTTGCACCCGATCACGCTGGGGGTTTCCAAGCAGCTGCTGCCGATCTACGACAAGCCGATGGTGTATTACCCGCTGTCGGTGCTGATGCTGGCCGGCGTCCGCGACATCCTGCTGATTTCGACTCCCTACGATCTTCCCATGTACCAGCGCCTGCTCGGCGACGGCAGCCAGTTCGGCATTCGCCTGCAATATGCCGAGCAGCCGGCGCCCGAGGGCCTGGCCCAGGCCTTCCTGATCGGCGAGGAGTTCATCGGCGGCGACAGCGTCTGTCTCGTGCTCGGCGACAATATCTTCCACGGCCAGCATTTCACCGAGAAGCTGCAGCGGGCGGCCTCACATCAAAGTGGCGCCACCGTGTTCGGCTATTGGGTGAACGACCCCGAGCGTTTCGGCGTGGTGGAGTTCGATGCAGCAGGTCGCGCCGTTTCCATCGAGGAAAAGCCGGTCCGGCCGAAGTCGAGCTATGCCGTCACGGGCCTCTATTTCTACGACAACGACGTGATTGCCATCGCCAGGGCGGTGAAACCGTCCGCACGCGGGGAGCTGGAGATCACCTCGGTGAACAACGCCTACCTGGAGCGTGGCGACCTGCGTGTCGAGAAACTCGGCCGCGGTTTCGCCTGGCTGGACACCGGCACGCACGACAGCCTGCTGGAAGCCTCGCAGTATGTGCAGACCATCGAGCACCGGCAGGGGCTGAAGGTCGCCTGTCTCGAGGAGATTGGTTTTCACAATGGCTGGATTTCGCGTGAGGCAGTGATTGCGCAGGCCAAGGCCCTGGGCAAGACCGCGTATGGCCAATACCTTTTGAAGCTTGCGGGGGAATGACCGTGAAGGCAGTCGCGACGGCAATTCCCGATGTGTTGATCCTCGAACCCCAGGTTTTCGGGGACGAGCGCGGCTTTTTCATGGAAAGCTTCAATGCCCGCCAGTTCCAGGAACTGACGGGGCTCAGCCGGGAATTCGTGCAGGATAACCATTCGCGATCACAGAAGGGTGTGCTGCGCGGCCTGCATTACCAGATCGAAAATGCGCAGGGCAAGCTGGTGCGGGTAATCGCCGGCGAAGTGTTTGACGTGGCGGTGGATGTGCGCCGGTCTTCGCCGCATTTCGGCAAGTGGGTGGGCGTCGTCCTCTCGGCCGAGAACAAGCGCATGCTGTGGATTCCGGAAGGCTTCGCCCACGGCTTCCTCGTGCTTTCCGATACGGCGGACTTCGTCTACAAGACCACGGCGTATTACTCCCCGCAGCACGAACGCAGCATTCTCTGGAACGATCCGCAGCTGGCCATCGGGTGGCCGCTGGATTCCGCGCCGAGCCTGTCGGGCAAGGACGCGGCCGCCAGGCTGCTGAAGGACGCCGAGGTGTTCGCGTGAAGATCCTGCTCACGGGAAAGAACGGACAGGTGGGCTGGGAGCTGCAGCGGACGCTTAGTGTCACCGGTAATGTGGTGGCACTGGACTCATCCGAACTGAACTTGGCTGATCCGGCTGCGATTGTGCGCGTGATCAGAGAAGTAAAGCCTGATCTTATCGTTAATCCGGCTGCCTATACGGCGGTTGACAAGGCGGAATCGGAGCCCGAGCTCGCCATGGCAATCAACGGTACGGCGCCTGGCATTCTTGCAGAGGAGGCAGCGCGCTTGGGAGCGGCTCTGATCCACTTCTCAACGGATTATGTCTTCAATGGGGAAAAGCGGGGGGCATATGCCGAGACCGATGCAGGCTGTCCGCTCAATGTTTATGGCAGGAGCAAGCTCGCTGGCGAGCACGCCATTGCTGCCGCCGGATGTCGACACCTGATTCTGCGAACCAGCGGGGTGTATGGAACGCGTGGCAGGAATTTCATGCTGACCATGTTGCGCCTGATGCGGGAGAAACAGCAGGTCAGCGTGGTGGCTGACCAGAGAGGTACTCCAAGCTGGAGCCGCTGGTTAGCAGAGGCGGTAACGTTCATGCTGGCATCTCGGCATCTGCAGGATTTACCGTCGGAAGACGGGATCTACCACCTGACGCCTGCAGGCGACGCGACTTGGTATGAGCTTGCCTGTGCAATAAAGAGAGCGATGGTGTGCCCGGCTGAAGTTCTTGCAATTGCCTCTTCCCAGTATCCCTCGCCTGTGCTTCGGCCGCAGAATTCGGTTCTGCTGGGGGACAAAGTCGAGCACGAATTCGGCTTGCACCGGCCGAACTGGAAATATCTCCTGGATCTGTGCCTGACGGATATCAGTGCTGCGTTGGTGAAAGGATGATTTCCAATTCTGCCGCAAAGTTGTGTAAGCGCCTGATTGCGGAGGAAGCAGCCAGACTTTTGTTGGCCGCTGTATAGGGCAGTGGGAATATTATTATGAAGATAACCGTTTTTGGAGTTGGCTATGTTGGCCTCGTTCAGGGGGCGGTACTGGCTGAGGTAGGGCATGACGTGGTCTGTGTTGACACCGACGTCGGCAAGATCGAGGGTCTGGGACAGGGCCTCATTCCGATTTACGAGCCGGGACTCGATGCGCTGGTTAATGAAAATTTCCGCGCCGGACGTTTGCACTTCACTACTAATGCCGAAGAGGGCGTTCGTCATGGGCATGTCCAGTTCATTGCCGTTGGCACGCCGCAGGACGAGGATGGTTCAGCCGACCTGAAGTACGTTATGGCGGTGGCGGAAACCATTGCCGGAGCGATGGCTGATCCTAAGGTCGTCATTGATAAGTCCACTGTCCCGGTCGGAACAGCAGATTTAGTCCGTGCCCGCATGGCGGAGACTCTGAGAGCTCGTGGCCGCAAGGACCTGACCTTCGATGTGGTATCAAACCCCGAGTTTCTGAAGGAAGGCTCTGCGGTTGCGGATTGCATGCGACCAGATCGCATCGTGATAGGAACAGATAGCAAAAGCGCGGAAGACTTGATGCGTGAGATTTATGCGCCGTTCAACCGGAATCACGAAAAGATCATCGTCATGGATGTTCGCAGTGCTGAATTGACCAAGTATGCAGCAAACTGCATGCTCGCGACGAAAATCAGCTTCATGAACGAAATGGCTAATCTTGCCGAGAGGTTAGGCGCCGATATCGAAATGGTGCGCAAGGGCATCGGTTCCGACCCGCGGATCGGCTATCACTTTATCTATCCCGGTGCGGGCTACGGAGGCTCCTGCTTTCCGAAGGACGTTAAGGCTCTCGTGCATACAGCAGACAGCGTGGCTTTCGATGCCAAGATGCTAAAGGCTGTTGAGGCTCGCAACGATGAGCAGAAAACCGTTCTTTTCAAAAAGCTCGTTCAGCATTTTGAAGGCGATCTGCGCGGCAAAACCATTGCCATTTGGGGATTGAGCTTCAAGCCTAACACTGACGACATGCGCGCTGCCCCGAGTCGCGTGTTGATGGAGTCGTTGTGGAAGGAAGGGGCCGTTGTGCACGCTTATGATCCCGAGGCCATGGCAGAGGCCAGACGCATATATGGCAGTCGAGAGGATCTCAGGCTGTGTGACAGCAAAGAGGCCGTACTCAGCGGGGCGGATGCTCTGGTGATTGTTACGGAGTGGCAAGTATTCAAGGCGCCCGATTTTGATCTGATAAGAGCGCGACTGAGTAGTCCGGTCATATTCGATGGGCGCAATTTGTTCGAACCTAGAAAGATTCGCGAATATGGCATCACCTACTATTCGATAGGGCGCTAGTAAAGTAGGAAGGCATGATCCTTTTCTGTGGGTATATGGCGCATGCAACGTAACGTTCCGAACAGGCTGCGGCATTCGCCAGCGGCGCAATTGCAGCTCACCTGACGTGAATAAGCTTACGGATCCTTTCTGGCTGCGTTTTTTGCCCGCAGCCCTGCGCAGCCGGGTGAGCGGAAGGCCAGGCTTGCATGCCATCCTCCACAATAGTGGCTGGTTGGTACTGGAAAAGTGCGTGCGCCTGGTTCTCGGCCTCCTCGTCGGGGCGTGGATGGCTCGCTATCTCGGTCCGATTCAGTATGGGGAGCTGGCATATGCCTTAGTCTTCATCGCATTTTTCCAGGTTGTCGCCAGCTTGGGGCTGGATGGGATTGTGGTACGAGAGCTTGCACTCAGCCAAGAAAAGGCCGGAGGCATCTTGGGAACGGCATTTCAGCTGCGGTTGATGACGGGAATTGTCTGCTGGGCGGTGGCTGTTGCCGGAATGGGCCTACTCAATGGTTGGCAGCACAGCAGCACGTGGATAACGGCCCTGGCCGGAGCCTCACTTGTTTTTCAGGCAACGGATACCATCGATCTCTGGTTTCAGAGCCAGAGCCAAAGCAGGCGTACGGTAATCGCCAAACTGGGCGCTTACATTATCTCGAACGGCATAAAGATTATTCTGATTAAGGCGGAAGCCCCTCTGTTGGCATTCGCATTCGTGATAGCACTGGATATAGTCCTGGCCGCAGGCGGCTTGATCATTGCCTACAAGTATTTTCCCTGTGATGGGCCTTGGCATCGTGTTTCAGCGTTGGGACAAAAGCTGCTCAAGGAGTCATGGCCCTTCATTGTTAGCGGGCTATCCATCATGGTGTATATGCGCATCGACCAGATCATGATTCGGGAGCTGCTTGGCCAGCGCGAGCTGGGAATTTATGCGGCTGTCCTACCTTTTGCCTCCTTATGGCAGTTTATTCCTATGACACTATCGGTAAGCATCGCGCCTTTCTTAATCAGAAAGAGGCAAGAGAGCGAGACGGAGTATATGCGGGCATTGGCAGGGATATTCCGAATCTTTTCGGCGCTCGGCTGGATGGTTTGTCTGTTCATCCTTGCTATGTCTTCTTTCATTGTCGATGTCTTGCTGGGTCAGGAGTATCGGGAAGGGTCTAAGATTCTCTCGATATACGTCTTCACCAATCTCTTTATTGGACTTGGCGTGGCCCAAGGCCTGTGGCTTCTCAATGAGGGAAAGTCTTTGATAAGCCTTTTCAACGCATTGCTGGGAGCAATTGCCTGCTTGATCGGAAACTTCCTGTTGATTCCAAGCTTGGGATTAAAGGGGGCTGCAATCACGGCAGTGCTGGCGCAAATGGTAGCCGCAATGCTCTCTAACCTTATTTTGTCTCCAAAGATGTTCGCTTTGCAGGTAAGAGGGTTGATTCTGCTTGGTTATAAGGGCTAATAGAGAAATGAAGAAAACACTGGTGACTGGTGGTGCGGGATTTCTTGGCTCACATCTGTGCGATCGTTTGATTGCGCGGGGTGACGATGTGCTTTGTGTTGATAACTTCTTCACTGGAAGTAAGCAAAATTTAGCTCATCTTTTCAGCCGTCCGAATTTTGAGTTGATGCGTCACGACGTTACTTTCCCCTTGTATGTTGAGGTTGATCGAATATTCAACCTCGCCTGCCCTGCAAGCCCTGTTCATTACCAGCATGATCCGGTGCAGACAACCAAAACCAGCGTTCATGGGGCAATAAATATGCTGGGGCTGGCCAAGAGGGTAAAAGCACGCATCCTGCAGGCGTCCACTAGCGAGGTTTACGGCGACCCTGAGATCCATCCGCAACAGGAAACCTATTGGGGACGAGTCAACCCTATCGGTATCCGCAGTTGCTACGATGAGGGCAAGCGTTGCGCAGAAACTCTCTTTTTTGACTACTACCGCCAGCATCGCCTAGAAATTAAGGTGATGCGTATCTTCAACACCTATGGTCCGCGTATGCACCCGAACGATGGGCGCGTGGTAAGCAATTTCATCGTTCAGGCGCTGAGGAGCGATCCCATTAGCATCTACGGTGACGGGCAGCAGACGCGCAGCTTCTGTTATGTCGACGACCTAATAGAAGGAATGTTGCGCTTGATGGATAGTCCCACGGAAATAACCGGCCCCATCAATATCGGTAATCCAGGGGAATTCACCATGCTGGAGCTGGCGGAAAAGGTCCTCCGTTTTACGGGAAGCAGCTCGAAGCTCGAGTTCAAGCCTTCGCCGATGGACGATCCTAGGCAGCGGCAGCCCAATATTGATCTTGCGAAAAGCGTACTCAACTGGGAGCCGAAGGTTTGCCTGGATGACGGTCTGAAAGAAACCATCAATTATTTCCGAAAATTATTGGCTGAGTAATCGTGAGAAGCGCTGTCCTTTTCCTTATTTTTAACCGTCCCGATACCACGCGGCAGGTTTTCGAAGCCATTCGCGCGGCCAAGCCACCCAGGTTGTATGTGGCAGCTGATGGGCCGCGCCCGACCCGCGCAGGTGAGCATGAGTGCTGTGCCGAGGCCAGGCGCATTGCAACCGAAGTCGACTGGCCTTGTGAAGTGAAGACCTTGTTCCGTGATAGCAACCTCGGTTGCAAGATGGGGGTTTCCGGCGGGATTGAGTGGTTCTTCGAGCATGAGGAAGAGGGCGTCATTCTCGAGGATGACGTCCTGCCACTGCCCAGCTTCTTCGCATACTGCGACGAGCTGCTCGAGCGTTATCGTCATGACGACCGGGTTGGGATGATCAGCGGTTGCAATCTTGTCGTTAAGCACTTTGCTCCTGCACACAGTTATTTTTTCTCCCGCTACAACCATATCTGGGGCTGGGCAAGCTGGCGCAGGGCTTGGCGACACTATGACGTTGCCATGCGCTCCTGGCGGGAATGGGAGTCCTCGGGTGGACTGAAGAAAATATCGGACGGAAGTCGGGCATTCGAGGTTTATTGGTCAGAGTGCTTCAACAATACGTATGCGGGGAAAATTGATACGTGGGATTACCAATGGACTTTTGCCTGTTGGCGGCAAGAGATGATGGCGGTTTTGCCTGCCCAGAATCAGATTGGCAATCTCGGGTTTGGTCCGGGCGCGACTCATACAACGGAAGAGCTGCCGGCCTATGTAAGGGAGTCGGCAGCAAGGCTGTTGTCCTTTCCCTTGCATCACCCTTTAAAAGTCGAGAGGTCGCAGCATGCTGACCGATTAATCCATGCGAAGATATTTGGGGTATCACCGCTAGTGGCGCTTGGGAGGCGTATGAAGAAGGTCTTCTGGATCGCCGCCTTGATAACGGCTGTCAGGCGTGGTCTGAGCAATGCCAAATAATGTGTGTCGGGCCTGCGCGCATGTCGGCCTTGAAGAATTGATGCAAGGAACCTTGCTGGATCTGACTGTCAGGTATTTTTCGTGCCCCGCCTGCGGATACGTTCAGACTGAGCAACCTTATTGGCTCGGGCGCGCGTATGCTGACCCAATCAATGTCAGCGATACAGGCATCATGGCGCGCAACCTGATGAATGCCAGAGTCGTTGTGGGAGCACTCTGGCTGCTGGGAGGCATGCGTGAGCGGGTGGTGGATTTTGCGGGAGGCTATGGAATATTGGTCAGGCTGCTGCGGGATTACGGAGTCGAGACCTTATGGTGTGATCAGTATTGCCAGAATCTCGTCGCCAGGGGATTTGAATACAATGGCGAGACGGCTCGTCTTGTAACCGCTTTTGAAGTTTTTGAACATCTCGTAAGTCCGGCCGCCGAACTTGAAAGAATTCTCTCGATAGCTCCCAACGTGCTCCTATCCACTGAGACAATTCCGGATCCGGCACCAGCTCATGATGCTTGGCCCTACTATGGCAAGGAGCATGGCCAGCACATTGGCTTCTTCAGGGAGAGGACACTGGAAAGGCTGGCGGCAGCTCATGGTAAAAGCATTGTGAGCGCCGGAGGCTTCTATCACCTGATAACGGATCGGCCAATCAATGAATTGGGTTGGAAGGTAATGGTAAGGCTAAACCGCTATCTTCCCTACATCTTGAAAAGCAGGTTGAAATCGAAAACCTTGGAAGATTTTGAAAGGCTTTCTGGATCGAAGAACATATGAAAACTGCCATGGATCATCAGATCTTTACGCTACAGGTTTATGGCGGGATATCGCGTTATTTCGTTAAGCTGGCAGAGGAACTGCTAAGGGGCGATGAAGAAGTAAAAATATTTGTGCCTCTGACACACAACAATTATTTGCCAGGGCTGCCACATGGCTCGGTGGCTGGGTTTCATACTCGCTGCTATTCGTCGAAATTGGCGAAAATATTTCTGATACTGAAAGATGATTGTGCGAAGTTCCATGCGAGCGTGGCGCCCTGGCGTGATCCACGAGACCTATTACTCTGATCGTTCGTCTGCACCTAAAGGGTGTCCGGTAGTGATTACCGTGCATGACATGATCCCTGAGCTGTTTGCCTCAGAGTTCTCTTGGAAAGACAGCACGAGTCGACTCAAACGGATAGCTGTGGAAAGGGCGGAGCATATCATCTGCGTTTCTCAGAGTACGCGCCGCGACCTGATCGAGCTGTTTTCGGTTCCGGAGAGCAAGATTTCAGTTGTTTATCATGGTTTCGACCGTTTCGAGAGTGGGGTTGGGGAAGGTGTTTCTGAGGGGCTCAAGAGACCGTATCTCCTGTATGTTGGTTATCGAAACGGATATAAGAATTTTCTTGGGCTGCTTCAAGCCGTTTCCGGTAGCTCAAGGCTGAAGCACGACTTCAACATTATTGCATTTGGAGGTGGGGCTTTTACGTCGGACGAAAACGCTCTTATCAGTCGACTTGGCTTCAGGAGAGGTCAGGTGCGGCAGGTAAGCGGAGGAGATGCGGTGCTGGGCACGCTTTACGAAAATGCCCGGGCCTTTGTGTACCCCTCGGTGTACGAGGGATTTGGTTTGCCGCCTCTTGAGGCCATGGCCCATTCCTGCCCTGTTGTCAGTAGTAGAACTAGTTCAATGCCAGAGGTTGGCGGAGAGGCAGGTATCTTCTTTGATCCGGCCTCATCTGCGGAAATGGCCGCAAGCATTGAGCGGGTTGTATAAGATAGCGCCCTGATTGCGGAGCTTGTTAGTCGTGGACACGAGCGTTTGAAAAATTTCTCCTGGCAACGATGTGCGCAGGAGACCTTGGCGGTTTATCGGAGTCTGTAAGCATGTTTCTGTTCCGGTCGGGCCTGGCCCTTTCGGAAGATTGTCGGCGGTCCTGCAGTGATGGGCTCATGAGCCTTCATGCTCAACGTCAGAGATTCAGAGATGACGAGGGCTCTCTCTTGAAGGCCACTCATTCGCGGGCTTGGAGCAGGCGACCCCGCTTTTTGCGATTATATAAGATCGGTGCGGTCGCGCGCAGGCTGCCACACAGGCATCGGTAAGTGATAATGGCAAAAATAAGAATCAGCATCATAACGGCGACCTATAATGCCGAGATGTTCCTGCCCCGACTCATCGCGTCTCTGCGCGCGCAAACAGACAGGGATTTCGAATGGATTGTCATCGATGGCAAGTCTAAGGATGCAACGGCGCATCTGCTCACGGGTGCCGACGATATCGTCAGCCACTACGAATCGGCGGCGGATTTCGGCATCTACGATGCGCTTAACAAAGGCATCAGGACTGCCTCCGGCGACTATTACCTCGTGCTTGGAGCAGACGACGTCCTGAGCCCGGATGCGATCACGAATTACCGTGCCGCCCTGTCTGATGACGCATATATTCCCGATGTTGTCACCGCTCCTGTCCGTGTTGGGCAGCGAATGCTCACAGCACGGCCGGGGCAAGGTTGGCTTTACGGAATACGAGGCCATGTTTCGGCTCATTCCATCGGGACTCTGATCCGTCGGGCGCTGCACCAGCAGCATGGCTACTATTCACGGAAATTTCCCATTGCGGCCGATCACCTGTTTATCAGCACGGTGGCGCGCGCCGGGGTTCGCATCAAGTATTGCGACTTCATCGCAGGCGAGTTCGGTACGGAGGGCGTCAGCTCTGAGGATACGCTTGGAGTCATCAGTGAGGCGTTCCGGGTGCAGCTTCTCACCGGCTATGCCAAGCTGCCGCAGCTGTTGTTGTACTGCTTGCGCCTGTTGAATAACTATTCACAATTGTGAGACGGCTCCTTCCAGGAAAGGAGCGGGGAGTAAGGAATGGCAGTCAGTGCAAGAGTCAGTGTCGTTATCCCTTGCTATAACAGCGCAGCTAGTCTGCCGGCGACGCTGGCATCAATAGTGAGACAGACTCTGGTGCCGACCGAGATCATCTGCGTCGATGACGGCAGCAGTGATTCCACGGTGACAGTGCTGGAGCAGAACCAGGCGCGGTTTCCGGTAGGCTGTCTCCGGATCATCCGGATGCCGCGTAATGCGGGTGCGGCGGCGGCGCGCAATGTCGGCATGGATGCCGCCACGGAACCCTATATCGCCTTTCTCGATGCCGACGACGTTTGGCATGAGCGCAAGCTGGAGTTGCAATATGGCTGGATGCAGCGACATCCTGAGGCCGACTTCAGCGGCCATCCGCTCTGCTGGTTCCGTGACTCCGCGGTAGTGGAGGCCTACCGTGTCTCCACAGTGGCGGAAGAATTTTCGGTGCGCCGTATCAGCGTACGCGACATGCTGGTATCTAATCGCTTTCCCACGCCTTCGGTCATGCTCAAGCGGAGCATTCCCCTGCGCTTTGCCGAGGACTTGGCCGCTTCTGAGGATTACGAGATGTGGACGCGCATCCTGATGGAAGGCTATAGCGCGTATCTGCTCGACATCGAGCTCATGTGCTTGTGCAAGGCGCCTTACGGCGAGGGGGGCTTGACCGAAAACCTGGGCCTGATGATAGACAACCAGATGGTCATGCTGCGTAAGTTCCGCGACCGTGGGAAGATTTCGTGGCTCACATGGCTGATGCTTTGCGGGTTTTTCAAGGCCCGCCACTACCGGCGCACGCTACGTGTGCGGCAGGGTAAATTCGGCAATATGGCAGCCGGGCGCTGAAATTGTGACTATGGCCAACCTGCCCCGCATCGACGTGTTGCTGGCTACCTACAACGGGGCGGCCTATCTGCGCGCGCAAATTGATTCGGTAATGGCGCAGGAGGATGTCGAAGTGCGCCTGCTGGCTCGCGATGACGGCTCTACGGATGCCACGTCTGCAATTCTTCAGGAGTACGCCGCGCGTTTTCCCGACCGTGTGATCATCATTCCGAAATCAGGCTCGACGCGCGGCGCCACCGATAACTTCTTGGAATTGCTGGCCCGAGAGTCCGACGCAGATTATTTTGCTTTCTGTGACCAGGACGACGTCTGGGCCCAGGACCGCCTGCAGGCAGCGATAGGACAGCTGCAGGCGCTGGGCACAGGACTGCGGCTGTATTGCGGCGCTGTCACCTATGTGGACCACAATCTTCACGAGTTGGGAAATTCCGGTCGCCCGGTGCGGCCCTCCTTCGGCAATGCGCTGGTCGAAAATATTGCGCAGGGTTGCACCATGGTCTTCGATGCCAGCCTGCGCAGGATGGTTGCGGAGAACCTGCCGACCAAGGCCGCCATCCATGACTGGTGGCTGTATCTGGTGGCCGTCGCTTTCGGTCGGGTTGTCTTTGATCCGGTGCCGCGTCTGCTGTACCGCCAGCATGGCGGCAACGAAGTGGGCGGCGGAGTCAACTTGTTGCAAAAGATCCGAAAGAACTCTTGGCGCTACATCGGCGGCCGTGGCTGGCGGATGGCGGCACAGGCGGAGCATTTGCTCGATCTGTACCCGGAGCAGTTGACGGCGGAGCAGAAATTCCTGGTCCGGCGTTTCGTGGCCGGCAAGCACAGCCTGGCGGCGCGCCTGCGCTTCCTGCTCGACTGGCGTATCCGACGTCAATCCCTGTTCGAGACCCTGGTGGTCAAGTTTCTGGTCCTGATCAACGCCTATTGAGGACAATCCATGACAGAGGCTCAGCAGCAAGAGTGGCTGAATGCACGTTTGGCGGGCTTGGCTGACTGCGGCATCAGTATCGACACAGTGGGGCGCGAGCGTCTGCAGCGCCTGCTGCTGGCTAGTGACTTCGTTGCCGATGCGATGCAGCGCGGGCCCGCCCTGTGGCAGGAATTGGTAGCGGAGAATGCCCTGCAGTCGCCGCGCAATATCGATGACTATAGGACCATGGTCGTGGCATTGCCCGGCGCTGACGCGGTGGCACTGGCGCGCCACCTGCGCCGGCTGCGCACGCGCGAGATGCTGCGCTGGATCTACCGCGACGTGAACGATCTTTGCTCTGTGCTGGAGCTGGTGCAAGAGCTTTCCGACTTCGCGGATGCTGCTATTGGCAAGGCTCTCGACTTTGCGCATGCAGAGCTCGTCAAAGTCCACGGAGAGCCGGTCGGCGAGGAAAGCGGCGCGCCGCAGCGGCTTTGCGTGATCGCCATGGGCAAGCTGGGCGCCCACGAACTCAACCTCTCCTCCGACATTGACCTCATCTTCGCTTATCCGGAGGCGGGCGAGACGGCCGGGCCCGTTGTGATTTCCAGCCAGGAGTTTTTTGTCCGCCTTGGCCAGACCCTGATTCGGCTGCTCGATGCCGTGACCGAAGATGGTTTCGTGTTCCGTGTCGACATGCGACTGCGGCCCTGGGGCGATGGCTCGGCCCTGGCCAGTTCGTTTGCTGCCATGGGCACCTACTATGAGCAGCATGGCCGTGAATGGGAGCGCTATGCCCTCATCAAGGCACGTGTCTGTGCCGGCGACCTGAGCGCGGGACAGAAGCTGCTCGATTCGCTGCGCCCCTTCGTTTTTCGCCGTTATATCGACTTCGGCATGCTCGAATCGCTGCGCGAAATGAAAGCCATGATCGAGCGTGAGATCAGGCGCAAGGGCATGGACCGTAATATCAAGCTGGGGCGTGGCGGCATCCGCGAGGTCGAATTCATCGTGCAGACTTTCCAGCTGATCCGCGGCGGCGTGGATCGACCGCTGCAGCAACGCGAACTACTGCCGGTACTGCGCCTGCTCGGGCAACGCGGCCTCATGCCAGCGTCGGCCGTGCAGGAGCTGGAGCGGGCCTATCTCTTTTTGCGCGTGGTCGAGCATCGCCTCCAGGCCATGCACGATCGGCAGACGCAGTCGCTGCCGTCGGCGCCGGCGGAGCAGCAGCGCCTCGCCCTCGGCCTCGGCTTTGCCGACTGGCCGGCCTTCCTGCAGGTGCTGGAAAAACACCGCAGCCTGGTCGATGCGCAGTTCCGCAACGTCATCGTCGCGCGCGAGGAAGGCGAGGGCGACAGGCAGGCTCAGGGTATCTCGCTGTGGAGCGCGAGCGTGGAGGAGCTGCCCGCGCTGCTGGCGGCCGCCGGTTTCGCCGCGCCCAAGGAAAGCGCCGAGCGCGTGCGCGCGCTGCGCGACAACCGCGCCGTGCGCGCCATGCAGGCCGTGGGACGCGAGCGCCTCGACCGCCTGATGCCGCGCCTCCTGCAGGAATGCCTGCGCCACCCCGAGCCGGACGTGGCGCTCGCGCGCAGCCTGCCGCTGGTGGAATCCGTGCTGCGCCGCAGCGCCTACATGATGCTGCTGGTAGAGAACCACGCCGCGCTGAAGCGCCTGGTCGACCTCTGCGCCGCCAGCCCCTGGATCGCCGAGGAGCTGGCGCGCTTTCCCGTGCTGCTCGACGAATTGCTCAACGCGGCGACGCTGTTCGCGCCGCCCCAGAAGGCCGAGATCGCCGCCGAGCTGCGCCAGGTGCTGGTGCGCCTGCCCGAGGACGACCTCGAGGCGCAGATGGACGCGCTGCGCATTTTCCAGAAGGGCCAGGTGCTGCGCGTCGCCGCCTCCGACATCACCGGCACGCTGCCGCTCATGAAGGTCAGCGATTACCTGACCTGGCTGGCCGAGGCCGTGCTGGAGGAAATCCTGCATCTCGCCTGGCGTGCGCTCGTGGCCCGCCATGGCCGGCCGATGGGGAGCGACGGCAAGCCCTGCGATCCCGGCTTCGTCATCGTCGGTTACGGCAAGCTCGGCGGCATTGAGCTCGGCTACGGCTCCGACCTCGACCTCGTCTTCATCCACGGCGGCAGCGTCGACGGCGAGACCGATGGCGAAAAGCCGCTCGACAACGCCAGCTTCTTCGCCCGCCTCGGCCAGAAGATCATCGCCTTCCTCAACACCGCCACCGCGGCCGGCCAGCTCTACGAGGTCGACATGCGCCTGCGGCCCTCGGGCAATGCCGGACTGCTGGTGACGTCGCTGGCGGCCTTCTGCAAATACCAGGAGCAGTCGGCCTGGACCTGGGAGCACCAGGCCCTGGTGCGGGCCCGCGTGGTGGCCGGCGATCCGGCGCTGGCCGAAGCCTTCGACCGCGAGCGCCATGCCGTGCTGGCGAAAGCGCGCGACCGGCAGAAACTGCAGCAGGACGTGATCGAGATGCGCGCCAGGATGCGTTCGCACCTCTCCTCCGAAGCGCCCGGCAAAAAAGGGCGGGGCTTCGACCTGAAGCAGGACCGCGGCGGTATCGTCGACATCGAATTTATGGTGCAATACGGCGTACTGGCGTGGGCGCACGAAACCCCTGAGCTGACCCGCTATCCCGACAACGTCCGCATCCTGGAAGGCCTGGCACACCACGGCCTTCTCCCTGCCGATGCGGCCGCCGGGCTCAGGGATGCCTATCTGCAATACCGTGCCCGCGGCCACCGTCTCGCGCTCAGCCAAAGGGAAGCCAAGGTCAACCACGACGAGTTCCAGGCGGAACGCGCGCTGGTCGTGCATTGGTGGAAAGCCTTGCTGGGCGAGTAAAAACTCATTCGATTGACGGGGCGGTCCGGCGCGGGTCGCCGCGCGTGGAGAAATGAAAATGTCGATGGCCGACCGCGACGGCGTGATCTGGTATGACGGTGAAATGGTGCCCTGGCGCGACGCCACCACCCATGTGCTGACCCATACCCTGCACTACGGCATGGGCGTCTTCGAAGGCGTGCGCGCCTACGAGACCGAAGCCGGCACCGCCATCTTCCGCCTGCAGGAACACACCAGCCGCCTCTTCGATTCCGCCCACATCATGGGCATGAAGATTCCCTTCACCAAAGAAGAAGTGAACGAGGCGCAGCGCGCCGCCGTGCGCGAGAACAAGCTGCCCGCCGCCTATATCCGCCCCATGGTGTTCTTCGGCAGCGAGGCCATGGGCCTGCGCGCCACCGGCCTTAAAGTTCACCTGATCGTCGCCGCCTGGAACTGGGGCGCGTATATGGGCAAAGAGGCGCTCGAGCTCGGCATCAAGGTGCGCACTTCCAGCTATACGCGCCATCACGTCAACATCTCCATGACGCGCGCCAAGGCCAACGGCCACTACATCAACTCCATGCTGGCGCTGCAGGAGGCGCTCTCCGCCGGCGCCGACGAGGCCCTGCTGCTGGATCCGGAAGGCTATGTGGCGGAAGGCTCCGGCGAGAACGTCTTCATCGTGAAGGACGGCGTGATCTACACGCCGGAAGTGACGGCCTGCCTGAACGGCATCACCCGCAACGCCGTGCTGGCGCTCTGCGCCGATCTCGGCATCCGGGTCGTCGAGAAGCGCATCACCCGCGATGAGGTCTATATCGCGGACGAGGCCTTCTTCACCGGCACCGCCGCCGAAGTCACGCCGATCCGCGAACTCGACGGCCGCCAGATCGGCGCCGGTCGCCGCGGCCCCGTCACCACCAGGCTGCAGCAGCTCTATTTCGACACGGTGCTGGGCCGCAACCCCAGGCGTCGCGAATGGCTGACGCCCGTCAAATAGCCCGACCTCTCCTGCGCCTCATCTCCCTCTCCCCGCTGGCGGGGAGAGGGCCGGGGTGAGGGGAAACCAGTCATGACCCACTCCCCCCTCGTCATCTGGCGCCTGACCGACGGCAAGCCCGGCCACATGCAGCAGACCCTCGGCCTCGTGCAGGCGCTGTCCGCCCTCGTGCCCTGCCGTGTCATCGATATCGATCTCGCCGCCCGGCCGGTGGGACTGCGCGACTTTCTGCTCGGGCGCTTTGTGCCGGGTGCGGGAAAGGAAGCGCCGCAGCTCATCCTCGGCGCCGGGCACGCCACGCACTGGGGCATCCTGGCGGCGCGCAGGGCGGCCGGTGGCGGCCTGACGACCGTCCTCATGAAGCCCTCGCTGCCCGCCTTTCTTTTCGATCTCGTGATTGCGCCCGCGCACGACGGCCTGGCGGAAGGGCCGCGCGTCATCACTACGCGGGGCGTGCTCAATCCCATGCGTCCGGGCGAGAAAAAGCGGAATAGCCTGCTGTTCCTGGTCGGCGGACCCAGCCGGCATGCGGCCTGGGACGATGCTGCCGTGCTGCAGCAGATCGACGCTATCGTTGCCGCCCTTGCGCCCGGCAGCGCCTGGCGCCTCAGCGATTCGCGCCGCACGCCGGCCAGCCTGCGGGCGGCGCTGCAGCAGCGCTATGGCGAGCGCTTCCAGCCTTTTGCACAATGCCCGCCGGGCTGGCTGGCCGCGCAACTGGCGGAAGTCGAGAGCGTGTGGGTCAGCGAGGACAGCGTTTCCATGGTGTATGAGGCGTTGACGGCAGCTTGCCGCGTCGGCCTTCTGCGGCTGCCCGGCGTGAATCGCAGCAGCCGTGTCGCGCTCGGCGTGGAAAGACTGATTGCCGACGACCGCGTCACGGCTTTCACGGACTGGTCGGCGGGCCGACCACTGCGGGCGGCAGGCGCTTTCAACGAAGCCGACCGCGTCGCGAAGGAAATCCTGAAAAAAATGCTGGCCGCGGCGGTGGCCGGCTAATGTCTGGAGCACGGGAAGCCATGTCCGGGGAATTTGCCCCCAGCCTGTTCGGCCGGCGCCTGATACTGTCTTTTGAACGGGAGTCATGGCTGTGGACCCTCTTCCTGGCGAGCTATTTTTTCCTGCTGGGGCTTCCTCGGCTGTTCACGATCACCGCGACGGCGCTGCTCCTGATCGGTCTCGCGGGCATCGTGGCGATGCATCTGTACGTTTCCCGGATGTGGCGGCGTGCCACGGCCGGCAAAGAGGCTGTCGCCGGTCCCCGAGCCCGCGGTACTGTGGTCGCGGCACGCCCTGTACCGGACCCGGCCGTGGCTTTCTACCTCCTGCTGGAAAAAGCCTTTGTTCGCTCCGCTCCATTGCGGAACGCATGGCGAGATAGATAATAGCCCCCTAAGAAAAACGGCTCAGGCAGCCCGGATCAGACAATGACGCCCCTGAACAAGCGAGAGCTGCACACGATCTCTTTCGTTTTCCCGATCTATAACGAGGAAGAGTCGCTGCCCCATCTTCGCCGCGCCCTGGAAGGCTGGATGGCCGGCCACCCGGAACTGGCCGTGGAAGTGGTGCTGGTCAACGACGGCTCGAGCGACGGCTCCATGACCTACCTGCGCGAGTGGGCGGGAACTGACGGGCGCATCCACGTGGTGTCGTTCAGCCGCAACTTCGGGCATCAGGCGGCGGTCACGGCCGGCCTCGAGCATGCCGGCGGCGCTGCGGTCGTGGTCATGGACGCCGACCTGCAGGACCCTTTCCACGCCGTCGACCTCATGATCGGCAAATATGAAGAAGGCTACGACGTGGTCTACGGCAGGCGTGCCTCGCGGGCCGGCGAGACCGCGTTCAAGCGCCTGACCGCCTGGGGCTATTACCGCCTCCAGCGCGCCCTGGTGCTGGAGAGCATGCCGGTGGATGCCGGCGACTTCCGGCTGGTGTCGCGCGCCGCCGTGGATGCGCTCAATGCCCTGCCGGAAAAGATCCGTTTCGTGCGCGGCCTGTTCGCCTGGATCGGCTTCCGGCATGCCTTCGTCGAATACGAGCGCGACGCCCGCCTGCACGGCGAGACCAAGTACCCGCTGAAGAAGATGCTGGCCTTTGCCTGGACCGGCATCACCTCGTTCTCCATCCTGCCCATCCGCTTCGTCATCGGGCTCGGTTTCTTCGCGGCGCTGTTCAGCATGGCCTATCTCGTCTATGCGCTCTGGCAGCACTTCAGCGGCAATACCGTGGAAGGCTGGACCACCATCGTCATCCTGCAGACCTTCATGGGCGGCTGCATCCTGCTCGCCGTGGGCGTGGTGGGCGAATACATCGGCAAGATCTACGAGGAGGTGAAGGCCCGGCCGGTCTATATCAAGGAGTTCGAGATTCGCGATACGCGCGAGCAGCGGACGTCCGGGACGCCGCCCCAGTCATGAGCTTCCTGCTTTTCCTGGTCTCGGGCGGCCTCAGCACGCTGCTCGACCTCGGGCTCTTCGCTCTGCTGATCCAGGTGCTGGATGGCTCCCTCGCCTTTGCGCTGTCCTATCTCATCTGCATCGTCGCGCGCTTCGCCTTCGATGTGCGTTTCACCTTCGGCGTGGACAGTCCCGAGCTCCGGCACTTTAGGCAGTACCTGGCGGCCAGCCTCTGTCTCCTGCTGATGGGGCTCGGCGTCTTTCATCTGCTCGAACTTTTCTTTTCCCCTGTCATTGCCAAGGTGCTTTCCATTCCGCCGGTGACGCTGACGGGATTTCTGGTCATGCACCACCTGGTCTTTCCGTCCCCCGAAGCGAGCCCCGAATGAAAAAACTGCTGCTGCTGCTGCTGCTGGTGCTGGGCCTTGGCGCCTTCAATATTTTCTACAACGCCGGCGGACAGCCGGTGGGCGAGTGGGACGAGGCCCGGCATGTCGTTTCGGCGGTGGAGATGGCGCAAAGCGGCGATTACATCGTGACCCGCTATGCCGGCGAGCCCGACTACTGGAACGCCAAGCCGCCGCTGGCCGTGTGGGGCGGCGCGCTCGGCTACAGCGTCGCCGAGAACAAGCTCCTGGGCGTGCGCCTGGTCTCGCTGCTGCTGTCCGTGCTGCTGGCGGCGGCCGTCTTTTTTTATGCCCGCCGCATTGCAGGAGTGACCGCAGGCCTGGTGGCCAGCCTGCTGCTGCTGACGGCGCCCTCCATCGTGCTGAAGCACGCCATGCGCAGCGCCGATGCCGACATCTACCTGATCACCTTCGTCACGCTGGGCATGCTGGCCTTCTCGCTCGACCGGCGCTGGTCGGCGGCCCTCGGCTATGCCGCGCTGGGCGTGGGCTTCCTCGCCAAGAGTTTTCATGCGGCGCCCTATGGTGTCGTGGCGTTCGTCTACACCCTCTATCTCTGGCGGCAGCAGAAGCTCAGCCTTCGCGACGTTTTCCTGCTGCCGTTCTGTTTCCTCATTCCCATCCTGCCCTGGGCGCTGGCGCGTTATATGGCGGACGGCACGCGCTTCTTCGAGGTCATGTTCTTCTATGATGTGGTGAAGCGCTCGACGGAGGTGATCGAGGGCCATGACGGGTCGGCTTTCCTGTATGTGCTCAAGCTGCTGTCGCCCTTCCTGGTCCCGATCCTCTGGATGGCGTACCTCGCCTGGTCACAGAAGACGCGGGACATTTTCCGCAGGCACCACATGGTGCTGCTGCTGTTGTGGGTCGGCATTCCCCTGCTGATGTATTCCCTGGCCAGGACCCGCATCGGCTGGTACGCCTATCCCATGTTCGCGCCGGTGGCGCTCATGGCGGGGATCGCGCTGGTGCAGGCGGCGGAGCGTCTCTCGCTGCGGCAGCGGCAGGCGATGGTGGCGCTGGTCGCCGTGGCGCTGCTGGGGAACGAGGCCCGGATCGTCAAGAAGATCCTCAATCCCACTCAGGATGCCGTGCAGCGGGTCATGCCGCAGCTCTCCGCGCGTCACGGCAGCCGCGTGCTGCCGGTTTATCTCGAGCCCGACAACGAAATCTGGCGGGACTATTACGAGGACACGGGGCAGTGGCGCCAGCATCATTATGCGACGGCGCTGCTGCTGGGCAATATCCGGCTCCGGCACGGCGGGCGGGAGGCCTTCCGCAAGGAAACGTCCGAAGCTTTCCTGATCAGCGATGGCGGCAGGATCACCGAGCGCCAGCCCGGCGTTCCGCAGAAGCTGCAGATGGCGGGGCGTGGGGAATGACGCAGCCTGAAAAAATTCTCGTGATACGGCACGGCGCCTTCCATACTGGCGCCGAGTTTGTCCTGCATGCCCTGGAGCTGCAGCGATAATTGCAGCAAGGTGGCAAGTTCCGGCCGTGAAGCCCATGCCGGACTGCTTGCCCTTGCGGGGGACGCTACGGCATGCCGCGGCGCCGGATGTTTCGTGGATGGCGGAGAATCTGCTCGCGTTGCTGGCCGGTAAAAATGGCAGGCCGGATATTATCGCGCTGACGAGCTGCCTCGATTCGAGGATGGCAGTTTCTATTGCGCTATCGCGCCTCCAGCAATCAGCTTGCCTTTGCCTGGCCTCGGCTTCGAAATGCTCTTCCATTTCCGCGCACCCTTGAAAAACCACAGTGAGCCTTCCATGTCCGCACCCTGCGCCCTGAAATTTTTTGGCCGAACGGTTACGCCTGAGTTTGAGAAGAAGTCATGGGGTTGGGCCCTGTTTATTGCCAGTTATGTTTTCCTGCTGGGGTTCAAGCGCACTTTTACCCTGACTGCCGTGGCATTGATGTTGGTGGGGATCCGGCAGGCGTTCATTCTTGTCCGGCAGCTAAAGGAAAATGGCATCGGCGGTCTTCCGGATGCCTATAAAAACTATACCGTGCTGTTTTCCTGTCTTTGTGTGCCGTTGTTGCTGTCTCTGCCGGACGCCCAGTACGCTAGCGCCGCCGTTCCAGGCACGCTCAAGCTGCTTTTCTATTTCTTCATTGGCATTGCGGTCATATGGGCGGTGCGAGAAAAGCAGGCATTGCATCCGCTCATGATAATTTTTGTTGCCTTGGCCTGCTTCTGGGCGGCCGATGTCATCTTGCAGCGCATCACCGGTTATGATGTTTTTGGCAAGGTATATTTGCCTGCAGAAGAAAACCGGGCTGGCGCCTACTTCGCGAACCCAGTCAAGTTTGGCGCCTACCTGGCCAGTTTTTCCATTCTCGCGCTTACCTGGCTGGGACCTCGCCTGGCTGGGGTAAAATTCTTCTTGCTCTGGATGCTGTTCGCCATTGCCATGTTCTGCAATATGGCTCGTGCCGGCATGTTTGTTTTTGGCCTGTTTTCGCTTCCCCTTCTGTATTTTTATGTAGTCAAGCCTCTGAAATATTCCTGGGCATTCTTGCTGCTGGGCATGGTTGCCGGGCTTTTCGCTGCCCACTATTTGTATCTGCATGATGCGGCCTTCCATAATCGCGTCATTCGTACGCTTGCCTTTACCAACGGGATGACTTACGAGAACTGGGATACCGCCCTTACCTACCGACTGGACCTCTGGCGTGGTGCCTGGCTCATGTTTCAGGACAACTGGCTCAATGGCATGGGGCTGCAGGCCTTCAACAATAATTTTCCCGCCTATGCCCAGTCTGAATTCTGGAAAGCTGCTCTTTATCCAACCCATGAGCATCAGTATATCCTGCAAATTCTCGATACCGCCGGGATCATTGGATTCATTGGCCTGATTGCCTTTTATGCTTTCATGGTCCGGTTCTGGCGGCGCAGCTCGCAAGGCAGGGATTTTGCGTTCCCGCTGTTGATGGTTCTTTTTTCACTCTGGTTTCCACTGGGTACCCACCACAATTTCTATTCCTCAGAGTTTCTCTGGTTTAACTTCATCTTCATGGGTTTGATCGTTGCTGCGCTGGATGCGCGCAAAGACCCTGTGTCACCGCAGCAGAAGCGGTGAGCCATGATTCAAGAGGTTCATGTCATGCCTGAGCATTACCCTGTTATTTTTGCCTCTGATGAACGTGGCGTGCAGCCTCTGGGCGTTGCCATTTACTCCTTGCTTGAGGTGGCGGATGCCTCATCGGTGTACGAGGTTTATGTACTCTCCAATGGTATATCCGAGGAGAGCAGGAAAAGGCTGAGGAACCTTTTTGCAGCAGATCATGCGCGTCACTCGTTGGTCTTCGTGGATGTCTCGAATCTGCCGGCACTGAGTGAGTTGCCTGCGACGGCAAGATGGCCCGTCTCAATGTGGGCGCGGGTATTCATTCCCGAGCTCCTGCCTGCCGTGAGTGGAAAGGTTGCTTATCTCGACATTGATATCCTGGTTTGCCAGGACTTGCGGGAACTATTTCATACCCCACTGAACAGCAAGGCTATCGGGGCCGTGCTTGAGCATCCGTCTCACGAGGGGTCGCACTTCAACAAGCGTCTTGATATCCCGCAGATGGCTCCTGGCTATTTCAACTCGGGGGTGATGCTGATGGATATGGATGTTTTCCGGCAGCAGCATCTTGTCGAAAAAATCATAAGCTTTGGCAAGGCGCACAGGGATGTGCTTGATTGCCCGGATCAGGATGCCCTGAATGGTGCGCTTTGCGAAAATCTTCAGCCCATTCACCACAAATGGAACTGGCACGATGGCCTGACGCGCTTGTTGCTTAAGCGCAATGCCGGAGCCAGGATGAGTCGTGGCGCTGCGCTGGAGGTGGCGGTGGAGGCGGCCCTTCGTCCTGGCATACTGCATTATCAGGGCCCTAACAAGCCGTGGCACTACACCTACCGTATCGAGCGGAAGCGCTATGCGGACGTCATGAGGCGATCGGGATTCGGTATCTATCCGTTGCCCGGGAAAACCCTGAAAAAGCAGATCAAGGCGGTGTTGTATGCGCCTGTATACTGGCTGACCTGGCTTCGTATCCGCAGGCTGTACAAACACTTTCAGAGTCTCAGCGAAAAACAGCGACTGTGAGTCACATCTCGGCTTGGGTATCTGGACATGAAAATCTTGCAAGTTGTTCCCGAAATGCGGGCTGGCGGTGTGGAGGTCGAGGCGCTGATCGTGGCTCGCGGCATTCGCGAGCATGGACACGTCAGTCTGCTGGCGGCCGCCAACGACAACATGCTTTCCGGTGAGCAGGGAATCGGCTTTTATCGCCTTAACCTGAAAAGCAAGAATCCGCTGGTTATCCTGTATAACGGCCTGCGGCTTGCCCGCCTGGCTTTGCGCGAGAAGATCAGTCTCTTTCATGTGCGATCCCGTGCCCCGGCCTGGAGTGTGCTCCTTGCCTCCCGGCTTAGTGGTATTCCCTTTATAGGGACATGGCACAGTACTTTCGGTATAGACAGATTCGGCCTGAAGAAAATATATAACGGCATCATGGCGCGTGGATGTTATGTGATCTCCATTTCCGGATTTATCACGCGCCACATTCTCGACAATTATTCCGTTCCCCCTGAAAAAGTGATTCAGATTGATCGCGGCATAGATCTTTCGAAGTTCACGCCGGCGCATAAGCCCGCCATTACACGCCCTGATCTTGGCTTGCCGGAAGGGGTGATCCTGATGGGCTCGTTGGGGCGGATTTCCTCGAGCTGGAAGGGATTTGACGTGCTGGTGGCGGCGTTACCGTTGCTGCCGGGCCATATGCATCTTGCCATTGCGGGTAGCGACCCCAAAAACAGGAAGATGGAGCTGATTGCCCAGGCGGAACGGCTGGGTGTGAGCAATAGGCTGCATTTCCTGGCGCATCTTCCTTCGGTCCTGGATTTTATTTCACTCTGCGATGCCGGGGTCTCCGGCGTCGTAAAAGGGGAGGCATTCGGGCGCACCGCTGTTGAGTTTCAGGCTATGGGGAAGCCGTTTTTTGGTTCGGATCTGGGGGCCTTTAAGGAAAATATTTCGTATGGCGCGCTGTGTGCGCCAGGAAATCCCCAGGATTTCGCCGAGAAGATACAAGCTTTTTTTGAGACGGAGCGGAAACTGGGTCATGAGGTGATGGCTGCTCATCGCCAATCTGCCTGTGATTTTGTGCGAGAAAATTACAACCAGGATGTCATGGTAGAGAGAACTCTTGAGCTTTATCGGAAGGTCCTGGGGCGGAGAAGTTGAAATGGTGCGCGTAAAGTTTGTAAGTCGCCAGCCAGAGTTTGAATGGGATCGCTATTTTCCGGACTCCCGGCATATATGGGGGGGATGCCAATTCGTTTTCGACAGGGGTGCTCGCCAATATGATTGGCTGGTGGTTTACGACGAGCTGCCCAATGCCAGCGGCAGTCTCTCTGGCACTGCCGTTGAAGAACTAAGCTGCCCGGCGAGCAATACCATTCTGATTACTACTGAACCATCTTCCATCAAGTCCTATGGCAAGCATTATGCTGCGCAATTTGGTCACGTGCTGACCACGCAGCCGGCCTGGGCGTTGCCGCATCCGAGGCGACATTGGCAGCAGGCGGCTAATCACTGGTTTTATGGATGCAATCATGCTGCCCCCATGTCGCGCGAGCGATTTCTGCAGGGCGGCAAGGAAAAAACAAAGGATGTCTCCATTGTTGGCTCCAACAAGGCGCAGTTTCATACTTTGCATGCGGCGCGTTTTGCATTCATCAAGCGTATCCAGGAATTGATGCCCGAGTTGGACGTTTATGGGCGCGGTTATATCGCCATGCCGGACAAGGCCGCTGCCCTGGATGACTATCGCTACCATATTGCGGTGGAGAATCATGTTTCACTCCATCACTGGACGGAAAAGTTATCTGATGCCTTTCTCGGCCGCTGCCTGCCGTTTTACGTCGGTGCTCCCAATGCCAATGATTATTTTCCAGAGGGCAGCATCGTCCCCATTGACATAAAAAATCCTGAGCATGCTGCCGAGCTCATTCGTCAGGCGATTGCGGAGAACTGGTACGAGCAGCGGCTGCCGTTAATCGAGGAGGCGCGGCGCCTCGTGCTGGAGGAGTACCACCTGTTTGCGCAAATCGACAAGATCGTGGCAGGGGCTGAAACCATGCCGGGCATTGCCGGTGGCCGCCGCATCTATTCTCGCCATGCCCTGCGCAAGAACGATCCCCGCATTGCCATTTACCAGCTGGGCGAGAAGCTGTTGTCTCGACTTATCGTTTTGTCGAAGCGTTTATTTAATTTCTGATTGCCTCTGGAGTACTCTTTCATGTCTGCAATGCATCAGGTTATCTGCATGAAGTGGGGAACCCTGTATGGCCCCGAGTACGTCAATCGCCTTTATGCCATGGTGCGCCGGCATGTTTCCGGCAGCCTGCGTTTTGTTTGCCTGACGGATGATGCGGTTGGCGTGCGCCCTGAGGTGGAATGTTTGCCTTGTCCAGTATTGGAAGTTCGTCAAGACCAGCAGAATACGCCATGGCGCAAAATGACATTATGGACAACTCCGGAAAAACTTTTCGGCCTGCAGGGAGATTGGCTTTTTCTGGACCTGGATGTCGTTGTCATTGGCTCTTTGAATGCCCTGTTTGAATACAAGCCGGAGAAGGAGTTTGTAGTCATGCAGAACTGGACGCAAAAGGGCAGGGGCATTGGGAACACATCGGTCTTCCGCTATCGCATCGGTGCCAATTCCTACTTGTTTGACCGCCTTATGGGGAATTTCGATTTCTATCTGAACAAGTACATCATCGAGCAGATTTATATCAGCAAAGAAATCAAGGATATTGAATTCTGGCCGGATGAGTGGTGCATCCTCTTCAAGGTGCAATGTGTGCCGGCATGGCCGCTACGCTTCTGGAAAGCCCCGGAGTTTCCTGCCAAGGCTCGCGTTGTTGCCTTCCCGGGCGATCCTGGGCCGCAGGACGCTGCTGTGGGGAGATGGCCGGTCACGGCGGCTTGGAAGCGCCTGTACAAATATACGAAGCCTGTGCCATGGGTTGCCGATGCCTGGCTGCATGCTGAAGATCATATAGGGTCATGATTATTTGACGTGGGTTAAGACAGGGCAAGACATCTTCCATGTTCGGTCCTTGCAATTTCTTGCTGCTCCGGCCCTGTTGGCCAATTTGCCCTGGAGTTCACTGAACATGCGGGATTTCCTCAGGGTTTTCCTTGGATGGTCGACGCTGCTTTGCATGGGTTTAATACGCAAGGTCTGCCCATCTGCACCATCAGTTGCGCCGCTCCATTGTGGAGATGCGTGGCCTCGCGTTGAGGCCGTCATTCCGAAGGTAATCTGGTGCTATTGGGATCAGGCTGACATGCCGCCCTTGATCAGGGCTTGCATACAGCGCATGCGCAGATTCAATCCCGGTTGTACTGTTCATGTATTGAGCGCCGAGACGATTTTCAACTTCCTTCCTGAAATGCCTGATTTCAGTGGTCAGCGCGTCGAAAAAAAGGCTGATTGGATACGGCTTTGTTTGCTGCACAAATACGGAGGGATCTGGATGGATGCCTCCAACTTGCTCACGGAATCACTGGACTGGGTATTTCAAGCTCAACAAAATCACGGCGCTGAATATGTCGGTTTTTATATTGATGCTTTTACTCGAAATACAGATTTTCCCGTGATCGAGAACTGGTTCATGGCGGCAGTGCCAGGCAGTAATTTTATCGAACGCTGGTTCAATGTTTTTGACCGGAGCATCATTCGGGGCGGTGTTGAAAGGTATCTGGAAAGTTTGCGGGAGCGTGGGGTATACGAGCGCTTTGTGCAGGGTATCGCTGGTCCCGGCTATCTGACCATGCACGTTGCCGCTCAGGACGTGCTGCAGTCTGCCTCCATCATGCCGAATATGGTTTTGCTGCGGGCGGAAGATTCAGCATTTTTCTACCAATGTCTCGGAAGATGGAGGCGGCCGGCAATGTGCAAATTCTTGCTGCTCCAGACCGCTCCCGTGCAGGCCCCTGCTCTCGTCAAGATCAGGGGAGGGGATCGTAAGCGGCTGGAGTTGTACCTGCGTGCCGGGGTCTTCAACAGGGAAAGTCTGTTGGGAAGGGCGCTGGCGGAAATCGGGCCGGCAGCCTGACACGGCCTGGATCCTGACTGGGCGACGTGCTGAATATGCTCAGTTGATGCGACCGTAGCGGTCTTCCAGCCGAACGATGTCGTCTTCGCCCAGGTAAGTGCCCACCTGGACCTCGATCAGCTCCAGCGGGATCTTGCCGGGATTTTCCAGCGCGTGCACCGCGCCCACCGGCAGGTAGATGGATTCGTTTTCGGTGAGCAGCTTGTCGACGCCGTTCAGGGTGACGCGCGCCGTGCCGCTCACCACCACCCAGTGCTCGGCACGGTGGTGATGCATCTGCACGGAGAGCTTGGCGCCCGGGTTCACGCTGATGCGCTTGACCTGGTAGCGCCCGCCCGCATCGACAGAATCGTAGTGGCCCCAGGGACGGTAGACCTGGCGATGCACGCGGTATTCGTCGCGGCCGCGCGCCTTCAGTGTTTCCACGATCTTCTTGACGTCCTGCACCCGGTCGCGGGCGGCGACCAGCACGGCATCCTTGGTCTGGATGACCACGGTGTCCTGCAGGCCGACCGTGGCGACGAGGCCGTTCTCCGCGTTGACCAGGCAGTTCGTCGTGTCGTAGGCGATGACATCGCCCTGCAGGGCGTTGCCGTCGGCATCCTTCTCGCACACTTCCCAGAGCGCGGAGAAGGCGCCGACATCGCTCCAGCCGGCCGCCAGCGTAACCACGGCGGCCTGCGCGGTCTTTTCCATCACGGCATAGTCGATGGAGTCGGACGGACAGGCGGTAAAGGCGGCGGCATCGACGCGGATGAAGTCGAGGTCGCTCTGCGGCGCGCTGAGCGCTGCTTTGCAGGCGTCGAGGATGTCGGGGCGGAAGGCTTGCAGCTCCTTCAGGAAGACGCCGGCGCGGAACAGGAACATGCCGCTGTTCCAGTCGTACTCGCCGGAGGCGAGATAGCGCTCCGCCGTTGCGCGGTCGGGCTTTTCCACGAAGGCGGCGACTTCGAACACGCCTTCGTCCAGCGCCTTGCCGCGGCGGATATAGCCATAGCCGGTTTCCGCCGCAGCGGGAATGATGCCGAAAGTGACGAGCCGGCCCTGCTCCGCCAGCGGCAGGGCGCGGCGCACGGCCGCGTGGAAGGCCGCGGTGTCGCGGATCACGTGGTCTGCCGCCAGCACCAGCAGCAGCGGATCGCTGCCGTCGCGCGTGGCCTGCAGCGCCGCCAGCGCAACCGCCGGCGCGGTATTGCGGCCGACGGGCTCGAGCAGGATGTTGCCGCGCAGCTTCTCCATCTGGCGCAGCTGCTCGGCGACGATGAAGCGGTGCGCCTCGTTGCTGATAACGAGCGGCAATCCCCGCGTCAGGCCGTTAAGGCGCGACACCGTCGCCTGCAGCATGGATTGCTGCTGGCCGGGCAGCGTCAGGAACTGCTTGGGATGCAGCTCGCGCGAAAGGGGCCAGAGTCGCGTGCCGGAACCGCCGGCCATGATGACGGGAACGATATTCATTGGCGCAGGTCCGCGGCGTGGGTGAGGAACCATTCATAAGTGCGGCGCAAGCCGTCGCGCAGGTCGATCGACGCGCGCCAGCCCATGCGGGCGAGGCGCGACACGTCCATCAGCTTGCGCGGCGTACCGTCGGGCTTGCTGCTGTCGAATTCGATGCGGCCCGTGAAGCCGGTGATCCCGGCGATCATTTCCGCCAGCTCGCGGATGGCGACGTCGCTGCCGCTGCCGACGTTGATGTGCGAGAGCATCGGCTCGGTGTGGGCGGCGTGGCTGGCTGGGTCGAGGTCGAGCACGAACAGCGAGGCGGCGGCCATGTCGTCCACGTGCAGGAACTCGCGGCGCGGCGTGCCCGTGCCCCAGATCGTCACCGCCTCCGCACCGCTCTGCGCCGCTTCGTGGAAGCGGCGCAGCAGGGCCGGCAGCACATGGCTGTTCTGCGGGTGGAAATTGTCGTTGGGACCGTAGAGATTGGTGGGCATGACCGAGCGGTAGTCGGTGCCGTACTGGCGGTTATAGGACTCGCAGAGCTTGATGCCGGCAATCTTCGCCACGGCGTAGGGCTCGTTGCTGGGCTCCAGCGTGCCGGTCAGCAGGGCGTGCTCCTGCATGGGCTGGTCTGCCAGCCTGGGATAGATGCAGGAGCTGCCGAGAAAGAGCAGGTGCTGCACGCCGTGGCGCCAGGCCTGGTGGATGACGTTGGCCTCCAGCATCAGGTTTTCGTAGATGAACTCGGCCGGAAAAGTATTGTTGGCGTGGATGCCGCCGACCTTGGCGGCCGCCAGGATCACCACCTCCGGTTTCGAAGCCGCGAAGAAATCCGCGACGGCCGCCTGGTTCGCGAGATCGAGTTCGGCATGCGTGCGGGTGACGAGGTGGCGGCAGCCGCGCGCCTCGAGCTGGCGCACGATGGCCGAGCCCACCATGCCGCGGTGGCCGGCCACATAGATCTTGCTGTCGGGGCGCAGGGTTTTCGGCATGATCAGTTCTCGCGGCTGACGGCGATCTGGTAGCCGTGCGTTTTCAGCAGCGCGTGGCGCTGCGCCTGCTCGAGGTCGTGGGCGACCATCTCCCGGATCATTTCATCCAGGGTGATCTCCGGAACCCAGCCGAGTTTCTCCTTGGCCTTGGCCGGATCGCCGAGCAGGGTTTCCACTTCGGCAGGGCGGAAATAGCGCGGATCGACGGCGACGACGACGTCGCCTTTTTTCAGCGCCGGCGCCTTGTCGCCGGTGAGGGCGGCGACAACGGCTTTTTCCTCCACGCCCTGGCCGCTGAACTCCAGCGCGATGCCGAGCTCGGCGGCGCTGCGCATGATGAATTCGCGCACCGAATACTGCAGGCCGGTGGCGATGACGAAGTCCTCGGGCGTTTCCTGCTGCAGCATCATCCACTGCATGCGGACGTAGTCTTTCGCGTGGCCCCAGTCGCGCAGCGCATCCATGTTGCCCATGTAGAGGCACTTCTCCAGGCCCTGCGCGATATGGGCGAGGCCGCGCGTGATCTTGCGCGTCACGAAGGTTTCGCCGCGGCGCGGCGACTCGTGGTTGAAGAGGATGCCGTTGCAGGCATAGAGGCCGTAGGCCTCGCGGTAATTCACGGTGATCCAGTACGCATACAGCTTGGCGACCGCATAGGGCGAGCGCGGATAGAACGGCGTGGTTTCCTTCTGCGGGATTTCCTGCACGAGGCCGTAGAGCTCGGAGGTGGAGGCCTGGTAGAAACGGGTCTTCTTCTCCAGGCCCAGGAAGCGGATGCCTTCGAGCAGGCGCAGCGTGCCCATGGCGTCGACGTCGGCGGTGTACTCGGCGGACTCGAAGGACACCGCGACATGCGACTGCGCGCCGAGGTTGTAGACCTCGTCCGGCTGCACTTCGCTGAGCACGCGGATGAGATTGGAGGTGTCGGTCAGGTCGCCGTAGTGCAGGAAGAGGCGGCGGTTCTGCGCGTGCGGGTCCTGGTAGAGGTGGTCGATTCGATCGGTATTGAACAGCGAGGCCCGGCGCTTGATGCCATGCACCTCATAGCCTTTTTCGAGCAGGAGTTCGGCGAGGTAGGAGCCGTCCTGCCCGGTGATGCCGGTGATGAGCGCCTTTTTCATGGGCTTGATCTCGTAGCGGTAAGCGGGGAATTCTACCCTTCCCTCGGGAAGGGAGGGTAAGTTGCCGTCTCAGTAGGCGCCTTCCCGGCGCAGGACTACCTTTACGGTCTTGAGCAGGACCACGATGTCGTTCCACAGGGACCAGTTGCGGACATACCAGGCATCCAGGGCCACGCGGGTGTCGTAATCCAGATCGTTACGGCCGCTGACCTGCCAGAGCCCGGTCATGCCGGGGCGTACCTGCAGGTAATAGCTCACGTCGTCCCCGTATTTCTCCAGCTCCTGCCGGATCACGGGGCGCGGCCCCACCAGGCTCATCTCGCCCCGCAGCACGTTCCACAATTGCGGCAGCTCGTCCAGGCTGGTGCGTCGCAGGAAATCTCCGACGGGAGTTATGCGGGGATCGTTCCTGAGCTTGAACTCCCGGTTCCACTCGGCACGCGCCCCGGGGTCGCTCTGCAGCAGCTGCTCGAGCACCTCGGCAGCGTTCGGCACCATGGTCCGGAACTTGTAGCAGGGGAAGGGCTTTCCCGTCTGCCCGATGCGAACATGGCTGAAGAAGACCGTGTCGCCGGATTTCCTGACCTGGATGTAGAGAAAAAGAAACAGCGGGAAGAGCAGGGTGAGCAGCAGCAGGGAAACCACGATGTCGAAGCTGCGCTTCAGCCAGCGCGCCAGGGGGCGCTGCAGCAGATTCTGCGCGCGCAGGAACAGGACTTCGTGCGAGAAGACATGCAGCGGCTCCATGCCCAGCAGCGGCAGCCGGCGCGCCGGGGGCACCACCAGCAGCTCCTGGCTGGAGCGGGAAAGTACCCGCAGGACCCGGTCCTGGACGTCCTGCTCGTCGGGCTCCAGCGCCACCACGATTTGCTTGCCCTGAAAGTTGTGCCGGCTCAGGCAGGCATCGAGCGATCGTGCCGGCGCGGTTGTCCAGTCGGGCTCTGGATGTCCCGCGGGAATCAGTACCTCGCTCAGCGTCATGCCCATCAGGCGCTCGCTGCAGAGGGCGCGCCAGGCCTCGGCGGCATTCGGGCCGCCGCCGATCAGCGACACCGGCATCTGCCACCACCCGTGCTTCAGCAGCAGGCTCTTCGCAAGGAAGCGCAGCAGCGGCATCAGCAGGAGCAGCGACAGCCACTGCGTTGAGAAGGCCAGCCGCGAGAACTGCCATTTGTTGAAGTACATCAGTGCGCCATCGACGACGATGCCGAGCCCGACGCCCCCCACGATGCCGGCGAGTTCGTCCCAGAAGGGCTGGCGCTGCGAGTAATGCCGCTTGCGCCAGCCCAGGAACACGAGCATGGCCAGCATGGCCAGGAGGGAGGTCTGGGCGCGGAAGACGCCTTCCTGCCACCACCAGACGGCCCAGGGCTGCCCGGCGAAATCGCCCAGCAGGCGCAGGGCCTGGCCGAGGGCGAACGCCAGGGCGATGGCAACGATGTCAACCGCGAGCAGGGTCAGGTTTTTCATGGGGAGGCGGACTTGGTCCTGGGACAGCAGGGTGCGAGGCGCCGCATTTTACTGTCAGTTACGCCGGCAGGGTAAGTGACGGCACTGCCTCATGCCCTGACAAGAGCCTCATAAAGCGCAATTGTTTCCGCGCCCATGCCGGAAAGGAGGCAATGGGAGGGCGGCGCCGGACGGCTGGGCTGGTCCAGCCACTGCCGGGTGGTAGCAAGCAGCGCCCGGGCGGTTTCCAGCGTGCAGCGTTCAACGCCGCCCGCCTGCAGGGCGGGCAGGATCTGCACAACGGTCAGGCGGGTCATGCCTTTTCCTGCGCGCGGCGGGCGGCCTCCCGCTCCCAGCGTATGACTTTCGGCTTGGGCGGGTAGGGCGCCTTGCCACCGGGCGGTGGCGTCTTGAAGCGGCGGTGGTACCACATGTACTGCGTGGGGGCCTTGCGGATGCGCTTTTCCAGCTCGGCGTTGATAAGCGTGGCATCCGCCAGTTCATCACCGGAGGGATAGTCCTGGAGGGGAGCGGACAGCGTCATCCGATAGGCCTCGTCGTCTCCGATGCGATGGAAGTGGACGATCATCACGGCCGAGTCGTTGATCCGGGCCAGTCGCGCCGGCGTCGTAATGGTTGCGGCAGGTACGCCGAAGAAGGGCGCGAAGACGGCATGGCGCCTGCCGAAATCCTGGTCGGGCGTATACCAGACGATGTGGCCGCCCTTGAGCGCCCGGATCAGGTTGCGCATGTCCTCGTGCGGAATCGCCCAGCGGTGATAGCGCAGGCGCCGAGAGGTCATGACGTATTCGAGAACCGGATTCTTCTGCTGGCGATAAACCGTATCCACCTGGAAATACAGCGACGCCATGGCGGCGCCGAGATCCATCATGCTGTAGTGGGCGCCGAGCAGGAGGATGCTGCGCCCTTCGGCCTCGACCTGGCGCAGCTGCTCGAGCCCTTCGAGCGTCAGGCGCCCGCGATAGTACTCGGCGGGGCGGAACCAGGCGTTTGCCGTTTCAAAGAGGGTGAGGCCGGCATTGCGGAAAACGTCGCGCACCATGACTTCCCGCTCGGCTTCGGACTTTTCCGGAAAGCAGAGGTGGAGATTGACGCGGGTGTCCTCGACGCGGCGACCCAGGGTCTTGTAGACCAGCCAGCCCAGGCCGGCGCCGAGGCGCAGTTGCACGGCCCAGGGCAGGCGCGCCAGCAGCCACAGGAAGCCGACCAGCATCCAGACGGGCCAGTACCAGGGGGCCAGCAGCTTTTTCTCGAAGACGGGAGCGAGCATCAGGTGAACAGGGTTTCCCAGAGCGGTTGGCCAATTTCCGGAAACAGGAGGGGGAGTGCTTCCGCGGGTTGCCCATGTTCGGGCTTTATGCCGGCGTTTTCCAGATGGGCGAGCACCTGGCGGCCAAGATTGGGCGCCAGCGTGAGCTTGCAGGGCCAGGTGAGGATGTTGTTGCCGATAGGCTGAACGAAGGCATTGTCGGCGCGCAGCAGACGACGGTCGCCTGCCGGCAGCACCCGGTTGATCTTCGCCGACTTGTAGCGCGAACCGCGCAGGTCTACCCAGGGCAGCAGAGCCTTGAGTTCGCGCTGCACCTTGTCGATCTGCATGCGCTCGTCGAGCCCGGCGCCTTCCTCGGCCACTTCACCGCCGACGTACCAGATCCTTTCGCCGTCGCGCGTGGGATGCGTGGTGATGGTGATGCGGGGATTGCGGCGCGGGCCCAGGCAATGCGCCTGGAAGGCCGGCAGGTTGGGACGCTTCAGCATCACCATGTGCACGGTGCGTTTTTCCATGGCGGGTTCGCGCAGGCCGATGTCTTCCAGCAAGGCGGCGTTGCCCTGGCCACCCGCCAGGACGACGGTGTTCGGATGGAGGCGCAAAGGCTCCATGGCCGCGCCGGTGATGAAGACGGCGGTGGTGTTGTAGCGGTCGTCGATCTCCATGTGCAGGTTCTGCGCACTCACCTTGTAGATGCAGTCCTTGTGCGCGGCCGTGAGCGCATGCACCAGCGAAGGCATGTCGATGACGAGATCGGAAATCCGGTAGACGCGCCCCTTGAAAGCGGCATTCTGCAGAATGCCCGGACGGTCGAGGCCCTCCACCGGCTCGACGCGTCCGCGCATCAGGCGCGAGGCGAAATAGGTATTGGCGCGTGCCGCGAGGCCGGCTTCCGACCAGATGTACTGATGCTCGGCGAGAACCCGCACGCCGGAGAGATCGAGATCGCCGCTGCCGGCCAGGCAGGCGCGCCACAGTGCCGGCATATCGTCGAGATCCTCGTCGCGCAGCATGGCCGAGAGGCCGAACTTGAGTCCGCCGTGGATGATGCCGTTGGCGTTCAGGGTTTCATGGCCGCCGAGCCTGTCCTGTTCCAGCAGCAGCACGCTGTAGCCGGCTGCCCGGAGGCGGTTCAACAGCCAGAGCCCGGCGATGCCGCTGCCGAAGATGAGTATGTCGGTCTTGATGGTGCGCATGCCGGGCAGTTTATGCGAGATGCCGGGGAGCGGCCATTCGAAGGAGGCATGGCTCCCGCTGAATTCTGCATGAGAATTGTGACGGCTCTCCCGAGAATGGCGCCCGCCACGCTAGTATCGGGTGAACATTTTTTGCACAATCGAGGCTGCTTCAGCAAATGAACTTGGCTGACGCAGGCACCGCCTCGTAAAGGCATGCTTCCTGCTGTCCGGTGCCGGCCCATGGCGTGGGCTTATAGTTAAAGGAACGAGAAGCGCTGCAGGCGCTTTTACTTGGAGAGTCTTGCAGGGTTAATGCCTCTGCCCGAATCCCGACCTGCCCATCCGGCCCGCTTCCGGTTCGGGCGCGCAAGAACAAAGGCAAAGAAACGTGGCGCGTTTTTTCTACACAGTGCTGTTCCACCTGCTGCTGCCGCTCGTGCTGCTGCGGCTGCTCTGGCGCGCGCGCCATGCGCCGGACTATCTCAAGCGCGTGTGCGAGCGTTTTGGCCTGGGCATTCCGGCAATGCATGGCGGCCTCTGGGTGCATGCCGTGTCGGTAGGCGAGACGCAGGCGGCCGCTCCCCTGATCAATGCCTGGCGAGCCGCCCATCCCGGCCTGCCGGTTTTCATCTCCACCATGACGCCGACGGGCTCCGCGCGCGTGCAGGCGATCTGGGGCGCCGCCGCGCTCCATGCCTACGCTCCCTATGACTTGCCCTGGGCCTGGGCGCTGTTCCTGCGCCGCGTGAAGCCGCAGACGCTGGTCATCATGGAGACGGAGCTCTGGCCGAACATGATTCATGCCGCGCGCGCGCGCGGCATTCCGGTGCTGCTGGCCAATGCCCGGCTCTCGCAACGTTCGGCGCGGGGCTATGCGACGGCAGGCTGGCTCACCCGTCCCATGCTGCTCGAACTCTCGCATGTCGCGGCCCAGGACGAGCCGGCCGCGACGCGCTTTCGCAAGCTCGGCGTGCCCGACGAGCGCATCAGCATTACCGGCAGCGTCAAATTCGACATCACGCCGCCGCCGGAAATCTCCGAGGCCGCGCATCAACTGCATGTGGAGTGGAAGCTGGCGCACCGGCTGGTCGTCGTGGCGGCCAGCACGCACTCCGGCGAGGACATCCCGGTGCTCATGGCGTTCTCGGCCATTCGCGCCCGCCACAAGCATGCGCTGCTGATTCTCGTGCCGCGCCATCCGGAGCGCTTTGAAAACGTCGCCACGCTGGTCCGGCAGAAGCGTTTCAATCTCGCCCGCCGCAGTCGCCATGAGCCGGTGACCCCCGAAACGTCGGTGTTGCTCGGCGACAGCATGGGGGAACTCATGTTGTGGTATGCGCTGGCGGATGTGGCCTTCATCGGCGGATCGCTGGTGCCGGTGGGCGGACACAATTTCCTGGAGCCGATGGCCCTGGATGTGCCGACCCTCACCGGGCCGCATGTGCACAATTTCCAGAGCATCGCCGACGAGCTGATCGAGGCGGGCGCGCTGCAGCTCGTCGATGCCGACGGACTCGCGCGCGCCTGCTGCCGCCTGCTCGACCATCCCGAGCAGGCCAATGCCCAGGTGTTCGCCGCGCGCGAAGTGCTGCAGCGCAATCGCGGCGCCCTGCAGCGACAGCTGGCGCTGATCGCTGGCCTGAGTACCGGTGAACCTGCTCCTGTTCACGCCTGAGGATTGCCCGGAACCTGGCCGTATCCGGCTCGGCGGGCGCCGCCTCCAGCATGTCACCGGAGTGCACCGCGCCGGCGTCGGCGAAACGCTGCGGGTGGGGCTGCTGGGCGGCGAGATGGGAGCGGCCACCATCGTTGCGCTTTCCCCCGAGACGCTCGAGCTGGAGTACACGCTCGATCAGCCGCCGCCCCCCAAGCTGCCCCTCACTCTGCTGCTCGGCCTGCCGCGTCCGAAAATGCTGAAGCGCATCCTGCAGACCATTGCCGCGCTCGGCGTGCAGCGCCTGATACTGATGCACAGTTATCGCGTGGAAAAAAGCTTCTGGCACTCGCCGTGGCTCGAGCCGGCGGCGCTGCGTGAACAACTGCTGCTGGGCCTGGAGCAGGCGCGCGATACGGTGCTGCCGGAGGTGTCGATCGAGCCGCGCTTCAAGCCCTTTGTGGAAGACCGCCTGCCTGCGCTCTGCCAGGACCGCCGCTGCCTGCTGGCGCATCCGGCGACGGCGGCGGCCTGTCCGGTCGCGGTCAACCAGCCGCTGGTGCTGGCCATCGGACCGGAAGGAGGCTTCATTCCTTACGAGGTGGAGAAACTCGTGGCGGCGGGCTTTGCGCCCGTCCACCTCGGGCCGCGCATATTGCGCGTGGAGACCGCCGTGCCGGCGCTGGTGTCGCGGCTCTTCACCTGAGCTTCAAAAAAGTGCCGGAGGCGGCCTTTCCTGTTTTCGAGCCAGACGGCCCCCGGTTTTGATGGCGGCTCAGCGCTTGCCGGGTCTGGCCGGTGCAGGAGCCTGCGCGGGTTCTGCCGGCTTTTCCGGAGCGCTGACCACGCTGGCGCTCGGGTCGAGCCAGGCGTTCAGTTCCTTGATATCCACCTCGCTGAGCTGGCCGCTGGCGGCCTTCAGGCGCAGGCTGTTGATGACGTAGTCGTAGCGCGCGGCAGCGTAGTCGCGCTTGGCGGCGTACATGTTCCGCTGCGCCAGCAGCACGTCGACGATATTGCGCGTCCCCACCTCATAGCCGGCCTGGGTGGCATCGAGCGAGGCTTCGGTCGACGCCACGGCCTGCTTGCGCGCCTCGACGCGGTAGGAATCGGCCGTTACGTTGTTGAAGGCCGTGCGGGTGTGGTTGACGACCTGCTTTTCGGCGCCGATGGCGATGTCCTGGGCGGCCGCGGCGCGATAGCTGGCCTGGCGGCTGGCGTTGTAGGCGCGGCCGCCGGCGAAAAGCGCCCAGTTCGCTTCAAGGCCGACGGCGGTGGTGGTGCCGTTCTGCGCCGAGCCGAAGCCGCCGGCGTTGCGATCCATATTGGAGTGGCTGGCGAAGAGGTCGACCGCGGGCAGGAGCCGGGATTTTACCTGGCGGCTGACGGCCACCGCGGTGTCCTGGTTCTTGCGCGCGGCGATGAGGTCGGGATTCTGCTCGCGCGCCAGCTTGACCCAGGCTTCGGGATCGGCCGGCGTGGGCTTGATCATGGGCGCATCGGCCTTCAGCGGCACCAGCCTGCCCGGCGCCTCGCCGATGACCATGGCCAGATTCTCCTGCGCGGCCTGCAGGCTGGCTTCGGCCGCGATGCGGTTGGCCCGCGAGCTGTCGAAGGAGGCGCGGGCCTCGAGCACATCGGTGATGGCGATCAGGCCGACATCGAAGCGCTGCTGGGCCTGGTCGAGCTGGCGGCCGAAGGCGGCTTCCTCGGACTCGGCATAGGCAAGGGTTTCCTGCGCGAAGAGCACGCCGAAGTAGGCTTGCGACACGCGTAACGCCAGAGCCTGCTCCTCGCTGCGATAGTTGGCCTCGGCGCCGGAGGCGACGGCGCGCGCGCGCCGGTAATCGAACCAGGCGTCGGCGCGGAACAGCGGCTGGGTCGCCTTGACCATCCATTGCGTGGTATCGGCGTCGTAGGCGTCGGAGAAGGTGTTTGACGCATCCGGCTCGAACTCGGTCTCGGAGATGCTGCCGTTGGCGACCACGCTGGGCAGCAGGCCGCCGAGGCCGATCATGTCTTCGCGGCTGTCGGCGAGATAGGTGTTGTGCGCGGCGAGCCAGTTCGGATCGCTCTGGCGGGCCTTGGCATACGCTTCGCCGAGGTCGAGCGCGTGGGCGGTGTGGGCAAGCAGCAGGACAAGGCTGAGGGAGCTCGGAAAAGGGCGGCGCAGGCGCATTGCGGGACTCATCGTTTCGGCCATAAAAGTGCGGCCAGACTAGGCAATGGAATGCTTGATTGCAAGGACGTCGCCTGTGCCGGACACGCCGTTCCCGAGCCTTGCCTTCGTTCTGGCCGGCTTGGGCGCAACACGGAAAACACCTGAAATTTCAGGGGCTTTTTGCACGGGTTCAGGCGGCGGCCAACCTTGCCCGGTCACGGGGCCGTCGCTATAGTGGACCGCATCCTGCTGCGCCCCGCAGCGCATTTTCCCGCCGAGATTTTCAGTCATGCATGCCCCCGAAAACGCCCTCAGCAAAACTGCCGAGGCTGACCGCGCTGTTCTTGCTCCGTTCCCTGCCTCGCGCAAGATTCACGTCGAGGGTTCGCGGCCCGACCTGCGCGTGCCGATGCGCGAAATCACGCTGACCGACACGCCGACGGGCCTGGGCGGCGAGAAGAATGCGCCGGTGGTGGTGTACGACACCTCGGGTCCGTATGCCGATCCGGCGGTGCAGATCGATATCCGCCGCGGCCTGCCCGCGGTGCGCGAAAGCTGGATCGCCGAGCGCGGCGACACGGAGCCGCTGTCCGGGCCGAGTTCGGCCTATGGCAACGCCCGCCTGCACGATGCGGAGCTGGTGCCCCTGCGCTTCGCGCACCTGCGCCAGCCGCGCCGGGCAAAGGCTGGCGCCAATGTCTCGCAGATGCACTACGCCAGGCGCGGCATCATTACGCCCGAGATGGAATACATCGCCATCCGCGAAAACCTGAAGCGGCAGCAGGCCTGCGACGCCGGCCTGCTCGCGCAGCATACGGGGCAGAGCTTCGGCGCCGCCATTCCGGCGGAGATCACGCCGGAATTCGTGCGCAGCGAGATCGCGCGCGGCCGCGCCATCATTCCCGCCAACATCAACCACGTCGAACTCGAGCCGATGATCATCGGGCGCAATTTCCTCGTGAAGATCAACGCCAACATCGGCAACTCGGCGCTGGCCTCCAGCATCGGGGAAGAAGTGGAGAAGATGACCTGGGCCATCCGCTGGGGTGCGGACACGGTCATGGATCTTTCCACCGGCAAGAACATCCATGAGACGCGCGAGTGGATCATTCGCAACTCGCCCGTGCCCATCGGCACCGTGCCCATCTACCAGGCCCTGGAGAAGGTCGGCGGCGTCGCCGAGGACCTCACCTGGGAAATCTTCCGCGACACCCTGATCGAGCAGGCCGAGCAGGGCGTCGACTACTTCACCATTCATGCCGGCGTGCTGCTGCGCCACATTCCGCTGACCGCCAAGCGCGTCACCGGCATCGTTTCGCGCGGCGGCTCCATCATGGCCAAGTGGTGCTTGGCGCATCACCAGGAAAACTTCCTCTACACGCACTTCGAAGACATCTGCGAGATCATGAAGGCCTACGACGTGTCCTTCAGCCTCGGTGACGGCCTGCGCCCCGGTTCCATCGCCGATGCCAACGACGCCGCCCAGTTCGGCGAGCTGGAGGCCCTGGGCGAGCTGACCAAGATCGCCTGGCGGCACGACGTGCAGGTGATGATCGAGGGCCCCGGCCATGTGCCCATGCACCTCATCAAGGAAAACATGGACAAGCAGCTCGCCTGCTGCGACGAAGCGCCGTTCTACACGCTGGGCCCGCTCACCACCGACATCGCGCCGGGCTACGATCACATCACCTCCGGCATCGGGGCCGCCATGATCGGCTGGTTCGGCTGCGCCATGCTCTGCTATGTGACGCCCAAGGAGCACCTCGGCCTGCCCAACAAGAAGGATGTGAAGGACGGCATCATCACCTACAAGATCGCCGCCCACGCCGCCGACCTCGCCAAGGGCCATCCCGGCGCGCAGGTGCGCGACAACGCGCTGTCCAAGGCCCGCTTCGAGTTCCGCTGGGACGACCAGTTCAACCTCGCGCTCGACCCCGACACCGCGCGCGAGTTCCACGACGAGACCCTGCCCAAGGAGGCGCACAAGCTGGCGCACTTCTGCTCCATGTGCGGTCCCAAGTTCTGCTCGATGAAAATCACGCAGGAAGTGCGCGACTACGCGGCGGCGCAGGGCGTCGACGAGAAGCGCGCGGTGGAGGCGGGCATGGAGGAGCAGGCCCTGCGCTTCCGCGAGAGCGGCGCGCAGGTCTACCGCGAAATCTGAGCCCTTCGGCGGGCTTGTCTGCAAATTGCAGCCGCGGCCTTGACGAGAATCAGGCCCGGCTGCACTGTCTGGCTATGGCGCGAGCTGCGGCCCTCATGAAAAGCCCGGCGCTTTTCGCGATTTTTCTCTGCGGCGTTCGCGCTCCATATTCCTTCCGTCCTCCTCAGGTCTTCGCCTTCTCTGCCGTGCCGGCATCACGATGAAGCGCGAAAACGCGGAAGCCCTGTCTTCTGGTTTCGTTGCAGTGCAGGTAAGTGATGGCCGCGCAGGATTTCACCCGGCAGGATGTCGTTCTCGAGAAGCGCGAAACGCTCTTCAAGGGTTTCTACCGGATCGACAAGCTGCATTTACGGCATCGCCAGTTTGCGGGCGGCATGGGGCCGGTGCTCACGCGCGAGATGTTCGTGCGGCCTCCGGCGGTGGGCCTGCTGATCTACGATGCCGATATCGATTCCGTCCTGCTGATCGAGCAGTTTCGCGTCGGCGCCCTGGAGAACGAGCATCCCTGGCAGATGGAAATCGTCGCCGGGCTGGTCGAGCCGGGCGAGACGCTGGAGCGGGTGGCGCGCCGGGAGGCGCAGGAAGAAGCCGGTGTCGCGGTCGACCTCATGGAGAAGGTCATGGAGTTCCTGCCCAGCCCCGGGGGCTCCGATGAACACTTCACCCTGTTCGTCGCCCCTGCCGACCTCAGCATGGCGGGGGGCATCCACGGGCTCCCGGACGAGGGCGAGGATATCCGTGTTAATGTCATGAGCCTGAACCAGGCCCTGGCCGCCCTGCAGTGCGGACGCATCAACAATGCTCCCGCCATTATCGCCCTGCAGTGGCTGGCCCTTAACAAGGCGCGCCTGCAGACGCGCTGGAAGAGAGCCAGATGACATTACTGCGCGCTTCCCCGCAGCAAGCCGGCAGAGCCGGCTCCCTGCGCTACACGGTCGACCTGCAGCATCTGCAGGTCGTCTGCGCGCTCAACTACGGGCGCCTGCGCCGGCTGCTGCCCGACCTCTCCGCCCAGGACCGCTACCGCTTTTTCTGGGAGCAGCCCGGCGTCGAGCCGGCGGAGCTGGATATCGAGGTGCTGGCGCGCTCGGTCTATACCGACACCCTCCTGCTCGGCCAGACCACGGCCCGTCTGCCCTGGTGCCCCCGGCTGGACATGGAAGTGCGTATCTACCACGACGCCGAGCTGGCCGAGGTGCTGCGCTTTCAGTCACTCCGCCGTATCCCCGCCCGCAACCGCTACCCCAATCCCGCCATGCAGGCCCGGGACGAGAAAACCCAGGTCAACGAGTTCCTGGCGGAATGCCTGGATCACTGCCTCCGCGAAGGCTATGCCGACTGGCAGCTGCCGGTCGGGCTGAGCGGGGCTGCAAGCTCCGCAATGTGACTGCATTCTGGAAAAAAAAGAGGCGTTTGCGTTACAGTCCGGCTAATGCCCCATTCTAGGGACGGTACCTTGAGCCAGAACCCGCAACGGCCACAGCGCGTGGTCCAGATTTCCGACAGCCATCTTTTCGCCAGCAGGGACGGCCGGCTATTGGGGCTGAATACGGAAGACAGCTTGCAGCTGGTGCTTGACCGGGTGTCCCGCGAGCAGTCGCGCATCGACCTCATCCTGGCTACGGGCGACATTTCCCAGGACGGCTCTCCCGAGTCCTATAAGCGCTTCAGGCAAAGCCTCGAGCGTTTCAAGGCCCCCAGCTACTGGCTGCAGGGCAACCATGACCTGACCGAGCCCATGGTCAACACACTGGGCGGACGCAGCCATCTCAGCCCCTGCCGCATCGAGCTGGGGCCGTGGCGCATCATCATGCTGAACTCCAGCGTGGAGCACGAAGTGCCCGGCAAATTCGCAGCTTCGGAGCTGGAGTTCCTGCGCGACGCCCTGGAGGAATGCCGCGGCCACCCCACCCTGGTCTGCCTGCATCATCATCCCCTGCCCATGGGATGTCGCTGGCTGGACACGCAGGTGGTGAAAAATGCGGCGGCCTTCTGGGCCATCATGGACAGCGTCGAGCACGTGCGCGGCGTCATCTGGGGACACGTGCACCAGGAGTCGGACCAGCAGCGCCAGGGCGTGCGCCTGATGTCGGTGCCGTCGACCTGCGTCCAGTTCAAGCCGCTGAGCAGGGATTTCGCCATCGATGAGCTGTCGCCGGGCTATCGCTGGCTGGACCTGCATGCGGACGGCCGTATCGACACCGGCGTATCCCGCGTGCAGGGCGTCAAATTCGAAGTGGATATGTCCGTGAAGGGCTACTGACCCGCTACACTTTCCCGGCATCCACCAGAAAAATGCGCGTCAGCGCATTTTTTGTTTTATGTCCCCGCGATGAAAGACCTCATTTATATCCATGGCTTTCTCAGCTCGCCGCAGTCGCTCAAGGCGCGGCAACTGGTCGGCTGGGCGGCCGCGCGACCGGGGCTGCGCGTGCATGTGCCGGCCCTGCCCGTCGATCCTGCAGCTGCGCTCGCCGATCTCGAGGCGGTGCTGAAGCGCTGCACGACCACGCCGGGCCTGATCGGAAGCTCGCTTGGCGGCTTTTATGCGAATATCCTTGCGGCACGCCATGGCCTGCGCGCCGTGCTGATCAATCCCGCCGTGCATCCGCACCGCGTGATGAGCCAGTACCTAGGCCTGCAGCGCAATTACTACACGCACCTGGTGTCCATGGTGACGCCGGGACACTTCCGCTGGCTCGAGCATATGGAAGCCTCGCCGCCGCATCCCGAGCGGCTCTGGGTTCTGCTGGAGAGCGGCGACGAAACCCTGGATTACCGGCTCGCCGAAGCGTTCTACGCGGGCAGCAACCTTGACATAACTCCCGGCGGCTCCCACGCCTACGAAGGCTTCGTGGACAAGCTCCCGGCAATGATGGAATTCCTCGGCAAGAAGAATCTATGAGCAACAACTACACAGCAGAAGCCATCGAGGTGCTCTCGGGCCTGGACCCGGTCAAGAAGCGCCCCGGCATGTACACCGACACCCAGCGCCCCAACCATCTCGCCCAGGAAGTCATCGACAATTCCGTGGACGAGGCTCTGGGCGGCCATGCCACGCGCATCGACGTCACCCTGCACAAGGACGGCTCGCTGTCGGTGAGCGACGACGGCCGCGGCATGCCCGTGGACATCCATCCCGAGCACAAGGTGTCGGGCGTCGAGCTCATCCTCACGCGCCTGCACGCGGGCGGCAAATTCTCCAACAAGAATTATCAGTTCTCCGGCGGCCTGCACGGCGTCGGCGTGTCGGTGGTGAACGCACTGTCGAAGCACCTCATCGTCACCGTGAAGCGCGATGGCAACGTCTACCAGCAGGAATTCCGCGACGGCGACGCCGCCACCAGGCTCAGGAGCATCGACACCGCGCCCAAGAAGCAGACCGGCACCGCCGTGCGCTTCTGGGCCAACGAGAAATACTTCGACAGCCCGAAATATTCCGTGCCCCGCCTCAAGCACGTGCTGAAGGCCAAGGCCGTGCTCTGCCCGCGCCTCACCGTCGTCTTCAACGACGAGGCCAGCGGCGAGACCGACACCTGGTATTACGAGGACGGCCTCAAGGATTATCTGAAGGAAGCCACGCGCGAATTCATCACGCTGCCGGAGGAGCCCTTCATCGGCGCCTTTGCCGCCCGGCACGAGGCCGCGGACTGGGCCGTGCTGTGGCTGCCGGAGGGCGGCGAGCTGGTGCAGGAATCCTATGTGAACCTGATTCCCACCGTGCAGGGCGGTACCCACGTGAACGGCTTGCGCACCGGCCTGCTCGACGCCCTGCGCGAGTTCTGCGAATTCCGCAACCTGCTGCCGCGCGGCATCAAGCTCTCGCCGGAAGACGTGTGGGACCGCTGCGCCTTCGTGCTGTCGCTGAAGATGCAGGACCCGCAGTTCGCCGGGCAGACGAAGGAGCGTTTGTCCTCGCGCGAATCCGCGAGCTTCGTTTCCGGCGTGGTGAAGGATGCCTTCTCGCTCTATCTCAACCAGCACACCGACATTGCCGAGCAGCTCGCCGAGCTGGCCATCGCGAACGCGCAGAGGCGTCTGCGCCAGAGCAAGCAGGTGGCGCGCAAAAAGGTCACCGCCGGCCCGGCACTGCCCGGCAAGCTGGCCGACTGCTCGGGCTCCGACATTTCGCGCTCCGAGCTCTTCCTCGTGGAAGGCGATTCCGCCGGCGGTTCCGCCAAGCAGGCGCGCGACCGCGAGTTCCAGGCGGTGATGCCGCTGCGCGGCAAGATCCTCAATACCTGGGAGGTGGATTCGGGCGAGATCCTCGCCTCGCAGGAAGTGCACGACATCGCCGTCGCCATCGGCGTCGACCCGGCCTCCGACAATCTCGGGGGCCTGCGCTACGGCAAGATCTGCATCCTCGCCGACGCCGACTCCGACGGCCTGCACATCGCGACCCTGCTGTGCGCGCTTTTCGTGAAGCATTTCCGGCCGCTGGTGGAACGCGGCCACGTGCACGTGGCCATGCCGCCGCTCTACCGCATCGATCTCGGCAAGGAGGTCTATTACGCGCTGGACGAGGACGAGAAGCGCGGCATCCTCGACCGCCTCGAATCCGAGAAAAAGAAAGGCAAGCCGAACGTGCAGCGCTTCAAGGGCCTGGGCGAGATGAACCCGCTGCAGCTGCGCGAGACCACCATGGCGCCGGATACGCGCCGCCTGGTGAAACTGGTGCTGGACGATTTGCAGAAAACCAACGACATGATGGACATGCTGCTCGCCAAGAAGCGCGCCGGCGATCGCAAGAGCTGGCTGGAAAGCAAGGGCAACCTGGCCGAAGTGGACGTATAAGATGTCTCCCCGCGAACGCGGGGATCCAGCGCCTTTCAGGTTTAACTGAAATATTGAGCAAGTCACTGGATGCCCGCCTGCGCGGGCATGACGGTGGAGACGAGAAAAGATGACCGATTCGATGAACCTGGATTTCGACGAAAGCGAACGCCGCCCGATGGCCGTTTTCACCGAGCAGGCCTACCTCAACTATTCCATGTACGTGATCATGGACCGCGCGCTGCCGCATATCGGCGACGGCCTCAAGCCGGTACAGCGCCGCATCGTCTACGCGATGAGCGAGCTCGGCCTCAAGAATACGGCGAAATATAAGAAATCCGCGCGCACCGTCGGCGACGTGCTGGGTAAATACCATCCGCACGGCGATTCCGCCTGCTACGAGGCCATGGTGCTGATGGCGCAGCCCTTCAGCTACCGCTATCCGCTGGTGGACGGCCAGGGCAACTGGGGCTCGCCCGACGATCCCAAGTCCTTCGCCGCGATGCGCTATACCGAATCGCGCCTCTCGCCCTATGCCGAGGTGCTGCTGGCCGAGCTGGAGCAGGGCACGGTGGACTGGCAGCCGAATTTCGACGGCACGCTGGAAGAGCCCCGGGTGCTGCCGGCGCGCCTGCCCAACCTGCTGCTGAACGGCACCACCGGCATCGCCGTGGGCATGGCGACCGACGTCCCGCCGCACAACCTCAGGGAAATCGCGCGCGCCTGTATCGCGCTCCTGCAGGACCCCGGCATTTCGCTGGACGAGCTCTGCGAGATCGTGCCCGGCCCCGATTTCCCGACGCACGCGGAAATCATCACGCCGCGCCACGAGCTCATCAACATGTACGCCAGCGGCCGCGGCGGCCTGCGCATGCGCGCCGTCTACGAGATGGAAGACGGCGACATCGTGGTGACGGCGCTGCCGTACCAGGTGTCGGGCGCCAAGGTGCTGACCCAGATCGCCGAGCAGATGCAGGCCAGGAAGCTGCCGCTGGTGGCCGACCTGCGCGATGAATCCGACCACGAGAACCCGACCCGCCTCGTCATCGTGCCGCGCTCCAACCGCGTCGATGTCGAGCAGCTGATGAACCATCTCTTCGCCACCACGGATCTCGAGTCCACCTATCGCGTCAACATGAACGTGATCGGCCTGGACGGCAAGCCACAGGTGAAGAACCTGATGGACTTCCTCGCCGAGTGGCTGGAGTTCCGCCTGCTCACGGTGCGCCGCCGCCTGCAGCACCGCCTCGACAAGGTCACCGATCGCCTGCATATCCTCGACGGCCTGCTGATCGCCTTCCTCAACATCGACGAGGTGATCCGCATCATCCGCGAGGAAGACAAGCCCAAGCCGGTGCTGATGGAGCGCTTCGGCATCTCCGACGTGCAGGCCGAAGCCATCCTCGAACTGAAGCTGCGCCATCTCGCCAGGCTCGAGGAAATGAAGATTCGCGGCGAGCAGGACGAGCTGGCCGTCGAGCGCAAGCGGCTTGAGAAGATCCTGGGCTCGCATGCCGAAATGAAGAAGCTGCTGGTCAGGGAGTTCACCGAGGACATGGAGAAATACGGCGACGCGCGCCGCTCGCCCATCGTCGTGCGCAAGGAGGCCCAGGCGCTCTCCGAAACCGAGCTCACGCCGAGCGAGCCGGTCACCGTGGTGCTGTCCGAGAAAGGCTGGGTGCGCCAGGCCAAGGGCCACGAGGTCGACGCGAGCGGGCTTTCCTACAAGTCCGGCGACGGCTTTTTCGCCAAGGCCGAGGGCCGCAGCAACCAGCTCGCGCATTTTGTGGATTCCACCGGTCGCAGCTATTCGCTGCTGGCAAGCTCGCTGCCGTCGGCGCGCGGCCAGGGCGAGCCGCTGTCCGGCAGGCTGAACCCGCCGCCCGGCGCGCGCTTCCGCGGCGTGCTGATGGGCGAGAACCTCCAGTTCGTGGTGATGGCCTCCAGCGCGAGCTACGGTTTCGTCGCCACGCTCGGCGATCTCGAGGCCGGCAACAAGAACGGCAAGGCCGTGCTCAATGCGCCCGAGGGCGCCACCGTGCTGATGCCGGCGCTGGTGCGCAATGTCGACGAGGATCAGCTGGCCGTGCTCTCCACCGAGGGGCGTCTGCTGGTCTTCCCGGTAAAGGATCTGCCGCAGCTTGCCAAGGGCAAAGGCAACAAGCTGATGAATGTCGCGGCCGACGAGAACGAGAGCGTGCTGGCCGTGCTCGTGCTCGCGCCCGGCCAGAAGCTCACCGTGCAGGCTGGCAGCCGCAAGGTCACGCTGAGATGGAGCGATCTCGAGATCTACCGCGGCGAGCGCGGCCGGCGCGGCGCCAAGCTGCCGCGTGGCTTCCAGAAGGTGGACGGCATGCGCCTCGGCGAATGAGTCGTCGCGCGGCCATAAAAAAGTCGGCAGTTGCCGACTTTTTTATGGCCGGGAGGCGTCAGCTGATTTCCAGCGGCCCGAGTATCTGTTGGCTCTGGTTGCTGATGAGCTGGCGGTATTCCGGGGCGAATTCTTCCAGCAGCGCGGCCTGTATTGCCTGCGTGCTGCTCACGGCGAGCTGGAAGGGCGCCCCGAGGCGACAGCGCGTGCCCAGCACGCTCTGCGGCAGAGTGCCGAGGATGCGGCCGGACGGCGCCGTATGCGCCAGCACGGCGGCAGTGTGGCTGTCGTGCTCGCCATGCAGCAGGCCGGCTTTGGCGCCCAGGCAGAGTCGGCCGTGCTGGCGGCGCTCCTCGGCGGAGTCCTGGACAAGCTGCAGGAAGAGCGCGGCGGCCGCCAGCGCCTGGAATTCGCGCTCGAGCGGATCGGCCTGGCTAAAGCTGACGAGCACGCCTTCGGGACTGAACGGGCTGGATACTTCGCCGCCGTAGAGCCGCGCCGCGCGATCGATGAACTGGTCGAAGACGCCGAGCAATTCGTCAGCCATGGCGGCGTTGACGCGGGTCAGCAGGCTGTTGGGATCATCGAGGGCAATATGCAGCAGGGTGATGCCTGACGCAGACGGTCTCTCTGCGGCTGCCAGGCCGGATGCCGCCGGGGCAGATGAGGCTGCTCCCGCTGCCGTGGCCGGCTGGCGGCCCTGCGGCCGCTCCGGGCGGGCGCCGACGAAGAATCCTGAAATGAAAATCAGCGCATGCAGCAGTGCGGAGAGGCCGATATTGCCCAGGTTGGCGCGCACGATCTGGCCGCGCTGCGGCACGCCAAGGCGCAGTTCGACCCGGCCCAGCGCCTGCTGCTGCAGATTCATCGGCGCCGTGAAGAGCCGGCCGCTGTCGCGGGTGTCGCCGGTTTCGGCGATGAGTTCCTGGCGCGCGTTGAAGAGCCGCACGCTGTCGATGCCGGGGCGGTTTTCGTAGCGGCTGGCCAGCACGCTCAGGCTGACCATGTCGCGGGAGAGGGCGAGGGGGGCGGCGGTGTCCGCGAGCTGCTGGCTGAGCACGGCGCCCATGCGGCCTTGGTCGTTCCACAGCGCCGTCTCCGTGCTGTTCACGATGAACGCCGTCTGCGCGACGAAGCTGGCGATCAGCAAGGCTGCCCAGCGTCCGGTCTCCCTGTTTGCCATCATTCTCTCCCCGAGAAGTCCCGGCGATTATAGCGAGGGGAGAAGAAGCTGTTCACGATCTTTTCGTGGCGTCCCGGCTGCCGCGTGCGGCCCCTGCATCGCCAACGCGCCTCCGGCGCCGGAGGAGGCAATTTGCACGGGCCTTGGATACAATCGCGCCAACTTCCGGACAGTGCTCCAGCATGCGCGAAATCATTCTGATAACCGTCGCCGGTCTTGATCGTCCCGGCATCAGCGCCCGCCTCACCCGCATCCTGGCCGATCATGCCGTCAACATCCTCGACATCAGCCAGGCAGTGATCCACGACCACCTTTCCCTGGGCATGCTCATCGAGACCCCTTCCGAACAGGAATCCGCCCTGCTCATGAAGACGGTGCTGTTTGCCGCGCATGGCCTCGGCCTCGCCGCGCGCTTCACGCCGATCAGCGCCGAGAGCTACCAGCACTGGGTCGCCGGGCAGGGCAAGCCGCGCTATATCGTGACGCTGCTGGCGCGCAAGATCACGGCGGAGCATATCGCCGCCGTCTCGGCGCTGGTGGCCGACAACGGCCTCAATATCGACGGCCTGCAGCGCCTTTCCGGCCGTGTGCCGCTGGAGAACGAGGATCGCGAGAGCGCTGCGCGCAAAGCCTGCGTGGAATTCTCCGTGCGCGGCGAGCCGCGCGACATCCAGGGCATGCGCGCGGAGTTCCTGCGTCTCGCCAATGAACTCAACCTGGATATCGCCTTCCAGAAGGACAACGCCTTTCGCCGCAACCGCCGCATCGTCTGCTTCGACATGGATTCCACGCTGATCGAGCACGAGGTCATCGACGAGCTGGCGCATGCCGCCGGGGTCGGCGCGCAGGTGGCCGCCATCACCGAGCGCGCCATGAACGGCGAGCTCGATTTCACCGAAAGCTTCAGGGCGCGCGTAGCCCTGCTCAAAGGACTGGACGAGTCGGCGCTCTCCGGGATCGCGGCCCGCCTCACGCTGAGCGAAGGCGCCGAGCAGCTCATCGCTACGCTGAAGGCGCTCGGCTACAAGACCGCCATTCTCTCCGGCGGCTTTACCTACTTCGGCAGGTACCTGCAGCAGCGGCTCGGCATCGACTATGTGCACGCCAATGAGCTCGAGATCGAGAATGGCAAGGTGACGGGCAATGTCATCGGGCGCGTGGTCGATGGCCAGCGCAAGGCGGAACTGCTGCGCGAGATCGCGGCCCGCGAGGGCGTGAACCTCGAGCAGGTCATTGCCGTCGGCGACGGCGCCAACGACCTGCCCATGCTCGGCATCGCCGGCCTCGGCATTGCCTTCCGCGCCAAGCCGCTGGTCAGGCAGAACGCCAACCAGGCCATTTCGACGCTGGGGCTGGACGGCATCCTCTACCTGCTCGGCGTGCGCGACCGCGACCTCGAACTCTCCCGCTGAGGCGTGCCGGCAGCCGCCAAACAGCAGGCAGATAAAAAAAGCCGGCATGCCGGCTTTTTTTGTGGCGGGCGATCAGCCTTGCGACTCGTAGTGCATGGTGTCGCCGGGCGGCTGCAGGTAGTAGCCCTGCAAATATTGCACGCCCAGCGTCCACAGCTTGGACAGCGTCTGGGCGGTTTCCACGTACGACACGATGATCCTCTGGTCGTTGTCCTTCAGCTCTGCGGTGATCTTCTTGATCGCTCCCATGCCTTCCTCGTTGCTCAGGTCCTGGGTGAAGGAGCGGTCCAGCTTGATGTAGGAAACCGTGACGTGCCTGAGCGTGTTGAGCGGATTCAGCGTGGTGCCGAAGTGGCTGATCGAGACCTGGCAGCCGGCCTGGGTCAGTGCCGCCGTCTGCTCCTTGGCGGCCTTGAGGTAGGCCACCATGTCGCTCTCGGAGAATTGCAGCACGAGCGGGCTGCCATCGGGATCGATGGCCTTGGAAAGCTTGCTGATCCAGGCGGCCAGCGAGCTGTCCTGCAGCGACTCGGCGGTGATGTTGAGCAGCATGCGGCTGTTGGGCGAATTCCTGGTGTGCTCTTTCAACTGCTTGGCGGCGTTGAGCATGACCCAGCGATCCACCCTGGCGCCGAGCTGGTTGCGCAGGGCGACCGGCATGAACTCGTCCGGCGTCATCATCTTGCCGTCCGCCAGCGGCAGGCGCACGAAGACTTCATAGAACTCGCCGTTACCGCCCTCCACATCCACCAGCGGCTGGTAGAGCAACTTGAACTTGCCGTTGTCGATGGCATCGACGAGCAGCTCGAGCAGTGCCGAGTCGGAGCTGCCGGCCTGCTCGGCAGCGCTGAACACCTGTATGCCGTTGCCGCCGGCCAGCTTGACCTTTTCCGAGGCGCCGATGGCGCGCGACAGCATCTCGGCCGGCTCCGGCGCGGTCTCGCCCACCATGGCGACGCCGATGCTGAGGCTGGTCTGCTGGGTCTTGCCGCCGGGAATCTCGATAAGCTGGTCATGCACCTGCTTGCAGATGGCCTGGGCCTTCGCGGCCGCGGCCTCGGGATCGATGCCGGCCACCAGTGCGGTGAAGGAGGAGTCGCTGAAGCGCGCCAGCGGGGCACTGCCGAAGTGCGTGACGAGCATGCTGGCCAGGGTCTTGATGACGGCGTCGGTGCCGGTCAGGCCATGCGCGGTATTGATCTGCGGAATATTGTCGATGGCCAGGCTGAAGAGGGCATAGTGCAACTTGTCCTTGCGCGCCTTGTGCACGGCCTGGCTGAGGTCTTCCTCGAAGCGCTGGCGGTTGGGCAGGCCGGTGAGCTGGTCGTAGCTGGTGGCTTCCTTGAGTTTCTCGGCGAGCACGGCCGCGCTGGTGCCGCCGTCGTCGCGGCGGATGATGATTTGCGTGCAGGGCTCGCTGTCGTAGGTGGCATTCGAGAGCTGCATCATCGCCTCGATCTTGCCGCCGTCCGCCTTCATGCCGTGGAAGCGCAGGTCCTCGGAAGTGCCTTCTCCGGCCTTGCCGTAGGCGCGCAGGAAGTCCTTGAAGCGGGCCAGGTCTTCCTTGGCCACCAGGTCGATGACGGGCATGCCTTCCAGATCCTCGGCGTTTTCATGGCCGAAGAGTTCGACATAGGCGGTGTTGGCGTAGATGTGCATGCCGTCGTGCACGTAGGCGATGGCGTCACGCGAGTTGTCGAGCAGGAGCTGGCAGCGCTTCTCGGTGTCCGCGAGCATGGCCTCCGCCTTGCGGCTGCGGCGCCGGTGCTGAAGGTTTTCCAGCTCGCGCCTGATGACGAGCGCGAGGAACTTGTGCGCAGTGGCCGTCACGACATCGCAGGCGCCGTTTTGCAGGGCCTCCTGCGCCACGTCCTGATCGAACTTCTCCATCAGCACGATGACGGGAAGGTCCTTGTCCTGCTTGCGGATCTGGGCGAGGGCGCTGGTGTAGGGAATGCCGTTGGTGACTTCGCCGGCCAGCATGATGTCCCAGGTGCCGTCCTTGAGGGCATCGAGCAGCCCGTCCTCGCTGCCGATCAGCTCCGGGCGCGTGGCGATGCCGGAATTCTTCAGGGTATTGACGATCTGTTCGGCATTGTCCTGCGACTCGTGCAGTACGAGCAGTCGGACCGTTTCGCTTTTAGGAGGCATTCGAGAACGGTGTCCTGCAAATAATCAAGGGGGCTATTGTCACTGCCATGGGGCTTTTTTCAAGTATGCGGACCGACCTGCGGCGACACCGCCGCAGAGAGCGCCATTGCGGGATTTTGCGCTCCGTGGCGGATCAAAGACTGGACCAGATCGTGTCGAAGTCCTCGTCGTGGCCACCCGGGCTTTCCGGGGCGTCGTCCAGCAGGATGCCGGCCTTGCGCAGCAGGGCGAATTCGAACTGGCAGAAGCTGGGCGTGGCGCTCAGCTGCTGGTTCAGGTGGGCCTTGACCTCCTCGCCATCCAGGTTGAGCCCGACCTTGTAGCCGGGACGGAAGGTCAGGGCCGGGGTGATCAGCGTGGCCGGGCGGCCGATGGCCTTCAGTTCCGGCAGGAGCAGGGCGCGCATGTACTCGGTGGCTTCGCCGGTTTTCTTGATGACGCGCGCGCCGCAGGGCTTGGCCTTGGGCGCCAGGACCTCGATGCCGAGCTGCGCACCCTGTCCGGGAAGCTGCTTGACCCAGCGGATCACGCCGACGCTCCAGCTTGCCTGGCCCTCCTCGCGCAAGCCGAGGATTTCGCCGGCGCGCACGCTGGCGGGCGGTTCTCCGGCCCACTGCATGCAGTAGCCGCCGGGGCTGATGTTGACGATCTGGCAGCTGTAAGTGTCGTACTTCGGCGGCCCCTCGGCCTGTTGCTGCACGTCGTTGAAGTTCAGGTTGTATTCCACGGGCCTGCCGGCATCGATGGGATCCACCGTGCCGAAGGCCATGGCCCAGACGTCCTTGCCGGAGCGCTCGTCCTCGCGCTGGCTGGGGGCGCGCTTTTTGAGGAAGGGATTGTGCTCCTCGCTCTGGAGGTAGCGGCCCTGCTCGCCGCGCATCATGAGCTCGAAGTCGCGTCCGCCCGCCAGGAAATAATGGGTGGCGGTGAGGCCCAGGCAGGCTTCCAGCTTGCCGTCGTGGGCGACGCGCGAAAAGCTGCGCTCGGTCAGCTCGCTCCACGCCTGGATCAGGTGCTGCAGCAGGCTCAGGGCCAGGGCGGTCTCGCCGCGCCCTTTGGGACCGGAGGCCTGGTTGCCGGCCTTGAGCTCGTTCAGGCGATGCACCAGCAGGCCGGGATCGATGGCGCGCACATGGTGGGCATCGTCGGCCTTGGCCTGCGTGCGGTAGGTCGGCGGCGCATCCTTGGAGAGGTCGAAAACGAATAGCTCGCCGCTGCCGCCGAACTCCTTGAGGCTCACCAGCGGCGCCCAGATCTCGCCGAGCTGGAAGATCTGGGCGATTTCGCCCTGGCGCAGCTTGTTGGGCTTGCTGGTGGCGAGCAGCAGGGCGCGCTTGTAGCTGTCCTCGACGGAGGACTCGCCGCCCTGGCGCTGGACCACCGGGTCCTCGACCTTCGGACCGAGGGCGAGGCCCTGGTCGGCGGCGCAGAGGTAGAGCGCATGCAGCTCCAGCCAGAGGCGTGCCGGGGTATTCAGGTAAAGCTGGGTCGCGCGCAGCAGGTTGCCGCTCAGTTCGGTAATGGCGCGATGGAAGGCGCGGGCCGCCAGCTTCACCAGCTCGGGGTCGCGCTTGCCGGCGGGCGCGAGCTTTTCCAGCGCATCCAGGGCGACCACCTTGTAGCCGGTGGCCAGGTGGGTCTGCATGGCCTGGGCCAGCGTGGCGACCTTGGCGGCCCGCTCGGGCAGCATCACGGACTGGTTGAGGTAGTGCTTGGAGAGCGCCTCGCAAAGGGAGTGGGCGACGGGCCGCAGGATCTCCAGCAGCTCCAGCCGGGCACCGAAGTCGAGCTTGAGGCGGCTGAGTTCCTGCAGGGTCTGGAAGACCTGCCGCGAGGTCTCGCCGACGTTGATCATGGGCAGGGCGGCAACCCATTCCGTCAGCTTCCTGGGCTGGTGGCCGACCAGGCTCAGCCGGCCCAGGTCCTGGGCAGGAAGGCGCTGTCTGAGAATCTCGGCACTGGTCATAGGGTCATTACCGCTTGTTCTTATAGGCTTGGAATAGGGGCGCTGCCCGGGCGCCCACTGTGAAGGCTGTCACAAGAAGTCAGTCTCGATTCTTATCCAGTCCGTTGCGTTACGGCAACCCGATTCGGGGAAAAACATGGTTTTTTCGGGACTTCCGCTGTGTACTTCAAGCAGTGCATGCGGAAACCGGCCTCAGGCGTCCCTGTCGACTCCACGCCGGCAGTGCTCGAGGAAACGTTCCAGCCCCTGGGTACGGAATTTCTGCCGGTGGATCAGGACATACAGCTCCCGCTTCAGGTCCAGGAAGGGCGTGGCCAGCGCGACCACGCTGCCGGTGCGGAAGGCGTCGTCCAGGCTGCGCCGGGAAGCGCAGCCGATGCCGATGCCCGAGGCCACGGCCTGCTTGATGGCTTCCGTGTGGCCGAACTCCAGCAGCAGGTTGATCCGGTGGATGCGGCCCAGCACGGCGTTGTCGAAGACTTCCCGGGTGCCCGAGCCGGGTTCGCGGAGAATCCAGTCGGCGGCGGCGAGATCGGCCTCGGCGATGACTTCCTTTTGCGCCAGCGGATGCGTCGGTGCGGCAAAGATCACCAGCTCGTCGTGGCACCAGGGCAGCACTTCGATGCCAGGCTCGTGGCAGAAGCCCTCGATGAAGCCGAGATCGATCTGGAACTGCTCCAGCGCCGCCACGATGTGCCGGGTGTTGGCGACCTCGAGGCTGAGCTTGGCGCCCGGAAAGGTCTTCATGAAGCTGCCGATCAGGCCCGGCATCATGTAGTTGCCGATGGTCAGGCTGGCGCCGATGCGCAGCGGGCCGATCATGGTGTCGCTGGCCGCCAGGTGCTCGATGTCCGCGACGCGGGCGACGGCGTCCAGCGCCCTCGGCAGCAGCAGGCGGCCGGAGTCGTTGAGCTGCAGGCGTTTGCCGATGCGGTCGAAGAGCTTGCGCCCGAGCTGGTTCTCGAAATCGGCGAGGGCCATGCTGGCCGCGCTCTGGGTGATGCTGAGCGACTCCGAGGCGCGCGTGACGTTGCCGGCCTGCGCCACGGCGATGAAGACTTCGAGCTGTTTCAGGGTGATGCGCATGGAATCATCAGTAGTATTGATGGATTCCTGAGACTAGGTGGAGCGGCTTATATAAAGCAAGCCCCGCAGGACGCGGGGCTTGCCGGCGCTGCAGAGCGCCAGGCGGAACCCGCGTCCTGCGGTTAGTGATTCAGCGTACCGAGCCGTTCGCCCATGCGGGTGGCTTTGCCTTCGCCGAATTTCGCCTCCCACTGCATGACGCCGGGGCCGAAGCAGACGATGGCGGTCGAGCCCAGGTAGAAGCGGCCGAGTTCCTCGCCCTTCTCCAGCCGCACCGGCGCCGCGGCGCCACGGAAATCGGTGACCTGCAGGCGGCGCGGGCTTTGCGGCGCCACCTTGCCGGCCCACACCGTCTCGATGCCGGCGACGATCATGGCGCCGACCAGCACCACGGCCATCGGCCCTGCTGCCGTCTCGAAAATCGCCACCAGGCGCTCGTTGCGCGCGAAAAGCCGCGGCACGTTGGCGGCGGTGCGCGTGTTCACCGAGAACAGGTCCCCCGGCACGTAGATCGTCTCGCGCAGCGTGCCGCTGAAGGGCATGTGCACACGGTGATAGTCGCGCGGCGAGAGATAGACCGTGGCGAACTTGCCGTTCCGGAAGGGGAGAGCGCGCGCGGCATCGCCGCCGAGCAGCTCCTGCAGGCTGTAGTAACGGCCCTTGGCCTGGAAGACGGCGTCGTCCCTGATGTCGCCGAGCTGCGAGATGGCGCCGTCGGCAGGGCAGGCGATGCTGTCCGCAGCGGCGTCGATGACGCGCGCGCCCGGCTTCAGCGCGCGCGTGAAGAAGGCGTTGAAGTTTTCGTAGGCGAGCGGGTTTGCCTCGACGGCCTCGCTCATGTTCACCTGGTAGCGCGCGGCGAAATTGCCGATGAAGGTGTTCTTGATCCAGGCGATGCGGGTGCTGGCGATCCAGCCGATGAAGCGCGACAGCAGGTGCTGCGGTACGACGTATTGCGGCAGGGTGATCAGTTTGTCTTTGGTCTCGGGGGTCATTCTCGGGTTCCGGCGCAGCTTTGAGAGAAACTCCCGCGTTGCAGCGCGGCGCTTGCCGCAGGCGCCGCGCTGCAACGCGGGAGATTAAGGAAAGGGTTCAGTCTTTTTCGATGGGCGTATCGGGACGGTTGCCCCACTCGCTCCAGGAGCCGGCATAGGCTTTCATGCGCGGAAAACCGAGCAGCTTGCCGAGCAAATAGGTAAAGCCGGAGCGGTGATGGGTCTGGCAGTAGGTGACGACGGTCTTGGCGCCCGTGATGCCGAGATCGGCCAGCTCTGCGCGCACTTGCTCCAGCGGACGCAGGCGCAGCGAGTCGGCACGGTCGAGGGCGCGCGTCCACTCGTAGTTGCGCGCGCCGGGAATGTGGCCGGCACGCTGGGCGCGCACGACGCTGCCGCTGAATTCTTCCGGCGAACGGGCGTCCCAGAGCGCGTGGTCGGCGTCGCGGTGGTGGGTTAGCACGTAGTCGATATCGGCATCGGCACCCGCTTCGAAATGTGCGGTGTACGCGGAGGCGCGCGGCGCGTTCGGCTGACTTTCCACCGGCAGGCCCGCGGCCAGCCAGGCATGGATACCGCCGTTCAGGAAGGAATAGTGGTGGTGGCCGATGACGTCCAGCGTCCAGATGCAGCGGCCGGCCCAGGCGCCGCCTTCGTCGTCGTAGACGACGACATGCGTGTCCGGGGTCAGGCCGAGCGCGGCGAAGGCGTCGGAAAGTTGCTGCAGTGGCGGCAGCTTGCCCGGCGAGGGCTGTTCGCCCGCAATCAGCTGCCTGCCGTTGCAGTGCACCGCGCCCGGCACATGCACCTGGCGGTACACCGATTCCTTGCCGAGATCGACGATCAGCAGGTCGGGCGCGCCGAGATGGGCTTGCAGTTCCGCGGGTTCCAGCAGCAGGGGCAAACGCATGGGACAGGACCGTCGGGCAGGGGCAGGCCGGCATTGTAATGCAGCGTGACGAGGCCAGAAACCTCCGCAGTGCGGCCGGGCAACCGCCGTCGCCCGCTGCATGTAAACTGCTGCCTTCCCACCGATTCCTGCCGTACGGTGCCTGCCCTGCGCACGCCCTGCGGCTGCCAGCGGAGAGTGCCCATGCTGACGCTGTTTCCCGAGATCCAGCCCCATGCCGTCCATCGCGTCGCCGTGGCGGCGCCGCATGTGCTGCATGTCGAGGAGTGCGGCAATCCGCAGGGCCTGCCGGTGCTGTTCCTGCACGGCGGCCCGGGCGCCGGTTTCCAGCCCTGGAACCGGCGCTTCTTCGATCCGCAGCGCTACCGCATCGTGCTCTTCGATCAGCGCGGCGCCGGCAAGTCGACGCCGCACGCCCACCTCGAGGGCAACACCACGCCGGCGCTGGTGTCCGATATCGAGAAACTGCGCAAATTCCTGGGCATAGAGAAGTGGGTCGTGTTCGGCGGCTCCTGGGGCTCGACGCTGGCGCTGGCCTATGCGGAGGCGTATCCGGAACGCGTCACCGGCCTCATCCTGCGCGGCATCTTCCTGTGCCGCGACCAGGACATCCGCTGGTTCTACCAGGACGGCGCCAGCCATGTGTTTCCCGATCACTGGGCCGATTACGTGCGCGTGATCCCGGAGGCGGAGCGCGGCGATTTCCTCGCGGCCTATTACCGGCGCCTCACCGGCGAAGATGAGATCGCGCGCATGGCGGCCGCCAAGGCCTGGTCGATCTGGGAGGGCGTGTGCGCGACGCTGCGGCCCAACCCGCGTGTGGTCGAGCATTTCGCCGATCCGCATGTGGCGCTGTCCCTGGCGCGCATCGAGGCGCATTACTTCGTGCACAGGATTTTCCTGCAGGAGAACCAGCTGCTCGAGGATGCCTTCCGGCTGGCCGGCATTCCCGGCGTCATCGTGCATGGGCGCTACGACATGGTCTGCCCGCTCGACAATGCCTTTGCCCTGCACGAGGCCTGGCCCGAGGCCGAGCTGCAGATCGTTCCCGATGCCGGCCATTCCGCCGCCGAGCCCGGCATCGTCGATGCGCTGGTGCGCGCCACCAACGAATTTGCGCGGCGTTTCGGAAAGCACTGACCGGAGGGGCTGGCCCAACGCCAAGGCCGGCGAATCAGATTGCGCAGGAAGCCACGCCCTGAGCGGCAGCCGGCTTTTCACGCGTGCGGATTTCAGGCCGCGAGGGCCCTGCGCTTCTCCATCAGCCGGCCGAAGAAGAGGCCGGCCTCGAACAGCAGCCACATCGGCACCGCCAGCATGGCCATGGACAAGGCATCCGGAGGTGTCAGGAACATGGAAACGAAGAAGCAGCCCACGATGACGTAGCGGCGCTTGTCGATGAGGCTGTCACTGCTGGTGATGCCCGACCAGATCAGCAGGAATACGGCGATCGGTACTTCAAAGGTAATTCCGAAGACCAGAAAAAGTTTCAGCGACAGGTCCATGTAGTCGGCGATGTCGGGCATGGCCTGCACGCCTTCCAGCTGGAAATGCAGAAAGAAATACAGGGCGGGCGGCAGAGTGATGAAATACGCGAAGGCCACGCCGACATAGAAAAGCAGGATGCTGGACACCATCAGCGGCACCACGATTTTCTTCTCATGCAGGTAAAGTGCTGGCGAAACGAAGCCCCATATCTGGAAAAGCATGTACGGCATGGCGACGAAGATCGACGCCATGAACGTCAGTTTCAGGGGAATCATGAAGGAGGCGGTGACTGCGGTGGCAATCATGTGGCTGCCGGGCGGCAGGGCCGCGCGTATCGGCATCGAAAGCAGGTCGTAGATGTCGCCAGAAAAATAGATAAGCGAAAGAAACACAACCAGCAGCGAGCCCAGAATACGCATGAGCCGGTTGCGCAGCTCGATCAGGTGGGAAATCAGCGGCATCTCGCCGTTGTTGCTCTCGGTCATGATGCGGACGTGTCATCGGAAGGTTTGGCGGCCGGCGGGGCGATGCGGTTCTGGCGCTGCAACTCCAGCCATTCCCGATAGGCCTTGTCGCCGTCGATCTCGACTTCATCCAGCGGCTTTGCCGCTTCGGCCAGCAGCGAGGGCCCGGGCGGCGGTAGCGGAGCGCGGTCCTGGTCATCGGGATTTGCTTCGAGATCCTTGCGCGTTTCTTCCCAGCCGGCTTCGAGCTGCCGCCTTTCCTGCTGCAGTTCCTGGACGAGATCGGCGCCGCCCATCTCGCCGAACTCCTTCTCCAGCCTGCTTTTGATTTCCTGGGCGGCGACCTCGCGCTCGATCTCGGCCTGCATATTGCCGACCGCGCGACGGATGCGCCCCACCCAGGCCCCGATGATGCGGGCGGCATGCGGCAGCTTCTCGGGGCCGAGCACCACCAGGGCGACTATGGCCAGCAGGACCAGCTCGCTGAAGCCGACGTCGAACATGGTTCAGACGTTGTCTTTCTTGTCGGCAGGGCTGGCGGCCTTGACCTCGTCCTGCTGCGCCAGTTGCTGCGGGGGCTGGGATTTGTCCTCATCGCTTTTTACGCCTTCCTTGAAGCCCTTGAAGAAGCCGCCGAGATCGCGGCCGGCATTCTTCAGTTTGCTGGTACCGAAGACCAGCACCACGATGACCAGCAGCAGGATGATGTGGGGAAGGGACAGACCGGACAGCATGATGGTTCACTCCGCAGAGGGGTTGGATTGAGTGCGCGCCGCCTTCTCGGCATGGCCGGAAACGTTGAAGCGACGGGCGAGTTCGTTGAGTACGGCGTCGGGCTGCAGATTGAAATGCGAGAGCATGACGAGGGTGTGAAACCAGAGGTCGGCGGTTTCGTGCACGAGGTCGTCGTACCTCCCGGTCTGCTCGGCGTCCTTGGCCGCGATCAGGGTTTCCGCGTATTCCTCGCCGACCTTCTCCAGGATCTTGTTCAGGCCCTTGTGGTGGAGGCTGGCCACATACGAGGACTCGGGCGCGGCCTGCTTGCGCTCCTCGAGGATGCGCGCGAGTTCCTGCAGGATGTCGTTATTCATGCGTCTTGCCCTGTGCGGCCGCAGCGTAGATCGATTCGGGGTTTTTCAGCACTGCGTCGACGGTCTGCCATTCGCCATTTTCCAGCTTCCGGTAAAAGCAGGATTCGCGGCCGGTGTGGCAGGCGATGCCGCCAAGCTGTCCCACCTGCAGGACGATGACGTCGCCGTCACAGTCGAGCCGCAGTTCGTGCAGCTTCTGCACATGGCCGGAATCCTCGCCCTTGCGCCAGAGCCTGCCGCGCGAGCGCGACCAGTAGACGGCGCGGCCTTCCTGCGCGGTCAGCGCCAGCGCCTCGCGATTCATCCAGGCCACCATCAGTACCCGGCCCGTGCGGAAGTCCTGGGCGATTGCCGGCACCAGGCCGTTGCCGTCCCAGCGCACTTCATCCAGCCAGTTCATGGAATTTTTCCAGTTGGGATGGGCGAAGGATAACCCTTCGTTCAGCCGGCGGCGAGGCGCCAGGCGAAAGCGACAAACGCAAGCAGGGCGCCAAGCACGGCAACGGCGCCCGATGCCAGGGCCGCCAGCGCAATGCCGCCGCCGATGCCGGCGAGACCCAGCAGGTCGCGGCGGCGGCCGGCGCGGATTTCCTGGCGCAGGCGCGCGAACTCGCGCAGCTGGCGATCCTGCCATTGTCCGCTGGAACGCATCTGGGTCAGCGCATCCAGCACCAGGTCGGGCATTTCCGGCAGGCCGGCGAGGATGCCGGGAGTCTGCTCGCTGAGGCGCCTGAGCAGGGCGGCCGGGCCTACCTGATCCTGCAGCCAGCGGGTGACGAGAGGACGCGCCAGCGTCCAGATGTCGAGCTGCGGGTAGAGCGAGCGGCCCAGGCCCTCGACATGGATCAGCGTCTTGATGAGCAGTACGAGCTGCACCGGAATTTCGAGGTGATGGGTGCGCGCCATGTCCAGCAGCGCCACCATGATGGGACCGAACTGGACCTGGTCGATGGGCTTGTCGAGCGCCTGCCCGGCAATGCGCTGCACCTCGTCGGCAAGCTGGTGCAGCTTGGCGCCGGGCGGCAGCCAGCCGGCGCGGTGCGCGATGCGGATGACCTCCAGGAAGTCGCGCTGGATCAGCGCCAGCAGCAGGCGCGCGACCGTGAGCTGGTCCTCGCGCGCGAGCTGGCCGACGATGGCGACGTCGAGCGCGATATAGCGCGGCGCCTGCGGGTTGGCGGTTTCCACGAAGACATTGCCGGGATGCATGTCGGCATGGAAGAAGTTGTGATGCAGGAGCTGGGTGAAGAAGATCGTCAGGCCCTTTTCGGCCAGCGCCTTGCGGTCGATATCGAGGCGCGTGAAGGTGGCGATGTCGTCGATGGGGACGCCGTAGATGCGCTCGGCGACCATGACCTGCGGCGTGCACCAGTCGCCGTGCACCTCGGGCACGTAGAGCAGCGGGGACGCCGGAAAATTGGCGCGCATGCGCCGCGTATTGGCGGCCTCGCGCGCGAGATCCGTCTCATCCAGCAGCGTCTGTTCATAGTCGCGGGCGATGCGCTGCGGATGGAAGCGGGCCAGCTCGGGAAAGCGCGTCTCCAGGAAAGCGGCGAGGTCGCGCAACAAGGTCATGTCGCGGCGGATTTCTGCCGTCACGCCGGGACGCAGGATTTTCACGACGACTTCGCCGCCATCCGGCAGGGCGGCCGTATGCACCTGGGCGATCGAGGCGGCAGCGAGCGGCGTGGCGTCGAAGCGCGAGAATTTCTGGGCGAGCGGCGCGCCGAGTTCGCGTTCGACGATGGCCATGGCTTCGCGCGAAGAGAAAGGAGGCACCCGGTCCTGCAGCTTGGCCAGCTCGTCCAGCACGGCTGCGGGCAGCAGGTCCCGGCGCGTGGCCAGTAACTGGCCCAGCTTGATGAACAGCGGGCCCAGCTCTTCGAAGGCAAGACGCAGGCGCTGCGGTTCGCGGGCGCGGCGATCCGCCAGCCACCAGGCCGGGTGCAGGCGCAGGCAGAAAACAAGGCAGCGCGCGCGCAGGCCGGGGGGCGGCGGCAGCAGGGTGTCGAGGCGGTAACGCGCGACGACGGTCCAGATGGCGAGCAGTCGCGGCAAATGCTGCAGCATCAGGGCATATCCTTGCCTTCGAGTTTATGCAGACGCTTCTTGAGGCGGGCGAGGCGCGATTCGACACGGTCGAGGTCGGCGCGCAGGTCGCGGTTGTCGGTCAGGAATTCCTCGACTTCCCAGCGCACGGGAACCAGCTCCTTTTCTTCGCGGAGGTATTCGCCGGTGTTCTGCAGCAGCGTGTTCGCGACACGGTTGGCGAAACCGAAGAGATGGCGCAGGCCGCGCGACACCGGATAGGACACGGTATCGCCGAGCAGGCGGGAAAGGCCGGATTCCCAGTCGATCTCGAGCTGGCGGCCGATGCCGTGCAGTTCCTGCACGAGCATGACATCGCCGTTGACCTTCACCGGACCGCCGATGAAGTGGGCATCGCGGGAGAGCGCCATCTTCAGCAGCTCGAAGCTCGGCGCCTCGATGGTGGCGTGCGGATGCGGCCCTTCTTCCGGGCTCAGGCGGATACCGTCGCTTTCCAGGCAGACCAGGATGCCCATGGCCGGCGCCCGCGTTTCCACATAGATGCGCTTGCCGGCATAGCGGACGAGCCGCTGCTGCGTGGCGGGATCAAGCGCCAGCGCCTGCTGGATCACGCGCTCCAGCGTTTTGACGGCAAGAACCTGTGGCAATGAGGTCACAGCTTGAACCCGCGGTGCAGGGCGACGATGCCGCCGGTTAGGTTGTGGTAATCGGTGCGCTCGAAGCCCGCGCCACCCATCATGCCTTTCAGGGTTTCCTGGTCGGGATGCATGCGGATGGACTCCGCCAGGTAGCGATAGCTGCTGGCATCCTGCGTGACGAGCTGCCCGAGTGCCGGCAGCACGCTGAAGGAATAGGTGTCGTAGGCGCGCGCCAGCGGCTCGCTGACGGGCCGGGAGAATTCCAGCACGAGCAGGCGCCCGCCCGGCTTCAGCACGCGGAGCATGGAGCGCAGTGCCGCGTCCTTGTCGGTCACGTTGCGCAGGCCGAAGGCGATGGTCACCAGGTCGAAGGTGTTTTCGGCAAAAGGCAGGCACTCGGCATTGGCCTGGACGAAATCGAGATTGCCGACGAGGCCGGCATCGATCAGGCGGTCGCGGCCGACGCCCAGCATGGAAGCGTTGATATCGGCCAGGATGACCCGGCCCGCCGGGCCGGCGCGCTTGCTGAAGGCGCGCGCCAGATCGCCGGTGCCGCCGGCAATGTCGAGCACCTGCTGGCCCGGGCGGATGCCCGACATCTCTATGGTGTAGCGCTTCCACAGGCGATGGATGCCGAACGACATGAGGTCGTTCATCAGGTCGTAGCGCGCTGCCACGGAGTGGAAGACCTCGGCGACCTTGCCCGCCTTCTCGGCGGCAGGCACGGTCTGATAGCCGAAATGCGTGCTTCCCTCGGGCGGGGGATTCGGCTGGTCTGCGCGCTGGTCTGACATGGTCTGAAGGCCTGAAACGGGACCGGCATTGTCTGCCGGTCGCCGTCAGGCTGGCAAGGGCGGGGCAGGTCGCCAGCGGGCTGGCCCGACCTGCCTCGGTTCAGGGCTGGATATCGTAGGGGTTGGGTTTGCCGGCGTGGATATTGTCGACGATGGTGCGCTCGCGGCTCACGAAGAGGTTGATGAATTCCTGCGCGGAACCCATCGGGCGCATCACCTCGAAGCCCCGGCCCAGAAAATCGTAAAGGCCGCCGAGACCGGCCATGCGCGCCGGCCGCTGGGCAATGCGGAAAGTGGCATAGATGACGCGGGAGCGCACATAGCGGTCGAGGCCGTTACCCAGCTCCGCCAGCAGCTCGAGCTGGCGGTGGCGGGCGTCGCGCTGGCCTGTCGCGATATAGGCTTCGACCAGGTTCTGCGCGGTCACTTCCTTGTGGCCCAGCGTTTCGAAAATCATGCTGGCCACGGCTTCGTCGAGTTCGCCGGTGAGCGCGTTCAGCTCCAGCGCCACCGCGGAGGTGCGCATGACGGAGTCGGGCAGGAGCCGGGTGGCCACTGGCAGGGCGCGTTCGATCTCGAGGGCCAGCTCGTTCAGGTCGAGGCCGCCGTAGAGCTCGTTCAGGAAGAACCGCGTGACCCCTTGGTAGCGGGGGTCTTCCAGGAAATCGGCATGCGTCATGGTCAGGCGTGCAGCCTGGGCTTTCTGCACGGCAATGAGGTGCTCGCGGAAAGCCGGGTCGCTGTGGCTGCGCCAGGCGCGAAAGCGCCCCAGCTCGTAGCGCATCTGGTCGGCCAGGGTCTTGATGTCGTCACGACGCAGGGCATGGCCTTCGGGGGTAACGACAAGACCGGATTCGCCACTGGGACTCATGGAGTTCTCCGCCGCGGAAGCAGGAAAAACAGGCAGGGTACTGCTGTGCATGATTTCTCGGGCCTCGCAGGATGGTGGGTGCCGGCCGGCCGGCCGGCCGCAGGAATTGTACAGTTCTGACTAAAAGCAGACAGAACAAAACGTTGGCAAAATGTGACACCCCGGCTTTGGAAGTGCGTCCTTACTTGCCAGGATGAAATCGGACGGCGGCCGCCCGGGCAGCGGGAGGGTCGGTCAGCGCCGCCACTTTTTCCAGGTAGGCCTGCCACAGGCGCTCGCGCTGCAGACAAAGTTCGCGCAGCCAGTCCCAGCTGTAGAGGCCGGTGTCGTGGCCGTCGGAGAAGCATATCTTCACGGCGTAGTTGCCGACGGGCTCCAGGCCCGTGATGGCGACGTTCTCCTTGTGCCGCGGCAGTTCGCCGCCGCGGCCGTCGTGCCCCTGGACCTCCGCGGAGGGGGAGTGCACGCGCAGGAATTCCGCGCTGAGAGCGAACTCGCCATCGGCATAGGCGATGACGAGTTCCCGGGCGTCTTTCCGGTAGCGCAGCTCGCCGGGCGCGGGAGATTTCACGAGGACTCCGATGGTCAGAGGATGAAGCGGCTGAGATCTTCGTCCGCCGCCAGGCTGCCGAGATGCTTCTCGACATCGTCGGCCGTGATCTCGAGCACGGCCGACTGGCGTTCCGCCGCAAGATCCGCCGCATTGAAGGAAATTTCCTCCAGCAGTTTCTCCAGCACGGTGTGCAGCCGGCGTGCGCCGATATTCTCGGTGCGCTCGTTCACCTGCCAGGCCACCTCCGCGAGCCGCCTGACGCAGTCGGGCGTGAAGGCGATCTGCAGGCCTTCTGCCTGCAGCAGCGCCTGGTACTGCTGCGTCAGGGAAAAATGCGGCTCGGTGAGGATGCGTTCGAAATCGGCCGGCGACAGCGCTTCCAGCTCCACGCGAATGGGCAGGCGGCCCTGCAGCTCCGGAATCAGGTCGGAGGGGCGGGCCAGGTGAAAGGCGCCGGAGGCGATGAAGAGGATGTGATCCGTCTTCACCATGCCGTACTTGGTGCTGACGGTACTGCCTTCGATCAGCGGCAGCAGATCGCGCTGCACGCCTTCACGCGAGACGTCGGCACCGCCATGGGCCTCGCCGCGGCGGCAGACCTTGTCGATTTCGTCGAGGAAGACGATGCCGTTCTGCTCCACGGCAGTCACCGCCCTGCTCTTGATCTCTTCTTCGTTGAGCAGCCTGGCGGCTTCTTCTTCCTGCACCAGCTGCAGGGCCTCGCGGATTTTCAGGCGGCGCGAGCGTGTCTTGCCCTGGCCGAGGTGGGCGAACAGGCTCTGCAGCTGGTTGGCCATGTCCTCCATGCCGGGCGGGCTCATGATGTTCACGCCGGCGCTGGCCTGGGCCACATCGATTTCGATCTCGCGGTCGTCGAGTTCGCCCTCACGCAGCTTTTTCCGGAAGACCTGCCGGGTATTGCTGTCCGCCGTGCTTTTCTCGGCTGGGGAATTCCAGTCGGTACGCGGCGGCGGCAGCAGCGCATCGAGGATGCGTTCCTCGGCCGCTTCCAGGGCGCGGTGCTCGACCTTCCGGATTTCCTGCTCGCGCGTCATCTTGAAAGCAATGTCGGCCAGGTCGCGGATGATGGTTTCGACGTCGCGTCCCACATAGCCCACCTCGGTGAATTTTGTGGCTTCGACCTTGAGGAAGGGCGCATTGGCCAGCCGGGCCAGACGTCGGGCAATTTCAGTCTTGCCGACGCCGGTGGGGCCGATCATGAGAATGTTCTTCGGCGTGATCTCGTTACGGTGCGCTTCGTCCACCTGCATGCGTCGCCAGCGGTTGCGCAGGGCCAGCGCGACCGCGCGCTTGGCGGCAGTCTGGCCGACGATGTGGCGGTCGAGTTCATGCACGATTTCGCGCGGGGTCATCTGGCTCATGTCGATTCCTAAATGCTTTATGCGGCCGGTGAACCGGCAGGCAAGGTCAGGGTTCAGCTTTCCAGCGTTTCAATCACCGCGGCGTGATTGGTGAACACGCAGATGTCGGCGGCAATCTGCAGTGATTTTTCGACGATCGTGGGGGCGTCGATGTCGGTGTTCTCGTACAGGGCGCGTGCGGCGGCGAGCGCGAAGTTGCCGCCGGAGCCGATGGCGAGAATGCCTGCTTCCGGCTCCAGTACATCGCCGGTGCCGGTGATGATGAGCGAGGAGCTCCGGTCCGCCACGATCAGCATGGCCTCCAGCCGGCGCAGGGTGCGGTCGGTGCGCCAGTCCTTGGCCAGCTCCACGGCGGAGCGCAGCAGATGGCCCGAATGCTTCTGCAGCTTGTTCTCGAAATAATCGAACAGGGTGAAGGCATCGGCGGTGCCGCCGGCAAAGCCGGCGATGACCTGGTTGTTGTAGAGCCGGCGAACCTTGCGGGCATTGCCCTTCATTACGGTATTGCCCAGGGAGACCTGGCCGTCGCCGCCAAGGGCGACGACGTTGCCGCGGCGGACAGAAACTATGGTGGTCACGAAGGAGGCCTCGGCATGCGGAAGGGGATTTCACCAAGGTGGTGGCGTGCGCCGGAAATTCAAGCGGCCGGAACGGCGTCAGCCTTGCTTGATGACCAGCGTGTCGACGCCGCTGCTGCGCAGGCTGTCCCGGGCCGCCTGGGCGGCAGCCTTGCCGGCAAAGGGGCCGACCACGACGCGATACCAGATCTCGCCGGCCTTGCCGGGAACCTTGGCGATCTTCACCGGCATGCCCAGCATGAGAAGGCTGGCGCGGCGCTTGTCCGCTTCGGCCTCGCTCCGGAAAGAACCGGCCTGCAGCAGGTACTGGGCATGCCGGGCGGCGGGCTGCTGGCCCGCAGGCGCCGGCCTTGACTTGCCGGGAAACACTTCCTGGCCGGGCAGCAGCGTATAGAACTCGAAGCGGGGTTCGTCTTCCTTCGCCGGTGCGGGAGGGCTGTCACCGGATTCCGCGGACGCTGCCGCCGACTCGATGCGGCTGCCGGCCTTTGCCGGCGCTGCGTGGCGCAGCTCCCAGAGATGCCAGAGGAAGGCGGTGAATACGCCGATAGCCAGGCCAAGCGCTAGCCACAACCAGCCCGGGACGCCCTGGCGCCCCGCGGAGGAGCGGGTATTGCGGCTGGCACCTTTCTTTTTGGCAGCGGCTCTGGCCATGGGTTCTTACATCCGGTCCGGTGCAGAAACGCCCAGCAGACGCAGCCCCTGGGCAATGACCGCCTTCACGGCAAGACAGAGCGCAAGGCGGGCGTTACGGCTGCGGGCATCATCCACCAGAATCTTGTGCGCGTTGTAGTAGGCGTGAAATTCCTGGGCAATATCGCGCAGTGCAGTGGTCAGCTGCTGGGGCGCGCGGTTGCGTGCCGCCGAGGCTACCGTGTCGGGCCAGGTGCCCAGGCGTTTGGCCAGTTCTTCCGCCGCCGGTTCGGGCAGCTCGGATAGCGCCGCCAGGGCAGTAGCCTCGTCGAAGCTGTGCCCCCGCTCGCCAAGCTCGCGCAACATGCTGCTGACACGGGCGTGCGCATACTGCAGGTAGTACACCGGGTTGTCCGAGGTCTGCGAGCGGGCAAGGTCGATATCGAATTCGAGATGCTGTTCCGGCGAGCGCGTGAGGTAGAAGAAGCGGGTAGCGTCGTTGCCGGCTTCCTCGAGCAGCTGCTTCAGCGTGACGAAATTGCCCGAGCGCTTGCCCATGCGGCCCGAGGAGAGCGTGACGAACTGGATGAGGGCGACATGGAAGCTGTCGCCCTGCCCGGTGAGCGCCTCGATGGCGGCACGCAGGCGAGCGATATAGCCGTGGTGGTCGGCGCCCCAGACATCGATCAGCGCATCGAAGCCGCGCTCGAGCTTGTCGAGGTGATAGGCGACATCTGCCGCGAAATAGGTGTGCACGCCGTTGTCGCGCACCAGCACCCGGTCTTTCTCGTCGCCCAGCTTCGAGGTGGCCAGCCACGTCGCGCCGTCTTTCTCATAGACATGGCCGCGCTCGCGCAGACGATCGATGGCCTTGCCGATGGCGCCGCTCTCGGCCAGCGTGCGCTCCGAGAACCATCTGTCGAACTGCACGTTGAAGGCGTCCAGCGTCGTGCGGATGTCGGCCAGCTGCATCTCGAGGCCGAAATCCTGCACGACGCGATAGGCGTCGCCGAGCAGCGCGCGGCTGCGCTCGATGATGGCATCCAGATAGGCTTCCTTGCGCGCCTTGATCTCCTCGCCTTCTCCTTCCGGATCTTCCGGCAGGCCTTGCGCCACTTCGGCATAGGCGCGGAAGAACCGGCGCCCTTCCCGTGCGCACAGAGCGCTGCCGCAGGTTTTCACGTAGTCGCCCGGATAGGCGCGCGAGGGAATGCTGACGGTTTCGCCGCAGGCTTCGAGGTAGCGCAGGTAGACCGAGACGGCGAGCACATCGGCCTGGCGACCGGCATCATTGATGTAGTACTCGCGGTGCACCTTGAAACCGGTGGCGGCGAGCAGGTTGGCCAGCGCCGAACCGTAGGCCGCGCCGCGCCCGTGGCCGACGTGCAGGGGGCCGGTGGGGTTGGCGGAAACGAATTCCAGCAGGACTTTTTCGCCATTGCCGACATTCGGCGAGGAAAAGGCCTGCACGTCGGCAAGGATCTGCCGGACGGAATCGAAGCGGCTGTCGGAAGACAGGAAGAAGTTGATGAAGCCGGGGCCGGCGATCTCGACGCGAGTGATCACGCCCGAAGTTGGCAGGGCCGCCACCAGCGCATCGGCGATGTCGCGTGGCTTGCGCCCGGCCGGCTTGGCCGCCACCAGGGCCAGATTGGTGGCCCAGTCACCGTGAGCCCTGTCCTTGCTGCGCTCGAGCTGGATGGCAGGCTGGAAATCGGCAGGCAGCAGGGCCTGACTCTTCAGGGTGTCGAGGGCCTGGGCAAGAAGCGATTCGAGCTGGTTCTTCATGGCGCGCGTTCGGTCGGGAAAACGGAGGCGGATTGTAGCGAAGCCGGCGTGGAAACCCTATTGCCACCGCGGTCGGCTGCCCGGCTTTTTTGCAGGCGTCAGGCGATGTCCTGCGGGTCCACGTCCACGGACCAGCGCACGCGGCGGGCGTCCGGCAGGCGTTCAATGCAGGGGATGAGCGCGTCCAGCGCGGCATGCAGTGCCGGGCGGCGCTCCGACTGCAGCAGCAGATGGGCGCGGAAGCGGCCGGCCCGTTTCTCCATGGGCGCCGGCACCGGCCCCCAGAGCTGCAGGCCGGGATGGGCGGCGGCCGCGATCTGCTGCAGGAAAGTCATGGGCCTGGCCGCATCCGTGGCTTCGGCGCGGATGAGGGCGAGGTGGCCGAAGGGGGGCAGGCCCAGCTGGCGGCGCTCCTCCAGCACACGTTCGGCAAACGCGCTGTAGCCGGCGGTGATCAGCTCGTGCAGCAGGGGATGCTCCGGCTGGTGTGTCTGCAGCAGCACCAGCCCGGGCTTGTCGGCACGCCCGGCGCGGCCGGCCACCTGCAGGATGAGCTGCGCCATGTGCTCGGGCGCGCGGAAGTCGGCGCCGAACAGGCCGCCGTCGACATCGAGGATGGCCACGAGCGTGACCTTGGGGAAGTGATGGCCCTTGGCCAGCATCTGCGTGCCGACCAGGAGGGCCGGGCCGGCGCTGTGAATCTCGTGGTAGAGCTGGCTCAGCGCGTCCTTGCGGCGGGTGCTGTCGCGGTCGACGCGGAACAGCGGCACTTTCGGAAAGCGCTTGCCGAGCAGTTCCTCGGCGCGCTCGGTGCCGAGGCCGACGGCGCGCAGGTCGGCGGAGCCGCAGGACGGGCACTGCACCGGCGGCGCCGATTCGCTGCCGCAATGGTGGCAATGCAGCCGGACGGGCGAACGGTGCAGCGTGGGGCGCGCGTCGCAGCGCCGGCAATGCGCCTGCCAGCCGCAGTCATGGCAAAGCAGCAGGGGCGCAAAGCCGCGGCGGTTGATGAACACCAGCACCTGCTCGCCGCGCGCCAGCGTCGTCTTGACGGCCTGCAGCAGAAGGTCGGAGAAGCCGTCCTGGAGTTTCTGCTGGCGCAAGTCGATCAGTTTGAACACCGGCATCGAGGCACCGGCCGCGCGTTCTTTCAGCTCCAGCAGCTCGTAGCGTCCCAGGCGGGCATTGGCCAGGGATTCCAGCGAGGGCGTTGCCGAGCCCAGCACGATGGGCGTGCTTTCCAGTTGCGCCCGGCGCACGGCGAGATCGCGGGCGTGATAGCGGAAGCCCTCGTGCTGCTTGAAGGAGAGGTCGTGTTCCTCGTCGACGATGATGAGCCCGGGCCGGGCCAGCGGCGTGAACACGGCCGAGCGGGTGCCGATGACGATGCCGGCCTGGCCGGAGCGCGCGGCCCGCCAGGCCTCCAGCCGCTCCCGCTCGTTGCGGCCGGAGTGCAGCACGGCGATCTCGGTCTGGAAGCGGGCGCGGAAGCGGGCCACGGTCTGCGGCGCCAGGCCGATCTCGGGCACCAGCACCAGCGCCTGCTCGCCGCGCGCCAGCACGCTTGCGATGGCCTGCAGGTAGATCTCGGTCTTGCCCGAACCGGTGATGCCGAACAGCAGCCAGGGCTGGAACTGCCCGGCCTTGCGGTCGATGGCCACCAGCGCCTGGCGCTGCTCGGCATTGAGGGCAAACGGCGGTTCGCGCAGACGCAGGCTCTCGGGCGTTTTTTTCGGCTCGGGAGGCGGCAGCGCCACGCATTCCGCCAGCCCTTTTTTTTGCAGGGCGAGCAAGGTGGGGCGCTCGATGGCGAGGCTCGACAGCAGGGGCGGGATCAGGCCTTCCGGGTAATCCCGGAGCTTCAGCAAGGCTTCCAGCTGCTTGGGCGCCCGGCGGATGACGCCGTCCAGGGGAAAGAGTTCGCCCAGCCGGGTCAGGCGCCAGCGCAGTTCGCCCGGCGAGGCCAGCGGCTCGCCCTGGCGCAGCAGGACCGGAAGGGCCGTGTCGAACACTTCGCCCAGCGGGTGGTGGTAGTACTCGGCCGCCCACTGGCAGAGTTTGAACAGACCGGGCGGCAGTACCGGCTCTGCATCCAGCGCTTCGCCGGCAGCGCGCAGCTTTTCCTCGGGAACTTCGGTGGAGGCACTGAGGCCCAGGCAGATGCCGATCTGTTCCTGGCGGCCGAACGGCACGCGCACCCTGGCCCCCACGGGCGGCGGGTCGAGCTTCGCGGGCAGGAGGTAGTCGAAGTTCTGGCGCAGGGGAGAGGGCAGGGCCAGCTTCAGGTAGCGTCGGGTCATGCGGCAAGCTTATCAGTTCGGGCCGGAAGCAGGCCGCGGGCGGGAGGCAAAAGGCCCGGCGAAGCAGCGGCGCGCTGCGCCGTTTCGTGAGGCCCTGATCCGCGCCGGCCGATGGCAAAACCCTTGGTGGCCTTTTTTTCTTCTGCTAGCATTCGCGGCCTTGTTGCGCCCGGCTCCGGCGAAGCGACTGTCGGGGTGGGCCAAGAGAGTGTGCGCATCGTTCCTGCTAGACGCCTGTGTGGCTGACGCGGGGGGGCGATGCCTCATTACCATTCTCTGGAGAGTGCCATGAAAGCCGATATTCATCCGAAGTACGAAGAAATCACCGCCACCTGCTCCTGCGGCAATGTCATCACGACCCGCTCCACGCTGGCCAAGAACATCCACCTGGACGTCTGCAGCGCCTGCCACCCGTTCTACACGGGCACGCAGAAAGTGGTGGACACCGGCGGTCGCATCGACAAGTTCAAGCAGCGTTTCGGCGGCCGCAGCTTCAAGAAGGCCTGAAGCCTGCCCCATGAAAAAGCCTGGCAACGCCGCAATGCCACTCAGTTAAGGCGCCTTCGGGCGCCTTAACTTTTTGCGGACGGGCCTGATCCGACCCAAGCTGTTGCCTCCGCTTTCTGCCGGAGGTTTGCCATGCTCCTTCACGACCAACTCCAGCTCACGCACGAACTGGCCACCCCCGAGCACTGGACCACGATCCAGCAGCACCTGCCCGAGGCTTGGCTCGAACGAGCGCTGACCGACAGCGGGATCGCGACCCTGCGCCGCCGTCGCCTGCCGCTGCAGCAGGCGATCTGGCTGGTGCTCGGCATGGCGCTGTTGCGCGACCGGTCGATTGTCGAAGTCGCGGAGCGCCTGGATTTGGCATTGCCCGGCGCCACGTGCCCGGTCAGCAGCGCCCTGGTGCAGGCCCGGCAGCGACTGGGCAGCGAGCCACTGGAGCGTCTGTTCCGGCTGACGGCCCAGTACTGGACCCTGCCAGAGCTGGAGCACTCACGATGCCAGGGCTGGCGCGTGGTCGCGCTGGATGGCGTGGTGTGGCGAACGCCGGATACGGCCGAAAATCGTGCGGCCTTCGGTGGCCAGCGCAATCGCCCGGGCCACCACAGCCCCTTTCCCAACGTGCGCTCGGCCTGCTTGATGGATGTCCGCTCCCGACTGCTGCTCGATGCCACCCTCGATGCCTATGACGTCAGCGAGTACCGTCTGGCCGCACGCCTGCTGCCCTCCCTGCCAGAGCAATCCATCCTCCTGATCGACAAGGGTTTTTTCTCGGCCAGCCTGTTGTGGCCACTCCAGCATCGGGACCATCGGCACTGGCTGATTCCCGCCCGCGCAGGACTGCGCGGTACCCTCATCGCCCGCTATGGTCACGGCGACGGACGACTGCGCATGCCCGTCTCACCCGCGGCTCACCGCAAGGATCCGACCCTGCCGGCCACCTGGGAAGCTCGCGTCGTCACCCGGCGACTCCCCAACGGCGACGAGTGTGCCGTGCTGACGACACTGGATGACCCCGAGGCGTGGCCCGCCGACGTGGTGTTCGAGTTGTACCGGGAACGCTGGGAAATCGAACTGGCTTTTGCCGAGCTCAAGAACGAGTTGCTGCACTGTGCCATGACGCTGCGCAGCCAGACCGCACAGGGCGTGCGGCAGGAACTCTGGGCTACCCTGGTGATGTACAACCTGGTGCGTCTGGAAATGACCCGTATTGCCGAAGAGGCTGGCGTCGAGCCCATTCGGATCAGCTTTATCACAGCGCTGCACTACATCATTGATGAGTGGCTCTGGAGCACCTCGGCCGCTCCCGGCACGATCCCCAAAAAGCTAAGGGCCATGCGCCGCAACATCCAGCGCTTCGTCTTGCCTCGGCGGAGGTCCACACGGCGCTATCCGCGCGCCGTCAGGATGTCCAAAACCCGTTACCCCATCATGAAAAATGCCACTCAGTCGCTTAACTGAGTGGCATTGCCGCCATGCGGGTCCTTTTTATTGCAGGCCTCAGCGGCAGTTGGCAGGGCGGTACTTGCGCGCCACCGTGCCCGAATCCACCGAGGAGCAGGACCACATGATAGCGCCCGGCCGGGTTTCGACATCCGGCGCCATGATGAGGGTCTTGCCGGCGATCGCCGGGTCGGCGCTGAAGGTGATGGTGATCACTCCCGAAGGGCCGACGGCGATGCCGGCCACGTTGTTGCCGCTGATGCTGGTGGGCGTCGCCAGGCCGTAGCTCGCGTTGTTGTCGGTACCGGAGCTGCCCAGGTAACGGCCCATCGAGTAGCGGGTTTCCTCCACCGCGGTCTTGGCGGCGGCCGCCAGGTTCATGCCTTCGGCGACCTTGGTCCGGGTGGTGTAATCCTGGTAGGAAGGAATGGCCACTGCCGCCAGGATGCCGATGATGGCTACCACGATCATCAGCTCTATCAGCGTGAAGCCGCTGCTGGTCCTTTTCATTTTTTCCTGACCTCGTTTCTGCATCTGCTCTATCACAAAAGCACAAACACAAAAGCACGAACCGGGCCATATAGGGAAAGGACTTCATTTTCAAAGAGATGAAAATACTCCCGGAGGGGAGGGCCGCTTGTATGGGCCGGTCGCGGCGTCAGAAAGCGACAAATATGTCAGCCCGGCGCCTGCGCAACAGGGCGCCGGGCCGCTCCGGTCAGGCCTCCAGCAGCTTCTTGCGGCGCAGGCGGGCGCCGGCGACCAGCAGGGACTGGTAGGCAGTGGGCAGGGTGCGCTGGACGATGTCGATCAGCCGTGCATCCGCGCCGATCAGCAGGCGGCGCTTGTTCTTCATGATGGCTCCGACCACGGCCTCGGCAGCCTGCTCGGGCGTGGTCAGGAAGGCCTTCTCGAAGTCGCGCGTGGACTTCTCGTCCACCATGCCGGGCGTTTCGGTGATGCGGGCGTTGCGCGCGATATTGGTCTTGATGCCGCCCGGGTGCACGCAGGTCACGCCGATCGGGCTGCCCTCGATTTCCAGCTCTTCGCGCAGGGCCTCGGTAAAGCCCTTCACGGCGAACTTGGCGGCGTTGTAGGCCGACTGCGTCGGCACGGCGATCAGGCCGAAGACGCTGGAAACGTTGACGACGGCGCCGTCGCCCGCGGTCTTGATATGCGGCAGGAAGGCCTTGCTGCCGTACACCACGCCCCAGAAGTTGATGTTCATCAGCCACTCGAAGTCTTCGTACTGCATGTCCTCGACGGTGGCCCCGAGCGCGACCCCGGCATTGTTGAAGATGATGTTGACGAGGCCATGGTCGCGCACGACTTCGTCCGCCCAGGCATACATCTGCTCGCGGCTGGCGACATCGACCCGGCGCGTGGTGACCTTCACGCCGTGCTGCTGGCAACTGGCGGCGGTCTCGGCGAGGCCGGCCTCGTTCACGTCGGAGAGGGCGAGGTGGCAGCCCTTGCTGGCCATGAGGATGGCGGTGGCGCGGCCGATGCCGGAGCCGGCGCCGGTGATGGCGGCAACCTTGTCTTGGAGCGTCTTCATGAGTGTGGGATTCCTGGAAGGCGTTGATACTGGCCCTGCGGCCGGGCTTGAGGCATGATGTTCTTATCTGGCAACAAGCGTTGTCACATTAGGGTCGGCGCTTCCGGCTGTCAAGCCGGGCGCGGTCGGCCTCGGTCATGTCGGGCCAGTCGCAGGATTTCATGGGAACGTCGCAGAACGCACGCCGCTACCGCGGCCAGGGCGGCGAGGAGCGCCGCACCGAACGTCGTGCCCGCCTCCTTGAGGCGGGCCTGCGCGTGTTCGGCGAGGTGGGCTTCCATGGCGCGACGGTGAAGACGATCTGCGCCGAGGCCGGCCTCAGCGAGCGTTACTTCTACGAATCCTTCCGCAACAGCGAAGACCTGCTCTGCGCCGTGTACGAGCAGCACATGGCGCTGCAGCAGCAGCGCATCGCCGCCGCCGTGCAGCAGGCGCCGCGCGAATCGATGGCCATGCTGGAGGCGGGCCTGCGGGCCTTCCTCGAGCTGGCCCGGGAGAATCCCGCCGGGGGGCGCGTGCAGTTCCTCGAGGTGCTGGGCGTGAGCCCGCGCGTGGACCGGCTCTATCGCCAGTCCATCGAGAATTTCGCGCGCCTGCTGCGCAGCTTCAATGCGCAGCAGGCGCAGGGCGAAGTGCTCGCGGCGCACGACGAGGAGACGCTGGCGGTGGGACTGGTCGGCGCCGCGGTGGGCATTGCCGGGCGCTGGCTGCTCACCGGCTTCGCGCAGCCGCTGGAGACGATGCTGCAGACCATGCTGGTGATTTTCCGGGGCGTGATGCTGCAGCGCGAGCCGCCGGGCGGCGCCTGAGCGCGGTCAGCGCGGCACGTACACGTAATTCATGCGGCGCCGGATGATGGCGGCCTTGCGGCCGAGGCCGCGGGCGTTGCGGTTCCTGTCGTAGAAGCGCGGATTGGGGATCATCGCCGCCAGCCTTGCCGCCTGCGCCGGGCCCAGCGCCTTCGCCGAGGTCTGGTAGTAGTGCCGCGCCGCCGCCTCGGCGCCGAACACGCCGTCGCCCCATTCGATCACGTTCAGGTAGATCTCGAAGATGCGGCGCTTCGTCATCATGTTCTCCAGCATCACCGTGAGCACGGCTTCCTCGGCCTTGCGCCAGGGCGTGCGCTTGCTGGACAGGAACAGGTTCTTGGCGAGCTGCTGCGAAATCGTCGAGCCACCGGCCACCAGCCTGCCCTTCTTCAGGTTCTTCTCCCAGGCGGCCTGGATGCCTTCCCAGTCGAAGCCCTCGTGCTGCAGGAACCTGGCGTCCTCGCTGGCGATCACGGCGCGCTTGAGCTGCGGCGAAATTTTCTCGTAAGGCACCCACTGGTGGCGCAGTTCGGCCTCGGGGTTCCCGCCCCGCATGAGCTCGAGGCGGGTTTCCATGAAGGCGGACTGCGACGGGTTGTGGTCGACCCACCACCAGATGTGGACCAGCAGCCAGAGGTGCCAGGCGAGCACGATGCCGAGGACGAGCAGCAGGAGGCGCCAGAAGAATCGTCGCGTGAAAACCATGAAAGCGGACAGGGCCTGAACGAAAGCGCGTATTCAAGCGTTTTTCCGCGGCGGAAGGAATAAAAACCGTCCGCTCCGGGACGGGCGCTCGGCGCCCCGGCAGCGCCCGGCGCCGGTCGCGCCCGGCCTCGGCCCGTCGCCGCGGGTCTCGCATTCAAACGGCAAAGCCCCAACAATTCGCCGGCCCTCATTCCGGACTTCCCATGTCGCTGCCTGGCCCTTCCCGCTCCGGCTATGCGTATGCCGCCGCCACCGTGCTCATCTGGGCCGGCTTCGTGCTGCTCGGCCGCCGGGCCGGCACCAGTGCGCTCAACGGGAGTGACATGGTGGCGCTGCGCTTCGGCGTGGCGGCGCTGTTCCTGCTGCCGGCCTGGTGGTGGAAGTGGCGCGTGCCGCTGTGCAACCGGCGCATGCTGGCGCTGATGCTCGCCGGCGGCGTCGGCTACACGCTGGCCGCCTACTGGAGCTTCCGCTTTGCGCCGGCGGCGCACGGCGCGGTGCTGCTCTCCGGCATGCTGCCCTTCTTCGTGGCCGCGGTGAGCTGGGCGATGCTCGGCGAGCCGCCGCGGACGCGCCTGCGCCAGGCGCTGCTTTGCATCGCGCTCGGCGTCGCCGCCCTCGCGGTGCACAGCCTGGATGGCCTGGCCACGAGCTGGCCGGGCGATCTCATGATGCTCGCGGCCTCGCTGTCGTGGGCGATCTACACCGTGCTGGTGCGGCGCTGGGGTTTCGCGCCGGTGGAAACCACCATTGGCGTGACCCTGCTCTCGGCAGCGTGCTTCCTGCCCGTGTACTTCCTGCTGCTGCCGAAAGGCATTCAGCAGGCGCCGCTGGCAGCGGTGCTGATGCAGGGGATTTATCACGGCGTCCTGGTGGCCATCGTCGCCATGGTGCTCTACATGCAGGCGCTGGCCCGGCTCGGCGCCATGCGTCTCGGCACCGCGATGGCGACGGTTCCCGCCATCGCCGGCCTCGGCGCCACGCTGGTGCTGGGCGAGCCGTTCTCGCTCTGGCTGGTCGCCGGGCTGCTGCTGACGTCGCTGGGCGCCTGGCTGGGAACGCGCTAAGAGCCTGAACCAAAGTTTTCTGACAAGCCCCTCTCCCGCAAGGGGAGAGGGGGCAGCGCCTGCTTCAGCCCAGCAGCTTGTTGACTTCCTTCGAACTGTAGAAGACTTCCAGGTGGGCGCGCACGCGGGCCTCGAGGTGGCCGGAACCGACCAGTTCTTTCAGCAGCGGTTCGAGGAATTTTTTCACTTCAGCGGGCAGGCGTGCGCGGTCGAGGCCGATGGTTTCGAGTACGGTGAGGGCGGGCTCCTTTCCCCACTTCTCGAACCAGGCGTCGACCAGCTCGCCGAGCAGTCCGTGGGCGTAGCGGGTCTGGCGGAAGTGGTTCCAGAGCGCCTCGCCGATTTCCACGACCTCGCGGACCTGCTTCTCGCCGACAGGCCGGGTGGCGACAGCGAGATGCTTGGTGTGGAGGTGCTGCCAGAGCTTGTGCGAGGCGGCCTTGAGCCGGGACGTTTCCAGGGCCTGCAGCACCAGGCGCTCGCTCATTTCCATGGTGGCGCGGGTGTTGTGGCGCACGTAGCTCTTGAGGGCGTTCTCGACGACGCTGTCGGTACCCATGCGCTCCATCATGCCTTTGCCGACTTTCATCAGCGACGCCATGCCGGGAAGCTTTTTCGCAATATTGCTGTTCTCCGCCAGATAATTCTTGATGCCGTTGTAGATAATGTCGGAAACCAGATGCGTGATTGCCGGATTCTGCATGACGGCGTGGACGAGCTCGGTGCGGACGTCCTCCAGCGCGATCAGGCGGTCGGCGATGAGTTGGTACTCACGCGCATCGAGGAGGGCGTCGACGCGGGTCTTGGCATTGAGCGGACTCCCGAGGGCCCGCGTGGCCAGGGTGCCGATCTGGTCCAGCAGGCGTTCATCGGGCGTGAGGGCGAAGACGTTGCGCAGCAGGAAATCGCGCACCAGAGGGGCGTCGGCCAGGGCAGTGACGGGGCGGGCGGCAAGCCAGTCGCAGGCAAGCGCGACTTCTTCGTCGATCAGCGCGTCGAGGGTTTTTCCCGAGAGCTGCTTCATGACATGGCGGGTATGGGCGTCCAGCAGGGCCTGGGCGGTGGTATGCATGGTCTTCTCCTGGGGTGGCGGCAGCAGTGCCTGCCTGGGCGTAGGGGGCGAGCATAGCGGATGCGCCGGTTGTCGGTGCGGTAATGTGATGCGCCTCGTTTTTTTGAACGCATCCGGTTGTGCCGGGCCGTGCTCATCGGTCCCAATCTCCGTTGGGGCCTCCTGCGGTTGCCGTGGAACAGCCCGGCGGGGAGGCTGACCGGCGCTCTTCCCGGATTTTCGAGTTGAAGATTTACGTCAGGACACCTTATGAGCGACATCATTCAAAACGAACACCTGGTCTGGAACCTGGACAAGCTGAGCGACCACGATCGCGCCACCCGGTTTGTCATGCGTTTCCAGCAGTCGCTGTGCGTTTATTCGCCCCCGGTAGAGCAGCTCTACACCAATTACGAAATCATTGTGCCGGACGATGACAAGCGCAAGCTCATCATCCTGCCCAACCCGCATGCCTTCCACGATACCTTCAGCCATATCAATGAAGATGCCGTGGTGCAGACCAGCCTGTTCATCGCGCCCGATCCGGAAGGCAAGCTGCAGCTGCTGGTGCCGCTCAGCAATGGCAAGCAGCGCGCCATGCCGCTGGGCGTCGGCCTGAATTTCATCCAGAGCAAGCTGGGGCCCGCCGTGCCTTTCCTGCCCGTGCTCGCCAAGGGCGACCTGCGCGAATTCAAGGCCTCCATGCCCATGCTGCATTTGCACCGCATCGTGCTGAACAGGGTCACCCGGCATTCCGAGCTGGAGATTCGCACGATCCGCAAGTCGATACAGAACCGGCTGGTCCAGCACTTCGGCTTTGCGGCCATCGGCAAGGCCACGATCAGCTGATTCCTGCGCACAGAAAAACGCACACAGCAAAAGAGCGGCCAAGGCCGCTCTTTTTATTGCCCGCCGGCGGCCGGTTCAGCCGCCGCGACCGGCGCCGCGGATGAAGTTGATGACGCGCTGCAGGTCTTCGCGCGCCTCGGGCAGGAGGGGCACGAAGATCGGCCAGACATGCATCAGGTCCGGGCGCGAGAGCAGCGTCACCGGCACGCCGGCGGCCCTGGCTTTGGCCGCGACGGCATAGGCGTCGTCCCGCAGGCACTCCTGTTCGCAGACCGTGATGAAGAGCGGGGGCAGGCCGCTGTAGTCGCCCAGGGCGGGCGAGGCGTAGGGGTTCAGGTCGTCCTGGGGGCGAGGGGTGTAGAGGTTGCGCCCCATCTCCAGCATTTCCTTGCCGAGCATCCAGTCGCTGGCGTCGTTGCCGGCGATGCTGGGATTGATGGAGCGGACATCGGCGAAGGGGGAGTAGACCACGGCGCAGCGCGGCAGGGGCCGGCCGTGGTCGCGCAGGTAGAGCAGCGTGCCCAGCGTGAGGCCGCCGCCGGCGGAGTCGCCGGCGAGGGTGATCTGCTCGGGACGCCAGCCCTTCTGCAGCAGCGCCTCATAGCTGGCGACGGCATCCTCGATGGGCGCCGGGAAGGGGTGCTCCGGCGCCAGGCGGTAGGCCGGCAGCCAGACTTCGGCATTCAGTGCCTTCGCCAGGCGTCCGCAAAGATTGAAGTAGGTGCGCGGCTTGCCGCACACATAGCCGCCGCCATGCAGGTAGAGGATGACCTGGCCGGGCGCGGCGACCTTGACGCGCGCGCCGCGCAAGCCGGCTTCCTGGTAGCGCTCCGTCGTGACGCCGGCCGGCAGCAGGGTCGGCATCGGGGAGTTGTTCATGCTGAGGCGGAGGTGGCGGACCAGAGCTTCCTGGCTCGCGGGGCGGTGCTTGATGTAGAGGCGGCTTACAAGCTTGAGGCTATGGGCAATCAGGCTGGGCATGAGGGAAATATACGAGAAAGGTATCAGGGCGCATCGACCATAGCCGCTTGCCCGCGCAAAGACCACGGCTTTTTGCGCGGGCAAAGCAGGAGGGCGGCGCCGCTGCCCAGCTAGTCCTTGCCGGCTTTTTTCCGGGAGCTGCCGGTCCTGGCGCCCGGGGCCGGTTTGCCGGCGCCGGGCTTGGCGGTCTTGCCCGCCGTCGCCGCTTTGGCGGCAGCCCCCTGGCGGGCGGGTTTCGCCACTTTGGCCGGCGCCGGCGCCGCGAGGATGCCCGCCACTGCAGGCGAGGAATAAAAGCCGGAGAGCTGCGCGCGGATAAAAGGCTGCAGCAGCTTTTTCTTTTTCAGCATGGCCAGGACGGGCGGGGCAAAGCGGAGGGCATCGCGGATGGCGATCTCGCGCGTGACGCCCATCTCGTCGAGGATCTCGCCCAGGGTCGCCTCGCCATACTTGTCGAAGAAGCAGTCGATGCCGCTGTCGATAAGGGCGCCGTAGAGGGGCGTCGTGCGCAGGAAGCGCCAGGCCTCGTAGCCGATGACGAAGAACTCCTCGATATCCAGGCTCGACACGCCTTCCTTGAAGTCGGCGATGCGCTTGTGCTTGAGGATGTCCCAGGCTTCGAGAACGACCGCCCGGACCTTCGCCTCGTCAAAAAGGCCGAGCAGGACATCCTCGCTGCGCTCGAGCAGGCCCTGCAGGCTCCTCTGTATGTATTTGCGCAGGCTTTCTTCCAGGGTTTCTTCCAGCAGCGGCAGGGCGGCGCGCAGCAGGGTCTGACTGGCGAAGCGGCTGGCCTGGCGTACGCCGGGCAGGTCGCGCATCCGCTCGCTGCCCTGGCGCGCATAGCCGCGCAGCCCCTCCATCAGGAGCTCGGAGGCCAGGGCGGCATAGACGGGATTGGCGACGGCCTCATGGGCTATCCACTGATACAGGTCCCGCATCTCCAGGATCTTGTCGAGAAACTCGACGAAGAGCCCGTCGGGCAGGAGGTCGCTGAGCGTGGTGCGGGCATGGAGGGGGTGCGCATAAAGGCTGCGCGCCATGTCGCCGACCAGTTCCGGAATCGCGCCGGACAGCTCCAGTTCTACCGCGTAGCCGCGCGCGGTGTCCTGGATCATCTTGCGCGTGACGGCTTCGTCGAGCGTGATCTGGCGGGCGTTGGCAAGAAGCTGGTCGACCAGCCCCTCGATCAGGTCCTGCAGCGGCTTGCCGCGCAACTGGGCCATGATGTATTCGGCATGGGCGTCGAGCAGCAGCTCGGCTTGCGGATGCAGTGCGGTGGCCATGTGCTGGCGGCTCCTTCGGGAAGGCTTCAATCCTAACAGCATGCGGTCGATTCTGACCAAGCGTAGGCGCTGCCGATGCGGGGCATGCGCTTACGGCGGAAAAAAAAGTAGGCGAATGTCCCGAGGCTGCGGGCGCCAGCGGCCGGCCGCAATTTCTCGTAAATATTTTGTGCTGCCTAAACAAAGCCTTCCTGCTGAGTGGCTAATAGTTAGGCAGCAGGAAGCCGCTTAAAAAATTTTGATGTCAGACAATGCCTGTTGCTGAGGGGTAAGGGACTTCATAGAATTCGAATCGATCCGGAGTGGATCGTAACAACAGAGATAGTGGCGCTTATGGACGAGCATCTTCTCCCTGCAGGTGGAATATCTGCTACCCGCGCACTGGGCTGGATGGGGAGTACCCCTCAGGCCCCGGCCCACATGGTGCGTTTATTCGCGCGCCATGGCTTCAACTTCATCCCCCTCACCAAGCACGATTCTGCCGCGACGCGCAGCTTTTCGCTCGTTCTCGTGGACTGCGCCGGCCTCAGTCCGGAAGCGGTCCAGGATTACCTGGGATACATGCACGCCGCCCAGCCGGATCTGCGCCAGGCCCTGCTCTGGGTGGAGCCCAACAGCCCCTATGAGCAGTTGATCCGCTGGCCGGGCGTGAAGGGACTGTTCCCTTCCGACTGCAATGAAACGCAGTTGCTCAAGGGCGTGCAGAGCATCCTGGCAGGCCAGAACTGGTTGCCGCGGCGCCTGCTCGAGCAATGCCTGGAGAAGCAGCGGGGCCGATTGCCGCATACGCGCTCGACGGTGCCGCAAACGCTGACGGAGCGCGAGCGCCAGATCCTGCAGCATGTGGGCGAGGCCTCCACCAATGCACAGATTGCCTACGATCTCTGCATTAGCGAGCACACCGTCAAAACCCACCTTTACAACATTTTCCGCAAAATACAGGTGCGTAACCGTACTGAGGCCAGCAACTGGGTCAGGCGGCATATGCAGCAGGAAAGTGTGTTGTAAGGCATCCAGGGTGCCTGCAGTGAAGTAATGAGCCCGGCCAGTTTCTTTCGGGAAACTGCGCCAGGAACAAGGGAACTGTTCATCTCATATCGAGGCATGCCATGAGTATTTCTGCCCGAAATGCCGCGGTGAACGCGGTGCTCCATATCAAGCGTGACAATACTGCAGTAACGGTGAACCCCTGGGTCTGGGCCGGCGAAGGCCAGGATTTCGAAGTGCGACTGATGGCGATGCAGAGCGGGCCCTCCGGCATCTCCGCGCTGCGCCAGAGTCAGCGTATCCAGATCAGGGGCCGGCAGCCCATTTGCGGCGGCGAAATTCGCAACGGGCTGAAGCTTGGCGACAGGGTCGATTACGAACTCGAGTTGTGGCAGAACGGCGCCAAGGTGTTCAGTCGCAAGGAAAGCATCAGGGCGTAGCAGGAAAAAGGCCGGTGACCGGCCTTTTTCTTTGGTGTCAGGAGCGTTGCGGTTTTCCGGCGCGCGTTGCGAAGATGCGCTGGAAGAATTTCTGCATCTCCTGCCAGGAGGCCTGGTCGGCCTCGGGGTGGTAGGCGATGTCGATGCCGTTCTCCCTGGCGAGACGATCGGCATCCGGGCTCGTGAAAGCGTGTTTGGCGCCCGGATAATTCACGAACCGGTAATCGACGCCGGCGGCTTTCATCTCCTTCTTGAAACTCTGGATGTCGGCGGCGGGGATGAAGCTGTCGGCCTCGCCATTCAGCACCAGCACGCGGGCTCTGACGCTGCCCTTTTTGGCGGGCGTGGCCGTGGCCAGCACACCATGGAAGCTGACGACGCCAGCCAGGTCCATGCCCTGGCGAGCCATGTCCAGCACCACTTTGCCGCCGAAGCAATAACCGATCGCTGCCCTGCGCCGCGGGTCCACCTCGGCCTGGGCCGTCAGCAGATCGAGGCCGGCTTGCGCGCGCGCCCGGGAAACGCTGGCGTCGCTGCTGGCCTGCTGCATCATCGCCTTGGCTTCGCCGGCCTGCATGGTGTGCTTGCCGCCGCCGTACATGTCGATGGCCAGCGCGGCATAGCCGAGCCCGGCCAGCTCGCGGGCGCGCCGCCGCGCATAATCGTTCAGTCCCCACCACTCGTGAACCACGATCACGCCGGGGCGTTTGCCGCTCACGCTGTCGTCGAAGGCGTAATAACCGACCAGGGCGGCGCCGTCGGCCGATCGATAGGGAATCTCGCGCGTCTGGATTTCCGCCAGCGCCGCAAGGGAAAGGCCGAGCAAGGGACCTGCCCAGAAAAAACGCAGCCATGCAGGCATGGTGTTCTCCTTTAAAGCCGGGACGTCCGGCCCGGAGCCCGATAGTAGCGCGGCTTGTCCGGGCCGGCAGGGACAGTCCTGAGCGGTGGCAGCGCAGACAGCCGGCCACAGGGCGCGGCGCGGCCATCGAGCGGCCGACAGCAAGCTCTATCGTCATGCTGCACTTCGGTCAGGTCGTGGCTACAAGGTTCAAGGTCAAAGCCTGTCATGCCCCCGCGATCCTGCGGGGGGGCGCAGGCCGCCGTCGTTCCGGCGCGGTGGCCTGCGCGTGCCGGCGGTTTAGCGGTTGCAGATGAGGCGCAGGGATTTGATTTCCTCCATCGCCCCCATGCGGGTGTTGAGGTCGGGAATGGCCTCGCCGGGTGAGAAGGTTGTCGACTTGTTCTGGAAGTTGTCGCGGTCCCACACCGCCAGCGTCGCGTTGGGCCCGACCATCAGGCTGTCGTAGTTGCGGCCCGATTCAAAGCCGGTAATGAAGCCGGCGCGGTTGCTGGGGATATCCACCGGCCCGAGCAGGGCGAACACCGCGCCGGCGAAATCGCGGCTATCGAACAGGCGCGCCCAGCAGCCGTTGCCCACATTCGGGTCCAGGGCAAAGTAAGTCGGGACCACCAGCACCATGGGCGTCATGTCCATGCTGCGGGCCGTCGGAGGCAAGGTGGCGGCGCCATTCTGCATCGGGATCGGGCTGCCGCCAGTCGCGGTCGGCGGCGTGGCGGCGGGCGCCGGGGTCGTCGTCGTGCCGGGGCCGGCGCTGCCGAAACCGCCTTGGCTGCTGCCGGTCGGCGGGGTCTGGCTCATCCCTTCTGCAAAGGCCAGGGTGCCGGCCAGGAGCGCCGGAGTGAGCAGGAGTGAGGGAATCAGGCGACGCTTCATGACGATCCTCCTTGCGAAACGCAGCAGAGTGGCGGTGCCGGGCCCCGGGCCTGCATGCCCGGGGGGCGGCGAGCTCATGAAGTATTTGCGAAGCTGGCGATAACTCTGTGCAGCCGCATGCCTGCAATGGCTGCGGGTTTGTATGTTCTGTGCCTGAACGGTCAGCCAGACGGGTGCGTTGCTGTAGGCCGGTTACACAGGGCCGGGACTCGAGATAAAAACGCAGGCAATTTCTTGCACATGCGGCCGCGCCAGCTATCACTTCTGCAGGAGTGACGGCCAGGAGTGAATCATGCTGCAGATGACCCCCCGGGAGCTGGAGACCATCCGCCAGGACTGCCGCAGGCTCGCCAGCCGCAAGGCCAGATATTCCGCCGGCGCCGCCATCGTGCCGCTGCCCCTGCTCGATGTGGCGGCCGATGTCCGCCTGCTGTCGGGGCTGCTGCCGGAAATCACCGAGCGCTTCGGCCTGTCACCGGAGAAAATCCGGGAAATGCCCACCGGGCAGCGCGAGAAGGTGCACTGGCATATGCGCAACCGGCAGCCGGGCTTCTTCGGGCAACTCATGATGCGCACGCTGGTGCGGCGCAATCTGCAGAAATACCTGGGACGCCTGCTGACCACCCAGGTGGCCAAGTTCGTGCCGCTGGCCGGTACCCTGCTGGCCGGCACGCTCGGCTATCTCACGCTGAAGCAGATCGCCGATAAATACATCGATGACTGCTATGAAGTGGCCCGGGCCATCTGGCCGGCACAGTCGCTGCCGCCGCCGGGCTGAGGGCCGGCGCGCGCGAACGATGAAAGTGCTTCAGCCGCCCGGCGCGTCGCCTGCCAGGATCTGCCGCAGCACATAAGGCAGGATGCCGCCGTGCCGGTAGTAATCCACCTCGACCGGCGTGTCGATGCGCGCGATCACGGCAATGTCGCGCTCCTCCCTGCCGGGCGCGCGGATTTTCAGCAATAGCGGCTGCAGGGGCTTGAGGTCGGCGGTGATGCCGCAGATGTCGAAGCTTTCCGCGCCGGTCAGGCCGAGGCTCTGCAGCGAATCGCCTTCCAGGAACTGCAGCGGCAGCACGCCCATGCCGACCAGGTTGGAGCGATGAATGCGCTCGAAGCTCCTCGCGATCACCGCCTTCACGCCGAGCAGCAGGGTTCCTTTCGCGGCCCAGTCGCGGCTGGAACCGGTGCCGTACTCCTCGCCGGCGAAGATCACCGTGGGCGTGCCGCGCCGGCGGTATTCCATGGCGGCCTCGTAGACCGTCGTCATCTCGCCGTCGAGCAGCGTATAGCCGCCTTCGATACGCGTGCCGTCCGGTTTCGGCGGCAGCATCAGGTTTTTCACGCGCACGTTGGCGAAGGTGCCGCGAATCATCACTTCATGGTTGCCGCGGCGCGAGCCGTAGGTGTTGAAGTCGGCCGGCGCGACGCCGTTCTCGATCAGGTACTGGCCCGCCGGCGTCGTCGGGCGGAAGGCGCCGGCCGGCGAGATGTGGTCGGTGGTGACGGAGTCGCCGAGGAGGAGCAGCGCGCGCGCATTGTCGATATTGCCGACCGGGCCGGGCGCCATGGCGAAATCGTCGAAGAACGGCGGCCGCGCGATATAGGTCGAGTCGGGCCAGCCGTAGACGTTGCCGGCGCTCGTCGGCACGGCGCTCCAGAGGTCGTTGTCCTTGGTGAAATCGCTGTAGCGCTCGCGGAAGACGTCGGCGTTCATCGCGTGCGCGAGCAGGGCTTCGATCTCGCTGTCCTGCGGCCAGATGTCCTTCAGGTAGACCGGCCGGCCTTCGGTGTCCTTGCCGAGCGGCTCGCTGGTGAGGTCGATGTTGACGCGCCCGGCGATCGCGAAGGCCACCACGAGCGGCGGCGAGGCCAGATAGTTGGCGCGGATGTTGGGATGGATGCGCGCCTCGAAGTTGCGGTTACCGGAGAGCACGGCCGCTGCGATGATGTCGTTGTCGACGATGGTCTCGTTGAATTCCGCCGGCAGGTCGCCGGAGTTGCCGATGCAGACGGTGCAGCCGAAGCCGGCGACGCCGAAGCCGAGATGCTCGAGATAGGGCATGAGCCCGGTGGCCCGGAGGTATTCCGGCACGACGCGCGAGCCGGGGCCGAAGGCCGTCTTCACGCGCGGGCCCACGAACAGGCCTTTTTCCACCGCCTTCTTGGCGAGCAGGCCGGCGGCCAGGATCACGTTGGGGTTGGAGGTGTTGGTGCAGGAGGTGATGGCGGCGATCAGCACGTCGCCGTGGCCGATGTCCACCGCCTCCGGCGCCATCGGCGGCGGCTGGATGGCCGGATGGTTGTCCAGCATCTCCACCTCCTGGCGTTCCAGCGCGCGTTTCTCCGGCAGATTCGGCGGAATCGGGCGGGTTTTCGGCGGCAGGCTGAGCTTCGTCGCATAGCGCTGCTGCAAGGCGGCCGGCGTCTTGTTGAAGCCGAACTCCGCGGCCGGCTGGCTGAAGAGCTGTTCGAAGTTGCGGCGCATGTCGGCGAGATTCACGCGATCCTGCGGCCGCCGCGGGCCGGCGAGCGAGGGCACGATGCTGTCGAGGTCCAGCACCAGCACCTCGCTGTAATCGATCTCGCCGGCCCGCGGAACGCCGAACATCTGCTGCGCGCGGAAGTAGGCCTCGAAGGCTTCGACTTCTTCTTCGGTGTGGCCGGTGCCGCGCAGGTAGGCGACGGTGCTCGCGTCGATGGGGAAGAAGCCCATGGTGGCGCCGTATTCCGGCGCCATGTTGCCGATGGTGCCGCGCCCCGCGACGGAGAGCGCGCTCACGCCGTCGCCGAAGAACTCGATGAACTTGCCGACCACCTTCTGCTTGCGCAGCATCTCGGTGATGGTGAGCACGAGGTCGGTGGCGGTGACGCCCTCGCGCAGGCGGCCGCGCAGTTCCACGCCGACGACGTCCGGCGTCAGGAAGTACACCGGCTGGCCGAGCATGCCGGCCTCGCCCTCGATGCCGCCCACGCCCCAGGCGACGACGCCGGCGCCGTTGATCATGGTGGTGTGCGAGTCGGTGCCGACCAGCGAATCCGGGAAGATCACGCCGTCGCGCCGCTGCACGCCGCGGAAGAGATACTCCAGGTTGACCTGGTGCACGATGCCGATGCCGGGCGGCACCACGCGGAAGGTGTCGAAGGCCTGCATGCCCCATTTCAGGAACTGGTAGCGCTCGTGGTTGCGGCGGAACTCCAGCTCCATGTTCTTGCGCAGCGCGTCTTTCGTGCCGAAGAAATCCACCTGCACCGAGTGGTCGACGACGAGGTCCACCGGCACCAGCGGCTCGATGCTCTTGGGATCGCGCCCCATGCTCCTGGCGACGTTGCGCATGGCGGCGAGGTCGGCGAGCAGCGGCACGCCGGTGAAGTCCTGCAGCAGCACGCGCGCCACCACGAAGGGAATTTCTTCCGTGCGCCTGGCGTTGGGCTGCCAGTTGGCGAGTTCGGCGACGTGCTGCTCGGTGATCTTCTTGCCGTCGACGTTGCGCAGCACCGACTCCAGCACGATGCGCAGGCAGACCGGCAGCCGCGAGAGGCGGCCGACGCCGGCGGCCTCGAGCGCGGGCAGGGAGTAATAGCGGTAGGCCTGGCCGTCAGAGAGGGTCAGGGTCTGGCGGGTCTCGGGCAGCGGCATCGCAGGTCTCCATTCCTCGGCACGTGGCATCCAGCAGTGTAGAACCGGCGCCGCCGGGCGGCGAGACCTTCCGGCCGAAGGCGGACCGCGCCGGCGGATCCTTGATCCGGTTGGCGGATTCGTGCGCCCGGGGGCTTATCATGGCCGGCACAACCCATTATTTATGGGGCATCGACCCGCAGGGAGAAGGCCCATGAGCGGCCCGCAACAACATTTCCGCACCTGCCACCTGTGCGAGGCCATGTGCGGCGTGGTCATCGAGCACGAGGCGGGGCAGATCCTGTCCATCAGGGGCGACAAGGAAGACCCGCTCTCGCGCGGCCACCTCTGCCCCAAGGTCATGGGGCTGAAGGACCTGCACGAGGACCCGGACCGCCTGCGTCATCCGGTGAAACGCGTCGGCGCGGAGTGGGAGGAGATTTCCTGGGAGGAGGCTTTCGCCAGCATCGAGGCAAACGTCAAGCGCATCCGCCGCGAGCATGGCCCGTCCGCCCTCGGCGTCTATGTCGGCAACCCGACCGTGCACACGCCGGCCCTGCTGCTGATTCCCCCCTTCATCCACGCCTTGGGCGCGCGCCAGCGCTTTTCCGCGACCTCGGTCGACCAGCTGCCGCATATGCTGGCCAACCAGCAGATGTTCGGCCACCAGCTGCTGTTCCCGGTGCCCGACCTCGACCGCTGCGATTTCCTGCTCATGCTCGGCGCCAACCCGATGGCGTCCAACGGCAGCCTGATGACGGCGGGCGATCCCATGCGCCGCATCAAGGGCATCCGCGAGCGCGGCGGCCGCGTCGTCCTGATCGATCCGCGCCGCACCGAGACCGCCGCCAAGGTCGACGAGCACCTCTTCATCAGGCCGGGCACCGATTTCTTCCTGCTGGCCGCGCTGGTGCAGGTGATGTTCGCCGACAGCCACATCCGCCTGCGCCACCTCGGCGACATGGTGGAGGGGCTTGTCGAGCTGAAGCAGGCCCTGGCGATTTTCACGCCGGAAGCGGTGGCCGACATCACCGGCATCGGCGCCGCCGCCATCCGCGCGCTCGCGCGCGATTTCGCCTCGGCCCAGCATGCCGCCTGCTATGGCCGCATCGGCACCTGCGTGCAGGAGTTCGGCGGGCTCTCCGGCTGGCTGCTGCACGCCCTCAACATCATCACCGGCAACCTCGACCACGAGGGCGGCATGATGTTCAGCAATCCGCCCTTCAATGTGCTGGAGCTCGGCCCGAAGGGCGAATACGCCAAACACCGCTCGCGCGTGCGCGGCCTGCCGTCCTTCGGCGGCGAGCTGCCGGTGGCGGCGCTGGCGGAAGAAATCCTGACGCCGGGCCCGGGCCAGATCCGCCTGCTGGCCACGCATGCCGGCAATCCCGTGCTTTCGACGCCGAACGGCCGCCGCCTCGATACGGCGCTGGCGCAGCTCGACTTCATGTTCTCCATCGACCTCTACATCAACGAGACCACGCGCCACGCGCACATCATCCTGCCGCCCTCGAGCCCGCTCGAGCGCTCGCACATGGATATCGGCCTCGCCGCCGTGTCGGTGCGCAATTTCGCCAAGTGGTCGCCGCCCATGCTGGCAGCGCCGGAAGGCGTGCGCCAGGACTGGCAGATCCTGCTCGAGCTCTCCAACCGCCTGGCCGACGCCGGCCGCCTCGGCCGCTATGTGCGCAAGGGCGTGCAGGGCGCCATCGGGAGCATGGGCCTCGACGCCGGCCTCGACCTCATGCTGCGCTTCGGCCCCTACGGCTCGCATGCCCGGCTGGTGAAGAAGGACAGCAGCGCCGCGCAGCGCGTGCTGTCGGTGCTGCGTCCCGATCGCGACGGCCTCTCGCTGAAGAAGCTGGCGGAAAACCCGCACGGCATCGACCTCGGCCCGCTGCGGCGCATCCTGCCGGAGGCGCTCGCCACGCCCGACAAGAAGATCCGGCTCGCGCCCGCCCTCTACCTCGACGACGTGAAGCGCGCCAAGCAGAAGCTGCGCAGCCGCCACGCGCACGCCTTCCAGCTCATCGGCCGGCGCGACGTGCGCAGCAACAATTCCTGGATGCACAACTCGCAGCGCCTGGTGAAGGGCAAGCCGCGCTGCACGGCCTATGTGCATCCCGACGATGCCGCCAGCCTGAACCTCCGCGACGGCCAGACCGTGCGCGTGACCTCGCGCGTCGGCAGCATCGAGCTGCCGGCGGAGGTGACCGATGCCGTGATGCGCGGCGTGATCAGCGTGCCGCATGGCTGGGGCCATGGCCGCGAAGGCGTGCGCCTCAGCACGGCGCGCAAGGTGGCCGGCGTCAGCATCAACGACATTACCGACGAGCAGCACATCGATGTCCTGACCGGCCTGCCGGTGCTGAACGGCGTGCCGGTGACGGTGTCGGCGGTGGTGGAGGCCGCTAATTAACAATTCGTAAAGGAAATCCGCGGATTGGACGGGAAAACTCCACCCCGCCTCAGGAAGATGGCGCTGCCCCTCGGGCCTTGTTCCTAAGGCCTATTTCGGGCTTCAGCCCGGCAGCGAAGCTGATTAAATCCTGACCGGCGCCGGAGGCGTCGATTTGACCCGGTGCCGCCAGGGCCCGCTACAGGGAGAAAAACGACAATGCGATTACTAATAGTGCTGCTGGCCTTGCTGATGCCGGCCCCCTGGGCCGCCGCGGCGGCCGAGGCCCCCAGCGATACCGCCCCGCGTCCCGCCCCGAGTCACGACGACATGGTCGTGGTCGCGCTCTCCCTGATCGGCACGCCCTACCAGTTCGGCGGCGCCAGCCCCGAAACCGGTTTCGACTGCAGCGGCCTCGTGCAATACATCCTCGGCCTCTCCAGCCCCGTCACCCTGCCGCGCAACTCCGACGCCATGTACCGCCAGGGCGCGGGCCGGGCAGTCGCCCTGCGCGACCTCCGGGCCGGCGACCTGCTCTTCTTCAGGCTCGGCCAGTCCCGCCGGGTCAACCATGTCGCGGTGTACATCGGCGAGGACCGCTTCGTGCACGCGCCCTCCCGCGGCGGCTTCGTGCGCGTCGACAAGCTCGACAGCAAATACTGGATGCGCTATTTCCTCGCCGCCAAGCGCGTGCTGCCCGAGAACGATCTGGTTGCGACCCATCCCTGAGGACTCGATATTCGCGGCTGAAGCCGCTCCTACAACGAGAACGTGTCTGTAGGAGCGGCTTCAGCCGCGAATATCTCCCCCGCAAAGCAAGCACGGCCGCGATCGCCACGGCCGCCCCACTTGCACGATAATCCCGGTTTCGACCATTGCGGCCACCGCCGCGCCGAAACCATGCCCCTTCCCATCGACGCCATCCTGCCCGACCTGCTCGCCAGCCTCGCGCGCAGGCCCGCGCTCGTGCTGCAGGCGCCGCCCGGCAGCGGCAAGACCACGCGCGTGCCGCTGGCCCTGCTCGAGGCCGGCTTCCTGGCCGGCAGGCGCATCGTGATGCTGGAGCCGCGCCGCCTCGCCGCGCGTTCGGCGGCGCGCTACATGGCTTCGCTGCTCGGCGAGGAAGTCGGGCGCACCGTCGGCTATCGCACGCGTCTCGACACGAAGGTCGGCAAGGAAACGCGCATCGAAGTCGTCACCGAAGGCATCCTCACGCGGCTGCTGCAGGACGACGCCGCGCTGGAAAACTACGGCGCCGTCATCTTCGACGAATTCCACGAGCGCTCGCTGCAGGCCGACCTCGGCCTCGCGCTGACGCGCGAGTGCCAGCAGGTACTGCGCGAGGACCTGCGCCTCGTCGTGATGTCCGCGACGCTCGACGCCGCCGCCATGGCGCGCGTGCTGGACGGCGCGCCGGTGCTGTCCTGCGGCGGCCGGATGTTTCCCGTGGACGTGCGCTACCGCGCGCCGGGCCGCGTGCCCTGGCTCGATCATCTCGCCGCCACCGTGCGCGAGGTGGTGCGCGACGAAACCGGCTCCGTGCTGGTCTTCCTGCCCGGCGAGGGCGAGATCCGCCGCCTGCACGAGAGGCTGGAAGCCGGGCTCCCGGCCGGCGTGGTGCTGGCGCCGCTCTACGGCCAGCTCGCCGCGGACGCGCAGGACTTCGCCATCAGCCCGGCCCCGGCCGGCACGCGCAAGATCGTGCTGGCGACATCCATCGCCGAGACCAGCCTCACCATCGAGGGCATCCGCGTCGTCATCGACTCCGGATTGCTGCGCGTGCCGCAATACGATCCCAACAGCGCCATGACGCGCCTCGTCACGCAGCGCGTTTCCGCGGCGAACGCCGAGCAGCGCCGCGGCCGCGCCGGCCGTCTCGCTCCCGGCATCTGCCTCCGCCTGTGGAGCGAGGACGAGCATGCGCGCCTCCTGCCTTTCGCGCCGCCGGAAATCCTGCAGGCCGATCTCACCGGCACCGTGCTCGAGCTTGCGCACTGGGGCGTGAGCGACCCGGCGGCGCTCGCCTGGCTCGACCTGCCGCCCGCCGCCAACTGGGCGCAGGCGCGCGAGCTGCTGCAGCAGCTCGAGGCGCTGGATGCCGAAGGCCGCGTCACGCCGCATGGCCGGAAAATGCTGAAGCTCGGCCTGCCGCCGCGTCTCGGCCACATGGTGCTGCGCGGCCGCGAGCGCGGCCTCGGCCGGCTCGCCGCGGAGCTCGCCGCGCTGCTGGCCGAGCGCGACCTGCTGCCGCATGCGCACGGTGCCGACATCCACGACCGCCTCGCGCTGCTGCGCGGCGAGCAGGAAATCGCCGGCGTCGACCGCCATCGCCTGCGCCTCGTGCGCGAAGGCGCGCGCCGGCTCGAAGAGCGCAACGGCAAATCTTCAGTGGAGCAGAACGAAGATGCCGGCCTGCTGCTCGCGCTGGCCTATCCCGATCACGTCGCGCAGCGCCGCTCCGGAGGCGAGGCACGTTTTTTATTGAGCAACGGTCGCGGCGCCTTGCTGCCGCCGGAAGACCGGCTGGCGCGCGAGCCGTGGCTGGTCGCGGCGGAAATGGACGGCAAGGCACGCGAGGCGAAAATTTTTCTCGCGGCACCGGTATCGCTTGCCGCGCTGGAAGACGTACTCGGCCCCGTCGTCACCGACACCGAGTTCGTGAGCTGGGACAGCGCGACGCAGTCCGTACAGGCACGCCGCCAGCGCCGTCTCGGCGCGCTGGTGCTGGAAGACAAGCCGCTCGCCAGCGCCGACCCGGAAAAAATCAAAGCCGTGCTGGCCGAGGCTATCCGCCTGGCCGGCAGCCCGGTGTTGCCGTGGACGCCGGAGCTGCGCCAGTGGCAGGCGCGCGTGCAGCTCATGCACGCGCTCGAGCCGGAACAGTGGCCCGACGTCGGCGATGCCGCGCTGCTGGCCACGCTGCCGCAGTGGGCAGGGCCGTATCTCGACGGCATTTCCCGCTTCAGTCATCTCGAGAAATTTCCGCTGCGCGACGCCCTGCACAGCCTGCTCGACTGGCCGCAGCAGCAACGCCTCGAGCGCGAGCTGCCACTGCGGCTCGACGTGCCGAGCGGCTCCAGCATCGCCATCGACTACACCACCGACCACCATCCCGTGCTGTCGGTGAAGCTGCAGGAAATGTTCGGTCTCACCGAGACGCCACGCCTCGCCGGCGGCCGCGTGCCGCTCACGATTCATCTGCTGTCGCCGGCGCAACGCCCGGTGGCGGTGACGCAGGATCTGGCGAGCTTCTGGGAGAATGCCTATGCCGAGGTGCGCAAGGACCTGCGCGGACGCTATCCGCGCCATCCCTGGCCGGAAGATCCGCTGACGGCGGTGGCGCAGCGCGGCGTGAAGAAGCGCGACACCTGATTCGTCTTTGCCCCCCAAGGCTTCCGGTGGTCGTAGGTCGGGCTTCAGTCCGACATGCAGCGTCAAATTTGATGCCGTAGTCGGACTGAAGTCCGACCTACGAACCGCGGTGGCAAAGCAGAATGAAAAAAGCCCGGCAGTGCCGGGCTTTTTTCATACAAGCGGGCTTCAGTGCCTGGCCTGTGCCTGGCCGACCACATCGGCCTGCCTGCCGGGCTTGCCGACATACCCGCCGACGACCATGCCGATGGCGCTGGCGACGAGGCCGAGCAGATGCGGCTCGACCAGGTCCTCGTTGCCGATGAACTCGAACAGCAGCCAGGTGCCCAGGCCCAGCGCGATGGACAGCGTCACGCCAAGATTATTGGCGCGCTTCCAGAAGAGGCCGGCGGCCAGCGGCACGAAGGCGCCGGCGAGCGTGATGCGATAGGCGTTTTCCACCATGCCGTGGATGCTTTCGCTGGTGGAGGTGGCATAGAGCGTGACCAGGATGCCGAACACCAGCACGGTGGCGCGCGTGGCCCAGAGCAGCTGGCGGTCGCTCATGTCCTTGAAGCTGCTCTTCAGGATGTTCTCGGAGAACGTCACCGACGGCGCCAGCAGCGTGCCGGAGGCGGTGGACATGATCACCGAGAGCAGCGCACCGAAGAACACGACCTGCGCGAACACCGACATGTGGTTCATCACCAGCGTCGGCAGGATGAGCTGGGTGTCCTGCTTGGCGATGCTCTCCACCATGGCCGGATCGATGATCTTGGCGGAGTAGGCGATGAAGAGCGGCACCGCGGCGAAGAAGAAATAGGAAATGCCGCCCAGCGTCGTGCCCCATACCGCGATCTTTTCGTTCCGGGAAGAGTTCACGCGCTGGAACACGTCCTGCTGCGGGATGGAGCCCAGCGCCAGCGTCAGCAGCGCGGCGATCCAGCCGATGATGTCCATGAGCTCGGCCCGGGGCAGGAAGGCGAACTTGCCTTCGGCCTGCGCCAGGCCGACCACGTGGGTGAAACCGCCCGCCATGTCGCCGGCCACCCAGGCGATGTACACGAGGCCGATGATGATGAGGATCATCTGCACGAAGGTGGTGATCGCCACCGACCACATGCCGCCGAAGAGCGTGTAGAAGATCACCACGGAGGCGCCGATCACGGTGCCCCATGCCACGCTGATCTCGCCCTGCGAGAGCACGTTGAAGACCAGGCCCAGCGCCGTCATCTGCGCCGCCACCCAGCCGAGGTAGGAAATCACGATGCACAGCGAGAGCACGAGCTCGGTCTTGTGGTTGTAGCGGCGGCGGAAGAAGTCGCCCAGCGTCAGCAGGTTCATGCGGTAGAGCGGCCGCGCGAAGATCAGGCCGAAGAGCACCAGGCAGAGCGAGGCGCCGAGCGGGTCCGAGATCAGGCCGCGGAAGCCCTCGTCCAGGAAGGTCGCGGAGATGCCGAGCACGGTCTCGGCGCCGAACCAGGTGGCGAACACCATGGCCAGCACCATGACCATGGGCAGGTTGCGGCCGGCCACGACGTAGTCGCGGGCGTTGTGCACCTTGGTCGCGGCGGCAAGGCCGATGAGCAGGGAGATCGCCAGGTAGGCGACGACGAACCAGAGCAGCATGGCAGACTCCTGTCGGAAGAGGTCAAAACCTGCGCGATTGTAAAAGCGACTTTACGAATGTGTCATTCTGTTTCAGCCGGTCCGGAGCGCGGCACAGGCATGGGGCGGTCGAGCGCTGCCGGCGCCGGCCCGTAAAAAGCCCGGCGGATGCCGGGCTCTGGAAGGGGACGTGGGTGCCGGCTGCCTACTTTTCCACGAAGGCGCGCTCGATGACGTAGTCGCCGGGCTTGTTGCTGGTGCCTTCCTCGAAGCCGCGCTGCTCCAGGAGGACGACCAGGTCCTTCAGCATGCTCGGGCTGCCGCAGATCATGATGCGGTCGTGCGCGGGCGTGAACGCGGGCAGGCCGATGTCGGCGAAGAGTCGGCCGGACTCGATGAGGTCGGTGAGGCGGCCTTGGGTCTTGAAGTCCTCGCGCGTCACGGTCGGGTAGTAGATCAGCTTTTCCTGCACCTGCTCGCCGAAGTACTCGTTCTCCGGCAGTTCCCGGGCGACGAGGTCGTGGTAGCCGAGCTCGGAGACGACGCGCACGCCGTGGGCCAGGATGATCCTGTCGTAGGCCTCGTAGAACTCGGGATCGCGGATCACGCTCATGAAGGGCGCGAGGCCGGTGCCGGTGGAGAGCAGGTAGAGGCGCTTGCCGGGCCTGAGGTTGTCCCTGATCAGCGAGCCGGTGGGCTTGCGGCTGACCATGAGGGTGTCGCCGACCTTCAGGTGCTGCAGGCGCGAGGTCAGCGGGCCTTCCTGCACCTTGATGGAGTAGAACTCGAGATGTTCCTCGTACGGCGCGCTGACGATGGAGTAGGCGCGCATCAGCGGTTTGCCGTTCACTTCCAGGCCGATCATCACGAACTGGCCGGTCTTGAAGCGCAGGGCCGGGTCGCGGGTCGTGGTGAAGCTGAACAGCGTGTCGTTCCAGTGGTGGACACTCAGCACTTTTTCCTGGGCATAGGCAGACATGGCAACTCCGCATGGCGTGGGGAACGGCAGGGGCGGAGCACCTGCCGAGGCTGCGTTTTTTACCAATCCTCGCTTATCAGCACAAATACATATTTCTTATAGGTTGATATCGATTTCTTGATAAGTGGCCATGGCCGCGAGCGCGCCCGCTGGCGCCGCTGGCGCATGCGCTTCCCCCCTGGCGTCCTGGCAAACGCGCATTGAATGCGAATCCGTGTTCGCATTAAGGTCGGGAAGCCAGCCACTGTGGAGCCACAGGCATGAACAGCAGGGTAGAAGCCGCACCCGGCAGCGACGCGATGATTCCGCGGCGCGCGCAGCACTATTCCCGCCGGGGCAATGAACTCCGCGTCCCGCTCTGGATGCGCCTTGCCCTGGGCCGCGATCCGCGGCCCTCGCCGGCCGAGTGGAGCGCGATGATGGCCGCGCTCATGGAAGGCGACGAGGCCATGGACCGCTGCGTCGACTGGATGTTCGAGCACGGCCCGCGCGAGGCGAGAGCGCTCTTCATGCAGGCTCTCGAAAAAGGTATCGACGCGGTGCCGGATGCACCGGCGCCGCTGCGCGAATTCTTCGAAGGAATCGAGCGCGTGCCCGCCTGGGTGGACTGGCCGCTGCTCGACGAGGGCGTGCGCAGCATCCACCGCTTCGGCCTCGCCGCGCCCTACATCCTGCGCGACCTCGCCCTCATGGGGGGCTACCTGCTCTCCGGGTTCAACCGCGCCCTCATCCTGACCGGCGCGCTCAACAAGGGCGCCGCGCGGCGCATCGCCGAAACCGGCAAGTGGTGGATGGACTGCACCGCCAGCGACGGCATGCGCCGCTTCGGCCCCGGCTTCCGTTCCAGCGTGGAAGTGCGCCTGGTGCACGCCATGGTGCGGCGTCACCTGCCGACGCGGCCCGAGTGGGACGTCGAGGAATACGGCCTGCCGGTGAACCAGATCGACATGGTCGCCACTTATCTCGCCTTCGGTCCCATCATGCTGCTCGGCGTGCGCGCCCTGGGCATTCCGGTGACGCGCGGCGATTCGCGCGCCGTCATGCATCTCTGGAAATACGTGGCGTGGCTCATGGGCGTGGAGGAGAAATGGCTGTGCGATGAGGAGCGTACCGGTCTCCTGCGCCTCTACCACACCTTCGTCACGCAGAGCCCGCCGGACTGGACCAGCCAGGAGCTCGGCCGCTCGCTCGCGCGCGAGCCGCTGGAGCGCGACATCGCCTGGCTGCGCGGGCATCCGCGGCTGCTCGAATGGCGGCGCAGGCTGCAGTACCACTTCCATCTTTCCACGACGAGCCTGTTCCTGAACAAGGAGCGGCGCCGCCAGCTCGGCCTGCCGGAGAAAATCTATCCCTGGTTCCCGCTGTTCACCGCCGGACCGCGCTTCCTCTGGTACAGCTCGCAGAGCCTGTTCCCGAAATCGCGGCGGCGCCTAGAGCGCCTCGGCCGGCGCCTGCAGGAGGGGCTGGTGGGCCTGATGCGCGCGGAGCGGTTTGAATACGCGAGCCACGCGCATCCTCACGATGCACGGCAGGACGAGAAGGCTGAAGGGGCGCGGGGATGACGCGACGGAGAACGGCAGGGGGATTGCGGCGGCGGCAAGGGGCTGGAAGCACTATCTTCCCTTCCGCGCGCGCGTGCGCGCCAGGGCATTGATCCGGCGACGATCTCTTCTTGCGTCAGCGGGAAGGCCGGAGGCCTGCCGGCTGAGGGCGGCGCGGCTGGCCCCGTGCCGGCGCCGGCCTACGTCCCGGACGAGGCGGCTGCCTCCTCCACCAGCCGATCGCGTTTCGCCAGCTCGGGGAACCAGTACATCCACAGCGCCACCACGGCCAGCGCGCCGACACCACCGGCCACGAGCGACGGCACCAGGCCCAGCAGCGCCGCCGAGACGCCGGAGCGGAATTCACCGAGCTGGTTGGAAGCGCCGATGAACAAGAAGTTCACCGCATTCACGCGGCCGCGCATGGCGTCCGGCGTCTCCAGCTGCACCAGCGAGGAGCGGATCACCACCGAGAGCATGTCCGCCCCGCCCAGCACCAGCAGCGCGACGGTGGCGATCCAGAAATTCGTGGCAAGCCCGAGCCCGATGGTGGCGAGGCCGAACACCGCGACGCCGGCGAACATGACCTGCCCCGCGCGGCGCTCGATGGGAAAGCGCGCCAGCCAGAACGAGACCAGCAGCGCGCCCACCGCCGGCGCCGAGCGCAGCACGCCGAGGCCTGCCGGCCCCACGTGCAGGAGGTCCTTGGCGATCACCGGCAGCATGGCGGTGGCGCCGCCGAGCAGCACGGCAAAGAGATCCAGTGAGATGGCGCCGAACACCACCGGCCGGCTGCGGATGAAGCGCAGCCCGGCGAACACCGAGCTGTCTTCGGGGGTTTGGGGCGTCGCCGTGCGCGGGGCCTGGCGCGCGCGGATCAGCCCCAGCATCACCACCGCGGCGGCGAAGAGCACCGCGGCGGCGGCGTACACCGCCACCGGCCCGGCCACATAGAGAAAGCCGCCCACGGCCGGGCCGAGGATGATGGCGGCCTGCATCGCCGCGCTGCCGGCGCTGACGGCGCGCGGCAGCACCGTCGTCGGCACCAGGCCGGGCAGCAGCGCCGCCAGCGCCGGCGCCGAGAAGGCCTTGCCGGTGCCGAGCAGGAAAACGCCGATGAAGACATGCGTGACCGAGAGCCAGCCCTGCCAGCTGCCCAGCGCCAGCACGCCGGCGATCAGCGCCTCCAGCACATGCCCCGCCTGCACCACGCGGCGGCGGTCGAAGCGGTCCGCGACCTGGCCGATCACGAACACCAGCAGCAGCGACGGCAGGAAACCGGCGAGCCCGACATAGCCCAGCGCCAGCACGCTGCCGGTGAGGTCGTAGACCTGCCAGCCCACGGCCACGGCCAGCATCTGGAAGGCCATCATCGAGCAGAGGCGGATGCTCCAGTAGAGCAGGAAATCGGGATGGCGCAGCAGCGAGTCGGGGTGGGGGGCGGGCATGGCAATCGGAAACGCGGACGGGCCGTGGAGCATAGGCGCTGCCCCGCCCGCTGCCAACGCGCCCGGCAGCGAGGGCCCCGCTTCAGCTGAAGCCCTCCTGCCCGGGCATTGCTTCCGGCGCGCGACCTCATGCGCCTCACCTTCACCCTCGGCAAGCACTGGCTGGGCGACCGCCTCCCCCGCCCCTCCACGCCTTCTTACTGCGACCGTTCCTCCAGCCAGTCCGCCGTCTTCTTCCACACCGTCGCCGGCGCCCGGCTGCCGGAGAGAATGCCCATGTGGCCGCCGGGCACGAGCAGGAAGCTGCGGTCTTCCGAGCCGACCAGGTCGAGCAGCGTGATCACGGCGTCCTTCGTCACCATGGTGTCGCTCTTGCCGGCGAAGGCGAGCAGGTTGGCCTGCACCTGCCTGAGGTTGGCGACCTTGTCGCCCACCGGCATGCGGCCGTCCGCCATCTCGTTGTCGATCCAGATGCGCACCATCATGTCCTGCACGATGCCGCCGGTGTAGGCGACCATGCGGTTGAGGAAGGTGGCGTTGGTGGCGCTCTCGACGATGTAGTCGCGATCGCCGAGTTTCTTCACGAGGTCCCAGTAGCCCATCACGGTGCCGACCGGGTTGGTGAGCTTGAAGCCCAGGGAGTTCACCCAGCCCGGCGTGTAGAGCAGGCGCGGGTTGAGCTTGTGGATGCGGAAGGGCGTGTGCTCGCGCACCCACTGCGCGCGGCCGCTGACGAACTGGTAGATCTTGCCGAGGCGGCCGGAGGCGTGCGAGTTCACCGGCGCGCCCAGGATCACGAGGTTGCGGATGTGCGCGTCGCCGGTCACGCCGCAGTAGCAGAGCGTGAGGATGCCGCCCATGCTCCAGCCGTGCAGCGTGAGGTCCTGCCGGCCGCTGTGCTGGCGCACCTTGGCCAGCAGCGCGGGCATGAGCTCGACCACATAGGTGTGCAGGTTGTAGTGCGCGTGCCGGATGCCGGGCGTGCCCCAGTCGATGAGATAGACATCGAAGCCGCGCGCCAGCAGGTATTTCACCAGGCTGCGCTGCGGAAAGAGATCGTAGATCAGCATGTTCACCGCCAGCGGCGGCACGATCACCACCGGCACGCGCTGGCGCGCGGGGCGGACGGCAAGCGTTTCGCCGGCGACCGCAATCTGGGTCTCGGGCAGCGGACGATAGCGGCGCAGCGTCACCAGGCCGTCGTCGGCAATGATCTCGTAGGGCGTCAGGCCCGCCTGCGAGATGACCTGCGGGCGCAGCAGGCGGTCGCGGGCATTGCCGAGCACGCGGCCGGCCTGCTGGCGCAGCGGTGGGCGGGGAGTGGGGCGGGCAGATTTGCGGCGGCTCATCAGACGTACGCCTGTCTTGATCGCGGGCTGCGGAATTTACGCCCGCCGGCCTGCGCCGTCACGGCCTCTTTCCCTGCGCCTGGCTGCCGGACTGCCAAGGCCCGGCCGCCAGGCGCCCGCCGGCTACTTGAAGGTCGTCACCGGCTCGCGGCGGCTGGCCTCGGGCTTCTTGCGGTTGCTGTCATGGCGGCGCAGCGCCGAGCGCGCCGCCAGGGCCGGCGCCACCAGCACGAACATCCAGCCCAGCATGATCACGACGACCTCCAGCGAGTGCGGCAGCAGGTCGGAATGCGGCCCGGCCAGCATCAGCACGACGAAGAGCGAGGTGAGGCCGGTCAGCGCCACCCCCGCGATGTACACCCCGAAAGCCACCAGCCATTTCATGAGTTCCCTCCCGCAGGCCTGCGTCCTGGCAGATGAAAGGTTGCAGGTGCCGCAGTCCGGGCGGCAGGCCCGTGCTGCAGGCACCCTCCTGGACAATGGAATCAGCGACCAGAGCGATGCATGTCAGGGCGACAGCCAAGGGCCCGGACGGCCGCAGAAGCCAGGACGGATCAGTAAGGGATATTAGGAAGGAAGCGGCAGCGCCCGCAGTGACGCTTTCTGCGCATCTTCGTAGCGGCAGTGTAGGAAAGCCGCCGGCTATGTAAGGCGCCGCTCAGGCGGCCAGCTGACGAACTCCACGGCGCGCGCCCGCAGCTGGCCGCAGCCGCCCGCGACATCCTGGCCGGCGCTGTTGCGCACCTTGGTCAGCACGCCGCGGCCGTGCAGGTAGCGCACCATCTCGACGATGCGCGCGGCCTCGGGACGGCGGTAGTCCCCGCCTTCCAGGCTGTTGAAGGGAATCAGGTTGAGCACCGCATGCTTGCCGCGGAACAGGCGCAGGATTTCATCGAGCTCGTCCTGGCCGTCGTTGATGCCGGCGAGCAGCGTCCACTGCACCTGGACCGGGTAACCGGTCTGGCGCGCGTAATGCTCGCCCAGCGCCAGCAGTTCTTCCGGCGCGATCTTCGGCGCCTTCGGCAGCAGGTGCTCGCGCAGCGCGGCCTTGGTGGTGTGCAGCGAGAGTGCCAGCGCCGGTTTCACGCGCCGCTGCGGCAGGCGCTCGAAGACGCGCAGGTCGCCGACCGTGGAGAACACCAGGTTCTTGTGGCCGATGCCGCCGTCGGTGCCGAGGATGTCGATGGCTTCGAGCACGTTGTCGAGGTTGTGCGCGGGCTCGCCCATGCCCATGAACACCACCTTCTTCACCGGGCGCCGCCGTCGCGCCTGCACCACCTGGGCGACGATCTCGAGGCTTTCGACCTGGCGCAGCAGGCCGCTCCTGCCCGTCATGCAGAAGCGGCAGCCCACGGCGCAGCCGACCTGCGTGGACACGCACACGCCCGCGCGCGGCAGCAGCACGCTTTCGACCATCTGGCCGTCGGCCAGCTCCACCAGCAGCCGCGCGGAGCCGTCAGCGCCGGGGTGCTCGGAACGCAGCCGCGCCAGCGCGTCGAGCTCCGCCGCCAGTTGCGGCAGGCCGTTGCGCAGCGAGAGCGGCAACTGGTGGGCGGCCTGCTGACGGCGGGAGCCCGCATCGAGCGCCCGGCCCTGCAGCCAGGCGCGCAGCACCCGGTCGCGGTGGACGGGCAGGGCGCCGAGAGCGGCGAGGCGGTGATGCAGGTCGTGAAGGCGCATGAGGCGGCGATGCTATCACCTGGTTGCGCGGGCCGGCCACGCGCCGCGCCTGCCGGCGCGGGCGCTCGGCAGGGGGCGCAGGCGGTTCAGCCAAACACCTGCTGGTGCCAGAACGCTTCGGCATTGCGAAACCAGCGGCTGTTCTCCGGCGTTTCGAATTGGGCGAGCTGGCGCATGTCGAGGTGGTATCGGGCGTGGAGCGCCAGCAGATCATGCAGCGACTCGTCGGTGAACTGGGTCGCCTCGAGCGTGACGGCAAGCCCCTGCGGCGTGCCCGTTATGCCACTCACTCCGGCAATGCGCTGCAGCCAGGAGAAGAAGTGGTCTTCGTCCAGCAGGGAGAAGTATTGCTGCTCTTTGATAACTAATTGCATGGGGCACCTGGGGCCGGGCCGCGACACCGCAGGCGGCGACTGCCGGCTTTGAGCAAGTGTTCAGGGCGCGGCGCTACACGCCGCGAGTACGGCCCTTCGGTCTCGATTTATTTCCAGCGGCGTGGAGAGGCGCTTCCTTTTGGTCATGGCATAGGTCTTTTTTGCCTTCTTGCAGCCCCGGCTTTCATTGTCGAGGCGAAGTGAATTGCTGCTTTTGGGTGTGGCGCGGGCGCCGGCGGGCGATGGGGTTGCCTCTGCTGCGGAGGCTTCGGCGCCGAGCGGCAGGCTCGACAGAGTGGCGAACAGCAGGAGGAACAGCAGTGACGCAGGCGAAGATGACGGCATGATGGCTTTATTTCTCATGATTTCTGCTTTTCCCCGGCGCGGTCTTCAAGGGAAACGGGTGCTGGGGGAAAACGGCGGGAACCAGCGCAAATAGGATACTGAAACCACCGTGTATGCAAGGAAGCTGGTTGGCCGCGTCGCATTTTGACCTGGGTGATTAGTGCGCATAATCCATGCGCATCCAGCCTTGCATGGAGGCGCAGCCATGCTCCCGCCATATGACAGCCAAGCTCCCAAGAAAGCCACGAACCTCAGCATGAACAGCGATTTACTGAAAAAAGCCAAAGCCATGGACATTAATCTCTCGGCGGCCCTGGAGCAGGCGCTGGCTCAGCTGTTGAAGCAGCGCCAGCAGGAGCAGTGGCTGCAGGAGAACCGGGAGGCAATAGCGGCCTACAACCAGGAGGTGGAAAAGCACGGCTCCTTTGGTGATGTGCTGAGGAGCTTTTGATGCCGCAATTCTCGGTTGACAAGAACAAGAACGCCGCGACCAGGACCCCGTATGCCTTACCTGCTCGATATACAAAGCAATCTGCTCGGTGCGCTTGAGACCCGGGTGGTGGTGCCGCTTTATGTCGCTGCCACCATGAAAGGAAGGGCTCTAACGGTGCTCACGCCTATATTTGAAATTGACGGGAAGGGTAGGTGGCAATGACGCCGCAACTCGCCGGTATTTCAAGGAAGGAGCTGGGGGCTGAAGTGGCAGAGCTTACTGCGCACAGAGACAACATTATTGCCGCGCTAGACTTTCTTGTTACCGGCATCTAAGCGGCTAACGTTGGAGTTAAGGCCGCGCGCGTAGCGCGTCGGCCTTGAACGAGTTGTTAGGCGCGCCTGCCGGCTGACAGATGCGCCTTGACGCACCAACTTTGATGTACCAATATTTATTTGATATTGGTACTGGAGGTGCGATGTGGCCAAGAACACTAGCGTGAGCTTGGGTGAGCATTTTGACAGCTTTATAACCCACCAAGTTGAAAGTGGACGCTTTGGCTCTGCCAGTGAAGTGGTACGTGCGGGCTTGCGGCTGCTGGAAGATACGGAGGCTAAGTTGAGCGCCCTGCGCCGCGCGCTGGAGGAAGGAGAGCAGAGCGGGACGGCAGACTACAGCTACGAGGCATTGATTGATCCTGCCCAGGAATACCGGACACCCTGTTAAGCGAATATCCTGCGCGACAGAGGTGTTCCATGACCAAGCCAACCAAGCAAAACAAGCCCAAAAAGCCGACCCGCCAGCAGTATGCCCCTGACTTCCGGACCGAGGCCCTGGCCCTGGCCGACCGGATGGGGGTGCCCGAGGCCGCCCGCCAGCTCGGCCTGGAAAGCGGCCTGATCTATAACTGGCGCA
>JBMOQI010000010.1:0-26260 GCA_049320605.1 Pseudomonadota bacterium | reverse complement strand
CGCGAACAAGCCCATCAAAGGCCCCCGTAGGAGCGGCTTCAGCCGCGAACCCCCCAACCGTAACGCGATTGCAGCGGCGCGCGCCGCGCCCGGGCGCCCATGGCCGGCGGCATGCCTGACCTACACTTTCCCGAAGCCGGCCCAGCCGGCCGCAGCGGAGGGGAGGATCATGGCGGAGCGTCGCGCGAGAAGGCTCGGGCTGCTGGCGGTTGCCCTGTTCCTCTTCTTCTCTGGCGTATCGCCGGCCCGGGCGGACGCCGCGGCCGCGCTGCGGGCGCGGCATGCGGCCCTGCGCGCGCACCTGGCCGACAATCCCTTTCGACGCCCGCTCCACGTCGAGTCCCGCCAGCAGGACGGCACGCTCACCGGCGAGATCCACGCCGTGATCGACCAGCCCTACGTCACGGCAGGGCCGGCGCTGCAGGGTCCGGCGCAGTGGTGCGACATCCTGATCCTGCATCTCAACGTGAAGAGCTGCCAGCCGAGCAGCGCCGGCCTCCGCCTGCACATCGGCCGCAAGTTTGACCAGCCCGTGGACGATACGTATCCGATCGAGTTTTCCTATCGGCTCGCCGCGGCCCGGCCCGACTATCTGCAGGTCGTGCTGAGCGCCGACAGCGGCCCCCTCGGCACCCGCGACTACCGCATCGTGCTCGAGGCGGTGGCGCTGGATGCGCAGCGCAGCTTCCTCCACCTCGCCTATTCCTATGGCTACGGCCTCGCGGCGCGCGTCGCCATGCGCGGCTATCTGGCTACTCTCGGGCGCGACAAGGTGGGCTTCAGCGTGGTCGAGCCCGAGGCCGAAGGCCGCGACAAATTCATCCGCGGCATGCGCGGCGTGGTCGAGCGCAACACCATGCGCTATTACCTCGCGGTCGAGGCGTATCTCGGGGCGCTGTCGGCGCCGGCGGAGACGCGGCTGGAGCAGCGGTTGAACGACTGGCACAGCGCGGTCGAGCGCTATCCGCTGCAGCTGCATGAGCTCGAGCGGGGGGAATACCTGGCGATGAAGCGGAAGGAGATCCGGCGGCAGGGGGCGGCGCCGTGACCGCCGCGCCGGGCGCCCGGCCCTCCCGCCCCGGCGCTCAATCCAGCGGCTGGAGCAGGGCCGCCAGATCCTCGGCGTCGAGCGCGCCGCCGAGGCCGGCCTCGGCGCCGTAGATGCCGGCGGCGAGCTCGGCCTTGCGCGCCTGCAGCGCGAGGATGCGTTCCTCCACCGTGCCCTCGGCGATCAGCTTGTAGACGAACACCGGCTTGTCCTGGCCGATGCGGTGGGCGCGGTCGGTGGCCTGGGTTTCCACGGCCGGATTCCACCAGGGATCGTAGTGGATGACGGTGTCAGCGGCGGTGAGGTTGAGGCCGACGCCGCCGGCCTTGAGGCTGATGAGAAACACCGGCACCGCGCCGCTCTGGAAGCGGGCCACCGGGGTTTCGCGGTCGCGGGTCTGGCCGGTGAGCTTGACGTAGCCGATGCCGCGGTCCGCGAGTTCGGCCTCGATCAGCGCCAGCATGCTGGTGAACTGCGAGAACAGCAGCACGCGCCGGCCTTCCTGCAGCAGCGCCGGCAGCAGCTCGAAGAGCAGTTCCAGCTTGGCGGAGGAGGCGCCGGCCCTGGCCTCGCCCGGCAGCAGGCGCGGGTCGCAGCAGACCTGGCGCAGCTTGAGCAGGGCTTCCAGGATTTCGATGCTGGCGCGGGCCAGGCCCTTGCGCGCGATGACTTCGCGCAGCTTGGCGTCCATGGTGGCGCGCACGGTTTCGTAGAGGTCGCGCTGGCCGCCGCTCAGGGTCACCGTGCGCAGGATCTCGGTCTTGGGCGGCAGCTCGGTCGCCACCTCGTCCTTGGTCCGGCGCAGCAGGAAGGGCTTGATCCGGCGCGCGAGGCGGCGCGCCACCTCCGTATCGCCGTCCCTCTCGACGGGGGTGCGGACGCGGCGGCGGAAGCCGTCGGCATCGCCGAGATAGCCCGGCAGCAGCAGGTCGAAGAGGGCCCACAACTCGCCGAGATGGTTTTCCAGCGGCGTGCCGGTGAGGGCCAGCTTCTGGCGGGCGCCGATGCGGCGCGCCGCCTGCGCGGCCTGGGTCCTGGGATTCTTGAGCTGCTGCGCCTCGTCGCAGATGAGCAGGGAAAATTCTTGCCGGGCGAGCGCGTCGCTGTCGCGGGCGAGCAGGGGATAGGTGGTGACGACGACGTCGAAGTCGGCGACGGCCTCCAGCAGGGGCGCCCGCTGGCTGCCGTGCACGCAGAGCAGGCGCAGGCCGGGCGCGAAGCGGGCCGCCTCGTTGCGCCAGTTGGGCAGCAGGCTCTTGGGGCAGACGACGAGGGCGGGCCGGTCCAGGCGGCCGGCGCACTTTTCCACCCACAGATGGGCCAGGGCCTGCGCCGTCTTGCCCAGGCCCATGTCGTCGGCGAGCACGCCGCCGAAGCCGTGCGCGCGCAGGAACTGCAGCCAGTTCAGGCCGGTCTGCTGATAGGGGCGCAGTTCGGCGCCGAAGCCGGCGGGCAGGGCCACGGCCTCCAGGCCGGTAAAGTCCTCCAGGCGCTGCCCGAGGGCGCGCAGCTCGCGGCCGGAGCGCCAGTCGGCCGCCGTGCCGGCGGCGAGGCGGGCGGCGTCCAGGCGCGCCAGGCGCAGCCGGCCGCGGGCGTCCACGGCCGACCCGGCGGGCGCGCGGCCGAAGGTGTCGGCGAGCACGGCGAGCAGCGGGCGCAGGCGTTCGGTGGGCACCTGCAGGAGCTGCCGGCCATGGACGAGGTTGAGATGAGAGGGCGCCTGCGGCCCCGCCAGCAGCTGCATGTCCTGGCGGGGCAGGGCCGCCACGGCCTGCACCAGCAGCGGCACCAGGTTCACCGCCTGGCCGTCGACCTCCACGCTGAGGCTCATGGCGAACCAGCCGCCGGCGTCGGGCGACTCGGTGAGTTCGCCGGTCCACGCGGCGGCGGCGTCCACTTCGTGGCGCTGCCAGGGCCAGTCCGGGCTCAGGCTGAGCTGCCAGCCGGCGGCCTGCAGCGCCGGCATCTGCCGGCTCATGAAGTGCTCCCAGGCGGCCTCGTCGGGCAGGCCGTAGTCGCCGGCCGTGACGTCCTCCGGCAGCTCGTACCACTTCATCAGCCGGGCCAGGGGCTGCAGGGGAAAGAGGGCCAGCAGCGCTTCCTTTTCCGGCTCGGGCTGGCGCGGGATCAGCAGGTATTCGCCGTCCTGGCGCAGGCGGATGGGCTCGTCCCCGCTCGCCGCCGCGACCTCGGCCGGGCCGTAGCGGAAGCCGGCCCGGGCGCAGAGCAGCGTCTTGCGGCCGCCCCGGCCGTAACGCCGCACGCTGAGCTGCAGCAGGGGTTGCGGCGCGATGCCAGCCAGCAGGCGCGGGGGCTTGATGGCGTCCGGCAGCGCCAGTTGCCAGCGCGCCAGCAGGGGCGTGAGCCGCGGCGCCAGCTCGGACCAGGTTTCGGGCCGGAAGGCCGGCGCGTTCAGCAGCGCGGCGGTGACCCTGGGCGGCTGGGGCGTATGCACCGGGTGCACGAGGCCGGCCTCGGTATCGACGGCCAGCGGCGGCTGCAGGGCCAGCACCACCCAGCCCGGGGCCTGCGCCTCGAGGCCGAGGCGCAGGCTGCCGTCGGCCGCCTGCTGCCAGGTGAGCCGCGTGTGCCAGGCCTCGCCCGCCAGCAGCGGCTCGCCCTCCACGCGCTGCCAGGTGAGCCGCGTGTGCCAGGCCTCGCCCGCCAGCAGCGGCTCGCCCTCCACGCGCTGCCAGTAGCAGCGGCCGGTCGCCAGCGCCGCCAGCACGGCCGCGTGGCCCCAGTCGCCGTCCAGGTCGACGCAGGCGGCGTCGGACCAGGACAAGCTGCTCTGCAGCAGGCGCAGCACGGCGGCGTCGCTGTCGGCGACGAAATCCGGGCGGCGCAGGAGCAGGTCGGGGTTGGCGTAGCCGCGGAAGGGCGTCGGGCTGCCGAGCCCGCCTTTCTTCAGCCGGCGCGACTTGTACACGGTGAGGGCGGGCGGTCCCTTCGCGAAGGGACCGGTGCCCAGCGTATAGACGAGGCAGGCCGCCGCCCGGTCTTCCTGTTGCCGGCTCAGGCTGTCCAGCTCCTGCAGCCAGCCCCGGGCCAGCTTCAGCTCCGCCGCCCCGCGGGCGGCAGGGGCGGTCTCCGGCGCGTCCATCCACTCCTCGAGGGCGAGCAGCACCGCCACCATGTGCTTGCAGTAGACCCCCACCGGGCAGCTGCATTCGCCGTAGCAGTCCGGCGGCCGCGAGGCCAGGTGCCACCCGACGCGGTAGGGCGCGCCTGCCTGGCCCTGCACCGCAGCCACCACGTCCCAGCCCTGCCGGTGCTGGACGACCTGCAGGGGGCCGACGCGGCCGGCGTTGTAATACGCAAGCCCGCGGCCCCAGGTGCGCGCGTCGAAATAATCCTGCAGCGCGGCAAAGGGCGGCACGGAGGTCATGGCAATCCCGGGAAAAAAGCGGAGGGCTGCATTGTAGGAGCGGCTTCAGCCGCGAACCAGCGCCGGAACGGCGTCAAGTTCCGCGTAGGAGCGGCTTCAGCCGCGAACCCTCCCGCTCCGCGTAGGAGCGGCTTCAGCCGCGAACCCCCCCCAGCCTCGTCAGGCCTGACCCGGCCCTGCGCCCCCGCCCCGCTCCCGAAAGCAGCCCATGTTTGGTCATGCAGGAGCCGCCGCACACCTCGTCGCGCCTGGCGCCGGCCACCGGCGAGAGGGGCCTGGCGTCGTCCGGATAGGCCTTGCCTGCCAGGGCCAGGCCTTTTTCGGTTTCGAGAGGGCGGAGAGGGGCCGGTCCGGCCCCGTGGTAATAGCGGTGCACGAAGAATTCATCCCTGGCCTGGTTGCGGCGGGTAGCGCTCGTGCCGGGTGTCCGGTCGCTCAGACCGCAATGATGGTGTCGCCATACCGCGCCACCATCGGGTCGTGGGTCAGCAGGCGCATGGGCTCGACCAGTGCCTGCGCCACCAGCAGGCGGTCGAACGGGTCCTGGTGCAGCGGCGGCAAGTCGGCGATGGCGACGGCATGCTCGGGCTCCACCGCCAGGAAGCGGTAGCCGGACGCCTGGAAATACTTGAGGGCGTCGGCCCCCGAGACCGGCATGTCTCCCCGCCCCAGGCCGTGCTTGATGGAGATTTCCCAGACCGACGCGGCGCTGATCCAGACCACCGCCCTGGGCGACTCGATCAGCTCGCGCGCCCGCGTCGAGAGGCGCGGGCTGTCGCTGATGGCCCACAGGGCGACGTGGGTATCCAGCAGCAGATTCACGGGGCGTTCCCCAGGAACAGCCGCGCCACTTCCTCGTTATGGGCATCGATGCTGTCCGGCACCTCGAAGCGGCCGCGGGCCACGCCGATGCGCGGGCCCGAGGGCGCATCGGCCAGCGGCACCAGCCGGGCGGCGGGGCGGCCGTTGCGGGCGATGATGATTTCCTGCTCCTCCCCCTGCTCGATGGCCTCCACCAGGCGCGAGAGCGAAGACTTGGCTTGCAGCATGTTGACGGAGGTCATGGCGGGGCCTGCCTGTATTTTGATCTGGGTTGGTCTAGTCTGGCCAAGTGCTGGAACGGGGTCAAGCAGACCCCCTCGCTCAGGCGGCAGGCACGCCGGGTCGGCCGCTGTCGGGCCGGCGCGGAAGCATCAGGCCCAGGGTCGTATTGAAGTCGGCCCGGAGTGCCTCGGAAGACATGCTGTCGATCTGCTTCGCGTACTCCATGTACTCCTCGACCGTCGGCAGGCGGCCCAGCACTGTGCGTGTGAGCCCTCTTCCATCAGCGGGTGCTTGTCCATGCGCGTCGGCGGGGCCGGCCACAGGCGGATGGCGGTGGTCCTCACGCCTCAGAACGGCCGCCCCTTCCCCATCAGCTCCGACCGCCCAATCACCGTCGTTGTCGACTCCTTCGCCGGCTCTGCCATTTCCGCCGCTGTCAGCGCCTTGGCCAGCGACGCTGCCGCGTCCGGCACCGCCCCCATCTCGCCGATACCCCGCACCCACGCCCACACCATGGCGGCGATCACCTCCCGCCATTCCGGCCGCGCCGCCGCCAGGGTCACCAACTCCAGTCCCGTCGCAGTGGCCGCCGCGCACAACACTGTCCGCATCTCCTGGTAGCGGCGCGGTGCGATATTCAGGCGCGTCTTGAGCAGCCGCTCCAGCGTCTTGCTCGCGCGCCAGCTGCGCTTGCCCTCGATCATCAGGCCGGGCGGATTGGCGGCGAACTCCGCATAGGCCGCGGTGGTGACCACGTCATAGGCCGGCGCCAGGCGCACGTCGCCGGCGTGCGTGTAGCGCAGCGCGATGTTCTTGGTGTGCAGGTCGGCATTGCGCAGCACATGGCTCGAGAGGATCAGCCAGCCGAGCTGCTCCAGATCCGCCTGCGCGGTGGCGGGCGCCAGATAGGCGCGGGCGACGGCGATCACCTGCTCCGTGGTAGGCGCGTATTTCTCCGCCGGCGGGCGGCCGAGCAGGCCGCACAGGTCTTCCACCGCGCACAGCGGCTGGCCCGCGTCGTCGACATCGAAGCGCCGCACCACCAGCACGCGGCCGTCGTCGGAGAGCTGTGAGTCCACCACCGCCATGGCGCCGGTGCGGCGCAGCACTTCCAGCGTGTAGTGCTCGTTCAGCGCCAGGAAAGGCGTGCGCGCACCGCAGCCCTTGATCAGGTGCTGGCCGCTCTGCAGCGTGGTCTTTTCCGCGCGCGCGTCGGCCGGCCAGTCCAGTGCGCCCGTGCCGGGTTCCAGGAACTTGGGAAAGACGCCGGACACCGCCTGCAGCGCATGCCGGCGCACCAGCGCCTCGAAGGCGGCCGCGGTGTTGTCGCCGTGCAGCACGCCGGCCAGGTCGAAGGCGCTCACCGGGCTGTGGTCGGTCTTGCCTTCGGGCACCACCGTGACGCGGCCGATGCCGCTGCCGCCGACCAGGGCCAGCAAGGAAAAGTCGGTGCCGTCCAGGAAGCGGCCGAAGATCTCCTGCAGCACCCCGAGCAGATAGCCTTCCGGCAGGTTCTGCCGGAAGAAGGGCGGCAGGTCGCGCGGCCAGGTCCAGGGCCGCGCCCGCACCGGCATGGTGAGCGAGACCAGTTGCTCCGGCCCGGTGCCGGGCTCGTAGAGCAGCACGAACTCGTCGCCCTCGCGGAACAGCGAGGCGACCTTGCGACCGCTGACCCGCACGTCCAGCCTCATTCAGCCGATCCCCCATTACGCTGCTCGGCCAGCACGTCCTCCAGGGTGCGCACATGGCCGGCCGGCCGCGCCTGCAGCTCCTGGCCGAGGGCGGCCAGCAGGCGCAGCAGGGCGCTCACGCTCATGTCGCCCTGGGTCAGGTTTTCCATGCGGGCCAGGGTGACCCGCGGCACCCCGGCCCGTTCCCCCAGCTCGGCCTGGCTGAGGCCGGCGGCCTGGCGCAGCTGGCGCAGGGTGGTGGCGACGTCGGCAAGATCGCGCATTGAATCACCTATGATGCATTTTTGCTGATATTTTCAGAATTTATATCATGAGTGATATATTTTTTGAAGGGCAGGCCCGGTGTAGGGAAAAGTCGGGTTTTCGCTGCCTTTCCGCAGGGACGTGTATAGGCGGCGGTTTTCTAGACATGTTGGCCTTGCGCCGGCCCCCGGCGAGAGGGGCCTGGCGTCGTCCGGAGCGTTCGGGCAGCAGAGGATCGGTTCCTTGATCTCGGCCAGGCCGGTCTCGTACACGGTCGCGTACCCGGCGTCCTGGTCGGCGCGCAGCAGGCTGGGCTTGGCCAGCCTTACGCGGGCTTGCCTTAGAGCCTGTTCATAATCTGTTTGTCGCGCTGCCCGTCGCCTTTTTTCGCGGCTAAAGCCGCTCCTACAGGTATTAATTCCTATGTAGGAGCGGCTTTAGCCGCGAAAAAAGAATCGCAGGCCCCTCTTTTAATGGACCACTCCAAGATTTTGGACAGGCTCTTAAGCCGTCTGTACAGCCGTCATAAAAAACCCCGAGAAGCGGCATTGGCGAATTACTTCGACTTTTCCAGGCGGCTTATGGCCGAAGTCACTTCTTCAATGGCAGGCGGATACGGCGCCAGATGGGTTTTCCGGGCCATGGCCAGGCCTTTTTTTAATTTTGAGATGGCCGAAATGGGCATTTCCATTACCGCCTCATCAATGGCGCCCGGGAAAATTTCTGCCAGCCCGGCGAGCAGTACGCTGGCCTGATAAATGTCTTTTTCGACTTTGGCGTCCCGTTTTTCGCGTAATTGCGAAACGATGAGCTTGTGAAGGGCAAAGCGCTCCGGCAGTGGCACGCGCACGGGGCAGATCCCCGGCGTGCCCAGCAATAAGCCCATTTGGGTGCGCCCGAGCAAATAGGCCAGGTAAGGCAGGGTGGAAGCGTGAGCATTCAGCTCCGGTACCGGAATGAGTCCGATGCGGTCGTTACTGCTGGGCGCCAGCAGATCCACGATGAATCTGGATTTTCCCGCTGCTTTAAAGCTGGTTGAAGGCTCCTGCACCTGCAGTCGAGGCACCTCGACAAAATCGATGCCGGTGCCCTTCAGGATTTCCAGGAAGTCGAGGGGATTTTCGAGAGCCAGTTCTTCGCGACGCGCCACGTCGATGTCTTCGGTTTTATAGCCATCCGCGCGAATGCCCAACTGGTTGGTCAGCACGCCAAACGCGTGCGAACCGATCAGCGTGGCGCCCCGCCGGAACAGGTCATGAAGATGCAGGGTGGCGAGGGTGACGTAGGAGGGCTTGTCGGCCACCTGGTAGCCCGCATGGACAAGCACTCTCACGTCGGAGAGCGCGGCATTTATTTCGGCGATATCCCGACCGATCTGCGTGGCGCGCGCCACGGCGTCTTTGTCCGTGATCAGGCCAACGTAGCGCTCGACGGGCTTGTTGGCCCCATCCGAGTACCGGTGAACGAAAAATTCATCCTTCGCCTGGTTGCGGCGGGTGGAGACCGTGCCGGGCGTGCCGGGTATGACCGGCATGCCGCCTTCGACCTGACCCGCCAGCGAGCTATGCAGGGTTGTCAGGGAAGGGCTGAAGCGGGTGATCAAAGGGCGCGCCATCTCGACTCCCGGGGCTATCCCATGATTTCTAACCCTATGGGATATTTCGCTGAATATCCCATAGCCTTATCTCATATGGGATATTTTGCAAGCCGCCCCGGCCCCGCTATTTGAGAGCCTTATCGCCGTCGTCCGGATCGTTCGGGCAGCAGAGGATCGGTTCCTTGATCTCGGCCAGGCCGATCTCGTACACGGCGGCGTATTCGGCGTCCTTGCCTCCGGCGTGCTGCAGGGACGGCTAGGTCAGCAGCACCAGCCCCGTGTATGGGGCTGGCCGGGAGTGACGGTATGCATGAGGGAGGCAGTTCCTCGGGCATACGGCCGGATTACTCCGACACCAGCTCGATCCGCAGTTTTTTTCCCAGCGCCTGCGCGGCACTGGCCAGCGTGGTCAGCGTCAGGCTGGTGTCGCTGTCGTCGAGCAGGCGGTTGAGCGCGGCGCGGCTGGTGTGCATGCGGTTGGCGAGCGCCGTCTTGGTGAGATCCTGCGCCTTCATCTCCTGCTCGATCTGCCAGGCGATCACACGCTTGACGGCAATGGCGGTGGCCACTTCCAGCGTGGCGTCTTCGTGCAGGAAATCGTCCAGGCTGCTGCCGATGTGCTTGTTCTTCATAGAGCGCTCCGCAGTTGCTTGAGGCGTTGCCGGGCCAGGTTCAGGTCGTCGGCCGGTGTAGCCTGGGATTTCTTGATGAAGCCGTGCAGGAGCACGATCACCTCGCCTTCCACCGAGAACAGCAGGCGGGCAATGCGCTTGTCCAGGCTCACGCGCACCTCCCAAAGGCCGGGTTCCATCTTGCGCACCAGGGGCATGCCCAAGGGCCAACCGAGCTGCACGGTCCTCAGGTCTTCGCCAATGGCGCGCCGTTCCCCGCCGGCAGCTCGCGCAGCCAGTCCCGCACCGGCTCGTTGCCGGCCTCGGTCCGGAAGAAGCGGACTTCCAGTCGTGCCTGCATAGACCCTCCATGGCCTGACGCAAGCGTACCAAAAAAGATACGCTACAGGGGCCGAACTTTGTAGCCGACGGTCGTCCCTTTTCTGCCGCCGGCTGCAGCCCTCACGGATTCCGTGCGAGCGGCAACGCTGCTAGATTCGGGCACTTCAGGGCCGCATGCCCGCGCAAGAACAACAATCGCCACAGGCAGGACGCCGGGCCGGATCGCCAGCAGGGAGCAGGCGGCAGGATGCTTGGGCCATGGCCGGTGCTTTCACTTCTCTCTCACCTTCCGCGAGCTGCCGCTAATGGCCGGCTCGTATGCGCCCGCGCGCGACGACCTCCGCCACGCCGCCTTCGCGCGCCTGCGCCTCTTGGAGCAGGTCTACGGCGACGACATTCCCTGGAGCGCCATCAGCCACGGCTTCGCGTGCAACGGCGAGAAGGTCCTGCTCGCCAACCGCGCGGTGGGCATCTTCAAGCCGAAGCAGATGCGGCGCGGCGCGCTCTCCATCAAAACCACCCGACCGCGCGCCGGCCGCCAGAACCTCTATGCGGATGCCGAGGACGCCGACGGCACCTTCGTCTATTCGCTGCAGGGGGATGACCCCGACAACCACTTCAACCGGTCCCTGCGCGAATGCCTGCAGGACCGGCTCCCCCTCGTCTATTTCCACGCCGTCGCCGAAGGCGTCTACACGGCCCTCTTTCCCTGCTTCATCGAGAGCATCGAGGTGGCGACGATGACGTGCCGGGTGTCGGTCGCGCCCGCGCTGCCGCTCGCGCACGACGAGCATGTGCTGCGCGACGTGGCCGCCGAGCGCATCGAGCGTCGTTATGCCCTGCGCGAAACCCGGGTGCGGCTGCATCAGGCCGAATTCCGCGAACGCGTGCTCGCGGCTTATGGAGCGCGCTGCGCCATGACGGGGCTGCCCGTGCCTGAGCTGCTGGAGGCGGCGCATATCGTGCCGGATGCGCATGAGCGGGGTGTGGCGGAGGTGAATAACGGCATTTGCCTCTCGCGTATTCATCACCGTGCCTTCGACGCCAATCTGATTGGGGTGACGCCGGATTACCGGATTCAGGTGAGTGAGCGGCTGCTGGGGATGCAGGACGGGGTGATTTTGGAAGGTGGGCTGAAGGCGCTGAATGGACGAGTTTTGGCGCTGCCGGAAAAGCAGCGGAGTTGGCCTAGTCAGGAATTGTTGGATCTGAGGTTCAAGGAGTTTAAGGGGTGGGCTTGGGGCTAGCAGAAAGTTACTCGGAACCTAATTTTCATTCTGACTTGTTAGTCTTCATTCATGTTGAGTTTATCTATTAGGGGATAGGGGATATGGCCTTTTTCGGTGTTTCAGAGGAAGACTTTAATGCTTTTCGGTCGGAGGTTAATCGTCGGCTTTCTCAAGTAGAACAATTGGCGGCCAGCAAAATGACCGCCGATGAGGTGGCGGCGAGGCAGTCTGCGGAGGCCGCCGCGGCAAGTCGCAATGACGCGCAGACTAGTGCTGCAAATGTTAGGAAGCTGGTTACGGATCTAGAAGAAATCCTTAAAAATACGAAATCTATTGACTCTGATATTGCTAACAAACACGCCGTGGTAAAGGAAAGCTTGGAGGCTATTTCCTCCGAAATTTCATCTTTTAAGATGCGATATGAGGAGCTTGTTTCCTTCAATAAACAAGCGGCAGAAGCAATTAAAGAGATAACTTCGGCTGTAGATGATTCAAGTCAAAAGATTGAGAAATTTAAGGCTCTGGAGTCTGATATTGAGTTGGCAAAATCGAAGCTTCCTGATGTTGAAAAGATAAGATCAGATGTAGAGGCGCTAAATTCGCACATCGTTTCTCGATATAAGGCAATAGAGGACGTATTTTTTAACGTCATGGGGCGCGAGATAAAAGGCGAGGATGGGAAAGGTCAGCGTGTTGCCGGTCTAAGGGATAGGCTTGAGGCTAGCTTTAATGAGTTATCCGATAGAATTTCTGGCCTAAACTCTCATCTTGATGATGAGACAAAAAAGATTTCAGGCAAGTACGCAGATGATTTGTCCGGGGTTATATCAGGATTCGCTCAGTCAGAGGAAACTGCAAAAGCAGCGGTTGAAGCTGTTATTGAGCAGTTAAATAGGCTTCTTCCAGATGCAATGGCTGCGGGCTTAAGTTCAGCCTATGAGGAAAAGGCGAAGGCTGAAGAGGTTTCAAGGGGGCTATTAGAGAAGAGTTTTAGGAATGCTATATATGGTCTGGTTGCAGTCTCACTCATCCCATTCTCTGTTGATTTATATCTGATTGTCATTCAGCACTGGGAGTTGATTGATGTAATAAAGGGAACTCCAAATATTCTGCTTCCGATGCTTCCTCTGTACCTTCCCGTGCTATGGCTCGCATATTCCGCAAACAAGAAGATAAATCTCTCTAAGAGGCTAATTGAGGAGTACATACATAAATCGTCACTCGGGAAGACATTCGCTGGCTTGTCGCAGCAAATTGAATCGATGAAAGGTGATGAAGAGGTAAAGAAAGAGCTGCGCACTAACCTTCTTTTTAACTTCCTCCAAGCTAGTGCTGAAAATCCAGGCAAGCTTATAACTGACTACAATAGGTCTGACCATCCGATAATGGAGGCTCTTGAAAATAGCTCAAAGCTTTCTGTGTCTCTTGATTATCTTTCTAGGATTCCTGGATTTGACGCTCTTGCGAAAGTTTTGACTACCCGAAGGAAAAGGGGAGTTGCAGAGCAGGCAGAAAGAGTGGCTGACGGTCTGGGAGCAGAAGATTCCGCTGTTAGATGAAGGCTTAGCTTTATCAAAAGGGGGCTGGGAGACTTGCTGCGACCCCTTGTTAAAATGAATATAGAGGCGTTTCTAATGGATGGTTTGGTTGCAAAGTTCAGAATGGCACAGGAGAGCTTGGTAGTTCAGCAGTCTGACTTCTCGCTATCGGCCATCTCAGAGATGGTAACGGCGGGCTCAATTGACATTGAACCAAAATATCAGAGGCGACACAGATGGCTTGATGGTCGCCAATCCTCTCTCATCGAGTCATTTATTCTCAATGTTCCAGTGCCCCCTGTGTATCTCTCAGAGGACGAATATGGGGAATACAGTGTGATTGACGGAAAGCAGAGGATCACGTCGATTAAGCGATTCATATGCAATGAGTTAGTTCTTGAGGGGCTTAATCGGCTTTCGGAACTTAACGGAAAGAGGTTCGATGATCTTCCGGTTCAGATAAAAAACGCACTCTCCGTAAGGCCATATATTCGCGTAATCACTTTGCTAAAGCAGTCAAATCCACAGCTTAAGTATGAGGTCTTCCTAAGATTGAATACTGGCGGTGAAAGCCTTACTCCTCAGGAAATTAGAAACGTTGCATATTCAGGTTCTCTCAATGCTCTGTTGCTGGAGCTGTCCGAAAATGTGGTGGTCCGAGAAAAGCTGAAAATTAGTAGTGAAAGTTCGAATGCATATAGAAAGATGGAAGATGTTGAGCTCGTCTTAAGGTACTTCACGCTTCTTCAAGGCTGGCAGAGCATTGGGAACGTTCTGGCTGATGAGATGAACAACTATATGGAGAAGAATAGGGATGCATCGGAGGCTGAAATTAATAGCCTCAGGCAGGCCTTCATGGGCTCAATTAATCGATGCGTTTCTATATTTGGAGTTCACGCATTTCATCGACCTCTTGAGCGTAACAATTGGCGTGAGCAGCTGATCTCCCCTCTTTTTGATGCGCAGATGGTCTCGGTTTCTACGATCACCGACGAAGAGACTGCTCGGCTAGCCAATCATCCTGAGCGGGTGGAGGCTGGCCTTCGAGAGCTATTCGAAAATCCGGATTTCGCGAAGGCAGTGAGTCAGGCAACAAATAATCCTGCCAATGTCAAAAAGCGAATAACAGATATTCGGGGGCTCTTACAATTACTTTTGCGAGAGGCTTGAGCCTGTGGCAGCGAAAGATGATTTTTTGCTTAGGATCAGCTCTCTTAACTCGGCACTTTCGGAAAAGGCCCTTTCAGATGGTCTGCTAACTGACCAAGATCATAATAGAAAGGCCTCAATTCTGAGGAATGGATTGGCGGTGGTTGGATTTGCGGCATTGGAGGACTTTTTTAAAAAGAGAATGTCGGAAGTTCTTGCGGAAGTTGGAAGGACGGGGTGCTCATTTTCTAAATTACCGGAGCGCCTGAGATGTGCGGTTACTCATGAGGCAATATTGGCGCTCAAGCAGCAGCTGACCTATCAAGAGACTATCGCAGATAAAATGATATTCATGCAGGAAGAGACCAGGAAGATTGCCTCTACTGCCGCGGTGCCCTATGACCTAACTGCTATTGCGTTTGGGTACTCGTCCTCTAATGTCGGAGCAGATGAGATTAAGGACGCGATGGCGGCTTTCAATATCGACAGGCCGTGGGAGTCAGTTGATAGGGTCGCCTTTCAGTTGGGAATATCAGGGGTTTCTTTGAGAAACTCATACAAGGTTTCATATTTAAGAAGGAATAGGGCGGCGCATGTGGCAGCAGCTAACACGCCATTGCCGGAGCTAACTCAGTTTGTCAAAGATGCACTTGCGATTGCGGTCTCGTTTGACTTTCTGATTTCGAACTCACTTTTGAAAGTCAGATTTCTGGACGCAGCGTTTCTGGCTGGCGGCTTAATTGGGCCTTCCGACTTGCAGATCTGGGTTGTTCGGAAAGAGTCAGGGATTTGGCGTTTTAAAAGACTGGGGACGACTAGGGCGAAGAAGGCTGGGAATGATTTTGTGACGCTGCGTGACCATGCGAGGATGGATGTCATTGCGAATAGAGCGGCGTTGGCTATTTTCAACGATAAAGGCACGCTGGTTGACTGGGTTTCGCCTGCTTAGGCTTACTTTGTCGATGGGCTTGCCTAATTTTTAAATTCATCGTGGAGTTGTCTAAATAAAAATCCCCGCATTCGCGGGGATTTTTATTTCAGCTTTTACAGCATCACTTACGCCAGCTGCGCCACATCAATCTTCCCCGCCTGCTCGGAGTACTCGGGCATGCGGTCGAAGTTCATATAGCGATAGATGTCCGAAGACATGCTGTCGATCTTCTTCGCGTACACCATGTGCTCCTCAACGGTGGGCAGCTTGCCCATCACCGCCGCCACGGAAGCGAGTTCCGCGGAAGCGAGGTACACATTCGCCCCCTGGCCCAGACGGTTCGGCTTACCTTGGGAAAGCAGACCGCGTAGAGATCGAAACGCAAGTCGTGTTCGGCGCCACGCGCGCCTGGTTGCCCATGCACAGCGAGCAGCCCGGCATTTCGGTGCGGGCGCCGGCGCGGCCGTAGAGGTTGTGATCCCTCTTCCATGAGCTGGTGCTCGTCCATGCGGGTAGTCGAGTCCGGCCACAGGCGGATCCCAGCTTGCGCCTTCCACCTTGTCCAGCAGTTTGCCGGCGGCACGGAGGTGGCCGAACTCAGCACGTCATCAATAGCCAAGGCGGCTTTCTATACCTGTCTGGCACCACGTGTATAGAAAGCCAGGGATTTCTACACACATTGAGCTCCACGCTGCGTCCGGCGCGCTGCGCTGTCGGGCCCCGGCCAGCTTGGCGCCGGCCCTTCGCCAGTGGCTTTGCCGTCCTACGGCGCTCTCTGGTGAAGCCCCCACTCGACGCGCGCGTCCTGAATGATGGCCTGCAGCAGTGAGGGGCGGATATGCAAGGTGGAGCGCGCCGGGACGGCCTCCAGCAGAGCCACAACGTCCTGGGCCGGGCGCAGTTGCTGGCGTACCGCGCGGACCAGCAGGCCCAGGGTGCCGTGCGCGCGAATCATTAAGGTCTGGGCGGCGAGGCGCGCCGCCGTGTCGTCGGTCAGCAGTAGCGGAGAGGGCAGTCCGAGGCAACAGGCCAGGGCTTCGCGCTCGCCGTGGTGCAGGGTGTAGAGCGGGGTCAGCGCGTCGACCGTGGGAGCGGCCGGGACGGCGGCGAGCAGCTTGAGTTGCGGGCAGCGTTGCGGAAGGGAGGGACGGTGTTGCAGCAATTCGCGGTGTACGGCGGGAGGCACCAGTATTTCCCCCAGGTCGGACAGGACGTCCAGCGCGTCCAGTTCGTCGAGGTGGAGCAGCGGGCCGGCGTCGGCAACGACGACGCGTCCGGCAGCTTCAGTCGTCACCGCGCAGGCCCCACTCCACGTCCTGGCGAATGAGTTGCTCGGTCAACACTTCCTGATGGGACTCCAGGTAGCGCCGCAGGGACTCGGCGACCAGCTCGTCCAGGTTGCCGGCCCAGCCGCGCTGGATCAGGGCCTCGGCCTGGCGGGCGAGGGATTCAGGGATGTGGGCTTGGACGGCGGCCATGGGCAGCTCCTGGGCGGTTAGCCATGGGTGGCTGGGGGTATGGGGAGAGCATAAGCAAAAAGCCCGGAAGAATCCGGGCTTTTTGGGTGGTGGCGAGCGAGCCGCCTTCCACCTTGTCGAGCAGTTTGCCGGCCTTGCGAGCGGCAAGCGGGAAGAGGGACCCCGCGAGCGGCTGATGGATGAAGTGAAGTTCCATCACGTCACCGAGAAGGGGCAGGCCACCTTCGATTTGCTGGATGAATCGAGCGGCACCCGGAATCTGCTATTTCTGGCCGGCCCCATCCTGGACATCCTGGCCAAGGGACCCACGCTGGTGGTGGACGAGCTGGACACCAGTCTGCACACCCTGCTGGTGCAGGCCCTGGTGCGGCTCTTTCATCGGCCTGAGATCAATACCGGCGGCGCGCAACTGCTGTTCACCACGCACGATACTTCCCTGCTCGACGCTTACGGCCTGTTCCGTCGCGACCAGGTCTGGTTCGTGGAGAAGAAGCCGGATCAGAGCTCCAGTCTGTTCTCGCTGCTGGAATTCAGCCCGCGCAAGAACGAGGCGCTGGAGCGTGGCTACCTGCAGGGGCGCTATGGCGCCTTGCCCTTCCTGCGCGAGGGTGAGCTGGGGGCCAGGCACTGAATGGGGCGCGATAACCAGCCCAGGGATCGGCAGCTGGCGCGCAAGGTGCGCAAGGCAGCCAGCCGGGCCAGTTATGCCCGCATCCTCATCGTGACGGAAGGCAGCAAGACCGAGCCGCTGTATCTGGAAGAAATCCGCGTCGCATATCGGCTGACCACGTTGCGCGGTTAGCGCGGTTCAGGCCAGTCGGCGCCCTGGCCCAACCGGTTCGGGAAGTCACGGGTGGAGGTCGAGACGCAGTTGTGTTCGGCGCCACACGCGCCTGGTTGCCCATGCACAGAGAGCAGCCCGGCTTTGCGTCTTCAGGCGGTCGCCCGCGTCTTACGTGGCGCGGCCTCGGGCGTCAGATGCTTGATCACCACCGGTGGCCGGTTCGGGAACCGCGCCACGAGTTCCAGCGTACCGCCCATGCCCTCCACATAATGGCGCAGCGTCGACAGCAGCATGTCGCTGCGCTTCTCCAGGCGCGAGATGGCGTCCTGGCCCACGCCGAGGGTGGCGGCCAGTTCCTCCTGCGTCTTTTGGGCGGCCAGGCGCAGGTCCTTGAGCGTCGCCAGCTCCATGGCGCGCGCTTCAATCCGCTGCTGGCGGTCCTGGGGCAGCGCTGCGATCACGTCATCAAGTTTTCTTGCCATGGTGGGTCCCCTTGCCGGGCGGCAGCCCGGTGGCCAGATGCTCGTCGTAACGCGCATCGGCGGTGGTAATCAGCCGCTTGTAGAACCGGCGCTGGTCCGCTCCACCCTTGTTGCCGCCCACCAGCAGGATGGCCTGGCGCTTGGGATCAAAGGCAAAGGCGACGCGCCAGACCTGGCCCCGCCATGAGAAGCGCAGCTCCTTCATGTTGGTGTGCCGGGAGCCCTTCAGGGTGTCCACCGTGGGGCGTCCCAGGTTGGGGCCGAACTCCGCCAGCAGCTCGTCCTGCAGATCCTCTGCGAGACAGCCCAGCTCCTCGTCAAAGGCGTCGTGAAGCAGCACCGTCCAGGCCATGTGGTCAGTATGGCGTTAAGAGAATATGTCGTCAAGAGCATATCTGGCGGGTATGGGTGCGGCTGGCAGGATGGGGGTGAAGGACGCCGACGGACCACACCCCGCAAGGACGCGACCGCACAAGGATCGCGCGCCCGTGGCTACCCTGATTCCGGCCTTCAACAACTGCACACCCCGGATGACCTCCGGCGAACGCCGCCTGGCCGAGCGCCTGGAGGCCAAGCTCGAGGACGACTCCCTGCTCTGGTACGACGTCGCCGTCGGCCCCAGCGGCTCTCATAAGGGTTTGGCATGGCCCGGAGCGTTCGGGCAGCAGAGGATCGGTTCTTTGATCTCGGCCAGGCCGATCTCGGAGCGGCGGTGCAACACCGATAGAAAAGTTAGGTTTGCTTTACCTTTCCGGTGCGACGCCTATAGAAAACTCCACTTTTCTATAGGCGTTGAGGCCGTGCTGCACTGGACAGCCTGTCCTCCAGGCGCTTCGTCCGGGGGCTTGCCGGCGGCAAGCAAGTGGCTGCGTATCAACGGGCGATATGAATCAGCTCGATGTCTTTCTTGAGCAGGTCATTCACCAGTGCAGACAACTCCATTCCCTTGGCTTGGGCCATGGTTGCCAGCTCGATCTGGATTTGGGCATCCAGATAGACCGGCAGATGCAGCTCGGCGTCCTTGTCATAAAACTTGCCGCGTTGAGCTTTGCTGAAATCGTATTCGTCACGCATATCTCTCACCCTTCGTGGTGGCGGGCTTCATGGCTGGTGGCGGGCCGGGCAGAAATGATACGAACATGGAGGCTGCCGGTATCGCTGTCCCGCCATGTGTGTGCCACCACTACCAGCCGACGAGCGCTTGTCTGTCCCAGCGTCACCCAGCGTTCTTCATGCGCACTGTGGTCCTCGTCGAAGAGGGTCAGTGCCAACGGGTCGTGAAATACCTCGGCAGCTTCCGCAAAGCTGACGCCATGCTTGCGGAAGTTACTTTCGGCCTTCCGGGGATCCCATTCGAAGTGCAGTTGCATGCTCCTCCCTCAAGCCCCGAGCCACATTGCTGTGGATGAACTGCCGTGTGAGCGCTGTCTGAAGGGCTCGTGATGGCGGCCATTCGGGACTCCTGGGCAGTTAGCCGTTTATGGCTAGGACTGTGGTCAGAGCATAAGCAAAAAGCCCGGAAGAATCCGGGCTTTTTGGGCGTTGCGAGGGATTCCCCCTCACCCCAACCCCGCTCTGCGCCCCTGCCACTTGCCGGTAGGCAAGTGGCGCTTCGGGGAACGAAGCGGTGCTTCGTTGATTTCCCCTTCGCCCCCGCGGGCGGGGAGAGGGAGAGGAGGGCTACCTACGCCAGCTGCGCCACATTGATCTTCCCCGCCTGCTCGGTGTACTCGCCCATGCGGTCAAAGTTCAAATAGCGGTAGATGTCCGAAGACATGCTGTCGATCTGCTTCGCATACCCCATGTACTCCGCCACCGTCGGCAGACGGCCGAGCACCGCGGCCACCGCAGCAAGCTCTGCAGAAGCGAGATATACATCCGCGCCCTGGCCCAACCGGTTCGGGAAGTTGCGCGTAGAGGTCGAGACGCAGGTGGTGTTCGGCGCCACACGCGCCTGGTTGCCCATGCACAGCGAGCAGCCCGGCATTTCGGTGCGGGCGCCGGCGCGGCCGTAGATGTTGTAGTAGCCCTCTTCCATCAGTTGGTGCTCGTCCATGCGGGTCGGCGGGGCCAGCCACAGGCGGGTGGCGAGCGAGCCGCCTTCCACCTTGTCCAGCAGTTTGCCGGCGGCGCGGAAGTGGCCGATGTTGGTCATGCAGGAGCCGATAAAGACTTCGTCGATCTTCACGCCGGCCACTTGCGACAGGGGCTTGGCGTCGTCCGGATCGTTCGGGCAGCAGAGGATCGGTTCCTTGATCTCGGCCAGGTCGATCTCGTACACGGCCGCGTATTCGGCGTCCTTGTCGGCGCGCAGCAGGCTGGGCTTGGCCAGCCACGCTTCCATGCCTTCGATGCGGCGGCCGATGGTGCGGGCGTCGCCGTAACCCTGCGCGATCATCCACTTCAGCATGGTCATGTTGGAGGTCAGGTATTCGGACACCGAGGCTTCGCTCAGCGTGATGGAGCAACCGGCGGCGGAACGTTCGGCGGAGGCGTCGGAGAGTTCGAAGGCCTGTTCGACGGTGAGATCTTCGAGACCTTCGATCTCGAGGATGCGGCCGTTGAACACGTTCTTCTTGCCCTTCTTCTCGAGGGTCAGCTCACCGCGCTGGATCGCCGCGTAGGGAATCGCGTGCACGAGATCGCGCAGCGTGATGCCGGGCTGCATCTTGCCCTTGAAGCGCACCAGCACCGATTCCGGCATGTCCAGCGGCATCACCCCGGTGGCCGCGGCAAACGCCACGAGGCCCGAACCCGCCGGGAAAGAAATGCCGATGGGGAAGCGGGTGTGCGAATCGCCGCCGGTGCCGACGGTGTCGGGCAGCAGCATGCGGTTCAGCCAGGAGTGGATGATGCCGTCGCCCGGACGCAAGCTCACGCCGCCACGGTTCATGATGAAGTCCGGCAGCGTGTGGTGGGTCTGCACGTCGACGGGCTTCGGGTAGGCGGCGGTGTGGCAGAAGGACTGCATCACGAGGCCGGCGGAGAAGCCCAGGCAGGCGAGATCCTTCAGTTCGTCGCGGGTCATGGGGCCGGTGGTGTCCTGGCTGCCCACGGTGGTCATCTTCGGTTCGCAGTAGGTGCCCGGGCGGATGCCGAGGCCGCTAGGCAGGCCACAGGCGCGGCCGACCATCTTCTGGGCCTGGGTGAAACCCTTGCCGGTGTCGGCGGGCTGCACGGGCAGGCGGAAGAGGGTGGAGGCGGGCAGGCCCAGCGCTTCGCGCGCCTTGCTGGTGAGGCCGCGGCCGATGATCAGGTTGATGCGGCCGCCGGCGCGCACTTCGTCGAGCAGCACCGGGGTCTTGAGCGGAGCGGCTGCGATTTCTTCGCCGTGCTTGGTGGCGCGCACGGAGGCGCTGGCGTGATCGATGTGCAGCACGACTTCGTCGCCCATGTTCATCTGCGCGACATCCAGCTCGATCGGCAGGGCGCCGGCATCTTCCATGGTGTTGAAGAAGATCGGCGCGATCTTGGAACCGATGCAGACGCCGCCGTCACGCTTGTTGGGGATGTGCGGCAGATCGTCGCCGGTGAACCAGAGCACGGAGTTGGTGGCGGACTTGCGGCTGGAGCCGGTGCCGACCACGTCGCCCACATAGGCCACGAGGTTGCCCTTGGCCTTCAGCGCCTGGATCTGCCTGATCGGGCCGATCTCGGTGGGCTTGTCGGGCGTGATGCCGTCGCGTGCGTTCTTCAGCATGGCGAGGGCGTGCAGGGGGATGTCGGGGCGGCTCCAGGCGTCCTGGGCGGGCGAGAGATCGTCGGTGTTGGTTTCGCCCGTCACCTTGAACACGGTGACTTTGATTTCCTTCGGCACTTCGGGGCGGCTGGTGAACCACTCGGCGTCGGCCCAGCTCTGCAGCACGGCTTTCGCGTTGGCGTTGCCGGCCTTGGCCATTTCTTCCACGTCGTGGAAGGAGTCGAACACCAGCAGGGTTTTCTTCAGGGCTTCGGCGGCGAGGGCGCCGAGCTGCGCATTTTTCAGCAGGGCCACCAGCGGCTCGACGTTGTAGCCGCCCAGCATGGTGCCGAGCAGGTAGACGGCGCGCTCTTTCGTGATCAGCGGGGAGGCGGCTTCGCCCTGGGTGACGGCGGCGAGGAAAGCGGCCTTCACATAGGCGGCGGGGTCGACGCCGGCCGGCACGCGGTTTTCGATCAGGTCCACCAGGAAGGCTTCTTCGCCCGGGGGCGGGTTCTTCAGCAGGGCGACGAGGTCGGCGGTCTGCTTTTCATCGAGGGGCTTGGGGGGCACGCCCAGGGCGGCGCGTTCGGCAACGTGTTGGCGGTAGGCTTCGAGCACGGTGGCTTCCTCTGACTGACTTGGTGGGGCTGAAACGCCGGTGGCTTGTGGCCGCGGCGCGCCGGTTTTTCCTGGGAACCCTGCGCTGGGCGCCCGCTGGAGCTGAGCAAAAAACAGGCGCGGATTGTAACGAAGGGGCGGGGACGAATTAAAGAAAGAACGGCGCCTTTCGGGTCATGTTCATCATTTTTTTGTTTGATAGGGCCGGTGGAGGAGGCGCGGGTGAGAGGGGGCGAGCTTTTGCAGGTCGGGATGAATCCCGACCTGCAGGAGGCCGCGCTCAGCGGCGCGGCCCGGCGCGCAGGGCGCGCAGGGGCGCGGAGAGCCGGTCCTCGTGGCGGGGCGTGATGCCGCGGTAGAGGGCGATGATCTGCGGCAGCTCGCGCTCGATATTCCCGGTCGGGTGGGCCAGGCCGACGACGCGGACCTCGCGCAGGGCGTAGTCGAAGGCGAGGCAGACGATGGGCACCTGCGCCTGGTGGGCGATGCGGTAGAAGCCGGTCTGCCAGTGCGCGGCCGCGCGACGCCTGCCTTCCGGCGCGACGGCGAGCAGCAGCCGGTCGTGCGTGCGCAGCTGCGCCGCGGCGTGGGCGACGAGGTCCTGTTCCTGCTCGCGGTCGACGGGCAGGGCGCCGCAGCAGCGCAGCGGGCCGCCCCAGGGAAAGCGGAAGGCGCTGTGCTTCAGGAAAAAGGAGAGCCTCAGGCCGAGCGCGAAGGCGCTCACCACGGCAATGAAGCCGTCGAAGCGGGAGGTGTGCGGCGCCACGATCAGCACCGCCTTGCGCACGTCGGGGAAGTCGCCGGTGACGCGCCAGCCCAGCAGGCGCAGCAGGACGGTGAAAAAGCCGCGCGAAAAGGCGTTGCCGCGGCGGGGGAGCTGCGGCCCGAGGGGAGTCAGGTAGGGATCGGTCATGCGCTGCCTGGGAAAATGCGGAGGCGGGCGGCAGTCTAGCAGCGGGCCCGCGCCGGCCCCCGGCGGCCGGTCGAGGCCCAGGGCCGCTGGTCTTGTTGCCGGCCGGGCGGCCGCGGCGCGCTCAGGCCCTGATGTGGTAGCCCGTCTTGAAGATCCAGCGCACCGCGAGCAGGCACAGCGCCAGGAAGGCCGTGATCATGCCGGCGCTGAGCGCGACGTTGACGTCGGCGACGCCGTAGAAACTCCAGCGGAAGGCGCTGATCAGGTACACCACCGGATTGAACAGCGAGACGGTCTGCCACAGGGGCGGCAGCATGTTGATGGAGTAGAAGGCGCCGCCGAGGAAGGTCAGCGGCGTGATCACCATCAGCGGCACCAGCTGCAGTTTCTGGAAGTCGTCGGCCCAGACCCCGATGATGAAGCCGAGCAGGCTGAAGGTGACGGCGGTGAGCGCGAGGAAGAACAGCATCCAGAACGGATGCGCGATCTCGTAGGGCACGAAGAGGCGCGCCGTGACCAGGATCAGCACGCCCAGCAGCACCGACTTGCTGGCGGCCGCGCCGACGTAGCCGATGATGGCCTCGACATACGACACCGGCGCCGACAGCAGCTCGTAGATCGTGCCCGACCACTTCGGCAGGTAGATGCCGAAGGAGGCATTGGACACGCTTTCGCTGAGCAGCGTCAGCATGACCAGGCCGGGGATGATGAAGGCGCCGTAGCTGATGCCGTCGATGGCGCCCATGCGCGCGCCGATGGCCGAGCCGAAGACGATGAAGTAGAGCGAGGTCGACAGCACCGGCGAGGCGAGGCTCTGCGTGACGGTGCGGAAGGTGCGCGACATCTCGAAGACGTAGATGGCGCGGATGGCGTGCAGGTTGAGATTTCCCACAGGGGCTCCTGGTTCAGGCCGCGTAAAATGCACTGCCCGTAGGAGCGGCTTCAGCCGCGAACCCGCCGAACCGTTCGGCATGCACGGCGGCCGGCGCGCGCCGGGAACGCTCCAGCGGGTTCGCGGCTGAAGCCGCTCCTACGGGGAGGGGGGAGGCGGGGGCGGTCATGCTTTTCCCCGCACCAGGCTGACGAAGATGTCTTCCAGCGAGCTCTGGCTGGATTGCAGTTCCCGGAAATCGATGCTGGCCTCGTCGAGGCGGCGCAGCAGCACGGCGATGCCGGTGTCCGCGCTCTGGCTGTCGAAGGTGTAGGTGAGCACCTTGCCGTCGGCGGAGAGCTCCAGGGCGTAGTCGCGCAGGGTCCCGGGGATTTTTTCCAGCGGCGCCTTCAGCTGCAGCGTGAGCTGCTTCTTGCCCATCTTCTCCATCAGCACGGCTTTTTCTTCGACGAGGATGAGCTCGCCACGGCTGATCACGCCGATGCGGTCGGCCATCTCTTCGGCCTCCTCGATGTAGTGCGTGGTGAGGATGATGGTGACGCCGTTCTCGCGCAGCTTGCGCACCATCGCCCACATGTCGTGGCGCAGCTCGACGTCGACGCCGGCGGTGGGCTCGTCGAGGAAGAGGATGGTCGGCTCGTGCGAGAGCGCCTTCGCGATCATGACGCGGCGCTTCATGCCGCCGGAGAGCGTGAGGATCTTGGCGTCGCGTTTGTCCCAGAGCGAGAGGTCGCGCAGGATCTTCTCGACCAGCGCCGGGTTCGGCGCCTTGCCGAAGAGGCCGCGGCTGAAGTTCACCGTCGCCCACACGGTTTCGAAGGCGTCGGTGTGCAGCTCCTGCGGTACCAGGCCGATCTTGCGCCGCGCGGCGCGGTAATCCCTGACGATGTCGTGGCCGTCGGCGCTGACGCTGCCCGCGCCGGGATTGACGATGCCGCAGATGATGCCGATCAGCGTGGTCTTGCCGGCGCCGTTGGGGCCGAGCAGGGCGAAGATTTCGCCGCGGCGGATGTCGAGGTCGATGTGCTTGAGGGCGTGATGGCCGGACGCGTAGGTCTTGGTCAGGCCGCGGATGGAGATGATGGAGGACACGCGCTGTTCCCGCTCGCCGAAGGATGCCGCGAGTGTACGGTCGGGCCCCGCGCTTTTGTAGCGCGAACATCCGCCCCGTCGGGCAGGCCCCGGTTCGGGGAAGCTTCCGCCTTGTGGGTCGGGCTTCAGCCTTGTGGGTCGGGCTTCAGCCCGACGACGGCGGAGAATCCGGCGCTGCAGTCGGGCTGAAGCCCGACCCACAGGAATCCGGCGCTGCAGTCGGGCTGAAGCCCGACCCAGGGAAATGCCGCAGGGGGTTTACGCCGCCGCGCGCGCCGGCTGGCGTTGCAGGAACTGCAGGACGACGCCGGCGAACGCCTCGCCGCAATCCTCCTGCAGGAAATGGCCGCCGCCCTCGAGGGTGACGTGCGGCTGGCCCAGGGCGCCGGGAATCAGCGCCGGGAAGATGCCGGCCAGGGCCGACATGATGGGGTCGCGGTCGCTGAAGGCGCAGAGGAAGGGTTTGTCCCACTGCATGAGCTGCTGCCAGGCCGCCTTGTTGTTGCGCATGTCGGAGGCGACGAGGCGGGGGAAGACGCGCGCGCCGGCCATGTATTCCGGCGACGGAAACGGCGCGTCGTAGGCGGCGCGCTCTTCCGGCGAGAGCCGGCGTTTCGTGCCCAGGCGCAGCACGAAGCCCGCCGTCCACGCGGGATACAGTTGCGAGAAGGCCAGCCAGCCGCCGAAGCCCAGCGTCGCGCGCAGCCGCTGCAGCGGCCCGAACACCTCGCGCACGGCGGGATGGCCGAGCGGAAAGCCGGGCAGCATGGTGTTGGCGGCGACGATGCCGGCGAAGAAATCCGGATGCTCGGCGGCCAGGCGCAGGCCGATGAGGCCGCCCCAGTCCTGGCAGACCAGCGTCATGTCTTTCAGCTGCAGTTGTTGCAGGAAGGAGGTCATCCACTGCACGTGGCGCACGTGCGAGTAGTCGCCTGGCGCGGCGGGCTTGTCGGAGCGGCCGAAGCCGATGAGGTCGGGCGCGATGACGCGGTAGCCGGCCTGCGCCACCAGCGGGATCATCTTGCGGTAGAGATAGCTCCAGCTCGGCTCGCCGTGCAGCATGAGCACCACCGGCGCATGGCGCGGGCCCGCGTCGACGTAGTGCATGCGCAGCTGGCCGCCCTCGTTGTCGTGCAGCGTCAGGTACTGCGGTTCGAAGGGATAGCCGGGCAGGTCGGCGAAGCGTGCGTCGGGGGTGCGCAGGGTTTTCATGGCAGCAGTCCGTGGCCGTTGTTGTTGTCCGGGCCATGCTACGCCGCGCAGGCGGCCTGCCAATGACAACGGTCATGAAAACCCGAAGTCGCTGCCGGCAACCGACGAGCTGCACCCCCTCCCGCCCCCACCCCCCGCCCCGTAGGAGCGGCTTCAGCCGCGAACCCCCCTGCCGCGCCCCCCGCCCCGCACCCCCCGCCTCCCACCGAGGCCGTTCGAGGCAGCTTGATTTTGCCGGCCCCATGACCCAATAAAGCAACCGGGTTGGTGGGTCGGACTTCAGTCCGACAGCGGCG
>JBMOQI010000009.1:0-174292 GCA_049320605.1 Pseudomonadota bacterium | reverse complement strand
GAAGGAGGCAAGTTCAATAGGATTCATGGCGACAGCAGGGCGCAGGGGTTGGTGTGTTTGGCGACTGCCAATTTACCTGCTTCCCTGTCTGTCAACCCACTCTTTCCCAAGATTCCGCGAAGAACCTTTTTTATGTACGCTTTTACCGTAGCTGCAGCGGGATGACGTCATCCCGCTGCCGAACACTTTGAGATCCGCCACATGTTTGCCGAGCTTTCGACACGCCAGATTTCCGGCGAGCCGCCGCGACGCTGGTTCACCTCGAGCACCATGGACCTGGTCGTCTGGCTGGACGAAACCGGGAGGCTCCAGGCATTTCAGCTGTGCTACGGAAAACCGCGGCAGGAACATGCCCTGACCTGGAGCAACGCAACCGGATTCGCTCATCTCCGCGTAGATGACGGCAGTCCCCCGGGACTGGGGCATAAAAATACGCCGATCCTGCTGGCAGAAGAGGGGAAGGCACCCGATCTGCTGTCGCTATTCCGGGCCGGCACGACCGGCCTTCCTGAGGACATCGTGCAGACCGTGCAAGCACGCTTGCGCGAATACTCCGGACCTCACGATGCAAAGTGATCGGAGACTGCAGCTCTGGGTCGATGCCGATGCCTGCCCGAACGTTATCAAGGAGATCCTGTTCCGCGCCGCAGAAAGCCGGCAGGTAATCTGCACACTGGTGGCCAACCAGTACATTCCCCTGCCGCGCCTACCCTGGCTGCAGTCGATACAGGTGCCGGCGGGGTTTGATGTCGCGGATGCCAGAATTGTCGAGCTTATCCATCCCGGCGACCTGGCCATTACCGCCGATATCCCGCTGGCAGCAAAGGTCGTCGAGAAAGGCGCCTTTGCGCTGAATCCCCGCGGCAGTTTCTACACGGCAGAAAACATCCGGCAACGGCTGACCCTGCGCAACTTCATGGAGGAGTTGCGCTCCAGCGGCGTCCAGGTCGGCGGCCCGGCCTCCTTCAGCCAGCAGGACCGTGTGGCCTTCGCCAATGCCCTGGATCGTTTCCTGACCCGGCATCTGAAATAAAAGCTCTGGAGCATTTCCTGGTCGCGGTTTCCTGCAAAAGCCGACCCGCTTCATTGGCGCGGAAGAAAGTCCGGCTTCTGCTTCTTGAAATTGGCTTCGGTGGCGATTTTCCGGTTTTTCCCCAGCAAGAGCCTCAGCTGGAGCCAGGACTCGCGAGAGAAGGCGCGGCGTGCGCTGGCCACCCAGGTGTCCTGGAACAACTGCTTGGCGGCTGCCACTGCATCGGGCGAGCGGGCCTTTATTTCGGCGACCAGCGCCTCTGCCGCCGCAAGAGGCTCCCTGCTGACTGCCGTGACGAGATTCATCTGGCGCGCTTCCTCTCCCTTGAACATACGGCCGGTCATGGCGAGCAGCTTGGCCTGGTCGATAGGCAGCAACTCGCGGAGCGTCACCGTTCCCGTCATGTCCGGCACCAGCCCCCATTTCGCCTCGAGAATGGAGAACTCGCAATCCGGCGTGGTAAAGCGGAAATCCGCGGCAAGGGCGATCTGCAGACCGCCTCCATAACAGTAGCCATGCAGCACGGCAATTACGGGCACCGGCAGGCGACGCCAGCACCAGGCCACTTCCTGGAACAGATTGGTGGTCTTTACGCCGTACTTGAGAAAGCCACGCACCATGCGCACAGGCTGCCGGGTGAAGCTGGGAAAATCGAGGCCGCTGCAGAAGGCCCTGCCCTCGCCCGTCAGGATGACGGCACGGATGGATTTATCCGCCGCGATCCGCTCGGCGGCATCCACGAGCGCGCAGAGCATGTCCCAGTCGAGGGCGTTGTACTTGTCGGTTCGCACCATGGCCACATAGGCAACCTCATCACGAACCTCGAGACGGACACGCTCACTCACTTCCTGGCTCCCTCAATGATGCCCAGCCGCCCCGCTCTTCTGGTCGGCGCGGCGCCGGCGGAAAAATTCCGACAGCATGGCGCCCGCCTCTTCGGCCAGCAATCCACCCTGCCACGCGAAAACGTGATTGTAATAGCCGCTTTCCAGCTGGCGACGTGCGCTGACCAGCGAGCCTGCCTTGGGCTCGATGGCCGCAAAAACCACTCTCGCCACTCGTGCATGCACCAGGGCGCCCACACACATCGTGCAAGGCTCCAGCGTTACGTACAGCGTGGCGCCATCGAGGCGGTAATTGGCAAGCTGCTGCGCGGCCTGGCGCAGCGCCAGCATCTCGGCATGCGCAGTGGGATCGTGACGGCCGATCGGTGCATTGAAGCCCTCGCCGACGACCATGCCCTGGGCCACCACGACCGCTCCCACCGGCACCTCGCCCAGCGCTTCGCCCTGCCGTGCCAGCTCAAGGGCGCGACGCATGAATGACGCATCCATGGGCGTGAATATGCTGGTCATATCGCGCAGTCGGGATAGATATCGACGAGGGGCCGGCTGATGCCGGACTTGAGGCAGGCACGCAGGTTATTGATGGTATCGAGCGCCTGTTGCAGCAGCCGCTCGAAGTGCCGCTGCTCTGCGTCGAAGTCGGCGGCGCGATAGCCTGCCTCATGGCTCAGGCGCAACTGCATGAGGCCATGCTCGCCCATCAGCGGCAGCCGGGCCCAGGCATCAAGCGCACGGCTGCCGTCTTGCGCACGCAGGGCCTCGAGCACCGGAGCGAGCCGTGCCGGCCAGTAGGGCAGCGAATGGCGAATGAAAAACAGGGAGAGCTCCAGAACGGCGGCGTCAGCATTCTGCAGCCTGGCTTGCACGTTCATGATTTCTCCTGCGCCGAAGGCTAGGGATTTATTCCCACTCGATGGTCGCGGGCGGCTTGCCGGAAACGTCGTACACGACGCGCGACACCCCGGCGATCTCGTTGATGATGCGGTTGCTGACCTTGCCCAGCAGCTCATAGGGCAAAGGCGCCCAGTGCGCCGTCATGAAGTCGGTGGTCTGCACGGCGCGGATGGCGATCACCCACTCGTAGCGGCGCCCGTCGCCGACCACGCCCACCGACTTCACCGGCACGAACACGGCAAAGGCCTGCGACGTCTTGTGGTACCAGTCGGCCTTGCGCAGTTCCTCGATGAAGATGGCGTCGGCCTCGCGCAGGATGTCGGCGTATTCCTTTTTCACCTCGCCGAGGATGCGCACGCCGAGGCCCGGCCCCGGGAAAGGATGACGGTAGATCATGTCGTAAGGCAGGCCGAGTTCGAGGCCGATCCTGCGCACCTCGTCCTTGAACAGCTCGCGCAGCGGCTCGACCAGCTTGAACTGCATGTCCGCCGGCAGGCCCCCGACATTGTGGTGCGACTTGATCACGTGCGCCTTGCCGGTCTTGCTGGCCGCCGACTCGATGACGTCGGGATAGATGGTGCCCTGCGCCAGCCATCTGACGCCCTGCAGGCGCGTCGCCTCGCGGTCGAAAACATCGATGAAGGTCTTGCCGATGATCTTGCGCTTCGCCTCGGGATCGCTGACGCCGGCGAGCTTGCCGAGGAATTCGGCCTCGGCATCCACGCGGATCACGCGCACGCCCATGTTCTTCGCGAACATGGCCATGACCTGATCGCCCTCGTTCTTGCGCAGCAGGCCGTTGTCCACGAATACGCAGGTGAGCTTGTCGCCGATGGCGCGATGCAGCAGCGCCGCGACCACGGAAGAATCCACGCCGCCGGAGAGGCCGAGCAGCACCTGGTCGTCGCCCACCTGGGCGCATACCGTGCGGATGGCGTCCTCGATGATGTTGGCCGGCGTCCACAGCGCCGCGCAGCCGCAGATCTGGCGTACGAAACGCTCGAGAATGCGGCCGCCCTGATGGGTATGCGTCACTTCCGGATGGAACTGCACGCCGAAGAACCGCTTCTCTTCCCAGGCCATGGCGGCGATGGGGCAGCTCGGCGTCGCCGCCACGACGCGGAAATTCGCGGGCAGGGCGGTGACCTTGTCGCCGTGGCTCATCCACACATCGAGGAGGGGGCGGCCGTTGCCGTCGATGCGATCCTCGATGCCATCGAAAAGCGCGGAGCGAATCGCCACCCTTGCGCTTTCTTCGCTAGGATTTTCGGAAAGCGCCACCTCGGCGTAACCAAACTCGCGCAACTCGGAGGATTCCACGCGACCGCCCAGCTGCTGCGCCATGGTCTGCATGCCGTAGCAGATGCCGAGCACGGGCACGCCCAGCTCGAACACGGCCTGCGGTGCGCGCGGCGTGTCGGCGAGGGTCACGGTTTCCGGGCCGCCGGAGAGGATGATGCCGCGCGGATCGAAGGCCCGGATCTCGGCCTCCGTCATGTCGAAGGCGCGCAGCTCGCAGTACACGCCGATCTCGCGCACGCGGCGGGCGATCAGCTGCGTGTACTGGGAACCGAAATCCAGGATCAGGATGCGGTGGGCGTGAATGTCGTGCTGGCTCATTTACGGACTTCCGGAAAATGCGAACGGGGCCTCTGCCCCGTCGCGTGAATCAGTGCGGCTCCTGCCTGTCGGCCGGTTTCAGCCAACGCGGTAGTTCGGCGCTTCCTTGGTGATGGTCACGTCGTGCACATGCGATTCCTTCATGCCGGCCGAGGTGATCTTCACGAACTTGGGCTGGCTGCGCATGGTCTCGATGTCGGCCGAGCCGGTATAGCCCATCGACGAGCGCAGGCCGCCCATGAGCTGGTGCACGATGCCGCTCATGGGGCCCTTGTAGGGCACCCGGCCCTCGATGCCCTCCGGCACGAGTTTCTCGACACCGGCCGCCGCATCCTGGAAATAACGGTCGGCGGAACCGCTGCCGCGCTGCGCCATGGCGCCCAGCGACCCCATGCCGCGATAGGCCTTGTAGTAACGGCCCTGGAAGAGTTCGACATCGCCCGGCGCCTCTTCGGTGCCGGCGAGCAGCGAGCCCACCATGATCACGTGCGCACCGGCGGCGATGGCCTTGGCGATATCGCCGGAGAAACGGATGCCGCCGTCGGCAATCAGGGGAATCTGCCCTTGCAGCGCTTTCGCCACGATATCGATGGCGGAGATCTGCGGCACGCCGATGCCGGCGACGATGCGCGTGGTGCAGATGGAGCCCGGGCCGATACCGACCTTCACCGCATCGGCGCCGGCATCGAGCAACGCGAGCGCGGCCTCGCCGGTGGCGATGTTGCCGCCGATCACCTGCATGTTCGGATAATGCTTCTTGATCCAGCTCACGCGATCGATCACGCCCTTGCTGTGGCCATGCGCGGTATCCACCACCAGCACGTCGGCGCCGGCGTCGATGAGGGCTTCGGCGCGCGCTTCGGTTTCGGCGCCGGTGCCGACGGCCGCGCCGACGCGCAGGCGTCCCTGCTCGTCCTTGCAGGCCATGGGATAGAGCTCGGCCTTGCGGAAATCGTTGACGGTGATGAGGCCCTTGAGGCGGTAGTCGTCGTCGACGACCAGCACCTTCTCGATGCGGTGCTGGTGCAACAGTTCCTTGATGCGCTCGTGCGATTCGCCCTCCTTCACCGTCACCAGGTTTGCCTTGGGCGTCATGATGGCGGAGACGGGCTGGTCGAGCCTGGTTTCAAAGCGCACGTCGCGGCTGGTGACGATGCCGACGAGGTCCTGGCCGACCACCACGGGCACGCCCGAGATGCGGTTCGCCTTGGTCAGCTCGATAAGCTGGCCGACGGTGGTGTCGGGACCGATCGTGATGGGGTCTTTCACCATGCCCGCTTCATATTTCTTGACGCGGCGCACTTCGCCGGCCTGGGCGGCGATCGCCATGTTCTTGTGCAGGATGCCGATGCCGCCTTCCTGGGCGATGGCGATGGCCATGCGCGCTTCGGTGACGGTGTCCATGGCGGCGGACATGAGCGGGATGTTCAGGGCGATGCCGCGGGTGAGGCGCGTCTTCAGGCTGACATCCTTGGGCAGGACCTCGGAATAGGCCGGCAACAGGAGGATGTCATCGAAGGTGAGGGCTTCCTGAACGATATCAAGCATGGGGTCACCCGGACGGGCTGAAAAAGGAAGGGCGCGATTATAGGGGAAAGGCTCCCCCGGATGAAATGACGCCGGCCCTCACGGTGCCTCGGCAGCGGCGCCGGTTTCCATGCGGGAGAGCTGCCCGGCCTGCCGGGCGAACTGGTCCTCGACCTGGACTGCCACGGCAGCCGCCTTCTGCCGGGCCTGCTGAGGGGCCGGCGGCGGAGCGTCTGCGGCAGCGCCGGCGCCCACTTGGGCATAGACAAGGTAGGCGACGATAACGAGCGTGATCAAAAGGGAGAGCATGCGCATGCTGTGTTCCTGACGGGCCGAAATCGCTTTTAGTTTTTCACCGGAGGCGCCAGGTCTTCAAGGCGCTGGATACGGGACGGGTCCAGCGCCACCGCCTCCCGGCCCGCCCCGCCGCTCTGGTCGTAATGGGTCACGCCGTCGGCATCCACCCAGCGGTAGACCGTTCCTGTCCCGGCCGCATCGCCGGCGCGCGCCGCGCCAGCGTTACCGTCCGCCGCGGCGACAGCGCCCGCCAGGGGCGGTGGCGCGTGCTCGACAATCGCGCGGCCCAGGCTGCGGCCGAGCGCTTCCCGGAAATACCATGCGCCGCCTGCCGTCAGGACAAGCGACGCGACGACAAAGACAATGACGGGGCCCCTGCTCATGATGACTCCTGCTGCAACGTGGCCTGGATGAACAAACAGTAAGCACGCAGCCCCGCCAGGAGTACCTGCACCGGGACCAGCGGCAATCGGGAGCGCCGGACGCCGCCGGGACTACAGGTCGCCGGAGCTTGCCGCCCGGCTCGCGCGCATCCGCTCTGCGCCCTGCACCAGCTCGCGGCGGAGCTGGTGCAGGCCCGGTTCGGCCGCGCCCTTTACTTCGGCAGCGGCTTTTTCGAACCTGGCGAGCTGCCCGGCCTCGACGGCCGGCAGCGGGGTGAAGCGACTGCCGTCATATTCCACCCGGACGCCCTCCTTTGATGTCTGCTCGAAGTGCGTCACGCCGTCCTTGTCGACCCAGGTGTAGAGCACATCCGGCGTCCGGAGGGGCGACGCCGGGGCGGCCGGCGCCTGCGTAGCGGCCAGCGCCGCCTGCAACCGGTCCCGGGAGTGCCAGCCGACCCATGCCAGCACCCCGACAAGCAGCATGACCAGAACCAGGATCCTGCGCATCCATTTCTCTCCCTGCACCAGAAAATCGGAGTGTAACTACGCAATGCCTGCCGCCAGTACTGAAAACTGCGCAAGTCGCTAGAATGGGCGGACGCTCCAGCCCGATATCGCCATGACCGCCACCCGCAACGTCCTCACCGTCAGCCTGCTCAACGAGCAGGTACGCGACCTGCTGGAGAACAGCTTTCCCCATCTCTGGGTGGAAGGGGAAATCTCCAATCTGGCGCAGCCCTCTTCCGGCCATCTCTACTTCACGCTCAAGGATGCCGGCGCGCAGATCCGCGCGGCCATGTTCCGCGGCAACAACCGCCTCCTGCAGTTCGCACCGAAGAACGGCCAGCAGGTGCTGGTGAAGGCGCGCCTCAGCCTTTACGCACCGCGCGGCGACTACCAGCTCATCGTCGAGCAGATGGAGGAGGCCGGACTCGGCGCCCTGCGCCGCGCCTTCGACGAGCTGCGCCTGCGCCTGCAGGCGGAAGGGCTTTTCGCGGCGGAGCGCAAGCGTCCGCTGCCGGAGCATGTGCGGCATCTCGCCGTGATCACCTCGCCGACCGGCGCCGCGATTCGCGACATCCTGTCCGTGCTCAGGCGCCGTTTTCCGGGCCTGCCGGTCACCCTCCTGCCGGTGCCGGTGCAGGGCAGGGAAGCCGCCCCCGCCATCGTGCGCGCCCTGGCGCTGGCGAATGCGCAGCCGCAGTTCGACGCCATCCTGATCGCGCGCGGCGGCGGCTCGCTGGAGGACCTCTGGGCCTTCAATGAAGAAGTCGTGGCGCGCGCCATCGCCGGCAGCCGCTTGCCGGTGGTGAGCGGCGTCGGGCACGAAACGGATTTCACGATTGCGGATTTCGTGGCGGACGTGCGCGCGCCAACGCCGTCGGCGGCGGCGGAACTGCTCAGCCTCGACGGCGCAGAACTGCTCGGCAGCCTGGAGGGTTTCGAGCTGCTGCTGGCGCGTGCGCTGCGCACGCAGCTGCAGCGTCTCGGCCAGCAGCTGACCCATCTGCGCGCCCGCCTGCGCCATCCGGGCCAGCGCCTGCATGACCTGGCCCAGCGCCTCGACGAACTGGAGCTGCGTCTGCAGCGCGCCATCCGGTTGAAGCTGCGGGAGCGCGAAGCGCGCCGGCAGGCGCTGGCGGCGCGGCTGCGCGGGCAGCAGCCCGGCCAGAAACTGCCGGCGCTGCGCCATCTCCTGGCCACGCTCGACCAGCGCCTCGGCCGCGCCGTGAGCCGGCAGTTGCGCACGCAGCGCACGCAGCTGCAGCATCTTGGCGAGCGCGCCCAGCTCGCCAGTCCGCTCGCCATTCTCGCGCGCGGCTACGCCATCGTGGAAACGCCGCAGGGCATCCTGCGCTCGGTGGACAACGTCGCCGCAGGCGAAGTCATCCGCGCCCGGCTGCAGGACGGCGTGCTGACCGCGACGATCACCGGCCGGGAGAAAACGGATGCGTAGCCTGTTGCTGTCCGCACTTCTCCTCGCCTCCCTCGCCACCGCCGCGCCGCAGGAAGCGCGCGTACCGGGCGGCATCGCCGTGCTGCCGCTTGCCGGCGCGCTGCGCACGGAAGTGCAGGCGCTCTACCAAGGCAAGCCGGTCTTCATCGCAGAAGACGAGGAAGGGGCGCGGCGGCTCGTCGTCGGCATTCCGCTCGGCGCCGCGCCCGGCAATGCCGCCGTGCTGCTCGTCAATGCCCGCACGGGCGAAAGCCTCGATGTCGTGACTTTCACCGTCTACGCCAAGCAATATCCGGAACAGCGCATCACGCTGCCGCCGGGCAGCAAGCATGTCAATCCGGGGGCGGCGGAGCTGGCGCGCTATGCGCGCGAAGCCGCGGAGCAAGGCGCCGCGTACCGGATTTTTTCGCAAAGCGGCCGGCGCTGGCCCGACTTCATCCTGCCGACGGCGGGCCAGGCGAATCCCAGCTTCGGCCGCAAGCGTTTCTTCAACGGCGAACCGCGCGCGCCCCATCTCGGCATGGACATCGCCGCGCCCGAAGGACAGCCCGTGCTTGCGCCTGCCGAGGGCGTGGTCGTGCAGACCGGCGATTATTTCTTCAATGGCCGCACGGTGATGATCGATCATGGCCAGGGCCTGATCTCCATGCTCTGCCATCTGCGGGAGATCGGGGTGAAGGCCGGCGACCGGCTGAAGCGGGGCGATGCCATCGGCCTGGTCGGCCAGACCGGCCGCGCCACCGGGCCCCACCTGCACTGGACCGTCAGCCTGAACGATGCACGCATCGATCCGCTGCTGGTGCTGCCCGCTCCCCTGCGGCCATGATCCGCGCGCACATATCCTGGTGCCGGGAGTGCGACGATCTCGCGGCAGCCGAGCTCGCCGCCCAACTGGCGCAGGACGAGCAGGAGGAGCTGCAACGCCTGCGTGACCCATCGCGTCGGCGCGGCTTCATCCTGTCCCGCCTCCTGTTGCGCAGGGCGCTGGCCGAACACCTGCACAAACCCGGGCGCGACCTCCGCTTTTATCGCGACAACAAGGGACGGCTGCTGCTGCGGGATGCGCCGGAGGGCCACTTCAGCCTGAGCCACTGCCGGGGCTTCGTCGCCATCCTCGTCGCCGATGCCGGCTGCGGCATCGATGTCGAGGTGCCGCGAAACGTTCCGGCTCTCCGGCTGGCCGAGCGTTATTTCTCGCCGGCCGAAGTCGCGTGGCTGTCCAGCCGGGGCGAAGCGTATCGCCTGCGAGAATTCTTCCGGCTTTGGACGCTGAAGGAAGCTGCGGTCAAGGCCCTGGGCCAGGGACTCGCCAACAACCTGGCGCGGCTGGCCTTTTCGCTGGCCGGCCCGGAGCCCCGCCTGCTTGGCGACATGCCGGCGCTCGCAGTGCATCAACTCGACAGGGGAAATTGCATGCTTGCCGGCGCCGTGGCGACGGCGGCGGAAGTTGACTGGCAATGCCGGGAGATGACGTTGGCCGACCTTTAACCACGCCGTAAGCGATGACCCCAGGGCGCAGCAGCTTTCGGCCGCCCCAAAACGATAAAGCCCGGCATGCCGGGCTTTATCGTTTGTCGGCAGTTGCTAGTGGGTGAAGCCGGTCATCAGCTGGATCCAGCCCGCCACCGCGCCCAGCACGCCGCCCAGCACGATGACGATCCACTCGTCTTCCTGGAAGGCCGGACGCAGCAGGTCCTGGAATTCCTTGGAGCTCATCGCCTTCATGCGCGACGAGAAGATGGAGGCGATCACCTTGGCGCGGTCGCGGTTGAACTGCGGATTGGCCAGCGGCTGCAGCGACAGCATCGCCGCCTTCTCGACGATGGTGCGCTTCAGCGCGGCATAGCCGGTGGGGCCGACCGTCAGCTGGATGGCGGTGCGCACGACGCCGCCTTCGAGCAGCGGCCCGATGTGGCGGCGGATCAGGGCGCGCGTGCGCTCGGCATAGGTGCCGGTCAGCATTTCATTGACCAGGTGCTTGAGCGACACCATTTCGATGGTGGACAGCTCGGCGAATTTTTCGGAGATTTCCGGCTGGCGCTTCAGGAACAGGCCCTGCATGCGCCAGGGACCGATCTTGATGGGATTCAGCGGCCGGAACACCATGGCCAGCGCCAGCCAGTTGGTGGCATAGCCGAGCACGGCGCCGTACAGCGGCAGGCCCCAGTTCCAGGGGAAGAAATACCAGAGCACCATCTGCACGAGGCCGAGGGTGAAGCCGATCCAGAAGCTGGAGGTCACGATGAAATTGATCTCGGGCGAGCCCACCTCCAGGAACACGCGCACCACCAGCGCCTTGTCGTTCTCCATCTGGCGCACCACCATCGCCTTGAGGTCGATGAGGTCTTCGATGTTCTCGCCAAGGTCGCGCACCAGGCCTTCCATGATCGCCGGCGTCTGCCGGCGCACGCGCGCGTAGACGCGCTTCTTGAAGCTGATCGGCAGGTTTTCCCAGAACACGCGGTTCTTCTCGTTCATGATCTCGTCGACCATGTCCTCGATGCGCTCGATCAGCGCCTCGCTGACGTGGCGCGCGATCTTGTCGGGGCCCATCTCGCGGAAAATTTCCGAGAGCGAGCCGAGCTTGGTCAGGGTGTTGTCGACGACGATAGCGGCCATCTTGCCGGCCTTGCGCGGCACGATGCCCTGCCAGCCCAGCCAGGGCTTCCAGAAGCCGACGAATTCGAGCGGATAGAACACCATCTTCATCGCGAACCAGACATGGGCCCAGGTAACGACGGCAGCAACGATGGGTATGGTTACGAAGCCCCAGAAATTGGGCAGGCCGCGCAGGTGGGTCCACAAATCAAGCAGGGAATCGATCATAAGCAACTGCATTCTTGTCGTTGTAGGACGGCAGAACCTTCCTCGTGCACAGTCCGGCGCTGCCGGCCACACGGGAAAGGCGGGAGCATAGCAGCAGAGCGGGACATTCTCACCCTACTCCTTAGCGCTTGTCCGCAGGCAGCCACTGCCGCAGAACTTCCGCCAGCGCAGCGCGCCGGAAGGGCTTGGAAAGCACCGCATCCATGCCGGCCGCCAGGCAGGCCTGGGTGACGCCCTCGAAGGCGTGGGCCGTCAGCGCAATGACCGGCAGGCGGCCGTCTTTCTCGCGGGCGCGCCACTGCCGGGTCGTTTCGAAGCCATCCATGCCGGGCAACTGGCAGTCCATGAACACGAGGTCGTAGCGGGACGCCGCCTGCCCCAGCTTCTCCAGGGCGGCTTCGCCGTCGGCGGCGATATCGACGTCGCAGCCGAGATGGCCGAGCATGCCGCGCGCCACCTGCTGGTTGGTGGCGTTGTCCTCGACCACCAGCACGCGCACCGGATAGCGTTGCGCTGCCGCGGCGCCGTCCTGCGCTTCGTTCCCCCCGGGCAGCAGCACCTCGAGCACGAAACAGGAACCGACGCCCGGCTCGCTGTCCACGACCAGGCGCCCGTGCATCAGGCCGGCCAGCCGCTGCGCAATAGCGAGGCCGAGGCCGGCGCCGTCGAAGCGGCGGTTTGAATCGGCCTCGCCCTGCGTGAACGGCTCGAACAGCCGCGCCTTCAGTTCGGCGTCGATGCCGATGCCGGTATCGCAGACCTCGCAGGTCAGCAGCACCTGCCGGCCCGGGCGCTCGACCGCATGCACGCGCAGCGTGACGCTGCCCGCGGGCGTGAACTTGATGGCGTTGTCGAGGAGCTGGAACAGGATCTGCTGCAGGCGCAACGGATCGCCCAGCAGCCTGAGCCCCGCCGGCAGCCCGTCCCGCTCCAGGCGCAGCGCCAGCCGGCGCCGGTCCGCCTCGGCCTGGAAACCCGCCCGCAACTGATCCAGCAAAACCGCCGGCTCGAAGACGCGCTGCTCCAGTTGCAGCCTGCCCTGCTCCAGGCGGGAGAAATCGAGCAGCTCGTTGACCAGGCGCTGGAGATCGTCGCCGGCCTGCAGGGCGGAGCGGACGTAATCGGCCTGCTCCTCGTCCAGCCGGGTCGCCTCGAGCAGTTGCAGCATGCCCGCGATGCCGTTCAGGGGCGTGCGCAGTTCGTGGCTCATCAGGGCCAGGAACTGGCTCTTGGCGCGACTGGCCCGGTCCGCCTCCTCCCGCGCCGCCAGCAGCTCCCGCGTGTAGCTCGCCTGCGCGTCGCGCGCCGCCGCCAGCGCGCCGGCCAGATGGTTCAGGCGCTGCCCCAGCTGCCCGATCTCGCCGCCCTCCCGGATGCTCACGCGGGCCTCGAAATCGCGCTGCTCCAGCCGGCCGACGAAGCCCGCGATCGCCTCCAGCGGCCGACTGATGAGCCCCGCCATGCGCATGGCCAGCAGGCCGCTGGCGATGAGCGCGACGGCGCCGAGCAGCAGGCCGTAGAGCAGGATCTCGTGCTCGCGCCGCAGCGCCAGCTCCGCGCTGACGCCGAGGGATACCTGTCCGAGCAGCGCCGGCGGCGCCGGCGCGGGCGCCAGCCAGTCCTCGCCGGCCCCTCCCGCCACGGTCGGGCGGATGTCGCTGCGGAAGCGCCGCATCGCCCGGCCCGGCTCGTACTGGACCGAGCGCGCCTGCAGCAGCAGGTCACGGTTGGCGTCGCGGACTTCCACCTCCACCACGCCCGCCTGCCGCAGCAGGGCATCCACCTGCCCCTGCAGGCTATCGACGTTGCCCGAGATGACGGCGTAATCGGCGCCCGCGGCGAGCTGCCTCGCCATGAGCTCGCCGCGGGCGACGAGGTCGCGCTCGGCATCCGCCAGCCGCGCCTTGAGCAGGTAGCCCAGCAACAGCACCAGCATAAGCAGGGCCGGCGCCACGCCGAGGAAAAGCGCACGCTGGCGCAGGCTCCAGTTTTGCATCATGGCCATGTAACCCCCTTCTCGGACTGCATGGCGCGAGACAGCGCGGCTGCCTCGGGCAGGCGCAGGCCCAGGGCGCGCGCCACCTGCGGATTGGTGACGACCTCGAACTGATTGACGAGAGCAGGCGACGGCCAGGCGCCGTCGCGGGCATAAACGCGGACGGCCGCGGCCACGCTGTCGGCCAGCGCCTCCGGCGTGGCCTGCAGCGATGCCAGCGCGCCGGCGCGCACGTAGGCGGCATTGGGACCGATGAACACGCGCCCCTGGCGATACGCCGCCAGCAGCAGGGCCTTCACGGTGTCGCGGTTGAAGAGCTGGGGGTCGACCGGCGCCAGCATCACGTCCACGCTGCCGGCCAGCTCGGCCACCTGGCGCGCCAGCAGCGCGGGGGCGGCCGGCTGCACGATCAGTTCGATCCGCTGCGCCGCCAGCGCGGCACGCAGGGCCTGCGCGCGCGCCAGCTCCGGCGGCCCCGCCAGCAGGCCGACCCGGCGCAGGCCGGGCATGATTTTCCGGGCGAGGCGTATCTGGTCGCTCAGGGACGGCGCCCAGTAGATGGCGCTCTCCCCTTCCCCGAGCGCGACGCTTCCGGCCGCCGCTTGCAGCAGGAGCAAGGGCCGGCGCGTGGCGCGCGCCTCCGCCAGTACGCCTTCGTGCAGCGGCACCACCACGTCGGCGCCGGCCTCGGGCTGGCTCACGAGCTGGTGTGCCGCGCCGAGGCGCGACTGCAGCGCCGTCACAAAGGGCGCGCTGCCCGGCGTGAGGCCGAGCAGTTGCACTGTCAGGGCCTGCGCCGCCCCGTTGCCCAGGCACAGCAGGACGACCGCCAGCAGCCCGGACCAGGCTGGACAGATGGGCCGTTGCAGATGCCAGTGCAGGCGCGGCACGAATTCCCTTCTCTCAGTAATGCCAGTCGGCGCTGAACCAGCCGCGGTAACGGTCGGCGCCGTTTTCCTTGCGCAGCTCCGCTTCGTTGCTCAGGCGCGTCTGCAGCACGGCCGCCAGCACGAGCCGCTGCGAGCCGGGCAATGCCAGGCGTTTCGCCAGGCGGCTTTCCAGCCGGTCGAAGAAAAAGCTGCCGACGCGGAGATCGTTGTAGAAGGCATAGGTGTTCCCGAACTGCCAGCCGCTGCCGTAGTCCTGCCACCAGGCCAGGCTGCCGGAATGCTGCGGAACGAAATTCGTGTTGTCGTCCGCGCGCTCGGCGCCGTCCAGGTCGAGATAGGCGTAATTGAGCTGGAGGCGCTGGCTCGGCAAGGGGCGCCAGTCCAGGCCGAGTTCGCCGCCGGTCATCCACATCTTCTTCACCGGGCGAATTTCGAAGCCCTCGCTGTCGGCCACGTCGAGGTTGTGCTCGCTGAGCTTCATGTCATCGCGGAAGCCGCGGAGATCCACGGCCAGGTGCAGTCGGTCGAAGCGCGCGAAATAACCGAGCTCCTGCGAGCGGATGCGCTCTGTCGGCGCGTCGCCGCGGGCCTGGCCGGTCCGGTAGTAGGTGCCGGCGTACATCGCATCGGCAGGGTCTGCCGGCGTGCCGTGGAACCTGAAGTCGGCCTGGTTCTCGAAGATGTCCGGCGTGCGCACCGCCTCGGAGTAGACGAGGCGCAAAGCCTGGCCGGCGGCCACCCGCCAGTTGAGCGCCGCGCGCGGCGAGAAATAATGGCCGGCGGCGTCATCGAACTCCTGGTTGCCGCCGAGGTTGAGCAGCCAGTCGGGCGCAAAGCGCCACTCGCCGTGGGCAAAGACACGCCAGACCGTGTTCTCCGCGCTGCCGCCGAGATACGTCATGGAGGTGGCCTCGGCCTTGTCGAAGGTGGCCCCGAACACGGCGCGCAGGTCGGGCGCGATCATCCAGATATCCTGCAGCTCCACCTCGGTGCGCTGCTCGCGGGAATCGAGGTCCGTCAGGTAGGGTTTGACATCCATGAGCTCGGGGTCGCCGGGCGCACTTTCGTCCGCCGGGGTGGCGGGGTCGTCGGGGGTGCCGAGCACGGCCTGGAAGAGCGTCGTCATCAGCGGCGCGTCGGCAGCGGTACAGGCCGACGTATCGAAGAGGGTCGCCGGATCGAAGGCGGTATTGATGCAGGCACGGTTCTGCCGGTAAACGGCATCTGCCGCCGGATGCAGGAAAAGCGGCGGCATCCCCACCAGCCAGCTTTCTTCGCGGCGGAAGCGCGAACGGCTCGCCTGCAGGCGCAGGCGGTTGCTGGCGCCGAACTCCTGCTCGAAGGCCAGGCTCAGGAAATCATTGTCGCGGTCGGCAACGGGCGGGCGCAGGTAGATGTCGGCGCGGTACTGCTGCTGGGCCTCCATGGCGGCGGCGCCGAAGGCAAGCTCGAGGCTGCTGCCCGCCTCTCCCGCCCAGGCGCCGCGGCCGTAAACGGAGCGCACCTTCTTGCTGTCGACGTATTCCGGATTCCTGTTCCGGTCGAGGTTCTGCTCGAAGCCCTCGTCGCTGCGGCCGGCGACGCTGAGGCGCCAGTCGACGCTGCCCAGGCGCTGCGCCACGCGGGCGTGAAAATCCTCGAGGCCGTCCTCGCCCCGCGCATACGAGACGCGGACGCGTTCCACGTCGGCCGGATGGCGGCTGACGATATTGACGACGGCAAAGAAGCTGTTGGCGCCCCAGGCGGCGGAATTGGGGCCGCGAATCACCTCGATGCGCTCGATGTCGGCCAGCTCCAGCGGCAGGCCGGTCCAGTCCACCGAGGCCAGCAGCGGCTGGTAGATGGAGCGGCCGTCCACCAGCACCTGCATGCGCCGCGCCAGGTCGGCGGAGGTGCCGTGGAAGCTGACGAAGGCCTCGGAGCCGCTGTCGTAGGCCACGACCATGCCCGGCACCAGGCGCAGCAGCTCGGGAATCTCGCGCACGCCGCTCTGCTCGATCATCTGGCGATCGATCACCGTCACGGCGGCGGGCACGTCGAACAGGGACTGCTGCAGGCGGGTGGCGCCGAGGACCAGGGGCGTATCGCCGCCGTCCGCGAAAGGCGGCGCGGCGGTTTCGGTGGCCAGAACAGTTGCAGTCAGGAACAGCGCTACGGGAAGCAGGCACAAGGCGCCGGGCAAAGGCCGGTAAAGCATGAAAATCCCCTGTCGTACGCACATCCCGGTGCGGCAAAAACAAACGCCGGGCCTGAGGCAAAGGGGCATCAGAAGCTCAGCGTTTTTCTCTCTTCTTATGGAACTGCACCATGCGGCGGCGTTCCACCTGGGCCGGCTTCAAGACGTTCTGGCGGTCCTTGAAAGGATTCTCGCCGGTCTTGAACTCGAGGGCGATCGGCGTGCCCTCGATCTTCAGCACCTTGCGGAAGACGTTCTCCAGATAGCGCTTGTAGGCGCTGGGCACGGCCGCGGTCTGGTTGCCGTGGATCACCACCCGCGGCGGATTTTGCCCACCCATATGGGCGTAGCGAAGCTTTATGCGGCGCCCGCCGACCAGAGGTGGCTGGTGCTGCTCAACTGCATCCTCGAGGATCTGCGTCAGGCGGTTGGTCGCCACCTTGATGTTGGCCGACGCGTAGGCGCGCTCGAGGGAGGGATAGAGGTCGCCGACCCCGGTGCCGTGCCGGGCGGAAATGAGATGAATGCGCGCCCAGGGGATGAAGTCGAGGCGGCGGTCCATGTCTTTCTTGACCATGTCGCGGTCGTACTCGCTCATGCCGTCCCACTTGTTGATGGCGACGACGAGGGCGCGGCCGCTCTGCAGCACGAAGCCGAGCAGGTGCAGGTCCTGGTCGACGATGCCCTCGCGGGCGTCCAGCACCAGCACCACCACATGCGCGTCCTTGATGGCCTGCAGCGTCTTGATGACGGAGAACTTCTCGACGCCTTCGTCGACGCGGCCGCGGCGGCGCACGCCGGCGGTATCGATGAGCGTGTAGCGCCTGTCGCGGCGCTCGAAGGGAATGTAGATGGAATCGCGCGTGGTGCCGGGCAGGTCGAAGACGACGACGCGTTCCTCGCCGAGCAGGCGGTTCACCAGCGTCGACTTGCCGACGTTGGGACGGCCGACGATGGCGATCTTGATGCCGGTTTCGGCGACGGGCGCCTCTTCGGTATCCGGCGGCACATCGGCCAGCACCGAGGTCATCATGTGGCCGATGCCGCGGCCGTGGCTGGCGGCGATGCCGAAGATCTCGCCCATGCCGAGCTGGTGGAACTCGGCGATGGCGCCCTCTTCATGCACGCCATCGATCTTGTTGACCACCAGGTGCACGCGCTTGGAAAGAGACCGCAGCTCGGCGGCGATTTCCTGGTCCGCGGCCGTCAGGCCGGCCCGCGCGTCGACGAGAAAGAAAACGATGTTGGCCTCGTGGATGGCGAGGCGCGACTGCTCCGCCATATAGGCGTCGATGCCCTGCGCGCCCTCGCCGATGCCGCCGGTATCGATGACGATGAAGGACTTGTCCTCGAAGCGGGCATCGCCGTACTTGCGATCGCGCGTCAGCCCCGGCAGGTCGGCGACCAGGGCGTCGCGACTGCGCGTGAGCTGGTTGAAAAGCGTGGACTTGCCGACGTTGGGACGGCCCACGAGCGCGATCACAGGCTTCATCAGGATTTCACCGCAGTTTCCAGGCGGAAAGGCGACCCTTCTCGTCCCAGGCGTAAAGCACGTCGTCGCGCGCGATCAGGGCCGCCAGGGCAGCACCGCCGATCCGGGTCCGGCCGCGCACGGCGCCATCGCTTTGCGCCAGCAGATGCGCGCGGCCCGCATCGTCGCCGACGACGAGCACATTGCCGAGGACGACGGGATTGGTCAGCAGGCGCCAGGCAAAATCCGGCTGCTTCCAGACCGCCTCGCCGCTCGCGCGATCCACCGCCAGCACATTGCCGCCGGTATCCGCGACATAGACATTGCCCAGGCCTTCGGCGAGATCGTTGACGCTCGACACGTCGAACTGCCAGCGCCGGCGGCCGGCCTGCACATCGGTGAGCGTCAGCTGGGACTGGTAGCCGACGCTGAACAGCTCGCGCTCGCCCACGCGCAACAGGTTAGCGGCGATATCGTTCATGCGCTCGAGCTCGGAGCGTCCGTTATTGGTGGCGACCCGCAGCTCCCACTGGGAAGCGCCGGTGGCCAGGTCGAGGCTGACGAGCTTGCCGCTGGAGGTGGCGACATACACGCGGTCGTCCGCGATCAGCGGCGAGGCATTGGCGTGCAGGCTGAGCGGCGGCACCATCGTGTTGTAGGTCCAGCGCACTTCGCCGGTCGCGCGCGACAGGGCGTGCACCACGCCGTCGGCGGACAGGGCCACGACCAGTTCGGCCGCGATGGCGGGCGCCGCCATCAGCGTCGCGCCGAGGGCGGCGCGCCATTTTTCGCTGCCGTCAGCCTGCGCCAGCGCGACCAGCTCGCCCTTGACCGTAGCGACGAGCACGACGCCGTACGCCGCCGCGGGACCGGCCGTGATGGCCAGGCCGGTTTTCCTTTTCCACTCGACCTTGCCGCTCTCGCGACCGACCAGCAGCACGACGCCATCGCGGCTGGCGGCGACCACCTGCTGTTCCGTCACGGCCGGCGTCAGGCGCACATGGTCGTCGTCCAGCCCGTCGCCAACGGCAACCTTCCAGAGCCGCTGGAGCCTGGCCGCATCCGCCGGCAGGCCGGGATAGTTCTTGGGCTCGGGCGCCGGCGGCGCGCTGCTGCAGGCGGCCAGCACCGCCAGCAGCAGGAGCGGGAGCGGGAAACGCAGGAATCGGCTCACGAGGACGGGGTCTCCGTGCCGGCGAGGCCGCCCTGCTGGCCGGCCTCGCCCTTCCCGGGCTCGAGCGGGGCCAGGCCGACATCGGCCATCTTCAGCTCGAGAATGGGACGCCGCTCGGCGCGCGCCTGCAAGGCCAGCGCCGCGGCCGCATAGGCCTTGCGGGCTTCGGGAAGCTTGCCCCGGGCGTGGTAGATGTCGCCCTTGAGCTCTTCGATGGTGGGCCTGAAACCGGTGTCATTTTCCTTGTCGAGCAGCGCGAGGGCCGGGTCGTACTGCTTCTGGGCCGCCAGCACCCGGGCCAGCCGGGTCGTGACGAGCAGGCGCTCGGCTTCTCCGGGCTTCTGCTCCAGCGCCCAGCGCAACTGCTTCTCGGCTTCCTTAAAGTCGCCCCGGTCCGCGGCCTGGCGCGCCAGCAGCATGGCGGCATTCAGCGCGAACGGGGTCTTGGCGTAATCCTCCTTCAAGGTCTTGCCGAGCCGCTGCACTTCGGTGCTCGCCGCCTTGTCTTCCACGTTGAGCTGGCTGCGCTGCACTGCGCTCATCATTTCCCGGAAAACCGTCGCCGCCTGGGCCGCCTGCTCGAAGCGCGAGCTCTGCCAGTAGCGCCAGCCGGAAAACACGGCGAGCGCCAGGGCCAGGCCGACCACTATCGGCATGCCGTAATTCTTGATGAAGCGTTTGAGTGTTTCCAGCTCTTCTTCTTGCGTACTCACTTGCTGCTCCTTGTGCCGGCGGCGCCGGCTGATCAAAGCGTATGGTTTTCTTTTAAGAAGGCGACGACATCGGCCTGTGCCAGCGCTTGCTGCTCGCGCTCCTCGCGCAGCCACTTCACGCTGACCGTGCCCTTTCCCACTTCATCCTGGCCCAGGATCAGCGCGAAACGCGCGCCCGCCTTGTCGGCCTTCTTGAATTGCGACTTGAAGCTGCCGCCGCCGCAGTTCACGAGAACGCGCAGGTCCGGCAAAGCGTCGCGCAGCGACTCCGCCAACAGCAGCGCCGCCGGCGCCGTGTTCTCGCCGACCGCCGCCACGAACACATCGGCCTCCGCGGCCTCGACATCGGCATGGACCGCCGCATGCAGCAGCAGCAGGCGCTCGAGGCCGATGGCGAAGCCAATGGCCGGCGTCCGCTGCCCGCCCAGCTGCTCCACCAGCCCGTCATAGCGGCCACCGGCGCAGACGGTGCCCTGGGCGCCGAGTGCGGCGGTCACCCACTCGAATACGGTCTTGTTGTAGTAGTCCAGGCCGCGCACGAGGCGCGGATTGAGCGTGAATGCCACGCCGGCCGCCCCGAGCACGGCACCGAGGCCGTCGAGATGCACGCGCGACGCTTCGCCCAGGAAATCCGCCAGAACCGGCGCGCCCTCGAGAAGCTTTTGCGTCTGCGCATCCTTGCTGTCCAGGATGCGCAGGGGATTGCTGGCGAGACGGCGCTGCGAATCCTCGTCCAGTACCGCGCGATGCTGCTCGAGGTAGCGCACGAGCGCCGCGCGAAACTCCGCCCGCTCGCCTGGCTCGCCCAGCGAATTCAGCTCGAGCCGCACGACACCCTGCAGCCCCAGCGCGCGCCACAGGCGCGCCGTCATCAGGATCATCTCGGCATCGATGTCGGGCCCGGCCATGCCGAAGGCTTCCACGCCGAGCTGGTGGAACTGGCGATAGCGGCCCTTCTGGGGACGCTCGTAGCGGAACATCGGGCCGGTGTACCAGAGGCGCCGGATCTGGTTATACGTCAGTCCGTGCTCCAGTACCGCACGCACGCAGCCGGCCGTCCCCTCGGGACGCAGCGTCAGCGATTCGCCGCCGCGGTCGGCAAAGGAATACATTTCCTTTTCGACAATGTCCGTCACCTCACCGATCGCCCGCGCGAACAGGGGCGTGCTCTCGACGATGGGCAGGCGGATTTCGTGATAGCCGTAGGCGCGCATGAGGTCGCGCAGCACGGCTTCCACCTCGCCCCAGCGCCAGCTCTCGGCCGGCAGGATGTCGTTGAAACCGCGGATGGCGGTGATTTTCTGGCTCATTGTTGTTCTGGCTTCAGTCCGGACTCGCCACGGGCGAAAATGCCGCGCGTCGTATCTTCCGCTTTCTTCGCGGCCTGTTCGGCCTCGTGCTGCCGCACCCGCTCGCGCACCATCTTCTCGATCTCGTCCGCGAGATTCGCGGTCGGGATCAGGTGGCTCTTTTCGCCATGCCGGTAGACGAGGCTGTTGGGCAGGGCGCCGACGACGCCGATGTCCGCCTCCCTGGCTTCGCCGGGGCCGTTCACCTTGCAGCCGATCACGGAAACGTCCATGGGCACGCGCACGTCCTCGAGGCGCGCCTCGAGTTCGTTCATCACGCGGATGACGTCGAATTCCTGGCGCGAGCAGCTCGGGCAGGCGATGAAGTTGATGCCGTTGGAACGGATCGCCAGCGACCTGAGAATGTCGAAACCCACCCGTACTTCTTCTTCCGGTTCGGCGGCCAGCGAAATGCGCAGCGTGTCGCCAATGCCTTCGAGCAGGAGGCCGCCCAGCGCGATCGCGGACTTCACGGTGCCGGAGCGGAACACGCCCGCCTCGGTCACGCCGAGATGCAGCGGGTTGTCGATCTGCTTCGAGAGCAGGCGATAGGCATCCAGCGTCAGGAAGACATTCGAGGCTTTCACGCTGACCTTGAACTCGTGGAAGTCCAGGCGGTCGAGAATGTCGATGTGGCGCAGCGCCGACTCGAGCAAGGCCGCGCCGGTGGGCTCGCCGTATTTTTTCTGCAGGTCCTTTTCCAGCGAACCGGCATTGACGCCGATCCGCATGGAAATGCCGTGATGGCGCGCCGCCGCCACCACTTCGCGAATCTTACCTTCCGAACCGATATTGCCGGGGTTGATGCGCAGGCAATCGGCGCCCTTTTCCGCCACGGCCAGCGCAATCCGGTAGTCGAAGTGGATGTCCGCCACCAGCGGCACCTCGGGCAGCTGCTTCCGGATTTCAGCAAACGCCGCGGCCGCCTCCATCGAGGGCACCGAAACACGCACGATGTCCGCCCCGACCGCCACGCAGCGCTGGATCTGCGCCACGGTGGCCGCCACGTCGCAGGTCTCGGTATTGGTCATGGTCTGCACGGTGATCGGCGCGTCGCCGCCGACATGGACCTTGCCAACCCGGATCTTGCGGGTGAGGCGGCGCTTGATGGGAGACTCGTGCATGACGTTGCGGCCCTTGTCTGGCGGTTAGCGCGGCGCGGCGGGCGCAGGCAGCACGGCCGGGCCGGCAGGGGCCGGCAACACATTCATGCCGGGCACGGCCGCCGGCGCCGCAGGCGCAGGGGCGCGCGGTACGACAGGAACAGCAGCGCCCGGTGCGGCGGCAGGAGGAGCCGCGGCCGGCGCCAGCGGGACTGCGCCCGGCCCGGCACCCTCCGGCGCCACGCCGGGAACGGCAGCCGCATCCGGGACTACCGGAACGGGAAGCGGCTGCTCGATCGGCAGCGCCGGTTCGTCGGCAACGGGAACGGCCCGGTGCGAGGCGATGCCGTTCCAGAGAAAGCCGGCAATCAGGATCAGCACGAAAGCCACGGCGCCCAGCGACAGCAGCCGGCGCGCGCGCAACCGCGGACGCCGCGCGATGACGCCCAGCAACTGGACGGGATTGCGGGGACGCACGTCGGGCTCGGGGGTTTCCCTGTCCTCGGCATAACACTGGTCGAACTTGGCCGCGATGTCGTCGGGCGAGAGCTTCACCAGCTGCGCATAGCGGCGCATGTAGCCGCGCACGAAGGCGGGCTCCGGCAGACTCTTGTAGGAATCCGATTCCATGGCCACGACATAGCGGGACGTCAGGTTCAGCTCCTGCGCCACCTGCTCTATCGTCATGCCGCGCAGCTCGCGCGCCTTTTTCAGGCGCTGACCCGGCATGAAGGCCAGATAGTCGGCCTCGTCCCGGCCATTTTCTTCCTGCCGGTCTTCGACCTGGTGGGTCTGGTGGGTCTGCTTGCTCACGATAGGCTCCCCGCACTACTGCCTGCTGCCTGCAGCAGGACTATTTCTCGGCCCTCAGGGCTTCCTGATACTGTTTGTACTCCGGGCTGTCCGGATACAGCCGCTTCAATGCCAGTTCATAACTGGCCAATGCATCCCTGTTCCCAAACCGACGTTCAAGGCGAATCCCCAGCCACAGGCTCTGTGCGGTTTGCGGCACTTCGCTGGTGAGCTGCAGGTAACGCTTGTAGAGGCCATGCGCCGCCTCGTAGTTTTTCTGGTCATACTGGAGTTCGGCCGTCAGCAGCGTGGCGATGGCGAGGTTGGGGTCCAGCCTCAGCGCCCGCGCCAATGCCTGGGCGGTCGCTTCCCGGTCGCCGAGCCTGTAGGCACTGCGTCCCCAGCCTTCGAAGGCCTGGGCGCGATAGGCATAGCCCATGTCCGCGGTGGCCAGCGCGAACTGCTTTATGGCGTCTTTATAGCGTTGCTGGCGGAACAGGAAGCTGCCGTAGTTGTTGTGGGCCTGGGAAAATCCCTCGCGAAGACGGATCGCCTTGCGATACTCGCGATCGGCGCCTTTCACGTCGCCATCGCGCTCGAGCAGCACAGCCATCAGGTTATGGGCTTCCGGCGATTTGGGATCGGCCTCCAGGGCACGCCGCAACTGCTGCTGCGCCTTCTCGTTTTCTCCGGACTTCAGGTGCTCGGCCGCGATGGCGACGCGATTGCGCGCCGCCGCCGCGGGATCGGGCTTGCGCAGCTTGCCGTCGTTCTCGACCACCGTGGTGCACGAGGCCAGCAGCATCACCCCTGTCGCAAGCAGCTTCTTCATGTGGCGCTCCTGAAAATCTCGCGGTTGTTTTTCTGATTGTCGTTGCGGGACTGCCAGCGCTCGGCACGTCGCGTACGGTCCTGCACCTGCCCCACCAGCTGGCCGCAGGCGGCGTCGATGTCGTCGCCGCGCGTGGAGCGGATGGTGCAGATATAGTCGGCGTCCGTCAGGATTTTCTGGAACGCCAGGATGTCCTCGCGCTTCGACCGGACATACGGCGAGTGCGGGAAGGGATTGAAAGGAATCAGGTTGAGCTTGCTGGGCGTGTCCTTGAGCAGACGCACCAGCTCGCGGGCATGGGCCGGCGTATCGTTCACGCCCGCCAGCATCACGTATTCCATGGTGATCTTGCGACGCCCGCCCTCTTCGCTCTGGAAACGCCCGAGATAACGCCGGCAGGCCGCCAGCAGTTCCTGGAGCGGATACTTGCGGTTGATGGGCACGAGCTCGTCGCGCAGGACATCGTTCGGCGCATGCAGGGAAACCGCCAGCGCCACATCGATTTCCTCGCCAAGGCGATCCAGCATCGGCACGACGCCGGAGGTCGACAGGGTTACCCGGCGCTTGGACAGGCCGTAGGAAAAGTCGTCGAGCATGATCTGCATGGCCGGCACGACATTGGCGAAGTTGAGGAGCGGCTCGCCCATGCCCATCATCACGACATTGGTGATGGCGCGCTCACGCTTCTCCATGAGCGGCTCGTTCTCGAAATAGGAGCGGTTGGCCACCCATACCTGGCCGATGATCTCGGCGGCCGTCAGGTCGCGCTGGAAGCCCTGCTTGCCGGTGGCGCAGAAACTGCAGTCCAGCGCGCAGCCCACCTGGGAGGAAACGCAGAGCGTCTTGCGGTCGCCATCCGGGATCAGCACGGTCTCGACCATGGAGCTGTCGCCCACCTTCAGCACCCACTTGCGCGTGCCATCGGCGGAAAACTCGCGATGCACGACCTCGGGGGCGCGAATCTCCGCCACCTCGGCCAGCTTCTGGCGCAGCACCTTGGAGACATTGGTCATCTGCTCGAAGTCATCGACGCCGAGCTGGTGAATCCACTTCATCACCTGCTGGGCACGAAATCTCTTTTCACCGAGCGTGACGAAGAACGCCTCCATCTGAGCGCGGGTCAGACCGAGAAGATTGGTTTTGGCGATAGAAGATGAAGAGGCAGTATTGCTTGAATTCATGTATTTCGACCGGTTGCTACACCAATTATGTCGAGGCCTGTACGGCCTAATCTGTTGGCCTTTTATTGCCAGGCGTCCTACCGCGGCTCACGGTATTTCCTTTGCGGCACCCACGCCCGCCCAGTAAAGCAGTTTCCGTTGATGTCCGCACTGCCCGGCCCTGCGCCGGGCGGTGCGGGCCGGTACGGCTCAGCGCGTGCGCGGGCAGAGCTCGGTGGCGCTGAAGAAGTAAGCGATTTCGCGTGCGGCCGCGGCAGCGCTGTCGGAGCCGTGCACGGCGTTCTCATCGATGCTGACGGCGAAGTCGGCGCGGAGGGTGCCGGCTTCGGCTTTCTTCGGATCGGTCGCGCCCATCAGGTTGCGGTGCAGCTGCACGGCGTTCTCGCCCTCCAGCACGGAGACCACCACGGGGCCGGAAGTCATGAAGCTCACCAGGTCGCCGAAAAAGCCGCGCTCGCGGTGCTCGGCATAGAAACCTTCGGCTTCGCTGCGGGACAGGTGCTTCATCTTGGCCGCCACGATCCTGAGGCCGGCCTTTTCGAAACGGGTATAGATCGCGCCGATCACGTTCTTACCCACTGCGTCCGGCTTGATGATGGACAGGGTACGTTCGATAGCCATGATGCTCTCCACAAGTACTTTACCAATCAACGGGTTAAGCGAATGCCACCCGGGCCTTCCAAAACAGAGCCGCGATTATACGCAGCTTTGCCGTCATTACCATGTCAACAGCGCCGGGCCGGCCGGCGCTAGACCTCGTCCATCCAGGCCAGTTGGATGGCCTCCAGCACTTTCTCGCCGCAGTGCCTGGGGTCGTCGTCGAAATCCGGAAGCGCCAGCACCCACTGCATGAGCTCGGTGAAGCGGAGCGCGCGCGGATCGATGTCGGGGCGGGCCTCGGCCAGTGCAATGGCGAGCTCGCGCGAATCCGTCCATTTCAGTCCCATGGCGTTCTCCTGTGATAGCGGGATTGGTCAGTGCTGCTCGGAGGCATGATTGATGGTGTACCGGGGAATTTCGACGACCAGGTCTTCCGCATCCACCAGCGCCTGGCAGGACAGCCGCGACTCCGCCTCGAGCCCCCAGGCCTTGTCCAGCATGTCTTCCTCCAGCTCGTCCGGCTCGTTCAGGGATGCGAAACCCTCGCGCACGATTACGTGGCAGGTGGTGCAGGCGCAGGACATCTCGCAGGCGTGCTCGATCTTGATGCCGTGGCGCAGCGCCGCCTCGCAGACGGACTCGCCTTTCTCGGCGTCGATCACGGCGCCGTCCGGGCATATCTCGTGGTGCGGCAGGAAAACAATTTTCGGCATTCGCTTTTTACTCTTTGGCTACGTCGTCGATGTTCCGCCCGGTCAGGGCCTGCCGCACGCCGGCATTCATGCGGCGGGCGGCATAGGGCTCCGACGCCTCGTTGAGAGCCTTCACGCCGGCGCGGATCGCGATCGGATTCGCGCCCTGCATTTCCTGCTGCAACTCCCGCATCGCCTGTTCGAGGGCTGCGCGCTCCCCCGCGTCCAGAAGCACATCGCCGTCCTCGCGGAGCGCGCTCGCCAGGGCCAGCAGCAACCTTTCGCCCTCGACCTTCTCTTCGGCCAGCAGGCGCGCATGCTTGTCCATCTCCGCCTGCGCCATGGACTCTTTCAACATGCGGGCAATTTCGTCGTCGGCAAGCCCGTAGGAGGGCTTCACCGTGATCTCGCTGCGCGCACCGGAGGTGGTCTCTTCCGCGCTGACATTCAGCAGGCCATCCGCGTCCACCTGGAAAACCACGCGTATGCGCGCCGCGCCCGCCACCATGGGCGGAATGCCGTGCAGCTCGAAGCGCGCCAGGGAACGACAATCGCCGACCATCTCGCGCTCGCCCTGCAGCACGTGCATGCTCATGGCGGTCTGGCCGTCCTTGAAGGTGGTGAACTCCTGCGCCCGCGCCGCCGGAATGGTGGCGTTGCGCGGAATGATCTTCTCCACCAGCCCGCCCATGGTCTCCAGGCCGAGCGAAAGCGGAATGACATCCAGCAGCAGCATCTCGCTGTCGGGCTTGTTGCCGGCCAGCACATCCGCCTGCAGGGCCGCACCGAGGGCCACCACCTTGTCCGGATCGATACTGGTCAGCGGCCGGCGGCCGAAGTATTCCGCCACTCTTTCCCGCACCAGGGGCACCCGGGTCGAGCCGCCCACCATCACCACTTCCTGCACATCGGCAACCGCGACACCCGCATCGCGCAAAGCGCGACGACAAGCCTTCAGGGTGCGCTCGACAAGGGGGGCGATCAGCTCTTCGAATTTTTCTCTGTCGAGACGGAAGCGGCGGCCGGCATAGGCAAGCTCCGCCGAGTCCTCCTGCGTCAGGGATTCCTTGGCGGCGCAACCGGCCTGCAGCAGGACGCGCTGCTGCCGGGCATCGGGGTTTTCCTCGCCGAGCTGCGCCAGCACCCATCTCGCGATTGCATGGTCGAAGTCATCGCCGCCAAGCGCCGAATCTCCGCCCGTGGCCAGCACTTCGAAGACGCCCTGGTGCAGGCGCAGGATGGAGATATCGAAAGTGCCGCCGCCCAGGTCATAAATGGCGTGCAGGCCCTCGGCGCCCTTATCGAGGCCATAGGCCACGGCGGCGGCAGTCGGCTCGTTGAGGAGACGCAGCAACTTCAGGCCCGCCAGCTGGGCGGCATCCTTGGTCGCCTGCCGCTGGGCTTCATCGAAATAAGCGGGCACCGTGATCACCGCGCCGGTGATTTCGCCGCCCAGCGCGGCTTCGGCACGGGCGCGCAGCACGGCAAGGATGTCTGCCGACACCTGCACCGGACTTTTTTCACCGGCGGCCGTGATCAGATAGGGCATGCCCCTTTCTCCGCCCGCGAAGCGGTAGGGCAGTTCGCTCCCCAGCCGCTTCACATCGGCAATGCCGCGCCCCATCAGGCGCTTGACGGAAACGATCGTGTTGAGCGGATCTTCCGCCGCCGCCGCCCTCGCCTCATGGCCAACGCGACGCTCCCCATCCGGAAAATAGCGAACCACGGAGGGCAGCAGGTGGCGACCGGCTGCATCCGGCAAGGTCTTGGCCTTGCCGCTCTGCACCGTGGCCACCAGCGAGTTGGTCGTGCCGAGATCGATGCCCACGGCCAGCCTGTGCTGGTGCGGCGCGGTACTCTGCCCGGGCTCGGCAATCTGCAACAGCGCCATCAGTCCCCGTCCTCTTCGGTGTCCTCATCCTCGAGGCGCGCTTCGGCGTTGCGCACTTCCTCGATGAAGCGGCTCATGAACTGCATCTTGCGAACGGTATCCGCCGCTTCGCTCCAGTCGCCCTCGCGATAATCGACGGCGAATTCCCGCCCCAGGTTCGCCAGCCACTCTTCGGCTTCCTCGCGCAGGCCGGCCAGCCGCTCCGGCGCCTCGGCCTCCTCCAGTTGCTCGCGCAGCTCCATCTGCATCATCAGGAAATCGGCATCGGAAATCGTGGCCGCTTCGCCCTGCAGCGGATGTCCCGCCAGCTCCAGCAGGTGCCGCGCGCGGGATACCGGATTCTTCAGCGCATTGAGGGCCGCATTGATGTCGGCCGCCCGCTGCACCGCCTCGCGCTGCCTTTCTGCCGGCTCGGCCGCAAAGCGGTCGGGATGAAACTGGCGCTGCAGCTCGCGATAGCGCGGCAGCAAGGCCTCGGCATCCAGCTCGAAGGCCGGCGACAGATCGAAGAGCTGGAAGTAGTTGGTCGTGCTCACGGAATTCAGCCGTTTGGTCTGATCGCGCCCCGAGCGTACGCGCCTGGTGAACGCAGGAGGCAGGACGCTGGCGGCGCAAAAAGCGGAGTAGGTCGGGGCGGTGGCCGGAACGCTTCGAACCGCAGCCTTCCGCAAGAGTTCAAACCGTGAAGGACTCGCCGCAGCCGCACTCGCCCTTCTGGTTCGGGTTGCGGAACTTGAAGCCCTCGTTCAGGCCTTCCTTCACGAAGTCCATCTCCGTCCCATCGATATAGGCGAGGCTCTTCGGGTCGACGATGACGTTCACACCGTGCGAGCTGAACACCCTGTCTTCCGGCGCCAGCTCGTCGACGAACTCGAGTACATAGGCCAGGCCCGAGCAGCCGGAAGTCTTCACGCCGATCCGCACGCCCACGCCTTTGCCGCGATTGGCCAGGAACTCGCTCACATGCCTGGCGGCCGCTTCGGACAAGGTGACCGACATACGCATCAGGCCTCGTGCTTCTTGCGGTAATCGGCGACGGCCGCCTTGATGGCGTCTTCGGCCAGCACCGAGCAGTGGATCTTCACCGGCGGCAGCGCCAGCTCTTCGGCAATCTGCGTGTTCCGGATGGTCATGGCCTCGTCCAGGCTCTTGCCTTTCACCCACTCGGTCACCAGCGAGCTGGACGCAATCGCGGAGCCGCAGCCGTAGGTCTTGAAGCGCGCGTCCTGGATGATGCCGGCGGCGTCCACCCTGATCTGCAGCTGCATGACGTCGCCGCAGGCCGGGGCGCCGACCATGCCGGTGCCGACGCTGGCGTCGTTCTTGTCGAGCTTGCCGACATTGCGCGGATGCTCGTAGTGGTCGAGAACCTTTTCGCTATAAGCCATTTCAGCTCACCTCTTCAATTCTTTGGCGAGGGTTTCCCCTCGCCCCGGCCCTCTCCCCGCAAGCGGGGAGAAGGAGAAACCCATCAGTGCGCCACCCACTCGACCGAGTCGAGATCGATGCCTTCCTTGTACATGTCCCAGAGCGGCGACAGTTCGCGCAGGCGGTTGACCGCCTGCGCCGTATGCTCGATCACGAAGTCGATGTCCGCCCCGGTGGTGAAGCGGCCGAGGGTGAAGCGGATGGACGAGTGCGCCAGCTCGTCGCTGAGGCCCAGCGCACGCAGCACATAGGACGGCTCGAGGCTGGCCGAGGTGCAGGCGGAGCCGGACGACACGGCAACATCCTTGAGCGCCATGATCAGCGACTCGCCTTCCACGAAATTGAAGCTGACGTTCAGGTTGTGCGGCACGCGCTGCACCCTGTCGCCATTCACGAAAACCTGCTCGAGGCCTTCCAGGCCCTGCCAGAGGCGATCGCGCAGCGCGCGGAGGCGCTCGTTCTCGGCATGCATCTCTGCCTTCGCGATACGGAAGGCCTCGCCCATGCCGACGATCTGGTGCGTGGCCAGGGTGCCGGAACGGAAACCGCGCTCGTGGCCGCCACCGTGCATCTGCGCTTCGAGGCGGATGCGCGGCTTGCGGCGCACATAGAGCGCACCGATGCCCTTGGGGCCATAGGTCTTGTGGGCCGAGAAACTCATCAGGTCGACCTTCAGGCGCTCGAGGTCGATCTCCACCTTGCCGGTGCTCTGCGCCGCATCCACATGAAAGACGATGCCGCGGGCACGCGTGATCTCGCCGATGGCGGCGATATCGGTGAGGGTGCCGATCTCGTTGTTCACATGCATCAGCGACACCAGGACGGTGTCGTCCCGCAGGGCCTTTTCCAGCGCTTGCGGATGGATGAGGCCGGTGCCGGGCTCCGGGTCGAGATAGGTCACTTCGAAGCCTTCGCGCTCGAGCTGGCGGCAGGTGTCCAGCACCGCCTTGTGCTCGATCCTGCTGGTGACGATGTGCCTGCCCTTGGCCTGGTAGAAGTGCGCCGCGCCCTTGATGGCGAGGTTGTCGGATTCGGTGGCGCCGGAGGTCCAGACGATTTCGCGCGGATCGGCATTGACGAGATCCGCAACCTGGCGGCGCGCCGTCTCCACGGCCTCTTCGGCCTGCCAGCCATAGACGTGCGAGCGCGAGGCGGGATTGCCGAAGTTACCTTCCCGGATCAGGCAGGCCGTCATGGCCTCGGCCACGCGCGGATCAACCGGCGTGGTCGCGGAGTAGTCGAGGTAGATCGGTCGCTTCATTACTTCACCTGGTAGCAGCAGCGGCGGCGCCGCTGTCAGTTCACCGAAACAAGGTCGAGACGTTCCCTGTCGTCATCGTGCCTGCGCCTCTGCATCTCGCTCTGGCGCAGCGCCACCGACTGCACCTCGCGGCGGCTCACCAGCTCCTGCAGGCTGATGCCGGCCAGGAAGCTGTGGAGCTGATCGCTGAGGTCGCTCCAGAGCTCATGCGTCAGGCAGGTCATGCCCTGCTGGCAGTCGCCCCTGCCGCCGCAGCGGGTGGCATCCACCGACTCGTCCACCGCGTCGATGATCTGGGCGATAAAGATTTCGCTGCCTTCCCGCGCCAGCTGGTAGCCGCCGCCGGGACCGCGCACGCTGGACACCAGGCCATGCTTGCGCAGCTTGGCGAAGAGCTGCTCAAGATAGGACACCGAGATGGACTGGCGATCCGAAATGTCCGCCAGGCTGACCGGCTCGTGGCGGGCATGGAGCGCCAGGTCCAGCATGGCGGTGACGGCATAACGGCCTTTGGTGGTCAGACGCATAGGGAGAACCCCGTCGAGCGCTTGGGATGGACTTGAGTATCCCAATCCCGAGTAATTTGGTCAACTTTTTGACCCAGTAAAATGCTCGGGGATTCTAGTGAGCATCCGCAGGCAATGCCAGCACCGGATGGCTCCGGATTGCCGGCAAGCCACGGCCGGCCGGCTCAGCCCCGCCTGTGCTCCGCCTCGTCCTGCAATGCCGCCAGGTCCTCGGCCTTGAGCTCCTCCGGGCGCTGGTCGCAGAAGCCGGGGTTCGTGCGGGACAGGGCCTCGCACATGCGGTCCATGCGGACATCGGCCTGGCGCATGTGGTCGAGCAGATGGCGAATGGCCTCCACCACCGGGTCGGGCAGGTCGGGGTTGGCGCCATAGGCCTGGAAGCCGATTTTCTCGGCATAGTCGCGGCGCGCCTGCTCGGCCGTGTCGTCACGCTGGATGATGCGGGCGGGATTACCCACCGCCGTGGCGCCGGCCGGCACCGGCTTGGTGACCACGGCATTGGAGCCAATCTTGGCGCCGTCGCCGATCAGGACGGGACCGATGACCTTGGCGCCCGCCCCGACCACGACGCCGTTACCCAGCGTGGGATGGCGCTTGCCGCCGTCCCAACTGGTGCCGCCCAGCGTCACGCCATGGTAGAGGGTGACGTCGTCGCCGATCTCGGCGGTCTCGCCGATCACCACGCCCATGCCGTGATCGATGAAAAAGCGCCGGCCGATGCGCGCCCCGGGATGGATTTCAATGCCGGTCAGGAAACGGGACAGCGAGGATATCCAGCGCGCCAGGCCCTTCCAGTTCGCCCGCCAGAGGCGGTGGGCCAGCCGGTGCAGCACGTTGGCATGAATGCCGGGATAGTTGAGCAGCACCTCGAGGGTGTTGCGCGCCGCAGGGTCGCGGCCGAACACCGAAGCGATGTCTTCACGGAGACGGTCGAACATTTTTGCCAGCCCTCAGCCCTTGGCCTTCTTCAGCGCCGCCAGTTCCGCGGCGATTTCCTGCAGGCGGGTGAACACCCCGCGCCACATGTTGTATTCGATGCGATCCAGGCGGACCCGGCCGAACAGGCGCCGTGCCCGCGCCATCAGCTGGCGGGGATTGTCGGGCGCCAGGAAGCCCGTATCCAGCAGCATCCGCTCGAAATGGGCATAGAAGCGCTCCATGTCGGCATGCGGCACCACTTCCTCGTCCCAGCGCAGGAACTGCACCGGCATCTGCTGCGCGTCCGGCGCCGGCCGCTCCGCCGCCAGCAGGTGCGCCATGCGTATCTCGTAACACAGCACCTGCACCGCCGCCGCCACGTTCAGCACGCCGTAGTCCTCGTCGGAGGGAATGCAGACATGGTAGTGGCAGCGCTGCAGCTCCTCGTTGGTCAGCCCGCGATCCTCGCGGCCGAAGACGACGGCGACCGGCTGGGCCTCGGACTCGAGGCGCACCGCCTCCCCCGCCTGGCGGGCATCCAGCAGGGGCCAGGGAATGGTGCGGCTGCGGGCGCTGGTGCCGATCACCAGCGAGCAGTCCGCCACGGCTTCCTCGAGCGTGGCCACGACCTGCGCCCGGGCCAGGACGTCAGAAGCCCCGGACGCGAGGGAGGTCGCCTCGGCGCTGGGAAACAGCCTGGGCTCGACCAGGCGGAGATCGGCGATGCCCATCGTCTTCATGGCCCGGGCCGCCGCGCCGATATTGGCCGACAGCGACGTATTGACGAGCACGATGCGGACATTGGCGAACATGACAGTAAAACCGCTGCAGGAAGCCGCGCATGGTAGCAAATGTCCGCAGCCTGTCTCACAAGGATTTCCCAGCGCGGACGCCGCTGGCTACAATGCGCCGCCTTCCGTTCTTTCACAGAGTCCGCTCCATGCAACCCATGCTCAACATGGCGCTGCGCGCCGCCCGTGCCGCCGGCGAGATCATTGCCCAGTCCGCCGACCGCGTGGACCTCGTCGATGTGGAGGCCAAGGGCCTCAACGACTACGTCACCAAGGTCGACCGCACCGCCGAGCGCGCCATCCTCGAGGCATTACAGAAGCCCTATCCCGACCACGGCTTCCTCGGCGAGGAAAGCGGTCGCCGCGAGGGCCGGGGCGAAGGCGCGGACTGGGTTTGGATCATCGACCCGCTCGACGGCACCACCAATTTCATCCACGGCTTTCCGCAGTTCGCGGTGTCCATTGCCGTGCAGCACAAGGGCGTCACCGAGCACGCCGTGGTGCTGGACCCTGTCAAGCGCGAGGAATTCACCGCCAGCCGCGGCCGCGGCGCCGCCATGAACGGGCGCCGCCTGCGCGTCACCTCGCGCAAGAACCTGGAAGGCGGCCTGATCGGCACCGGCTTCCCCTTCCGCCCCGACCAGATGGGGCACATCGACAACTATCTCGGCATGTTCAAGGACGTGGCCAAGCAGACCGCCGGCCTGCGCCGCGCCGGCTCGGCCGCGCTGGATCTCGCCTACGTGGCGGCCGGCCGCCTGGACGGTTTCTTCGAGTTCGGGCTGTCGCCCTGGGACATCGCCGCCGGCGACCTGATCATCCGCGAAGCCGGCGGCCTGGTCAGCGACTTTGCCGGGGGCCATAACTATCTCGACTCCGGCAATGTGGTCGCCGGCAACCCCAAGCTCCTGAAAGCGCTGCTCACCACGTTGGCGCCGCACATGGATGCCAAACTGCGCCGCTAGCCGGCCTCCGCCCGTGGCTCTCCTACACTGCAGGGGAGGCTGTAGCGGAGGGCGGCGGCATGCGGGCCAGTGCCAACCTGAGGGCGAGGGAGAAGGCCCTCGAGCGCAAGGTTCGGGGATTCCGGACCTGGCTCGGCGCCCGCAAGGCGCCGGAAGCCGGGGAGCGCGAGGCGGAAGCCGCCCTGCCTGCCGCGCCGCCTCCTGCGGAGAAAGCGGCGGAACGGAAGCGGCGGCAGACTGAACATCCTCCATAAAAAAACCCGGCATTGCCGGGCTTTTCATTCCTGTCGACCTCAGGGCCGGTCATCCGCCTCGGCCTTGGTCACCATGAAGTCTTCCTTGGACAGGCCCATGGTCAGCGCATAGTTCGTGGCGATGTAAATGGACGAATAGGTGCCCACGAACAGGCCGATCAGCAGCGCCACCGAGAACCACTTCAGCGCCGGCCCGCCGAGGAACAGCAGGGACAGCACCACGAGGATCACCGTGGTCACCGTCATGATGGTGCGGCGCAACGTTTCCGTCAGGGAAAGATCCACGATCTCGACAGGATCGGCCTTGCGCAGCTTGCGGAAGTTCTCGCGGACGCGGTCGAAGATCACGATGGTGTCGTTCAGCGAGTAGCCGATCAGGGCCAGCACGGCGGCCAGCACCGTGAGGTCGAAGGGCCAGCCGAAGAGCGAGAAGATGCCCACCGTGAACAGCACGTCATGGATCAGCGAGACCGCCCCGCCGACGGCGAACTTGAGGCGGAAACGCACCGCCACGTAGACCATCATCAGGGCCAGCGACAACAGCACGGCGTATACGGACTGAATATAGAGTTCTTCACCGATCTGCGAGCCGACGCTGTCGACCTGCCTCAGGGTGGCCGGATTCGCCGGATCGAAGTTCACCGCCTTGCGGATGTCGTCGCTCAGATTGGTTTCGTGGCCTTTCTGCGGCGGCATGCGCACCTGCACGTCGGAGATGGTGTCGAGGTGCTGCACGATCGCATCGTTGAAGCCGGCCTTCTCCAGCGCGGCCTTCACGGCTTCCTGATCGACCGCCTTGGCGAAGGAAATCTCGGCCGTGGTGCCGCCGGTGAAATCCTGGCCCAGGTTGAGGCCGCGCGCCACCAGCGAGACGGCGCCGATCAGCACCACCACGAGGGAAAACGCCGCAATCAGCTTGCGGTGGCGCATGAAACGAATGATGCGTTGCTCTGCCATGATCCGCTTCTCCTCAGATGCTGAGCTTGGTGACGCGGCGGCTGCGACTGTAGATCAGGTCGACAATGGCGCGCGTGACGGTGATGGAAGTGAACAGCGAGGAGAGAATCCCCCAGAAGAGGGTAATGGCGAAGCCCTTGATCGGGCCCGAGCCCACCGCCCACAGGATGACGGCCACCACCAGCGTCGTGACATGCGAGTCGATGATGGTCGTAAAGGCACGGTCGTAGCCGGCGACGATGGAGGCGTGCGGCGACATGCCGCGCCGCAACTCCTCGCGGATACGCTCATAGATCAGCACGTTCGCGTCCACCGCCATGCCCACGGTGAGCACGATACCGGCGATGCCGGGCAGGGTCAGCGCCGCGCCGAGCGCGCCCATGATGGCGACCACGATGGCGACGTTAACGAAGAGCGCGATGTTCGCCGTGATGCCGAACACCCGGTAGAAGAGGAGCATGAAGGCGGCGACGAGGATGAAGCCCACCACCGTCGACTGCATGCCCTTCTCGATGTTTTCCTGGCCCAGCGAGGGACCGATGGTGCGCTCCTCGACGAAGTACATGGGCGCCGCCAGCGCACCGGCACGCAGCAGCAGGGCCAGCTCGGCGGCTTCGGCCGGCGAATCCAGCCCGGTGATCTGGAAGCTCGAGCTGAACAGGCCGCGCACGGTGGCATTGCTGATGACGCTCTTCTCGACGACGGTATCGAACCGCTCCACCACCTGGCCGCTTGCATCCGTCGCCAGCCGCGCCTTGCGCTTGGTCTCGACGAAGACCACGGCCATGTTCTTGCCGATATTGTCGCGGGTGAAATTGCCCATCCTCTTGCCGCCGCGCGAATCCAGGCTCACGCTCACGGCGGGCTGCATGTTCTCGTCGCGCGTCAGGTTGGCGTCGGTGACCTGGTCGCCGGAGATGATCTTCGACTTCAGCAGCAGGACGCGCCGCGAGGGCTCATCCTTGTACGGCAGCGCCTCGGTGCCCGGCGGCGCAAAACCCGTGAAATTCTCGTTGGCGTGTTCCATGTCGACCGGGCGGAATTCCAGGGTCGCGGTGCGGCCGAGAATACGCTTGGCCTCGGCCGTATCCTGCAGGCCGGGCAGCTCGACCACGATGCGGTTGGCGCCCTGCTGCTGCACCACCGCCTCGGCCACGCCGAGTTCGTTCACGCGGTTGCGGATCGTCATCAGGTTCTGGCTGACGGCGGACTTGGACACGTCGCGCAGTTTCTGCGGGGTGTAGTCGAGGTAGGTGTAGAACCCGTCGGGCCGGTTCTCGCGGCCGTAGACGAAGCTGGTGGCGAATTCGGCATCGGCCTTGAGCAGGTCTTCGGCCTTCTCGCGGTCCGCGGCGCTCTCGAGCCGGATGGCAAAGCCCTGGCCACGCTCGCCGACGCTGCGATAGGCGATCTTGTTCTCGCGCAGCTTGGTCCGGATCTCGCTGACATACGATTCCTGACGCTGCTCGAGCACCTTGCTCATGTCGACCTCGAGCAGGAAGTGCACGCCGCCGCGCAGGTCGAGGCCGAGTTTCATGGGCTTGGCGCCCAGCACCTTCAGCCAGTCGGGCGTCGTGGGCACGAGGTTGAGGGCGGTGACGTAGTTGTCGCCCAGCTCGCGCTTGATCGCGTCCTGCGCACGCAGCTGATCCGTGCTGTTGTTGACGCGGATAAGCACGCTTTCCTTGCCTTCCCGTCCCTGCAGGTCGGCATCGTGGAAGGGGATGCCGGCCACGGTGAGCGCGCGCGTCGCGCTCTCCAGCACCGCCTGGTTGGTCGGGACGGAAGCGGTGGCGCCGGAAATCTGGACGGCAGGTTCGTCGGGATAGAGATTGGGCAGGGAATAGACCAGGCTGACCAGCACGACCACCGCGATCAGCGGGTATTTCCACCAGGAGCTACGCATGGGGCACCCTCAAAAACCGCCGCAGGCCAGGCCGCGGCGGAACCGGTTTCCTAGATATTCTTGATCGTGCCCTTGGGCAAGGTGGCGACGATGGCGGCGCGCTGCACCTTCACTTCGACGCCACTGGCCAGCTCGATCACGGCAAAGTCGCCGTCGATCTTCTGGATGGTGCCGATGAGGCCGCCGGCAAACACGACTTCATCGCCCTTCTGCAGCGCCTCGATCAGGTTCTTGTGTTCCTTCTGGCGCTTGAGCTGGGGACGCAGCAGCAGGAAATAAAACACCAGGGCGAAAATGCCCAGCATGACCAGCTGACCGGTCATGGAAGGGCCGGCAGCGGGGGCGGCCCCTTCGGCATAGGCATTGGCGATGAACAGGCTCATGGGCGGTCTCCGGAAATTCCACGCGGGCAGACCCGGAGGGGCCGGGTCGTCCTTGAATAAAGTCTTTAAATAGAGGGGGTTGGAAGGCCTCGGCGGGCATAGAAGCCATCCACGAAGCGCTGCAATGTACCCTGTTCAATAGCCTCGCGCAAACCGCTCATGAGGGTCTGGTAATAGCGCAGGTTGTGCAGGGTATTGAGCTGGGCGCCGAGGATTTCGCCGCATTTGTCGAGGTGGTGCAGGTAGGCCCGGGAGAAGTTGCGGCAGGTGTAGCAGTCGCACTCGGGATCCAGCGGGCCGGTGTCGGACTTGTACTGGCTGTTGCGCAGGCGCAGCACGCCCCGGCTCGTGAAGAGATGGGCATTGCGCGCGTTGCGGGTGGGCATGACGCAATCGAACATGTCGACGCCGCGGCGCACCGCCTCGACGATGTCCTCGGGCTTGCCCACGCCCATCAGGTAGCGCGGCCGCTCCGCCGGCATGCGCGCCGGCAGGTAATCCAGCACCTTCAGCATCTCTTCTTTCGGCTCGCCCACCGAGAGGCCGCCGATGGCGTAGCCGTCGAAGCCGATCGCGTTCAGCCCCGCCAGCGATTCCTCGCGCAGCTGCTCGTACATGCCGCCCTGCACGATGCCGAACAGGGCCCGGGGATTCTCCAGGCGGTCGAACTCGGCGCGCGAGCGCTTCGCCCAGCGCAGCGACAGCGCCATGGAATCGCGCGCCTGCCGCTCGGTCGCCGGATACGGCGTGCACTCGTCGAAGATCATGACGACGTCGGAGCCGAGGTCGTGCTGCACCTGCATGGAAACCTCGGGGCTCAGGAAAACCCGGGAGCCCGTGATGGGCGAGGCGAAGGCGACGCCCTCCTCCGTGATCTTGCGCAGCTTGCCGAGCGAGAAGACCTGGAAGCCGCCGGAGTCGGTGAGGATGGGCTTTGCCCAGTCGATGAAGTCGTGCAGGTCGCCGTGCGCCTTGACGACCTCGGTGCCGGGACGCAGCCAGAGATGGAAGGTGTTGCCGAGGATGATCTCGGCGCCGATCTCGTGGAGGTCGCGCGGCAGCATGGCCTTGACCGTGCCGTAAGTCCCCACCGGCATGAAGGCGGGGGTCTGCACGCTGCCGCGTTCGAACCGCAGTTCGCCGCGACGGGCGCGGCCATCGGTGTGGAGCAGATTGAATTTCATGGTTTCCCTGGATTCTCCGCGCGCCGGCTTGGCGCGCTTCTCACGCCTGTCGCGTCAGGAACATGGCATCGCCATAACTGAAGAAACGGTAGCCCTCCTGCACGGCCTCGCGATAGGCCGCCATCACCGCGGCATGGCCGGCGAAGGCGCAGACCAGCATCAGCAGCGTGGACTCCGGCAGGTGGAAGTTGGTGACCAGCGCATCCACCACCCGCCACTCGTAGCCGGGATAAATGAAGATGTCGGTTTCGCCCTCGCAAGGATTCAGCCAGGCGCCGGGCGCCGCCTCCCTGGCGGCGCTCTCCAGCGAGCGCACCGAGGTCGTCCCCACCGCCACCACCCGGCTGCCGCGGGCCTTGGCGGCACGGACGGCCGCCACCGTCTCCGGCGGAACGCTCAGCCACTCGCGGTGCATGCGGTGGCGGGTCACGTCCTCGACCCGCACCGGCTGGAAGGTGCCGGCGCCGACATGCAGCGTGACGAAGGCCTTTTCGACGCCGCGCGCCGCCAGGGCGGCAAAGAGGCCGTCGTCGAAATGCAGGCCCGCCGTCGGCGCCGCCGCCGACGCGGTTTTCTCCGGATGCGCATACACGGTCTGGTAGCGTTCGCTGTCGTCGCCCTCGGGCGCCCGATGCATATAGGGCGGCAGCGGCATTTCGCCCTGCGCGAGCAGCACGGCCATTACCGGCGCCGAGAAGCGCAGGCGGAGCAGGCTCTCGACGCGCTCCAGCATTTCGGCCTGAACGCCCTCGGCCAGGTCGATGACGGCACCCGGCTGCAGCGCCTTGCTGGCGCGCGCATGCACCAGGGCCTCGTGGCTGCCGGTGATGCGCTCGACGAGCATCTCCACGCGACCACCGCTGCTCTTGTGTCCGAACAGGCGCGCCGGCATCACGCGCGTATCGTTGCATACCAGCAGGTCGCCGGGCGCGAGCAGGCCGGGCAGCTCGGCAAAGCGGCCGTGCCGGCGCGCGCCGCTCTTGCCGTCCACCTGGAGCAGCCGCGATGCGGAACGCACCGCCACGGGGTGCCGGGCAATCAGCGCGTCGGGCAGGTCGAAGTGGAAATCGCTGAGTTTCATCGGAGCGGGGCCGCAGGCGCAAAAAATAGCGGCGGAGTATAGCAAGGGCAGTGCCGGAACCCGCTCTTCTCATTGCAGTAATGGCAGCGGCCCTTATAATCGCGGCCTCTCCAGGCCTGCCGGCCCCAACGGCAGGCGCGGTCCCTGTGCCGGGGTGGCGGAACTGGTAGACGCGGCGGACTCAAAATCCGTTGCCCTTGCGGGCGTGTCGGTTCGATTCCGACCCTCGGCACCATCTAATAGCTTGCTGAAAAACTCCCCGCCACCACCACATATAGCGTTTTTTTGCTGAGCTTAAGCACTATAGGTAGTGGCCGAAATTCCTTTTTTCAGCAGCCTGCTAAGCGCCACCCTTGCAAGGTTGGTTATCCAGGCGTCTAAGCTCGCGACAGAATTGTGCCATCATTTGATGGCACAATTCTGCAGGCATAATCATGGAAACCTTTACCATTCGGGACTTGCGCGAGCGCACAGGTGAGCTGGTGCGTAACGCCGAAGCTGGCCACCTGGCATTAGTGGCCAAGCATGGACACCCCCTGTTTGTGGCCGTCCCGCTGGACGAGCACGCCCTCTCCGCTGGAGTGCCGGTCGCCCTGGCCTGCCGCCTGTTCTCCGAACAGGTATTGAGCCTGGGCAAAGCGGCCCGGTTTGCCGGCCTGTCCAATGAAGCCTTCATTGAGCGCCTGGGCACTATGGGTATCGCCGCTGTGGACTACCCGGCGGACGAGCTGGATGCAGAGCTCGGCACGCTGACCTCGTGAAGCTGATCATCGCGGACAGCGGACCACTCATCATGCTGGCCCGATCCGGACTGCTGGATGCGCTTCGGCAAGTCGCCGGAAGTATCGTTGTGCCCGCCACCGTCTTCGAGGAATGCCCCCGTGACAACCGCAGGCCCGGTGCAGCGGCGATTGTTGCGGCACTGGCATCAGGTCAACTCGCGGTTCATGCCGGTGTCGACCCTAGGCCGCCAGGGGATGTTCCCACCCTGGACGCCGGAGAAATCTCAGCGCTGGCCTTGGCGCTGGAATTGAAGCGGCCTGTTCTCATGGACGAGCGCCTGGGGAGACAGGTGGCGGCACTGCATCATATTGCCGTGGTCGGCAGCGCCGGCATCCTGCTTGCCGTCGTACTCGAGCGCGCTGACGAACAGAGCTAAGAGCCTCTCCAAAATCTTGGAGTGGTCCATTAAAAGATGGGCCTGCGATTCTTTTTTCGCGGCTAAAGCCGCTCCTACAGGTATTAATTCCTATGTAGGAGCGGCTTTAGCCGCGAAAAAAGGCGACGGGCAGCGCGACAAATAGATTATGAACAGGCTCTAAAGCCGACCAGGGATATCCTTACCCCGCTCACACTCACCTCTCTTACTCAATCCCGAGCTTCGTCTCGATCTTGGTCAGGCCGCGCTCCAAGTTCTATTAGGAAGATTCAGTGTTCCGGGCAACCAAGGCCGTATAGAATGCGCGCCCTGTAAAATTCAGTCAGTCCCTGCGTCGGGTGTCGGAATAGGCAGCTTCAGTCTGTGAGCAACATTGTGAGTAACCACCTTTTCGAAAAGATGTAATGTCTTTCCGTGTGAGGAAGTTACAAAGCAAATGTGATTCCGACCCTCGCACCCTTCAGGACTGTCCAGAGGCTCGACCATGTCCTCCCAGAAACGCCGCGCGGCTCGCGCGCCGGCCCCTGCTCCTTCCCGGGAAAACGCTCCCGCCCTTCCGGCCGGCCTGATGCTGCGCCTGTTCGCTCTCGTCTACGACGCCCTGCTGCTGGTGGCGCTGTGGATGATCACCGCCGCCATCCTCGTGCCGCTCGGCACGCCGGAGGCCGCCGCGCAGGCCCAGGAGATCGCCGTGGTCTCGCCCGCGTACCGGAAGTTCCTGCTGTTTCCGGCGCTGGTGCTGGTGAGCTGGCTGTTCTACGGCTATTTCTGGACGCGCGCCGGCCAGACGCTGGGCATGCAGACCTGGCGCCTGCAATTGCTGCGCGCCGACGGCAGCCTGCCGCGCTGGCGCGACGCCTTTGCCCGCTGCGCCGGCGCCTGCCTCTTCCCTCTCGCCTGCGGCGTGATTTCCCTGATCGCCTGGCGCAGCAATGTCGCCTTCACCCTCAGCGTGGGGCTCGGCTTTATCGGCAACTATCTGTGGATGGGGTGGAACCCGCGCGCCCTCGCCTGGCACGACCAGCTCTCCGGCACCCGGGTCTGGCGCCTGCCGCCGGAAGCGAAAAAGAAGCGGGGCTTCTTCGGCTGGTTCGCCGAAAAGAACGACTGAAAGCAAAAACGCCGCAATCGCGGCGTTTTTTTATTGGTCCTGTCTGTTCGCGGCTGAAGCCGCTCCTACGGGGACCGCTCCTGCGGGGGCCGCTTCGTAGGAGCGGCTTCAGCCGCGAAACAGGCACTGCCTAGCGGCGCCGGTCGAACGCCACGTAATCGTCATCCGACGGCATCCTGCCGCCCACGTATTTGCTGAGGCGCGAGCGGCCCTGGCAGTAATCCCCGCGCGCGATGCCGGGGATATAGTGGTCGGTCAGCATGTGGCCGCGCTTCTCGGGACGCACGAACACCGCGCCCGAGGTCGAGTAATAGTGCGAGAGCACGCCGATGCGCGCGAAGAAATCCTGGCCGTTGGCGAAGTGCTCGACATAGGGCACCGGGCGGCCGTGCTCGGCGGTGAGCGGGTAGTCCATGTGCATGCTGTCGGCGACGCCCGCCAGGCAGTAGATCTCGAGCTTGTGCGCATGCCTGCGCAGCTCCGGGTCCTTGAAGATCTTGCGCACGATATAGCTGGCGATGATGGTGCCCTGCGAATAGCAGAGCAGCACGACGTGCTCGTGCGAGAGCAGCGCGTTGCGCACGATCCTGAAGGCCGGCTGCGCGAGCTTGCCGTCCTTGCGCAGCGTGCGTGCCGTGATGGCGTCCCAGAGATCCCAGACCATGCCGCAGGTCGGCGTGTGGATGAGGTGGACGGGGCGGTGGAAGGTTTTCGCCAGCTCCTCGGTTTCCAGCAGCGCCATCGATGGCGCGGTGCAGATGCCGTTGAGGAAGAACCATTTCGACTGCTTGGTGGACTCGCTCCACTGGAAGTTCGGCGGCAGCACCACGCGCGTGCCTGCGGAGGCGGAAACGCGCTCCACCGGCAGCAGCATCTGGCCGATGACGCTCATGTATTCCCAGCGGCTCTGGTAGCTGTCGGGATGGAATTCCGGGCGCACGCCCGCTTCCGACTTGATGGGAAAGACGATCCACGGCAGCGAGGAGGCGTTGCGCGCCACCAGGCCGAGATCGCGCAGGACGGAGCGGCGGCGGTGCAGCAGGCGCGAGCCCAGCCTGCGGATTCGGGCGAGCGGCGAGCGGGACTCAGCAGGCAGGGAAGATTTCATGGCGCCTTCCGGAAGGTTGCGGCCTCCATGCGCCGAGGGCGCGTGGATCAGAGGGCGAAAACGTAAACCAGGGCGCTCACCGCCAGCAACAGCGAAAAGCCCAGCACGGCCGCGAGAATGCGCGTATGGCTGTCCCAGCCAACGGCCTGGCCGGCGGGCACCGCCGCAGTCGCGCCATCGGAAACCGTGGCATGCGGCGGCGAGGTTTTGTAGAAGACGGCGGCAGCGTCCGGAAGGCGAGTACCGGTGACCTCGACGTCCGCCTCCCGGCGCGGCGCCACCCCCGGCGCGGCGGCCTGGGCCTGCACCTTGCCGGACTCGAGGGCCTCGAGAATTGCGCGGCGCGCGGCGCGGAAGTCCTCGCGCGACAGCTGGCCGTCGGCATAACGGCGCGAGAGCTGGCGCAGGCGGGCGTTCTCGGCAAGGTATTCCGTCATCAATGCGTACTCATGACCTTGATGATGACCAGCGAGACATTGTCTCGGCCGCCGTTGTGCAGGGCCTCGTCTATCAGGCGCTTCGCCGCCTCGTCCTGCTCCAGCCCCATCTTGCGGCGGATGCTGTCTTCATCGACTTCGTTGTAGAGCCCGTCGCTGCACAACAGATAAGTGTCGCCGGCCTGCGGCGCGAACACCGCCGAATCCACGCACAGCGTTTCGCCGCCGCCGACCGCGCGCGTGATGACGTTGGACTTGGGATGGCGATCGGCCTCGGCCTGCGTGATGGCGCCGGACTCCACCATCTCCTGCACGGCGGAGTGGTCGCGCGAGAGCCGCGACAGCTGGCCCTGGCGCAGGCGGTAGAGCCGCGAATCGCCGGCCCACAGGCAGACGCCGGTGCGCTGCGAAAGGATCAGGCTGACGACGGTGCTGCCGACGGTGCGGCCGCCCAGCTCGTCGCGGGCGTAATCGCGCAGCTGCTGGTTGACGGTGATGAAGGCGTCTTCCACCGCCTCGACGAAATCGGGCAGCGCTTCCGGACGCTCGATGGATTGCAGGGGATGGATGACGGCGTTGCTGGCGACATCGCCGGCGGCGTGGCCGCCCATGCCGTCGGCCACCACCCAGAGACCGACCTCGGGACGGGCCAGCAGGGAGTCTTCATTGATCTTGCGTTTGCCACCCACATCGGTGACAGCAGCCGAGGTCCATGTGATCAAAACGGCATACCCGTGTCAGGCGCTTTTCTTGTATTGGCCTGAACTCTAACGTGGAGCTGTTTGTTTTTACAAGCAAAAATCCTGCGGCCGAACTAGCGCACGCGACTTATGGCAACGCCGCCCAGAAGCAGGCAGGCGGCAATCGGAAGCCCGGCGGCGAGCAGGGGCGAGAAGTCGTAGATCAGGCTGACATAGCCGAGAAAATCCTGGGCATAGCGGAACAGCAGGCCGGCCATGATGCCGGCGAGAATGCGCAGGCCCATGGTCACCGAGCGCAGCGGACCGAAGATGAAGGAGCAGGCGATCAGCACCATCGAGAGCGTGGCGAAAGGCGCCAGCGCCTTCTTCCAGAACTCGAGGAAGTAGGCGGCGGAATCCAGGCCCTGCTGCTTCATGTAGCCGGCGTAGAGGTAGAGCCGCGTCAGCGAGAGCGTCTCCGGCTCCAGCGTCACCAGGCCCAGGAATTCCGGCGTCAGCCGGCTCGGCCAGAAACGCTCGGGCGTTTGCAGCACCTCGGTGGTGCCGTCCGGGCGCAGGCGGGTCTCGCGCAGGTTGAGCAGGCGCCAGCCGCCCAGGGCCGGAATGTAATAGCCGCGCTCGATGCGCGTGCCGGCCGTGAGCCGGCCTTCCGGCGCCAGGCGAAAGAAAACCATGTCGTAGAGCACGCCGTCCGGCTCCACGCGACCGATGCGCACCATGTCATCGCCCTCGCGATGCCAGTAGCTGTTCAGCCAGCCGGCCAGATACGTCTGCTCCAGCGCCAGCGCGCGCCGGGTTTCGGCGGTCTTCTGCGTGTGCGGCACCACGTACTGGCCGAGCAGCAGGCCCAGCACGATCAGCAGCAGCGCCGGCCGCAGCACCCACCACACGATGCGGCGGATGCTGACGCCGGCGGCGCGCATCACGGTCAGCTCCGAGGCGCCGGCCAGCATGCCGAGCCCGACGATGCCGCCGATCAGCGCGGCGAGCGGCAGCATGCCGTACAGGCGCTGCGGCGCGGTCAGGCCGATGTAGGCCAGGGCTTCCAGCGCCGTGTAGCGGCCGCGCAGTTCCTCGAGCTCGCCGAGGAAGGCGAACACCATCTCGAGACCGAGCAGCAGCACCAGCACCAGCAGCATGGCGCCGAGCACCGTGCGCGAGACATAACCGGCCAGCAGCTTCATGCGGCGGTCTCCCGCGCGTCGCGCCAGCGCCGCCGCCACTGCTGCAGGCGCTCCATGCCGAGCAGGAACAGCGAAAACAGCAGATAACCGAGATGCACGCCCCACAGGGCGAGTTCCGAGCCGCGGCCCTTGTCGATGGCATTGCGCGCCGCGCCCACGGCCACCACGTAACTCATGTAGAGCAGGATGGCGGGCAGCAGCTTGAGATAACGCCCCTGGCGCGGATTCACGCGCGACAGCGCAAAGCCGAGCAGCGTCGCCACCGGCACGAAGAGCGGCAGCGACAAACGCCACAGCCATTCGCCGAGCGCCTGCGGATTGCCGGCTTTCTCGCGCCGCAGCCGCGCCGTGTCCCAGCTGCTCATCTTGCGCAGCCCTTCCATGGCGGCCGGCTCCGGCAGGCGCATGCGGTAGCTGTCGAAACGGAATTCGCGCGCCGCCGCCTGGCCCGGCACCAGCTCGTAACGCACGCCGTTTTCGAGAATCAGGTGGCGCTCGCCGGTGACGCGGTTGCGCTCGCTGCGGCCGGACTCGGCGCTGACGACGAGCTGCATCAGGTTGCCGTCGGCGGACCTCTGCTCGAAGAGGCGCACGCCGAGCAGCCGCTGCCGGTCCGGCGACAGCGCGCCGGCGTAAAAGACCCGGCTCCCCAGATCCTGGAAACGTCCGGGACGCACGAGATCGAAGGCATTGCGTTGCGCCTGCTCGGCAAACAGGCGCTCGGCCGCGGCGTTGCCGGTGGGCGTGACATAGAGCGAAGTGCCGGCGACCAGCGCCATCACCAGCGCCGCCGGCGGCGCCAGAAAACCCACGACCTGCCCGCGGCTGACGCCGCTGGCGTGCAGCACGGACATTTCATTGTCGAGATAGAGCCGGCCGAAGGTGAGCAGCACGGCAATGAAGAGGCCGAGCGGCACGATCAGGTCGAGGAAACTCGGGAGGCGGTAGACCAGCACCGCCGTCAGCAGCTTCACGTCCAGGCGGCCGTCCGCCGCCATGCCGAAATACTTGATGACGCGCCCGCTCATCAGGATGACGGTCAGCACCAGCGCCACCGCGGCCGTGGAGCCCAGCACCTGCAGGGAAATGTAGCGACGGATGATCACGTGGGAGCGCTACCCGAAATTGGTGGGATGAAGCTGCCTAAACGCCGGCCCAGACAGTACACTCGGCCGCAAGGCGCCGGCCGCCTGCTGCAGGCGGCGCGATTATCGGCCAAATCATTTGTTCTTGTCTTGCGAGGTTGCGATGGAATTCCAGCTCAGGCAGTGCGCCCCGGCCACGGAGAAAACCGGCACCGTCATCGTGGCGGTGAGCGGCAGCGAATTCTCGGCCGCCGCCCGCGCGCTGGACGACGCCAGCGCCGGCCAGCTCGGCCGCGCCCTGAAAAGCGCCGGCTTCGAGGGCAAGCCCGGCCAGGCGCAGGCTGTCTTCGGCCTGGCCGGCACCGCTGCCGAGCAGGTCCTGGTCGTCGGCACCGGTGAGCTGAAGGACCTCGACAGCCGCAGCCTGCAGCGCGCCGCCGCCGCCGCCGTGAAGGCGCTGGCCAAGGGTCCGAAGAAGGCGGTGAGTTTCCTCACCGAGGTCGAGGCGAAGGGCCTCGACCTCGACGCGCGCATCGCCGACATCGTGCGCGCCAGCCTCGAGGGCGGCTACCGCTTCGAGGAGTACAAGAGCAAGAAGAGCGGCGACAAGGGCCTCGACAACCTCACCCTGGCCGTGCCCGACAAGGCCGCCGCCAGCGCCGGCAAGAAAGCCCTGGCCTGGGGCCGGGCCGTCGCCGCCGGCATCAACCGCGCCCGCGACCTCGGCAACCTGCCGCCCAATGTCTGCCACCCGAAATTCATCGCCGAGCAGGCCAAAGCGCTAGCCAGGCAGCAGGAGCCGAAGCTCGACGTGAAAGTGCTGGGCGAAGCCGAGATGAAAAAGCTCGGCATGGGCGCCTTCCTCGCCGTTTCGCTGGGCTCCGAGCACGAAGGCCAGCTCGTCGTCATGGAATACAGGGGCGGCAAGAAAAGCGAGGCGCCGGTGGTGCTGGTCGGCAAGGGCATCACCTTCGACACCGGCGGCATTTCGCTGAAGCCGGGCGCCGGCATGGATGAAATGAAGTTCGACATGTGCGGCGCCGCCGCCGTGCTCGGCGTGATGACGGCGCTGGTGGAAGCCGGCTTAGCCGTCAACGTCGTCGGCGTCATGGCCTGTGCCGAGAACATGCCGTCCGGCCGCGCCACGCGCCCCGGCGACATCGTCACCACGATGTCGGGCCAGACCGTGGAAATCCTCAACACCGACGCCGAAGGCCGCCTCGTGCTCTGCGACGCGCTCACCTATGTCGGCCGCTACAAGCCGGCCGTGGTGATCGACATCGCCACCCTCACCGGCGCCTGCGTGGTCGCGCTCGGCAAGGTCGTCTCCGGCCTCTTCACTCCCAGCGACGAACTTGCCGCCGAGCTGCTCGCGGCCGGCCAGCAGAGCGGCGACCGCGCCTGGCGCCTGCCGGTATGGCAGGACTACCAGGAAATGCTGGAGTCGCCCTTCGCCGACCTCGCCAACATCGGCAACGCGCCCAACGGCGGCGCCATCACCGCCGCCTGCTTCCTCGCGCGCTTCACCAAGGACTACACCTGGGCGCACCTCGACATCGCCGGCACCGCCTGGCTGACGGGCGCGCAGAAGGGCGCCACCGGCCGCCCCGTGCCGCTGCTCATGCAGTACCTGAAGCAGCGCGTGGAGTCCTGAGTGGAAATCACTTTCTACGTGCTGGCCGACACCGATCCCGGCCGGCGCCTCACCACCGCCTGCCGCATCATCGAGAAGGCCTACCAGCAGAAGCACGTGATCTACGTGCATGCCGCGAGCCGCGCCGAAGCCGAGCAGCTCGACGAATTGCTGTGGAGCTTCCGCGCCGACGCCTTCATTCCCCACCACCTGGTGGGCGAAGGCCCGACGCCGCCGCCGCCGGTGCGCATCGGCTGGGAAAAGATCCCGCCCGAGGCCAGCGGCCTGCTGGTGAACCTGCACGCCGACGCGCCGCCGGAGCCGAAGCGCTTCCGCCGCATCGTCGAGATCGTCGGCGGCGAAGAACCCCTGCGCGAGGCCGCGCGCCAGCACTGGCGCCAGTACAAGCAGCAGGGCTACGCTGTCACCTCGCATAATCTCTGACCGCAGATAGAGCCGGAAATGGCCAAGCAGAGACCCCTCGACGATCTCGGACCCGACTTCGAGCGGCGCTGGAAACAGGCGCCGCAGGACGACCGCCGCGCCGTGCTGGCCGAGCTGCGCGATCTCTACGCCATGCTGGAGCGGGACGACGCGCTGCTGCTGGCCAAGCTCGGCGTCATCCGCCGCGCCGCGACCGCCCTCGCGGAGGAAGAATTCCCGGTGCTGGCCTTCGAGACCGCTCCTGCCGGCCGCAGCGCGAGCCAGGGCAGCCTCTTCAACGCCGCCCCCGCGGCCGCCGCGCCGGCGTCGCCTCCGCGCAAAGAGAATCCCTTCCTGCCGCGCAGCGTGCTGGACCGGCTGCAACAGAGCCAGAGCCAGGTCAGCGCCGGCCTGCGCGACCTCATGCAGGACCAGGAGCTGGTGGACAAAAGCCTGGCCGCGCCGCTGACGCCCCGGCAGGCGCAACTCGAGCGCGAGCTGCGCCTGCGTCTCGGCCCCATCGTCGAAGGCCTGGTCGAAGCGCAGATCGAAAGGCTGAAGAGCGAACTGCGCCTGCGCCTGCGCGCGGAGATGGACCAGCTGATCGCGGAGCATGTCCGCCGGCAGGGCTAAACCTGCTCGGCGCCCGCCTGCGGAGCGCGGCGGCTGCACGCCGCACCCTGAGTCGATGCAACCCTGATTCGGAGCAAACGGAATGCCCTTTGTCTTTGCACTGGCGTTTGTCGTGATGACGCTGATTGCCGGCCGCTGGGACGGCGACAATTTCTTCTGGGCCTTGCTCATCGGCCTGGCGCTCGGCGCCTGGCTGACGCGGCTCATCGACCAGCGCATCCGGCGCGCCGCCGCTGGGCCCCGCGAGCCGGCGCGCCAGCCCGACAATGTGCAGGCCGCACTCGCCGACATCCACTGGCGGCTGAAGCGCCTCGAAGCGGCGCAGGACCTCGGCCCCTCGCCGATGGAAACCGCAGCCGCAGCACCGGCGCAGGAGGCCGAGGCCGCTGCGAAGCCCGCGAGTCAACCGCTGCGAACTGCGCCGGGCACTGCGGAAACACGGGCAACGGCTCCGAGTGAGTCAAGCCAGGGCGGAGCCGAGGCAAGGCCTTCCCGCAGCGCATCGACGTCTGTGCGCAAACCCGCCGCGCCTGCCGGGCCCTCGGCCCTCGCCCGCCTTCTCGACGCTGCCCGCCACTGGCTGCTCGGCGGCAATACCGTGGTGCGCGTCGGCATCGTGGTGCTGTTCTTCGGCGTCGCCTTCCTGCTGAAGTTTGCCGCGCAGCAGGAAATCGTGCCGCTGGAGCTGCGCGTGGCCGGCATCGGCGTCGGCGCCATCGCGCTGCTCGTGCTCGGCTGGCGTCTGCGCGCGCAACGCCCGGCCTATGCGCTGGCCCTGCAGGGCGCCGGCGTCGGCCTGCTCTACCTGACCCTGTTCGGCGCCTTCCGCCTCTATCATCTGGTGCCGCCGCCGCTGGCGCTCGCGGCCATGGTGGCAGTCTCGGGCCTCTCGGCGCTGCTCGCGCTGCGGCAGGATTCGCGCGCGCTGATGGCGATCGGCGTCGGCGGCGGCTTTCTCGCGCCGGTGCTGGCCTCCACCGGCAGCGGCAGCCACGTCGCGCTGTTCTCCTACTATGCGGTGCTCGATCTCGGCATCTTCGCGGTGGCCTGGTTCCGGGCCTGGCGGCCGCTCAACCTGCTCGGCTTCTTCTTCACCTTCGGCATCGGCCTGAGCTGGGGCATCAAGGCCTACCGGCCGGAATTCTTCGCCAGCACCGAGCCCTTTTTGATTCTTTTCTTCGCGATGTTCCTCGCGATTGCCATGCTGTTTGCGCTGCGCCAGGGCGAAAGCCTGGGCGACTGGGCAAACGAAGTCATGCCGGGGCGATTACCCAAACGCAGCGTCGACAGCACGCTGGTTTTCGGCCTGCCCCTCGTGGCCTTCGGCCTGCAGGCCGGGCTTACGAAGCACATGGAATTCGCGCTGGCCTATTCCGCACTCGCGCTTGCCGCGCTCTACCTCGGCCTCGCGCGCTGGCTGCAGCGTCGCGGCGACGCGCAGCTGCAACTGCTCACGGAAAGCTTTCTCGCGCTCGGCGTGATCTTCGGCACGCTCGCGATTCCGCTGGCGCTGGATGCGCGCTGGACCTCGGCCTCGTGGTCGCTGGAGGGCGCGGCACTGGTCTGGGTCGGCCTGCAGCAGCGCCGCGTGCTGGCGCGCTGGTTCGGCTTCTTCCTGCAATTCGCTGCCGCCATTGCCTGGCTGATCCAGCCGGGCCGCTGGGACGCCGGCGATGTCGTCGTGCTCAACGCCTTCTGCCTCGGCGCCGGCCTGATTTCGCTCGCCGGATTGTTTTCCGCCTGGCAGATGCAGAAATACGTGGCGCTGCTCGCGCACCCGCGCGAACCGCTCGCCACGCTGCCGGTCTTTCTCTGGGGCCTGCTGTGGTGGCTGGTCGCCGCCCTCGGCGAAGGCGAACGCCTGCTCGGGCCGGCCGCCTTCGACGCCTTCACGGCGCTCTGTCTTGCCGCGAGCGCCACCGTCTTCCATGCGCTGGCCGGGCGCCTGCAGTGGCCGCAGGCGCGCCTGCCGGCGGCCGCGCTCGTGGTGGCGCTGGCCTTCGTCTTCATGCAGTCGGCAGAGCGCCATGGCCACGTCTTCGGCGAGGGCGGCTGGCTGGCCTGGCCGCTGGCGCTGCTGCTGCACTACCGCCTGCTGCACGCGCTGGACGCATCCGGGTTTTCTCCGCGCTGGCTGGCTTTTTTGCACGCCCTCGGCTTCTGGCTGCTGGCGCTGCTGGGCGGCAACGAACTGCGCTGGCTGGCGCTGCAGGAAAACCTGGCCGGCGGCTGGACCGTAACGGCCCTCATCGTCGTGCCGGGCCTGCTGGTGTTCGCCCTCTGCCGCCCGGCGCTGCTGCCGCGCTGGCCGCTGCGCGAGCACGCGCCGAGCTATCTGGGCTGGGGCATCTATCCCCTGCTCGCCGGCTTCGCGCTCTGGTGCCTGCTGACCGATTTCTCGCACAGCGGCCACACGGCGCCGCTGCCCTACCTGCCGCTGCTCAATCCCGTCGACCTCGGCCATGTCTTCCTCGGCCTGCTGGCGCTGCGCTGGGGCCTGCTCGTGCGGGCGCATGCGGCGCAGACCGGCGTGCCGGGCGATGTCGCGCGCGGGCGCATCGTCCTCGGCATTCTGGCCTTCACCTGGGTCAACGCCATGCTGCTGCGCTCCCTCCATCACTGGGCGCACATTCCCTACACACCGGCCACCCTCTTCGCCTCCAGCCTGGTGCAGGCGGCGCTCTCGCTGTTCTGGACGCTGCTGGCGCTGGCCCTCATGGTCACCGCGGCGCAGCGCTCCTGGCGCGGCCTCTGGATGGTGGGCGCCGGCCTCATGGCCGTGGTGGTGGCCAAGCTTTTCCTGGTGGACCTGGACAGCGTGGGCTCGGTGGCGCGCATCGTGTCCTTCCTCGGCGTCGGCCTGCTGATGCTGCTGATCGGCTATCTCGCGCCCCTGCCGCCGCGGACATCGGCTGCCACGGAGCCACAACCATGACAAAGCTCGCTCTCCTGCCGGGACTGCTGCTGGCGCTGGCGGCACCGCTGTTCGCCGCCACGCCGGGCGATTTCGCCAGCGGCATGCCCCTCGAAACGCCGGGCCGCGAACCTTTCTACCGCCTCGCGCTGCCCTTCGCGGTCCATGCCCAGGCGCGGCCGGACCTTGCCGACGTGCGCGTCTTCAATGCCGCCGGCGAGCCGGTGCCCTATGCGCTGCAGGCCGCGCAGCTCCCCGCGCCCAGGCCGACGCTTGCGCCCCTGCCCTTCTTCCCGGTGCGCAGCGCCGGCGCAACCGGCCTCGGCAGCCTCGACGTGAAGATCGAGCAGCACCGGGACGGCCGCATCGTCGCGCTGAAAAGCCGCGATGGCGCCGCGGCCGGCAGCCGCACCGTCGCCTACCTGCTCGACCTGTCCGCCGTGAGGCAGCCGGTGCAGGCCCTGCTGACCGACTGGGCGGCCAGCGCCGACGGCTACAGCGCCGAAGCCCGCCTGGAAAGCAGCGACGACCTGCGCCACTGGCGCGCGCTGGCACTGGCGCCGCTGCTCGACATGCGCTTCGCCGGCCAGCAGCTCCAGCAGAAACGCATCGCCTTCGCGCCCGGCCGCCATCGCTACCTGCGCCTGAGCGCGGATCGCACGCTGCCGGCATTCACGTCGTTGCGGGTCGAGGTCGTTCCTGCCCATGCCGCGCCGCCTCCGGCACAACGCTGGCACGAGGTGAGGGGCAAGGCCGGCGACAAGCCGGGCGAGTACATTTTCGAACTCGGCGCCCATCTCTCCGCCACCCGCGTGCAGCTGCGGCTGCCGGAGCTCAATACGGTGGCGCCGGTGGAGCTGCTGGCCAGGGCGCGCGCCCGTGACGAGTGGCAAGCGGTGGCGCGCACCACCGCCTACCGCATCCTGCAGAACGGCGCCGAGATCCGTAGCCCCGCGCTGGACATCGCGCCGCGCGCCGCGCGCTACTGGCTGCTGCGGCTGGATCCGCGCGCCGGCGGCATCGGTGCCGGCGCACCGGTGCTGCGCCTCGCCTGGACGCCGCAGGAGCTGGTCTTCCTGGCGCGCGGCGGCGCTCCGTTCCTGCTGGCCTACGGCCAGCGCGACGCCGCTCCCGCGCAACTGCCGCTGGCCAGCCTGCTGCCCGGCTACCGGCCCGGCCGGGAAGCGGCGCTGCCCGAGGCCCGGCCCGGCGCGGCCATCCGCCTGGGTGGCGACAACGCGCCGCTGCCCGGCCGCGAGGACCAGCCGCCGGCCGACTGGAAGCGCGGGCTGCTCTGGGCGGTGCTGCTGCTCGGCGTGGCCCTGCTGGCGCTGATGGCGCGCAGCCTGCTGCGGCAGATGCCTGCGCGAGATCATTAAAGCCACGCCGGCGATCCCTGCAGGTATCCGCGTGCTGCGCAGTTGCGTGAACCGCCCTCCGTTTGTGTAGCCGCCACCCTGCTTTTCGTAACGCATCCAGAGGAATTGCAGCCGAGCCCGCTACGGATGCTCCCAGGCGCCTGCCGGCTCTATATAATCGCGCCTTTCCCCGATTGCCCGAGCTGTCGCCCCATGAGCATGGAACCCACCTTCAATCCCGCCGACCTCGAGAGCCAGTGGTACGACACCTGGGAAAAAGCCGGGTATTTCAAGCCCTCGGGCGAAGGTGACCCTTACTGCATCATGATTCCGCCGCCCAATGTCACGGGCTCGCTGCATATGGGCCACGGCTTCAACAACACCCTCATGGACACCCTGATCCGCTACCGGCGCATGCAGGGCCGCAACACGCTCTGGCAGCCCGGCACCGACCACGCCGGCATCGCCACGCAAATGGTGGTGGAACGCCAGCTCGCGGCGGAAGGCAAGACCCGCCACGATCTCGGCCGCGAAAAATTCCTCGATAAAGTCTGGGAGTGGAAGGCGCAGTCCGGCGGCACCATCACCCGCCAGATCCGCCGCCTGGGCTCCTCCGTGGACTGGTCGCGCGAACGCTTCACCATGGATGCCGGCCTCTCCAACGCCGTGCAGGAAGCCTTCGTGCGCCTCTACGACGACGGCCTCGTCTATCGCGGCAAGCGCCTGGTGAACTGGGACCCCAGCCTGCACACCGCCATCTCCGATCTCGAAGTGCTCTCCGAAGAAGAAAAGGGCTCGATGTGGCGCTTCCGCTATGCGCTGGAAGACGGCAGCGGCGTGCTGGTCGTGGCGACGACGCGCCCCGAGACCCTGCTCGGCGACAGCGCCGTCGCCGTGCATCCCGACGACACGCGCTACCAGGCCTTCATCGGCAAGCGCGTGAAGCTGCCGGTGACCGGCCGCCTCGTGCCCGTGGTCGCCGACACCTACGTCGACAGGGAATTCGGCAGCGGCGTCGTCAAGATCACGCCGGCGCACGACTTCAACGACTACGAGGTCGGCAAGCGCCACAACCTGCCCCTCATCAACATCTTCGACCGCGACGCGAAAATCAAAGCCGCCTTCGACACGCTGAGCTACGCCAACGCCCCCGGCGCCGACGAAGCCGCGCCCATCGCTTACGCCGGCCTCGACCGCTTCGCCGCGCGCAAGCAGATCGTGGCGCAGGCCGAGGCCGAAGGCTGGCTGGAGCAGATCGATCCGCACACGCTGAAAGTGCCGCGCGGCGACCGCAGCGGCGTCGTCATCGAGCCCTGGCTCACGGACCAGTGGTACGTGAAGACGCAGCAGCTCGCGCAGCCGGCCATCCGCGCCGTCGAAGACGGCCGCATCAAATTCGTGCCGGAGCAGTACCAGAACATGTATTTCGCCTGGATGCGCGACATCCAGGACTGGTGCATCTCGCGCCAGCTCTGGTGGGGCCACCGCATTCCCGCCTGGTACGACGAGGCCGGCCACATCTACGTCGGCCGCAGCGACGCCGACGTGCGCGCGCGCTACAAGCTCAACCCGCTCACCAAGCTGCGCCAGGACGACGACGTGCTCGACACCTGGTTCTCCTCCGCGCTCTGGACCTTCTCCACGCTGGGCTGGCCGGCGCAGACGCCGGAGCTGAAGACCTTCCACCCCACCGACGTGCTCGTCACCGGCTTCGACATCATCTTCTTCTGGGTGGCGCGCATGATCATGATGACCCTGCACTTCATGCGCGACGAGACCGGCCAGCCGGAAGTGCCGTTCAAAACCGTGTACGTGCACGGCCTGGTGCGCGATGCCGAAGGCCAGAAGATGTCCAAGTCCAAGGGCAACGTGCTGGACCCGCTCGACATCATCGACGGCATCGACCTCGACACTTTGGTGCAAAAGCGCACTTCCGGCCTCATGCAGCCGCAGATGGCGCAGAAGATCGACAAGGCCACGCGCAAGGAATTCCCGGAAGGCATCAAGGCCTACGGCACCGACGCGCTGCGCTTCACCTTCGCCGCGCTCGCCACGACGGGCCGCGACATCAAGTTCGACATGAACCGCGTCGAGGGCTACCGCAATTTCTGCAACAAGCTGTGGAACGCCAGCCGCTACGTCATCACCAACTGCGAAGGCCACGACGTCGGCCTGAACGGCAGCGGCGTCGAGCTCTCGGTGGTGGACCGCTGGATCATCTCGCGCCTGCAGGAAACCGAGCAGAGCGTGATCCGGGCGCTGGAGGATTTCCGCTTCGACCTCGCCGCGCAGGCGATTTATGAATTCCTCTGGAACGAGTACTGCGACTGGTATCTCGAACTGACCAAGCCGGTGCTCTCCGATACGGGCCACGCCAGCGCCGCCGCCAAGGCCGGCACGCGCCGCACCCTGGTGCGCGTGCTGGAGGCCGTGCTGCGCCTCACGCACCCCATCATGCCCTTCATCACCGAGGCCATCTGGCAGCGCGTGAAGGCCCTGGTCGGCAAGCCCGACGCGCAGAGCATCATGCTGGAGAAATACCCGACGCCGGACCCGAGCCGCGTCGACGCCGAGGCCGTCGCCGACGTGCAGTGGCTGAAGGACGTCATCCTCGGCCTGCGCAACATCCGCGGCGAGCTCGGCGTCGCCCCCGGCCGCGCCATCGGCGTGCTGCTGCAGAAGGGACAGGCCGCCGACCACGAGCGCATCGGCCGCTTCGAGGCCTTCCTGCTCGCCCTGGCCCGCATCGATTCCGTGGCCTGGCTGGCCCCGCAGGAAGAGCCGCCGCTGGCCGCGACGACTCTAGTCGGCGAGCTGACAATTCTTGTACCTTTGAAGGGTCTTGTGGACGTCCAGGCGGAAGTCGCCCGCCTGGGCAAGGAAATCGACCGGCTGCAGCAGGACGTGGAGCGGCTCCAGGCCAAGCTCGGCAACGCATCCTTCATTGCCCGCGCGCCGGCCGACGTGGTGGCCAGGGAAAAACAGAAGCTGGAAGAAAACCGGCAGGCCGTGCAGCAGCTCAGCGAACAAATGCAGCGCATCAAGGCGCTCTGAAGGACTCCATGTCTACGCATACGGCCACCCAGCAGTTCCACGCGATCCTGTTCGCCGACATCGCCGGCAGCACGCGCCTGTACGAGAACCTGGGCGACCGGGCGGCGCGCGAAGCCATCGCCGGCACCCTGACGCGCATGACGGCGGTCGCCGAGCGCTACGCCGGCGTGCTGGTGAAGACCATCGGCGACGAGATCCTCGTTCGCTTCCCCACCGCCGAACGCGCCGTCAGCGCCGCCATCACCATGCAGGAAGAACTGGCCAACGACACCACGAGCCCCGTGCGCCTGCAGATGCGCATGGGCCTGCACTGGGGCCCCGTCATCCTCGACAGCGGCGACGTCTTCGGCGACGCCGTGAATGTCGCCGCGCGCATGAGCGTCATCGCCCGCGCCGGCCAGATCATCACCACCCGCGAGACCGTCGCCGCGCTGCCGGAAAACCTCGTGCAGAAGACCCGCCTCTACGACTCCACCAGCGTCAAGGGCAAGCAGGACAATCTGGTCATCTACGAGGTGACCTGGGAAGAAGAAGGCAACGCCACGATCTTCGTGGCGAGCACCAACCCCGGCAACCGTCCGGAAGCCGCGCCCCTCACCATGGAGCTTCGCTACCAGGGCAGCGCGCGCACCGTGGAGATGGGCAGCACGCTCAGCATCGGCCGCGCCGAAACCTGCGACCTCGCGGTCGGGAGCCCGCTGGCCTCGCGCGTGCACGCGCGCATCGAAAGCCGCCGCGGCAAGTTCGTCTTCATCGACCAGAGCACCAACGGCAGCTACGTGCGCACCGAGGACGGCAACGTCGTCTACCTGCGGCGCGAGGAGCTGCCGCTGTGGGGCACGGGGGATATCTCTCTCGGCGAGGTCTTCGGCGAGGAAACGCTGCATCATCTGCGCTTCAGTATCTAGCCAGGCGCCCCAGCCTGGCCCGTGCAGGTGAACCCGGCCATGTCCGCGTTCGCCAGGCTCCTCAGCAATACCGGCCTGCGCCACATCCTGAGCAACAGCGGCTGGATGATGGGTGAGCAGGTCATCCGGCTCGTCATCGGTTTCCTGGTCAGCGCACTGGTGTGTGGCTGTTGGTGTGGTTTCTGAAAGCGATCAGCAAGACGGATTTGAGCCTGCCGCGGCTGATGCGGGTGCCACAGCTCAATGTATTTGCAAAACAGGAGTTACTGGCTTTGGCCCGAGGAACCCTCCCGCCCGAGCCAGCCACAGGCCAGCTCGGGTTGGGAGTGTGAAACTGTGGGACAGCAGTGACCTCGCCATCGCCTTCGCTCCGGAAGACCTGGCGGAAGGCATCGCCTGGACGCTGGCCGAGCGCACACGTCACGACCGGCTCTGCGCACAGGCGCGCGCCAGCACCGTGAACCGTTATGTAAACGCCGTCGTCTCGGCGCAATACCGGCAGGTCTACGAACTGGCCTGCCGCGCCTAGCCCGCCCGCTCGCGCCCCGCCCTGCCCACCAGGAACGACGCCCTCTTTACCAGATAGAGCGCGCAGTAGCGGCCGACGTACAGCAGCACGCCGAGCGCATAAAGCCGCCGGACCGGATAGTGCCGGCGAAACAGCGCCGACACGTCGCGGAGATTGCGGTGCGAGCGTATCGAGTGCAGCGTGGCGCGAAACTCGGCGAAGGTGAGCCGCCCCGGATCGCTCGCCGCCGAGGTGGCGGTATTGTCGATGTCCACCAACGCGGCAGTGGCCGTCAGCAGCGGCACGCCGGACGCCCTCGCCCGCAGATAGAAATCGTGGTCGGCCCCGTAGTGCGGCAGGCTCTCCTCATCGAGGAAGCCGACCCGTGCCAGGACCGGGGCAGGAATGACCACGCCGCGCCCGCCCACGATCAACCGTGTCGGGATGACGCCGGCTTCGCGTTGTGCCGCATTCAGTTCACGCAGCCCCGGCAACGAAGGGAATCCCAGCGCGAAGCAGCTGGAGGGCGCGATCGCCGTAAGGCGGCCGCTCTGCAGGTCGCGCTGCACCGGCGCCACGATGGCCGCAGGATACAGATCGGCTTCGCGCAGCAGCCGCGCGATCGCTTCCGACGTCACGTAGCAATCGTTGTTAAGCAGCATGATGCGCGTTGCCTGCAGCGTCAGCGCCTGCCTGATACCGGCATTGGTCGCGCCCGTCCACCATAGCTCGGGCGACGCCGGCAGCCGCAACACTTGCGGGAAATCGCGCGCCAGCCCTTCCGCCGTTTCGGCCGTCGTGCCGTGATCGACCACAATCACCCTGAAATCGCGCTGGCTCCCGGCGTACAGCGCTGCCAGGCAACGCCGGGTACGTGCATAGCCGTTGAAGTCAGTGATGACGATGGCGAGTGGAATCATGCCGGGCCCTCGCTGCCGCCGGCGAGCGCGGCCTCGAGCTGCGCCGCGATGGCAGCCCAGTCGAGATGGGCGGGAAACGGCAGGATCTCGGGTCCCTGCAGCTGCCGGCCGATGGCGAGCGCCAGGTCATTCGCATCCTGCTTGCACAGGCCCCGGGCTCCGGCGCCGAGCACGGCCTCGTGCCCGGCAATGCGCGTCGCCACGATAGGCTTCCCGCATGCCAGGTATTCGGCCAGCTTGCAGGCGCCCGACATGTCGTTGAAAGGCGTACTGGCATACGGCACGGCAAGCACGTCGCAGGCGGCGATCAGGTCCGGCAGTTCCTGCTGCGGCAGCGCGCCGCGGTAATCGATCCAGGGCTCGTCCAGCGCGACATCGATCTGCACACCGGCCAGCAGCAGGCGCAGGCCCGGCCACTGCTCGCGCAGGCGGCAGCAGGCTGCGATGAGCAAGGGACCGCGGCTCGGTGTGATGGAACCGAAATAACCGATCACCGGACCGGCGCCGGCAACTCGCGCACGCGGACCGGGCAGTGGCCGGAACAGCTTCCGGTCGACGCCGTTCTCGACGAGCAGTCGCCGCGCACTCAACGGCGCGAGCCGCTCCATCAGCGGCTGACTGGCACAGAGCAGCACATCCGCCGCTCGCGTCGCTGCGGCGAACATTGCCTTCATGCCGGGCAGGCGATTGCCGGGGAACACCGGGTAATAGTCATAGACGTCGAAGGCGAAGCGGGCCTTCAGGGCGCGCGCGATCATGAGGCCCAGGTAGCCGATATGGCTGTCGCCGCTGGCGATCACGACGTCGTAGGAACGGCCGCGCAGCCTTGCCACCAGGCGCAGGGGCAGCAGCGGCAGTGCCAGCGGCGCGGCCGGCATGGCCGTGAATTCCACGGCCTCGAGGCGACGCGTTTCGCCCCCGGCACGCCGGTAATCCAGCGCCACCACGTCCACGGCATGACCGCGACGGGCCAGTTCCACCGGGAGGTGATAGAGCCGGCCGAATCTGTCATCAAGCAGATCTTTGCTGGTGTAGTAGCGCTTGCAGAAAAATAGAAACCGCATGGTTACCTTTCGGAGCGGGCGCTGTCGCGGTCAGCCCGAAAATGGCGACAGCATACGGTGTCGCGGGCTGATCAGCAGCAGTGCGCTGCGCCGGACCGCTGACCTGAGAGTGCCGGAGAGATTACGTCAGGGGGGATGGTGCCGCAAAGAGGAGTCGAACCTCCGACCTACTGATTACGAAGGCTCGAAGCGTGGTTAAAAAAAGACCAACCCCTGTTGCGGAGTCCGCCTGCCGGCCTCGTTTCAATCCCGGCAGGGTACCAGATTGGGGACAATTCCTGGCCCGGTTAGGGGGTGGTTTGGCCGGGATAACGCGATCTTTTCATTTATATATAAACCCGCAATTCTCGTTATCCCGATCGGATCTGCCTGGTCCGTGGCCCTTGGGCGCTCGATCAGGGGATGTTGTCGTGGGCGGGCTGGTTCCGGTCCCGGCTGACCCTTGGTGGGTAGGGTGCCAGGCGCGGCCCTTGCCCCTCTCTGAACATCTTTCGAATTTTTCCCGGTTGACCCTCAATATATCGATCCGGGTAAGGATCAGGTCGGGGTATAGGGACTCACGGGGCCAACACCCCCTAACCGGGCCAGGAATTGTCCCCAATCTGGTACCCTGCCGGGATTGAAACGAGGCCGGCAGGCGGACTCCGCAACAGGGGTTGGTCTTTTTTTAACCACGCTTCGAGCCTTCGTAATCAGTAGGTCGGAGGTTCGACTCCTCTTTGCGGCACCATCTTCTTCCGTGACCATTCCCTCTCTTATTTATTATCACCCTGTCCGCTTCGCTCAAATTCGACAGGGCTTTGGCCTGAAACCGTTGCAGCCGGCGCGTCGACGCTTGAAAATTTACGTTTCGCATCGGACCATGGCCAACCTTCAGGGCAGTCATCGAGCGCACATGCGCTGGTAGGCCCAGCCTCTCCGCCAAGCTTCAGTCATGATCAACGACACGCACTCGCCGACAGAAAAGCCGGGAAACGGTACCGGGACAGGATTACAGGATGCGCTGCAGCAGCATCTGCTGGTGGTGGGCCTGGCCCGCAATTGCGGGGCCCAGCTCGGCCGGGACATCGCCGCGCTCGCCGGCGTGCTGGAGCGGTTCCGCAAGGTTTCCTGGCTGGTCATCGAATCCGACAGCGATGACGATACCGTGCAGCAGTTGGAGAAGCTGGCCGCCGGAATGCAGAATTTCCGCTTTCTTTCCCTCGGCAGGCTGCGTGAGCAGAAGCCATTGCGTGCCGATCGCATCGCGTCCTGCCGCAACCGTTACCTCGATGAACTGCGCAGCAATCCGCTTTATGCCGATGCCAGCTACCTCGTCGTCGCCGACCTCGACAACATGAATAACCTGCTCACCCAGCAGGCATTCCTTTCCTGCTGGGAGCGGCACGACTGGGATGTCTGCGCCGCTAACCAGCGTGGTCCGTATTACGACATCTGGGCGCTGCGCCACGCGCTGTGGTCGCCGAACGACTGTTGGGCACAATACCGCTTCCTGGTGGCCAACGGACTAGCTCCGGAGCAGGCGCTGTTCACAGCCGTGCAATCGCGCATGATCCGTATCGACGAAAGTCGGGCCTGGATCGAGGTGGACTCGGCCTTCAGCGGCCTCGCCATTTACCGGCGCGATGCGCTTGGCGAGGACGGCTATGTCGGCCTTACCGCCGACGGCGAAGAAGTCTGCGAGCATGTCGCGCTGCACCGGGCGTTGCGCGCCCGGGGCCAGCGCATCTACATCAACCCGGCACTGGTGAACACGGGCGTCACTGAGCACACGCGGGTGCTGTTTTGGCCGGCACGGCTGAAGCGCAGGATGAAAGGCTTGCTGGGCCCATTGTTGTCCTGGCTGCGGCGCATACGCGCCTGAGCGCAACGGAACGATCTGCTCGCCGGAATAGCTCGTCAGAAGAAACGAAGGCGAGCGGGCAGAAGAGAGGGGGTGGTAAGCGGAAGAAGATGGTGCCGCAAAGAGGAGTCGAACCTCCGACCTACTGATTACGAATCAGTTGCTCTACCAACTGAGCTATTGCGGCAATGTCGCGGGAGCCGGGACTGCTGGTCCGCGGCGGCCGGCATTGTAGCGGCAGGGGATGGACGGAACAAGGCTCACTCCCGAAGCAACCACTCTCATCAAGAACTGACAAATTTTGTCAGTGACATCCGGTGATTCACGGGATTTTACGGCTGCTGCGCCAGCGCATATCGAGCAGAATCAAGGTCTTCACGAACTTGCGCGAGCTTTCGTTTTGTTGGCACCGAACATGCATGGGTTTCTGCAGCGCTTTGCTGAGTCGCAAAAGCACGCTCGAGCGCAATAACAACAGTCCCTTGAGGAGATACACATGAACGCACTGCAGAAGGGCTTCACCCTTATCGAACTGATGATCGTGGTTGCGATCATCGGCATCCTGGCCGCCGTGGCCATCCCCGCCTACCAGGACTACACGATCCGTACCAAGGTGTCTGAAGGACTGTCGCTGGCTTCCGGCGTCAAGGCTACCGTCGCCGAAACCCGTCTGTCCGTGGGTTCATGGCGTACCGATAACACCGGCTATGGTCTGGCTCTCGCCACCTCCATCGAAGGCAACAACGTGGCTTCCATCTCCGCCGCCAGCAACGTGATCACCATCACCTACTCCAACGATGCTGCCATCCAGGGCAAGAACCTGCTGATGACCGGTACCGTCACCGCTGGTGGTGTGCTCTGGGATTGTAAGACTGGTGGTTCTGTGCTCCCGAAATACCGTCCGGCTAACTGCCGTCTGTAATCGCCCTGCGGTGTAAACGGCCCACCCCAGGTGGGCCGTTTTGTTTTAAGGTTCCGCAGCACAACTCCAAAGTCAGGACCGAACCTTGCCGGACTTCGTTTACCGCCTCCCCAAACCCAGCATTGCCATTTTTTTTCTTGCCCTGCTCCTGCTCGTGCTCTGGTCCTTCGCCCCCGGCCTCGGCGGCCAGCTGATTTTCGACGACCTCCCCAATTTCCAGCCCTGGAAGGACCTCGGCGACATCGACAGCTTTGCCGATGTACTGACTTTCACCTTCTCCAGCAGCGGGCTGCCCGGTCGTCCGCTCAGCCTGCTGACTTTCCTTGTCGACGACCAGAGCTGGGCGCCCGACGTACACGCGCTCAAGCGCACAAACCTGGCCCTCCACCTCCTGAATCTCTGCCTGGTGTTCTGGTTCAGCCTGAAGGTGTTCCGCTGCCTGCGCCCGGACCTGACAGCCCTACGCGGCAGCATGCTCGCGCTGTTCGCCGCCGCCCTATGGGCGCTGCATCCCCTGCAGGTCTCCAACGTCTCCTATGTAATCCAGCGCATGAACCTGCTCAGCACGCTGCTGGAACTCGCCGGGCTGCTGCTGTTCATGCACGGCCGGGAGCAACTGCTGCAGTCGCCCCGTCAGGCGCTGCTGCTGTGCAGCATCGGCATCGGCCTGGGCATGCCGCTGGCCGTGCTCGCCAAGGAGAACGGGCTCTTGCTGTGCGTGTTCGTGTTGCTGGTGGAAAGGTTCTGCTACGCCCCGGTCCGGCGACCCGGGTGGCGACTCTGGAAGCTGGCTTTCCTGTGGCTGCCCCTGCTGGCTTTCCTCGGTTATTGCATTTCCAGGCAGATATTCACCGCCGGCTTCGGGAGCCGCCACTTCAATGCCTGGGAACGCCTGCTGACCCAAGGCCCCGTCGTTGCCGACTACCTGAACAAGCTGCTGCTGCCCCGGCTACAGGGCAGCAGCAGCCTCTACGTCGACAATTTCCCCGTCTCGCATTCGCTCATCGATCCGCCCGGCACGTTGCTCGCCTGGCTGTTCCTGGCCGGCCTGCTGGCAGGCGCCTGGCTGCTGCGCCAGCGGATACCGCTCTTCAGCTTCGGCGTACTGTTCTATTTCTGCGGCCACCTGATGGAATCGACCATCCTGCCGCTGGAGCTCTACTTCGAGCACCGCAACTACCTGCCGCAGGCCGGGCTGTGGCTGGCGGCGGCCGGACTGCTCGCCCACGCGACACCGAAACTGGAGCGGATTGCTGCCGCGGCGGCGCTGGGCTTCCTCGTCCTGCTGCTCGTGCTGACCCGCCAGAACGCACTGCTGTGGAGCCAGCCCGAACTACAGACTGAAGTCTGGTACAACGAGAATCCGGGCTCGCTGCGCAACACGCTGGCCTTCGCCAACCTGCTGCTGCAGCGCGGCGATTTCAGCAGAACCCAAAAAGTATTGACCGACGGCCTGAAGCATCATCCCGATTCACTGGCGATAGCCGTCGCGCAGCGCTACGTGAGCTGCTACTGGCAGGACCAACCCACGAACTTCGACGACCTGCCGGCTCTCGCAAAACAGGCGCGCTACGAGACCGCCAGCATCATTATGCTCGAGCAGATACGGAGCCTCAGCTCCCAGCCGGAAGTACGCGAGCGGCTGCGCGGCTGCCAACCGGCCAGCGCCCACCAAAGCGCCGACATCTACCGGGCCATGCTCGCCAATCCGCTCTTCTCCGGCGGCCGGACCGGAGCGCGCCTGAACGAGCTCCTCGCCGAGCTCGCCACCGCGTCCCGCGACCTCAACGCCACCATGCATTACTACGACACCGCCTTCCGGGCTGAGGCCAGTCCCGTCTACCCCTACCGCCAAGCCCTCATCCTGCTCGATGCCGGGTTGCCCGACGAGGCCGCCCACTATGCCGAGTTGGCCGAAACTCACTTCACCGGCCGCCGACGCCTGTTGTATCCCGAGCTGGAAGCCAGGCTTCAGGATCTGCAGGCGGCCCTGGCCAAATCGAGACAGTCTTCCAATGCACGCTAGAGCAAAGCTTCCTGCGCACCTGGCCGTGCTGTTGCTCGGCAGCCTGCTCGCCGCTCTCCTTTATATACCGGGACTCGGTGGCAGCTGGCTGCTCGACGACCAATTCAACCTTGGTGTCTTCAATAATTTCGCGGCGGGCACCGCGCCCTATCGCGAGCTGATATTCGGCAACGTTTCCGGCCCGCTCGGCCGGCCGGTGTCGATGGCCAGCTTCGCCCTCAACCACAGTCTCGGGCTTTTCAGCACGCCGGCCCTCAAGGCGACCAACCTGCTCATCCACCTCGTCAATGGCGTGCTGGTCTTCCTGCTGCTGGCGCGGCTCTTCAGGGTCCGCATTCCCGGCACGACCGTAGCGCCGGCCGTTCTCGCCAGCCTGATCGCAGTCTGGTGGCTGCTGCTGCCGATCCACAACAGCACCGTGCTCTACATCGTGCAGCGCATGACCGAGCTGGCCGCCTTCTTCGCGCTGACCAGCTGCCTGGCCTACACGGCCGGCCGGCAGCAGTTGCAGGCGGGCCGGCGCCGGGGCTGGCTGGGCGTCGCCGCCGCCCTGCTACTGTTGCTGCCGCTCTCGGTGCTGGCGAAGGAAAACGGGGCCTGCACCGTGGCCTGGCTGGCGCTCATCGAACTCTTTTTCTTCGCGCGGTTCGTGCCGGGGCGTCCGGGGCTGCGCGCAGTCCTGCTGGCACTGGTCGTGCTGACGGTGGTAGCCGCCGTGGTGCTGGTCGCGGCCCTGCCGATCCGCGAAAGCTACCTCGGCCGCGACTTCAGCCTTGGCGAGCGCCTGCTGACGCAGCCGCGCGCACTCTGGAACTACATCGGCACCATCTTCCTTCCCGACAGTGCGCGCATGGGCATCGTCCACGACGACTTCACCGTATCGCAGAGTCTGCTCTCGCCGTGGACGACGCTGCCCGCGCTCATCGCACTGCTGGGGCTGCTCGCCACCGCACTCGCCACCGCGTCGTCGCCGCGCTGGTGGCCCGTCGCCTTCGGCCTGCTGCTCTTCCTGGCCGGCCACCTGGTCGAATCCACCCTCGCCCCGCTCGAGCTCTACTTCGAGCATCGCAATTACCTGCCGGCGCTCGGCCTGCTCCTGGCCGCCCTCACCGTTCCGCTCCATCTCTGGCGCAAACCGCTGCGCCTGCCGCTGCTCGCTTTCGGCGTCTACCTTGCGCTGCTCGGCTGCGCGACATTGCAGCGCGCGCACATCTGGGGCCGCCCGGGCCTGCTGCATGCGGTGAGCGCCGTCAACCACCCGCATTCGCTGCGTGCCTGGAGCGAATATGCGGAGTTCCTGCTGGCCGGCGGACAGCCGCAGGCCGCGCTGGACGCCCAGGGTGTCGCCGCCGACCGCAATCCGGCCTTCGCCGGACTCTCGTATCTGCACATGGTTTCCATGCACTGCCGCCTGAACCAGGCACCGCCGGCGCGGCTCCTGCAGGCCGCCAGGGCCGGCCTGGCGCAGTTGCGCACCCACCAGAAGGCGCTGGAGATCGTGCTCGAGGACATCCTGAGGCGGCATCGCCGGGGCGAATGCGGCGCGGCCGACTTCGCCCCCCTGGCACCGGGGCTGCGGCGCCAGGACGAGCTGCTGCGCGAACGCTTCGGTCCGAATATCGTCTACTTCTGGAAAGTGCGCTTTGCGATCGCGGAAGCACTCGTTGCCGGCGGCCACCGCGACGCCGCACTGGACATCTTTCGCGACATTTGGCTACAAGGGAACAAGGCGGACATCCCGACCGTGGGCCTCGTGCTCGCCGAGCAGCTGCACGCCGCGGGCCGGGACGCCGAAACCCTGAGAGTACTCGACGAGGTGGTCGGCGTGAGTGCCGATGCGCCGGCCGATTTCCACCAGCAGATCAACCAACTTCGCCAGGACGCCACGCGCCAGCCATGACCGATTCCCGTTCCATCGCGCAGCCGCAACTTTCCATCATCCTGCCGGCCAAGAACGAGGCCGGCGGGCTGCGCCACACCCTCCCGGCCCTGAAGCAGCTTTTCCCCGCCGCGCAGATCCTGGTGGTGAACGACGGCTCCACCGACGGCACCCTGAACGTGTGCAGGGAGTTCGGCGTGGACGTGGTGACGCATGCCTACAGCAAGGGCAACGGCGCCGCCATCAAGTCCGGCGCGCGCACAGCGCGCGGCGACATCCTCGTGTTCATGGATGCCGACGGCCAGCACCGGCCCGAGGACATTCCACGCCTGCTGCAGCGCATGGCGGAAGGCTACGACATGGTGGTGGGCGCGCGCAGCCGCGCCTCGCAGGCCGGCGCCCACCGCGCCGCCGCGAACGGCTTGTACAACGTGCTGGCCAGCTGGATAGTGGACCAGCGCGTGGACGACCTGACTTCGGGCTTCCGTGCGGTCAAGGCGCATCTCTTCCGGCAATTCCTTTACCTGCTGCCGAACGGCTTCTCGTATCCCACCACCATCACGATGAGCTTCTTCCGCGCCGGTTATTCGGTGGCCTACGAGCCCATCGTCGCGCCGGAACGCATCGGCAAAAGCCATATCCGCCTGGGTCGCGACGGCCTGCGCTTCTTCATCATCATCTTCAAGATCGGCACGCTGTATTCGCCGCTCAAGCTGTTCGTGCCGATCAGCGCCGTCTTCTTCCTGACCGGCTTCAGCTACTACGTCTACACTCTCCTGACCACCCACCGCTTCACGAACATGTCGGCGCTGCTGTTCATCACCAGCATTCTGGTGTTCCTGATCGGCCTGGTATCGGAACAGATCAGCACGCTCAACTATAAAGACAGCAACAGCTCACCCCCGCATTCATGACAGCCCGCATCCACGTTTTCATCGGCACCAAGGCCCAGCTGATCAAGATGGGCCCGGTCATGCGCCTGCTGCAGGACCGCGGCATTTCCTATCGCTTCATCCACTCGGGCCAGCATCAGGAAACCATGCAGGACCTGATTGCCAACTTCGGGATCAAGTCGCCCGACGTCATCCTGCATACCGGCCGCGACATCACCGGCATCGTGCAGATGCTGCTCTGGGCCGCGAAGATCCTGTTCAGGGGATTCTTCAAGCCGGCCTGGCTGTGGGGAAGCCGCGAAAAAGGCTATGTCCTGAACCATGGCGACACCTTCTCCACATTGCTGGGAACGCTGCTCGCCCGACTGCACGGCCATCAGGCCGTGCATGTGGAATCGGGGCTGCGCTCGTTCAACTTTTTTCATCCCTTCCCCGAGGAAATCACCCGGGTCATCACCATGCGCCTGTCGACCCTGGCCTTTGCGCCCGGCGACTGGGCGGCCGCCAACCTGCAGAAAACCGGCTGCGAAGTCGTGAACACGCAGGAGAACACCCTGCTCGACAGCACCCGCCTGCATCTGGCCGTCGCCGCGAAGCCGGGCCTCCGGCCCGAGGGCCCCTATGGCCTGGCCTCCATCCACCGCTTCGAGAACATCTTCGACAAGGCCCGGCTGGCCTGGATCGTCGAGCAGTTGGTGCTCTGCAGCCAGAACCGCCGGCTGCTCTTCATCCTGCACAAGCCCACCCGCCTCAAGCTGGAGCAGGGCGGGCTGCTGGCCCGGCTGGAGCAATGCCCGGGCATCGAGCTGCGGCCGCGCTACGATCACATCGACTTCCTGCACCTGGTTTCCGGCGCCGACGTCGTCATTACCGACGGCGGCAGCAATCAGGAGGAGTGCCATTACCTGGGCAAGCCCTGCCTGATCATGCGCGCGCACAGCGAACGCCTGGAGGGGCTGGACGCAAACGCCGTCCTGGCCCGCTACGATGCCGCCATCATTGCCGGCTTCATGCGCGAACCGCAGCGCTATCAGCGCCCCAGCCTGCTCGAACGGGGCATCTCCCCCTCCCGCGTCATCGTGGCCTCACTGGAGGCGCGTCTATTTGCGCGCCAATCTTGTTCATCCTGACCGGCAGTATTAAGGTAGCGTCCTAGGTCTCAATAAAAAGAACCGGAAAATTTTCATGTCAAACGCTGCCGTCAACCTTTCGGGCCTTGCCAAGCGGCTGGTCGAAGGCGGCCTGCTCACGGAGCAGGCCGCGCAGCAGGCCATGGTCGGCGCGCAGAAGGAGCAGCGGCCCCTGATCGCCTATCTGCTCGAGAGCAAGGTGCTCAAGGCCTCGGTCGCCGCGCTGGTGGTGGCCCAGGAATTCGGCGACTCGCTCTTCGACCTCGATGCGCTCGACCCGGATTCGCTGCCGCAGCTCAATATCGACGAGAAGCTGATCCGCAAGCACAACGTGCTGCCCATCTTCAAACGCGGCAACCGTATCTTCCTGGCGGTGAGCGATCCCAGCCGCCTCGACGCCATCGACGCCATCCGCTTCAACACGGGCTGCAACGTCGAAACCGTCGTGGTCGAGGAAGACAAGCTGCTCAAGCTCATCGACCGCATCCTGGAAGGCAAGAGCAACGCCTCCATGGAGGGCCTGGAAGAAGACCTCGACGACATCGACATCAGCGGCGGCGACGATACGCCCGCCGGCGACGACGGCCTCACGGGCAATGCGGAAGAAGATGCGCCCATCGTGCGCTACATCAACAAGCTGCTGCTCGACGCCATCAAGGGCGGCGCTTCCGACTTGCATTTCGAGCCCTACGAAAAAGCCTACCGCGTCCGCTTCCGCGTCGACGGCGTGCTGCGCGAAGTCGCCAGGCCGCCGGTCACCCTGGCCGCCAAGATGGCCGCCCGCCTCAAGGTGATGTCGCAGATGGACATCTCCGAGCGCCGCGTGCCGCAGGACGGCCGCATCAAGCTCAAGCTGTCCAAGAGCCGCTCCATCGACTTCCGCGTCAACTCGCTGCCGACCCTGTTCGGCGAAAAGATCTGCTTGCGTATCCTCGACCCCTCCAGCGCCATGCTGGGCATCGATGCGCTGGGCTACGAAACGGAGCAGAAGCGCCTCTTCATGGAGGCCCTGGACAAACCGCAGGGCATGCTGCTCATCACCGGCCCCACCGGTTCCGGCAAAACCGTGTCGCTCTACACCGGCCTCAACATCCTCAACACGCAGGAGAACAACATCTCCACGGCCGAGGACCCGGTGGAAATCAACCTGGAGGGCATCAACCAGGTCAACGTCAACGTCAGGGTCGGCCTGACCTTCGCCGCGGCCCTGAAAGCCTTCCTGCGCCAGGACCCCGACATCATCATGGTCGGTGAGATCCGTGACCTGGAAACGGCGGAAATCGCCATCAAGGCCGCCCAGACCGGCCATATGGTGCTTTCCACCCTGCATACCAACAGCGCCCCGGAAACGTTAACCCGTTTGCGGAACATGGGTCTGGAGTCCTTCAATATCGCGACATCGGTCAACCTCGTGATCGCCCAGCGCCTGGCCCGGCGCCTCTGCAAGGAGTGCAAGCGCCCGGTGGACATCCCGAAACAGAGTCTGCTAGAAATGGGCTTCACCGAGGCGGATCTGGCCACGGGCTTCACCGTCTACGAGCCGGTGGGCTGCGACCAGTGCCGGGAGGGCTATAAAGGACGTCTCGGGGTCTACGAAGTCATGAAGGTGACCCCGAAAATCGCCCGCCTCATCATGGAGGACGGCAACTCGATCCAGATTGCGGATCAGGCACGCGAAGAAGGCTTTCCGGACCTGCGCCGTTCGGGACTGGTAAAAGTCATGCAGGGCGTGACCAGCCTGCAGGAAATCAATCGCGTGACCAGCGACTAACTAGCAGTACAAAAGAAGAAATATTATGGCCAGCAAAGCAGATCAGACCCTTACCTTCAACTACGAAGGCACCGACCGCCGCGGCCAGAAGGTCAAGGGCGAAGTCAGCAGCAAGAACATGGCCCTGGCCAAGGCCCAGCTGCGCAAGCAGGGCATCAATGCCCAGAAGGTCTACCAGAAGCGCGGCAGCCTTTTTTCCGGGATAGGCAAGAAAAAGATCGGCGCGCTGGATATCGCCATCTTCACGCGCCAGCTGGCGACGATGATGAAGGCCGGCGTGCCCCTTGTGCAGTCTTTCGAGATCGTCGCCGACGGCCTCGACAATCCTTCCATGAAGGAAGTGGTGCTCGGCCTGAAGACCGAGGTCGAAGGCGGCAACAGCCTCGCCGTCGCGCTCAAGAAATACCCGCTCTATTTCGATGACCTCTTCTGCTCCCTGGTGAACTCGGGCGAACAGTCGGGCTCGCTCGAAACCATGCTGGACCGCGTCGCGGTCTACAAGGAAAAGAGCGAAATGCTGAAGATGAAGATCAAGAAGGCCATCAAATACCCGCTGACGGTTATCGTCGTTGCCCTCATCGTGTCCTGCGTCCTGCTGCTCAAGGTGGTGCCGGTGTTCCAGGACCTGTTCAAGGGCTTCGGCGCCGAACTGCCCGCCTTTACGCAGATGGTGATCAACCTGTCCAAGTGGATGCAGGAGTGGTGGTTCGTCTTCCTGGCCGGCGTCGTCGGCTTCGGCTTCGGTTTCGTCGAGGCCAAGAGGCGCAGCGTGGTCTTTGCCAACTGGCTGGACCGCGTCACGCTCAAGCTGCCCATCGTCGGCGACCTGGCCTACAAATCCACCGTCGCCCGTTTCTGCCGCACCCTTGCCACCACCTTCGCCGCCGGCGTGCCGCTGATCGATGCGCTGGTGTCCTGCGCCGGCGCCGCCGGCAACGTGGTCTACCGCGACGCCATCCTGCGCATCCGCGACGATGTCGCCACCGGCCAGCAACTCGGCTTCTCCATGCGCCAGACCGGCATCTTTCCCTCCATGGCCCTGCAGATGGTGGCCATCGGTGAAGAATCGGGCGCCCTCGACGCCATGCTCGACAAGGTCGCCACCCACTTCGAGAACGAAGTGGACAACGCCGTCGACGGCCTCACCTCGATGATGGAACCGCTGATCATGGCCGTGCTCGGCGTGCTCGTCGGCGGCCTCATCATTGCCATGTACCTGCCCATCTTCCAGCTCGGCTCCGTGGTCTGATGCTCGAACTGCTGCACACCAGCCCCCTCCTCGCAGGGGGCTTTGTTTTCTTTATCGGCCTCTGCGTCGGCAGCTTTCTGAACGTGGTCGTCCACCGCCTGCCCATCATGCTGGAGCGCGGCTGGGCCACTGAAGCCGCCGAGCTGCGCCAGGAGCCGGCGCCCGAATCTCCCCGCTTCAACCTCGTCGTGCCGCGTTCGCGCTGTCCGCACTGCGGCCACCGCATCAGGGCGCTGGAAAACGTTCCCGTCGTCAGCTGGCTCGTGCTGCGCGGGCGCTGCAGCCGCTGCAAGGCCCCGATCGGCCTGCGCTATCCGCTGGTGGAGCTGGCCACCGCCCTGCTTTCCCTGCTGGTCTTCCTCCTGCTGGGGCCGGGCCTGCAGATGCTGGCGGCGCTGGGCCTCACCTGGGCGCTGCTCGCCCTCACCCTGATCGACTTCGATACCCAGCTGCTGCCGGACGACATCACGCTGCCGCTGCTCTGGGCCGGCCTGCTGGTCAACGTCCCGGGCACCTTCGTGCCGCTGCAGGCGGCCGTCATCGGCGCGGCGGCAGGCTATCTTTCGCTGTGGTCGGTGTACTGGCTCTTCAAGCTCGCGACGGGAAAGGAAGGCATGGGCTACGGCGACTTCAAGCTGATGGCGGCCCTCGGCGCCTGGCTGGGCTGGGTGGCGCTGCCGCTGATCCTGCTGCTCTCGTCCGTGGTGGGCACGGTCATCGGCATCGGCTACCTCATCGTGCGCCGGCAGAGCGCGCCGTTCGCCTTCGGCCCCTATATCGCCATCGCCGGCTTCATCGCCCTGCTCTGGGGCCAGTCGCTGCTGCACTGGTACCTCGGCGTTTGAGGCGGCCATGCTGGTAATCGGACTCACCGGCGGCATCGGCAGCGGCAAGACGCTGGCCACCGATCATTTCGAGCGCCTCGGCATCACGGTGGTCGACGCCGACCGCGCCTCGCGCGTCGTCGTCGAGCCCGGCCAGGCTGCCCTTGCGGAAATCGCCGCCACGTTCGGCACTGGCGTCATCCAGGCCGACGGCACGCTGGATCGCGCCGCGCTGCGCCGCATCGTGTTTGCCGATCCGGAACAGCGGCGCAAGCTGGAAGCCGTCACGCACCCGCGCATCGCCGAAGAAATCCGGCGCCAGCTCGCCGCCAGTACCTCCCCCTACACCATTCTCGTTTCGCCGCTGCTCTTCGAGAGCGGCCAGGACCGCTTCGCGCAGCGCACGCTGCTCATCGACGCCCCCGAAGCCCTGCAGCGCCACCGTGCCGCCGCGCGCGACAAGGTCAGCGAAAATCAGATCGGGGCCATCATGGCGGCGCAGATGAGCCGTGCAGAGCGGCGCGCGCGCGCCGACGACGTCATCCTCAACGACGGGCGCATCGAACACCTGCATGCTATGGTGGAACGCCTGCATCAGCAGTATCTGGAGCTGGCCCGTGCAGAAGAGGCATGACGCGCCGCGCGTGCAGTGTCCGCACTGCGGCAAATCCGTCCCCTGGACACCCGACTCGCCATTCCGTCCTTTCTGCAGCGAACGCTGCCGGCTGATCGATCTTGGCGCCTGGGCCAGCGAGAGCCATCGCATTCCCGGCGCAGCGCTGCCGCCTGGCGACGAAGACGAGCCCTCGCGCTAGAGGCCCCGGATGCCGGCCACGCCCTGTGCGCCGGCACGCCAGGCCTGCTCGAGATCCTCCGCACCGACGCCGCCCAATGCGTAAACAGGCATGGGCGCGTGCTCCACGAGCGCCGCAAAATTTTCCCAGCCGAGCGCCACGGCTTCCGGATGCGACAGCGTCGGCCGCAGCGGCGACAGCGTCGCGAAATCGACGCCGATGGCTTCCGCGCGCTGCAACTCCCGCAAGTCGTGAACCGATGCAGCCAGCCAGCAGCCGGGGCTGCAGGGCCGCGCGGCGAATCGGTCGAGCAGCATGGCCGGCATATGGACACCGTCGGCCTCCACCTGCTGCAGCCGCGCCGGATCGCCGTGCAGCATCAGCTTCGCGCCGGCCGCGTGGCAGTGCGCAAGGAAATCCCTTGCCAGGGCGAGATAGTCCGGCTCCGGCAGGCGCGGCGCCCGCAGCAGCACAAGCCCGGCCTGGCGCTGCAGGCGCGCTTCGAGCCAGGCCATATAGCCGGCGGCATCGAGGCCCTCCGGCGTGATGAAATAAAGCGAGGGCAAGCGCAGGGCCGCGACGATGGCGCGGTTGGCCGCCGGAAACTCGAACCGCGGCAATGCCGCCGTGCTGACCCAGCGTACCGGCTGACCCTCGCGGCCGCGCGCCGCGCCGGTGAATGCGGAGACTTCCCACACGTCCAGGCAGATGGCCTTGTCGGGATAGTCGTGCCTGAGGCGGATCAGCGGGCGATATTGCCGCGGCGTGATACCGAGCTCTTCTTCGAGTTCGCGCACCAGCGCCGCTGCCGCCGGTTCGCCCTCTTCCACCTTGCCGCCCGGAAATTCCCACAGCCCGCCCTGGTGCTTGTCCAGCGGACGCTGTGCGATCAGGATTTTTCCGTCGCGCCGTATCACGGCGGCAACCACGAGAATGCGCTTCATCGGCAGGCCCTGTAAAAAAGCCCCTGACGGGGCCTTTTATTTTTTGCACGCGCTCTCAGGAGCGATAGTCGGCGTTGATCTTCACATAGTCGTAGGAGAAGTCGCAGGTATAGACGGTGTCGCGGGCATGGCCGCGGCCGAGGCAGACGCGGATGGTGATCTCTTCCTGCTTCATGACGGCAACGCCCTGCTCTTCCGTGTAGGCCGGCGCGCGACCGCCATTGTCGACGATGCAAACTTCGTCGAGGTAGACACGAACCCTGCTGACGTCGAGCGCCTGCAGGCCGGCATTGCCGACGGCCGCCACGATGCGGCCCCAGTTGGGGTCGGCGGCGAAGAAGGCGGTTTTCACCAGCGGCGAGTGCGCGATGCTGTAGGCGACATCGCAGCACTCCTGCGTGTCGGCGCCTTCTTCCACCCGCACCGTGATGAACTTGGTGGCGCCTTCGCCGTCGCGCACGATGAGCTGCGCCAGGCGCGCGAACACGCGCTGCACGGCCGCCTGCAGGGCGCCGTACAGCCTGTCGTCCGCGGACTGGATGACCGCATTGCCGGCGGCGCCGCTGGCGATCAGCACGCAGGAATCGTTGGTGGAGGTGTCGCCGTCGATGGTGATGCGGTTGAAGCTCTGGTTGACCGCCGCGTTCAGCAATTCAGTCAGCACAGGCTGCGCGACCGCCGCATCGGTAGCGACGAAGGCCAGCATGGTGGCCATATTCGGCCGGATCATGCCGGCACCCTTGGAGATGCCCGTGACTGTATAGGTCCTGCCGTCGCACTCGAAGCGCTCGCTGGCCCCTTTGGGCCGCGTATCCGTGGTCATGATGCCGCAGGCCGCCTCCGCCCAGGCATGCGCGTCCAGCTTCGCCAGCGCCGCGGGCAGCGCCGCGGCGAGCCGCTCCACCGGCAGATGCTCGCCGATCACGCCGGTGGAGAACGGCAGCACCCGTGCCGGCGGCACCTTCGTCAAAGCGCACAGCGCAGCGCAGGACGCCTGCGCATTCTCCAGGCCCAGCGTGCCGGTACCGGCGTTGGCGTTGCCGGTGTTGATCACCAGGTAGCGCGGCGTCGCCTGCTGCAGATGCTGGCGGCAGAGCAGTACCGGCGCCGCGCAGTAACTGTTGCGCGTGAAGACGGCGCTGACCGTGGCGCCCTCGGCAATCTCGAACAGCGTCAGGTCGCGACGGTTCCTGTAGCGGATCGCCGCTTCCGTGACGCCGATGCGGACGCCTGCAACCGCATGCATGACAGGCATATCCAGATTGCCGACAGCCATGGCAGATCTCCTCGCTTATCCAGAACAGAATCCCGAACCCGCGCAGAAAAAAGGAGAGGCTGTGCTCTCCTTTTTTCTGCGCTTTGCCGCCCGGCCATCCGGCTCAGCTCAGCTGGCCGTGGCAGTGCTTGTATTTCTTGCCGGAACCGCAAGGACAGGGATCGTTGCGCCCGACCTTTACACCCTGCCGCTTCAGCGTGACCACGGGTGCCGGCGCGCCGGCTTCCGCCCCCGCCTCGTCCTCGATACCGGCGGCAGAAGCGTCGGCATGCTGGAACTGCATGGACATCGCCTCGGCCTCGGCCAGGGCCTGCGCCTCCATGGCCTCCACTTCCTCGCGGGACTGGACTTCGACGCGCGTCAGCGTCTGCACGAATTCCAGCTTCATGGCGCCGAGCAGCTGCTCGAAGAGATTGAAGGCCTCGCGCTTGTATTCCTGCTCGGGATTGCGCTGCGCATAGCCGCGCAGGTGGATGCCCTGGCGCAGGTAATCCATGGCGGCCAGATGCTCCTTCCAGTGGCGATCCAGGATCTGCAGCAGCAGCTGCTTCTCGAGGTGATTCGCGACATCCTCGCCGACCTGCTTGCGCTTGGCCTTGTACTTGTCGAGCACGGCAGCCACGATGCGTTCGCGCACGCCCTCCTCATGCAGCGTGTCGTCCTCGTCCAGCCATTTGCGGATGGGGAGTCCGGTATCGAAATCCTGGGCCAGCGCCTTTTCCAGGCCTTCGATGTCCCACTGCTCGTCGATGCTCTGCGGCGGAATGAACTCGCTGATCACCGTGTTGATGACGTCGCCATGGATGAGCTCGACATTGCCCGCGATGCTGTCGGTCTCGAGAATCGCATCGCGCTGCGAATAGATGGCGTGACGCTGGTCGTTGGCGACGTCGTCGTACTTGAGCAGGTTCTTGCGGATGTCGAAGTTGCGCGCCTCGACCTTGCGCTGCGCGTTCTCGATGGAGCGCGTCACCCAGCGGTGCTCGATGGCCTCGCCGCGCTGCATGCCCAGCGAGCGCATCATGTTCTTGACGCGATCCGAGGCGAAGATGCGCATCAGGTCGTCTTCCAGCGACAGGTAGAAGCGGGACGCGCCCGGATCGCCCTGGCGGCCGGAACGGCCGCGCAGCTGGTTGTCGATACGGCGCGACTCGTGACGCTCGGAACCGATGATGTGCAGGCCGCCGGCACCGATGACGATGGCGTGGCTTTTCTCCCACTCGGCCTTCAGCCGGGCTTCCTGCTCCGGCGTCGGGCGCTCGATCTTGGCCAGTTCGGATTTCCAGTTGCCGCCCAGCAGGATGTCGGTGCCGCGGCCCGCCATATTGGTGGCGATGGTCACCGCGCCGGGCTGGCCGGCCTGGGCGATGATTTCCGCTTCCTGGGCATGGAACTTGGCGTTCAGCACCTGGTGCGCAATCTTTTCCTTCTTCAGGAGATCAGAGAGATATTCGCTGGTCTCGATGGTGGCCGTGCCGACCAGCACCGGCGCCTGCTTCTCGCGCAGGCGCTTGATCTCGGCAATGATGGCCTCGAATTTTTCTTCGCGGCTGAGATAGACGAGGTCGTCGAGGTCCTGGCGGATCATGGGCCGGTGCGTCGGGATCACCACCACGTCCAGACCATAGATCTGGCGGAACTCGGCGGCTTCGGTGTCGGCGGTGCCGGTCATGCCGGACAGCTTCTTGTAGAGGCGGAAGTAGTTCTGGAAGGTCGTCGTCGCCAGCGTCTGGTTCTCGCTCTGGATGCGCACGTTTTCCTTGGCTTCCACGGCCTGGTGCAGGCCTTCCGACCAGCGCCGGCCCGGCATGGTGCGCCCGGTGTGCTCGTCGACGATCACCACTTCCTGGTTCTGCACGATGTAATGCACGTCGCGCTGGAACAGCACATGGGCCTTCAGGGCCGCGTGCACATGATGCAGCAGGCCGAGATTGGCGGCGGAGTAAAGGCTTTCGCCTTCCGTCAGCAGCCCCATCCGGACCAGCAGCTCCTCCACGAACTCGTGGCCGGTCTCCGTCATCTCGACCTGGCGGTGCTTCTCGTCCACCCAGTAATGGCCGCCGTCGGGCTTGCCTTCTTCAACTTGGCGCTTGAGCTTGGGCACCAGCGTGTTGATCTGCTCGTAAAGGCGCGACGAGCCTTCGCTGGCCCCCGAGATGATCAGTGGCGTGCGGGCTTCGTCGATGAGGATGGAGTCGACTTCGTCGACCAGCGCGTAGGAAAGCCCGCGCTGGAACTTGTCTTCCAGGCGCAGCGCCATGTTGTCGCGCAGATAGTCGAAACCGAATTCGTTGTTGGTGCCGTAGGTGATGTCGGCGACATAGGCCTCGCGCTTTTCCTCCGCCGCCTGCATGGAGCGGATCACGCCGACCTTGAGGCCGAGGAACTCGAACAGCGGACGGTTCCAGTTGGCGTCGCGCGAGGCGAGGTAATCGTTGACCGTGACGATGTGCACGGCGCTGCCGGAGAGGGCGTTGAGATAGGCCGGCAGGGTGGCCGTCAGGGTCTTGCCTTCGCCGGTGCGCATTTCGGCGATGCGGCCTTCGTGCAGCGTGATGCCGCCTATCATCTGCACATCGTAGTGGCGCATGCCCAGCACGCGGCGCGCGGCTTCGCGACACACCGCAAAGGCTTCGGGGAGAAGCCGGTCGAGGTCTTCGCCTTTTTCGTAGCGGGACTTGAATTCCGCCGTCTTGCCGGCCAAGGCTGCATCGGGTAACGCCGTCAGATTTTCTTCCTGCGCGTTGATGGCGTCGACCAGCCTGGCCATGCGCTTCAGTTCACGCTCGTTCTTGGTACCGAAAATACCGCCCAGCAGACTTGCAAGTCCCGACATAACCGCTACTCGTGAAGATATAAAGAGTGCCGCGATCCTTGAAGATCACCGCATCCTGCATAGCCATGGGCCGACGCGCGAGCGCAGCGGAACCCGGATCCTCTGCAGGGGGCTGGCGCCGGATCGGACGCGAACAGCCCGTGCAAGGCGGGCCATTCTACTCTGATTCGCAGGCGGGAAAAAACCGAGGGAGGAGTATTGCGGAGGCAATGCCAGGCCCGGCTTTGCCGGGCTTTGCATCTCGCCTGCTGGTCGCTTACCGGCGGGCCAGGGCGATGTAGGTGGCGGGATCGACCTGCTTGCCGTTACGCAGCACCTCGTAGTGCAGATGCGATCCGGTCGAGCGTCCGGTGGAGCCCATGTAGGCGATCAGCTGATCCTTCGCGACGAGTTCGCCCACCTTCACGGCGACGCGGCTGGCGTGGGCATAGCGGGTGCTCATGCCGTCGCCATGGCTGACTTCGACCAGGTTGCCGTAGCCGGCCTTGTGGCCGGCCCAGGTCACGATGCCGGGCGCGACGGCGAAGACATGGGTGCCCTGGGGTCCGGCGAAATCGATGCCGCCATGGAACGCGGTGCGGCCGGAGAAAGGATCGGTGCGGTAGCCGTAATTGGAGGACATATAGCCGCTGCGGACCGGCATGTGCGCGAGATAGCTCTTGGGCTGGGCGCGCTGGCCGCTCATCAGGCTCTCCAGGGCCTGCAACTGGGCCTCCTTCTGCTCGATCAGCACGGCCAGCTCTTCCACGCGAGCCATCAGGCCGGGCATTTCACCGATAGCGCCGGCCTCTTCAGTCAGCGGGCCGCCCATCGGGGGCTTTTTCTTGAAATCGAATTCTTCGGGGCTGAGGTTGGCGCTTTCCGCCAGGTGCTCGCCCAGGGCATCCAGGCGCACGAGCTGGGCCTGCATTTCCACCAGGCGGGCGGTCATGGCCATGATCTGGTCACGCGTTTCGGTACCGGCGGACTCGGCCGGCGTTGCCGCTGAAGGGAGCAAGCGGGTCGATGCCCAGCCCAGCGCGACGCAGAGGGCCAGGACAGCGCCCGCGACCAGCATCAGCAGGCGGGGCTGAAGTTGCACCGTACGGGCTTTACCGTGTTTGCGGCTCAATAAAATGATGTTCATGTTCTTCTACCTGCTTCTTCTTATCGCCCGGGTATACTGAACATCCCGGCTACTCAGCAGTCCGGCCCGCCGCCACCTGGCAGACCCACTTAAAAACGGACATGCGCTTCAAAAAAGCTTCCACGCTGACCGAAATTCTTGCACAGGGAAAACTTTGTTCCCTGCGGGACCGCTCCAGCCTGATCCAGCGCCTGGACGTCCTGCTCGGGTTCTACCTGGATCAGCGCCTGCGCCAGATGGTGCAGGTGGGCGCCTACCAGGAAGGCAGCCTGGTGCTAACTTGCGCCAACAGCACAGTCGCAGGCCAATGTCGCTATCTTAGCCGCGTCTATATGCAGCAACTGCGGCAGCATGGCGAGTTTTGTGAGCTGAAGCGCATTAATGTCGTGATTGCCCCCACGACTCCGGCAACTCGCGCCAGGGACGGGCAGCCCCGCCTGCGGCGACTGAGCCCGGCGACGGCCGAACTCCTGCAGGCATTATCGGACGACCTGGGAAGCGGAGAGGTTAGCGAAGCCCTGCAACGACTGGCAAGGCATGTGGGAACCGCTGAAGGGGCGGATAAGGACCGCTCATCCTGAGCCGGAGCCGTCGGCAGCCCTCGTATTACAGGGCCTCTGCCAGTCTTTCGGCCATGATGTAGGAGATGGGCGCCTGGTCCTCGTCATCGAATGTGACAATTTCGAAGGCGTCGGGCTGCTCCAGGAGGGCGCGGAGCAGCAGGTTGTTGAGGCCGTGCCCGGACTTGTAGCCCTGATACTCGCCGAGAATGCCGTAGCCCAGCAGGTAAAGATCGCCGATGGCGTCCAGCATCTTGTGGCGCACGAACTCGTCCTTGTAGCGCAGCCCATCCGCATTCATCACGCCGTGGTCGTCGACCACGATGGCGTTGTCCATGCTGCCGCCCAGGGCCAGGTTGCGGGAGCGCAGGTGCTCGATGTCGCGCATGAAGCCGAAAGTGCGCGCCCGGCTGACTTCCTTTACATAGGAGGTCGTGGAGAAATCCACCTCGGCATAGCGCGTTTCGGCCGGAAAGGCCGGGTGGTCGAAGTCGATGGTGAAACACACCTTGAAGCCGTTGTAGGGCTCGAAGGCCGCAAACTTATCCCCTTCTTTCACTTCGACGCGGCGGCGGATGCGGGCGAAGCGCTTGGGCGCGTCCTGCTCGACGAGGCCGGCGGCCTGGATCAGGAAGACGAAGGGACCCGCCGAGCCGTCCATGATGGGAATTTCGGGCGCGGTCACTTCCACGACGGCGTTGTCGACGCCGAGGCCGGCCAGGGCGGACATCAGGTGCTCGACGGTGGACAGGCGCACCTCCCCCTGCACGAGGCTGGTCGCCATGGCGGTGTCCCTGACCATGCAGGCACGGGCCGGCAGCTCGACCGGAGGATTGAGGTCGGTACGGCGGAAAACGATCCCGCTGTCGACGGGAGCCGGCTTCAGCGTGAGATATATCTTGGCGCCGGTATGGAGACCGATGCCGCTGGCACGGATGGTCTGCTTGACAGTGCGTTGTCGCAACATGTGACAAATTATTTCAAACGGCGGGGAAGCGGATGGTAGCAGACGAGTCTCGCGCCGCAACCGATAAGAGCCTGTTCATCGTCGTTTTGTCGTGAACGTCGCATTTCCCAGGCCGAGCGGGCAGGAAATACGCCCAGGCGAGCCAGCGTGACAGGGTCAGGTCCTGAAGGTCCGGGCCGGCCGGGAGAGGGGTCGGCCGGCCCGGTTCCAGGCGGGCGCTCAGTCGGCCTGGCGACGCAGGAAGGCCGGGATGTTGAGCAGGTTCACATCCGTCGACTTCGGCGCCGTGCCGCCACCGGCCACCTTCTGGTTGCGCAGGTAGGCCGGGGTGTCGTAGTCGGCGCCAATACCGTGCGTGCCGGTGGCCGCGACGGGCTCGGGGCGCGTCGCGGCCGCGGCGGACGGCGGCTGCACCAGCTTCATGCCGGAGCCGGCCGCGCGGGCCGACTTGGGCAGGCCGGTAGCGACCACGGTCACGCGCAGCTCGTCCTGCAGCTCCGGGTCCACCACGGTGCCGATGATGACGGTGGCTTCCGCCGAGGCGAACTGGTTGACGATGTCGCCGACGGTGGTGAACTCGTCGAGGCCGAGGCTTTCGCTGGCCGCGATGGACACCAGCAGGCCGCGCGCGCCCTCCAGCCTGACGTCGTCCAGCAGCGGGCTGTGGATGGCCATCTCGGTGGCTATGCGGGCGCGTTCTTCGCCCTTGGCGGAACCGGTGCCCATCATGGCCAGGCCCTGCTCCGACATCACGGTGCGCACGTCGGCGAAGTCGACGTTGATTTCGCCCGGACGCTGGATCATGTCGGCGATGCCCTGCACGGCGCCCTGCAGCACGTTGTTGGCGGCCTTGAAGGCATCCATCAGCGAGACCTTGCCGAGCACGGAGAGCAGCTTGGCGTTGGGGATGGTGATCAGCGAATCGACATACTGCGACAGGTTCTCGATGCCCTGCTCCGCCACGTCCATGCGCTTCTTGCCCTCGAAGGGGAAAGGCTTGGTGACGACGCCGACGGTGAGGATGCCCATCTCCTTCGCGACTTCGGCCACCACCGGCGCGCCGCCGGTGCCGGTGCCGCCGCCCATGCCGGCGGTGATGAAGACCATGTCCGAACCTTCCAGCACTTCGCGGATGCGGTCGCGATCCTCCACCGCGGCCTGACGGCCGACTTCGGGATTGGCGCCCGCGCCGAGGCCCCGGGTGATGCCCTGACCCATCTGCAGATGAGTGCGGGCATGCATCTTGGTGAGGGCCTGCATGTCGGTGTTGGCGCAGATGAACTCCACGCCCTCGACCTGCGCCCTCACCATATGCTCGACAGCGTTGCCGCCGCCGCCGCCCACGCCGATGACCTTGATCATCGCCTTGCCCAACTGAGGGGCGTTATCCGCCAGCTCAAAAACGTTCATTTTCTCTCTCCTGGTTAAAAGCTGCTTGCCGCCTTTCTTTAATTGCCTTGCTGGCCTGCGCTCCGGCCAAACCGTTCAGAAGTTGCGCGCGAACCAGCCACGCAGTTTCTGCATTGCCTCACCCATGCCGACGCCCGTGCTCCGGCGCGCGGGCTGGGCATGCAGGTTTTCTTCCCACTGGCGCTTGCCGTAGAGCAGCAGGCCGACGCCCGTGGAATAAATCGGATTGCGCAGCACCTCGCCCATGCCGCCCACCTTGAGCGACTGCGGCATGCCGATGCGCACCGGCATGTGGAAAATCGACTCGGCCAGCGCCGTCGCCCCTTCGATCTTGGACGAGCCGCCGGTGAGCACGATGCCCGCGGCGAGACGGCCGGCGTAGCCGCCCTTCTCGATCTCCTGCTGCACCAGCGCAAAGAGCTCGTCGTAGCGCGGCTCGACCACCTCGGCCAGGGTCTGGCGCGAGAGCTTGCGCGCGGGACGGTCGCCCATGCCCGGCACGTTGATGGTCTGCTCCGGATCGACGAGCTGCGCCACGGCGCAGGCGTAGCGGATCTTGATCTCGTCGGCATCCTGCGTCGGCGTGTAGAGCGCCGTCGCGATGTCGTTGGTGACCTGGTCGCCCGCCACCGGAATCACCGCGGTGTGACGGATGGCGCCGTGGGCGAACACGGCGACGTCGGTGGTGCCGCCGCCGATGTCGACGAGGCAGATGCCGTGTTCCTTTTCGTCTTCCGTCAGCACGGCGTAGCTCGAGGCCAGCTGCTGCAGGATGACGCCGTCGATCTCGATGCCGCAGCTGCGCACGCACTTCTCGATGTTCTGCATGGCGTTCACCGAGCAGGTGACGAGATGCACGTGGCCTTCCAGGCGCACGCCGGACATGGCGAGCGGATCGCGCACGTCGGCCTGGTCGTCGACCTGGAACTCCTGCGGCAGGATGTGCAGGATGCGCTGGTCGGCCGGAATCGGGCCGGACTTCGCCGCGTCGATGACGCGCTCGATGTCGCTCTGCTGCACTTCGCCTTCGCGGATCGCCACCACGGCCTGCGAATTGCGGCCGCCGACATGGGCGCCGGAGATGCCGATGTAGGCGGAGTGGATCCTGCAGTCGGCCATCAGCTCGGCCTCGCCCACCGCCCCCTGGATGGACTGCACCGTCTGCTCGATATTGGTGACCATGCCCTTCTTCATGCCGCGCGAGGGCTTCATGCCGACGCCGACGATCTCGAGCTGGCCCTCAGCATTGATCTGGCCGACCAGCGCCACCACTTTCGCAGTGCCGATATCGATACCCACGATCATCGGTTGTTGTGTTGCGCTTGCCATTTCCTTACCGCTCCCCGGAGCCCCATCGTCAATATGCGATTCTTTTTTTAAAACCTGCGGCTTCCATCGCAGGCGCCTGATCAGACCTTTTCCGCCGGCGCCGTCTGCCGCGGCGTTTTCCATCCCACCGCCACGCCGTTGCGATAGCGCAGGTCGATGCTGGCGATGTTGTCCGCATCCGGGCGCAGCTGCCTTTCGTAGAGATAGGCAAAGCGCTGCAGTTTCTCGATGGTGTCGACCTGGTCGACGACCATCTGGATGCCGTTGTCCAGGCGCAGGAACCAGCTCATGCGATCGGTGAGCTGCAGCTCCACGATGCGCATGCCCAGCGTGCGCAGGATGCCGTTCATGGCGCGGTACTGCTCCATGACGTAGGTGCCCTTGCGGCCCGGCCCGAACAGGATGGGCAGGCTGCCGCTGTCCACGCTCTGCGCCGTCATGTCGGCCGGCACGAACAGCTCGCCACGCGAGCTGATCAGGCCGCCGGCGCCCCACAGCGCCACCGGCTGCTTCTCGCGCACCTGCAGGCGGATGCCGTCCGGCCAGCGCCGGCTCACCACCACGCTGTCCACCCAGGGCGCGCTTTCCGCCGCCGCCTCGATGGCGGCGAGATCGGCCGTGAAATAGTTGCCGCGCGCCACCGGCGCCACGCGCCCGGCGATCAGGCGGCGGTCGGCCCGGCGCAGCTCGCCTTCCACCTGCACCACGCGCAGCACGGTGCGCTCCTGCAGCAGGCCACCGACGCGCAGCAGCACGGCGAGCAGCAGGAGCGCCGCCAGCACGAGCAGGACGAGCGCTGCCCCCCGGGCAAGGTTGCCGACACGCAGCGTCGGCAGGGCCTCCTCGACGGCGGCGATCGGGCGGCGCGTGGCCTGCAGCATCAGTGCTTCTCCTCCAGCGTCTGCGCCAGGATGGCCAGCGCGAGATCGGTGAACGACAGGCCGGCGGCCTGGGCGGCCATGGGCACCAGCGAGTGGTCGGTCATGCCGGGCACGGTGTTCACTTCCAGCAGCCAGAACCTGCCGTCTTCATCCATCATGGCGTCGACGCGGCCCCAGCCCGTCGCGCCCACGGCGGCGAAGGCATGCAGCGCCAGCGCCTGCAATTCCTTCTCCTTTTCTTCGGAGAGGCCGCAGGGAATCAGGTACTGCGTGTCGTTGCGCTGGTACTTGGCCTCGAAGTCGTAGAAGTTGCGCTCCGTCTTCATGCGGATCACGGGCAGCGCACGCGCGCCGAGGATCGAGATGGTGTATTCGCTGCCGCTGATCCAGCGCTCGGCGATGACGTCGCTGTCGTATTTCGCGGCGTTGGCGAAGGCCTCCGGCAGCTCTTCCGATTTCATCACCTTGCACATGCCGATGCTGGAGCCTTCGTGCGAGGGCTTGATCATCAGCGGCAGGCCGACTTCGTTGAGCACCCTGTTGAAATCCATGCCCGGCTCGAGGCGCGCGTACTTCGGCGTCGGCAGGCCGCAGCCCACCCACACCTGCTTGGTGCGCATCTTGTCCATGCCGAGCGCGGAGGCGAGCACGCCGCTGCCGGTGTAGGGGATCCGCATCAGCTCGAGCAGGCCCTGCATGGTGCCGTCCTCGCCGCCGCGGCCGTGCAGCACGATGAAGGCGCGGTCGAATCCGGCGAGCTCGGCCACGGGCCGCTCGGCCGGGTCGAAGGCCTCGGCCTTCACGCCGGCCGCCTGCAAAGCCTCCAGCACGGCCTTGCCGGAAATCAGGGAAATCGGGCGCTCGGCGGCCGTACCGCCGAACAGCACGGCAACCCTGCCGAATTTCTTCACGTCCACGGGCGTCGTCATAGTCGTCACTCGTTCGCTTGCAGATACAGACCGTGCTGCGCCAGTTCCTGCGCAATCACACCCACATTGCCGGCGCCCTGCGTCAGCAGCACGTCGCCGGGTTGCAGAACATGGCGGAGCAATTCGCCGATCTCGGCGGTGTGGGTGCTCTCGACGAACACCGGGTCCACCGTGCCGCGGTTGCGGATGCTGCGCGCCAGCGTGCGGCCGTCGGCGCCCGTGATGGGTTTCTCGCCGGCACTGTAGACGTCGAGCAGCAGGAGCGTGTCCACGCTGGACAGCACCTGCACGAAATCCTCGAAGCAGTCGCGCGTGCGCGTGTAGCGGTGCGGCTGGAACATCATCACCAGGCGCCGCTCCGGGAAGCTCTGGCGCGCGGCCCGGATGGTGGCGTCGACTTCGCGCGGATGGTGGCCGTAGTCGTCGACGAGGCGCACCGTGCCCGCGCCGCAGGGGAATTCGCCGAGCTGCTGGAAGCGGCGGCCGACGCCCTGGAAATGCGCCAGCGCGCGCAGGATGGCGGCGTCGCTCACCTTCTCGTCGGTGGCGATGGCGATGGCGGCCAGCGCATTCAAGACGTTGTGCAGGCCCGGCAGGTTGAGCGTGACCGGCAGCGGCGCGTGGCCGGGACGCTGCACGCTGAAATGCGTCTGCAGGCCGTCCTGGCGGATTTCCGTGGCACGGATGTCGTTGTCGTCCTGCAGGCCGTAGGTCAGGGTGGGACGCGCGATTTCCGGCAGCAGCCCGCGGATCACGGGATCGTCGCCGCAGACCACGGCGAGGCCGTAGAACGGCAGGTTGTGCAGGAACTCGATGAAGGTCTGCTTGAGTTTTTCGAAGCTGCCGCCGTAGGTGTCCATATGGTCGGCGTCGATATTGGTGACGATGGACGCCATCGGCTGCAGGTGCAGGAAGGAGGCGTCGCTCTCGTCGGCCTCGGCGACGAAGTAGCGGCTGGCGCCGAGCTTGGCGTTGGTGCCGGCGCTGTTGAGCAGGCCACCGATCACGAAGGTCGGATCGCAGCCCTCTTCCGCGAGAATGCAGGACAGCAGCGAGGTCGTCGTGGTCTTGCCGTGCGTGCCGGCGACCGCGATGCCGTGGCGCCAGCGCATCAGCTCGGCCAGCATCTCGGCGCGGCGCACGATGGGCAGGCGCGCCTCGCGCGCGGCGGCGATCTCGGGGTTCTCCGCCTCGATGGCGGTGGAGACGACGACCACGTCGACGCCTTCCACGTTGCCGGGCTGGTGGCCCACAAACACTCTGGCACCGAGCTTCTCGAGGCGGTCGGTGGTCTTGCCGGCCTTCAGGTCGGAGCCGGAAATCTGGTAGCCCTGGTTGAGCAGCACCTCGGCGATGCCGCACATGCCGGCGCCGCCGATGCCGACAAAATGAATGCGGCGGATGCGGCGCATCTCGGGAATTTCGATCAGGCGCGAACGCTGCGGACTCATTGGCCACCTCTCAGGCAGGCCTGCACCACGCTTTCGGTGGCCTCGGGCCTGGCCAGCGCGCGGGCGATGCCGGCCATCTTCAGCAGTTGCCGGCGGTCGAGCAGCGGCTCGAGTTCCGCGGCGAGTTTTTCGGCGGTGAGGTCCTGCTGGCGGAACAGCCTGGCGGCGCCCGCCTCGCTCAGGAACTTCCCGTTCGCCGTCTGGTGGTCGTCCACCGCGTACGGATAGGGGATCAGTACGGAGGCGACGCCGGCACAGGCGAGCTCGGCGACGGTGAGCGCGCCGGCGCGGCAAACCACGAGATCGGCCCAGCCGTACAGGGCGGCCATGTCGTCGATGAAGGGCAGCACTTCCGCGTTCACGCCGAGCGCGGCGTATTTCGCCGCCGCCTTCTCCGCATTCTTCCTGCCGGCCTGGTGGCGAATCGCCAGGTCCTGCTTCTTCACCAGCCGCGCCAGCGCCTCCGGCACCAGCTCGTTGAGCGCGACGGCGCCCTGGCTGCCGCCCAGGACCAGCACGCGCAGCGGCCCGGTGCGGGCCTCAAAGCGCTGCTCCGGCGCCGGCAGCGCCGTGATTTCCGCGCGCACGGGGTTGCCGACGCACTTCACTTTGGGCGCCGGCGCGAACGCCCCCGGAAAAGCCTCCAGCACCTGCGTCGCAAGATGCGAGAGCTGGCGGTTGGTGAAACCGGCCACCGCATTCTGTTCGTGAATCAGCAGCGGCTGGCCGAGCAGGCGCGCGGCGACGCCGCCCGGCCCGGTAACGTAGCCGCCGAGACCGATGACGGCGTCGGCCTGCACCGCCTTCAGCGTGCGCATGGCCTTCAGCACGGCGACGACGAGCTTGAACGGCGCCATCAACAGTCGCTTCAGGCCCTGCCCGCGCACGCCGCTCACCTCGAGATAGGTGATGTCGAATTGACGTGCGGGCACCAGCTCGGCCTCGATGCCGGCGCGCGTGCCCAGCCAGTGGATACGCACGCCGCGCGCGCGCAGCGCCTCGGCCACGGCCAGCGCCGGGAACACGTGCCCGCCGGTACCCCCGGCCATCACGACCACGCTCTTCACGGCGTTCATGCGTGGCCTCCTTTTGCAGGCACGGCCCTGGCAGCCGGAGCGGCTGCGCTGTTCTCGCTGTCGATGCGCAGCAGCACGCCCAGCATGATGAAGACGATCACCAGCGAGCTGCCGCCGTAGCTCACCAGCGGCAGCGTCAGGCCCTTGGTGGGAAACAGGCCCATGTTCACGCCGATGTTCACCAGCGCCTGCGTGCCGAGGATGATGGCGATGCCGTAGGCCATATAGGCGCCGTAGAAGGCCTCGCGCAGTTCGGCCTGGCGGCCGATGCGCAAGGCGGAGCGCACCAGCAGCCAGAACAGGCCGATAAGCAGCAGCACGCCGAGGAAACCGAATTCCTCGGCATAGACGGCGAGCACGAAATCGGTGTGCGCTTCCGGCAGGTAGAACAGCTTCTGCACGCTCCTGCCGAGGCCGACGCCGAACCATTCGCCGCGGCCGAAGGCGATCAGGCTCTGCGTGAGCTGGTAGCCGGAGTCGAAGGCATGCGCCCAGGGATCGGTGAAGGAGAGCACGCGTTGCAGGCGGTAGGGCTCCACCCACACCAGCAGCCCGCCGACGACCGCCACGAAGGAGACCAGTACGGCGTAGGGACGCAGGGGCGTACCGGCCAGGAAGAGCATGCCCAGCACGGCGGCCATGGTGACCGTGCCGGCGCCGAAGTCCGGCTCGATCAGCAACAGCAGCACGATGAGGATGGCCACGATCATGGGCTTGGCGAAACCCAGCCAGTGCGTGCGCACCTCGTTGATGCGGCGCACGAGATAGCTGCTCGTGAAAGCCACCACGGCAAACTTGGCGAATTCGGAAGGCTGCAGCGTCATCGGACCGACCCCGATCCAGCGCATGCTGCCGTTGACGCGGCGGCCGATGCCGGGAATCAGCACGGCGATCAGCAGCACGAAGGCCGCCAGCAGCAGCAGCGAGCTCAGGCGATGCCAGGTGGCCAGCGGCACGCGCAGCGCGAAGAGGCCCGCCATGAGGCCGATCAGCAGGTAGACCAGGTGGCGGCCGAAGAAATGGAAGGGGCTGCCGAACTGCTTCTGCGCCACGCCCATGGACGCCGAAGCCACCATGACGAGGCCGATGCAGAACAGCGTGCCGGCCGCGAGCAGGAGCAGCTGGCGCGAGGTCACGCCCTGCAGCGGGCTGGCGAAGGGGGGGGGCGGCAGGCTGAGCGCTCTCATCGGCCCTCCACCACGGCCCGGACGGCGGCCACGAACTGCTGGCCGCGGTCTTCGTAATTCCTGAACATGTCGAAGCTGGCGCAGGCGGGCGACAGCAGCACGGCGTCGCCCTCGCCCGCCAGCGCTCTCGATTGCTCGACGGCCTCGCGCAGCGTGGGGGCGCGCACCTTCCGCACGGAGCCGGCCACGGCCGCTTCGATCTTCGGGGCGTCCTCGCCGATCAGCACCAGCGCCTTGGCGTACTTCGCGAGCGGCGCCGACAGCGGCGAGAAATCCTGGCCCTTGCCGACGCCGCCGGCGATCAGGACCAGCTTTCCTTTGATGGCGTTGCCGAGGCCGTTGATGGCGGCCAGCGTCGAGCCGACGTTGGTGCCCTTGGAATCGTTGTACCAGGCCACGCCGCCCTGCTCGGCGACGAGCTCGCAGCGGTGCGGCAGGCCCGGGAAATCGCGCAGCGTCTGCAGCATGACGTTCATGGGCAGGTTCACGGCCTCGCCCAGCGCCAGCGCCGCCAGCACGTTGGCGACGTTGTGGTCGCCGCGGATCTTCAGGGCGGACACCGGCAGCAGCTTCTCGCGGCCGCGCGCCAGCCATTTCCCGCCGCTCTCGATCAGCACGCCAAACTGGTTCAGGTCCGGCGCGTTCAGACCGAAACTGGTGTGCGGAACGCTTTCGGCGATCAGCGGACGGGTCAGCGGATCGTCGCGGTTCACCACGTAGCGCTGGCAGTTGCGGAAGATGCGGTGCTTGGCCGTGTGGTATTCCTGCATGGATGCATAGCGGTCCATGTGGTCTTCGCTGATATTAAGCACCACGGCCACGGCCGCTTTAAGCGAATGTGTAGTCTCGAGCTGGAAGCTGGAGAGTTCGAGCACGTAGAGCGCCTGCTCGCCCTGCTCGCGCAGCATGTCCAGCACCGGCAGGCCGAGGTTGCCGCCGACGCCGGCGTCGATGCCGGCGTTCTTCGCCATGAGGCCGACCAGCGTCGTCACCGTGCTCTTCGCATTGGAGCCGGTGATGGCGACGATGGGCGCGGACACTTCGCGGCAGAAGATCTCGATGTCGCCGACGATGGGGATGCCGGCGTTGAGACCTGCGGAAACCAGCTCCGGCTCCTTCACCGAAATGCCGGGGCTCGCCACGATTTCGCGCGCGGAGAGCAGCAGGTGTTCGTCGAGCTTGCCCAGGCTGACCTTTACGTCCGGAAAATCGGCGCGCAGTTCGGCCAGTCCCGGCGGATTCTCGCGGGTGTCGTTCACCGCCACCGGATAGCCGCGGGACTTCAAAAAGCGCAGGCAGGAGAGCCCGGTCTTGCCCAGACCGACCACTACCCGCAAACCGTCGCGCTGTATCAGGCTCATGGCGTTACCGGATCTTCAGGGAAGCGAGGCCGAGCAGCACGAGCATGAAGCTGATGATCCAGAAGCGGATCACCACCTTGGTCTCGGGCCAGCCTTTCAATTCGTAGTGATGGTGGATGGGCGCCATGCGGAAAATGCGCCGGCCGGTGAGCTTGAAAGAGCCCACCTGCAGCATCACCGACACGGTCTCCAGCACGAATACGCCGCCCATGATGAAGAGCACGATCTCCTGGCGCACGATCACGGCGATCACGCCGAGCACGGCGCCCAGCGCCAGCGCGCCGACGTCGCCCATGAACACCTGCGCCGGATAGGCGTTGAACCAGAGGAAGCCGAGGCCGGCGCCGACGATGGAGCCGCAGATCACTATCAGCTCGCCGGAGCCCGCCACATAGGGAATGTGCAGGTAGGTGGCGAATTTGATGTTGCCGGTGAGGTAGGCAAAGATCGCGAGCGCGGCGGCGACCATCACCGTCGGCATGATGGCGAGGCCGTCGAGGCCGTCGGTGAGGTTGACGGCGTTGCTGGTGCCGACGATCACGAAATACGTGAGCACCAGGTAGAAAACGCCGAGCGGAATCAGCACGGTCTTGAAGAAGGGCAGGATGAGCGTCGTCTCGATCGGCGTCTTGGCATAGTTGTAGAGGAACACCGCCGCGCCGATGCCGGCCAGCGACTGCCAGAAATACTTCCAGCGCCCCGGCAGGCCGCGCGGGTTCTTCTCGACGACCTTGCGGTAGTCATCGACCCAGCCCACCAGGCCGAACACGGCCAGCACCGCCAGCACCACCCAGATATAGGCGTTGTGCAGATCGGCCCAGAGCAGCGTCGAGACGGCGATGGCAACCAGGATCAGCGCGCCGCCCATGGTCGGCGTGCCGGTCTTGGCCAGATGCGACTGCGGACCGTCGCTGCGGATGGCCTGGCCGAACTTCAGCGTGCGCAGCTTCTCGATCATCCACGGCCCCCACCAGAGGGAGAGGATGAGCGCGGTCGCCACGCTCAGGATGGCGCGCAAGGTCAGGTAGTGGAATACCTGGAAGCCTTTGTAGTACTGCGCGAGAAAGTCCGCGAGCCAGAGCAGCATCTGTCAGGACTCCTGGTTGTCCGTCTTGGCCTTGTCGAGCAGGGCGTTGACCACGTTTTCCATGCGCGCGCTGCGCGAGCCCTTCACGAGCAGCGTCACCACGGTCTCGAGTTCTCTTTCGAGCTCGCCGATCAGCGCCTGCTGCTCGGCGAAGACACGGGCTGCGCTGCCGTAGCCGGCGGCGGTGAAGTGGCTGTACTGGCCCACGGTGTAAAGCGCATCTATTTTTTTCATTCTTGCGTACTCCCCCACTTCGCGATGGCCGGATTCGGTTGTACTGCCCAACTCCCCCATGTCGCCCAGCACCAGCACCTTGCGGCCCGGCATGTCGGCCAGCACGTCGATCGCCGCCTTCATCGAGGAAGGATTGGCGTTGTAGGTATCGTCGATCAGACGGCGCTTGTCCGCGGGGACATGAAGATTGAGGCGGCCGGGCGCCGGGAGCGTGCGCGCAAGACCGGCGGCGATTTTTTCGAGGGGCACGCGGCAGGCGTGCGCGAGCGCGGCGGCGGCCAGCGCGTTGGCGACGTTGTGGCGGCCCAGCATGCCGAGCTCGACGGACGCGCTCTGCGTGCCGATGCGCAGGTCGAAGACGTAGCGGCCGGATTCGCTCTGGCGCAGGTTGCTGCCACGGACGTCGGCCGGCTTTTCCAGCGAGAAGGTCAGCTGCGCGCGGTCCCTGCAGAGGCCCTGCCAGTACGGCGCGAATTCGTCGTCGAGGTTGATGCAGGCGACGCCACCCTTGACGAGCCCGCCGTAGATCTCGCCCTTGGCGCGCGCGATGCCCTCGCGGCTGCCGAAGCCCTCGAGGTGCGCGGTGCCGACGTTGGTGATGACGGCCGCCTGCGGCTCGACGAGGCGGCTGGTGTAGGCGATCTCGCCGACGTGGTTGGCGCCGAGCTCGAACACGCCGTAGCGGTGCGATGCGTTGAGGCGGAACAGCGTCAGCGGCACGCCGATGTCGTTGTTCTTGTTGCCAAGCGTGGCGAGCGTCGGGCCCATCTCGCCGAAGATGCTCGCCATGAATTCCTTGGTCGTGGTCTTGCCGGCGCTGCCGGTGATGGCGACGCTGACGAGGTCGAACTGCCGGCGCCAGGCCTGGGCGATGCGGCCCAGCGCCAGGGTGGTGTCGTCCACGAGCAACTGCGGCACGCTCAGGCCGGGCTGCTCCTCGCTCACCACCACGGCGACCGCGCCCTTGGCGGCGGCATCCGCGGCGAAGCGGTTGCCGTTGAAGTGGGCGCCGGAGAGCGCGATGAAAAGCTCGCCGCCGGCCAGCGTGCGGGTGTCGGTGGAAAAGGCCGAGATATCCCGGTCGGCGCCGATCAGGCGGGCCTGGAGCAGGACAGCCATATGCGAAAGCTTCATGCGGCCCTCCACCGGACCAATGCGGCACGGACTTCCTCGGCGTCGACGAAATGGTGGCGGATGCCGGCCACTTCCTGGTAGTCCTCGTGGCCCTTGCCGGCGACCAGCACGATGTCCTCGCGGCACGCGCCGGCGATGGCGGCGCGAATGGCGAAGCGGCGGTCCAGCTCGACGGTGACGGGGCGGTTGCCGATGCCGGCGCGGATGTCGTCGGCGATGGCCTGGGGATCTTCCGAGCGCGGGTTGTCGCTGGTGATGACGACGCGGTCGGCGAGGCGCGCGGCGATCTCGCCCATCTGCGGGCGCTTGCCGCGGTCGCGGTCGCCGCCGCAGCCGAACACGCAGATCAGTTCTGCCGCCACGTGCTCGCGCAGGCTGGACAGCACTTTCTCCAGCGCGTCGGGCGTGTGCGCGTAATCGACCACGACCGTGGGATGCGCGCCGCTGAAGCTTTCCATGCGCCCCGGCACCGGACGCGCATGCCGCAGCGCGGTGACGATGCCGGCCAGCGGCACTTCCAGCGCCAGCAGGCCGCCGATCACGGCGAGCAGGTTGCTGACGTTGAAGCGGCCCAGCAGCGGCACGGCGAGCTCGCACTTGCCCGCCGGCGTGGCGATGCGCAGCGAGAGGCCGGACAGGGCCGGCACGATGGCCAGCGCGCGGATGTCGGCATCGCTGTCGGCGCGCTGGCTGTAGCGCAGCACCTGTACGTCGCGGGCGATCACGGCGGCATAACGCTCGCTTGCGGGATCGTCGGCGTTCAGCACGACCGCCTCGAGGCCGGGCCAGCGGAACAGGATCTCTTTCGCGGCGGCATAGCTCTCCATGTCGCCGTGGTAATCGAGGTGGTCGCGCGTGAGGTTGGTGAAGAGCGCGACGCGGATGGCGGTGCCGTTCAGGCGGCCCTGCACGAGGCCGTGCGAACTCGCTTCCATGGCCACGCACTGCACGCCGCCGTCCGCGAACTGCGCCAGCAGTTCCTGCAGGCGGCAGGCGTCGAGCGTGGTGTGCGTGGACGCAGCCAGCGCGCCGTAGACGCCGTTGCCCAGCGTGCCCAGCACGGCGGACTTGCGGCCCTGCTGCATGAGCGCGCCGGCCGTCAGATTGGCGACGCTGGTCTTGCCGTTGGTGCCGGTCACCGCCAGTACCTGCAGCTTGCGCGAGGGATGCCCGAAAAAGCTCGAGGCGATTTCGCCGACCTGGTGCGCGAGCTGCGCGATGACAATCACCGGCACGCCGTTGACGACCCTGTGTTCCGGCCAGCGCTCGTCCTGCTCGGCGAATACGGCAGCGGCGCCGGCGGCAATCGCCGCGGGAATGAAATCGCGCGCATCGCGGCTGTGGCCCTTCAGCGCCAGGAAGAGCGCGCCGGGGCGCAGGTCGCGGCTGTCGAGGGCCAGCGCAGAAACGGCGACTGCCGCGTGCGCGGCAGGGATATCGCTGCGGAGTTCGTGGAGCCGCTTCATGCTCCCGCCCTCCGTCGCCGCTCCGCCGCCGTCAGCGCCGGCCGGCCCTGCTGCGCGAGGTGTTCGGCGCTGTGGTCGGGCTCCACGTTCATGAGGCGCAGCGTCTCCGCCATGATGCGCGAGAACACCGGCGCCGCGACGAGGCCGCCGTAGTACTGGCCGTTGCTCGGCGAATCCACCACCACCGCCAGCACGACGCGGGGACGGCTGGCCGGCGCCATGCCGACGAAGGTCGACATGTACTGGTCGCTGGCGTAGCTGCCGTTCTGCGCCTTGTGCGCGGTGCCGGTCTTGCCGGCGATGCGGTAGCCGGGCACGGCGGCCTTGATCGCCGTGCCGTCCGTGGTCACCACCGACTCCATCATGGGAATCAGCGCGCGCGCGATTTTCTCATCCAGCACGCGCGCGCCCGGCACCGGACCCGTGACCTTGAGGAAGCTCACCGGACGCTGCACGCCACCCGCCGCCAGCGTGGCGTAGGCATGCGCGAGCTGCAGCGCGGTCACGGTGACGCCGTAGCCGTAGGACATGGTGGCGATTTCCACCGGCCGCCAGCGCTCGGGCGGCTGCAGGCGGCCGGCGCTCTCGCCGGGAAAGCCGGAGCCGGTGGTCTTGCCGAAGCCCAGGCGCGCATGCAGCCTGGGCAGCGTGTCCTTCGGCAGCGACAGGGCGATCTGCGCGGAGGCGACGTTGCTGGACTTGGCAATCAGCGCGGCGAGATCGATCAGGCCGTGGTTCTCGTGATCGCGAATCGTCTTGTTGTAGACCGCGAGCGTGCCGGGATTCGTATTGAACAGGCTGCGCGTGGTGTATTTACCGCTTTCCAGCGCCGCCGCCACCGTGAAAGGCTTCATGGTGGAGCCCGGCTCGAACATGTCGGTGACGGCGCGGTTGCGCATCTCGTCCGGACGCAGGTGCTTGCGGTTGTTGGGATTGAAGGAGGGCTGGTTGACCATGGCCAGGACTTCGCCCGTCTCCACATCGAGCGCCACGGCCGTGCCGGCGCGCGCATGGTTCTGCGCGATGGCCTGCGCCAGCTCGCGATAGGCGAGGTACTGCGTGCGCGCGTCGAAGCTCAGGTAGACATCCTGGCCGGGGCGCGCCGGGCGCAGCAGCGCGACATCCTTCACCTTGGAGCCCCTGAGGTCGCGCAGCACGCGCTTCTTGCCCGGCACGCCGCGCAGCTTTGCATCCAGCTCCAGCTCCAGTCCTTCCTGGCCCTCGTCGTCGAGATTGGTGAAGCCGAGCAGATGCGAGGTGACCTCGCCTTCCGGATAGAAGCGGCGGTATTCGGTCTTGCCGTAAACCCCCGCAAACCCCTGCGCGAGCACCGCCCCGGCGGCGGCCGGCGCCAGATGGCGCTTCAGGTAGAGGAATTCGCGCTGGCCGTTCTTGCGCAGGCGCTCCTGCACCCAGCGCGGGTCCAGCTCCAGGGCGCGGGCCAGCTTCTCGACCGGCAAATTTTCGCGGGAGGCTTCCCTGGGGTTGATCCAGATGGAAACGACCGGCGTGCTGACGGCCAGCGGCAGGCCGTTGCGATCGCGCAGGATGCCGCGGTGGGCGGCAATCGGCTCGACGCGCAGCATGCGCGCATCGCCCTGCCGGCGCAGGAATTCCTGGTCGACGACATGCAGGTAGGCGGCACGCGCAACCATGCTGCCGAAAAGGCCGAACATGAGCACGCCCACCAGGCGATGCCGCCCGGCGAAGGCCAGCGCCTTGTCTTTGTGCGGAGCGCGCGTCATTGCCGCACCATGATGATTTCCGCGGGCGCGGGATTGCGCATCTGCAGCTGTTCCATGGCGATCTTGCCGATGCGGCCGTAGGCGCCCCAGGCATGCTGCTCCAGCAGCAGCTGGCCCCATTCGGTCTCCAGGCGGTCGCGTTCGACCTCGAGCTGCTGCAGGGCGTTCAGGTACAGGCGCGATTTGTGCGCGCTGTAGGCAACCGCCACGGCGGAGCTCACCAGCACGACGCCGACCACGGCCGCAACCAGGGGCGACTGCAGCTGCAGCAGCCCGCTGCGAACCCTGGCGGCGAGTGCAGTGGCGAGTCCGGCGTTGTTCATGCCGCCTCCGCCAGCTTCTGCGCGACGCGCAGGCGCGCGCTGCGCGCGCGCGGGTTGGCCGCGACTTCGGCCGCGGAGGCTTCGATGGCCTTGCCGACGATCTTCAGGCGCGGCTTCAGCATGTCGACGGTGACGGGCAGGCCGGCCGGGAAATCGTCCCCCTTCGCTTCCTTCTGGAAAAACTGCTTCACGAGACGATCTTCCAGGGAGTGGAAGCTGATCACGGCGAGGCGCCCGCCCGGCTTCAGCACGGCGACCGCACCGCGCAGGAAGGTTTCGAGGTCGGCGAGCTCGCTGTTGATGGCGATGCGAATGGCCTGGAAGGAGCGCGTGGCCGGATGCTTCTGCCTTTCCCAGGCGGGATGTGCCGCGGCAACGATGTCGGCGAGCTCCTTCGTGCGCGTGATGGGGCGCGCGGCGCGCGCCTTGACGATGGCGCGGGCGATCCGGCGCGAATGGCGCTCTTCGCCGTATTCGAAAAGCACGCGCGCCAGCTCCACCTCCGCCACGGCGGCAAGCCAGTCGGCCGCGCTCTGGCCACGGGTCGTATCCATGCGCATGTCCAGGGGACCATCCTTGAGGAAGCTGAAGCCGCGCTCGGCGTCGTCCAGCTGGGGCGACGACACGCCCAGGTCGGCAAGCACGCCATCGATAGTGCCTGCCAGCCCACGGGCTTTCAGTACAGAAAGGATTTCCGCGAAAGACGCATGCAGGACCGTGAAGCGGCTATCTTCGCGGGCCAGCAGCTCGCCGGCCGCGATAGCCTCGGGGTCCTTGTCGAAACCGAGAACGCGCGCCTCCGGGGCAAGCCTGGCCAGCAGATAACGGGTGTGGCCGCCGCGACCAAACGTAGCGTCCACATAAACGCCATCCCGGGCACCCAGTATCGACACGACCGCCTCATCGAGGAGCACGGTCTGATGCAGGTGGCTGCTCATGATTACAAAGCCAGGTTGTCGATGGCGGCGGCGAGATCCGGGGACGAAATGTCGACTTCTTCCATCCGGGCCTGGAGGGCGTCCCAGGCCTGCTTGTCCCAGACTTCACATTTCTTGCCCTGGCCGGCGAGGACCACGGCCTTTTCCAGGCTGGCGAACTTGCGCAGCTCCGGGCTGAGCAGCAGGCGCCCGGTTGCATCCATGCCGACCTCGGTCGCATGCCCGATCAGACGGCGCTTGACCCGGGCGGACTCGGGATTGGAGGAGGGAAGACGGTTCAGGCCAGCCTCGATGGCTTCCCATTCGTTGAGGGGATAGAGGGCGAGGCACTTTTCGCGGAGGTCCACGGTAATGACGAAACGCCCCTGGCAACCGGCGAGCACGCGCTCGTGGTAGCGCGTCGGCAAACCGATGCGCCCCTTGGCGTCCATATTGAGCTCGTCGTAACCCCTGAACACGTTAGATCATCCGCCTGTTGGAATTTTTTTCCAGAAATCGCCACAAAATCACACTTTCCCCCACCGGCGGAACTATAGAGAAGGGGCTTCGACAGCGTCAAGAAGCAGAAGTCAGTTATAAGCGGGATAACTACTGATAAAAATTCTATACAAATCATTTAGTTAATATCGAACAGTAAGACTACTGTTCAAAATAGCGGCGATTGCCATTACAATAAAATACAATGACTTAAGATTGATAGTTAATGCAGAAAGTTAGACTACCCAGTAGTAATATTATTTAGTTATAAGCGTAATTGTACTGGGAACAGGCGGCAGTAAGCCTCTGGCGCTTTTGAATGACGACTGCCCCGGCTCAGCCCGCCCTGGCGGCAAGCGCCTTCCGCGGCCCGGAAACTCCGGCCGGCAGGCGCTTCCTTACCGTCAAGGCCTGGCAGGCAATCGATTGCTCAGAAAGGCAGGGAGGGTCGCCGAGCCCGGCCAGGGGCCGGCGACAGAAGAAACAGAAGCGGAGTCGGCCTGTAAGCCGGGTTCTGTCGAGGACGGTCATTCCTCTAGGCCCGCCGTCGCCGACGGGCTCAAGCGACCTACCCGGTTCCCGCGCGGGCCGCGCGTAAGGAACCCTATTTGGTCTTGCTCCGGGTGGGGTTTGCCGTGCCGGTCTGTTACCAGACTCGCGGTGCGCTCTTACCGCACCGTTTCACCCTTGCCTGATCCATCCACCCTGCCGAAACAGAACGGAGGCCATCGGCGGTCTACTCTCTGTTGCACTTTCCGTCGGCTCGCGCCGCCCAGGCGTTACCTGGCACCCTGCCCTGTGGAGCCCGGACTTTCCTCCCCTGCCTTGCGGCAGCAGCGACCGTCCGGCCGACTCCGGCGCGGAGCTTACGAAGGACCCCTGCGCAACACAAGCGAATAAACGGTTCAGCCCCTGATCTGCAGGGCTCGCTCGTACAAGGCATTCTTCTTCAGCCCGGTGATATCCGCCGCCAGCGCCGCAGCCTGCTTCAGCGGCAGCTCGGCCAGCAGGAGCCCGAGCACGCGCTCGGCCTCGCGCCAGGCCTCGTCGCCCACCTGCTCGGGCGCTCCTGCCAGCACCAGCACGCTTTCTCCGCGCTGCTGGTCGGGGTCGCGCTGCACCCAGGCCAGCATTTCTCCCAGCGCAAGCTGGCGTATGGTTTCAAAGGTCTTGCTGATCTCGCGCGCCAGTGCGATACGGCGCTTCTCGCCCAGCTCCGCCACCATATCGGCCAGGCATTCGGCAAGGCGATGCGGCGCCTCGTAGAAGATCAAAGTGCGATGCTCGGCAGAGAGTTGCTGAAGGCGATCGCGTCTTGCCCGGCTTTTGGCCGGCAGGAATCCTTCGAACACAAAGCGGTCGGAAGGCAGTCCCGCTGCGGACAATGCAGCGATTGCGGCGCAGGCCCCGGGGATCGGCACGACGCGGATGCCCGCCTCCTGCACGGCCGCAACGAGCCGATACCCGGGATCGCTGATCAGCGGCGTTCCGGCATCGGAAATGAGGCCGACATCCTCGCCCGCCTGCAGGCGTTCCACCAGGGCCACCGCACGCGCGCCTTCGTTGTGGTCGTGCAGGGCCAGCATCGGCGTTGCGATATCGAAGTGCTGCAGGAGCCGCCCGGAGTGCCGCGTGTCTTCCGCGGCAATGACACGGACAGCCCGGAGCGTGGCCACGGCACGCGGACTCCAGTCTTCCAGATTGCCAATGGGCGTAGCCACCACATAAAGTACGCCGGTCATGATTTCCTCGAAGGGTAAGCGCATGCGCTCTTTTCGCTTCTGGCGCATTACCGCCTTTGTCTGTCTATTACTGGCCAATCCGCTGGTGCAGGCCGCCGCGCCAAAATTCGCTGTAATGCTTCCGCAGTCCGGCCGCATGGCCAAGGCTGCCGAAGCCATCCGGGACGGATTGCTGGCCGCCTATTATCAAGACAGTGCGACCCTGGCCGAAACCCCTTCCCTGCACTTCTACGACAGCGCCGATGCCGACATTGCCCGCCTGATGCAGCAGGTCCGTGACGACGGCGCCAGCCTGGTCATAGGCCCGCTCGACCGCGAGCACATCGAGACGCTCATCAGACTGGGCACGCGGCTTCCCCTGCCCGTTCTGGCGCTTAACAGGACGGAAGGCCAGCTTGAAAACCTGTTTCAGTTCGCGCTGGCTCCCGAAGACGAGTTACAGCGCCTGGCCAGCTGGATGAAGTCGGAAAACATCCGGCATCCTCTGGTGCTGGCCGCCACCGATGAAGGCAGTCAGCGCCAGCTGAAAATCTTTCAGTCGTCATGGCTTGGCGAGGCCTCCGGCGCGCTTCGCGTCGTCCTGCTCGATCCGGCTCGCAAAGGCGGCGTAACGGCTTCGATCCGGGACATGGTGCGCAGTGCCGGCGCGGAGGATGCGCTCTTTCTCGCCACGCCATCGCTGGCGCGCCAGGTACAGCCCGCCCTGACCTATTATCACAGCACCCTGCCGCTCTATTCGCACTCCAGCGCCTGGGATCCTGTTGCCGATGTCAGCGGGCAGAAGGATCTCGATGGCGTGAGATTCTGCGACAGCCCCTGGATGCTCGACGCCGACATGCGTCCGGAACAGCAGGCCCTCTACCAAGCCTTCAGCCGCCCGGCAGGCGGCTACGACCGCCTTCACGCCTTCGGAGCCGATGCCTGGACCCTGGCGCTGAACTGGAAGACCCTGCAGCAGGGCGAGCCCCTCGCCTTGCGCAGCGGCGTGATCCTGCTCGATCCGTCGCGCCATCTCCGCCGCACCCCCACCTGTGCCGAGGTTCGCAATGGAAATGCCGTCCCGGTCCCAGCATCCAGCGAAAGCGCGCCACCTGAGTCAGGGAGCGGCGGCTGAAGCCGCTGCCCGGCACTTTCTGGAGTCACAGGGATTTCGCCTGGTGCAGGCCAACTTCCGGTGCCGGCGCGGCGAGATCGACCTCGTCATGCAAGATGCCGCCGTGCTGGTGTTTGCCGAAGTTCGAATGCGCAACCATGCGGATTTTGGCGGGGCCGTCGCCAGCGTGACGCTCGCCAAGCAGAAAAAAATCATTGCAAGCGCCCAGGCTTTTCTCCAACATCATCCGGAGTTTGCCCGCTGCAACTGCCGCTTTGACGTGCTTGCCATGCAGGCAGGCACCCAGGGATGGGAAGTCGAATGGCTGCCTGCCGCCTTCACGACCTGATGCCGGCCCATGCAAAATCGAATCATCAATCTCGCCACCGACAGCCTGAACGTCATCTCGCAAATTGCCGAGAATCACGCTGCCGATATCGAGCGGGTGGCCCGTGCGCTGGCCGCTGCCCTGATGCAGGACCAGCGGATATTCTGTTGCGGAAACGGCGCCTCTGCCGGCAATGCCCAGAGTTTTGCCAGCAAGATGGGCAACCGTTTCGAGCGCGAACGCCCGGCCTTCCCCGTCATCCTGTTGGGCGACATCGCAGTCACAACCGCCATCGCCGCCGATGGCTGCTTCGAGGATGTATACGCCCGTCCCCTGCAGGCTCTCGCAAGGCCTAACGATGTGCTGCTGGCGCTCAGCGCGAGCGGCAATGCGACCAACATCGCTCAGGCCGCGCGCGTAATGCAGGAGAACGGCGGGCAGGTCATTGCCCTCACCGGCACAGAGGGCGGGGAGCTGGGCCGCTTGCTGGGGGAGGACGACATTCACCTGCGCCTTCCCGGATCGAGCGCGCCGCGCATTCATGAAGCACAGCTTTTCGTGCTCAACTGTTGCTGCGATCTCATCGATCGGGAATTCTTCGGAGCCAACGATGTATAAGAAAATAACTCTTCTCGCCTCGGCTTTGATGATGGCGAGCTGCAGCAGTCTGATTGCCACGGCTACCGGCCCCGAGCCCATTGGCCAGGAACAGGGCTCGCGCACGCTCAGCAAGCGGCTCGAGGACGGCAGCATCGAAAGAACGGCCGAGATCAACATGTACAAGGCGGACCCGAAATTCAGGGAAGCCAATGTCAACGTCATCAGCTTCTATGGCAGCGTTCTTCTTGCCGGTCAAATCCCTTCCGAGGAGCTCAAGGCCGTCGCTGAAAACATTGTTCGCCAGATTGCCGAAGTGAAGCAGGTCCACAACGAGCTGAAGGTTGGCCCCTCAAGCTATTATCTTGAGCGCAGCAGAGATGGCTTCATCAGCACCCGGATTCGCACCGCCCTGACGCTCGACGAGAGCTATCCTGCCTCGCGAACAAAGATCTTCACGGTAGGGGGAACTGTATATCTGTTGGGACGACTGACCTCATCCGAGGCGGATCGCGCAGTCGAGCTCATCAAGAATGTCTCAGGGGTCCAGAAGATCATCAAGCTGGTCGATTACCTTCCTGCCCCTGCTGCCCCCCGGCCCCCTCAGATGCCTCAAGGCTGAGCCCTAACAAGAAGGCCGCTTCAGCGGCCTTTTTGCTACTTAACAATTCGCAAGCTGGGGCGCCCGCCATTTGAGCCCGGCCTGGGGGGCTCGGGCTCGGACGACTCATTCACCTCTTCGTTCGGCGGACTGGAAAAGTCTTCAGCCTCCTCAAAAAACATACCTTGGCCATTCTCGCGTGCATAGATCGCCAGCACAGCCGGCATCGGTACGAAGATTTGCATGGAGACGCCGCCGAACCGTGCGGAGAAACTAAGCGCCTCGTTCCGGATAAACAGATCCTTCACTGCGTTTGGCGCAATATTGAGCACGATGCGCCGATCTTTCACATAGGCGGCAGGCACTGTCACGCCAGATTGCGCAGCATCAACCAAGACGTATGGCGTCAGGTTGTTATCGTTCAGCCACTCGAAGATGGCACGCACCAGGTAGGGTCGACTTGGCGTCATATCCAGTTTCTCAAAAGTAAAAAAGGATGGCAAAGCCATCCTTTTCTCAACGCGTCCATTACAGAGGTATTTATGCGTTGCGCATGTCCCGCTCGGCATCCGACAGGCTGACCAGAAAGCCTTCTCGCGAGAACATGCGGTCCATATATTTGAACAGCGCCTTACACTGCTTCTCAGGGAGCTCAATCTGCATAGCCGGCAGACGCCAGAGGATCGGCGCCAGCACACAGTCCGCAAGGGAAAATTCGGGTCCCATCACGAAAGGCCTGTTATCGCCCATGATACCGGTAAAGCTGATCAGGTGATCGCGGAATTCCTTACGGGATTTTGCCACCGCTGCTTCCTTGCTCTTCGGGGAAAGAATGGTATCGACGTGAGGGCACCACTCGTACTCGGCCCGACGCACGAATAAGCGCGTCTTTGAACGGTCCACAGGATAGACGGGCAGCAATGGCGGATGCGGAAAACGCTCGTCCAGATACTCCATCATGATCATGGTATCCAGATAAAGCGTAAGGTCCCGATCCACCAGGGTGGGCAGCGAATTGAACGGATTCAGGTCCGCCAGATCGTCGGGCCGGTTATTGACCACGTCAACCGACACACCTTTCTCCGCCAACACGATCCGCACGCGGTGGCTGTAGTGATCGGTTCCATCCGAATAAAAGGTCATTGAAGACCGGCGGGTTACCACGCCCATGATTTCACTCCATCAACTCAGGACCCGTGACTGCAGGGCTCACAAACACAAAAAGGGCAGCGGAGAGCCGCGCCCTTAGACGACACGCCCGGGCATGCCCGGGCGCGCGTTGAACTTACTTGACGTCCTTCCAGTACTCCTTGTTCAGGAGCCACACTGGAATCATAAGCAGGGCAAGGAAGAAAAGCACAAACACGCCGATGTGCTCACGCTCAGCCCGATTGGGCTCAGCCATGTACGCCATGAAGTTAACCAGATCGCCCACAGCCTGCTTGAACTCCTCGGGCTTGAGATCCTGCTCGAGGTCTGCCAGCACATGGGGCATGGCTACATCCTTGAAGACCTTATTGTTTACGCCATAGGGACGGCCCTCATCCGGGTAGAAGCTGAGCAGATAGCTATAAACCCAGTCAGGCGAACGCAAGCGGGTTTCCAGGGTCAGATCGGGAGGGGCAGCGCCGAACCACTTCGCCTGATCCTTCGGATCGGTTGCCGGGTTGAGCTGATCGCCAATCTTGTCACTCGTAAAGTTCATGTATTCCTGCACGAGATTGGGATCTATACGGAGATCCGTCGCCATGCGCTCGTAGCGCAGGAACTTGGCACTGTGGCAGCCCATGCAGTAGCTGATGTACAGCTTGGCGCCATTTTGCAGTGAAACCTTGTCCTGATGGTTGACCGGCGCGTGCAGACACTTCTCGAGCTCACCACAGGCCCCGCCACCGGATGCCTGAGCCGCCAGCGGGAACAGGAGGACAAGGACGAAAAGAATGAGCTTTTTCATCAGTGGCTCCCCCCGCCAATACGCTCAGGTACCGGTTTGCACTTCTCGATGGAGGTGTAAACCGGCATCAGGATGAAATACAGGAAGTAGAGCACGGTCAGAATCTTGGCGAGAGTCGTGTTGTTCAGCCCCAGCGTATGCCCATCGGAGGGCTGCACACCCAGGTAGCCGAGGACAGTAAAAGACACGACAAAGATCGCCAGCCATACCTTGCTCATCCATCCCTTGAACCGCATGGCCTTGACGGGGCTACGGTCCAGCCAGGGCAGCACAAACAGAATTGCTATGGCGCCGCCCATCACAACCACACCCGGGAATGCCGAGCCTGCGATAGAGGGGGTTGCACGCAGCATCGCGTAGAAAGGCGTGTAGTACCACACCGGAGCAATGTGCTCAGGGGTCTTCAGCGGATTGGCCGGCTCGAAATTGGGACGCTCGAGGAAATAGCCGCCGCCATCCGGGAAGAAGAAGATCACGGTGCAGAACACCATCAGAAAAATCACAATCCCGACAAGGTCATGCACGGTGTAATAGGGATGGAACGGAACCGTATCCAGGGGTACGCCATCCGGACCCTTATTCTTCTTCACCTCGATTCCATAGGGATTATTGGAGCCCACATGATGCAGTGCCACAAGATGCAGGAAGACCAGAGCAACCAGCACAAGCGGGATGGCAACCACATGCAGGGCAAAGAAGCGGTTAAGCGTAGCGCCGGAAATCAGGAAGTCGCCCCGCACCCACTCCACAAGATCGCCACCCACATAGGGGACGGCGCCCGCGAGATTCACAATAACCTGTGCGCCCCAATAGGACATGTTTCCCCAAGGCAGCACGTACCCGAAGAAGCCCTCAGCCATCAAAGCCAAGTAAATCATCATGCCGATGATCCACAGCAATTCACGCGGCTTCTTGTAAGAGCCATAAAGCAGGCCACGGAACATATGCAGATAAACGACGACGAAGAAAGCCGAAGCGCCGGTTGAGTGCATGTAGCGCAACAACCAGCCATAGGGCACGTCATACATCATATAGCCAGCAACAGAATCAAAAGCCACTTCACTGCTGGGGGTATAGAACATGGTCAACCAGATACCGGTAATCAACTGATTTACCAGCACCACCATTGACAGCACACCAAAGATATACCAGAAGTTGAAATTCTTCGGCGCGTGATACTTCGACATGTGATATTCGAAAGTCTCGATGAGCGGAAAACGCGAATCCACCCAGCCGACGAAATTATTCCAGAGCTTGTTCATTACGCATGCTCCTTGTCGACACCGATAATGACCACCTTCTCACTCTCATAGGAATGGGGCGGCACCTCGAGATTCTTGGGTGCAGGCACACCCTTATATACACGTCCGGCAAGGTCGAACTTGGAACCATGACAGGGGCAGAAGAAGCCCCCTTCCCAATCCGGCTGAATCTTTGCCCTTTCCGGCTCAAAGAGCGGAGAGCAGCCAAGGTGAGTGCAGATACCCGTCAGAATGAGGTATTCAGGCTTGATAGACCGGTATTCGTTCTTTGCATACGAGGGCTGCTGCTCGGCGTCAGACTGAGGATCCAAAAGCTCACCCTCAACCTTCTTCAGGCCCGTCAGCATCTCGGGAGTACGACGCACGACCCAAACCGGCTTGCCACGCCACTCAATTACCAGCTTCTGGCCAGGCTCAAGCTGGCTAATGTCCTGACTTACGGGAGCGCCGGCAGCTTTGGCTTTGGCACTGGGGCTCCAAGATTTTACAAACGGAACGGCCACAAACCCGGCGCCGACGGCGCCCACCGCGGCGGTGGCTCCAATCAGCAATCGCCGGCGACCAACATTCACGCCGTCAGTACTCATCGCGTACTCTCCAACAAAACGTCCCAAAGCCCTAAAAGACCCCGGACGAGCCTGAAAAAAAGCCTGCGGATGATAATGAAATCACCCACGGCTTACAAGGAGTAAACCCTTGAGTAACATGCAAAATACCCGCTACGTCCCGGTAATTGCGCAGCCCTGGAGGACAAAAAAAATCGCCCCCTACAGGTGGGGGCGATTTTTTTGAGTGGCTGGGGAACTAGGATTTGAACCTAGACAGACGGAGTCAGAGTCCGTAGTCCTACCGTTAGACGATTCCCCAACATTCGGACCCTCCGGGCAGGGCGCCCGAAAGCGCCCGCCAGGATCAACGCTTGGAGTACTGCGGACGCTTACGAGCCTTGCGCAGACCAAGCTTTTTACGCTCGACCTCACGCGCATCGCGAGTCACGAAGCCGGCCTTGCGCAATGGAGAGCGCAGGTCTTCGCTGTACTCAATCAGGGCCCGCGTGATGCCATGACGAATAGCGCCGGCCTGGCCGCCGATGCCCCCACCGGCAACCGTCACCTTGACATCGAACTTTTCCAGAAGCTCAACAAGCTCCAGGGGCTGACGAACAATCATGCGGGCAGTTTCACGACCAAAATAGGTTTCGATCGGACGATCATTGATGGTGATCTTGCCATTGCCAGCGCTGAGGAAAACGCGGGCGGTTGCCGTCTTGCGACGACCGGTACCGTAAGTGGCTTGTGCAGTCATGACGTTACGACTCAAATCTTAAGTTCTTGCGGCTGCTGGGCAGCGTGGGGGTGCTCGGCGCTAGCATAAACCTTGAGCTTGCTCAGCATGGCGCGACCCAGAGGCCCCTTGGGCAGCATGCCCTTGACGGCAATCTCGATGGGCTTTTCGGGCTTAGCAACCACCAGCTTTTCAAAGCTGATGCTCTTCAGACCACCCGGGTAGCCGGTGTGGTGGTAATACATTTTGGCCTGAGCCTTGTTTCCCGTCACGGCAACCTTACCGGCGTTGACGACAACAATATAGTCGCCGGTGTCCACATGCGGGGTGTACTCGGGCTTGTGCTTCCCGCGCAGACGACGGGCGATTTCGGTGGCGAGACGACCCAGGGTCTGACCGCTGGCATCGATCACAAACCAGTCACGCTTCACCGTTTCCGGCTTGGCACTGATAGTCTTCATTGCATTAACGCCTGTAAACAAAGGGCAGCAGACGGGGAGCCCCGCCAAAGAGGACGCGCATCTTACCGAAGCCCCCACCCTTTGACAACAATTTCCCGCCCTTGAAATGGCCGGCCCAGAAACGCCCAGCCTTCTCGAAAGTCGCCCCTTTTAAAGAGGACGTGCGCGCAGCGCGGCGGGAGAACTCAGGCCAGATGCTCCTTGGCCAAGTACTCCTTGGACTGCATCTCCAAAAGTCGGGACTTGGTCCGCTCGATTTCGAAATTCAGCCTGCCACCTTCATATAAAGCACCGATGTCGGCCTCTGCCGACACCACCAGCTTCACATGGCGGTCGTAGAATTCGTCCACCATGTTAATAAAACGGCGTACCGCATTATCGTTGCGAGCATCCATGACAGGAATACCGGACACCACGACAGTGTGGTACTCACGTGCCACCTCTATGTAGTCACTGGCTGAGCGCGGGGTCTCGCATAGCTCGCTGAAATTGGCCCAGAGCACGTCCTCGCCGTGATTGAGAACACGGACTTCCCGGTCATTTATCATGATCGAGCCTGGTCCCTTGGCCACCCCGCCCGTCAGCTCATCAAACCTCTGCCGAAGCGCTGCATCTGCAGCAGGGCCCAGAGGGGTGTAATAGAGCGAGGCCTTTTCCAGGACACGCAGCCTGTAATCCACGCCGGCATCGACATTCAGTATCTCGCAATACCGCTTGATCAGGGCAATAGCCGGGAGAAATCGCTCCCGCTGAAGCCCATGCTCATAGAGACGGTCCGGAGGAATGTTGCTGGTAGCGATCAGGGTCACGCCACGCCTGAAAAGCTGATCGAAAAGGCCTCCCAGCAGCATGGCATCGGTAATATCGATGACGAAAAACTCGTCGAAACAGATCACCACGGCCTCTTCATGCAGCCGATCGGCAACCGCCTCCAGAGGATTCCGGGTTCCTTTCAGTGCGTTCAGCTCCTTGTGAACCCGCTGCATGAAACGGTGAAAGTGGATGCGCAGCTTGCGCCGGAAGGGCAACGAATCGAAGAATATATCCATCAGGTAGGTCTTGCCGCGCCCTACCCCGCCCCACAAATAGAGTCCCTGCACGGGTTCCCGCAGCTCTTTCTGGAGCTTCAGCCGCGCTAATACGCGCCCGCCCCTGGCCTCCTCGTAGCGCTCGACCAGCTCATCCCTGACACCTTGCAGGTGGCGAACGGCAGTAGCTTGTGCTTCGTCCTGCTGAAAGCCGGGACGGCGCAGATCGTGCTGGTAACGCTCTAAGGGCATGAAACGGTTCCGGAAAGCAGATGTTCAGACGTGCCTGCCCAGACGGGCGCCCAATTCTGCCTTGAGCGCCGTCAAACGGCCATGAAAGAAATGCCCCGCTCCAGGGAAAACGATTAGCTCCGGAGGAAGACTGCGCGACAGCACCCACTCCCTCACTGCCGCGGGGTCAACGACTTCGTCCTCGTCCCCCTGAAGAACCAGAGTGCCTTCCGGCAGCTGAATATCCCTGAACCCACTGTACTGAACTGGCGGCGCCACCAGCACCAGGCGCTCCAGGCGCCACTCCGCCGGCAGTCGTGGGACCGCCGCGGCCGCTACCCAGGCACCAAAAGAGAAACCCGCAAGGCAGAGGGAATCGAAACCTTCCTTGGACAGCCAGCCGGCAACAGCCAGCAGGTCGTCAATCTCCCCCTCGCCATGGGCATGCTGCCCCTCGCTCAAGCCGGTCCCGCGAAAATTGAAGCGCAGGGTGGCCATTCCGGCATCCCGCCAGGCGCGCACGAGAGTCGTCACCACCTTGTTGTCCATGCTGCCGCCGTGCAGGGGATGCGGATGGCAAACCACGGCGACAGGGGCCATGTCATCAGCGGCCGGCATCCATCGGGCTTCGATCTGCCCAACCGGACCCCTGATGAAGACAGACTGCTCGACACCGGCAGATCTCATGAAATTCCCCGCAGCCAGTTTCTTGGAACCATAACAAACGCATAGACTACCGCCGGACAGCAAAAACTTCCGCCCTCGGCAAGAGACCACAGGAGACAGCAGGCATGGGCTGGCTGCTTTACATCATCGTCTTCATAGCAGGTGGCTTCGGCGGCTATGTTCTCGCCAGGTCCCGCAACCCCGACAACCGTGTGCGTGAGCTCGAGGATCATCTGCGTTCGCTGCAGGGCAGGTTCGACCATTATCAGGATTCCGTTACCCAGCACTTTGTGACCACCGCCCAGATGGTGAATGCCGTAACGCAGGGCTACCGGGAGCTGCACGAACACCTGCAGCATGGTGCCCAGACCCTGTGCGCGGAAAACCGCCGCCAGGGCAGCAGCAACCCGGCCCACGCCTTCGAGCGCCTGGATGCGCCACGCGTCCTGCAGGGATCGCTCCTGCAGGACCACTACACCGTGGAGCCGCCACGCGACTATGCCACCAAGAAGCCTAGCGAAAAGGGCACGCTGGACGAGGAATACGGCTTCCGCGAATAAGCCTGGCCCCCCGAAAAAGAAGCCCGCTGCCGCGGGCTTCTTTTTTGCCATGACGGAACCTACGAGCATGCCCCCTGTCGCAGCACTATTACTCTATTGCCGATCCGGCTTCGAAAAGGAAGCGGCCGCCGAGATCCGGCACCTTACCGCCGCGGCCGCTCTCTCCGGCTTCGCAAAGGCCCAGCCCGACAGCGCTTATGTGCTGTTTCCTTTCCACCAGCCGCTCGAAGACAGGGACAGCACCCGGCTGCGCTTCGACAACCTGATCTTTGCGAGGCAGCTCGTCTTTCTCCTGCAGAGCGAGCCCTGTCGGCTGCCAGCCGATGACCGCATCACGCCTCTGCTGGCCCGGTTGCGCGAAACCGGCTGCGTTTTCCGGGAAGTTCGTCTGGAAACTGCCGATACCAATGCCGCCAAGGAGCTGTCCGGCTTCCTGCGCAAGTTCAGGCCCGCGCTGGAATCGGCGCTGCGCCAGGGCGGCCTGCTGGAAAAGGGCGCCTCGCGGACGTTGCACCTCTTCTTCCATGACTCCACGACGCTGCTTGCCGGCTTCTCCGAGCCCGGCAACGCGTCCCCCTGGCCGCTCGGCATTCCCCGCCTGAAATCCCCGGCCGGCGCGCCCAGCCGTTCCACGCTGAAACTCGAAGAAGCCCTGCTGTATTTCCTGAGCGCGGAAGAACGCCAGGAACTGCTGCGCGAAGGGGGCACGGCGGTCGACCTCGGCGCTGCCCCCGGCGGCTGGACCTGGCAGCTGGTGAAGCGCGGCCTGCAGGTCACCGCCATCGACAACGGCGCCATGGACGCCGGCCTCATGCGCGGCGGCCAGGTCGAGCACCTGCGCAGCGACGGCTTCCGCTATCGTCCGCCCCGCAGCGTCGACTGGCTGGTGTGCGACATGGTGGAAAAGCCGCTGCGCATCGCCGAGCTCTGCGCCGGCTGGATCGCCGACGGCGCTGCCCGGCACGCCATCTTCAACCTCAAGCTGCCGATGAAGAAACGCCATGAAGAAGTGCAGCTCTGCCGGGAAGCCATCGCCCGCACCCTGGCGAAAACGCCCTTCACGCTGCGCGTCAAGCAGCTGTATCACGATCGGGAAGAGGTGACCGCCTACCTGAGGCGCAGCGGCCAGCGTCCCCGCTGAAGCGCAGCAAGCTGCGCCGCCTGCGGCAGGAGCTCCTCCCCCAGGCACCGGGTCCGCGCGACTTTACAATCGCGCAAAATTCCCCCCGGGCCGCCTTTCCCGGGCAGAATTTCCCCTGCGCTCAAGCCCATACCTGTTGCCTAGGTCGGCTTTTGAGTATTCTTGGCCGGCTAGCTGGGTGCCCGCCGGCCTTGGAGGGCTAAGCACGACAGCGGCAAAAACCAGTGTCGTGCCTCAACGGAATTGCAAGCTCCCCCGCTTTCGGGCACCGAAAAACAATAACCGGGTAAATAAAACATGAGCCAAGAAGGCAACTCTCAAGGCCCGAAATTAATGGGTCGTTCCGCGACTGAGTGGCTGCTTAGTCTCCCCATTTTCTCGCTGCTCCTGCTGACCCTGGTCATCGGCACCGGCGAGTACTTCCACGGCCAGCTCCTGCGCATGGGCGAATCCATGTTCGGCGACCCGAAGTCGGGCGTGCAGTACTTCATGATGCGCGCCGACCAGCCGAGGCCGGGCTGCGATCCGAACCCGGACATCGAGGCCGTGCTCGCGGTGGAGCTGACGGCCGGCCTGGGCGGCGGTGACGCCATCGACGCGCTCTTCGCCGACGAGCCCAAGGATCCCGAAGCCATCAAGGCCTCCATCCTGAAGGCGACGGAGCTGTGCAAGGAAAAGCACGCGATGTACGAGAAGGTGGCGAACCACCTGACGCCGACGGTCAAGGTGTATCGCGCGGTGGAAACCTCCTTCTTCGGCCTCTTCAAGTACGGCACGGAAAACCGTCCGCTGATCCTGCTGCTGATGGTGCTGATCGCCTCCGTCTACACCACGGTGGGCGAGCACCACATCGCCCTGCGTCCGCCCAAGACCCGCGTCGATTTCCGCATCTACTCCATCATGATGACGGCGGCCAACGCCCTGCTCGCCTTCTCCAGCATCATGTACCTGAAGATGCAGCAGGACTCCGGCATCCCCATCGACAAGCCCTTCCTCTACTACCTCTGGATCGGCATGTTCGTCATCCTGACGCTGATCAGCGCCAGGCAGGTGGTGTTCATGCCGCAGCGCGCCCAGCCGGGCGGCTCGGCCGGCCTGGCGCTGCTGTCGATTCCGCTCTACGCCTGGATGGCGCTGATCGGCGGCTTCTACTTCCTGAGCCAGAAGCACTGGTCGGCGCAGGCCATCTACCTGAACCAGATGGTGGAGCTCTCGGGCATCTTCCTGAACCTCGCCCTCTTCATCTGGGCCGGCATGCTGCTCAAGCAGACACAGATGGTGGACCGCTTCCTCGACCTGCTGCGGCCGTGGAAGTTCTCGCCGGAAATGCTCACCTACATCATCCTGCTGGGCGCGGCGCTGCCGACCGCCTACACGGGCGCCTCGGGCATCTTCGTGATCGCGGCCGGCGCGCTGATCTATCACGAGGTGCGCCATGCCGGCGGTCGTCGCCAGTTCGCGCTGGCGGCCGCCGCCATGTCCGGCTCGCTGGGCGTGGTGCTGCGTCCCTGCCTGCTGATCGTGCTGATCGCCGCGCTGAACAAGCAGGTGACCACGCAGCAGCTCTACAGTTGGGGCGTCGCGGTATTCTTCCTGACCTCCACGCTGTTCCTGATCGCCGCACAGATGTCGCGCACCACCCGCGTCAAGCTGGAAAGCCCCGGCGTCGCCCTCCCCGGCACGCTGAAGGCCATCGGTCCCGTCATCCCCTACATCCTGTTGTTCATCGTCGTCGTGCTCTTCTACAAGTACGTGCTCAACACCAAGCTCGACGAGTTCACCGCCCCGGTGATCATGCCCGTCATCCTGCTCTTCCTGCTGGTCTACGATCGCATGCGCAAGGATCGCAAGCCGGATCCGGGTCCGGACGAAGTCGGTGCGTCGGCTGCCGTGCCGGGCCGTGGCTTCAAGGCCATGGAGCACTCCATCCGCTTCGCCACCACCGAGACCATCGCCCATATCGGCGCGCTGATCCTGCTGATGGCGCTGTCGCTCAGCATGGGCGGCGTGGTGGAGCGTTCCGGCGTCATGGAGTCCTTCCCGCACCAGTTCGCAAACCCGTGGATCGCCATGGCGGTATTCATGGGCATGATGGTCTTCATCGGCATGATCATGGATCCCTTCGGCGCCGTGATCCTGGTGTCCGCGACCATCGCCCCCATCGCCTACAACAACGGCATCCATCCGGTGCACTTCTGGATGATGGTGCTGGTGGCCTTCGAACTCGGCTACCTGTCGCCGCCGGTGGCCCTGAACCAGCTGCTGCTGCGCCAGGTCGTCGGCGAGGACGAGACCACCAAGGCCGGCGAGGAAGTCCGCAACGCCGGCTTCTACCGACGCTTCGAGCGCTGGATCCTGCCGGTGCTGGTCATGGGCGCGGGTCTGGTGATCGTGACCTTCGGCCCGCTGCTCGCAAAGCTCTGGTCGTAAGCGGAACGCAGCAACAAGAAAGCCGGCATTCGCCGGCTTTCTTGTTTTCTGCCCCCCTTTTTTTGTAGGAGCGGCTTCAGCCGCGAACCGGTTCAACGCGGAACGCAAGGGTTCGCGGCTGAAGCCGCTCCCACAAAGCCATTCGGTTCGCGGCTGAAGCCGCTCCTACGGATAGAGGAAGGGACAGAGGAATAGATAGAGAGAAGAAACGCTGGACCTCACACCGGATTGTCGATGTCCACGAACTCCACCGGCACGCCCAGCTTCTGCTGCAGGAAATCGCCCAGCGCGCGCACGCCGTAGCGCTCCGTCGCGTGGTGGCCGCAGCCGAAATAATGGATGCCGGCCTCGCGCGCGGCATGCACCGTCGGCTCGGAGATCTCGCCGGAGAGGAAGGCGTCCAGGCCCAGCGCGATGGCCTTCTCGATATAGCCCTGCGCCGCGCCCGTGCACCAGCCGATGCGGCGGATATGCAGCGGCCCGCCGGCGATCACCTGCGGCCGGCGCCCCAGCATCTTCTCGACATGCACGGTGAAATCCTCGACGCCGACCGGCTGCGCCAGCGTCGCGGTATTGCCGAGGCCCTTCGGATTGCCGGGCTCCAGCGAACCGTCGACGGCAAGGCCGAGCTGCTTCGCGAGCTGGGCGTTGTTGCCGAGCTGGGCGTGCGCGTCCAGCGGCAGGTGGTAGGCGATCAATGAAATATCGTGGGCCAGCAGCTTGTTCAGGCGCGTCCGCCTGATGCCGGTGATGCAGGGGTCCTCGCCCTTCCAGAAATAGCCGTGGTGCACCAGCAGGGCGTCGGCCTGGCGGTCGATGGCGGCGTCGATGAGGGCGGCCGAGGCGGTGACGCCGGTGACGACCCGGCGCACGTGCTGGCGGCCCTCGACCTGCAGGCCGTTCGGGCAATAGTCCTGGAAGCGCCCCGGCTCGAGCGTGGCGTCCAGCAGGGAAAGGATCTCGCGCAGTGTCGTGGTCATGAACAGTTGTTACCTTGAAGGAAGAAAAGCCGTCACCATATTCTGGCGAGCATACTTCAGAGGAAATCCCAATGCGCCTCAGGAACGCCCTGCCGTGGCTGTTGCTGTTCATCGTCCTTGCCTACGTGGCGACGCAGCAGTCCTGGTGGCCCGGCCCCGTCAGCACGCCCTCCCCCACCCTGGCCAGCCAGCGTCCCCTGCCCCAGCCCCCCGTCGCCGGCAACGGGCCGGTGTCCTATGCCGGCGCCGTCGGCGTCGCGGCGCCCGCCGTGGTGAACATCTACACCACGCAGAAAGTGCGCATGACCCACCCCTTCATGAGCGACCCTTTCCTGCGCCGCTTCTTCGGCGAGGGCATGCCCGAGGAACGCATGCAGTCCAGCCTCGGCTCGGGCGTCATCGTCAGCCCCGAGGGCTACATCCTGACCAACAACCACGTGGTGGCGCAGGCCGATGAGATCATCGTCGCGCTGCAGGACGGGCGCGAAACCCGCGCCAAGGTGATCGGCGCCGATCCCGGCACCGACCTTGCGCTGCTGCGCATCGAGCTCAGGGAGCTGCCCATCATCGCGCTGCGCGAGGCGCCGACGCAGGTCGGCGACGTCGTGCTCGCCATCGGCAATCCCTTCGGCGTCGGCCAGACCGTCACCCAGGGCATCATCTCCGCCACCGGCCGCCAGGGCCTCGGCATCAACACCTACGAGGACTTCATCCAGACCGACGCCGCCATCAACCCCGGCAACTCCGGCGGCGCGCTGGTCGATGTCGGCGGCAACCTGGTCGGCATCAACTCCGCCATCTACTCGCAGAGCGGCGGCAACATGGGCATCGGCTTCGCGATTCCGGTGACGCTCGCCAAGACCGTGATGAGCTCCCTCATCAAGGAGGGCCGCGTGGTGCGCGGCTGGATGGGCATCGAAGTGCGCACCCTCGATCCGGAACTCGCCGCGCACATCGACGCCGCCACGCAGAAAGGCGTCGCCATCGCCGGCATCGTGCGCAGCGGTCCCGCCCACCAGGCCGGCCTCAAGCCCGGCGACATCCTCGTGCGCATCGACAACAAGCCGGTGGACAACGCCGCCCAGGCCATCAACCTGATCGCCGGCATCAAGCCCGGCGCCGAAACCAATGTCGTCGTCATGCGCGGCAAGCAGGAAGTCGAGCTCAAGGTAAAGATAGGCGAGCGTCCGGCCGACGCCATTCCGGAGGCAACCCGGCCGCGCTGACAGCCCTTCCCTGCTTCTGCATAATCGGGCGCAGACTTCTCCGCCTTTTTTGTTGCGCCAGGGATCCCGTCATGAATGGCCAGTACGGACACGAGCACCGCCCCGCCTGCAGCGGGGTCCCCGCCTGATGCTCGACACCCGCCAGGCCCTCGCCACTCCCGAAGGCGTCGACCTCACCCTCGTGCCCGCCGGCGCCATCGCCCGCGTCAGCGCCTTCGCCCTCGACCTGATGATCCGCGGCACGCTGCTCGGGCTGGTCGCGGCGGTCCTGGCCATGCTGGGCGCCTTCGGCATGGGCCTCTTCCTGCTGCTCGCCTTCCTGGTCGAATGGTTCTATCCGGTGCTCTTCGAGGTGGGCAGCGGCGCCACGCCGGGCAAGCGCAGCTTCGGCCTGCTCGTGGTCGAGAGCGACGGGCGCCCGGTGGGCCTGGCCGCCTCCGTCATCCGCAACCTGCTGCGCACCGCCGATTTCCTGCCCTTCCTGTTCGGCTTCGGCATCCTCTTCATGCTCTTCCATCCGCGCTTCCAGCGCCTGGGCGATCTCGCCGCCGGCACGCTGGTGGTGTGGGCGCCGGCGCCGCTGCAGACGCCGGCGCTGCCGGCCGCGCCGGTCATGGCGCCCGGTGGCAGGCTGCGGCTCGACGAGCAGAAGGCCCTCATCGCCTTTGCCGAGCGTAGCCCGCGCCTGTCGGAGGCGCGCCAGCAGGAGCTCGCCGATCTCCTGGAGCCATTGACGCAGGCGCGCGGCGGCGCAGGCGTGACGCGCCTGCACGGCATGGCGCGCTGGCTGGCGGGGGAACGATGAGTCCCCAGGAATTCCTGCGCCGCCACGACGGCGAGTGGCAGGCGCTGGCGCGCGCGCTCCGGCACGACGCCGCGCGCAGCGACGTGCTCGCCCTGCCCGCGCGCTACCGCCAGGCCTGCCAGCACCTCGCGCTGGCGCGCGCGCGGCATTACCCGCCGGCGCTGGTGGAGCGGCTCAACCGCCTGGTGGTGCAGGCGCACCATCGCCTCTACCAGGCGCGCCAGCCGCTGGCCGGCCTCGTCAGCAATTTCCTGCTCGGCGAGTTCCCGGCGCTGGTGCGCCGCCACGCCGGCCTGTTCTGGCTCTCGGCGCTGTTCTTCTACGGCGCCTTCCTCGCCATGGCGCTCGCCGTGTGGTGGCAGCCTGCGGTGATCTACAGCGTGATGGACGCCGCGCAGGTGCGCGACTTCGAACACATGTACGACCCGGCGCGCCGCACCATCGGCTTCGAGCGCGACGATGCCGGCGACTTCTACATGTTCGGCTACTACATCCGGCACAACATCGGCATCGGCTTCCAGACTTTCGCGGGCGGCATGCTGGCCGGGGTCGGCAGCCTCCTCATCCTGCTCTTCAACGGCATCGCCATCGGCGCCGTCGCCGGGCACCTCACGCGCGCCGGTTTCAGCGAGACGTTCTGGTCCTTCGTCTGCGGCCACGGCGCCTTCGAGCTCACCGCCATCGTGCTCTGCGGCATGGCCGGGCTGATGCTGGGCCGCGCCCTCGTCGCGCCGGGCCGGCTTCGCCGCGGCGAGGCCCTGCGCCTGCAGGCGCGCAGCGCGGTGAAGATCATCTACGGCGCGACGCTCTTCCTCGTGATCGCGGCCATGCTGGAGGCGTTCTGGTCTTCCAGCACGGCGATTCCGGCCGCGGTGAAATACGGCGTCGCCGCCCTGCTGTGGGCCTCGGTGGCGCTGTATCTGCTGGTCGCGGGCAGGCAGCGGGAGGCGGCCGATGCGGCTGGCTGACCTCCGCCTCGAAGTGCGTCCGCGCGGCGCCTACGAAGCCATGGACCTCGGCGTGCGCCTCGCCCAGAGCGAAGCGCCCCAGCTCTGGAAAACCTGGTTCCTGGTGTCAGTGCCGGTGCTGCTGCTCGCGGCGGCGCTGACGCTGCTGCTCGAGAGCGGCGCCCTCTACCTGCTGCTGTGGTGGCTGAAGCCGCTCTACGATTACGCGCTGCTGATCCTGCTGTCCCGCCGCGTCTTCGGCGAGACGCCGACGCTGCGCGAGATGGCGCGCCTGCTCGCCGCCAGCTGGCGCCAGGGTCTCGCCGCCCACCTGTTCTGGCGCCGCTTCACCCTGAGCCGCGCTTACCTGCTGCCGGCGTGGCTGCTGGAAAACCTGCCGGCGCCGGAACGCCAGGCGCGCCTCGCGCTGCTGCGCCACCAGTACGGCGGCAAGGCGCAGTGGCTGCACGTGGTGATGCTCCACCTGGAGGCCTTCCTGTTCCTGGCGGCGGCCAGCCTGCTGTTCTGGTTCGCGCCCGAGGGCGCCTCGGACGACCTCTGGCAGCTCTTCACCGGCGACCGCGCAAGCACGGCGGCGGCGCTGGCCAACCTCGGCCTCTACTTCCTCGCCATGACGCTGGTCGAGCCGTTCTACGTGGCCGCCGGCTTCACGCTCTACCTGAACCGGCGCAGCGAGCTCGAGGCCTGGGACCTGGAGCTCGCCTTCCGGCGCCTGCGCGAGCGCCTGGATGCGCACCGGAGGGCGCCATGAAGCGCTTCGCCTTCGGCCTGCTGCTGTGGGCCTGTCTCGCCGGGGCCGCAGTGCCGGCGCCAGCAGCTGCGCCTGAGCCGGCGTCCGCCGAACCCGCGCCCGCACCTGCCGGCGTTGCGCCGGCGGCCGGCACGGCCCCGCTGCCCGCACCGCCCTATGCCAGGCCGCTGCGCGCGCAGGCGCAGCGCATCGTCAACGGCCCCGACTTCCACCAGCCCCGGCAGGTCGGCCAGCTCGCCATGCGCGACTGGCTGCAGCGCTGGCTGCGCCCGGACCCGGAAAGGAAAAAAGCCGACGCCGGCTGGGCGCCCGACCTGGCGCTGCTCGCCAGGGCGGTCAAGCTCCTGCTGACCATGCTGCTGGCGGGCGCGCTGGCCTGGCTGCTGTGGCGCGGCTGGCGCTGGCTGGCGCCGCGCAGCGCAGGAGGCCGCGGCCGCCCGGCACAGCGCCCCGTACTGGAGGCGCAGAGCCTCGCCCTGCTGGGTGATGAACTTCCGGCGCGCGTCAGCGATGCGGCGCGCCTGGCCTGGCAGCGTGGCGACGCGGCGCTGGCACTCAGCCTGCTCTACCGCGGCGCAGTCAGGAGCCTGGCGCTGCGCCACGCCATCGTGCTGCCGGCCAGCGCTACCGAGGGCGAGTGCCTGCGGCTGGCGCGGCGCAGCGGCAAGGCGGGGGTGAACGAGGGCTTCGCGCCCATCGTGCGCGCCTGGATGGCGCTGGCCTACGCCGGCCGGGCGCCGGCAGATCTGGAAGCACTGCTGCGGCTGTACCGCCAGTGCTTCGAAGCGGCGGAGGCCTGACATGAAGCGCTGGCGCCTTCCTCTCCTGCTTGCCCTGCTCCTGGCCTTCTTCTTCGCCTGCTTCACCTGGGAATACACCGAGCGCGACAGCGGCTACAGCCGCGAGGCCCGGCTCAACCCCTGGCTGGCTGCCGGCCGCCTGCTGGAGCAGAACGGCATGCAGGTGCATTTCGCGCCCGAATACGCAAGGCTGCCGCCGCGGGCGCGCGTCATCGTGCTGGCCACGCCGCTGCAGTACCTGGACGAGCGCGAGCAGCGGGCGCTGCTCGACTGGATCGGGAAAGGCGGCCATCTCGTCATGGAGCTGCCGGAGAGCGGCGCGCGCGCGGACGACCGCGACCTCGTCCTGCAGCAACTCGACGTCGGCCTGCGCAAGCGCGACTTCAGCGAGGCGGAGCGGAAGACCCTGGCGCGCGAGCCGCCCCTGCGCGCCCTGCGGCTCGGCGACGAGGGCCTCGTACAGGCGCACTTCCGTGCCCATTACCACCTCGCGCCGGGCAAGCGGGCGCCGCGCTGGACGGCGACGGACAAGTACGGCGCGCACGTCATGCGCTTCGCGCAGGGCAGCGGCCGCGTCACCGTGCTCAGCGACAGCGGCTGGCTGCACAACGCGAGCCTCGCCGAAGGCGATCACGCCGCGCTGCTCTGGCGCGTCGTCGATGCGCGCCCGGGCGATGCCGTCTGGCTGATCCATGGCGTCGAGCGGCCCTCGCTGTTCGCTCTGCTGCGCGAGCTCGCCGCGCCCTTCCTCGCGGCCCTCGCCCTCTGCGTGCTGGTCTGGCTGTGGGCGATCAGCCGCCGCTTCGGGCCCCTGGAGAGCGTGCTGCCGGCCGCGCGCCGCCGCCTCTCGGAGCATCTCGAGGCCAGCGGCCGCTACCTGCTGCGGCACGGCGGCCTCGGCCTGCTCTACGACGCCAGCCGGCAGCGCCTGCTGGCGCAGCTGCAGCGCCGCCATCCGCAGTGGAAACGCCTGCCCAGCGCCGCGCTCGCCACGCAGCTCGCCGCGCGTGCGCGCCTCGAGCCCGCCGCCATCCTGCGCCTGCTGGAAAGCGACGCGCCCGACCATCTCCTGCAATTCACGGCGGACATCCGCCTGATCAACCGCCTGAGGAAAGCGCTATGAACGACCTGACCGACGCCGCGGACGGCGGCAGCACCCCTGGCAGCGGCAACGGCAGTGTCGCCAGGGCCGCGCAGCTCCTCGCGCGGCTGACGGCGGAGATCGGCCGCGCCGTGGTCGGCCAGCAGGAAGCCGTCGAGCTCGCGCTCGTCGCGCTGCTCGCCGGCGGCCACGTGCTGGTGGAAGGCGTGCCCGGCCTCGGCAAGACGCTGCTGGTGCGCGCGCTGGCGCGCACTTTCGGCGGCAGCTTCGCGCGCATCCAGTTCACGCCGGACCTGATGCCTTCCGACGTCACCGGCCATGCGCTCTACGAGCTGAAGAGCCAGGAGTTCAAGATCCGCAAGGGCCCGGTGTTCACGCACCTGCTGCTCGCGGATGAAATCAACCGCGCGCCGGCGAAGACGCAGGCGGCGCTGCTCGAGGTCATGCAGGAAAACCAGGTCACCCTCGAAGGCCAGTCCTTCCCGCTGCCGCGGCCCTTCATGGTGCTGGCGACGCAGAACCCCATCGAGCAGGAAGGCACCTATCCGCTGCCGGAAGCGCAGCTCGACCGCTTCCTGCTCAAGATCGTCGTCGCCTATCCGCAGGAGCAGGAGGAGCGCGACCTGCTGAGCCGGGTGACGCAGGGCCGTATCGGCGACGTGCTCGACGTCGACCATCTCGCCGCGCTGGTCAGCCCGGAGAACATCCAGAGCCTGCAGCGCCTCGCCGCCGCCACGCGCATCGACGAGCGCGTGCGCGACTACGCCGTCGCCCTGGTGCGCACCACGCGCGAATGGCCGGGCGTGGCGATCGGCGCCGGGCCGCGCGGCGGCATCGCGCTCTTGCGCGCGGCACGCGTCGCCGCGCTGATGGAGCAGCGCGACTTCGTCACGCCCGACGATGTCAAGCGCCTGGTGATCCCGGCGCTGCGCCACCGCCTCGTGCTCGCGCCGGAACTCGAGATGGAGGGCCTGGACAGCGCCGACGTGCTGCACCGGATCATGGACCAGGTCGAGGCGCCGCGACTCTGATGCTGCGCCGCCTCGTCCCCGGCCCGCGCCTGCTGCCGCTGCTCGCAGCCTGGGCGCTGCTCGCGCTGGCGCTGGTCGGCCTGCCCGAGCTCGAGCGCCTGTGGCTGGGCGCCGGCGCGCTGCTGCTGCTCGCGCTCGGCCTGGAACTGCTAGCCCTCGCCTTGCTCGAGGTGCCGGACTGCCGGCGCGAGGTGGCGCCGGTGGCGCCGCTCGGCATCTGGCGCGAGGTCACGCTGGAGTTCGCCAATTCAAGCAGGCGCGCCTTGCCGCTGCAGGTCTTCGATCACCATCCGCCGGCCGCCGACGTCGAGAACCTGCCGCGCGCGCACACGCTGCCGGCGCGGTCGCGCACCCGCCTCGTCTACCGCCTGCGTTTTCTGCAGCGCGGCGTCCGCCATTTCGCCGGCGTCGATATCCGCCTGCCGGGCCGGCTCGGCCTGCTCACGCGCCAGGTCTTCCTGCCGGTGACCACCGACGTGCGCGTCTACCCGAATTTCGCCGAGGTCTCGAAGTACGCCCTGCTCGCCAGCGCCAACCGCCTCCCGCAGCTCGGCATCCGCCAGCGCCGCCGCCGCGGCGCCGGCCTCGAGTTCCACCAGCTGCGCGAATACCGCGAGGGCGACGCGCTGCGCCAGATCGACTGGAAGGCGACCTCGCGCCTGCGCAAGCTGATCTCGCGCGAGTACCAGGACGAGCGCGACCAGCAGATCATGCTGCTGCTCGACGGCGGCTTCCGCATGCGCTCGCAGGACGGCCGCCTCTCGCATTTCGACGCGGCGCTGAACGCGCTCTTGCTGCTCGCCTACGTCGTGCAGCGCCAGGGCGATGCCGTCGGCCTGATGAGCTTCGCCAACGAGGAGCGCTACCTGCCGCCGGGCAAGGGCCGGGCCACGCTGAGCCGCATCATGAACGCCGTCTTCGATCTCGAGGCGGGCGCGCAGACGCCCGATTTCCTCAGCGTCTGCACGCAGCTCTCCGAGCGGTTGCGCAAGCGCAGCCTGGTCGTCCTCATCACCAGCCTGCGCGACGAGGACAGCACGGAACTGGCCGAGGCCTGCCGGCTGCTCGGCGAACGCCACCTCGTGCTGGTCGCCAACCTGCGCGAGCAGGTGCTGGACGAGATCGACCTCGACGAACCGCCCGACAGCGACCGCGCCCTCACCACGGCGGCGACGCATCTTTACCTGCTGGAGCGGGAGAAGGCGCTGAACCGGCTGCGCCACGCGGGCGTGCTGGTGCTGGATACGCTGCCGGAGCGGCTGGCGGTCGGCCTGATCAACCGCTATCTCGACATCAAGCGCAGCGGGCGGCTGTAACGGCAGCAGGCCGAGAAGAGCCTGCGTGGGTTCGCGGCTGAAGCCGCTCCTACAGAAGACGTGGCCATAGCTGTGCTGTAGGAGCGGCTTCAGCCGCGAACTCCGCTTCAGCCGCGAACTCCGCTAGCGATCGCGGTCCAGCAGATGAAAGCGCGGCAGCGACAGATGCCAGCGGATCGCCGCGAGGCGGATGCCGAGTATCGTCGGCATCGCCGCTGCCGCCGCCATCCAGTAACCCGCCCCCGCCCCGCGCAGCACGACGAAGACCACCACGCCGGCCAGGCTCGCCGTGGCATAGATTTCCCTCTGGAAGATCAGCGGAATCTCATTGCAGAGCACGTCGCGCAGGATGCCGCCGGCGACGCCGGTGGTGACGCCCATGATCACCGCCGTGCCGGCCGGCGCCTGCTGCTCCAGCGCCACCGCCGCGCCGGCCACGGAAAACAGCGCGAGCCCGAAGGCATCCGCCAGCAGCAGGCCGTTCTCGGGAATGGGGCGCGTCAGCCGCACCCAGGCCACCGTCGCGAGCGCGGCCAGCGCGGCGGCATAGATATGGCCTTCGTCGCGGATCCAGGCCACCGGATGGCGGTCGAGCACGACGTCGCGCAGCGTGCCGCCGCCCAGGGCCGTGATCAGGGCGATCACCAGCACGCCGAAAAGATCGAGGGATTTGCGGCCGGCCATGAGCGCGCCGCTGATGGCCGACACCGAGACGCCGAAGAGCTCGACGAAGTGGAGGAGCTGCTGCATGGCCGGAGCTGTCCTGTGCGGTGAGCGGGATGCTTCCGCACAATGACTGTAGGCCAACCGGGAATATTTATTTGCCGGCCGGACATGCCAGCCGTAGAGAGCGGAAAGCCGCCTAGAGGATTGCCTTCAGCGCCGCCACCAGCGCGGCATTCTGCTCGGGCGTGCCCACGGTGATGCGCAGGAACTGTTCGATGCGCGGCAGCCTGAAGTGGCGCACGATGACGCTGCGCTCGCGCAGCTTCAGCGCCAGCACGGCGGCATCGCGGCCCGGATGGCACGCGAATACGAAGTTCGCCGCGGACGGCAGCACTTCGAAGCCCAGCGCTGTCATTTCTCCCACGAGCTGCTCGCGACTGGCCATCACGGCCTGGCGCGTCTTTTCGAAATGCTCGCGGTCGGCGAACGCCGCCGCGCCGCCGACGATGGCCATGCGCCCGAGCGGATAGGAATTGAAACTGTTCTTGATGCGCTCCAGCGCCTCGATCAGCAACGGATGGCCGATGGCGAGGCCGACGCGCAGGCCGGCCAGCGAGCGCGACTTGGACAGCGTCTGCGTCACGAGAAGATTGGGATATTTCGTCACCAGCGCCACGGCGGTTTCGCCGCCGAAATCGACATAGGCCTCGTCGATCACCACCACCGATTCCGTGTTGCGCTGCAGCAGCTTCTCGATGGCGGCAAGCGGCGTGGCGATGCCGGTCGGCGCATTCGGGTTCGGGAAAATGATGCCGCCGTTCCCGGCCGGATAGATGTCGAGGTCGATCTCGAAGCGGCTGTCGAGCGGCACCGGCGTGAAGGGGATGCCGTAGAGACCGCAGTACACGGGATAGAAGCTGTAGGTGATGTCCGGAAAGAGAATCGGCCTGCCGTGCTTCAGCAGGCCGTGGAAAACGTGCGCCAGCACTTCATCGGAACCGTTGCCGGCGAACACGCAGCTTTTCTCGACGCCGTAGTAATCGGCAATGGCCTGCCTGAGCTGGCCGCTGTCGGGATCGGGGTAGAGGCGCAGGCCGTCGCCGAGCTCGGCCTGCATGGCCGCGATCGCCTTGGGCGAAGGGCCGTAGGGATTCTCGTTGGTGTTGAGCTTGACGAGGCTGGGGATCCGGGGCTGCTCGCCCGGCACGTAGGGCACGAGGTCGTGGACGAAGGCACTCCAGAACTTGCTCATGAAAAATTCATTCTCGTCATGTTCTTCTGCCTTTCCAGCTTGCCCATCGCTGCGGAAAACGCAGCTGTGTGTAGGGCGGACTTCAGTCCGACAAAGAAGGTCGGCGTCGGACTGAAGTCCGACCTACAAGTCCGAGCTGCAAGCCCGAGCTGCAAAGGCTCGTATAGCCCGGGATTATTTCAGGAGGCGGAACTCCGCCGAGCGCGCATGCGCCTCCAGGCCTTCGCCGCGCGCCAGCACGGAGGCGACCTTCGACAATTGCGAAGCGCCCTGCGCGGAGCAGCCGATCAGGCTGCTGCGCTTCTGGAAGTCGTAGACCCCGAGCGGCGAAGAAAAACGCGCGGTGCGCGAGGTCGGCAGCACGTGGTTGGGGCCGGCGCAGTAATCGCCCAGCGCCTCGGGCGTGAAGCGGCCCATGAAAATGGCGCCGGCATGGCGGATCTGCGGCAGCAGTGCTTCGGGCTCGTCGACGGAGAGCTCGAGATGCTCGGGCGCGATGTGGTTGATGATGTCGAGGGCTTCCTCGCGGTTGCGCACCTTGATCAGCGCGCCGCGCCGGGCCAGCGCGACTGCGGCGATGGCCCGGCGCGCCAGCCCGGGCAGCAGCTTTTCGATGCTGGCGTAGACGCTCTCCAGGAAATCCTCGTCCTCGGTGAGCAGGATGGCCTGCGCGTCCTCGTCGTGCTCGGCCTGCGAGAAGAGGTCCATGGCGATCCAGTCGGGATCGGTCTTGCCGTCGCAATACACGAGGATTTCGGAGGGGCCGGCGATCATGTCGATGCCGACCTGGCCGAAGACCATGCGCTTGGCCGTCGCCACGTAAATGTTGCCGGGGCCGACGATCTTGTCCACGCGCGGCACGGTATGCGTGCCGTAGGCCAGCGCCGCCACGGCCTGGGCGCCGCCGATGGTGAACACGCGGTCGACGCCGGCCAGGCGCGCGGCGGCAAACACCAGCTCGCTGACCTCGCCGCGCGGCGTCGGCACCACCATGACGATTTCCTTCACGCCCGCCACCTTGGCCGGCAGCGCATTCATCAGCACCGAGGACGGATAGGAAGCCTTGCCGCCCGGCACGTAGATGCCGACGCGGTCCAGCGGCGTGATCTGCTGGCCGAGCACGGTGCCGTCGGCCTCGGTGTACTGCCAGGACTCCTGGCGCTGCCGCTCGTGATAGGCGCGCACGCGCTCGCCGGCAACGGTGAGCGCTTCGCGCTCGGCCCCGGAAATACTCTGCAGCGCCTGGTCGAGGCGGGCCTGCGAGACCTCGAGCGCGCCGGCATCGCTCGCCTGCAGGCCGTCGAAGCGGTGGGTGTATTCCAGCAGCGCCGCATCGCCTTCGCGCCGCACGCGCGTGACGATCTCGGCGACGGCCTGCTGCACGGCGGCGTCGCTCACCGACTCCCAGGCCAGCAGCAGCTCCAGGCGTTTCTCGAAACCGGCGACGCTGGTGTCGAGCCGGGGAATGAGTTCCTGCATGCTCATGAATCCTCTCGGGCGGCCGCCTGTTCGCGCCGCGCCACGGCGGCCTCGAGCTGCGCGATCAGGGGCTGGATCTGCGCATGCTTCGTCTTCATGGCCGCCTTGTTGACGATCAGGCGGGAGGTGACGTGCGCGATCAGCTCGGTCGGCTCCAGGCCGTTCGCCGCCAGGGTCTTGCCGGTGTCGACCACGTCGACGATGCGGTCGGCCAGGCCCATCAGCGGCGCCAGCTCCATGGAACCGTAGAGCTTGATCAGCTCCACCTGCTCGCCCTTTTCAGCGTAGTAGCGCTGCGTGACATTGACGAACTTTGTCGCCACGCGGAGGCGGCCCCTGACGGCCGGGGCGTCGACCGGACCGGCCACCATCAGGCGGCAGCGGGCGATGCCGAGGTCCAGCGGCTCGTAGACGCCCTCGGCGCCATGCTCCATCAGCACGTCCTTGCCGGCCACGCCGATGTCGGCGGCGCCGTTCTCGACATAGGTCGGCACGTCGGTGGCGCGCACGATGACGATGCGCACGTCGGGGTGCGTGGTCGGGAAGATCAGCTTGCGCGACATCGAAGGATCGTCCTGCAGGTCGATGCCGGCCTCGCGCAGCAGCGGCAGGGTGTCGTTGAGGATGCGGCCCTTGGAGAGGGCGATGATGATCCGGCTCATGCGCCTTCCTTGCCGGTGATGCGGCGGATGCTGGCTCCCAGGCCCTGCAGTTTTTCCTCGACGCGCTCGTAGCCGCGGTCGATGTGGTAGATGCGGTCCACCAGGGTGTCGCCCTCGGCGGCCAGCGCGGCGATCACCAGCGACATCGAGGCGCGCAGGTCGGTGGCCATGACCGGCGCCGCCTGCAGCGTCTCCACGCCGGTGACGATGGCGGTGTGGCTGTCCACGGCGATCTTCGCGCCGAGGCGATTCATCTCCGGCACGTGCATGAAGCGGTTCTCGAAGATGGTCTCGATGATGGCGCCGGTGCCTTCGGCCAGCACGTTCACGGCCATGAACTGGGCCTGCATGTCGGTGGGAAAGCCGGGGTGCGGCGCGGTGCGGAAATTCACGGCCTTCGGGCGCCGGCCTTTCATGTCGAGCTCGATCCAGTCGGGGCCGGTGGTGACCTCGGCGCCGCCTTCGCGGAATTTCTGCAGCACGGCGTCGAGCAACAGCGGATCGGTGTTGGTGGCCCGGACGCGGCCGCGGGTGGCGGCGCCGGCGGCGAGGTAGGAACCGGTTTCGATGCGGTCGGCGATGACGCGGAAGGTGCAGCCCTGCAGCGCTTCGACGCCTTGCACGGTGATGGTGTCGGTGCCGGCGCCTTCGATGCACGCGCCCATGGCCGCCAGCATCTCGGCGAGGTTGACGATCTCCGGCTCGCGCGCGGCGTTCTCGATCACCGTCGTGCCTTCGGCCAGCGTCGCGGCCATGAGCAGGTTTTCCGTGCCGCCCACCGTCACCATGTCGAAGACGAAGCGCGCGCCCCTGAGGCGGCCGTGGCGCCTGGCATGCACGTAGCCGTTTTCCACTTCGATCTCGGCGCCCAGCGCGGCCAGCGCCTTCAGGTGCTGGTCCACCGGACGCGTGCCGATGGCGCAGCCGCCCGGCAGCGAGACGGAAGCCTCGCCGAAGCGCGCCAGCAGCGGGCCGAGCACGAAGAGGGAGGCGCGCATGGTCTTCACCAGCTCATAGGGCGCCACCGCGCTCTTCAGCGTATTGGCGTTGACCTCGACCTGGCACTGGTCGCCGATGACCACGGTGACGCCCATATTGCCGAGGATCTGCAGCATGGTGCTGATGTCGCGCAGCTGCGGCACATTGGTCAGGGTCACCGGGGTCTCGCCCAGCAGGGCGCCCGCCAGCAGGGGCAGGGCCGCATTCTTGGCCCCGGAAATCCGCACTTCGCCGTCCAGGCGCGCACCGCCCGTGATCAGTAACTTGTCCATTTCCCCACTCTGAAAAAGGGTTGTTCAGAAACGAAATGTCCGACGCAGCGTCGGACGAAGATTAGTCAGCCTTCCCTGCAGGAGCGGAAGCTCAGGAGAAGAGCCGCGCCTTGCGCCACTCTTCCTGGGTGAAGGTCCGCATGGTCACTGCGTGAATGGCGCCGCTGGCGATATGTTCGTTCAGCGGACCATAGATCAGCTGCTGCTTGGCCACGGGGCGCATGCCGGCAAAACGGTCGGTGACCACGGTCACGGTGAACTTGGCGCCTTCGCCCTGCACCAGGATTTCCGCCTCGGGCAGCGTGGCGGCCAGCAGGGCCTTGATTTCGTCGGGGGTCATCTGCTTCTGTCTCAGCTGATTTCAGGCAGGGCCTCGGCGAGGCCGCTGACGCGCAGGATGGCGCGGCATTTCTCCGGCACCTGCGCCAGGCGCAGGCTGCCCCGGCGGGCCGCCAGGCGCCGCGCCCAGTGCAGCAGCACGGCCACGGTGACGCTGCCGGGCGCGCTCAGGCCGCCGAGGTCGACCACCACATCGGCGGGCATCTGCTCCAGCAGGGCAAGGCCCTGCGCGCAGCAGGCATCGGCATTGTCAAAATCGACCGTGCCGTCGATGCGCAGGGTGGCGCCGTCGCGAGCCAGCGTCGCGTTCACTGTGCGGCGGCCTTCTTGCTGGCGGCCGCCTTGTCGCTGCCGCCCTTGGTGGCGTCGATGGCCTGGGTATCCGGCGTCCAGCCGGCGATGGCCTTGTCGATGCTGCCGCGGTTGGCTTCCACGGCAGAGCCGAACTGGTTACGGAAGATCAGGCCGAGGTTGATGCCGTTCAGGATCAGGTTCTGCACCTTCCAGGCGCCGGACTTGTCCTGCTCCATCTGGAAGGTCACGGGATAGACCTGGCCGGTGCTGCCGAAAACATCCACGTCCACCTGCGCCTTGTTGGGCTTGGCGCCCGGCCTGTACGGCTTGAAGACGATCTTCTGGCCTTCGTAGTTGGTCAGGCCCTTGGCATAGGTGCGGATCAGGCTCTGCTTGAAGACGCGCCGGAACTCGGCCTGCTGGGCCGGCGTGGCCTGCCTGTAGTACTGGCCCATGACGCGCCGGGCGATGCCGTCGATGTCCATGAAGGGCGTGATGTTCTCTTCCACCAGCTTATAGAGGGCCTGCGGATCCTTCTTCAGGGTTTCCTTTTCGGCGGTGATGCGCTCGAGCAGCGTATCGGCGGCCTTCTGCAGCACCTGCTGCGGGTTGTCCGCAGCAACCGCCGCCAGGGGCAGGCTCAACATCAGGGCAGCGGTCAGGCGTTGCCAGAATTTCATTTGCATTCTCCTCGCGCGGCCTTACTCGGCCGCCTTGTCGGGCTCGTTGGCCTTGTTGAACAGGAACTTGCCGATCAGATCTTCCAGCACCAGCGAAGACTGGGTCTGTTCGATTTCGTCACCTTCCTTGAGCACCTCTTCCTCGGCGCCCGGGATGATGCCGATGTATTTCTCGCCCAGAAGTCCCGCCGTCAGGATAGAAGCAACGGCGTCGGTACTGATCTGGTTGACATCGTTGTAGATGTCCAGCGCGACTTTGGCCTTGAAAGTCTGGGGGTCCAGCCTGATTTCGCTGACCCGCCCGATGACCACGCCGGCCATGGTGACCTTGGCGCGCACGGTCAGGCCGCCGGCATTCTGGAAGCTGGCATAGACGCGGTAGCTGGGCCGGCTGGCCTCATCCGAGAGGCCGCTGACCTTGATGGCCAGGAAGAACAGCGCGGCGATGCCGGCCACCATGAACAGGCCGACGGCCATTTCGATCACACGGGTACGCATTCCTCAGAAGCCTCCAAACATGACGGCGGTGAGCACGAAATCCAGCCCCAGTACCGCCAGGGATCCATAAACCACGGTGCGCGTGGTGGCGCGCGAAATGCCTTCGCTGGTGGGCTCGCAGTCGTAGCCCTGGAACACGGCGATCCAGGTCACGGCGGCGCCGAAGACGACGCTCTTGATGATGCCGTTGCCGACGTCGTCCCAGAACTCCACCGAGCCCTGCATGTTCATCCAGTAGGAGCCTTCGTAGATGCCCAGCCAGTCGACGCCGACCAGGCGCCCGCCGAGGATGCCGACGGCGGTGAAGATCAGCGCCAGCAGCGGCATGGAGATGAAGCCGGCCCAGAAGCGCGGCGCGACGATGCGCCGGAGCGGGTCGACGCCGATCATCTCCATGCTGGAGAGCTGCTCGGTGGCCTTCATGAGGCCGATCTCGGCGGTGAGCGCGGAGCCGGCGCGGCCGGCGAAGAGCAGCGCCGTCACCACCGGGCCGAGTTCGCGGGTCAGGGTCAGGGCGACCATGGTGCCGAGCGCCTGCTCGCTGCCGTAGGTGATCAGGATGTTGTAGCCCTGCAGGCCCAGCACCATGCCGATGAAAAGGCCGGAGACGACGATGATGGCCAGCGACAGCACGCCGACGGCATAAAGCTGCTGCAGCAGCAGCGGAAAGCCGGTGCGCGGGCGCGGCAGGGCCACCAGCGCCTGGAACAGGAAGACGCCGGCGGCGCCGAGGCTGCGCAGGGTGTCCAGGGCGTCTTCGCCCAGGCGGCGGATGGCTTCCATCAGGCGCGCCCTCCGGTCTTGAGTTCTTCGGCAAAGCTCGGCGCCGGATAGCGGAAGCGCACGGGGCCGTCCGGCTCGCCCTTCATGAACTGGTGCACCAGCGGCGAGTCCGAGTTCTGCAGTGCTGCCGGCGTGCCCTCGCCGATGACCTTGCCGCCGGCCAGCACGTAGATGTAGTCGGCGATGGACAGGGTTTCTTCGATGTCGTGCGAGACGATGACCGTGGTCAGCCCCAGCGCCTCGCGCAGGGTGCGGATCAGCGTCACCAGCACGCCCATGACGATGGGGTCCTGCCCGGCGAAGGGCTCGTCGTACATGATGAGGGCCGGATCGAGGGCGATGGCGCGGGCCAGGGCGGCGCGGCGGTTCATGCCGCCGGAGAGCTCGGCCGGCATCAGGTGCTCGGCGCCGCGCAGGCCGACGGCCTCGAGCTTCATCAGCACCAGCTCGCGGATCAGCTCTTCGGACAGCCTGGTATGCGCGCGCAGCGGAAAGGCGACGTTCTCGAAAACGGAGAGATCGGTGAAAAGCGCGCCGGACTGGAACAGCAGGCCCATCTTGGCGCGGGTGGCGAAGAGCTCGTCGCGCCTGAGGTCGGGCACGTTGCGGCCTTCCACCAGCACCTGGCCGGAATCGGGGCGCAACTGGCCGCCGATGAAGCGCAGCAGCGTGGTCTTGCCGCAGCCGGAGGGGCCCATGATGGCCGTGACCCTGCCGCGGGCGATGTTGACGCTGACGCCGTCGAAAATGACGCGCCTGCCGCGGGAGAAGACCAGATCGCGGATCTCGACCAGGTTGTCGGCCGAGGCGGGAGGCAGAGTGGCTGGACTGTCCGTCATGTAGGCTTCGTTCCGGCAGGACCGGCTCCGTAAAAGTGGGCGCACTATATCATTCTTGCCGTTCGGTAACGACGCCGCGCCGGGCTTTCCGCGCCTGCCCGCCCGGTAACGGGCAGACACGATGGCCAGTAGGTTTTTCTCACGGCAGTGAGGGATAATGCGCCGCTTCCGCTAGAGAGATGCTTCTTCAACATGGCCGACTTCGACTTCATCCGCGCCGGGCAGCGCGTGATCCAGACCGAGCAGACTGCGCTCGAAAACCTGAAACCGCACGTCAATGCCGAGTTCCAGCGCGCCTGCGTGCTCATGCTGGAAAGCAGGGGCCGCGTGGTCGTCACGGGCATGGGCAAATCCGGCCATATCGGCAACAAGATCGCCGCCACCCTGGCCTCCACCGGCACCCCGGCTTTCTTCGTGCATCCCGGCGAGGCCAGCCATGGCGACCTCGGCATGATCACGCCGCAGGATATCGTCATCGCCATCTCCAACTCCGGCGAGACCGCCGAGATCCTGACCATCGTGCCGCTGATCAAGCGCATGCACGCCCGGCTCATCTCCATCACCAACAACGGCAGCTCCACGCTGGCCCGCGCGGCGGATGTCAGCCTGGAAATCGGCAAGTCCCCGGAAGCCTGCTCGCTGGGCCTCGCCCCCACCTCGTCCACCACCGCCACCCTGGTGCTGGGCGATGCCCTGGCGGTGGCGCTGCTGGAAGCGCGCGGCTTCACCGCCGAGGACTTCGCCATGTCGCATCCCGGCGGCGCGCTGGGCCGCAAGCTGCTGCTGCGCGTGGAGGACGTGATGAACAAGGGCGCGCAGGTGCCGGTGGTGAAGGCAGGCACGCTCGTCATCGACGCGCTCATGGAAATCACCAACAAGGGGCTCGGCATGACCGCCGTGGTCGACGCCGACGGCCGCCTCGCCGGCCTCTACACCGACGGCGACCTGCGCCGCAGCCTGGACCACAAGGTGGACGTCCACCACACGCCGATCGAGCAGGTCATGGTCAGCGGCTGCACCACCGTCGGCCCGCAGCTGCTGGCCGCCGAGGCGCTGGCCATCATGGAAGGCCGCAAGATCAACGGCGTCGTCGTGGTGGATGCGGACAACCGCCCCGTCGGCGCGCTCAACATGCACAACCTGTTGCGTGCGGGAGTGATGTGATGCGGGAGACCCAGATGGACGATGTCATGCGGATCGCGGCCGGCATCCGCCTGCTGGCCCTCGACGTGGACGGCGTGCTCACCGACGGCCGCCTCTACTTTGCCGAGGACGGCAACGAGCTCAAGGCCTTCGACATCCAGGACGGCCACGGCCTCAAGCTGCTGCAGGCGGCCGGCCTGCGCTGCGCCCTCATCAGCGGTCGCAATACCCGCCTGGTGGAGCGCCGCGCCAGCAACCTCGGCATCAAGCTGCTGCTGCAGGGGCGCGAGGACAAGCTCGTGGCATTGCGCGAACTCACGCAAGGGCTGGGCATGCCGCTGGAGCAGGTCGCCTACGTCGGCGACGACTGGCCCGACCTGCCCGCCCTGCGCGCCGTCGGCCTCGGCATCGCGGTGGCCAACGCCCACGCGGAGCTGCGCACCCACGCCGACTACGTGACCCGCCTGGAAGGCGGCCGCGGCGCCGTGCGCGAAGTCTGCGACCTGCTGCTCAAGGCCCAGGGGCGCTACGACGCCGCCCTGGCCCCGTACCTGCATCACGAGTAAGCCGGATGGATGCCCGCAACACCCTGAGTCTGGCCGGCGTGCTGCTCACCCTGGGCGGCTTCGGCTATTACTGGGGCATCGGCCCTCGGGGCGCCGTCGAGGAAAGCGACGGCAGCCGCCGGCCCGACTACGTGGCAACGGCCATCACCGGCATCGAGACCGATGCGCAGGGCCGCCTGCTGCGCAAGCTGGAGGCGGCGGAGCTGCGCCACTACGACCGGCCGCGCGACGAAGCGCAGCTGGACCGCCCGGTGTTGAGCCTCTACGACAACGGCCGCGAGGCCTGGCGCCTGACGGCGCCGCGCGGCAACAGCCGCGACCAGAATGCGGTGGTGAAGCTGGCGGGCGGCGTCCACGCCGAGCGGCGCGACCCGGACGCCGTGCCGCTGGCCTTCGACACCGCGGAGCTGCTGGTGTACCCGCGCGAAAAACGCCTGGCCACCAGCACCGGAGTCAGGTTAGAAAGCCCGCAGGGCCGCCTGACGAGCCGCGGCCTCAGGGCCGACATGAATGCCGGAGAGCTCGTCCTCTCCGCCGATGTGACAGGAAACTATGCGCCTGCTTCCCGCTGAAATCCTCTGCCTCGGCCTGCTGCTGCCGCTGGCCGCCGCCGCCCTCCCCTCGGACCGCGAACAACCGCTGCAGGTTTCCGCCAACAGCGCCCGCTTCAACGAGAAAACCGGCATCGCCACCTATACCGGCGCCGTGGTCGTGCAGCAGGGCACGCTGGAAATCCGCGCCGAGGAAGTCATCATCAGGGTCGACAGGAAAGGCGCCGTCACTTCGACGGAGGCCCGCGGCGCGCCCGCCCGCTACCAGCAGCAGACCGATCCGAAGAAAGGCCCGGTCACGGCCGAGGCCGCGCGCATCGACTACGACGCCAGCAACGAAATCGTCACGCTGAGCGGCAATGCCCGGCTGCGCCAGGAAGGCTCCAGCTTCCAGGGCAGCACCATCACCTACAACAGCCTGCGCCAGCAGGTCGATGCGAAGGGCGAAGGCGCCGATCGCGTGCAGCTCGTCTTCCCGGCCCAGGCGCGGGACAGCAGGGCCAGGGAAAAGGACAGAAAAAATTGAGTCAGCTTAAGGTTCACGGCCTCGCCAAGAGCTACAAGGGCCGCCAGGTGGTGAAGGACGTCTCGCTGTCCGTGTCCAGCGCGCAGATCGTCGGGCTGCTCGGCCCCAACGGCGCCGGCAAGACCACGAGCTTCTACATGGTCGTCGGCCTGGTGCCGATGGACGCCGGCCGCATCGAGATCGACGACGAGGACATCTCGCACCTGCCCATGCACGGCCGCGCCCGCCGCGGCATCGGCTACCTGCCGCAGGAAGCCTCCATCTTCCGGCGCCTCTCGGTCGAGCAGAACATCCTCGCCATCCTGGAAACGCGCACGGACCTGGACCGGCAGGCGCGCGCGGAAAAACTGCAGGCGCTGCTGGAAGAGTTCCACATCACGCACATTCGCAAGAACCTCGGCATGAGCCTGTCCGGCGGCGAGCGCCGCCGCGTCGAGATCGCACGCGCCCTGGCCGCCGAGCCGCGGTTCATCCTGCTCGACGAACCCTTTGCCGGCGTCGATCCGATTTCCGTGGCGGACATCAAGAGCATCATCACCCACCTGAAGAATCGCGGCATCGGCGTGCTCATCACCGACCACAACGTGCGCGAGACCCTGGACATCTGCGAGAAGGCCTACATCGTCAGCACCGGCCAGGTGATCGCCGAGGGCACGTCCGCCGACATCCTCGCCAACGAAACCGTGCGCAAGGTTTACCTCGGCGAGCAGTTCAGCCTTTAGACGCACTACAAGGCCGCCACACGATTTACAAATTCCCGTGCAAAACACTCCGGACAAGCCAGGGGGCCTCTACTACGTTGGTCGGAGTAGTTCTTTCGCAACTGCATAGGAGAAAGAGAATGGACTGGCTTGCGGTCATTATCGTTGGCGGGATCATCGGGTGGTTGGCGAGCATCCTGATGAAGACCGATGCCCAGCAGGGCATCCTTCTCAATGTGATCATCGGTATCGTGGGTTCCCTCCTGGGACGCTGGCTCTTCGCCGACGTGCTCGGCATCGGCGGGGCCGGCGCCTCCGGCGAGTTCAACCTGCCCGGCCTGCTCTTCGGCATCCTGGGCGCCGTCGTGCTGATCGCCATCCTGCGTGCCTTGCGAATATTCGCGTAGCGCGGCTCCGCCCCGCCAAAAAAGCCTGCCTCGCGCAGGCTTTTTTGCGTCTGGACCAGCGCGGCAATTTTCCCTACCAGATGCGGCCCGTTTCTTGCTAAGCCCCTGTATACTGCGTCCGACTCCCCGGACTTCCCTGAACGGGGGGCGGAGCGCAGTAGTCGATGAAGCCAACCCTGCAATTACAGATTGGTCAGCACCTGACCATGACCCCCCAGCTGCAGCAGGCCATCCGCCTGTTGCAGCTGTCCACGCTGGAATTGCAGAGCGAAATCCAGGAGGCCCTCGACTCCAACCCCATGCTGGAGCTCGCCGACGATGACGGCGAGCCGGCCGAGAAGATCGACGCCACTCCCATCGACTACAGCGCGGCCGAAGAGGCCCTCGCCCTGGAGGGCGGCGACAGCGCCGACCAACGTCCGCTCGACATCAACAGCAACGAAGCCATGCCGGACGAGCTGCCGGTGGACTCGGTCTGGGAGGATGTCTTCGCCAGCGGCTCCGCCAGCAGCGCCGGCAGCGCCGGCGATGACGACGACAATCTCCTGGAGGCGCGCAGCGCCGCGCCGGAAACCCTGGCCCAGCTCCTGGCCTGGCAGCTCAACCTCACCCCTTTCTCCGACCTCGACCGCGCCATCGGCATGGCCATCCTCGACGCCATCGACGAGCGCGGCTACCTCACCGCCAGCCTCGACGACATCCTCGATGCCGTGGCCGACCCCGAAGACCCCCATGCCGTGGAAATGGACGAGGTCGAAGCCGTCCTGCATCGCATCCAGCAGTTCGACCCGCCGGGCGTGGCGGCGCGCGACCTGCGCGAATGCCTGCTGATCCAGCTGCGCCAGCTGCCCGAGACCACGCCGAGCCGCGCGGAGGCCATCGCCATCGTCCGCGACTGCATCGACCTGCTCGGCAGCCGCGACTTCGCCGGCCTGATGCGCAAGCTCAGGCTCGGCGAGCCCGGCCTCAAGGCCGCCATCGCCCTGGTCCAGAGCCTCAACCCCAACCCGGGCGGACGCATCGGCAGCGGCAGCGAAACCGAATACGTCACTCCCGACGTGATCGTGCGCCGCCGCCACGACCGCTGGACGGTGGAACTCAACGCCGACACCGCGCCCCGGCTCAGAGTGAACACCAGCTATGCTTCCCTGGTGCGGCGCGCCGATTCCAGTGCCGACAACACCTACCTGCGCAACCACCTGCAGGAGGCGCGCTGGCTCATCAAGAGCCTGCAGAGCCGCAACGAGACCCTGCTCAAGGTGGCGTCCTGCATCGTCGCGCACCAGCGCGGCTTTCTCGAGCACGGCCCCGAGGCCATGAAGCCCATGGTGCTGCGCAACATCGCCGAGGAAGTCGGCATGCACGAGTCCACCATCTCGCGCGTCACCACGCAGAAGTTCATGCATACGCCGCGCGGCGTCTTCGAACTCAAATATTTTTTCTCCAGCCACGTCAGCACCACCGGCGGCGGCGAGGCCTCGAGCACCGCCATCCGCGCCATGATCCGCAAGCTGGTCGGCCAGGAAGACGCGCGCAAGCCGCTCTCCGACAACAAGATCGCCGACCTGCTGCTGGCGCAGGGTATCGAGGTCGCGCGCCGCACCATCGCCAAGTACCGCGAGTCCCTGAACATTCCGCCCTCGAACGAGCGCAAGCGCCTGGTCTGAGAGCCTGGCTCAGCCGTCCTCGTCTTCCCTTGTTCACAGCACTTTTCTCCGATCGGCCCCGGATAAACGGCGCTTGCTCCGCTCGCTGGCGCCTGTGCTAGAGTCGAACCAAGGTTTGACGCTTATCAACGATGCGCAGGTCCCGGCGTGACACGCTGGAACTGTAGGGTTTCGTCGCCCCGCCTGGGGCGGCATCCGGCAGCTGGCACATTCGATGCAGCTGCAATCGGGGCCCCCTGCTCAAGCTCGCAAGCCGTCCGGACGCTCCGGGACGTCTCCCGCCCCGCCGCTGCCGCCCGACTCGGGTTTGATGCAAGGCCCACTGGTGGTCATCAACAAGAGAGGAAAGGCCTATGCAAATGGTAATCAGCGGTCATCACGTCGAAATCACCCAGGCCCTCAAAGACTACGTCGGCAACAAGCTCGAAAAGATCGAACGCCATTTCGATCACATCACCAGCATGCAAGTGATCCTCAGCATCGACAAACTGGTGCAGAAAGCCGAAGCGACCATCCGCATCGCCGGCGCCGAGCTCTTCGCCAATGCCGAGTCTCCCGACATGTACGCCGCCATCGACCTGTTGAGCGACAAGCTGGACCGCCAGATCGTCAAGCACAAGGAAAAGATCCAGCGCCGCCACTGAGTCGCGACCGCTGCAACAGAAGACCCGGCCCGGCCGGGTCTTTTTTTGCCCGGCGCTTGCCGCTGCTGCCGGCAGGCTGGCCAAACCGCGGGAAAGGCCTCGACATTGCCAACGCCGCGGTTGCAACTTGAACGCGGCGCCACGACCATTGCCCCATGCCAGCGCTTTCCGGCGCCGGCAGGGAAGACACCGAGAGAACCGAGATGCAGCTCGTCATCGTCAGCGGCCGTTCCGGCTCCGGCAAGACCACGGCCCTCCACCTGCTGGAGGACATGGGCCATTACTGCGTCGACAACCTGCCCCTGGCGCTGCTGCCCCAGCTCGCGGACACCCTGCGCGAACGCCCCGACGTGACCCATGTCGCCGTCGGCATCGATGCCCGCAACGCCCCCGACGACCTCGCCCAGTTCGACGCCGTGCTGCGCAGCCTGGAAGCCCGCAGCCTCGCCCCGGCCACGCTCTACCTGGACGCCCGCGACGACATCCTGCTGGCCCGCTACAGCTCCACCCGCCGCCGGCATCCGCTCAGCAACCGCTCGCGCTCGCTGCTCGAGGCCATCGCGCTGGAGCGGGCGCTGCTGGAGCCGGTCAGCGGCGCCGCCCAGCTGCATATCGACACCAGCGGACTCAACGTGCACGAGCTGCGCGAACAGCTGCGCCAGCGCCTGGAGGGCCGCGAGGAGCTCGGCTTCACCGTGCTGTTCCAGTCCTTTGCCTACAAGCACGGCGTGCCGCTGGACGCCGACCTCGTCTTCGACGTGCGCTGCCTCGCCAACCCGCACTGGCAGCCGGAGCTGCGCCACCAGACCGGCCTCGACGCCGCGGTGCAGGATTTCCTGGACAAGGCTGAGCTCGTAGAAAGCCTGTATGGGGACCTCACCGGCTACCTGCTAAAGTGGCTGCCGGAATTCCGGCAGCACGACCGCAGCTACGTGACGGTTGCCATCGGCTGCACCGGCGGGCAGCATCGCTCGGTCTACATGGTGGAGCGGGTCGCCGCCCGCCTGCGGGACGAACTCCCGCATGTGCAGGTGCGCCATCGCGACATCGACCGCCGCGACAAGGCGTGAGGCGGCGGCAGGAAGTGCGGCAGGGAAAGGACATCGGCTCCGATCGGAACCCCCGGAAACAATGACAATGATCGAGACGGAGATCGAAATCATCAACAAGCTCGGCCTGCACGCGCGGGCGGCGGCCAAGCTCGTCAGCGTCAGCGCCCAGTTCCAGTCGAAGATCCAGCTCGGCCGCGGCGACCGCTTCATCGACGCCAAGAGCATCATGGCGCTGCTCATGCTGGGCGCCGGCAAGGGCAGCACGCTCAGGCTGCGCGTGCAGGGCGACGATGCCCAGGCGGCGCACGACGCCGTGGTGGCCCTCATCAACAACCGTTTCGACGAAGCCGAATAAGAGCCTGTTTCAGTAGGCAGTTGGGGCTGTTCAATTTCAATAAGATACCCACCTACTGAGATAGGCTCTAAGCGGCTCCGGCGCCGCGCCGCGGCAAACGCGACGGCAACGCAAAAAGATTTCGACAGGCTCCGACATGTCCCTGCATCACCCCTACGACGATTCCGAAGACGACTCCGGGCTCAGCAAGACCGAACAGAAAAAGGCCATGGAGCGCCTGCAGGCGCTGGGCGAACGCCTGGCCACGCTCAACCTCGGGCAGCTGAAGAAAATGCCGATCTCCGAGACCCTGTTCGGCGCGCTGCAGGAACTCAGGCGCCTGAAGGCGCACGAGGCCGTGCGCCGGCAGAAGCAGTACATCGGCAAGCTCATGCGCGACGAGGACGAAGAGGCCCTCCTCAACGCGCTCAACCCGCTCGCCAGCCCCACCCTCAACAAGCAGCTCGAGCTGCTCATCGACCGCCTGCTGAACCAGGGCGACCCGGCCATCAACGACGTGGTGCGGCGCTATCCCGCGGCGGAGCGGCATACGCTGCGCCAGCATGTGCGCGCCGCGCTGAAGGAAGCCACCGCGCTGGCGGCAGGGCCGGCAGAAAAGCAGGCCGACGCCGAAAAGCCGGCGCGCAAGAAACTGCTGATGTACCTGCGCGAGGTCGCGGCGCTGGCCGACTGAGCCGCTGTACGGATTTTCCGGAATGAGAAAGCCCGCGATTGCGGGCTTTCTCATGGGCGCCGTCAGGGCCGGTTGCGGCCGAGCCTGTCGTGGCTCGACACCCACTGGTCCGAGACGATGGCCGCAGCCAGCGAGAGTTCGCCGCAGAGCACGGTGGCCGCGACGATTTCCGCGAACTTCATCACCCCGCCCTGCCCGTAACAGCCCAGCACGTTCAGGCATTCCTTCTGCGTCGGCAGGCCGGTGCCGCCGCCGTAGGTGGCGACGACCAGCGCCGGGATCGTCGCGGAGAAATAGTAATCGCCGTTGGGCCTGAGCTCGCCGTGCACGAAGCCGGCCGAGGACTCCGCGACGTTGGCGACGTCCTGGCCGCAGGCGATGAACAGGGCAGTGATGCCGTTGGCGAAATGGGCGCCATTGTTCACCGCGCCCGCCATCAGCGCGCCCATGTTCGAAAGCTGGCGCTGCCGGAAAAGCGCCTCGCCCGTGGTGTGCATCACCTCCGCAATCAGCCGTGCCGGCAGCGTGATCTCCGCCACCACGCGCTTGCCGCGGGTGTGCAGGCTGTTCACCTGCGAATGCTTCTTGTCGGTGTCGAAGTTGGCGGCCAGCGCGAAGTGCTCGAGGCCGGCCGGCTTCTGTGCCAGCATCCACAGGCAGGCCTCGCGCGTCGCCTTCGACACCATGTTCTGGCCGGCGGCGTCGCCGGTGGTGAAGCAGAAGCGCAGCCAGCGCATCTTGCCCATGGCGTACTGCTCGATGTTGCGCAACTTTCCGGAGCGCGTGGTCGTCTCCGCTGCGCCTTTGATCTGCGCGAAATTCGCCTCCACCCAGTGCCCGAAGTCGCGTGCCCGGCGCGCATCCTCGAAGACGAAGACCGGCGCGCGCTGCATGGCGTCGTCGATCACGGTGGTGCGCACGCCGCCGGCCTCGCGCGTCAGGCGCATGCCGCGGCTGTAGCTGGCCACGAGCGTGCCCTCGGAAGTCGCCATCGGCACGTAGAACTCGCCCTGCGCGTGCTCGCCCTGCACCCGCAGCGGGCCGGCGAAGCCGAGCGGAATCTGCGCGACGCCGGCAAAGCCCTCGATATTGCCGGGCAGCAGGGCGGGGTCGATGGAATAGCTGCCGGTGTGGGCGAGGTCGGCGCCGGTGGCGGCGGTCACGGCGGCGCGGCGGGCGGCGGCCATGTCGCGGGTGTAGTCGTTGGCGGGATCGCGCGGCAGTTTTTTCATGACGGTTGCTTCCTGGCGGTTTACGGAAGAGAAGCGCCATCTTGCCGCAGGGCGCGCCCATGGCATTGGCGGCAGCGACGGCCCATTGCGCAGGAGCGGCTTCAGCCGCGAACCGGATAGCCGGTGTTCGCGGCTGAAGCCGCTCCTGCGCGAACGGAAGCAACCGACACGCCGGCGAAGAAAACGTCAGGCCAGCGAGGGCATGAACTCGGCAAGACGGTCGGAAGTCTTGCGCAGGTTGGCGGAGAGCATCAGGGCGATGCCCTTGAGGATCTTGATGCCGATGACGGGATGCTGCGCGAGGATGATGTCGAAGCTCTCGCGGGTCAGCACGATGAGCCGGCTGGGCGTGGCGGCGCGCACGCTGGCGGAGCGCGTCAGCCGGTCCAGCAGGGCCATCTCGCCGATCGAGCTGCCCTTGGCGAGCCGGCTGATCACCACCGGCTGCGCTTCCTGGTTGAACTTGATGACCTCGAGATTGCCGAGCGCGACGAAGCAGAGGTAATCGCCGCGCTCGCCCTCGCGGAAGACATGGCCACCCTGGTCGACGCTCTTGAAGTACAGGTACTGCTCGATGGCCTGCAGCTCCTCGGCGGCCAGGCTGGCAAACATCGGAATCAGGCCGAGGTGGTCGGCCAGGCGCTCGTTCATGATGACTCCCCGGAGCTGGCGCATCGCGGCAGGCGACGGCGCTTCCGAGTTGTAGCGCAGAAAGCCGGCGCCGTTCCGGGCATTTGTCTCATTCCAGGCGACGGTGCCGACCGACGGGCATGCGCCGGCGCAGGCCGGCCTGCTCGCCGGCATCGCGCCCCGCCACGGCCAGCCCCGGTGCCGGGCCGCCGCATTCGGCGAGCACCCCGCCCCAGGGGTCGACGATCTGGCTGTGGCCCCAGCTGACGCGGGTCGGCGAATGCCGGCCGCCCTGCGCGCTGCCGATCACATAGCACTGGTTCTCGATGGCGCGGGCGCGCAGCAGCACCTGCCAGTGCGCCTGGCCGGTGAGTTCGGTGAAGGCGGCCGGCACCGCCAGCAGCTCGGCGCCCTGCTGCTGCAGCGCGCGGTAGAGCTCGGGAAAGCGCAGGTCGTAGCAGACCGAGAGGCCGAGCCGGCCGAGCGGCGTGCTGACGCAGACGACCTCGCCGCCCGGCTCGAAGGTGGCGGATTCGCGATAGCTGCCCTGGCTGTCGTCGAGGTCGGCGTCGAAGAGGTGGATCTTGTCGTAGCGCGCCACCACCTCGCCGTCGGAATCGATGACGTGGCAGGCCGTGCGCACGCGGCCGGCGGGCACCGGGCTGCCGTCGGGACGGGTGGCCGCGGGCAGCGTACCGGCGACGATCCAGAGATCGAGCTCGCGGGCCAGGCTGCCCAGGCGCCCGAGCAGTTCCGGCAGGCGCTGCGCCACCGGCACGTACTGCGCGGCGTCCAGGATCGCGAAGTTCTCGGGCAGCACGGCAAGCCCGGCGCCGGCGCCGGCGGCCTGGCGCAGCGCCCGCTCGGCCGCCGCCCAGTTGGCCTCGAGATCGGCGCCGGAGCAGAGCTGGATCGCCGCCATCATCGGAGGGTTCATTCCGCCTCCCTGGCCACCGCGTCCACCGGCGCCGGCTTCGCCGCGGTGCTCAGGCGCTGCACCGCGGGATCATTCCAGTCGCCGCTGATGCGGTAGTGCAGCTGCGTGGCCTGGTTGAGCTGCTTCCGGAACGCTTTCTGCGCCGCCGCGACGGCACCGCCCACCACCGGGCCGGCCACCACCACGGCCGCCAGCGGCACCGCGCTGCTGACCGGAAGCGTCACGGTGAGATGCTGGTCCATTTGTCTCTGCGGCAGGTCGAGCCGGCCCTGGCCGGTGGCATTCAGGGTGGCCCCTGCAACCTGGAAAACCGCCGGCTCCATGATGCCGGCCTGCAGCGGCCCCGTGAGGCTCAGGCGGTCGAAGGACAGGCCGCGCCGGAGCACGTCGGAGAAATCGCCCTTGAAGCGGCGGCGCAGGTTGTCGAGGTCGAACCAGCCGAACACGCGGCTGACGCTGGCGCCGGTGCTGACGTTGAGCAGGCGGCCTGCCTCCAGCGTGATGCCGAGCTGGCCGTCGAGGGCGCTCAGCACGGGGCTGTCCGGCGCGCCGCGCCAGGTCAGGTCGAGGTCGGCGCCGGCCCGGCGGCTGACCAGGCTGGGCGCATAGCCCAGGGCGGCCAGCAGGCCGGCGATGTTGGCGCTGCCCACCTTGCCGCGCAGGCGGGTGTAGACGCCGCCCCGCCACTGCCAGTCCAGGCGGCCGTCGAAGTCGAACATCGGACTGCGCAGCCCGATGTTCTCGACGCGCAGGCCGTAAGGCATGGGCAGCAGATGCGCGCTCACCGCCAGCGCGCCGAGATTGGGCCAGGCCGCCAGGCGCAGGCCCTCGCCGCGCACCGCCAGCGGCCGGTTGCCGAGCCCCGCCACCGGGTTCAGGCCGGCCGCCCCGGCTTGGGCGGCGGCCACCGTCGGCAACGGCCACTGCAGCCGCGCGAATTCCACCACGATTTCCTTGCGGGCATCGTCGGGCAGCTGGGCGCGGCCGTTCAGCTCATCGCTGTCCAGGAACAGGCGCCAGGCGGCCGGGTCGCGCACGAGGCCGACCCTGGCATTGCGCAGGCGCCAGCCCTCCGCCACCAGCTCGCGCGTCTCGAGGTCGAGCCGGGTCAGCGCAGGCAGCGGCGTCTCGCCGCGGGCGGCCACGGTGGCCGCGGCCGCCGGGCGGCGGAAATGCGCCAGCCAGGGCTTCCACTCCCCGAGGTCGAGGCGCGGCAGCCGGCCCTCGATCTCGAGCCCCGGCTGCCGCGGCCAATCGGGGGTCCTGCTGTCGAGACGCAGCAGCGCCCGGTCCAGGCGGTTGCCCTCCCACAGCAGGCCGCCGCTCAGGCGCTGGCCATACTGCAGGCGCGCCCTCTGCTCCCTGCCGCCGAGGGAGGTCTGGTAGCGCAGGGGAACGGCGTCCTTCGCCGCCTTGCCCAGCGGCGCCGGCAGGTTAAGGCGCAGCCCGGCCAGCGAGGCATCCAGCTGCAGCCGGGGCGACTCGCCCGCCGGCAGGATGACGCGCGCCTGATAGGGCGTGCTGCCGCTGGCCACCTCCAGCAGGCTGGAACCGAGCCAGCGCCGCAGCGCCGGCACCCCGGCCGTACCGGCCAGGCTGACCACCATCTCGTTGCGGCGGGTCTGGATGGCGGCCCGCACCGGCGCCTCCAGCAACTGCGCCTCGATGCGTTCGGCCTGCAGGCCGCCAGCCGTGGAATAGCGGATTTCGCCGCGCAGATCGCTCGCCGCGAGCCTGGCCTGCGGCAGCAGCAGAAGGTTGTCGCGCAGCTGCGCCACGATACTGACCTCAGGCGCACCTCCGCCCTGCAGCGGCAGGGCCAGCGCCAGCGTGCCCAGCAGCTTGCCGGCATTGCCGAGGTTGCTGCGCGCCAGGGCCACGGTCAGCTTGTCGCCGGCCTTGCGCAGCGCCAGCTGCGGCAGGGGCCAGGCAAGGTCGTCCACGACGCCCTGCAGGCCCTGGCCGGCGAGCTGCCAGCCCTGCGGGCTGCGCTGCCAGGCCAGCTCCCCCTGCACGTCGCGCAGGCGGTGATGGCCCTGCGGTCCCTCCAGCAGCACGTCGCGCCAGTCGATCCGGGCCTGCAGCCGTACCAGCCGGCCGCTGTTGAAATCCAGCCAGTAGCTGCCCCCGCCCCGGAGCCGGCGCAGGCCCGGGCCGCTCGAAGGCAGGGCCGGCAGCCAGGGCTCCCAGTCCATGACCGGCAGGCGTATCCAGGCGCGCAGGCGGCTCTGCTCCCAGTGCAGGGGATCGCCGTCGAGGTCGAGCTGCACGGCCAGCTCCTCGCTGACGCCCGGCAGCTGCACCCGGCCGCGCAGGCGATGGTGGTTGCCATCGTTGCGATTGACGATGTCGACGCTGCCCAGGCTGAGCTCGGGGAAGTTCTGCAGGGCCAGGCCGATGCGGCTCTCGCTCAGGGCGAGCGCCGGCTGGCGCAGCGCGAAGTCCAGGGTCCGGGCGGCGGTGCCGCTGCCGCGGCGGGCGAGGCCGGCCAGCTCGCGCAGTTGCAGGCGCCCGCCGGGCAGCTGGTCGAGATGGATGTTGAGGCCGCGCATGCGCACGTCGAGACGCAGCTCGCCATGCCGGAGCATCTGCCAGAGCGCCGGACGCAGCTCCACCTCGGGAATGCTCAGCAGGACCTTGGCGGGCAGCGCGGGGTCGCGCAGTTCCATCTGCACGAGGCGCAGGCGCAGCTGGACGCCGTCCGCCGTGCCTTCCAGGCGCTCGAGCTTGACCGGCAGGCCCAGCCGCTGCGACAGCGCCGCCTCCACCTGCGGACGGTAGTGGTCCGCCATCGGCAGCAGTTGCCGGCTCACGCCCACCATCACCGCCACCACGACCACCAGCGCGAGCGCGAGCGTCAGCAGCTGGTGCCAGCACCAGAGCGCGCGCAATCGGAAGGCCTGCCAGTTCATGTGTCGTCGGGAATGAGAGCGTAGGAAGCTAGGATATAGGGCCGAGGCCGTCCGGCCTGTCTCGCCCCTGTTGTTTATGTCCGGGTTCTTCTTAGCCCGTGGAGCCTAGTGTGCGCCAGGGCAAAGTCAGTTGCGAATCTGTGAAACGCCGACCCGCCCTCCGGGCCGCCGGACTGCTCGAGGCCGTTTTCCTCTCCCGCTTCGCCGTCCGGACCGCTTTTCGCAGCCCCTCATGAAGGTGCTCGCTACAGCAAGACGATGTCGTACTGCTCCTGGTTGTAGAGCGCCTCCACCGAGAACCTGATCGGCTTCTTGATGAAGGTTTCCAGGTCGGCCACCGCGCCCGACTCTTCGCCGAGCAGGCGGTCGATGACCTTCTGGTTGGCCACCACGCGATAGCCGTGGGCGGCATCGTAGGCGCGGGCCTCGCGCAGGATCTCGCGGAAGATCTCGAAGCAGACGGTTTCCGCCGTCTTCACCGTGCCGCGGCCGTCGCACACGGGACAGGTTTCGCAGAGCAGGTGCTCCAGCGATTCGCGCGTGCGCTTGCGTGTCATCTCGACGAGGCCGAGTTCCGAGACCTGCGTGATCTTGGTCTTGGCGTGATCGCGCGCCAGCATTTTTTCCAGCGCGCGCAGCACCTGCTGCTTGTGCTCGGCCTCCTCCATGTCGATGAAGTCGAGGATGATGATGCCGCCGAGGTTGCGCAGGCGCAGCTGGCGCGCGATGGCATGCGTCGCTTCGAGATTGGTCTTGAACACCGTGTCTTCCAGCGTGCGCGTGCCGACGTAGGAGCCGGTGTTCACGTCCACCGTGGTCATGGCCTCGGTCTGGTCGATGATGAGATAGCCGCCGGATTTCAGCAGCACCTTGCGCTGCAGCGCCTTCTGCAGGTCGTCCTCGATGTTGTAGAGCTCGAAGAGCGGACGCTCGCCGGGGTAATGATCGATGCGCTCGCGCACGCCCGGCACGAAATCGCGCACGAACTCGTCGACCCTGGCGAAGGTTTCGCGCGAGTCGATCAGCACCTTGCTCACGCCGGCGCTGACGAGATCGCGGATGGTGCGCAGGTAGAGGGGCAGCTCCTCGTAGACCAGCGACGGCGTTGCCGCGCTCCCGCAGCGCTCCTGCACCCAGCGCCAGAGCTTGACCAGGAACTGCATGTCGCGGCGCAGCTCGTGCTCGTTCACGCCCTCGGCCACGGTGCGCACGATGAAGCCGCCGCTGCCGGTCTCCGGACTTTCCTGCTGCAGCGCGCGGATCAGGTTTTTCAGCCGCTCGCGCTCGGCCTCGTCCTCGATGCGCTGCGACACGCCGATATGCTCGCCATGGGGCATGTACACGAGATAGCGCGAGGGAATGGAGAGATCGGTGGTGAGACGGGCGCCCTTGCTGCCCATCACGTCCTTCATGACCTGCACGCTGACGCTCTGGCCCTCGTGCAGGAGCTCCGAAATGGCCGGCGCGCGCTCGCGCACGCCCTCGACCTTCGGCCAGACGAGATCGTTCACATGGATGAAGCCGGTGCGCTCGTGGCCGATGTCGATGAAGGCCGCCTGCATGCCGGGCAGCACGCGCACCACGCGCCCCCTGTAGATATTGCCCACCATGCCGCGCCGGGCACTGCGCTCCACAAAGAGTTCCTGCACGACGCCGTTTTCCACCAGGGCGACACGGCACTCCATGGGCGTGACATTGATGAGGATTTCTTCGGACATGTTCGGGCCTGACCGCTCCTATCCCAGCACGCGGATGCCGAACGGCGCGAGCAGCGCCGCCGTTTCCGCCAGCGGCAATCCCACCACATTGCTGTAGCTGCCGTCGATAGCGGTGACGAAGACGGCGCCCCGGCCCTGGACCGCGTAACCGCCCGCCTTGTCGGCCGGCTCGCCGCTGGCCCAGTAGGCGACCATCTCGGCGGCGTCGATGGTCCGGAAGGTCACGGCGGTAGCAATCACCTGCACGCGGATGTCGTCGCCCGCGCCGACGGCAACGCCGGTCAACACCTGGTGCCTGCGCCCCGAGAGGGAACGCCACATGGCCTGCGCCTCGGCAAGCGACGCCGGCTTGCCGAACACGGCCCCGTCCTGCACTACCGACGTGTCGGCGCCGATCACCACGCCGCCGGCGACCTGGCCGAGGCCCGCCAGCGCCTTCCCGCGTGCCAGCCGCGCCACATACTGCGCCGGGCTTTCGCCGGGCAGCCCTGATTCGTCCACCGCCACTTTCAACAGGGAGAAATCCAGCCCGAGCTGCGCCAGCAGTTCGCGCCGGCGCGGCGAGGTGGAGGCAAGATAAAGCGGAGGGTTCATTGCGCATACCATCCAGGAAAGCGAAAGCCCGCCAAGAGCGGCGCCGGTTTCCGGTTCGCGGCTTCAGCCGCGAACCGGATTCTGCCATGCGCCCTTAACGCTGCGTGAAGCGGCGCAGGGACACCATCACGGTGGGCCACAGCAACGCGCTGGTCAGCGCCGGCAGCCAGTACAGCAGCGACTGCGGCGGGAGCGCGACGATACCGAGCAGGACGCGCTTGACCAGCAGGCCGGCGAACACCAGCGCCATCACGAGGCTGCTGGTCTGCCAGATCGAGAACACGGCGACGCGACGCCAGGACAGCCGCGTCAGGTAGGCCACGACGGCCAGCACCATCGGATGCACGCCGAAGGGCGTGCCGAGCAGGCCATCCAGCAGAATGCCGACGAGAAAGCCGCTCCAGACTCCCACCAGGCCGGGCGCATTGAGGATCCAGAAGACCAGCACCATGACGACGAACTCGGGACGCCAGTAGCTCAGCGCCTGGGGCAGCGGCAGCACGGCCAGCACGAAAGCCACGAGGAAGCTCAACGGCAGGGCCATGACGGGACTGTGACGACTAGCCATTGCTGCCCCCCTTATTAACCGCGGCCGGCGGTGCCGCAGGCTGGGCGCGCACCGGGCGCGAGAAGAGCAGCAGCACATGGCGACTGCGGTCCAGCTCCGCGACCGGCCTGATCTGGATGTCGGCGAACTCGCTGGAACCGGTCTTGTCGACCCGGGAGACGACGCCGACGGGATAGCCCGCCGGAAAGCGCAGGCCGAGGCCCGACGAGAGCAGGAGGTCGCCCGCCTTCACGTCGGCGGACTCCGGCACGAACTGCAGCATCAGGCGGTCGATGTCGCCGGTGCCGGCGGCAATGGCGCGGATGCCGTTGCGGGCCACGCGCACCGGCAGCGCATGCTCGCGGTCGGCGATCAGCATGGCGCGCGAGGTGCCCGGTCCGGCCTCGACGATCTGGCCCATGATGCCGCGGGCATCCAGCACGGTCTGGCCGACGTAGACGCCTTCGCTCCTGCCCTTGTTGATCAGCATGATGTGCCGGAAAGGATCGGGGTCGACGCCGACGATCTCGGCAATCAGCACGCGGCCATCGACGATGAGGGTGGAATCGATCAGGCCGCGCAGGCGGGCGTTTTCGGCGGCGAGCTCGGAGAACTTCTGCAGGCGGCCCGACAGCACCAGGAGCTGGCTCTTGAGGTACTGGTTTTCCTCGCGCACGGTCTCGGCGCTGGTACTGCTCTCCACCGCCCACTCGCTGAAACGTCCCGGCCAGCTCATCACCTCGTAGACCGGCGTGAACAGTCCGTTGAGCCGGTAGCGCAGGGGATCGGTCACGCTCTTGAAGCGCGCGTCGACGAACATCAGGGCGATCGCCAGCAGCATCGCGAAGAGCAGACGGTAACCGCCGTTGGATGCTTTGCTGAACAGGGTGGTTTCTATGGCCTTTCTCCCGAATCGGCGTTCGGAGTTTTTTTCAGCTTAAAGCAACGAGCCGGCTAAAAGCCGGCTCGTAGTCTCACGGGGGTCCCTGTGGAGCCGAAGGGCTCGATCTCCCGGCCTCCTGCCAGGCAGACGCAGTCTTGAAGGCCGGCCCTAGTCGACGAACAGCATGTCGTAGGCAGGGTTGTCCATGAACTCCAGCGCACGGCCGCCGCCGCGGGCGACGCAGGTCAGGGGGTCTTCGGCAACGATGACGGGCAGGCCGGTTTCCTTGCTGAGCAGTTTATCCAGGTCGCGCAGCAGCGCGCCGCCGCCGGTGAGGACCATGCCGCGCTCGGAGATGTCGGCGGAAAGCTCGGCCGGCGTCTGCTCGAGGGCGCTCTTCACGGCGCTGATGATGCCGGTCAGGGGATCCTGCAGAGCGCCGAGGATTTCGTCGGAGTTCAGGGTGAAGGAGCGGGGCACGCCTTCGGCGAGGTTGCGGCCGCGCACTTCGATCTCGCGCAGCTCGCCGCCCGGGAAGGCGGTGCCGATTTCCTGCTTGATGCGCTCGGCGGTGGATTCGCCGATGAGGCAGCCGTGCTGGCGGCGCACATAGGAGACGATGCAGTCGTCGAAGAGGTCGCCGCCGATGCGGACGGAGTCGGAGTAGACGGAGCCGGACAGCGAGATCACGGCGATTTCCGTGGTGCCGCCGCCGATGTCCACGACCATGGAGCCGCAGGCCTGTTCGACCGGCAGGCCGGCGCCGATGGCCGCCGCCATGGGCTCCTCGATCAGGCGCACTTCGCGGGCGCCGGCGCCGAGTACGGATTCACGGATGGCGCGACGCTCGACCAGCGTGGACTTGCAGGGCACGCAGACCAGGACGCGCGGCCGCGGCGGCAGCATGCCCTTCTCGTGCACCTTCTTGATGAAGAACTGCAGCATCTTCTCCGTCACTTCGAAGTCGGCGATGACGCCGTCCTTCAAGGGACGGATGGCGGAGATGTTGCCCGGGGTACGGCCCAGCATGCGCTTGGCATCCACGCCCACGGCCGCCACGGTCTTGGTCGGGCCGGTCTGGCGGATGGCCACCACGGATGGCTCGTTCAGGACGATGCCTCGCTCCGGAACGTAGATGAGGGTATTGGCCGTGCCGAGGTCGATCGCCAGATCGGAAGAGAAAAGACCGAGAAAGCTCTTGAAGATGGGAAGCATAGGCGCGGAAAACCTGTGGTCGCTGGAGGACGGGGCCCGGAGCCGGAGGTGACTTGCCGCGGCCTTGGGGACCTCGGGTTCTTCTCTGCCGGAAACGACAGGATATGGCCGAGTATCCCGTAAAAATGCGACTAACTGTAAACAAACGGGGTTCTTTGGACAAGCTGCGAACTGTGCTAATTTGCCGAGCCTTACGCGTTTTCAACAATTTTCTCCCGAGCGTATTTCCATGTCCCTCACTGCCGCCGATGTGGCCAAGATCGCCCATCTCGCCCGCCTTCAGCTCAGCGCCGAAGAAGAAGGCCGGGTCACCGATCGCCTGAACGACATCCTGCACCTGATCGACCAGCTCCAGGCCGCCGACACCACCGGCGTCGCGCCCCTGGCCCACCCCACGGACGCCACGCAGCCGCTGCGCGAGGACGCCGTCACCGAGAGCGACCGCCGCGACCTCTACCAGGCCCTCGCCCCGGCCACCGCAGCCGGCCTCTACCTCGTGCCCAAGGTCATCGAATAACGCCTTTTCCGAAGGCAAGGCGGCCCTGCCCCCGCCGGGGCGCGGAGGAACGCAGCGCCATCCCCCAGGGAACCCGGAGCCAGACTGACATGTCATCAGCCACCCCCCTCCATCACCGCAGCCTGGCCGCACTCACCCAGGGCCTCGCGGCGAAAGAATTCTCCAGCCGCGAGCTCACGCAGCATTTCCTCGACCGCATCCGGCGCTTCGACGGCGACCTCAATGCCTTCATCACGGTCTGCGCCGATCTCGCCCTGCGTCAGGCCGACGCCGCCGATGCGCGCCGCGCCGCCGGCAACGCCGCGCCGCTGACCGGCGTGCCGCTCGCGCAGAAGGATATTTTTTGCAGCGAAGGCGTGAAGACCACCTGCGCCTCGAAAATGCTCGACAACTTCATCTCGCCCTATAACGCGGCGGTGATCGAGAAATTCAACGCGGCCGGCGCCGTCATGCTCGGCAAGACGAATATGGATGAATTCGCCATGGGCTCGTCGAACGAAACGAGCTTCTATGGCGCCGTGAAAAATCCCTGGGACACGACGAAAGTACCCGGCGGCTCTTCCGGCGGCTCTGCCGCCTCCGTGGCCGCACGTCTCGCGCCGGCCTCGACCGGCACCGACACCGGCGGCTCCATCCGCCAGCCGGCCTCGCTGTGCAACCTCACCGGACTGAAACCCACCTATGGCCGCATTTCGCGCTGGGGCATGATCGCCTTCGCCTCCAGCCTGGACCAGGCCGGCCCCATGGCGCAGACCGCGGAAGATGCCGCGCTGATGCTGAACGTGATGGCGGGCCACGACGGCCGCGACTCCACCAGCATCGATCATCCGGCGCCCGACTACACGGCGACGCTGAACGCCTCGATTGCCGGCCTGCGCATCGGCCTGCCCAAGCAGTATTTCGGCGAAGGGCTCGATGCCGGCGTGGCGAAAGTCATCGAGGCGGCCATTGAAGAATTGAAAAAGCTCGGCGCCACGCTCGTGGAAATCGATCTCCCCACGTCGCATCTGGCCGTGCCCGCCTATTACGTGATCGCGCCGGCGGAATGCTCCTCCAACCTCTCGCGTTTCGACGGCGTGCGCTTCGGCTACCGCTGCGAGAATCCGCGCGACCTGGAAGACCTCTACAAGCGCTCGCGCGGCGAGGGCTTCGGCGCCGAGGTGAAGCGCCGCATCATGGTCGGCACCTATGCGCTCTCCGCCGGCTACTACGATGCCTATTACCTGCAGGCGCAAAAGGCGCGGCGCCTGATCAAGGACGACTTCTGCCGCGCCTTCGAACGATGCGACGTGATCGCCGGCCCGACGTCGCCCACGGTGGCCTTCGGCCTCGGCGAGAAGCAGGCGAATCCGATTGCGATGTACCTTTCCGACATCTACACCATCGCCACCAATCTCGCCGGCCTGCCCGGCATGAGCCTGCCGGCCGGCTTCAGCGCCGGGCTGCCGGTCGGCCTGCAGCTGATCGGCAATTACTGGGGCGAGGCGAAGCTGCTCAACGTCGCGCACCGCTACCAGCAGGCGACGGACTGGCACCGCCGGCTCCCCGCGGAATTCGCCTGAGGAGGATGACGACATGACCTGGGAAACCGTCATCGGCCTGGAAATCCACGTCCAGCTCAACACGAAATCGAAAATCTTTTCCGGCTCGTCGACCGCCTTCGGCGCCGCGCCCAACACGCAGGCCAGCCTGATCGACCTCGGCATGCCGGGCGTGCTGCCGGTACTGAACAGGGAAGCCGTGCGCAACGCCGTCCGCTTCGGCCTCGGCATCAATGCCGCGCTCGGCCGCAGGAGCGTGTTTGCGCGCAAGAATTATTTCTATCCCGACCTGCCCAAGGGCTACCAGATCTCGCAGATGGACCTGCCCATCGTCGGCAAGGGCTTTATCGACATCGCGCTCGACGACGCCCCGACCAAGCGCGTCAACATCACGCGCGCGCACCTGGAAGAAGATGCCGGTAAATCGCTGCACGAGGATTTCTCCGGCATGTCCGGCATTGACCTGAATCGCGCCGGCACGCCGCTGCTGGAAATCGTGTCGGAGCCCGACCTGCGTTCCGCAAAGGAGGCCGTGGCCTATGCCAAGGCCATCCACGCGCTGATCCGCTACCTCGGCATCTCCGACGGCAACATGGCCGAGGGCTCCATGCGCTGCGACTGCAACGTCTCGGTGCGCCGGAAGGGCGAGGAAAAATTCGGCACGCGCCGCGAGATCAAGAACGTGAATTCCTTCAAGTTCATCGAGAAAGCCATCAACAGCGAGGTCGAATGGCAGATCGACGAGCTCGAAGCGGGCCGCCAGGTCCGGCAGGCCACCGTGCTCTACAACCCCGACACCAACACGACGCGCGCCATGCGCAGCAAGGAAGAAGCGAACGACTACCGCTACTTCCCCGATCCCGACCTGCTGCCCGTCGTGCTCGACGACGGCATGATCGAGGACATCCGCGCGACGCTGCCGGAGCTGCCCGCCGCCAAGCGCGAGCGCTTCATCGCGCAATACGGCCTGCCGGAATACGACGCCGGCGTGCTGGTGGCCGACCGTGAAATCGCCGATTTCTTCGAGGCCACGGTGACGGCCGCGAACGGCGCCGCCAAGCAGGCCTCGAACTGGGTCATGATGGACGTGCTGGGCGGCCTGAACCGCAGGGAAAGGGAAATCGGCGACTGTCCCGTCACACCGGCGCAGCTCGGCGGCCTGATCAACCGCATCAACGACAACACCATCTCCGGCAAGATCGCCAAGCAGGTCTTCCAGGCGCTGTGGGACGGGGAAGGCGCCAGCGCCGACGCGATCATCGAGAAAAAGGGCCTGAAGCAGGAGTCGGACAGCGGCGCCATCGAGGCCATCATCGACGGCGTACTCGCCGCCAATCCGCAGCAGGTCGAGCAGTATCGCGCCGCCGAAGAGGCGAAGCGCGGCAAGATGTTCGGTTTCTTCGTCGGCCAGGTGATGAAGGCTTCGCAGGGCAAGGCCAACCCGGGCCAGGTGAACGAGGCGCTGAAGAGAAAGCTGGGCTGACCGCCCCCGATTCTTCGCCAGAAAAAAAGCCCCGCGCAGGCGGGGCCTTTTGGTTCCAGCGCTTTTGCAGTTCGGGAGTCATCCGTCCTGCAAAAAGGGGTCAGGTCGGCACGATGGAGTCAAACAGCTCCTCCATGCGCGCCGAGAGCAGCTCCGCCGTCACGTTCTCGATATGGCTGGCCAGCGTCCAGAGATGGCCGAAGGGGTCTTCCACCTGCCCCGCGCGATCGCCGTAGAACTTGTTCTCGAGCGCCCGCAGCGGCCGGGCGCCGGCGGCAATCGCGGCGGCGTACACCTGGTCCACGTTCTCGACATAGATGAAGAGGCTGACCGGCGTGCCGCCGATGGCCTGCGGGCCGCGCGCGCCCAGGCCCGGGAACTCGTCCGCCAGCATGAGGATGCTGTCGCCGATCTCGAGTTCCGCATGGCCGATGCCGCCGCCCGGCGCCGGCAGGCAGAGGCGCATCCGTGCGCCGAAGGCCCGCATGTAGAAATCGATCGCCTTGTCGGCTCCTTTGACGATCAGGTAGGGGGTCACACTGTGGTAGCCGTCGGGAACGGCCTTGACGTTCGCATTCATAATCCAGCTCCTTGCCAATGAAATGCCTGCAGCTTCCTGCCTGCCGTTGCTTTCCCCGGGAGAATCGGAGGGCCTCGCCGTCCCGGCTCCCTGCAAACCACAACCCTTTCCTGCCGCGCCGCCTCAGTGCAGCCGCTGCGGATTCCTGCCCTCGCCCAGGAACTCGATGCGCTCGTCGGCGAACATATTGAGGTCGGGCGCGAGGATCTTCACGTAGCGATCGAAATACAGGATCTGCTTCAGCAGCAGCGCAAACGCGCGCGGGAAGCGGATGCCGTGGCGTTCGCCGGCGGCGACGATGTCGAGCATGATGCGATTGATCTCGTTGTCGTTCACCGCGCCGTTCATCACATGCTCCGGCTCCACCAGGGTGAAGCCGGCATAGAGCTTCTCGAGATCCTGCGTCAGCGCGTCCAGGTTCACGCTGCGCCGGGTCATGCCGATCTTCGTCATGCTCTCGGCCATCTGGCGGAAGTCGCCATTGGTCAGGGACTCCACGAAGGCATGCGTGGCTTCCCAGGTTTCCGGCCGGATGCGGCCGACGATGCCGAAGTCGATGAAGCCGAGGCGGCCATCGGTCAGCACCATCAGGTTGCCGGCATGCAGGTCGGCGTGGAAGCTCTCGCAGAACATCAGGCTGGAGAACCAGGTGTTCATGGCCATGATGAGCGTGCCGGCCGGATCGCGGGTGTAGCGCCTGATGGTCTCGAGGTCGGTGAGCGAGACGCCGTACAGCCGCTCCATGGTCAGCACGCGCAGGCCGGAGGCGTGCTTGTACACTTTCGGCGCCACGGCCGCCTGGTTGCCGGTGCGCTCGAGAAATTCGCTGAAGTCCTCGATATTGCGCGCCTCCTTGTAGAAGTCCGTTTCTTCCATCATGCAGGCCTGAATTTCCGCAACGATGGCCGACAGCGACGCAAACTTGATCTTCGGAAAGACCATCTCCACGAGCCTGGCCGTGAAGTAAAGAAAATTCAGGTCCGTGAGCAGGATGTTTTCCACGCCGGGCTTCTGGATCTTGATGACCACCTGTTCGCCGCTCACCAGGCGCGCCGCGTGCACCTGGGCGATGGAGGCGGACGCCAGCGGCTTCTCGTCGATCTCGGCGAAGATGTCGGAAAGCGGGCGCTTGAGCTCCGCCTCCAGCACCGACTTCATGACGGCAAAAGGCAGGGGCGTCGTGCGATCCAGGCAGTGCTGGAATTCGGTCACATACTCCTCGGGGAACAGCGAGGGCGAGCTGGCGACGAACTGGCCGAGCTTGATATAGGTGGCGCCGAGCTTTTCGAAGGTATGGCGCAGCAGGCGCGGCGGCGGCGGACGATCACCCAGCAGCCAGTTCATGCCGGCGCCGGCCAGCACGGCGCCGGTCTGGGTCAGCCGCATCAGTCCTTTAAGCGCGTTAGCGAAATTTGCATGACGATTCATGTTATTCCTCACAACATCCCCTGTTTCCTTAGGAAAGACTGCGTAGCAGTCTGGTTTACCTTTTGCGACCCGCCCGCCCGTTTTGTTTTCCCTGCCGGGCCGTCTCGCGCACTTTACGCCGAAAGATTTTCCGCGGGGCTAATGCTTCCCGCCGATTTGCGGCGCCTCGCCACCCCTGGCGCAAACGGCGCATTCCGGATCGCGCGGCACGGCAAGCGTGCGCATCGTCATGCTTGCCGCATCCCAGAGCCAGAGCCGCCCGATCAGCGACTGCCCTACGCCCGCCAGGATCTTCAGGGCCTCGGTGGCCGCGAGCGCACCGACCACGCCCACCACCGGCGCCAGTACGCCGGACTCGGTACAACCCGCCGCCGCCGCCTCCATGTCGGGGTAGAGGCAGCCATAACAGGGCGAGTCGGCCCGGCGCGGATCGAATATCGCCAGCTGGGCGCCGAGCCCGATGGCCGCGGCGCTGATCAGCGGCTTGCCGGCCGCCACGCAGGCGGCGTTGACGGCGTGGCGCGTGGCGAAGTTGTCGGAGCCGTCGATGACGAGATCGGCAGCGGCTACGAAAGTCGCCGCATTTTCGGGATTTAGTACTACCCCAATTTCGCGAAGGCGGACATGCGGATTCTGTAAGCGGAGCCGCTCCGCCGCCGCGTCCGTCTTGAGCCGGCCGATGTCGGCGCCGGTGAAAAGGATCTGGCGCTGCAGGTTGCTGGCCTCCACGGTATCGAAGTCCAGCAGCTGCAATTCCCCGACGCCGGCCGCCGCCAGGTAGAGCGCCACGGGGCAGCCGATACCGCCCATGCCGACGATGAGCACGCGCGCGCATTTGAACCGCTCCTGCGCCGCCACCTCGAACTCCGGCAGCAGAATCTGGCGCGCATAGCGCAGCAGCTCGTCGTCGCTCAGCATGGCAGGCGGCCTCCGCTGCAGCGTTCCCGACCGCCCAGGTCGCGACGCGTGGCGACGTCGGTGAAACCATGGCGAAGGAGCAGGCTGCGCACGGCTTCGCCCTGATCATAGCCATGCTCGAGCAGCAGCCAGCCGTCTTTACGCAAATTTTGCGGCGCCGCCTCGACGATGCGGCGCAGGTCGCCGAGCCCCTGTTCCGCGGCCACCAGCGCACGGCGCGGCTCGAAACGCAGGTCGCCCTGCACGAGATGGGCATCGTCCGGCGCGACATAAGGCGGATTGGCGAGCACGATATCGAAGCGCTCCTTTCCCAGCGCGGCAAACCAGTCTCCCGCCACGAAAGCCACGGCAAGCTGCAGGCGCCGCGCGTTGGCGGCGGCAACCGCCAGCGCGTCGGGCGAGACATCCACCGCAGTGACATGGCAAAGGGGACGTTCTTTCTTCACGGCAAGCGCGATGGCGCCGCTGCCGGTGCCGAGATCGAGCACCTGCAGCGCTGCGCTGGCCGGAATCAGTTGCAGCGCCCACTCCACGATCAGCTCGGTGTCGGGGCGCGGGATCAGCGTGGCGGGTGTCACCTGCAGGTCCAGCGACCAGAAGCCGCGCTGCCCGATGATATAGGCGACCGGTTCGCCCGCCCGGCGGCGCTCCACGCCGGCCGCGAAGGCGGCGAGCCGCTCGGGGTCGAGAACGAAACCGTCATGCGCGCGCAGCCAGGCGCGATCCTTCTCCAGCACATGCTGCAACAGGCAGTCGGCATCCACGCGCGCACTGGGCGACGCCGCCTGCAGGCGTTGGCTGGCGGCCGCCAGCGCTTCGCGCACGCGGGTCATGCCTCTTCGGCCAGCTGCGCCAGCTGGTCCGCCTGGTATTCGCGCGCCAGCGCATCCAGCACTTCGTCGAGATCGCCCTCGATGACGCGATCCAGCGAATACAGCGTGAGGTTGATGCGGTGATCGGTGAGGCGCCCCTGCGGAAAATTGTAGGTGCGGATGCGCTCGGAACGGTCGCCGGAGCCGACGAGGTCGCGGCGCAGCGACGCCTGCGCGGCATGCTGCTCGGCCTGCCGCGCGGCGAGCAGTTTCGCCGCGAGCAGGCTCATCGCGCGCGCCTTGTTCTTGTGCTGCGAACGCTCGTCCTGGCACTCCACGGTGATGCCGGTGGGCAGGTGCACGATGCGTATCGCGGAATCGGTGGTGTTCACATGCTGGCCGCCCGCGCCCGAGGAGCGGAAGGTATCGATGCGCAGGTCTTCCTTGCGGAGGTCGACGCTTTCCACCGCCTCCACTTCCGGCAGCACGGCGACGGTGCAGGCGGACGTGTGGATGCGGCCCTGCGACTCGGTGGCCGGCACGCGCTGCACGCGATGCGCGCCCGATTCGAATTTCAGCTTCGCGTAAACGTTCTCGCCCTCGACCCTGGCGATGACTTCCCGGTAGCCGCCGTGCTCGCCAGGACTGGCGGACACCACTTCCACGCGCCAGCGCTGCTTCTCGGCATAGCGCGAATACATGCGGAAAAGATCGCCGGCAAAAATAGCGGCCTCATCGCCGCCGGTGCCGGCGCGCACTTCCAGCCAGACATTGCAGCTGTCGTTGGGATCGCGCGGAAGCATCAGCCGTTCGAGCTCGGCCTGGAGCGCTGCGATGCGGGACGTGGCCTCGCGGATCTCCTGCTCGGCCAGTTCACGGAAATCGGGGTCCCGGAGCAGGCCGCGGGCTTCCTCGGCGCGGCGCTCCGCCGCGGCCAGGGCCTCGAAGGCGGCCACCAGCGGCTCGAGTTCGGCGTGTTCCTTCGCAAGCCGGCGGAATTTCTCGTTGTCGGCAACGACGCCGGGTTGCGCCAGCAGGGCGCCGACTTCCTCCGCGCGTTCGACGAGATTTTCGAGCTTGCCGCGCAGCGATGCCTTCATGCGGCGTCACCGCCTTCGTGGCCGGCTTTTGGGGACTCGGCTGCCGGGGCCGCCGCGGCGCCCTCGTCTGCGTCCGGCAGGCCGAGCAGCTCGGCCGCCCAGGAAAGCTTTTCCATTTCGCCGGCGGCCGCGGCCTTCTTGAGCGCGAGGCTGGGCGCATGCAGCAGCTTGTTGGTGAGTCCGCGGCCGAAGCGCTCCAGCACCTCGGCGGGGTCGGCGCCCTTCTGCAGGCTGGCGAGCGCACGCTGCGTTTCCTGCAGGCGCAGGCTTTCCGCCTGCTGGCGATAGGCCATGACCGTGGCGGCCGCGCCCTGTTCGCGCTTCTGCGTCATGAACTGCCCGGCGCGGGCGATGACGAGCTTTTCCGCTGCTGCCGCCGCCTCCTGGCGGGAGTGCATGTTCTCCTGCACCACCGACTGCAGGTCGTCGACGGTGTAGAGGTAGACGTCGCCCAGCTCCGCCACCTCCGGCTCGATGTCGCGCGGCACGGCGATGTCGACCATGAAGATGGGACGGTGCCGGCGCTTCTTCAGCGCACGCTCCACCATGCCCTTGCCGAGGATGGGCAGGGGCGAGGCCGTGGACGAAATCACGATGTCGGCACGGGCCAGCACGTCCGGAATTTCCTCCAGCGAAACGGCGCGCCCGTCGAACTGCCGTGCGAGTTCGAGGCCGCGCGCGAGTGTGCGGTTGGCCACGGTGATTTTCGTCACGCCCTGCTCGAAAAGATGCCTGCCGACCAGCTCGATCATTTCGCCGGCGCCGATCAGCAACGCCTCGCTCTCCTGCAGGTTGGCAAAGATCTGGCGCGCGAGCCGCACGGCGGCGAAGCCGACCGAAACCGGATGGGCGCCGATCGCGGTTTCGGTGCGGATCTGCTTGGCGGCGGCGAAGGTCGCCTGGAAGAGCCGCTCGAGCGCCGGCCCGAGGCTGCCGGCCGCCGCCGCCTGCATATAGGCGGTTTTCATCTGGCCGAGGATCTGCGGCTCGCCGAGGACCATGGAATCGAGGCCGGCGGCCACGCGCATCATGTGCCGGACCGCCTCCTCGTTCTCGTACTGGTAGATGCTGCCGGCGATCTCGTCGAGGGCGAGGTGGCGATGCCGGGCCAGCCAGCCCATGAGGGCGGCGCCGCTTTCCGCCGAGAGCTGGGCGTAGAACTCGGTGCGATTGCAGGTGGAGAGAATGGCGAGTTCGCTGAGGCCGGCCTCGCGCAGGCCGGCGCGCAAGGCGGCGTCGAGGGCCTCGGGGGTGAAGGCGACTTTCTCGCGCAGGTCGAGCGAAGCCGTCTTGTGGTTGATACCGAGCGCGAGAAGCCCCATGCCTGACCCGTATGCTGAAAATGTGCCTGAATCGTGGCCCGTCGCCGTCTGCATCCCTGCCCGGTCCGCTGCGATCGGGTGAAAATTGCCGGGGTCGGAACCCCGGACGCAGGGACGGGACAGGCAGGAAAGGAAGCGGATTTTGCGGGATACACCCGGCAAAGACAAACCGGCGGCGGCCGCCCGGCGCCGACGGAACTACCCTTCTGCGACACGGCTTTCATGGCAGGCGCCTAGCTTTTTTGCCAAGATGGCCTCACAGAGTCACCAGCAGTCACTATTTCTTACAAGATATGCCTTATCGCTTTCTCGCCTGCCTACTTCCGCTGCCGCTGCTGGCAGCCTGCGCCGCGCAACCGTCGGCCACGGCCCGGCCTGCGCCCGCGGCCGCGGCCGCTCCTGTCGAAAAAGAGGCGGGGCCCCGTTACCGCCCTTTTCCGGTTGCAACGCTGGAGTCCCTGCTGACGGCAGAGCTGGCGGCGCTGCGCCAGCAGCCCGATCTCGCGCTGCGCAACTACGTGCAGCAGGCCCGCGCCACCCGTGATCCCGAGGTAGTGGGCCGCGCCACGACCATTGCCCAGATCCTGAACCATCCCGAGAGCCTGGAAATGTCCCGGCTGTGGACGGAAGTGGCGCCCGAGGCCTCTGAGGGCTGGTTCCTGCTCGCGCTCAACAGCCTGCGCCTGCGCCGTTTCGACATCGCCATGCCCGCCCTCGACCGCCTGCTGGCCCTGCAGCCGGAGGCCGACCTCGAACAGCTCTTCATTGCCGCCCTTCCTGCCAGCCAGGCCGACCGCGACCGGCTCTTCGCCCGGCTCGACGCGCTGGCGCGATCGCATCCGGAAAACGCCAACCTGCTGTTCGGCCAGGCCCTGCTCATGGCCCAGAGCGGCAAGCCGGCGGACGCCCTGGCCATCGCCACGGCGGCCCGCCGGCTGCGCCCGGACGGCGTTCACCTGACCCTGCTGCAGGCCAAGCTCCTTACCGAGCTCAGCCGCAGCCGCGAAGCCGCGGACCTGCTGCGCGCCGCCAGCCAGAAGCGCCCCGAACGCCACAACCTGCGCATCAACCTGGCCCGCGCCCTGATCCGCGCCGGCGACCTCAACGGCGCCGAGGCCGAATTCCAGGCCCTGGCCGCCCGCCTGCCGCAGGATGAGGCCCTGCGCCTCAGCTACGCCCTCGTCGCCTTCGAGAATCACCACGACGAGGTCGCGCAGCGCGAGCTCGAGACCCTGCAGGACAGCGACGCGCTGGGCGACGAGGCCCGCTACTTCCTCGGCCTGCTGGCGGTACGCCAGAAGCGCCAGGAGGAGGCCGTCCGGCTCTTCGAGAGCGTCCAGCCCGGCAACCAGTACCTGCCGGCGCAGGCCGAGATTGCGCGCCTGCTCGTGGCCCAGGACAAGCTTGCGGAAGCCCGCAGCCGGCTCGCCCGGGCCCGCGCCCAGACGCCGGAGCTGAGCACGCGCCTCTACCAGCTCGAGGCCGAGATCCTCAACGAGAGCGAACAGTCCGAGGCCGCCTGGACGCTGCTCAGTACGGCGCTCACGGAGCAGCCCGGCGACGCCCAGCTGCTGCTCTCCCGCGGCATGGCGGCCGAGAAGCTCAACCGGCTGGACGACTTCGAGGCCGACATGCGCGAAGTGCTGCGCTACGAGCCGGACAATCCCACCGCCCTGAACGCGCTGGGCTATACGCTGGCCGACCGCACCACGCGCCTGGACGAGGCCGAGGCCTATATCCGCCGCGCCATCGACCTCAAGCCGGACGACCCCGCCATCATCGACAGCCTGGGCTGGCTCAAGTTCAAGCGCGGCGACCGTGCCGGCGCCCTCATCGAACTGCGCAAGGCCTACTCGCTCTTCCCGGACGACGAGATCGCCGCCCACCTCGGCGAAGTGCTGTGGGCGCTCGGCCATCGCGACGAAGCCCGCCGCATCTGGGCCGAGGCCCTGCGCCAGCACCCCGGGAGCACCTACATTCCGCGCACCCGCCAGCGCCTCGACCCCCTCTGAGGCGGCCCAGGTGATCTTTCTTTCGCGCTCCCGGCGGCTGGCCGCCCTGGGCGCCGCCAGCCTCTTCCTCGCGGCCTGCGCCAGCCGGCCGGTCACCGTCTGGACCAACCCGGCCCTGCCCGCGCACTGGGAAGCCGAAGGCAAGGCCGCCGTGCGCACCGGAGACCGCGGCGCCAACGTCTACTTCACCTGGACGCAGAGCGGTCCCGCCTACCGGATCGTCGTGCGCGGCCCGCTCGGGCTGGGCCGGGCCGAAGTGCAGGGCCAGCCCGGCCTGGTCAGGCTCAGCGGCGACAACGTCGCGGGAGAAGTCAGCGCCGGCTCACTCGAAGAGCTCCTGGAAACAACGACCCGGCGCCAGGCGCCCGTCTCCCATGCCCTGCACTGGCTGAAGGCCGAGCCGGCCACCGCCGCCGCCGAACTCAGCCATGGCCCGGATGGCAAGCTGCTGCAGATAAGAGAGGCCGGCTGGACCATCGATTACCTGGAGTGGAGCCCGGAAGCGCCCAAGCTGCCGCGCCGCCTCACCCTGCAGGGACCCGAGGGCCGCGCCACCGTGGTCATCGGCCTGTGGCGGCTGAACCTCGCAGCGCCGGTGACCGCCGGCGACGGCAGCCCGGCGCCGGAGCCCGCGCTGTGACCACGCTCTCCCTGCCCGCCCCGGCCAAGCTCAACCTCTTCCTGCACATCACCGGGCGCCGGCCCGACGGCTATCACCTGCTGCAGACCGTCTTCCAGTTCCTGGACTACGCCGACACCCTGCACTTCCGCCCGCGCCGCGACGGCGCCCTCACTCTCCAGCCCGAGCTTCCCGGCGTACCTGCCGCGAGCAACCTGATCCTGCGCGCGGCCCGCCTGCTGCAGTCGGCCACCGGCTGCCGGCTGGGTGCGGATATCGTGCTGGAAAAGCGCCTGCCCCTGGGCGGCGGCATCGGCGGCGGCTCCTCCGACGCCGCCACCACCCTGCTCGGGCTCAACAGGCTTTGGGCACTCGGGCTGAGCGAGGACAGGCTCGCCGAACTCGGCCTCGCGCTCGGCGCCGACGTGCCGGTTTTCGTGCGCGGCCGCGCGGCCTTTGCCGAGGGCGTCGGCGAGCGGCTGACCGCGGTCGCCCTCCCCGAGAACTGGTATCTCGTGCTGACGCCGGAGGCCCACATCAGCACCGCGGAAGTGTTCCGGCATCCGCAATTGACACGTCATACCCCCGCAATTACAGTAGCCGCCTTTCTCGCGGGAGGGGGGGGCGTAACCCTGCGAAATGACTGCGAAAACGTGGTCAGGGCGCTGTCTCCCGAGGTCACCGCGGCGCTGGATTGGCTCTCTCTCCACGGCCACGCGCGCATGACCGGAACCGGCGCCTGCTGCTTCCTCGAATGCCCCGACCGGGCACAGGCCGAAGCCCTGCTGGCGCAAAGCCCCATCCCCGGTTTCGTGGCCCGTGGCGCGAACCGCTCGCCGGCGCTCGCGGCCCCGGTTAATCCGTAGGAATTCTCCCGGCAGGAGCCGGGCGAGAGGCAGGACCAGCACATGCCCTCTCCTCTTTCTTCCGTGGCAGCGGAAGAAGGACAACGCAGTTTCAGGGGCGTCGCCAAGCGGTAAGGCAGCGGGTTTTGATCCCGCCATGCGTTGGTTCGAATCCAGCCGCCCCTGCCACTTCTCGAGGACGTTCCGGAGTTCCGGAACCGGCAGAACGACAGGCTCGTTCTGCGGCGGCGCCAGCCTGGCCGCCACCAGCACCTATCGTTTCTTGACTCACGCCGCGGCCGCCATCATGCCCAACCTGGTTCTCTTCACCGGCAATGCAACCCCCGACCTCGCGCGCAAGGTCGCCAGCCAGCTGCACATCGCGCTCGGCGAGGCGCACGTCGGCCGCTTCTCCGACGGCGAAATCCAGGTCGAGATCAACGACAACGTGCGCGGCAAGGATGTCTTCATCCTGCAGTCCACCTGCGCGCCCACCAACGACAACCTGATGGAACTCATCGTGTTGGCCGATGCGCTGCGCCGCGCTTCCGCCGGCCGCATCACCGCGGTGATTCCCTACTTCGGCTACGCCCGCCAGGACCGCCGTCCGCGCTCCGCGCGCGTGCCCATCACGGCGAAAGTCGTGGCCGACATGCTGACCACCGTCGGCGTCGACCGCCTGCTCACCGTCGACCTGCACGCCGACCAGATCCAGGGCTTCTTCGACATTCCCGTCGACAACATCTACGCCTCGCCGGTGCTGCTCTCCGACCTCGTCAAGCAGGCCTACGAGAACGTCATGGTGGTCTCGCCCGACGTCGGCGGCGTGGTGCGCGCGCGCGCCGTCGCCAAGCAGCTCGACGACGCCGACCTCGCCATCATCGACAAGCGCCGCCCCAAGGCCAACGAATCGCAGGTGATGCACATCATCGGCGAAGTGAAAGGCCGCGACTGCGTCATCGTCGACGACATGGTCGATACCGCCGGCACGCTGTGCAAGGCCGCCGCCGCCCTGAAAGACAACGGCGCCCGCCGCGTCATGGCGTATTGCACGCACGCCGTGCTCTCCGGCGGCGCCATCAAGAACATCTCGATGTCGCAGCTCGACGAGCTCGTCGTCACCGACACCATTCCGCTGACGGAAGAGGCGCGCAGCTGCGGCCGCATCCGCCAGGTGTCGCTGGCCGCGATGCTGGCCGAGACGGTGCGCCGCATCAACAACGAAGAATCCATCAGCGCGATGTTCGAGCTGCTCTAGACGCAGCCGCCATCCGCGATGAATTGCCGCGCAATCCCGCGCGGCGAAAACCCGCAAGCCTCCGGTCGCAGGAGACTTGCGGATAACCGGAGACAGAAAATGTCCGCTAGCTTTACGCTCAATGCGAATGGCCGTGCCGACGCGGGGAAAGGTGCGAGCCGCCGCCTGCGTCGTCTGGAAGGCCGCCTGCCCGCCGTGATCTACGGCGGCAGCCAGGAAGCCCAGTCGATTTCGCTCGAACTGCGCGAACTGAACAAGGCGCTCGAGTCCGAAGCCTTCTATTCCCACATCCTGACCATCAACATCGACGGCAAGCCGCAGCAGGCCGTGCTCAAAGCCCTGCAGCGCCACCCCGCCAAGAACACGCCGATGCACGCCGACTTCCTGCGCGTCGACGCCACCCACAAGCTGACCATGAAGGTGCCGGTGCACTACCTGAACCAGGACACCTGCGTCGGCGTGAAGCTGGAAGGCGGCGAACTCGCCGTGATGGCCGCCGAAGTGGAAATCGCCTGCCTGCCGGCCGACCTGCCGGAATACCTGGCCGTGGACGTGCAGGACCTGCACATCGGCACCACCCTGCACCTCTCCGACATCAAGCTGCCCCAGGGCGTGGAAATCCCGGCGCTCACGCTGGGACACGACCATGACCAGCCGATCGTCAACGTGCACAAGTCGCGTGTGGAAGCGGAAGAGCCGAAGGCCGAGTAACCGGGCCCAGGCAGCGAACAGCGGGGCTCAGGCCCCGCTTTTCATTAGCAAGGTTTCTTGGATGCATCATCTGCAGGAGCGGGAAGGCGAGCATGAGCGGGCTCAAACTCATCGTCGGCCTCGGCAACCCGGGCCCCGAATACGCCGCCACCCGGCATAACGCCGGCCAGTGGTTCGTGGAGCGGCTTGCCGACAAATACGGCCTCCGCCTCGTCAACGAAGCCAGGTATCACGGCCTCACCGGACGCGGCCGCGTACAGGGCCAGGACCTGCGCCTGCTGGTGCCGACGACGTTCATGAACCTCTCCGGCCAGTCCGTGGGCGCGCTCGCCACGTTCTTCAGGATCGCGCCGGACGAGATCCTCGTCGCGCACGACGAGCTCGACCTGCCGCCCGGCACGGTGCGCCTGAAGACCGGCGGCGGCCACGGCGGCCACAACGGCCTGCGCAGCATCATCGGCGCGCTCGCCAACCATAATGAGTTTCACCGCCTGCGGCTGGGCATCGGCCATCCGGGCAACGCGAAGGATGTTTCGGGATTCGTGCTGACCAAGGCGCCTTCGAGCGAGCAGGAACTCATCGAGCGCGCGCTCGATGCAGCGGTGGCGCTGAGCGACGACATGATCGCCGGAAAAATTTCCCAGGCGATGAACAGGCTGAACGGCTTCAAGGCCTGAAGAATTTGTAGCCCGGATGAAGGCGCTTGCGCCGGAATCCGGGTTTTTCCCCGGATTCCGGCGCAAGCGCCTTCATCCGGGCTACGCTGAGGTAAAGAAAATGGCAATCAACTGCGGCATCGTCGGCCTGCCCAACGTCGGCAAGTCCACCCTCTTCAACGCGCTCACCAAGGCGGGCATCGCGGCGGAAAACTTTCCGTTCTGCACCATCGAGCCCAACACCGGCATCGTGCCGGTGCCCGACGTGCGCCAGGACAAGCTCGCCGCCATCGTGCAGCCCGAGCGCGTGATGCCGGCGACGATGGAATTCGTCGACATCGCCGGCCTCGTCGCCGGCGCCTCCAAGGGCGAGGGCCTCGGCAACCAGTTCCTCGCCAACATCCGCGAGACCGACGCCATCGCGCACGTGGTGCGCTGCTTCCTGGACGACAACGTGATCCACGTCGCCAACCGCATCAATCCGGTGGACGACATCGAGATCATCAACATGGAACTCGCGCTCGCCGACCTCGACACCGCCGCGAAAGCGCTGAAGCGCGTCGAAAAGCAGGCCAAGGGCGGCGACAAGGAAGCGCTGGCGCTGAAGGCCGTGATCGAGAAGATCCTGCCGGCGCTCGGCGAAGGCCAGCGCGCCCGCTCGCTCGGCCTCTCGAAAGAGGATATCGAGATCCTGAAGCCGCTCTGCCTCATCACGACCAAGCCGGTGATGTACATCGCCAACGTCTCCGAGGACGGCTTCAGCAACAACTCGCACCTCGACGCCGTGACGCAGTACGCCGAGGCCGAAGGCGCCATCGTCGTGCCCATCTGCAACAAGATCGAAGCCGAAATCGCCGAGCTCGACGAGGCCGACAAGCAGGAGTTCCTCGATACGCTCGGCATGGAGGAGCCCGGCCTGAACCGCGTCATCCGCGCCGGCTACACGCTGCTCGGCCTGCAGACCTATTTCACCGCCGGCGTGAAGGAAGTGCGCGCCTGGACCGTGAAGGTCGGCGCCACCGCGCCGCAGGCCGCGGGCGTGATCCACACGGATTTCGAGAAGGGCTTCATCCGCGCCGAAGTCATCGCCTACGAGGACTTCGTGAAGTACAACGGCGAAGCGGGCGCGAAAGAAGCCGGCAAGTGGCGGCTGGAAGGCAAGGACTACATCGTGCAGGACGGCGATGTAATGCACTTCCGCTTCAACGTCTGACCCCGCCCTTCCGCCATTCCCGTAGGAGCGGCTTCAGCCGCGAACCCAGCAGCACACAATGCCGGAAGTGTTCGCGGCTGAAGCCGCTCCTACGGGATGCTGGCCAGGATTGCCAGCCCCAGCCCGTCTTTCTTGCCACATCCGGCGACTGGCACGCAGTTCCAACACAACTCGGCTTCACTCGTCGGACACCGGCGGGTAACCCTCTCTCCGGCCTTTCCGCTCGTCCGGTCTATCGCCATTACAGCCGCTGTCACGCCCGCCAGACGGGCCGCTCGCGGGCCAGGCCTTATACTGGGCCGTATCTGCCGAATCAGGAGCGCGCTGTGAGTTTCACCCACCAGCTGCTCATCATTCTTGCGCTGATCGCCGGCAGTGCGTTCTTCGCCATCTCGGAGATTGCGCTGGCGGCGGCGCGCAAGATCAAGCTGACCGTGCTCGCCGAGGCGGGTAACGCGCGCGCCCGCGACGTGCTCGCCCTGCAGGAGCGGCCCGGGCATTTCTTCACCGCGATCCAGGTCGGCGTAAACACGGTGGCCATCCTCGCCGGCGTGTTCGGCGAGTCCGCCCTGACCCCCTATTTCCAGCACGGCCTCGGCCTGCTCTACCAGGGGCCCTGGCTCGGCACCCTCAGCATGCTGCTGTCCTTCCTCACCATCACTTCGCTCTTCATCGTCTTCGCCGACCTGCTGCCCAAACGCCTGGCCATGCTGGCCCCGGAACGCATGGCCCTGCTCACCGTGCGGCCCATGCAGTTCTGCATCACCCTGTTCAAGCCGGCGGTGTGGTTCTTCAACGGGGTCTCCGACTGGCTGCTCAAGCTCATGGGCCTCTCCGGCCAGCGCGCCGACGAGATCACCTTCGCCGACATCTCCGCCGTGGTCGACGCCGGCGCCGAGGCCGGCGTGCTGCCCAGGCAGGAATACCACCTGATCGGGAACGTCTTCGGCCTGGAGTCGCGCCTCGTGCCCTCGGCCATGACCACCCGCGAGAGCATCGTCTACTTCACCCTGCAGGACAGCGAGGCCGGCCTGCGCGCGCAGATGGCGCGCCACTCGCACTCCAAGTTCCTGGTCTGCGACGGCGGCATCGACAAGGTGGTGGGCTATGCCGACACCAAGGACCTGCTGACGCGCATCCTCACCGACCAGCCGCTGACCCTGAAGGACGCCCCCTGGCTCAAGCCGGTGCTGACCGTGCCCGACAGCCTCACCCTCTACGAGCTGCTGGACCAGTTCCGCGCCAGCCGCGAGGATTTCTCGGTGGTGCTCAACGAATACGGGCTGGTGGTGGGCCTCATCACCCTGAACGACGTGATGAGCACGGTGATGGGCGACCTCGTCATCGCCAGCCAGCAGCAGATCGTCAAGCGCGACGACAACAGCTGGCTGGTGGACGGCCTGACCCCGGTGGAAGACGTGATGCGGGCCCTCGAGATCGAGGCATTCCCGGACGACAGCAACTACGAAACCATCGCCGGCTTCATGATGTACAGCCTGCGCAAGATGCCCAAGCTGACCGACTCCGTGGTCCACGGCGGCTATAAATTCGAGGTCGTCGACCTCGAGAACCACCGCATCGACCAGCTCCTGGTCACCCGCCTGTCGCGCGAGCCCGAGACCGCCGCCACGACCTCTCGCGCTGCTTGAAATGGGCCGGGGCCCATGGCTAAAATGCGCGCCCGGTGTGGCTATGTAGCTCAGTTGGTTAGAGCGCAGCATTCATAATGCTGATGTCGCAGGTTCAAGTCCCGCCATAGCCACCATTTTTTCCACCCCCGCACTACCTCCCCCACCCTGTCGTCCAGTGGGCTCCTGACACCCAGACCGCCGCGGTTCAGCACATGCAGATAAATCTGGGTCGTCGAGACATCGGCATGGCCCAGCAGTTCCTGCACGGTGCGGATGTCGTAGCCGCTTTCCAGCAAGTGCGTGGCGAAGCTGTGCCGCAGCGTGTGCGTGGTCGCCGGCTTGTAGATGCCCGCCTCCCCCAGGGCCACCTTGATGGCCCTCTGCAGCCGCTTCTCGTCCACATGATGACGGCGCACCGCGCCCGAGCGCGGATCCACCGACAGCCGGGCCGAGGGGAAAACATACTGCCAGCCCCACTCCAGCGGCGCCTCCGGCTTCTTGACCGCGAGCGCATGCGGCAGCCAGACCCGGCCGTGACCGGCCGCCACATCCTCCTCGTGTAACAGCTTCGCGCGCTGCAAATGCCGCTGCAACGGCTCGACCAGAGACCGCGGCAGCATGGTGATCCGGTCCTTGTTGCCCTTGGCCTCGCGCACGACGATCTCCTTGCGCCGGAAATCCAGGTCCTTAACGCGCAGGCGCACACACTCCATGAGCCGCAACCCGCTGCCATAGCACAGGCGGCCCATCAGGGCCGTTGTCCCCTCCAGCGCCGCCAGCACCTGCTGCACCTCCTCCGGTGTCAGCACGACCGGCAGGCGCGTCGGCTTCTTCGCACGAGTGACATCCTTGAGCCAGGGCAACTCAATGCCCAGCACCTCGCGATACAGGAACAGGATGGCCGACAACGCCTGGTTCTGCGTGGAAGCAGCCACGTTGCGGCTGACCGCGAGATAAGTCAGGAAAGCCTCGAGCTCCGCCGCGCCCAGGGCGGAAGGATGCTGCAGGCCATGGAACTTGATGTATCGCCTGACCCAGTTGAGATAAGCCTCTTCCGTCCGGATGCTATAGTGCCGGGTCCGTATGGCCTCACGCATCCGCTCCAGCAGCCGCGGTTCTTGCTGATTTCCTTCCATGGTGTATTTTCCGTCTCAGGTTAGGACAGCCACTCGAGTCGCCATCTGCAAGCCATTGAAATCCATGGCCCCTAACTCGACAACCGGACTTAGACACCAGGTGTCGTACTCCAAAACACACCAGTTGGTGTCTACTTAACGTTAGCGCTCAGGAGAGGCAATGACATATTTCAAGAATGGTGAAGCATCAGAAAACTTCGCTCCTTATGGCGTATCTGATATTTGCTTTGGCTGCGGCCACAAAATTGAAGGTCCAACTGTCAGGCATGATGGCTTCTTAAAAGGGGACTTCCGACTTTCCCGTGGGTCACCCTTAAAATACCGTCATTTCTGACCCTGGGAGAATCCGCCATGCGTGACGTTGAGCTTTATCGGCATTTGCTGGGCATTACCACGCCGTGGACCGTTCGCGATGTCGAGCTGTCGGTCGAGGAAAAGCGCGTGGACGTATGGGTGGAGCATCCGGAGGGGCTGCTTTTTGCCTGTCCCGACTGCCAGCGGGAGTGGCCCGTGTATGACCACGGCCAGGAACGCGTGTGGCGGCATCTGGACAGCTGCCAGTTTCACACCTTTCTGCACGCCCGTCCGCCGCGCGTGCACTGCCCCGAGCATGGCGTGAAGACCGTCCCGCTGCCGTGGGCGGAAATGCGTTCACGGTTTACGCTCTTGTTCGAGCGCATGGCCATCGATGTGCTCAAGGCCTGTGACACGCAGGCCGCCGCGCGTCTGCTGGGGCTGAGTTGGGATGAAGCCCATGGGATCAAGCGTCGGGCCGTGGAGCGGGGAATGAAAGCACGCCCCCCCCTGGTGGCGGGGTCTTTGGGCGTGGACGAGAAGGCCTTCAAGCGTGGCCACCGTTACGTGACCGTGGTCAGCGAACTGGGCACGGGCCACGTGCGTCATGTCGTCGAAACGCGGACCAAGGAAGCGCTGTCCGGCTTCTATGCAGGGCTCAGCGCCGCGGAAAAGAGCGGTATTGAGGCGGTGGCGATGGACATGTGGCCGGCCTTTATCACGGCCACGAAAGAAGCACTGCCCGAGCCAGACGGGAAAATTGTCTTCGACCGCTTTCACATCATGGGCAAGCTGACGGAGGCGGTGGACAAGGTGCGCCGGAGCGAGCACCAGGCCTTGCTGCAGGACGGCGATACGCGTTTGAAGGGATCGAAATATCTGTGGCTGCGCAATGTCGACACCATGGGGGCGGAGCAATATCAGGCGTTTAGCGCGCTGAAGGATCTGAACCTGAAAACGTCGCGGGCCTGGGCGATCAAGGAAATGCTGAAGCAGATGTGGAGCTATCGCAGCAAGACCTGGGCACGCAAGTTTTTTGATCGCTGGTATTACTGGGCGACGCACAGCCGACTGGCGCCGGTGGTGGCGGCGGCAAAAACGGTCAAGCGACATCTGGAGGGCCTGCTGAATTATTGCCAGCACCCGATCACCAACGCGACGGCCGAAAGCATCAACGCCAAGATCCAGAAAATGATTTGCCAGTCACGCGGCTATCGCAACATCGATAACTTCAAGGCGGATATTTTGTTCCACTGTGGTGGTCTGAATCTCTATCCGGCCACCCATGCAAAAGCCGGATGAGCCCTTAAAATATCACGAAGGCATGTCCATCTTTATGCATCGTGATTGTGCATTTGCTATGGCACAGCGCCTAATAATCGATACTTGGCCAAATCGCAGAGATGGCGCGCCAATGGCAACTGATCGCTAACAATTCGTTCAAGGCCGACGCCTTCGGCGCGGCCTTAACTCCAACGTTATGCACCAGAAGTTCCGTTAACTCGTCACCGAGTTCGGCTGCCTCCAGCATCAGGTTCACCGGCAGTGGCGGGCGGAAAACAACGAAGTTTCCCTCCACATTTGCGGCGCAGCCTGCTTCTTTCGCTTTCTCAAGTAGCGCCCTTGCTCTTTCGGCTTTGCTCATTTTGCTTCACCTGTTTGTAAATGTTGCAGCAATGCCCGACAGACTTTCCGTAAAACCGGGAGATCACTTCCCACTTTTCACCGGCTTGGTCGCGCATCCAGACCAGTTCCTTTTTCTGGTAATCGGTCAGCTTCATAGTCTGTCCTGTTGCATAACAACTCGCTCAAGCCGACTCGCTACGCGAGCGGCTTAGCTCCTGCGTTAGGCCCCGTGCGCGCCGCTAAAATCTTGAATCGCTTCGGCTCATTCAGTGGCGGCTTCTCCTGCGGCCAAGCCCGCCAATTTCAGTTGTCTTTGCCCTGTTCGGCTTCGGTGCCCCGCGCGCCAGCCGGCACCTCAAGTATTCAAAGCCGCGGTCGCGCCGGGCGGCCCAAGCAATTCCTCCGTCCGTGTCTTCGGCTCCACCCTTGCCTTCGGCTCTGTCCGTGTTGCTCGTGCGGCTGATCCATTAAAGGTCGTCGGCCTTCGGCCTTGGCCGGTGATTCCCGCGCTTGTGGCCAACGCCGCATCTCGGTAAGTTCAGCCGTATCAAGAGTTGGGCGCTGCTGGGCTCTTTCAGCCCCTGCGCCTAACAAACAGTTCAAGGGGACGCCTTCGGCGCCCCTTAACCGCAACGTTAGGCCCCGTGCGCGGCTTCTGCCCGCTTTGGTTGCATCAGCTCCCGCTCCACACGTTTTCGCTTCGGTGCGGCTGCAAGGCTTCGGTACAGATCGTTCGGGCAAGTTCGTCGGCCAGCCATTCTTTCGCCGCCGTTGGGTGCTCCGTTAGTCAGGTCAGATGTTTCGGCCGCCGTTGCTTTAGCCGTAAGAGTTTCTGCCAAAGCAACCCCGCGCTCCGTCAGCATCTCTGCTTCGGCTATCGCTTCGGGCAAGGCCGGTGATTCCGGGGCTTCAAATTCCCGGGTGCCTTCGGTAAGGTCGGGGCAAGAGTTTGGGCTGCAGCGGCTTCGGGTCGGCCTTCGGCCTAACAAGTCATTCAAGCGGACGCCTTCGGCGCCGCTTAATTCCAACGTTAGGCCCCGTGCGTTGCTGCTGCCCGCTTCGGTTGCATCACCTCCAGCTCCACACGTTTCTGCTTCGGTTCGTCTGCAAGGCTTCGGCAAAGGCTCTCGTGAAACTGGCCTTTCTCTCGCTGCTGCCGGGTGCTCCGTTAGCGAAGTCCGTGGTGGCTAACGGATGGTTAGCGGTCACTGCCCTGCTTCTTTCCCGGAACAACCGTGCGCTGTCAGCGGCGGGGCTTCGGTTCCCGCTGCGTCCACCGTCAGTGATTCCCGGGCTTCAAATCAGCAGGCTGCTTCGGTAAGGTCGGGGCAAGTCTTTAAGCGCCTGTGGCTTCGAGTCGGCCTGCGGCCTAACAAGCGGTTCAAGGCCGACGCGGTAACCGCTGTCTTATTCACCCAAGGCCGGCAGCGCGCGGCCTTAACCTAAACGTTAGGCCCCGTGCGCAGCTTCTGCCCGCTTCGGTTTCGGCAGCTCAAGCTTTTACTTCTGCCTCTCTGCTCACCGCTGCAAGGCTTCGGGTTTTGTTCTGCCACGGCCGTTGGGGTGCTCCGTCAGCCAGAACAGTGGCACCAACTTCGTCAGCCTCTCGGCCCTGCTTCTTTGGCGGCCAACAGGCTCTCCGTCAGCCGGGTGCAATCCGGCCACGTCGGCTTCGGTTTCCGCTGCGTCCACCGTCAGTGATTCCCGGGCTACAAATATGCGGGTGGCTTCGGTAAGGTCGGGGCAAGCAGTTAGGCGGTAGCGGCTTCGGGTCGGCCTTCGGCCTAACCAGTCATTCAAGGGGACGCCCAACCGCTGCGCGGTCGGCCGCCCCTTAATTCCAACGTTAGGCCCCGTCCGGTATTTATTGCGTGCTTCGGCAATCGCAGCTCAAGCTTTTACTTCTGCCTCTCTGCTCACCGCTGCAAGGCTTCGGGTTTTGTTCTGCCACTGCCGTTGGGGTGCTCCGTCAGCAACAGCAGTGGCACCAACTTCGTCAGCCTCCCGGCCCTGCTTCTTTTGCGGCAAACCAGCTCCTGTCAGCCGGGGTAATTCCAGTCTTTGCGGCTTCGGCCAAGGCTTCGCCGCCCGGTTGTGATTCCCGGGCTTCAAATTGGCGGGTGCCTTCGGTAAGGTCGGGGCAAGCGTTTGAGCGGCAGGGGCTTCGGCACGGCCTTCGGCCTAACCAGTCATTCAAGCGGACGCCTTCGGCGCCGCTTAATTCCAACGTTAGGTTGAGAAATGGAACTCTCGCTGTTAATTCCCATAGGCCTATTTTTCTTGGTCTTTGCCCTGTTCTGCTGTCATCTCACCTGGGCAAATTGGGGGTTATCTCGCGGCTGGCCCAAA
>JBMOQI010000008.1:0-29626 GCA_049320605.1 Pseudomonadota bacterium | reverse complement strand
CGGAAGATCAAGTACGAGTGGCTGCCGCTCTCGTCTTACCGGTCTTTCGAGGCGCTCTGTGAGAATGTCTGCGCCGTGCTGTCGAACTGCGCAAGCTCATGCCAGGAAATTTTTGTTTGAGCACTTAAAGAACCCGGTTCCTGGGGAAAAGCCACGCCGGCCCCATGCGCCAGACCAGGCCCGGACCCGGCGCCTAGCCCGGGCGCGCCCCCGCCAGGCCGGCCCAGGAACAGGACCACAGGGTCATAAAAAGAGCCGGCCACTCCCCGGCAAGGGGGTGACATCAAACATGAGTGCTGCTCCTATTGGTCAATCGACCAAAAAACAGGTCCGGAGGCGCAAGACCGTCCCTCCCTCGCCTCCGGCCCGCTAACGACCAAGAGAAAAAGACAACAGCCCATGAAGCGGACAATTTCCCCAGCCCTGCTCCTCACCGCATGCGTCCTGACGCTGGCTGCCTGCAGCCGCGAGGAACCCGCCGCCGCGCCACCGCGCCCCGTCAAGCTGTTGACGGTGAATGACGGCACGAGCGCCGCCACTGCCGAACTCGCCGGCGAGGTGCGCGCGCGCGTCGAATCCAATCTCGGCTTCCGCGTCAGCGGCAAGATCGTCTCGCGCCGGGTCGAGACCGGCCAGCGCGTACAGCGCGGCCAGGAACTCGCCCGGCTCGACCCGCGTGACTTCGAACTCTCCGGCCAGGCGGCGAATTCGCAGCTCATCGCCGCCACGGCGCAGCTGGACAATGCCCGCTCCGAATTCGCGCGCTACCAGGAGCTTGCGAAGAAAGGTCATGTCTCCGCCACCGAGCTGGAGCGCAAGCGGGTCGAACTCTCTACCGCGGAGGCGCAGCATCAGCAGGCCCAGAGCGGACTCTCGCTGGAGCAGAACCGGCGCGCCGATACCGTGCTGCGCGCCGATGCCGACGGCGTCGTGGTGGCGGTGCTGGCCGATGCCGGCGAAGGCGTCGGCGCCGGCCAGCCGGTGATCCGCCTGGCGCAGGACGGCCCGCGCGAGATCGAGGTGGAATTCCCGGAAAACCGCACCGCGCTGGCCCGCCTGGCGAAGGCAGAGGCATCGCTGTGGGCGAAGCCGGACGTAAAACTGCCGGCGACGCTGCGTGAACTCTCCGCCGCCGCCGATCCGGTGACGCGCACCTTCCGCGCCCGCTACACTGTGAAGGCGCCGCCCGGGGCGCTCGCGCTCGGCCAGTCCGCCACGCTGCACCTGCAACTGCCCGCCATGCGCACCGGCACCGCGCGCCTGCCCACCACCGCCATCTTCAGCCAGCAGGGCCAGACCCTGGTGTGGATATATGACGAGAAGACCTCGACGGTGAAGCGCCATCCCGTGCAGAGCGCGGGCGTGGAAGGCAACGACGTGCTGGTGGCCGGACTGCAGGCCGGCATGCGGGTCGTGACGGCCGGCGTGCACGTGCTCAGCGAGGGGCAGAAAGTGCAGCCCTTCGTTCCCTCCAGCCAGCACTGAGCCGGAGCAGCCCCATGTCCGGCGCATCGCCCCACGGCGCTCCCGAGAAACTCAGCGAGCGCTTCAATCTCTCGCGCATCGCCATCCAGAATCCGGCGATCACGCTTTACATGCTCATCGTGCTGCTCATCGCGGGCAGCGCGGCCTATTTCCAGCTCGGCCAGGATGAAGATCCGCCCTTCACCTACCGCATCATGGTGCTCCGCGCCTTCTGGCCGGGCGCCACCGCCATGCAGATGGCGCAGCAGGTCTCCGACCCCATGGAGAAGACGCTGCAGGAAACGCCCTATGTGTACCGCATCCGCAGCTACTCCAAGCCGGGCGAGACCACCTTCTTCCTGGAAGTGAGCGACTCGACGCCGCCCGAGCAGGTGCCGCATCTCTGGTACACCGTGCGCAAGAAAATCGGCGACATGCGTAACCGCCTGCCGGCAGGCGTGCAGGGGCCGGTGTTCAATGACGAGTTCGGTGATGTCTACGGCGTGATCTACGCGCTCTCCGGCGACGGCTTCTCGCAGGCGGAGCTGCGCGACCATGCCGACCTCATCCGCCAGCAACTGCTGCAGGTGCCGAACGTGGCCAAGGTCGAGCTGCTCGGCGTGCAGGAGGAGAAAATCTACGTCGAGATCTCGCAGCTCAAGCTGGCCCGGCTCGGCATCGATTTCCGCCAGGTCACCCACGCCTTGAACGCCCAGAACGCCGTCGCCTATACCGGCGAGATGCACACCCCCAGCGACACGCTGCAGTTACGCATCGGCGGCCAGTTCGACAATCTGGAAACGCTGCGCCAGCTGCCGCTGCGCTTCAACAACCGCAGCTTCCGCCTGGGCGATCTCGGCAGCATCGTCCGCGGCAGGGTGGACCCGCCCGCGCCCAAGGTGCGCCACAACGGCCGCGAGGTGATGGCGCTGGCCATCTCCATGGCCCGGGGCGGCGACATCATCAAGCTGGGCGAGAACCTGAACAAGGCCACCGCCGACCTGCGCCAGCGCCTGCCGGCCGGCATCGAGCTCGAGCAGATGCAGGACCAGCCCGCCGCCGTGTCGCAGTCGGTGCAGGAATTCCTGCGCGTGCTGGCCGAGGCGCTCATCATCGTGCTGGCGGTGAGTTTTCTCGCGCTCGGCCTGCATAAAAACCCCTGGCGCATCGACACGCGTCCCGGCCTCGTCGTCGCGCTGTCCATTCCCACGGTGCTCGCCGCCACCTTCCTGGTCATGAACTGGTGGCATATCGACCTGCACAAGGTCTCGCTGGGCTCGCTCATCATCGCGCTCGGCCTGCTCGTCGACGACGCCATCATCATCATCGAGATGACGGTGCGCAAAATGGAGGAAGGCCTCGACCGCCTGAAGGCCAGCACCTATGCCTTCTCCGCCACCGCCATGCCCATGCTGACCGGCACGCTGATCACGGCGGCGGGCTTCCTGCCCATCGGCATCGCCAACTCCGCCGTCGGCGAATACACCTTCGCCATCTTCGGCGTGACCACGGCGGCGCTGCTGATCTCCTGGTTCGTCTCCATCTATTTCGTGCCCTACCTCGGCTTCAAGCTGCTGCGCGACCAGCCGGCCGGCCACGGCGAGGTCTTCGACACGCCCTTCTACCGAAAAGTGCGCGCCCTGGTGGACTACTGCGTGCAGCGCCGCTGGCTCACCATCGGCGCCACGGCCGGCGCGCTGGCCCTCGGCATGCTCGGCATGCAGGTCGTCGAGAAGCAGTTCTTCCCCGATTCCAGCCGACCGGAAATCATCGTCGACCTGTGGCTGCCGGAAGGCTCCTCCTTCGCCGCGAGCGAGAACCTGGCGAAGCGGGTGGAAGCGCGCATCGCGAAACTCGACGGCGTAGCCGCCGTCTCGTCCTTCATCGGCTCCGGCGTGCCGCGCTTCTATCTGCCCCTGGACCAGATCTTTCCCCAGGACAACGTTTCGCAGCTGATCGTGCTGCCGGCCACGCACGAGGACCGCGAGCGCATTCGCCGCGAGCTGCCGCAGCTCCTCGTGCAGGAGTTCCCGGAGGCGCGCACCCGTGCGCAGCTGCTGCCGAACGGACCGCCCGTGCCCTACCCCGTGATGTTCCGCGTGGTGGGCCCCGACCCGGCCCAGGTGCGGAGGCTGGCGGAGGAGGCGAAAGCCGTGCTGCGCCAGGACGGCGACATGCGCGGCGTCAACGACAACTGGCACGAGGACATCAAGGTCCTGAAAGTTGAAGTGGACCAGGCACGCGCCCGCGCGCTCGGGGTCAGCAACGAGGCATTGGCCACGGCCAGCGAGACCCTGCTCTCCGGCCTTCCTATCGGCCAGTATCGCGAAAACAACCGCCAGATCGGCATCATGCTGCGCCAGCCGGAGCATGAGCGCAGTGCAGTGAGCGCGCTCGCCGGCGCCTATCTGCCCACCGCCAATGGCGCATCCATTCCCTTTTCGCAGGTCGGCCACGCCTCCCTCGGCTGGGAGCCCGGCGTGATCTGGCGCCAGAACGGCAACTTCGCCGTCACCGTGCAGGGGGATGTGCGCGAGGGCATCCAGGGCTCTACGGTGGCACTCCGGCTGGACGAACAGCTGAACGCGCTGCGCAGGAAGCTGCCGCCCGGCTACCAGATCGAGATCGCCGGCACCGTGGCGGAATCCAGCAAGGGCACGAGCTCCATTTCCGCGAACGTGCCGCTCATGCTCTTCATCATCTTCACGCTGCTGATGCTGCAGCTGCGCTCTTTCTCGCGCAGCCTGCTGGTTTTCCTCACCGGCCCGCTGGGCCTGGTGGGCGCCACGCTGACGCTGCTGCTGCTGAGCAGGCCCATGGGCTTCGTGGCGACGCTGGGCATCATCGCGCTGAACGGCATGATCATCCGCAACTCGGTCATCCTCATCGACCAGATCGAGCAGGACATCGCCGCGGGCGTGGACCGCTGGACGGCGGTGGTCGACGCCGCCGTGCGCCGCTTCCGCCCCATCATGCTGACGGCGGCCGCGGCGGTGCTGGCCATGATTCCGCTCATGCGCAGCGCTTTCTGGGGGCCCATGGCCGTGGCCATCATGGGCGGCCTGATCGTGGCGACGGCGCTGACCCTCCTGAGCCTGCCGGCCATGTACGCGGCCTGGTTCCGGGTGAAGCGCGAAGGCTGAGGCAGAGCCCGGTAAAAACCCGCCGCTGCAGGCTCGGTAACAACTCAATTTCCGGGTTAAGCAGTCACAGGATGCGGCACAAGACAAAAAGGCAGCGCAGTAGGTTGCGGTGCCTTTTTGCGTTCTGGGTTTTTTACCCCGTGTGCTCATGCTGGCAAGAGCCGGGCGCTGTCCGGCCCCTGTCGTGAGTCCGGCACTTCCTCGACATTTTCATGCTCTTCATTGCTTGCTGGCCGCGCCGCCCGATCACTATCGGGAACGGTGTGCACTACGGTGAGGGCGCCGGCTACCGGACCCTATGCCTGGGCGAGCGGCTGGTCCGGCATGTCGGCCTCAGCCAGGCCACAGGGTGCTTTACAGACCCGGTTCCGCCCCGCCGCCTTGGCGAGGTAAAGCGCGGCATCGGCCGCCTTGAGCAGCTCATCCAGAGTGGATATTCCCGGAGCAGGGTAGCAGGCCACTCCGAGGCTGGCGGTCAGGGGAATCCTGACTCCCGCTGTCTCCACAGGGCTGGCGGCCAGCGTTTCCCGGATGCGCTCCGCCACCAGGACCGCTTCGGCCAGCGTGACGCCCGGCAGCAGAAGGGCGAACTCCTCGCCACCGTAACGGCCGACTTCGTCGTATTGGCGGGCACTCTCGATCAGGATGCGGGAGGCCGCCACGAGCACCTGATCGCCGGCGTGGTGGCCGAAGCTGTCGTTGATGCGCTTGAAGTGATCGAGATCCACCATGATACAGGCCAGGCTTCCGGAGCTTATGCGTTGCGCACGCATGAATTCGCTCTGACCGCGCTCCATGAAGGAACGGCGGTTGGCAAGGCGGGTCAGGCTGTCGACGGCAGACATTTCACGGTAGAGATTCTCGCGTTCCACCCAGCGCCGGATAGCGGCCATGCTGATGTAGCCGATGGCGAGAAGGATGGCGCCGAGCGTTGCCTGCAGGGCCAGCCAGCCAAGGACCGGCGAGCCGTTCGGCTTGAGGGGCGCCTTGACGAACAGCGGCGCTGACGGCGACAAGCCACTGAAATCAAGAATCGCGAGTACCAACATGGCGATGCAAATGTACACATAGGCGACCTGAACCTTGGTGACATTCGCCAGTGCCGAGGCAATGTTGATGCCGAGAAAGACCATCAGCAGGCCCTCGGTCAGGTGCGTACCGGTGGCAAAGCTGCTGACCAGAACAATGATGACAAATGAGACGATGATGAAGTTCTCGAAGGCCGGCCAGTCATCGTCGTGACGGCGGCGGCGCAGCGCGGCGCCGATGTAGCCGGCCAGCATCAGTCCCTGCAAGGCATACATGGCCAGCAGCAGCCGGGCGATCGTGGTGGCAAGGTAGTCGGGGGCAAAGGCCATGGCGGCCAGCAGCGCGAAACCAAACAGCGCCGGCGAGATCAGCAGCAGCGCCCCCAGCAGGATGAAGCGGTCGATGGGCCGCCAGTCAAGCGGGTTGGAGAACCAGGTGAAATCGTCGGGCGGCCCCGGGGACGGAGGCGGTGCATGCGCTGCTGGATGGTTCATGACGACCCTGTAATGGTGCTGTATCCCCTGGAGGCCGATCTTCGCCGGCTCCCCCCGGACAGGCCGCCTGCCCCTGGCACGCCTTCCTGCCCAACCTCGCGAAAACACGCCTCACAGCCCAGTGCAGCAGGCCCTGCGCTCGCTGAAGCGCCGGAGGGAGCCCCTTGCGAATGGGCCTGCTGCTCCCAGGCCTGCGGGAGCTCATGCCTCGCCCGTTGCGCCTGCCTTGCCTCCCAGCTGCTTCCCCCCTACGGGAAAGAGAAAGCGTCCGATGCATACCAGCTTATTTTCCAGGCGCAGTTGCACCGAGACCGTGGTGATGCGCCGCCCCGCCCTCACGATATGAGGTACGGCGCAGATCGTGCCGGCGAAAGCCGGCCGCAGATAATCGAAGGTCAGCGTGGAGCAGGCCGGTAGATCGTCCCTCTCCAGGGAACGGGCAAGATGAATGGCGGCCACCACTTCGCCAAAGCTGGCCAGGACACCGCCATGGAAGGTCCGGATCAGGGGATTGCCGACATGATTTTCGCAAAAGTCCATGAGGTAGCGTGTCTCGCCCTCCACGACCTCCTCCCGCAGCCCCAGAAACCGGTGGAAGGGCACCGCCGGTCGCTCGACCGTAGCCGCCTCCGGACACTCCGGTATTGCCCGCGCCAACTCCGTCATGCCGCGCTCCTTTCCGTCGAACCAAATGCCGGCCCCAGGGTGTCGATGGCAAAAGAGCCGTTAACCGTGGCGAGCGGCTTCTCGTCACCCAGCGCATAGCCCCGGCCGGCGATGAAGGCGACGCTGTCTGTCCAGCCGATGCATTCGACCACCGCGCGCAGGCCGCTGCCCGCCGGAATGGGGCGCAGGTAATCGACGCGCAGATCGATGGTGGCGATAGGCCGGAGCGAGCGCAGCGCGGAGAAGATGGCCAGTCCGCACGTCGTGTCGAGCAGGGTCACCAGCGGACCCCGGTGCAACGCTCCGCGGCCGTCGGCCAGCTTTTCGGAAAACGGCATCGTCATCTCGGCCCTGGCGTCGGCCACCGCCACCACATCGATGCCGAAGGCGCCGAACAGCGGATGCTGGCTGCCGAAAAATGCCCTGGCCATGGCTGCATGGTCCAGTTCCAGTTCCAGCTTCAAATGGGACATGCCTACTCCTCTATGGGCACTACATGTGCACTACAACGGTATTCACTCAATACATCAGCGCCGCGTCGATATAGCGGTGCTCCGCCGCCCGTACGGCTCGCAGGGCCTCCGCGAGCTGTTCTGCCGGAAAGCCTTCGCTCTCGGAGCCGGCCTTCAGCGCCAGCGCCAGCGCCGTCCAGCAGCCGGCACTGTCCGTCATCAGCCGTGGCAGCTGCAGTTCAGCGATGCGCGGATCCGCCAGGGCGGCCTCTTCCAGAAATTCCGCATACATCTTGCGGAAGCCGCCACCGCCCGTGCCGCGCCGTTCGATGATTTGGTAGGCAAACCGCGTCGTCCAGCGCCAGTCGCCCTCGCGCTCCCAGCGGCCGAGATCGGCCAGCCAGGTGTCGAGCGCGGCCACGCCGGCATGGGGGCCGCCCTCCCGCAGCAGGCGGGCGTTATGGCGTATGGCCGCCGCCACCCGCTCGACCGAAAGCCGGGCATGAATGGCGGGAGGCGCGAACAGGTTGCCGGCATGGAAAAACGGCGGCAGCTCCGCGAAGCGGGCACGGGCCAGTGCGTCGCGGGGCACCGGGATGGGCGCAGGGCGCTCGGTGTCGGTCACCAGGACGCTGTCATCCGCCGGCTGGCGCTGCCAGGCCACGATGGCATGGCCGGGAAAATGCGTGCGGCTGGCAAAGTACGGCAGATGGAAGATATCGGTCAGCAGCAGGGCCGGGCGCCCCTGGTCGAGCAGGTCATCCAGCGCCTGCGCGCCCGCCTCGATCGAGCCGTAACTGGTCCAGGCAAAGGGTACGTCGAGCGCCTGGAAGACCCGCTCCTCGTACCCCAGCGAGCGCACGTGAACCAGAAAGGGAACCGGCGCGGCGGGCAACGTCAGGTAGGTGATGCCCAGGCCCGAGCCCAGCCCGAAACACATGGCCTCGGTCAGGGTCGTGCCGTGGAACTCGAGCAGGTCCCGGATGGCCGAACTCCCGCAATGGCGCCCGGGCCGATGGGGAATGGCGAGGGCCGGTGCCGTGTCTGCTGCCTGTGGTGTCACTATCGATTTACTCTTCCTGAAGACTGATGAATAAACCCGGACACCTGCCGTTCTTCCGCCGCCCTCGGCGGTGGCGCGACGGTTGTCCGGGTTAGCCGAAAACGCTGCAGGGGCGGCCGGCGGGCCCGGCGCCCGCCTCAGGCGGCCTGCGCCAGCGCGCGGTCGCCGAACACCGTATCCGAGGCCAGCATCGGATCCTCGTGCTTCCGGTACTCGGCCAGCCAGGCCTCGACCTTCTCGGGCATGCCGGTGTCCATGGGATGGAAGCCGGGCCGGAACCAGTCCAGGTAGCGCGGCACAAGACGGGTCAACAACCCTCTGGGGCCATACAGCCGGTAAAGCCCCTTGGCGATGAGCAGAGGGCGGCGGTTCAGGCCGTCGACCTTCAGCATGTGCCAGCCCACCGAACCGACCACCAGATGCACCACGGCGGTGCCGCCGATCAAGGCTGCGGCGCGCGTGAAATAGCCGCCTCCCGCCGCCGTCTCGTACACATCGAAGGCCACCGCCTTGTGCTCGACCTCTTCGACACCGTGCCACATGAACATGGCCCGCATGACCGGATGGGCATGGCGGAACATTTCCCCTTCGTCCTCCAAGAAACCCTCGCCCAGCGTGGCGGTGATGTGCTCGAAGGCGGCGGTCAGGGCCAGCTGGTGCTTGGGCGGCAGATGGGTCTGGAAGAGGCGGATGGCCATCTTGAGGCGGGAAACGATCTTGTCGACGTTGACGCCCTGCGCCGCCATCACGGCGTTGTAGGTGTCGTGCACGATGCCGTGCTGGGCCTCCTGGCGGAAGAAGTGGCGGATGTCTTCTTTCAGCTTCGGATCGGTGACCCGGTCCTGATAGTTGCGCACGGACTGGATGAAGAAGCGCTCTCCGTCCGGAAAATGTACGGAGAGGGCGTCAAAGAAGCGGGTGAGGACAGGGTCGCCGTCGTTCCAGAAGACCGGCACGTCCCTGACATCGAAGGAGGGTTTGCGGGGGGTGATGGCGTGTGGTTTGGCCATGGAATCAACTCCTGCAGTGGCTGGATCGTGGGGGTCGCGCTGAACGGTGATGCTCGGCCAGGGGAAGCCTGGCCGAGTTTGCCGATGAGGCCCAAATATCTTGGTCGCGTGGCCAAATGTCAAGGTGAATTCCGCTCAAAAACCGCTGCCGGGAGGTCGCCAGCGGCCGTCGCTGAAAAGCCAGCGGCCGGGCGAAACCGGGACGAACGTTCCCGCCGCCGGATGGCCTGGCCGTTGCGGTCCGTGGCAACCACCGTATTGATCTTTCGCGCGAGGCGATCCGTGCAGAGCCGGGTAGCCGCCTGCTCGCCGGATCCCGGCTTGTCGCCGTGCCGCAACGACGTGTCAGCGCCACGGCCGCGTCACGCTTCCGCCAGGACAAAGCGCGCGGCCGGCTCGCCGATCCCCATGCAGGGGGCATGGGTGTTGCCCCCGATCGGGGTCGGCATGATGGAGGCGTCCGCCACGCGCAACCGGCCGATCAAGGGCTAGGTTATTGATTCCTGGCGCCCGCAATGTCGGGGGATTTTCGTTCTCCTGCTTAGGCCGCCTCGCGGTTGCGGTAGCGGGCCTGGAGTGTCCCGCCCGCGCCGAACAGCGCGTCCCGCCAGGTCTGCTCGAGAGCTTGCGTGTCGTGCTGGCGGGGGTGAAAGCGCTTGCCCAGGAACTCGGGCAGCTTTGGCAGGATGCGGGTAACGAAGCCCTGGCGACCGAACAGCATGGCCAGCCCGGCCACATTGTCCTTCAGGTTGCCGAGCTGGCCGTCCTTGTACACCATCCAGCTCCAGGTGATGCCGAGCATGGGCAGCAGCACCGCCAGCGACGCCACTGCCGCGACGGCGCGCTCGGCCTGGCTGTTGCCGATGGTCTCGTAGACGTCATAGGCCACGGCCTTGTGCTCGAGCTCTTCCAGCGCATGCCATTGCCAGAGCGTGATCAGTTCCGCATCGGCCTTGGCCCGAAATTCCTCGTCGGTCAGCAACTGCTCGGCCAGCAGCGCCGTGAAGTGCTCCATGAAGGTGGTGGCGGCGAGCCGGGTGCTGGGCGGCAGCTTGCCCAGCAGCTTCAGCGCCGCCGTCACGGTCCGCTCCGGCGTAGCCATGTCGAAGCCGCGCGCCGCCAGCAGCGCGTTGAAGAGGTCGTGCTCGCGGCCGTGGATGGCCTCCTGCCCCATGAAGCCGGCAATGCCCGCGCGCAGGCGCTCATCGGTGATCCGCTCGCGGAAGTGGCGCACGGACTCCATGAAATAGCGCTCGCCGGGCGGAAAGAAGCCCGACAGCATGGCGAAGAACAGCGTGGCGGTGGCGTTGTTGGCGAAGAAGTAGCGCGGCGAGTCGGGGGTGAAATCGAAATCGATGTGGCGGGGCGGAATGCCGACCGCATGACCGCTGAGACGGCGCGACTGGGCAGAGACTTCATTCATGGTGCAATTTCCTCGAGTGGTGACAGCGCAGGTGAACCAGCCGGTGTCGGGCGCCATGACGCCGGCACACTATTCCTCTTCCCTGAGAGACCGCTCCGGGGCTTTTCGTCGTTGGCCCGCTGCCAGGACAGGCGCCCTGGGCGACAGCGGCCTTCTTGAAAAAGCCCTTGTATCGCAACGCGCCGGGCTAGCCCGGCAACAGCGCCAGCAGGCCGCGCCGGGGCGCGCGCTCCCGCAGTTCCCTGCCGTCCCGGAAGAAGCGCAGATGGCCATCGTTCAGGGGGCCGAAGCGGAGGGCCGGCAGGTCGCGCAGGTAGTCGTTCAGGTTCTGCCAGGGAGCCCGGCTGCCCTGGCGCGGCAGGCGGTCGTCGGCGCGCTGCACATAACCTGAGCGCAGGTTGAGAAAGTTCGTCTCGGTGCGACAGTTCCCGCTGTCCACCGGCATCACCTGGTCGGCGCCGGTGGCGCGCATGTGGTTGAGCAGGCGGCAGACGAATTCGCAGGCAATGTCGGCCTTCAGCGTCCAGGACGCGTTCGTGTAGCCGAACACGAGGGCGAAATTCGGAATGCCTTCCAGCATCACGCCCTTGTACACGATGCGCTCATTCACCTCGGCCTTGCGCCCGTCGACGTACAGGTCGGCGCCGCCCATCATCTGCAGGTCCAGACCGGTGGCGGTCACGATCACGTCCGCCTCCAGCCGTTCGCCGGACGCCAGCTCGATGCCCTTGCGGGTGATGGACCGGATGTGGTCCGTGACCACGGCGGCCTTGCCCTCGCGTAACACCTTGAACAGGTCGCCCCGGGGCACGGCGCACATGCGTTCCTCCCAGGGGTTGTAGCGCGGCTGGAAATGCCGCATGTCGAACCGCGGCCCCAGTTGCCGGCGCGCGGCGGCCAGCAGCAGCCGGCGCATGGCCTTCGGGCGCCGGATCGAGAAATTGAACACGGCCCGCTGCAACAGGATGTTGCGGGTGCGGGCCATGCGGTAGACCACCATCTCCGGCAGGAAGCGGCGCAGGCCCTCGGAAATGAGGTCCTGGGCCGGCACGCTGGCCACGTAGGTCGGCGAGCGCTGCAGCATGGTCACGTGGGCGGCGCGGTCGGTCATGGCCGGCACCAGAGTGACCGCGGTGGCGCCGCTGCCGATGACCACGACGCGCTTGCCGCTGTAGTCGTAGTTTTCCGGCCAGTGCTGGGGGTGGATGACGTCGCCGCCGAACTTGTCGAGCCCCGGCAGCGTGGGGGTGAAGCCGGCGTCGTAGTTGTAGTAGCCCGTGCACCCGAAGAGGAAATCGCAGGTGAAGACCTCCTCCTCCCCGCCGGCCTCCTCCCGGACCCGTACCGTCCAGCGCTTGTCTGTGCTGGACCAGTGGGCGCTCGTGACCTTGAGGCCGAAATGGATGTGTTTCTCGACCCCGAACGCCTGTGCGGTGTCCTCGATGTAGCGGCGGATCGACGGCCCGTCCGCGAGCATCCGGGTGCCGGTCCAGGGCCGGAAGCTGTAGCCCAGGGTGAACATGTCGGAATCGGAGCGTATGCCCGGGTAGCGGAACAGGTCCCAGGTGCCGCCCATGCGCTGCCGTCGTTCGACGATGGCATAGCGCAGCCCCGGGCACTCCCGGCTGAAATGGCAGGCGGCGCCGATGCCGGACAATCCGGCCCCTATGATCAGTACGTTCACGTGCGGATGACTCATTACTGCCCTCGTTCGACTGTTAACAATGTTCGCCTGGCCGTTGCCAGGACTTTTTCACTTCGCCCTGCTTGGGCGAACATCCATCGCCGGGCCGTCTTGTCCCGGCCTTTGGCTCGCCCAGAAAAACAGGGGCGGAAGCGCCCTCCGGCGCCTCAGTTGACGCCCCGGCCGCGGCCTTCCCAGAAGGGCTGGCGCAGCTCGGCCTTCAGGATCTTGCCGGCGCCGCTGACCGGCAGCGGCTGGGCGCGTATCTCGACGCTGCGGGGCAGCTTGTAGCCGGCGATAAGGGCGCGGCAGTGATCGATGATCTCCTCCGGCGTGAGCCGGGCCGCCGGCCTGGGCACCACAATGGCATGCACCGCCTCGCCCCACTGCTCGTCGGGGATGCCGATGACGGCGCACTCCTGCACGCCCGGATGCTGGTAGATCGCTCCTTCGACCTCGACCGAATAGATGTTCTCGCCGCCGCTGATGACCATGTCCTTGGCGCGGTCGACGATGAACACGAAGCCCTCCTCGTCCATGTAGCCGAGGTCGCCCGTGTGCAGCCAGCCACTCCTCAGCGCCGCCCGGGTTTGCTCCTCGAGCTGCCAGTAGCCGCGCATGACATTGCCGCCGCGCGCGCAGACCTCCCCCACGGTGCCGGGCGGCAGCTCGCGATCATCGCCGTCGAGAATGCGCACCTCGACGCCCAGCGCGGCCTGGCCGGCGCTGCGCAGCCGCGGACTCCCCTTCACGTGGTGCTCGGGCGCCAGCACGGTGATGACCGGCGCGGCCTCGGTCTGGCCGTAGCCCTGGGTGAACTGCACCCCCGGCATCAGCTCCAGGGCGGCGGTGAGCACGGCCTCCGGCATGGGCGAGGCCCCGTAGAGCAGCCGCCGGAGGCTGCCGATGGCGTAGGCGGGCACCTTGCCGGAGGTCACCAGCAGGTTGACCATGGTGGGCACCAGCAGCGTATGCGTCACGCGCTCGCGCTGGATCGTGGCCAGCACCGCCTCGACATCGAAGCGGGGAATGAAGCTGTGCGTGGCGCCGGCCAGGGTGACGGCAAAGGTGCTGGCCATGTCCGCCAGGTGGAACATGGGCGCGGCGTGCAGATAGATGGAGGCATTGTCATAGTCCATCAGGGGCACGACATTGAGCGCGTTGTAGACCAGGTTGTCGTGCGACAGCATGACGCCCTTGGATTTTCCGGTGGTGCCACCGGTGTAGAACAGGCCGGCCAGCTGGCTGCCGCCGGCCTCCGCATCGGGCGCCGGCGCGGCGGCGCGGATCAGCCCCTCGTAGTCCAGGCAGCCCTCGGGGACGGCGCCCTCGCCCATGAACACGATGTGGTCAACGCGGGGCAGCAGCGGACGCAGCACCGGCAGCAGGGCGGCAAAGGCGTCATCCACGAACAGCACCCGGCTCGCGGAGTCCTCCAGCGTGTAGGCGATCTCGGGCGCCGCCAGGCGGATATTCACCGGGTTCGCCGCGGCGCCGGCCCAGGCCACGGCGTAGAGGTACTCGAGGTAGCGGTCGCTGTTGAGGGCCAGGATGGCCACCCGCTCCTCCCGGCCGACCCCCAGCCCCTGCAGCGCCCCCGCCAGCCGGGCCACGCGCTCGGCGCACTCCTTCCAGGTACGGCGGCGGTTCCCGAAGAGGGTGGCGGTGCGCGGCCCGGCGGTCTGCACGGCGCGGCGCAGGGTCTGGGTGAGATACATGGACAGATTCTCCTGGCGAGGTCAGAGGGTCCGCCGGGCCGGGCTCGGCAGGGGCAGGTTCATGCGGGTCCGCGGCGGCGCGACCCGGCGCGGGCCGGAGCGCCGGCTCCGCCTGACATGCAGGCGCAGGAGCGTCTTCAGCATCACGGTCTGCAGGGAGGTCATGCGTCAAGTCTCCGGGTCAGCCGGCAAACAGCCGGTAGGCCTCGCCCACCGTGCGGGCGTACAGGGACGGGGCCGCGCGCTTGAAGCGCCAGGCGAGGCGGCCGTCGAGCTGCGGCAGGACGTAGAGCCGCCCCTTGTCGAGGTCGTCCAGCGTCCTGCGCGCCACCGCATCGGCGGTGGTGAAGGCGAACCGGGTCATGGCGGCGCGGGCGAAAGCCTGGCGCTGCGGGGGCAGCCGGCTGGCGTTGGCGATATTGGTGGGCACGACCGTGGGGCAGAGCGCCGTGATGCGCACGCCGGTGCCGGTCAGCTCGGCGGCCAGGGTTTCGGACAGCGCCAGCACCCCGGCCTTGGTGACGTTGTAGGCGCTCATCTCCGGCGCCGCGCCGAAGGCGGCCGCCGACGCCACGTTGATGATGCCGCCATAGCCCAGGGCCTTGAGCCGGGGCGCGAAGAAATGGCAGCCGTGGACGACGCCCCACAGGTTGACATCCACGCACCAGCGCCAGTCCTCGAGCGAGACCTCGCCTATCGCTCCGCCGACGCCGACGCCGGCGTTGTTCACCAGCAGGGTCACCGGGCGCCCGAGCAGGCCCTCGGCTTCGGCAGCGAGCGCCTCCATCTGCGCCGCGTTTCCCACATCGCAGACATAGGGCACGGCATGGGTGGCCAGGCCCTGCAGCAGGGTGGCCGTCTCCCGGGCACGGGCCTCGTCGATATCGACGCAGACGACCGCGCCGCCGCGCCGCGCGATCTCGTAGGCAAAGCTGCGACCGATGCCGCTGCCGGCGCCGGTGACCACCGCCGCCGCACCGCGGGAAGGCTTCTGCATCCTGGGCTTCATGGGCATCTTCTCGGTTTCAGGCGGCCGACAGGGCCGGGGGCCGCCGGTCGGACCGGCCCTTGGCCTGGCGCAGCGCCTGGTAGGCCAGGCGCACATCGCCGGATTTCTCGAACTCGCGCTTCCAGACCCGGATCACCTCGCGGTTGTCATCGTCCCAGGGGTGGAAGTCCGGCCGGTAATACGGCAGGTAGTGCCGGAGCACCCCGCTCAGGATGCCCGGCTGGCGGAGCAGGACGTCCGCCAGGTAGAGCGCCGAGCGCAGGTTGGTGAGCTGGCGGTCCTGGTAGAGCAGGTAGGCATGGTTCACCACCAGCAGGGGAAAACCGATCACCGTGGCCAGGGCCATGCCGCCCGTGCGCTTCAGGTAGCCGCGCACGCCGCCGCCGCTGGCGTCCCAGAACACGTCGAAACTCACGCTCTTGTGCTCGGTTTCCTCGACAAAGTGCCAGAAGAGCAGCGCGGCAAGCTCCGGGTGGGTGTCGTCGAAGACCTCGGGGTGTTCCAGCATGACCGAGGAAATGGTCGCGGTCATGTGTTCGAAGGCCGCCGCCACGGCGCTTTGCATGTCATCGCTCAGGCGTTGCTGCAGGCCCTTGCGGATGCGCTTGAATAGCTGTTCCAGCCGGTCCATGCGTATGCCGTGCGCCACGGCCAGGGCGTTCATGGCGTCGTGCTCGCGGGCGTGGATGCGTTCCTGGCGGATGAACTCGAGGGCCGCCTTGCGCACCTCGGGGTCCTGCAGCTTATCCAGCTGGCGCCGTGCCGAGTGCATCACCCAGCGCTCGCCGTCGGGCACGGCCGCCAGGATGGCGTTCATCCAGTGGGTAGTCCAGGGATCCCCGTTGAACCAGTGCCGGTCCACCGTGTCCGGCGTCAGGGTGAAGTGAAGATCGCGAGTTACCACCTCGTCATAGCCGATGGCTCGATTCGCAAGTGCCATGCTGCCTCCTGGACGGATTGCCCGTCCGATCCTCCGCGCCCTTGGCCGGTCAACCAGCCAAATTCAGGCTCCCAAAGGGCCGTCAGTAGCAGCCTGCTGCAGACACCCCTTCACCCCGGCACCACACTTACATATTTTCATGGTGCCATTGTTCGATGTAATGATTAGCCGGTGGCTTTGTCAAGTCCGCGCCGGACCGGTGGCAGGAAGTCCAGCACGGCATTGGCGAACACGTCATTGCGGTCGCCCGCCACCATATGGCTGGCACCGGCGATATCCACCGCGCGGGCGTGGGGAATCAGGGTCAGCAGTTCCTGCAGGCCCGCCTCGCTGACGACATCGCTACGGGCGCCGCGGATCAGCAGGACGGGAACGGCAATGGCGCGCGCCGCCGTCAGTCGCCGCGCCAGCAGGGTGTCCTCGACGCCTTCGCCGGGACGGGGAGCATGGTCGAGAAAACGCGGATCCCAGTGCCAGCGGTAGCGGCCGTCGGGGCCGCGGCGCAGGTTCTTGCGCAGCCCGGCCGTGTCCCGCGGCGGCGGGCGGTGGGGGTTGTAGGCGGCGATGGTGTCGCGGGCCTCCTCCAGCGAGGCAAAGCCGTCGGGATGGGCACTCATGAAGGCGATGATGCGCGCCACCCCGGCCGCCTCCATCCGCGGCGCAATATCGACCAGGACGAGGCCGCCCGCGGCGGGCACCCTGCCCTCCCCGATCGCCACCATGGCCGTCATGCCGCCCAGCGAGGCGCCGACAATGGTGGGCCGGCCCCCTGCGGCGGCCACCACCCGGCACAAGTCCGCGATCATGGCGTCGAATCCGTAATCGCCGTCGGCGGCCCAGCCGCTGTCGCCATGGCCGCGGCAATCGACCGTCCAGGCGCAGTAGCCGGCGCGCGCAAGGCAGGCCGCCGTGCTCGCCCAGGCATGGCGCGTCTGCCCGCCGCCATGCAGGAGCAGCACAGGGGGCGCGCCGGCGTCGCCGTAGCGGTCGGCTGCCAGTTGCACGTTGCCATGGCCGGCCAGCGTCAGGGTCGCCACCTCCTCCGATGGCGGCTCATCCACTGGCATCTCGGTTGCGCTGCCGGCCGGCAGCGGCCCGGGCAATTCGGACGCAAACGATGAACTCATATGCATCCCGCCGGGGTGGCGAGCCGACCGCCGGCACCCGGCCCGAGACGAGGCCAGGACTGACGGGACAAGGCAGGCGCAGGCCTCACGCCGCCTCCCGGTCCAGGTCGGCCAGCATCTGCTCGCCGCTCAGCTCCGGCGCGGACTGGCCGACGAAGTAGGCCCCCAGGCCCGCCTGCTCGTAATGCGGACGGATACGTTCGGAGAGCAGGCCGATGTCGCGGATATTGGGCACCAGACGGGTGAACATCACCTTGCGGAAGCGCTGCATGCCGGGCGAATTCATGATGAGCTGGCGCCACTGCTCGCGGGTCACGCTGGTGCCCTCGAACCACTCCTCGTACACCTCGTACGCCATGAAGCGGTTGCGCATCAGCAGCGCCACCTCGTAGGCCCAGTCCTCGCGCTCCACGCGCTCGTTCTTGGGCAGGTGATAGTTGACATGCTCGCGCAGGGCCAGCACGCCATAGTGCACGTGCCGCGCCTCGTCCTGGATCACGTAGCGCAGCAGCTCCTTCAGCAGCGGCTCGCGGGTGTTCTGGTAGAGGAAGCCGAAAGCCCCGAGCGCCAGGCCTTCCACCATGATCTGCATGCCGAGGAACTTCAGGTCCCAGCGCGAGTCCGTCATGAGGGCGTCGATGATCACGAAGAGGTTGTCGTTGACGTGATACAGCCGGCCGAGCTTTTCCGTGAGGTAGCGATGGAAGACCTCGACATGGCGGCCCTCGTCCATGACCTGGGTGGCGCCATAGAGCTTGCCGTCGAACCACTGCACGCTTTCCGTGACCTGGGCCGCGGCGAGCAGGGCGCCCTGCTCGCCATGCAGGAACTGGGACAGCATCCATGCCGCCATGGAATGCACCATGCGCGGCTGGTCCTCGCCCTCCAGCTTGATACCCAGCGCCTTTGCCGCGTTGATGTCGATCAGGTCGATGGGCGCCACGGGGACATTGGGGTCGAGCGGATCCACCGAGGTATGCCAGGGCAGGCTGGAGCCGTTCCATTGCCCGAGCTTGGCGCGCTCGTAGAGCTCGTGCATCTCGGGATGGTCGTGCGGATAGGCCCAGTTGAAGTGCGCCGAGTGCGAGGCCGGCATTTCCGAGGTGTCGCTCTGCTTGCCGACCTTCAACAGCAGGCCGCGCACGGCGGAGGGCGCCATCGAACGCAGGACACGGGGGTTTTTCATCTCCGTGAAGATCTCGGCCGACTCCAGGAAGGCATCGACCCGGTTCCGGACGTGGTGGGGAAGAATGTTGCGAATGCTGTTGAGGGGATGGTTCATTTTCGTCAAGCCTCCAGTTCAATGTTTGGTCGATACACGCAACAACGGAAGAGCGAAGTGCCTCTTACCCCGCCGGGGGAGCGATCTCCAGCACCACAGGAGCCAACGGTCGGGCAATGCAGGCCAGCGCATAGTTGGCCTCCCGCTCCTGCGGCAGCAGGCAGTTGGGCTCCGGCATTTCCACCTCGCCCGATACCAGCCTGACCCGGCAGCGTCCACAGCCGCCCAGCGTGCATGAAAAGGTCATGGGCGCCCCGGCGGCCAGCCCGGCCTCGAGCAGCGTCTCGCCCGGCTGGGCCGTTCCCGTCCACTGTCCACCCTGGGCGAGTATCCGCAGGGGCTGCGCGGCATACCGGGAGGCTTCCACCGGCTTCTGGGCCGGCGTGAAGCGCTCCTGATGCAGCCTCGCCTCGGGCACGCCGCGCGCCAGCATTTCCTCGCGCACGCCCGCCATCATGGGTTCGGGGCCGCACTGGTAGAGCGTGATGTCCTGCAGGGCGGTCGTTTCGAGAAGGGTGTCCAGCTCGCGCCCGAAGGCCTCGCGGTCCAGGCGCCCTCGCCCCCCCCGCCAGCCCTTGGGCGGCGCCTCCAGCACATGGCGGACCACCAGGCGGCCCGCATGGGACTTGACCAGCCGGCGCAGGGCCTCGTGGAAAATGATGTCCTCCACGCCCCGGTTGCCGTAGAGCAGCAGCACCCGGGAGCCAGGCTCGGCCAGCAGCACGCTCTGCAGGATGGACATGAGCGGGGTGATGCCGCTGCCGCCCCCGACCAGCAGCAGGCGGCGTGCCTGGCCGGCGTCCGGCGCCAGCGTGAACGTGCCGGACGGCCCCATCACCTGCAGGGTGTCGCCGGCCCGGAGGTGCTCGTTGAGCCAGCCGGACACCCGCCCGTCCGCAATACGCTTGATGACGATATCCACCTGCCGGGACTGCTGCACCGGACTGGAGAGGGAATACGCGCGGCGGTGCTCCTCGCCGTCGATGGTCACCACGACCGTGAAGAACATGCCGGGCGTGAAAGTGATCGGCTGGCCGTCCGGCCGGGCCAGGACCACGCGGATGGCATCCGGCGTCTCCCTGACGACCTCCACCACGTTCATCGGCGTGGGCTGGAGGAGTTCGTGCGGGGGAACGGCCGGCCGCGCGGGCTGCCGGGACTCGAAGGTCCTGAAGGTCTTGCGATTGGACGACGAGGTAGCGGCAGCCGACTGTTCAGGCCGCCTGTTACCGATGATTCTGACCATGTCCCGGCGGAGATGGTTGAGCCTGCGCAGCAGTGACAATTGAGGCTTCCTCCTGAGCTAAACAGCTTTCATGGCCCATGGTCACATGACCAAGATATTTGGTCAAGCGGCCAAATACCGGCAATAACGAGGCTCCGGCCACTCAGCATCGGCGCATCGGTCCAACCCGGTCATCGCAGCAGCGTATGGACGCCTGCGAAGGACCGCCGAGACAGGCCGTCAGGCGCCCAGTTCCTCGCCATGCCGACGCCCATAAGTTCGAAGCAGCCGCCGGCGCCGCGCCGGTTCGAAGTTGATGCGGGAGATATCTCCGCCTACAGCCTCGATCAGGCGCGGGTTCATCACCCGCAACCAGAGCGGGGGCAGACAGGCGAGCAGGAACATGCCGAAGTAGCCGACCGGCAGCGTCGGCAGGCCGGGAAAATCGCGCAGGCACTGATACGAGCGCGTCGGATGCGCGTGATGATCGGAGTGCCGCTGCAGATGGAACAACACCAGATTGGAGGCGATGTGGTTACTGTTCCAGCTGTGATGCGGCTGCGTTGGCTCATAGCGCCCGTTGGGCAGCTTTTGACGCAGCAGACCGTAGTGCTCGATGTAATTGGCCGAAGTCAGCTGGAAGGCGCCCCAGAAGGCCAGCGCCAGCAGCAGCGGGATCATGGCGCTGCTGCCAGCCAGAGGGGCCAGGGCAGCTCATGGGTGGCGAGAAAGACCACGTTATACAGAAAGCTCAACCACAACAGGGGCACTACCGCCCAGGCGATAAAGCGGTGGTAGTTGTCCGCCCGCGGACTCCGGGGGATTGCTGCGGTCCTCCCCGAATATGCTGTCCAGCAGCGGAAGGCCGAGGTAGACGAAGGCCAGGAAGATCCACAGCCAGAAGGATTGGCCGGTCTGCAGGTACAGCCAGGGTCCGGCTGGAGCCACCAGGGGAGCCACTACCGACAGCAGCCAGGCATAGCGCTTGCGGTCACGGTATTCGATGGGGCCGCCAGGGGGGTTCAACACACAGGTGGTCATGCAATGTTCCTCATGTCATGCGCAAAAAGGCGCCGGATTCACAAGCAGCATCTAATGAAAACTTCCCTCAAAGCCTGTTCATAATCTGTTTGTCGCGCTGCCCGTCGCCTTTTTTCGCGGCTAAAGCCGCTCCTACAGGTATTAATTCCTATGTAGGAGCGGCTTTAGCCGCGAAAAGAGAATCGCAGCCCCCTCTTTTTAAGGGACCACTCCAAGATTTTGAACAGGCTCTCAGATAACCGCAGCAGATGGCATCAAATCGTCATTGTCGAGCAGATCGACGTGCCCGGGCTGCGCGAATTCATGCTGGGCTATCTTGCCGCCACGCTGGTGCGCCTGGCCGCCCGCACCGGGCACTATCCTTCCCTCATCGAGATGGCGGCGGACGAACACCTTTCCCCGCGCACCCTCATCCGTCGCCTGCGCGAAGAGGGCTCAAGCTACCAGCATCTGCTCGACTCGGTACGTGAAGAGCTGGCCTGCTGGTTGCTGATCCAGACGGATTTGCCCGTCGAGGCGATTGCCGAGCAGGTGGGCTATGCGGACACCTCCAATTTCAGCCGCACCTTCCGGCGCTGGCTGGGCCTGACGCCGCGCGAGTTCAGGCTGGCCGGCGCGACGCGACGGCGCCTGTAACCCAGCGCCTTGGCCTGAGCGCCGGTGGCAAGCGGTGGTAGGCAGAGTGGAGAAGATCGGAACCATCCTGAGGCCCGGGTGCCGGCGCTGGCGCAGCGCTGATGGCGCCGTGAGCGAAGGTTTTTTTCGCCAACGACCCGCGCAGAACCAAGAGCGCGTTTCAGAATCGGGGTCGCGGCTGAAGCCGCTCCCACGGAAACCCAGTGGTGCCGTTTTTGCTCGGGGGAGCGGCTTCAGCCGCGAACCTTCAAATGAATCTTGAACCACACTCTAAGCGAGTCCGCGCGCCTGCCATTTCGGGTCAGGCTGGGTGGAGGGGCGCTGACGATGTCTGCCTGCGCGGAAGCGGTCGTCGCCTGCTTCGGGCGGTATCGTGGACGAACAGGGCATCCCTGCGTTCCGTCATATTTTCAAACCAGCATCTGCCGGATCAGCGCCTCGGCCGTGCGCTGGTCCATGTAGCGCGGCACGGCATAGCTCATATGCGCTTCGGCGAGCGCCGCCTCGGCAATCGCCGGAATATCCTGCGGACGCAAATCCTTCAGTCCCTCGGGGATGCCGAAGTCGTGCTTCAGCTTGCGGACATGGGCAATGAACTTATCGGCGAGCGCGGCATTGCTTTCACCGCGGTCAAGGCCGCTGGCGCGGGCCAGATCGGCCAGGCGCGCGGTGCAGTTCGGCTTCGAATATTCGAGCACCCACGGCAGCACGATGGCGTTGGCCCAGCCGTGCGGCGTGTGGTAGTGCGCGCCGAAGTTGTGGGCGATGCCGTGCACATAGCCGAGGCCGGCGCGGTTCATGGCCTGGCCGGCGCGGTAGGCGGCCCAGCTCATCATCTGGCGCGATTCCTCGTCCTTGCCGTTCTCCATCACGCGCGGCAGGTGGTGCATGATGAGGGTGACCGCCTCCAGCGCGTGCTGGTCGGACTCGGGAATGGCGATGCGCGCGAGATAGGCTTCGACGGCATGCGTCAGCGCGTCCATGCCGGTGGCGGCGGTGCCGGCGCGCGGCAGCCCCGTCATCAGGCGCCCGTCGAGCGCGGCCATGCGCGGCCCGAGCTTGTGATCGATGACGGGCAGCTTTCTCTGCTGCGCCGGATCGGAGACGACGGCGCCGACCGAGACCTCGGAGCCGGTGCCGGCCGTGGTCGGGATGCAGTAGATGGGCAGCGGCGCGTTCTTCACCTTGAAAAGGCCCGTCATGTCCCAGACGGCCCGGTCGTTGGTGGCGCGCGCCGCGACGATCTTGGCGCAATCCATGGCGGAGCCGCCGCCCACGGCGAGCACGGCCTTGCAGCCGTGCTGCTGCAGCACGGCCAGCGCGGCCTCGCACTGCTCCACCTGCGGGTCGGGCAGCACCCCGTCGTACACGGTGACCTCGACGCCGCGCTGGCGCAGGCGCTGCACGATGGGCTCAACCAGGCCGAGCTTGACCAGCATGGCATCGGTGACGACGAGCAGCCGCGTGACGCCGCTGCCGGCGACGGCATCGCAGAGCAGCAGCGAGGAACCGGGCCCGGCAAAGACCTCCGTCGGCCGGATGACCAGCTGCAGGGCGCCGATCACGTATTTGAGACTGCCGGTGAGGCCGCGGTAGAAGGTTTCCTGCAGGGGAAAGGGGAGGGTGCGGAAGAAACTCATAACAATCCTTTTCAGCGCTGTTTCGTCAAGGCAATCGAACTCTGCCACTGTCCCGAGGGAATCACCATGGCCGCAAAATTGTCAGCACCCAGCTTTACCGAATTGATGAGAAAAGGAGACCCGCCGGCCACGGCCGTCGTCCCGAACCGGATGTCCCCGCCCAGCTTCAACTGCGCGGTTCGCGGGTTCGTTTCCGCCTCGGACAGGAGATCGACGCGCCCATTGGTCACGGCCAGATCCCCCGTTATCTTCGCCAGGCGCAAACTGACGTCCGAGCGTCCGGGTTCGAAGAGGGTGATATAGCTGCCATCCGGATCCGATCCGGAAAAATCGGCAATGTTGAGGTCAGCAAAGCGCAGCGTCGTGGCAAACCCCATATACGACTGGCCCGACGGCGAAGGCGACAGTGTCACGTCGAATCTGTCGAACTCCAGGTTGGCGTCCACATCGAGGAGCTTCACTTCATCCGCCGTCGCCAGATCACCGCTCTTGATCTCGCCCCCGCCAAAGCGGCCGGCAAACCCCACGCGCACCTGGCTGGAGTTGAGGTTGATGCCGCCCGACTGCAGGCGCAGCAACATGTCGTTGAAGGCAAAGAGAACATTGGTGCGCAGAAATCCTATCCCCAGCGTGGTGGTGCCTGCGCCCTTGGGCGCCGCCGTGTCGGCGATCATGAAATGACTGCTGCTGTTCCAGGCACTGCTGTTGGACTGGATCTTGACGATGCCGTCGAGCTTCATCCCGGTGGTGCTGGCCGCCCCGGTGCCCGGCGCGACGAACACGTTGGCGTCCACATCGCCCAGCGTGTAGATCAGCGCCCAGGGGAACTCTTCGTTTTCCGGTGTGTTCAAGGGGGCCGCCGAGGTGTCGTTATAGTCGCCATCCTTGTTGATGTCGTCCTGCAGCCTGACGCTGGTGGAATAGGCGTGCAGATTGCCATCCCGCACCAGCAGGGCGAAACCATCCTCGGCGGGCACGTTCAGGTACTGCCCGCCGCCCGGGCAGCTGGGACCGTTGCTGGTCCCGCGCCAGCACAGGCCGCCCGGCTCCTGGCCGGCCTTGAGCACATCCAGCGTGATGTTGGGAAAATTCAGGGCATAAGGGGCGCCGGCCAGCTTCTGCCAGTTGCCGAAGACCGCCCGTATGTTCGAGCCCGGCTCCTGGGTATACCAGGCGAAGGCGGAATCGTAATCCCAGCGCAGGCTCATGTTGATGCCCCCGCTGCGATTGGCCGTGTCCTCAACCCCGCCGCCGTCGGTACCGTACCAGGCGCCGCCTCTTTTTACGTAAAGCTGCAGATTGTTGAGCTTGCCCAGCCAGTTCCATTGCAGCACCGGCAGGTCGCCCGCCTTTTTGGTAAACGCATCGGCGGTGGCCGGGGCGCCTTCGTAGCGCAGGCTGAACCCTGCGTCGAGATTGGCGCTCGCCGCCTCGGCGAACAGGCCGGTGGCATTAAGGCCGACCTTGCCGCCGGTGAAATCGAACTTGAAGCGCAGGGCATCGAACAGCGCTTCCGGCTGCCCCGCCGCCCCCTGCCGGTAGAAAAGCTTGGCATCGCCCGTGTCCACGGACAGCGCGGCCGTCGAGTCGACGCTGTTGAACAGCCCCTTCGAGTTGCTCAGGCTGAACGCGAGCTGGGTATCCAGGGCAAAGCTGCCCAGCGAGCGGGTGGTATCCGTCTGCTGGACCACTTTCTCGACCAGCAGCCGCGTGCGGGTGCCGTTCAGGGACAGCGCCGCCGCAGGTACGCCGGCGCCGCCCCCCGTCACATCGAAGGTGGCGGTATAGCGGAGCAGGCCGCTGGCGGCGCTGCCGTCCACTGCGATGGGCTTGAGCGAAAGGGTCTCGAGCTGCCCCCAGATGTACGGGTTGATGGTGACGGAACCGACCGCCGTGACGCCTTTATCCACATGCCAGCGCGTCGCCGCATTGGCGATGGTCGTATTGCTCAGCTCGAGTGTAATGCCGTCTCCCCCATGGATGGCCGCCAGGCCGTCGTCCTCCATGGTTTCCAGCGCCCGTGCCGCGGGCGCCAGCCCGACGCACGCCGCCATCAGGCCAAGGCCAAACAGTCCCGGGAAACGCGCGCGCGGCATCATGACCCGTCCTCAGCAGAACTTCAGCGAGCCGTAACAGTTGGAGACGGCCTGCTGCTTCAGGTTCAAATCCACAATATTCACCCCTTCCTGCAGCGTGAATAGCACCTCCGTGCTAGCAAGTGCCCCAAGGTCGTGGTTGGCCTGGAGATTTCTGGCCTCGGCATAGGGGATGTTCATCCACCAGCCGGTATTGGCCGTTGCCGCATAACCGCTCTTGTCGTATTTCGGGTAGGCCACCTGTTCGCGCTGGAAGGACAAGAAGAAATCCTTGGTCTTGGTGTTGTCCAGCACGATGTTGTGCACGAACCTGAGGGTCTCCCGCATGTCCACGTGCGCGCTGTCATCCGGCGACAACGCGCCAGCATAAATCATGGCGGGAAAATTATCCGGATGGGTGCTGCGTTTGGAAAGCACCAGCAGCTTGCTCATGCGGGTGCCGCTGCGCTTGATGAAGAAGGGATCGCGGAAACTGGCGTCGGCGCCGGTGTTGTTGCTGGTGCTGCCATCGCAGTTGGCATGCAGGGCGGCGCCGCCGCTTCCCATGCCGGTGGTGTCCCCGAAGCAGAGATTGGACGTTCCCAGGGTTGACTTGACGTCCACTCTCCCCGACAACTGCATATTCAGAAAGCCGCTCATGCGAGTGATGCCCGAGTGGCAGGCCAGCGCCCCATTGCCATCACTCTCCGCGGTGCAGGCCCCTCCGTGCTCCACGTTGGTCTCACCGGCCGGGTAGTTGCCCAACGCGTTAGCCGGGCCGCCGTCCTTGTATTCACGACCGATGCTGAGCGCGCCATCCGCACTTTCGAAGCCGATCTTGACCCCTATCACTTCGCGGTTGACCTTGTTGCCATCCTCCTTGACCACGAGCTCTATATAAGGCCGCCGCAGCGTGAAACCGCTGGTGACCGCCGCCCCCGGCGCCGTGCCGCTGCGGCCCATGAAGCGGACATAATTCATGTCGATGTCGCAGGCATTGGCCACCAGGATCTCGTTGCTGCCGCCACAGCCCAGTTGCAGCTTGTCGATATTCAGATTGAAGGCCATGTCGACGTTCAGGCCCATGCGGTAGAAGGTGAAGTCGGTGGGCGACCCCGCGCCGCCCGCGCCGGTCAGGGCGTTGGGCCCGATCTTGTCGCTGAAGAACAGGGCCTGCCCGGAGACCGAGGCGAGAGCTTCATCATTCATTCCCACCAGAGCGCTGGCTTGCGGAATGCCGCCCCCCACAAAAACCCCAAGCAGCAATAAGGAATACCCGTATTTTTTTAGCATCAGCCTGTCCTCGTATCCGCTCAGAATCCGTAAACCCGCACTTTTCCATCGATATCGATACTGGTGGTGCCCCCCCCCGTATCGCGCACGCGCAGGCCCAGGAAGCTGCCATTGGCATCATTGTTGAAACCCGTGGCCCCGTATTCGATCGACATGCGGCCCACTTCCAGGCCCATGGTCACATCGTTCTCGAAGGCCGACGGACTGCCGGTAAACGCCAATTGCAGCGCCGGCAGGTTGCGGGGGTCGCAGGCCGCCAGGAGGCAGGTGCCGGCGTCGTCTTTGAAGCGGTTGGCGTCGCGGTAGGCGCTGTCAGTGGCGGGATTGAACGACCCATCCACGTTCAATCCATCGATGAAGAGACGGCCGAAATAGTCCTTGAGCATCAGCCACTCGCCCCCGCCTCCCGAGCGGTTGGCGATCAGGAACCCCAGCTTGCAGGGATTGTTGGTGCCGGCGCAGTTCGATAACGAGGCCAGCGGCGCGCCATTCGCGTCGGTGTTCATGTTCAGCTCCAGCAGCAGGCCCACGCCCTTGAAGCCGACCACCTCGGCCATCTCGTCATTGCTGAGCTCCTGCAGGCGCCCCGCGCGCGCCTCGCCGGCGAAGGCCTGCAACGCCAGCAGCACGCCCGCCACGCTGGCGGATAGCCGCCCAAGACGGGCGACGGCCAGACAAAGTCCGCGCACACGCTTCATGGCCCCGCTCCCAGCGTGGTGACCTTGAGATGCTGGAACAGCAATCCCTCGATGCGGCTGTCGCCCAGGTTGACTGACGTCAGGCCGCCACGGGTTTGCGTGATGACGGGCACGGGAGGGTCGTTGTTAAGATTGGTCTCCACATCATCATGACTGGCCGTCGCCGTGAAGGTGGCGGCCCCGGGGGCCTTGCTGAAAACGATGCCATCGGTGGTGTTATCGAAAGTATTGCAGAGTGATCCCGACCCTCCGCAATCCGTGCCGTTGCCCGGATACCAGTCGCCCCAGCGGCTATAGCCATGCGTTTCGGAATAGCGCGCCGGACGGCTGGTGCGCTGGTAGCCGCAGTTCACCCCGGTATAGCGGGCATCGGTACAGTTCGTCCCGGGCGTGCTGTAAAAGTCGCCATAGGCATTGGCCTGATTGGGAAGCAGCGTGAGTTCGATCACGAAGTTCCCGTCCCCCGCCGTCGCGTCGCTACGGGTGTCGTTCAGGGTGAGGGATTGGTAGAACAACTGCCCCAGGGGAAGATAGGCAGCCACATTGCGGAACTTGAGGCCGGGCGCATTGTCCGCCGTCGTGCCGTTGGCAAACAGGGGAACATTGCCCAGCGTGCCCGGGCTGGAGCTGGTCTGGGCCAGACTGAAACGGAAATCGCCGGACAGCCGGCTGTGGAAGTTCAAGCCCAGGGTGCGGTCGCTGTCGTTCTGATTCTGGAATAGCCGCAATATCGATCCGGTGGCGTTCGCCACCGGCTTGCCGACTATCATGGTCTGGCTTTGCAGCAGGCCTGTATTGGTAGTGCCGTCCTTGCCGACCTCGAGCTCTCCCCAGAAAGACCAGCGATAAGTATCGGACGCGGTGGGGCCGATCCATTCCAGTACCGTCTTGCTGACACTGTTGTTCTGAAAGTCGTAACCGGTTTTATTGAACACGCGCATCATGAAGGGGTTGTCAAACGGCGCTATCAGCGCGCCAGCATTCGCCAGGGGACACAGCAAGTGCCCGCAGCTCTCGCCCGTCCAGCCCAACCCTGCAGCGGCGGTGGCGCCGGAAATCGTAAAGCCGTACCAGCGCATATCGCCGCGCTGAAAGCCGGACCCGGCTGCGGGCGTCCGGCCGATCTGCTCCACGTAACCGGTGTTTTTCATCTGGAAGCGAAAATCTTCCAGCACGACGGCGATGCCCTCTCCCGTGCTTTCCGACAATGCCTCGTCCTCCAGGGCAACCAGCGCCGCCCCCCCTGGTGAAGACCGCAGTAGAACGGCAAGCAGGAAAAGGGCTTGAAAAGTATGTCTGAGCATCGACTTGGCCCTCCGAACTATTGGCCTTACTTTTTGTTTTTCGTTGTTTTTTTCGGTTTTTCGGCAGCCCGCGAAGGATAGCTGCCCGGGTCACGCCCAGCCCGCAGAGCCTTACAAGGGACATTACAGTTTCGTGATGAGCTTAATACCGCAGTTTACTTGGTCGGGCAACCAACCAACCCATTTAAGAATAGGTACGGCGTCACACAATTGGCCGAAAGGCCCACTATCAGCCAATACTCCCGGCGCCGTTATTTAGTCATGAAAACAAACACTTATATTCAGCAATCAATTACTTGTTGGCGAGCCTCCAGGCATCCTGCAATGACCACTCCGCGCCCGACCAGGTGGGTCAGGCACCCTCAACCAGACCATTTTTCCTTCCCGGGCCAGCAGGAAGCGCCTGCCCCGCCTCTCGATCGGGTCGGCAGTCCCCCTGAACGGCAGGCCTGTCCTGACCGCGGCTCGTCATGAAACCATGGAAACCCGATGCCAAGCGTACCGGCACAAGTTATACAGTCACCGAACGGTTACACGCTGCCAGTTACCCAAACACGTCCTTTATCGAGCTCCTCCATGCGTCAACCGCCGTCTTCTCTTGAGAAACCCCGTGCCGACGCCGCCGTCCGGGAACACATCCTCACGGAAGCCGCCCGGCTGTTCCGTGAAAACGGTTATGAGCGCACGACTGTGCGGCAGATCGCCGACGCTTGCGGCCTCCTGCCAGGAAGCCTGCATTACCGCTACCCCGCCAAGGAGGCCATACTGCTGGACATGATGAAGGGCGCGATCGAGCAGACCATCCGCGCCCTCATCGATGCCACCGGCCCTGTCGCCGATCCCCTGCAAAAATTGCGTGCCGCCATGCAGACCCATATCCGGGTGCTGCTCTCCGGCAACGACATGTTCTATGTGCTGCTGTTCGAATGGCGTTCGCTGAGCGGTGAGGCCCGTGCGGCCATGATTGCCGAGCGCGACCGCTACGAGCGCTACTGGGCGACTTTGCTCGATACGCTGAAGGCACAGGGCTATATCCGGCCGGAGGTGGATCTGCACATGCTGCGGCTGATAGGACTGGGAGCGTTTACTCATAAGTCAGTAAGTAAGGCGACATTCCGGCCGCGAATTGGGTTATAGTATCTGCATGAAACGAGACGGCCGCCAACTCGACCACAAAACGCTGGAAGAAATCCGGAAGATGGCAGTTGAG
>JBMOQI010000007.1:161396-179143 GCA_049320605.1 Pseudomonadota bacterium | reverse complement strand
GTCAGGGGCATACTGCTGGCGGGTCGGCTTCTTGGGCTTGTTTTGCTTGGTTGGCTTGGTCATGGAACACCTCTGTCGCGCAGGATATTCGCTTAACAGGGTGTCCGGTATTCCTGGGCAGGATCAGGCTTGCTGTATCAGACGAGGGTGTTGCTCGATAAGACGTGGATTGGCGTGGAAGGCAAACGGGTTCCGCTCGTGCCGGGGATGGTGGTGAGCGTGGAGATCAAGACCGGAAAGCGGCGGGTTATCGATTATTTCCTGAGTCCGGTACTGCAATACGGAAGTGAGGGAATTCGTGAAAGATGACGTTATGGGCGTGGCTGGTGAGTTGGACGCGACCTAAAAATATGATTTTTTTCAAGCTACCGGGAGCTTTTCATCATGGCTATTAAATTTCCACAAGGCCTTCCAGTAATTCCTCGATGGCTCGTTATCGCCCTTCTAGTTTTTTCTGTATTTTTTATTTTCCTTCGGATTTCCTCGTGCAGTGAAAACTCACGGAATGATCTTGTTGTTGGAAACTTGGGCGGAGTTCCCGTGGAAATTCCAAGGGCCTATACCCGCTTTGTGGAATACAACCAAGCCTCAAGCTTCCTGGAATATATTTCAGCCGTATTTCTCAAGCGGTCATACGACTCCAAGCTAAGAGGCTTTGCCTTTGAGACGCGCTATCCCGATATGGCCTCGGCAGAAGTAAAAACGAAAGCCGATGAGGACATCTTCTCCACCATGTGGATGAGGGTTTTGATTGACTCGGGTGAGAACTACGGCAGTTCTGGCGATGAGGCTCTGGAAAATCATAAAAAGTGGTATTTGGATAAGCGTCACACGTGTTTATCCCGGAACAAATGCTTTGTTTATATTCCGTTGCCAGACAAAACCTTTGGGCTGACTGGTTATACGCCGACGGGAACGGGAGTGGATGAGTCATTGAGAAACATAAATGGCGGACTGGGAACGGATTATAGGGATAGGAACATTTATTTTTATCAAGACGAAGCTGGGCGCGTAATGACCTTTGTTGTGTGTGGCAATAGGACTCATGGGGCGGAACGCTGTGAACAATATTTTAACTTGAATCCTGTAATGAAGGCGCACGTTAAAGTCAATTACCGCAAGGAGCTCCTACCGCACTGGCAGAAAATACAAAGCTCTGTCACGAAGCTGATATACAGCTTCGAATATTAATTACTCGGTTGGCCCACGTGAAGACGCCAGATTCTGGCTCGTTCATCACAGCTGCTTTGATGAAAGTGGAAATAATAGGCCCGTATCAAAATATTTTAGATACCTTCACTGACTTCTGTGGAGACTGCGGCGTGTTGCGTGTCTGAAGCGGACTTTCAGAGCTTCATATCCCCTTTCGCCTTCTCCATCTCCCGCATGCGCTTCTGGATCTTGGCGGTGAGCGGATAATTTCCCTTCACGCTGTCGGCGGCGAGCTTGAGCTGTTCCAGCGCGCGCTCGTCGTCGCCGCTCAGGAAATGCACCTCGGCGCGGCTGCGGTGCACGCCGAGGCTGTTCTTGGCGCCGGTGTGGGCATCGATCAGCATCCGCCAGATATGGATGTCGTCGCCGCGCTCGCGCGCCAGCGCTTCGAGACGGCTGATCGCCTGCTGCGGATGGCCGGCGCCGATCTGGGCGCGCGCGTAATACATGAGCAGCGGATAGTTGTCGGGATTCAGGGCGAGCGCCGGCTCCAGCAGCCGGAGGGCGTCGGCATGGCGGCGCTCCGCCATTTCGATTTCGGCCGCGGCCGCGATGAAGTCGGTGCGCGGCGCTTCGCCGGCCAGCAGCGGCGCGATGGTGTCGCGCGCCGCGGCGTACTGGCGCCGGCGCAGCTGGGCCAGCGCGAGGCCGAGACGGTTGAGCCGGCCGCGATCGGTCGCGGCGTCGTTATCGGCCAGCAGGCGCTGGAAATGCGCGACGGCATTGAAGTTTTCCGGCATGAACTGGACGCGGAAGCGGAGGCGGGCGAGCTGGTAGTCCAGCGAGTCCTGGGCCTGCCGCTTGGGGTAGCGCTCGGCGCGGCTGAAGGTGTCGGCGATGCGCGAGCCGGTCAGAGGATGCGTCAGCACGAACTCCGGAATGCTCGAGGACATGCGCGTCTCGCGCTCCAGGCGCTGGAAGAACGCGGGCATGGCGTGCGGGTCGAGGCCGGCGTCGGCCAGCGTCTGCATGCCGATGCGGTCGGCCTCCTGCTCGTACTGCCGGCTGTAGGAGAGGCGCTGGTCGACCATGGCGGCAGTCGTGGAGGCGCTCAGCGCCGCCGCGCCCTGGCCGTCGCCGGCCGCGGCCAGTGCGAGCGTGGAGAGAAAGCCGGCGAGATAGAGCCACTGGCTCTGCTTGCTGTCGGCGAGCTGGCGGGCGAAGTGGCGCTGGCTCAGGTGGCCGAGCTCGTGGGCGAGCACCGAGGCCAGCTCGGCTTCGTTCTCGGCGGTCAGCAGCAGCCCGACGTTGACGCCGATGACGCCGCCCGGCACGGCAAAGGCATTGATGCTGCGGTCGCGGATGATGACGAGGCTGAGGTCGGGCTGCTGCAGCGGGCTGTTGAAGGCCAGGCGGTAGCAGAGCCGCTCCAGGTAATCCTGCACGACGGGATCGCTCACCGTCGGCGTGTGGCCGCGCAGCTGCCGCAGGAAGGCGCGGCCGAGCCGGTATTCGCGCTCCGGGCTGATGCTGGCGCTGGCGCTGTCGCCCAGCTCCGGCAGCTCGCTCGCCTGTTGCCCGGCCTGGCCCGGTGCGGCGAGCAGGCCGGCGCTGAGCAGGAGCAGGGCGGGGCAAAGGCGTTTCATCCGGAGGGCTGCGGAGGGTTATGATGATGCCGGTATTCTGGCGCAAGCCCTGTGCCGTCGCATCTGTTCGCTGTGGGGAATTTGCAAAATGTCCGAGTCTGTCCGCGAGCTCGATGCCCGGGGCCTGCGCTGTCCCCTGCCGCTGCTCAAGCTCAAGCAGGCGCTGCATGGCATGGCGCACGGCGAGCAGATCGAGGTCCGGACGAGCGATCCGGGATCGGTCAGGGATTTCCAGGCTTTTCTCAGCCACGCCGGCCATCAGCTGCTGGACATGAGCGAGGGCGAGAAGGAGTTTTATTTCCTGATCCGCAAGAAGCCGGAGGAGTAGGCGGCGATTGCAGGTGGTTCGCGGCTGAAGCCGCTCCTACGGCACTATGCCCGTGCAATGCCCGCAACGATACCCGATGCCCGCGCAACGCCCGCAGCGATAGCCGATGCCCGTGCAATGCCCAACGATACCCGATGCCCGCGCAATGCCCGCAACGATAGCCGATGCCCGCGCAACGCCCGCGACGATAGCCGATGCCCGCGCAATGCCCGCGACGATAGCCGATGCCCGCGCAACGCCCGCGACGATACCCGTAGGAGCGGCTTCAGCCGCGAACCGCCGGGATGATCCGACCTACCTGTTCAACTGCTTGACGGCGAACAGCACGGCCTCGGCGTGGCCGTCCACCTTCACCTTGCGCCATTCGTTGCGCAGCACACCGTCTTTGTCGATGAGGAAGGTGCTGCGTTCGACGCCCAGTACCTGCTTGCCGTACATGTTCTTCATCCGGATCACGTCGAACAGCCGGCACAGTTCCTCGTTCTCGTCGCTGATCAGCTCGAAAGGCAGGCACTCTTTCGTCTTGAAGTTCTCGTGCGATTTCACGCTGTCGCGGGAAACGCCGAGGATCATGCATTTCTCGGCCTTGAACTCCTCGATCATGTCGCGGAACTGCTGGCCTTCGAGCGTGCAGCCGGGCGTCGCATCCTTGGGATAGAAATACAGCACGACATGCCAGCCGCGCAGGGCGGAGAGCTGGACCTCCTTGTTGCTGGTGGCGGGCAGGCGGAAATCGGGAACGGCGTCACCGAGGGCGAGGGGCATGGCGGCATCCTTGGGTTGGTGAGAAACGGCAGCGGGCCCGCTGCGCAGGGGCGGCCGGAAAGGCGGGCGCCGGAAACGGCGACGGCGCCCGGGAGGCGCCGTCGCGGGGCAGGACGGATTCAGCTCTTGAAGGGTTCGATGATGGCATCGAGGTTGCGGTCGTCGCAGAAGAGCATGAAGTTCTCGCGCAAGGTGGCGACATGCAGCCGGGCCGGAATATTCACGGTCATGCTGAGCGCGAACATGGGCGAGCCGGTGTGCGGCGCGGCATAGGTGCTGGTTTCCATGGCCTCGATGTTGATGCCCTGCACGGCGAAGAAATTGGCGATCTCGTGCACGATGCCGGGGTTGTCCAGCGCGATGACGTGCACGTTGTAGGGCATGGCCTCGGCCTGCACGCTGCGCGGCTCGGTGCGCTTGGAGGTGATGACGAGGCCGAGGCGCTTGCCGAGGTTGGGCAGTTGCGCTTCCAGCTTGGCGATGGCGTCCCAGGTGCCCGAGACCATCATGATCAGCGCGAATTCCTGCCCCATCACGATCATGCGCGAGTCGGCGATGTTGCAGCGGTTTTCGGAGGCGGCGCGCGCCAGCTCGTCGACGATGCCGGTGCGGTCGGCGCCGAGTGCGGAGAGTACGAGAAAGTGCTCCATGGACCTTCCTAGTGAAGAGAAAACTCGGGCGAGTTTAGCACCGGCCATCCGGGCTCGTCAGCGTGATTGCTTCCCGGTTTTGAAGTTTGGGGCGTAGTGCGTGGGGTCGGGCACGCCGGCGGCGGCAAAGCCCTGGCGGCGCAGGCGGCAGGAGTCGCAAAGCCCGCAGGCGCGGCCGTCGGCGTCGGCCTGGTAGCAGGAAACCGTGAGGCCGTAATCCACGCCCAGGCGCTGGCCGGCCTGGATGATTTCCGCCTTGCTGAGCGCAATGAGCGGGGTGCGGATGTGCATGCGGTGGCCTTCTGCGCCGGCCCGGGTGGCCAGGTTGGCCAGGGTCTCGAAAGCCCGGATGAATTCCGGCCGGCAATCGGGGTAGCCCGAGTAGTCGATGGCGTTGACGCCGATGTAGATGTCGTCGCTGGCGGTGACTTCGGCGAGCCCGAGCGCGAAGGCCAGGAAGACGGTGTTACGCGCCGGTACGTAGGTGACGGGGATGCCGGGGCCGGCCTCGGTGGGGACGGCGATGGCGGTGTCGGTGAGGGCGGAGCCGCCCAGGGCGCCGAGCTCGAGGCGGAGCACGCGGTGGTCGGCGACGCCGACGGCGGCGGCGACGCGGCGCGCGGCCGCCAGCTCGGCGTGATGGCGCTGGCCGTAGTCGAAGCTGAGCGCGACGGGTTCGAAGCCGTCGGCGATCGCCATGGCCAGGCAGGTGGCGGAATCGAGGCCGCCGGAGAGCAGGACGATGGCTTTCTTGGCTGTGCTCATGGCGGGTATGCCTTGCTGTTGCCGTAGGAGCGGCTTCAGCCGCGAACTTGCTGTTGCCGTAGGAGCGGCTTCAGCCGCGAACCCATCCGGTCAGGAACGAAACTTCGCGGCTGAAGCCGCTCCTACGGAGGGGATGTCGATCGGCTCAATGCCCCGGTTCGTTGTTCCAGAGGTATTTGTGCAGCTGCAGCTGCAGGCGCACGTCCAGCCGGTCCGCCAGGATCCAGCCGGCGAGCTGGCGCGGATCGAGGCCGCCGTGCACCGGCGAGAACAGCACGTCGCCGACGCGTTCGGCGAGACGATATTCGTCGCACTTGAAGCGCGCCCACTCATAGTCCTGGCGCGAGGCCAGCACGAACTTCACCTGGTCGTGGGGCGCGAGCACGGCGATGTTCTCGTAACGGTTGCGCGGCGATTCGGCGGAGCCCGGCGCCTTCAGGTCCATGACGCGGCTGACGCGCGGGTCGACGCCCGAGATATCCAGGGCGCCGCTGGTTTCCAGCGAGACTTCGTAGCCTGCGTTGCAGAGGCGGGTGAGCAGCGCCAGGCATTCCGGCTGGGCCAGCGGCTCGCCGCCGGTGACGCAGACATGGCGGGCGCCGTGGCTGCCGACCTGCTCGAGGATTGCTTCCAGCGTCATCAGGCTGCCGCCGCTGAAGGAATAGGGGGTGTCGCACCAGGTGCAGCGCAGCGGGCAGCCGGTCAGGCGCACGAACGACGTCGGCCGGCCCACGCTGCGCGCTTCGCCCTGCAGGGAATGGAAGATTTCGGTGATGCGGAGTTCAGCCACGGCAGAATGACGGCTCGGAACGGGCCGCCATTCTAGCGCAGGCCATCAGCGCCTGCTTACGGCGCCGATCATCTTTTGGAGGTGGTGTGGCGGGCCGGCTTCTTGGCCGCGGCGGACTTGCTGCCGGCCTTGGGTTTTTCCGGCGCCGGCGCTGACGCGGCCTCCACGGCCTTCAGGTAATGGTCGGCGAGGCCGGCTTCGGGGCTGTCCGGATAGCGCGCCTTCAGCTCGCGCATTTTCTGCTTGGCCTCCGCCGGCTTGCCGCTCATGTCCAGGATGCTGGCAATGCGGTACAGCGAGGCGGGCGCCTTGGGGTTGCTCGGGAATTCGGTGACCACGGTCTCGTACTGCTTGAGCGCGGCGCCCGGGTCGGGCGTCTTCGCATTCAGGTAGAACTCGCCGAGCAGGTAATAGGCGCCGGGAATCAGCGGGGAGTGGGGGAAGCGCTTGACGAAGGCCAGCATGGGCGGGATGGCCTTGTCGGCGCCGCCGCTGCGGAAGGTGTCGTAGGCGGCGAGGTAGGCCCGCTTTTCTTCCTCGATACCGGCGCCCGTGGGCACGGGAGCCGCTGCGCCGGCAGGCGTGGCGCCGGGACCCGTGGCGCCGGGAGCCGTGGCGCCGGGACCCGGAAGGAGCGGGGCGGCGGCGCCTCCGGCGGCCGACTGGTTGAGCAGCTCCTGCTGCGCGCTCAGGCGCTGGTCGAGGTCGGTATAGCGCAGGCGCAGGTCGTTCTGCAGCTTCTCGATCAGGAAGCCCTGCTGCTCGACCGCGCCGCGCAACTGCTCGAGCTCCTTCCGCAGCTGCTGCTGCTCCGTGTACTGCTCCCAGGCGGTGTTGCTGCCGGCAGCGTTGGGGTCGGCGGCCGGGGCGCCGATCGGGGTCGACGCCAGCGGCGCCTTGGCGGCCACGACGGGCGCGGCGCCGCTCAGGGAACGTTCCTCGACAGGAATCTCGGCATGGGCCCCGGCGGCCACGCTCAGGAGCAGGGGCAGGGCGGCAAAGAGTGGGCGTTTCATGGTCGGCACTCGCGCGGGTGGCAGGATAAGGACGGAGTTTGCGGAAAAATTCCTGAGCCGTCTGTTGGAGGATGTTAGGCCCAGCAGTCGGATCAGGTATCAATCACTATCACTGTGATGTTGTCCTTGCCGCCTTTTGCATTGGCCAGCTCGATCAGGACCGGGCAGGCCGCCGCCGGTGTCATGTCGCGGCCGAGCAGGGCGGCGGTTTCCGTCTCGCTCAGCATTTCGTAGAGGCCGTCCGAGCAGAGCAGGTAGCGGTCGCCGGCCTGCGTCGCGTGCCCGCCGATGGCGAGCGTGAGGCTGTCCTCCAGGCCCAGGGCGTGGGTCAGGATGTTGCGGGCCACCTTCCTGCGCGCTTCCTCGGGGCTGTAGAGGCCCTTGTCGATGAATTCCTGCAGCAGGGAGTGATCGCGGGTCAGGGCGGTGAGCTGGCCGCTGCGCAGGCGGTAGAGGCGGGAGTCGCCGACATGCGCCACCGTCAGTGTCTGGCCCTCCACCAGCACCGCCACGAGGGTCGTGCCCATGCCGTTGTAGCGGGCGGAGCTGGCGGCTTTTTCGCGGATGCCGGCGTGCGCGGCCTGCACGGCGGTCTCCAGGCGGTCGCGCGCCGCCAGGCCGGCGGTCTGGCGCAGGATGGCCATGGTCGTGTTTACGGCGATGGCGCTGGCGACGTCGCCGGCATTGTGGCCGCCCATGCCGTCGGCCAGCACGGCAATGCCGAGCTCGGGCGCCAGGGCAAAGGCGTCTTCGTTGTGGTCGCGCTGGCGGCCGGGGTCGGTGAGTCCGGCAAAAATCGGGGGCTTCATCGGGACTGCGGCTCCTCTGGGCCTTTTCGCAGGCACCGCCGCCGCGACGGCGCTCTGCGGTGATGTTTTTCTTATTCCGCTTCGGTCAGCGTTTCGCTGTTGTCCTTCTTGCAGGCGTCGACGCAGGCCTTGATGGCCGCGGCGAATTCCTTGCCGGTCTGGTAACGCGCTTCCGGCTCCTTGGCCAGGGCCTTGTCGATGACGCCGGCGATGCAGGGCAGCGTATCGGCGAGCTCGGGCCGTGCGTCGAACACCGGGGCGTGCGCTTCATTCGCGATCTTGTACATCAGGGTCGCCATGGATTCGCCGCGGAAGGGCGCCACGCCCGCGAGCATCTGGTAGAGCATGACGCCGAGGCTGTAGAGATCGGAGCGGCCGTCGACCTTCTTGCCCGCCACCTGTTCCGGCGACATATAGGTCGGCGTGCCCATCACCGTGCCGGTCTTGGTCTTGCTGGCGTCGGTGATGCGCGCGATGCCGAAGTCGGTGATCTTGATCACGTCCTTGTCCGGGTCGTACATGATGTTCGCCGGCTTGATGTCGCGGTGCACGATGTTGTACTGGTGCGCGTAATCGAGGGCGAGCGCCGACTTGAATACGATATTGATGACCTTGCCCGCCGGCAGCAGCGTGTCCGGCTTGGTGTAGCGCGCGAGATCGTGGCCGTGCAGGAACTCCATGGCGATGTAGGCGAGATCGTGCTCCTCGCCGGCATCGTAGATGGTGACGATGTTGGGATGGTTGAGGCGGCCGGCCGTCTCGGCCTCGCGGAAGAAGCGTTCCTTGATTTCCACGAGTTCGTCGCCTTCGAACTCGTCTTTCAGCGCCATGGTCTTGATGGCGACGACGCGGTTGATCTTGGGATCGCGGCCGAGATAGACGACGCCCATGGCGCCCTTGCCGAGTTCCTTCTCCACCTGGTAGCGGCCCAGCATGGGTTTTTCGTCGCTGCCCGGCGTCAGGATCATGGTCGCGGCCGCGGAACTCATGGCGCCGCCGCCGAGGATGACGGTCTCCTCCAGCTTCTGCGCGCGCTGCAGTTTCTGCGCCAGGTCGCGGAATTTCGGATCGAAGTCGGCGATGGCCTGGTAGACCGACACCGCCTTGTTGAACTGGCGCTTGCGCTCGTAGTCGAGGGCGAGGTTGTAGAGCACGTCCGCCAGGGAATCGTCCATGGGGCATTTGCGGAATTTCTCGAAGGCCATGTCGAGCTGGCCGGCCTGCTGCAGGGCGAGGCCGAGCTGGCGGTTGGATTCCGCCGACTGCACTTCGGATTTTTCCCTGGCTTTTTCCGTCACGAGATAGTGCTTGGTGGTGATGAGCACATAGCCCGCGGCGACGATGACGGCCGGCAGCATCAGCTCCACCCAGATGCCGGCGCTCTTCATCAGCAGGAAGTGCGCGAACACCAGCACGAGCACGAAGGCGGCGGAAACTGCCGCCGCCGGGCCGGCCTTGAGCCGGGGCAGGCCGAAGATCACGAAGGCGGCGGCGAGCAGGATCAGGGCCCAGCGCAACGCCGTGCCCCAGGCGGGCGTGACGAAGAAATTCTGGTTGAGGATGCTGGCCACGGTGTGCGCCAGGATGCGCGCCGGTTCCATGCCGGCGGAGACCGGCGTCACCTGCGGCGAGCCCAGGCCATAGGCGGTGGGGCCGATGATGACGATCTTGCCCTGGTACTTGGCCAGCGGGATCTTGCCGCTGGCCACATCGTAGAAGGAGTCCTCGGTGAAGGCCGGGCGGCCGTCCCGGTTGCCGTAGAAATAGGTGCGCATCTGCAGGAAGGGATCGGTCTTGATGCTGAGCTTGCCGAGGCGCAGGTCTTCGCCCAGGTTCACCTTTATGTCGCCGACGCCGAGGTTCAGGCTGCTGGCGGCCAGCATGAGCGCCAGCGAGGGATAGTAGGCGTTGGCGTGGCGCACGAGCAGCAGCTCGTTGCGGATGGTGCCGTCGGCATCGGGATTGCTCGCGACGTGGCCGATGAAGGCGGACTGCTCGCCCAGGATCGGGATGGGCGGCGTGGCTTCCAGCGAGTCGGGCGGCTCGAGGCCGGCGTCGCGGGCGCCGATGCGGTCGCGGATGCCGGCGATCTGGTTGCGCGTCACGTAGTCGGGCAGGGCCTTGTCGGGATTGCCCTGCGGCTCGCCCAGCACGAACTGCATGGGCAGCACCACGTTGCCGGCCCGGCCCAGGGCCTCGGCCAGGTGGCGGTCGGTGTTCAGCGCGCCTTCGGAGGCGGCGAGCTGGGCGCCCAGCTCGCCGATGGCGGGATTGCTTTCAGCCAGGCTCGCCAGGTTGGCGTTGTAGAAAGCATGGATGTCGCGGAGGGCGACGAGGCCCGGGTCGAGCTGCGGCTCGGACAGGATGATGGGCAGGCCGACCGCCTTGGCGCCGCCGCCCTGCAGGTCGGCGACCATCTTGGCGAGGCGCGTGCGCGGCCAGGGCCAGCGGCCCAGGTTGGCGATGCTCTGGTCGTCGATGGCGATGATGGCCACCTTGTCGCCGGCTTCCCGCGAGCTGGCCCGCACCCCGAGGTCGTAGGCGTAGCGCTCGATGTTGCCGATGACGTCGGTGGCGGAGGCGACGATGAGCATGCCCAGCACGATCACGACGCCGGTCAGCCAGTCGGCTTTCCAGAAAGGAATGCCTTTTCGCATGGGGAACCCCCGCTGAGGAAAAAAGCAGAAAAAGCCCGGATTGACGGGAAGCTGCCGTGACTTCTAACAGATGCGCAGGGGCAGTTACAAGGCGCGGACGCGGACACCGCGCCAACGGGGAGAGCGGCAGGGCGGGCGGAGTTTTTTTGCGCCGGCCCGGCGCTCAGGACCGGGTTCGACGGGCGGGTTTCAGCTCCGCGCTCAGCACGGTCAGCAGGTAGCGGTTCCAGAGATGGTGGATGGCGTTCAGGTCGAGGCGGGCCAGCAGCCGGACCAGCCCCGCGAGCCGGCGCGGCAGCCTGAGATGGGCATGAAAGTCCAGGATGACGGGCTGCTGGTCCGCCGTCACCAGGACATTGCTGCCCTGCCGCAGGTCGAGATGCACGATGCCGCGCCGGTGCATCGCTTCCGCCAGGGCCTCGAAGCGGTTGAAGAAATCGGAGGACAGGTGCTCCGACAGCATTGAAGCGAGCGGCACGCCCTCGACATGGCGATAGGCAAAGGCAAGGCGGTCGACACGCACGACGCCTTGCGGGATGCCTTCGAGCCCCTGCAGTCGTTTCAATGCCGCGACTTCGCGTGCGATCAGCCAGCTGCCGAGCGTGCGTCGCAGCCATCCCCGCTGCCGCGAGAAATCCTTCACGACCCAGGCGATGTCCTGCACATTGACGAGGCGCAGGTCGGCACGGCCGCGCCGGCCCCGGGCCAGATAGTGAGGAGCGCGCGCCTCCAGGATCTCGCGCGTCGGGATCGAGTCCTCCAGCCAGGTTTCCGGACGGACGACGAGGGTCGGCGTGGGAACACGGCTGGGCGCGGGCAGGGAAGGCAGGGCGCGGGGATAGGGAAGGGGACGGACAGGCATGGGCATCTCCTTATGCCGAGGATGTTGCCGTCATCCGGAATGGCGCGGGGAGACAGTCAACCTGACTGCCAGTTTTGCGGCAGGTAGCCCCTCAGGAACAACATGGCTTCGTTAGGGGATTCGTAAAGCCCGTAAAAAAAATGGACGGCGATGCCGTCCATTTTTCTGCGCGAGTGCTGTCTTCGGATCAGGGCCTGGCTGCGGTGTATTCCAGTTCCACGCGACGGTTCTCGGCCCACGCGCTTTCGGATTCGCCGGTCGCCAGGGGTTTTTCCTCCCCGTAGCTGACGATTTCCAGCTGGCCCGGGTTGACGCCGTTGCTGGTCAGGAAAGCGGCAACGGCCTTGGCGCGACGCTCGCCCAGCGCCATATTGTATTCGCGGGTGCCGCGCTCGTCGGTGTGGCCGCCGAGCTGCACGCGGGCATTGGGCGTCTTGCTCAGGTAGAGGGCATGCGCCTTGAGGGCATTGAAGTCGTCGGGCGCAATGTCGGCGCTGTCGTAGTCGAAGTGGACAACCTTGATGCCCAGCAGCGAGGCCGCGCCATTGGCGCCCGCGGCCTGGCCGTCGGCGCCGCCCAGGGCCTGGCTGTCCAGGCCGCCGCCGCTGCCTGCCGCGGAGGTTTCCGCTCCCGCCGCCCCGTAAGGCGAGGCCTGCTGCCCGGCGGCTGCACTGTTATCGGTGGCGGCGGGCTTCTTGGTGGTGCAGGCGGCCAGCCCCAGCGCCAGCAGCGCGGCTGCCAGAATCTTGGTATTGCGGGAAATGGTCATGACTTTTTCTCCGTGCAGTCAAAAAAAAACAGCGCAAAAGTGGAATACAACGCAGCTTTGCAGCAGTCCTGGCGTACTCGCTCGCCAGGACTTCCAGGGCATTCCCGGCGCGAGCGTAATATAAACGCAAATGCCTGAAAAAAGCGCCTCGAAAACCTACTTCAGGAACGGCGACCAGGCCGGCTCGCGAACCTCGCCCAGCTGCGCCGGCAGGCGCACCTGGAACCTGCCGTCCACCGAGGCAATGCCCAGTTCCCCATACTTGCCGCGGCGGGTCGCGTAGACCAGCTGGGTGCCGTTGGGAGAGAAGCTGGGGCTTTCGTCCTGCGGTGTCTGGGTAATGACGGTCAGGACCTGGGTCTGCAGGTCCTGGACGGCGATCTGGAAGCGCTGGCCCTGCTGGCGGTGCACCATGGCCAGATAACGGCCATCCGGACTGATGTCGGCCCTGCCGTTATAGCTGCCCTCGAAGGTCAGTCGCTTCACGCTGTTGTCGTCCAGGTTCAGCCGGTAGATCTGGGCGCTGCCGCCACGGTCAGAAGTGAAAATCAGGGATTTTCCATCCGGCATCCAGCGCGGCTCGGTGTCGATTGCGTAGTGATTGGTGAGGCGCGTCAGTGCCTGTGTGGCAAGGTCCATCAGGTAGATTTCAGGGTTGCCGTCGCGGGACAGGGTCAGCGCCATGCGCCTGCCGTCCGGCGACCAGGAAGGCGCGCCGTTGAGCCCCTTGAAACTGGCCAGCTTCTGGCGCTGGCGGCTGGTGATGTTCTGCGTGTAGATGGCGGGGCGCCGGCTCTCGAAGGAAACGTAGGCGACCTGCTTGCCGTCCGGCGACCAGCTCGCGGAAAGGATGGGCTCGGCGGAGTCCAGGATGCTCAGCGGACGTTGGCCGTCGGCATCGGCGAGCTCCAGGCGATAGCGGATCTTGCCGGCCTGCCTGTACTGGTTCACGTAAAGGATCTTGGTCGAGAAGCTTCCCTTGACCCCCGTGATGGTCTCGAAGACCCGGTCGCTGATGAAGTGGGCGGCATCGCGCCACTGCGCGGGCCCGACCACGAGCTTCTCGCCGAGTATGCGCGTCTGCCGGTCCATGCTCAGCAGCTCGAAGCGGATGTCGTAGCGCTGGTCCGCCGTGGTCTGGATGGAGCCCACCAGCAGATAGCTGGCGCCGCTGCCTTTCCATTCGTTGTAAAGGACCTGGCCGGCGGAAGTCGGTTTTACCGGGAGCTTTTCGTAGGGGAGCGGCTTGAAGCGTCCGCTGCGCTCGAGGTCGGCGCGCACGATGTCCGAGGTGCCCTCGCTGCCCGCCGGCTGCGGCCCGGCAAACGGCACGACGGCGATGGGAAGCGCATCGGCCATGCCACGGGTGATTTCGATGACGAGTTCGGCCCGGGCCAGGCCGGACGCAACGACGAGAAGGCTAAGCAGGAGAGTGCGGAGCATTACAGGTCTTCCGGTCTGAATTTCAGAATGAAATTGCGAAAACTCTGGTTGAACACGGCGACATCGCCGGGAACGGGCAGGGGGCTGGCACGGCGTACCGCCTCCACGGCGCTGGCGTCGAAGGCGGCGTCGCCGCTGCTGCCGACGGGCACGACATTGCCGACTTCGCCGCCCGGGAGAATGTTGATGCGCAACGTCACCACCATGCCGGCACGGGCGGAAAGCGGCCGGTTCCATTTCGTTTCCACGCGCCGGGCAATCAGGCCGCGATACTGGTCCACGATGGCCTGGTTGGCCGAAATCCGGGTGGCCACGACCGTCTGCTGCATTTCCCGGCGTATCCGCTCGATCTCTTCCGCCTGCTTCATCTCGCGTTCCATGGCCTGCATTTCGGCGTCCAGCGCAGCGGTGTTGAGGGTCGGCTTTTTGAAGATCGGCTTTACCGGTGCCGGTTTCTGCTCCGGCGGCCTGGGCAGCGCGATCTTGGGCGGCTCCATGACCGGCTCGGGCAGCTCCATTTCCTTCGGCGGCTCCGGCAGGGGCTCTTCAATCGGCTGGGGCTCGGGCGCCGGGAGCGTCAGGGGCTGCTCCACCAGGACCGCCTGCATCACCAGGGGTTCTTCCACCTGGGGCGGCTTGTGCAGATAGGGCAGGCCAAGGACCACGCCCAGCACCGCGACGTGCAGCAGCAGCGATTTCCAGAGGGCGGCTTTGGCGGGGCCTGCCGGCGCCTGCCGGGCTTCAGCGTGCAGCATCCGTTTCTGCCTGCGTGAGAAGGCCTACATTCGGCACGCCGGCTTTCTGCAGGCTGGCCATGAGCGTGATGACGGTGCCGTAGTTCACGCGGCTGTCCCCGTTCACCAGCACCGGCGCCTCCGGCGTCACCAGCAACGCCTCTTTCAAGCTGGCCCTGAGCGCTTCGCGGGAAACGCGGCGATCGTCCTTGGCGCCCTGCTTCAGCCAGTAGGAGCCGTCCTGCTTGATGGAAATGATGAGGGGGTCGCGGTTCTTGAGCGTCAGGTTGTCGGTGACGGCTTTGGGCAGCTCCACCTTCACGCCCTGGGTCAGCATGGGAGCCGTGACCATGAAAATCACCAGCAGCACGAGCATGACGTCGATATAGGGAACGACGTTCATCTCGGCGACCGGCTTCCGGCGTTCACGGCGAAATGTTTTTTCCATGGTTCGGGCCCGCCTTACTGACGTGAGTGCGCTTCGCGGTGGAGGATGCTGGAGAACTCGTCGGCGAAGGTTTCGTAGCGGGTGAGCAGGTTCTCGCTGGTCGATGCGTAGCGGTTGTAGGCGAGCACGGCCGGAATGGCGGCGAACAGGCCCATGGCGGTGGCGATCAGCGCCTCGGCGATGCCCGGCGCCACCACGGCCAGCGTGGCCTGCTGCACTTTGGCGAGGCCGATGAAGGAAGTCATGATGCCCCAGACGGTGCCTAAGAGGCCGACGTAGGGGCTGGTGGAGCCGACGCTGGCCAGGAAGGAGAGGCTCTGCTCGAGACGGATCTGCTCCTGGGTCAGGGCGATGCGCAGGGCGCGCGTGACGCCCTGCATGACGGCATCGCCGTCCGCGCCTTTCTCGCGCAGGCGCAGGAACTCCTTGAAGCCGGCGCGGAAGATGCTTTCCTGGCCCTGCAGCTGGGAGCTGCGGCTGACGTGGTCGTAGAGCGTGTGGAGGTCGCCGCCGGCCCAGAAGGCTTCGTCGAACTTGTCGGCGCGGCTGCGGGCGTTCGCATAGAGGGCGCGCCGCTGGAAGATGATGGTCCAGGAGTAGACCGAGGCGGCGACCAGGATCAGCATGACCACTTGCACGATCAGGCTGGCATTGCTGATCAGATGCCATATCGACATGTCAGGAACTGTATTCATTGTGAGAGAACCCTGCAGAACGTTGTGTTGCCGTCACCAGCCGTAGCAGTTTCAAACTGCCCCGGCATGCCCGTAACGAAGCTTAAGCAGGACCTTGAGGCGTTCCGGCAATGCCCTGGGCTTTAGATCGGAGCGCTTGACGCAAGCGACGTCGATCGTCCCGGAGGCAAGTGTCATGTCGGCACGCCTCACCTCCTGTGTGAACACCAGCGATGCCCGGCCCAGGGATTGCACCTGGGCGATGACGGTCAGCGCGTCATCCATGCGCGCGGGCTGGAAATAACGGATTTCCGCCCCCCGTACCACGAACATGAAGTCCTCGTCCGAATTCAGATAGTGCTCGAAGCCGAGGTGGCGCAGGAATTCGGTGCGCGCCCGCTCCATGAATCTCAGGTAGTTAACGTAATAAACGATACCCCCAGCGTCAGTGTCTTCAATGTAAACCCGTATTGGAAATTGGAATTCCGGCAGCGGGAATTGCAGGCTCATGCTCATGGCGAGAGGTCCGTCTGCTTCAGGTGTTCATGCAGGCGCTCCGGCGTCGGCAGCCCGAAGTGCAGGTAGGCATGGGGCGTGGCGACGCGGCCGCGGGCGGTGCGCATCAGGAAGCCCTGCTGGATCAGGAAGGGCTCGATGACGTCCTCCAGGGTGCCGGCATCCTCGGAGAGCGCGGCCGCCAGCGATTCGACGCCGGTGGGGCCGCCGCCGAATTTCTCCATCAGCGTGAGCAGGAAGCGCCGGTCCATGCCGTCGAAGCCGTGCTGGTCGACGTCGAGCATGTCGAGCGCGGCGCTCGCGATTTCATTGTTCACGGCGCCGTCGGCTTTCACCTCGGCGAAGTCGCGGACACGGCGCAGCAGGCGGTTGGCGATGCGGGGCGTGCCGCGTGCGCGCCGGGCGATTTCCCCGGCGCCCTCGGCATCGAGGGGGACGTTCAGCAGCCGGGCGGAGCGCGTGACGATGCGCGCCAGGTCCGCGACCGAATAGAACTCCAGGCGCTGCACGATGCCGAAGCGGTCGCGCAGCGGCGAGGTCAAGAGGCCGGCGCGCGTGGTGGCGCCGACCAGCGTGAAGGGCGGCAGGTCGAGCTTGATGGAGCGCGCCGCCGGGCCTTCGCCGATGACGATGTCGAGCTGGTAGTCCTCCAGGGCGGGATAGAGGATTTCTTCCACCACCGGCGAGAGACGGTGGATCTCGTCGATGAAGAGCACGTCGCCGGCCTCGAGGTTGGTGAGCAGCGCGGCGAGGTCGCCGGCCTTCTCCAGCACCGGGCCGGAGGTGGATTTCAGGCTGCCGCCCATTTCGCGCGCGATGATGTTGGCGAGCGTGGTCTTGCCGAGGCCGGGCGGACCGAAGATCAGCGTGTGATCCAGCGCCTCGCCGCGCGTGCGCGCGGCGTGGATGAAGATTTCCATCTGCGCGCGTACCTGCGGCTGGCCGATGTAGTCGTCCAGCTTGGTCGGGCGGATGGCGCGGTCGATGACTTCTTCGCGCTTGCCCGGCGCGGGCGCGGCGCCGACCAGGCGATCGTCGGTGTCGAGGAGGCTCATGCCTTCACCATGCCTTTCAGCGCCTGGCGGATCAGGTCTTCCGCCGTGGCGTTGTCTTTGACGAGCCTGGCGACGGCGCGCTCGGCTTCGACGGCCTTGTAGCCCAGCGCGATGAGCGCGGTGACGGCGTCGCGCTCCGGCAAGGCGGGCAGGGCGATGCCGCCCAGGCCGGGAAGGGCGGCGGCCCCGTCACCGACCCGGTCGCGCATTTCAATGACGAGGCGCTCCGCGGTTTTCTTGCCGACACCGGGAATGCGCGTCAGCGTGGCGACGTCGTTCTGGCGGACGCAGGCGGCGAAGGCGTCGGCCTCCATGCCGGAGAGGATGGCCAGCGCCATCTTCGGGCCGACGCCGTTGACCTTGAGCAGCATGCGGAACATGTCGCGCTCCTCGCGCGAGGCGAAGCCGTAGAGCAGGTGGGCGTCCTCGCGCACGACCTGGTGCACGAACAGGGTCACGGGCGCGCCCAGCGTCACCTTGTAGAAGGTGCTCATCGGCGCTTCGAGTTCATAGCCCAGGCCCTGGATCTCGACGACCAGGACCGGCGGCTGTTTCTCGATGAGTTGTCCCTGCAGGCGCGAAATCACGATTATCTCTTCACGATATCGGTAGGAGCGGCTTCAGCCGCGAACATTTCGCAGATGCCGCGGTTCGCGGCTGAAGCCGCT
>JBMOQI010000007.1:0-161296 GCA_049320605.1 Pseudomonadota bacterium | reverse complement strand
CGCAGATGCCGCGGTTCGCGGCTGAAGCCGCTCCTACACAGTAGCGGTGGAAGCCAAAATGCTGCGGAATTAGTACCACAGCAGCCCCTAACTGGCTACCTGTACAGTAGTGGCCGGCGGGGATTATTCGCGGGCGCGGCCGCCGCGCAGGCGATCGGCCGTGCCGATGCGGGCGAGGGTGCTGGAAGCCTGGGCGTGGCAGAGGGCGATGGCGAGCGCATCGGCGGCATCGGCCGGCGGCGCTTTCTGCAGGCTGAGCAGGCGCACCACCATGTGCTGCACCTGCTCCTTGAGGGCGGCGCCCTGGCCGACGACGGCGAGCTTCACCTGCCGCGCCGAATACTCGGCCACCGGCAGGGAATGGTTCATCAGCGCGACGATGGCGGCGCCGCGCGCCTGGCCCAGCTTCAGCGCCGAATCGGCATTGTTGGAAAGGAAGACCTGCTCGATGGCGGACTGCCCGGGCGCATAAGTCGCCACGATTTCGGCGATGCCGGCATAGATGCGGTGCAGGCGCGCCGGCAGCGCGAGCTCGGCCATCCTGATGCAGCCGGAGGCAATGTAGCGGTGGCGGCTGCCGTCGGATTCGATGACGCCGAAGCCGGTGGTGCGGGAGCCGGGGTCGATACCGAGGATGATGGGCATGGGGCCTTCTGTCTCCGGCCGGGAGGCGGGCAGCTTACTTGTTGAGGGCCGCCATCACTTCCGGCGCGAAGCTGGCGTTGGTGTAGACCTCCTGCACGTCGTCGAGGTCTTCCAGCATGTCGATCATCTTCAGGATCTTCTCGGCCTGCCCGATGTCGCCGATATCGGCCCGGGTCGAGGCGGACAGGGTGACTTCGGCGCTTTCCGCTTTCAGGCCGGCGGCGTTCAGCGCATCCAGCACGGCGCCGAAAGCTTCCGGCGTGGTGATGACGGCAATGCCATCCGCGTCGCTCTGCACGTCGTCTGCGCCGGCCTCGAGCGCCACTTCCATGACCCTGTCTTCGCTGGTGCCGGCGGGATAGACGATCTCGCCGCGCTTGCTGAAGAGATAGGCCACCGAGCCGCTGGTGCCGAGGTTGCCGCCGTGCTTGGAGAAGGCATGGCGCACTTCGCCGACGGTGCGGTTGACGTTGTCGGTCATGGCCTCGACCAGCACGGCGACGCCGCCGACACCGTAGCCTTCGTAGGCCAGCTCGTCGAGCTTCTTGTCGTCTTCGCCGCCGGCGCCGCGTTGGATGGCGCGGTTGATGATGTCGCGGCTCATGTTCGCGGTCAGCGCCTTGGCGACGATGGCGCGCAGGCGCGGGTTGTCTTCCTCGCGTGCGCCGCCCAGGCGCGCGGCCACCGTGATTTCACGGATGTACTTGGTGAAGACCTTGCCCTTCTTGGCGTCCTGGCGTTCCTTGCGATGCTTGATGTTGGCCCATTTGCTGTGTCCGGCCATGGGATTCCCCTCATCCTGTTTTACCGCTCCTTCCCGGCGGAAAGAGCGTTAGCGCTGCTCTGAATTAAATGGTTGCCGGGCGGCAGCGGTTATTCCGCGGCCTTTTCCTTCTCGCGCAGCCTGATGCCGAGATCGCGCAGCTGCTTCGCATCGACCGGGGCCGGGGCGTGCGTCATGAGGCATTCCGCCGTCTTGGTCTTGGGGAAGGCGATGACGTCGCGGATGCTGGCGGCGCCGGTCATGAGCATGATCAGGCGGTCGAGCCCGAAGGCGAGGCCGCCGTGGGGCGGAGCGCCATACCTGAGCGCGTCCAGCAGGAAGGCGAACTTCTCGTTGGCTTCCTCTTCGCCGATGCCCAGCGCCTCGAACACGGCCTTCTGCATTTCCAGGTTGTAGATACGCAGCGAGCCGCCGCCGATCTCGGTGCCGTTCAGCACGAAGTCATACGCGATGGAAGTGGCCGCGCCCGGATTCTGCTTCAGCGTTTCCACGTCGCACCTGGGCATGGTGAAAGGATGGTGCACCGAGGTCCACCGGCCGTCGTCCGTCTCCTCGAACATGGGGAAGTCGACCACCCACAGCGGCGCCCACTCGCAGGTCGCCATCTTGAGGTCATGGCCGACGCGCACGCGCAGCGCGCCCATGGCGTCGTTGACGATCTTGGCCTTGTCGGCGCCGAAGAAGACGAGGTCGCCGTTCTCGGCGCCGACGCGCTTCAGCAGGTCCATCACCACCGGTTCGATGAACTTCACGATGGGCGACTGCAGGCCCTCGCTGCCGGCCGCGATGTCGTTGACCTTGATGTAAGCCAGGCCCTTGGCGCCGTAGATGCCGACGAACTTGGTGTACTCGTCGATCTGGCTGCGCGGCATGGCGCCGCCGCCCGGCACGCGCAGGGCGACGATGCGGCCCTTGGGATCTTGCGCGGGGCCGGCGAAGACCTTGAATTCGACATTCTGCATCAGGTCGGCCACGTCGACGAGCTTGAGCGGAATGCGCAGGTCGGGCTTGTCCGAGCCGTAGTCGCGCATGGCGTCGGCATGGGTCATGCGCTCAAGCGGCGCGAACTGCACGCCCAGCAGTTCGTCGAAGAGCTCGCGCACCATGCCTTCGGTGATCTGCATGATGTCCTCGTCGGAAAGGAAGGAGGTCTCGATGTCGATCTGCGTGAACTCGGGCTGGCGGTCGGCGCGCAGGTCCTCGTCGCGGAAGCACTTGGCGATCTGGTAGTAGCGGTCGAAGCCCGCCACCATCAGCAGCTGCTTGAAGAGCTGGGGCGACTGCGGCAGCGCGAAGAAGGAGCCGGGCTGGGTGCGCGAGGGCACCAGGTAGTCGCGCGCGCCCTCGGGAGTCGCACGGGTCAGCACCGGGGTTTCCACGTCCAGGAAGCCGTTGGTGTCGAGGTAGGTGCGGATCTTGCTGGTCACCTTTGAGCGGAAGCGCATGCGCTCCAGCATTTCGGGGCGGCGCATGTCCAGGAAGCGGTACTTGAGGCGGACCTCTTCACCGACGTTGGAGAAGTCGTCATTGAGCGGGAAAGGCGGGGTTTCCGACTGCGCCAGGATTTCGATTTCCTTGCCCAGCACCTCGACCTGGCCGCTCGGCATGTTGGCATTTTCGGTGCCGGCATAGCGGCGGCGCACGCGGCCGGTGATCTTGAGCACGAACTCGGAGCGGGACTTGTCGGCCAGGGCGAAAGCCTCGGGGGTGTCCGGATCGATGACCACCTGCACCAGTCCGTCGCGGTCGCGCATGTCCAGGAAGATCACGCCGCCGTGGTCGCGGCGGCGGTGCACCCAGCCGGCGAGCGTCACGGTCTGGTCGATATGTTTTTCGTTGAGTTCGCCACAGTAGTGGGTGCGCATCATGGTGGGGGATTCCGGTGTGTGTTGCCGAGCGAGAGCCGCAAAAGCCGCGCATTATACCTGCCCCGATCGAGTGCCGTCAGGGGCTGGCGCTTTCTCCGCAAAGCCGTCGCGGCGTGTGCCAAGAGCATCGGCGCTGGCGTCGCCTCACCCCGAAAAAGATGAAAATCATCGGTAAAAAAGCCTTTTCAGGAAAAAGCTGGCGGAAAACCCTGAAAAAGCCGGTGTTTCCCGAGTGCTGCTATTGCCGCTCCCCGGCAAATCCCCTATATATCGAGTCCAGTTCGTGCGTGGAGCCACCCGCGCAGGAACACGATGTCTGCACCGGGAGTGGGCCCCGCGCCGCCGGATGAAGCGTCGCCCCAGAACTTCACAATAAGGAAGAACGCACCAATGGCCACAGCCAAGAAACCTGTCAAAGCCGCCGCCAAGAAACCCGCTGTCAAGAAAGCCCCCGCCAGGCCCGCCGCCAAGCCTGCCGCCAGGAAGGCTCCCGTCAAGAAGCCTGCCGTTGCCAAGGCCGCTGCTCCGAAAGCTGCCCCGGTGAAGCGTTCCACCACGGCGCTGGCCGCTGCCCACAACAAGACCCAGTTGCTGACGGAAATCGCCGAGCTGACCACGCTGACCAAGAGGCAGGTCTCGGCCGTGTTCGACGAGCTGGCCGCGCTGGTCGAGCGTCATGTGAAGAAGAATGCCGTCGGCAGCTTCACCCTGCCGGGCCTGTTCAAGATCCAGGTGGTGCGCAAGCCCGCCACCAAGGCGCGCAAGGGCATCAATCCCTTCACCGGCGAAGAGACCACCTTCAAGGCCAAGCCGGCCCGCAACGTGATCAAGATCCGTCCGCTGAAGAAGCTGAAGGATTACGCCGCCTGATACAGGCAGAGCGTGATGAAAACGGCCGGTTTATCCGGCCGTTTTCATTTGTGGAATCGGCTGCGCGCCCGCTGCGCGAAGGGCCGGGTTCCGGCTTTACAGCCTCCGGGCTTTGACGTATATAGCCGGCCAAGCAACATTTTCCGGTTGAGGACGCGATGGCGGGCAATAAGACCGAAGAGTTCGAAGAAGAAGGCTTTGAAGAAAGTGCTGGCGGCGAAACGGAAAACGACGAAGCCGCCAAGGCGGCAGCCATCAAGAATTCGCTGATCAAGCGCCGCGTCATCGACGAAATGCTGGAAGAGCGCAAGCTCCAGCGCCGCTTGCGCGACTACGATTTCGACCTCGACGACGACAACAAGTAATGCCCTCGTTGCCGCTGCGTCCGGCGGCAGCTCCCCCTGCCGGCACTGGCTTTTCACGGCCCGCCGGACGCGCCGATCCCCTTCGAATTCCGAATTGCCCGGCCCCGGTCGCGGTTGCATAATCGCGCTTCCCCGTCGCGCTGCGACGCCCTTTCTCCCTGCCACAGGACATGCATCATGGCGATTGAACTGCCCCCCCTGCCGTATGAAAAGACCGCGCTGGAGCCGACCATGTCGGCGGAAACCCTGGATTTCCACCACGGCAAGCATCACAACGCCTATGTGGTTAACCTGAACAACCTCATCAAGGGCACCGACCTCGAGAACAAGGGCCTGGTCGACATCATCAGGGCCGTGGCCGGCGACGGCAGCAAGGCCGGTGTCTTCAACAACTCCGCCCAGGTCTGGAACCACACCTTCTTCTGGAACTGCATGAAGCCCAACGGCGGCGGCAAGCCCACCGGCGCCATCGCCGCGAAGATCGACAGCGATCTCGGCGGCTACGACAAGTTCGTCGAGCTCTTCAAGCAGGCCGCCACCACCCAGTTCGGCTCCGGCTGGGCCTGGCTGGTGCTGAACAAGGACGGCAAGCTCGAAGTCACCAAGACCCCGAATGCCGACCTGCCCATGGCCCACGGCCAGAAAGCGCTGCTGACCTGCGACGTGTGGGAGCATGCCTACTACATCGACTACCGCAACCGTCGCCCGGACTTCGTCCAGGCCTTCCTGGACAAGCTGGTGAACTGGGATTTCGTGAATTCCAACCTGGCCTGAGTCCGGCGGTTCCGGCCTCCGCTGGCCGGGCCTCAGTGAAAAAGGTGCCCTCCGGCACCTTTTTTCTTGGTCATGCTGCAAAGCCTTTTGATTTCTCCCGCACCGAAAGCCTGCCATGTCCCGTTACCGACCGCCTGCGGCACCCCGCACCGCCTTGATCACGCCGGAGGGCTTCCAGGCTCTCAAGGACGAGTTCGACCAGCTGTGGCGGGTGCGGCGGCCCGAGGTGACACGTGCGGTATCGGAGGCGGCTGCCATGGGCGACCGCTCCGAGAACGCCGAGTACATCTACGGCAAGAAGCTGTTGCGCGAGATCGACCGGCGCCTGCGCTTCCTGATGAAGCGCCTGGACGAACTGAAGGTGGTGAAGGCGCTGCCCGGCGATCCGGCGCGCATCTATTTCGGTGCCTGGGTCGAGATCGAGGATGCCGTTTCCGGCGAGATACTCCGGCTGCGCATTGTCGGTCCCGATGAAACCGACGCCGCCAGGGGCTGGATCAGCATCGATGCGCCGATGGCGCGTGCGCTGCTCAGGAAGACGATCGACGACGAGGTCAGCGTGGAGCGGCCCGCCGGCAGGGGGCTCTTCCACGTGCTCTCGGTCAGCTACGTGTCACCGCAGGAATGAGACAGGAGCGATTCAGAGTGAGGTGCCTCGGCCGCGAGCCTGCCGGCGTGCCTCGAGCTGGTGGCGCAGCCAGGCAATCAGGCCGGGCAGGATGCTGACGAAGATGATGCCGAGGATGACGGCGGAAAAATTTTCCTTGAAGAAGGGCAGGTTGCCGAAGCCGTAGCCCAGCCATACGCAACTGCCGACCCAGAGCGCGCCGCCGGCGACGTCGAAGGCCAGGAAGCGCCGGTAGGGCATGGCGCCGACGCCCGCCACGAAGGGCGTGAAGGTGCGCACGATGGGCATGAAGCGGGCGATGATGACCGCCTTGCCGCCATGTTTCGCAAAGAACTCCTGGGTCTTCATCAGGTAGGCGCGCTTGATCCAGCGCGAATCCCAGTTGTACACGCGCGGACCGATGGTGCGGCCGACAAAGTAATTGCAGTTGTCGCCCAGCACGGCCGCTGCGAAGAGCAGGCCGCTAAGCAGCCAGGGATCCATCTGGCCGGCGGCGGCGAGGGCGCCGGCGGCGAAGAGCAGGCTGTCGCCGGGCAGCAGCGGCATCACCACGACACCGGTTTCCACGAAGACGATGAGGAAGAGCAGGGCATAGATCCAGGCGCCATGGGCCGCCGCGAACTCGGTAAGGTGGCGGTCCACGTGCAGGATGAAGTCGATGAGTTCCATGAAGGGTTTCCGCAGAAAGGCAGGGCGATGCTAGCAGCCGTCGCGCGCGGCCGGAATGCGGCCCCGGCTTTTTTATCGATCCGGCCGCAGCTCGGGGGGATAGGGCTGCAGGTAGACCTGGCGCAGCAGCCAGGCATCGGGATGTTCGCGCAGCTGCCGGTGCAGCAGCCGCAGCGGCAGGGACAGCGGCAGCCGGCCGCGGCGGTAGGCGGAGATGGCCTGTATCAGTTCCCTGTGTTCCGGCGCATTCAGCCGTTTTTCCAGGGGCCCCGCCAGTTGCTGCAACACCTGCGCGTGGCCATGGCGGCTGGCGACGCGGCCCAGCGTCGCCATGAATACGCGGATGTAGTCGCGCGCCACCGTGTCAATCGATCGCTGCGGCGCCAGCGCGAGCAGGCGCTGGAGGTATCGATAGGCGGCCGGTTTGCGCGCCATCAGCAGATACTTGTGGCAGGCGTGGAAATCCCGCAGCGCTGCCGGCGTCATGCCGTCCGCTTCCAGCGCGCGCCAGCGCTGCCAGGCATAGACCCGCGTCACGAAGTTCTCATAAAGCTGCGGATCGCGCAGACGGCTTTCCTCTTCGACCGGCAGCAGCGGATGGCGGGCCGTGAATTCGCGTGCATAAATGCCGCGCGTGCTCCTGCCGAGCGGCGTGCCGTTCCTCTGGTAGAGCGGGATGTTGGCGAGGCCGCAGCTCGGCGAGCGCTGCATGAAGATATAACCGCAGAGCTCGCCGAGCTCGGCAGCCTTTTCGCGGCCATGGGTTTCGAGCTGCTCCGTGACGTCGAGGTCCGGGCTGCGGTTGCCGACGGCGCGCACGGCGTCCTCGCCCGGGCGGCCGACGAGATGGATGGGCTCGCGCGGCGTGCCCATGCCGATGCCCGCCTCCGGGCACAGGGGCACGAACTCGAAGCGTTGCGCGAGCAGCTCCGTGCAGAGCGGCGAACGCTTGTGGCCGCCGTCGTGGCGCAGGGGCGCGCCGAGCAGGCAGTGGCTGATGCCGACGCGAATCTTTTCGGGAAAGCCGTTGTCCATGCCTCTCACACATTGCCGATGAAGAGCTGGCGCAGCAGTTTCTGCCGCCAGCTCTCCGGATGGTCGAGATGCATCCGCTCCAGCAGCGCGTTAGGGATCTCCTTGTCCTCGCGCAGGCTGGCGACCAGCGACTTCACCAGTTGCAGCGGGCTTTCCGCGACTTCCTGCATGCGCTGCAGCACCTTGACGATGGTCAGTTCCTCGGCCGTGAAATCGCTGCCGAAAGGGAAGTCCGGCAGCAGGTTCTGCAGCCGCAGGGTCTGCAGGCGGGCGGCAACGTTTTCCGGCAGGTTGTTCTGCTGCGCTTCAGGGAGTTCGTAATCGTTCTCGAGTTTGCCGGCGGCCTGGGCCTGCGCCAGCAGTTCTGTCTGGAAGCGCGAGTCGGTGATGGCCAGCAGGCGCTTCACGATTTCGTTGTCGGGCTGCCCGCGCAGGTCGGCGATGCCGTATTCGGTGACGACGACGTCGCGCAGATGGCGCGGGATGGTGGTGTGGCCATAGTTCCAGACGATGCTGGAGACCACTTCGCCCTTGGCCCGGCGCGTCGCCCGCAGCATCAGGATGGAGCGCGCGTCGGGCAGGGCGTGTGCCTGCGCCACGAAGTTGTACTGGCCGCCGACGCCGCTGACCAGGCGGCCGGAGTCGAGGCCGTCCGAAACGGCTGCGCCGAGCAGCGTCATCATCATGCAGGTATTCACGAAGCAGGCGTCGCGGCGCTGCGCCGCCGCCAGCTCCTCGTGGCCGTAGAGCGCATTGATGTGGCTGATGGCGCTCATGCCGATGCCGCGGCGCATTTCCGGCGTGGCGCGGCGCAGCTTCTCGTAGAAATCGCGCGGTCCGAGGAAGAAGCCTCCGTGCATGAAGATGCCGTGCTGCAGGCGCTGGCCCAGGCAGTGGCGGTTGACGGCGGCCAGCGTCGCGGCATCGTCGATATCGAGCCCGATTCTTTCTTCGCCGCAGCAGAGGTGGCCGGCGTGCAATGCCACGCTGTCGTGGAAGATGCCGAAGTCCCTGAGGAAGGCCACGTCCTGCTCGCGCAGCGGCGAGCGCACGATGCCGGCGTCGCGCAGGACGGGCAAGGTGTTCTCGTCGATGGCGGGCGTGAGCTTGCCGGCGTTCAGCAGCTTCTGCAGGCCGGCGTGCGGGAAGACTTCGCGGCGCAGGATGCCGGCTTCGATCAGGGCCATGAAGCCGTTCACGAACATCTCCGAGCAGCCGTACAGGCCTTGAACGAAAGGCGCGCAGTTGTCCTGTGCCGCGCCGAGGGCGGCGAGCGCGGCGCAGTAATGCGCGTTGTGGCGCTCGCGCAGGATCAGGGCATGGGCGATGGCGTCGCCGAGCGAGCCGATGCCGATCTGCAGCGTGCCGCCGTCCTTCACCAGCGAGCTCACGTAGAGGCCGATGGCGTAGTCGGTGGCGGTGACTTTCATGTTCGGCGCGGAGAAGAGGGTGTGCGTGCCGGCGGGGTCGTCGACGATGGCCTCGACCTCGCTGGCGTCGATGACGGCATCGTTCTCCATGAAGGGCAGCTCGCGGTTGACCACCAGCACGCGGTACACGGGCCGGCCGCAGTTTTTCAGCAGCGGCGCGAGATCGAGCGTGACGTCGGGATTGCTGGACAGCGAATATTCGCTGCGGCCGCCGCGTTCGCGCACGGCGACGGCCTGCGCCAGCACGTTGACGCCCTGGACCAGCATGTCACGCGCGACATGGGTGTAGTTGCTGCACAGGTAGTGCTGCTGCGCGTAGTCGTTGCCGATGTAGTCGCCCGACTTGAGGAAGAATTCGGTGACCTCGATGTTTTTCGGCAAGAGGCCGCGGTGGCGGTCCCGCACGTAGTCGAGGTCGGGGTAGTTGCCGAACACGCGCTCCACGAAGGGGCCGAGGAAGCGCGCTTCCATGTCGCTGTGCGCTTTCGGTTTTTCCAGCGACAGCGCGGTGAGGATGCGCAGCGTCAGGAAGGGCGAGGCCTTGACCCGGGCATAGAGCGCGTTGACCCAGGGATTGGGCTTGCCGATGCCGAGCGGAATGCCGAGGGTGATGGCGGGGCCGACGCGGGCGAGCATGTCATCCAGGCAGTCGTCGATGCGGTCGAAATGGCGGGCCATGCGGTATTTCCTGTGCGGGTGAGCCGGCACATCTTAGCGGGAAAGCGCCTCGGCCAGCAGGCGCCCGGCCTGCTGGCCGAGGGCGGCGCGCCCATTCTCCGGGAGGTTCGAGCCGCTGTGGAAAACGCCCGCGCCGCGGGCCCTTTCTTTCTGCTGTCCCGGGACCGGCCTTTTCCCTGGGCTCGGCAGGCGCGGCCTCTCGGGTATACTGCGCCCACTTTTTTGCCTGGCCTCTTTTTCGTGCTCAAAGCCTGCCGCCTGACAGCCTCCCGCGACGACCGCGAGCTCTTCCGCGACCTGGGTTTCCAGTTGTCGCCGGGACAGGTGCTGCAGGTGGCCGGCCCCAACGGCGTCGGCAAGACCACGCTGCTCAGCACCGTGGCCGGACTCTGCCCGGCCGAGGCCGGGGAACTGTTCTGGCAGGGCTTGCCGGTGGCGGCAGACCCCGGCGCCTTCCGGGCCGCCTTCACCTGGCTGGGCCACCAGCCCGGGCTCAAGCTCATGCTCTCGCCCCGCGAGAACCTGCGCTGGCTGCTGCAGCTGCGCGGCATTACGCCGGAGGCGGGCGCCCTGGCCGACGCGCTGGCGCGCGTGGATCTCTGCGGCTATGAGGCGGTGCCGCTGGCGCGGCTGTCGGCGGGCCAGCGGCGCCGCGCCGGCCTGGCCCGTCTCTTCGTGGAGGCGCGGCCGTTATGGATACTGGACGAGCCTTTCACCGCCATCGACCGGGACGGCGTGGCGGAGCTGGAGGGCTGGCTGAAGGACCATGCCGCGGCTGGCGGCATGGTGCTCCTGACCACGCACCACGAATTCGCGGCGGGCTTTCCGGTGCGGCGCTTGAATGTCGCCGACTTCCGGCCCGCCTTTCCGGAGCCGGCGGAATGAGCGCCGCGCGCGCGCTGCTGCTGCGCGACCTGCGCCTGGCCCTGCGCCAGAGCGGCGACTGGCTGATGCCGCTGGGCTTCTTCATGCTGGTGGTGACGCTGTTCCCGCTCGCCATCACGCCGGAGCCGAAAAAACTCGCGCTGCTGGCGCCGGGCGTGATCTGGATCGGCGCGCTGCTGGCCATGCTGCTGTCGCTGGACGGCCTGTTCCGGCAGGATCTCGAAGACGGCAGCCTGGAGCAGCTCCTGGTGGCGCCGGCGCCGCTGCCGCTGCTGGTGCTGGCCAAGGTCGCCGCACACTGGCTGCAGACCGGCTTCTGCCTCGCGCTGCTGACGCCGGTGGCGGCGGTGATGCTGTTCCTGGATTCCAGCCTGCTGCCGACGCTGCTGGCGACGCTGCTGCTGGGCACGCCGGTGTTGAGCCTGATCGGCGCCATCGCCGCCGCGCTGACCGTGGCCCTGCGCCGTGGCGGCGTGCTGGCGCCGCTGATTGCGCTACCGTTGCTGGTGCCGGTGATCGTGTTCGCCACCGGGGCGCTGCAGGCCGCCGCGGCGGGCCTGCCGGTGCAGGGTTATCTCGCCTTGCTGGCCGCTTTTCTGGTGCTGGCGCTGACGCTGGTGCCGTTTGCCGTCGCGGCAGCGTTGCGCATCGCGGTGGGCGGGTAGATCTTTCAGATGGTTGTGTAGGAGCGGCTTCAGCCGCGAACCGCTTTGCACTGATTCTGGTTCGCGGCTGAAGCCGCTCCTACGGGTTAAAAGATTTTGCGGATTCAAGGATTCTGGCGAGGTTTTTTATGTTGAGTCGTGCCTGGAACTACATCCAGCGAACGGTGAGCCCCCGCCATTTCTACGACATCGGCGGCCAGTGGCTGCCCTGGCTGTGGCGGGCGGCGGCGTTGCTGCTCGCCACGGGCACGGTGTGGGGCCTGGCCTTCGCGCCGGCCGATTACCAGCAGGGCAACAGCTACCGCATCATCTTCATCCACGTGCCGGCCGCCGGCATCGCCATGGGCGGCTACGTGCTGATGGCGGCCTGCGGCCTCGTCTCGCTGGTGTGGAAAGTGAAGACGGCGGAAATGGTGGCGCGTTCCGCGGCGCCGCTCGGCGCCTGGTTCTGCTTCATCGCGCTCTTCAGCGGCGCCGTGTGGGGCAAGCCGACCTGGGGCACCTACTGGGTCTGGGATGCGCGCCTGACCTCCATGCTCATCCTGCTCTTCCTGTATTTCGGCGTGATGGCGCTGTACTCCGCCTACGAGAACGCCGCGAGCGCCGGCAAGGCGGCAGCGATCCTGGCGCTGGTGGGCGTCGTCAACCTGCCCATCATCAAATACTCGGTGGAGTGGTGGAACACGCTGCACCAGGGCTCCACCTTCAAGGTGACGGCGCGGCCTTCCATGCCGCCGGAAATGTACTTGCCGCTGATCGTCATGCTGGTCGGCTTCCATGTTTTCTTTGCGGCCTGCCTGCTGGCGCGCACCCGCAACGAGATTCTGTATCGCGAGCGCCGTTCGCAGTGGGTGCGCGACCTCGTCCGCAAAAATGCAGGGAGGGCGGCATGATGGCCTTCGAGACCTTTGCCGGCTTCCTCGCCATGGGCCGGCACGCGCCCTATGTCTGGAGCGCCTACGGCCTGACCTTTGCGATCGTGCTCTGGAACGTCGCGCAGCCCTGGCGGCAACGCCGGCGCCTGCTGCGCGAGCAGGCCGCCTTGCTGCGGCGCGAGGGGCGGGGCGGGCGGGATGCCGGGGCTGCGCCGGTCAGGGACGAATCGAATTCCCACACCTGAAACGAGATGGCAGTAATGAGCTTCACCCTGACCCCCAAGCGCAAGAAAACCCTTTTCATCCTGCTCGCCGTCGTGGCGGGCGTGGGCCTCGCCGTGGGCCTCGCCCTTTACGCCCTGCGCCAGAACCTGAATCTTTTCTATACGCCGACGCAGCTCGTGCAGAACGAGGCGCCGGAGGGCCGGCGCATCCAGGTCGGCGGCCTCGTCATGCAGGGTTCGCTGCAGCGCGCGCCGGATTCGCTGGAGGTGCGCTTCACCCTTACCGACCTCAGGCACCATGTCGACGTGACCTATAGCGGCATCCTTCCCGACCTGTTCCGCGAGGGGCAGGGCATCGTCGCCAACGGGCGTTTCGAAAATGGCGTGGTGAAGGCGGAAGAGGTGCTGGCCAAACACGACGAGACCTATATGCCGCCGCAGGTGAAGCATGCCATCGAGCAGGCGGGGCATCCGGCCGGCAAGTGACGGGCACGGGCACGGGCACGGGCACGGGCACGGGCACGGGCACGGGCACGGGCAAATGAATAAAGGCGACTTCGGTCGCCTTTATTCATTTGAGAAATATTTTAATTTATCCGAGAGATTTTTGCGGGCCAGGCGTCAGTGACAGCAGCCATGGCCCCTAGGCGTCGTCAGGCTGAAGCCCGACCCACGGAGGCCCTGCTATTTCCAGTCGCCGCGCAGCTCGCGCACCCTGGCCTCGAGTACTGCGGGCGTTGCGGCTTCCGGCGCCACCGGCAGCCCGACGTTCAGCGCCACGTGCGAGCGGAAACGGCGCGGGAAGCGGGTGAAGGCGGCGCCGCCCCTGCGGCTGGAAAAGCTGCCCCACAGGCCCTGCAGCGCCATCGGGATCACCGGCACCGGCGTGCGCTCGACGATGCGCTGGATACCGTTCCTGAAGGGATGGATCTCGCCGTTATCGGTGATGCGGCCCTCCGGAAAGAGGCACACCATCTCGCCGGCCTCGAGCGCGGCGGCGATGTCGTCATAGGCTTTGTCGAGCAAGGCGGCGTCGACCCTGGCCGGCGCGATGGGAATCGCGCGCGCGGTGCGGAAGATGAAGTTCAGCAGCGGGTTCTTGAAGATGCGGTGGTCCATCACGAAGCGCGGCGGCCGGCGGATGGCGGTGGCCAGGATCAGCGCGTCGAAGAAGCTGACGTGGTTGCAGACCAGCACGCAGGCGCCTGCCTCGGGAATGCGGTCGGTATTCCTGCGCTCCACCCGGTAGAAGACGCTCATGAACATCCACACCAGGAAGCGCATGAGGAATTCCGGTACCAGCGTGAAGATGTAGACCGACACCACGGCGGAGAGCAGGGCCGTTATGGCCAGCAGGGCGGGGACGCTGACGCCGGCCTTGAGCAGCACCACCGCCAGCAGCGAGGCCACGACCATGAACAGCGCGTTGAGGATGTTGTTGCCGGCGATGATGCGCGAGCGGTGGCTGGGCTCGGAGCGCGCCTGCACCAGGGCGTAAAGCGGCACGATGTAGAAGCCCGAGAAGACGCCGAGGCCGAAAAAGTCGACCAGCACGCGGGTATTGCCGGGAATGTCGAGGAAGGCGGGGAGGTTCGCCGCCGGCGCCAGTCCCGTGGCGTGGCCGCGGGTGGCGAACCAGATGTCGAGGCCGAAGGCGGTGAGGCCGAGGGCGCCGAAAGGCACGAGGCCGATTTCCACCTTCTTGCCGGAAAGTTTTTCGCAGAGCAGCGAGCCGACGCCGGTGCCTACCGACATCGTGGTCATGAGCAGGATCACGGCGAATTCGTTGCCGCCCAGCACATCCTTGGTCAGCGCCGGGATATTGGACAGCATGGTCACGCCGTAGAACCAGAACCAGGAAATGCCCAGCACCGACAGGAAGACGGTGCGGTTCTCGCGGATGAAGCCGAGATTGCGCACGGTTTCCGTGAGCGGGTTCCAGTTCACCCTGAGGTCGGGCGCGGCGACGCCGCTGCGCGGAATGTAAAAAGCGGCCGCGAGCCCGAGCAGGGCCACCACGACGACGGCGATGGAGAGCGAGTGAATGCCATTGGGCAGCGCGATCAGGAAGCCGCCGAGGATGGAGCCGAACAGGATGGCGAGCGAGGTACCGGTTTCCACGAGCGCGTTGCCGCCCACGAGTTCGTCGGCGCGCAGCGTCTGCGGCAGGATGGAGTACTTGATCGGCCCGAACAGCGTGGAGTGGACGCCGAGCAGGAAGAGGGCGCCGATCAGCAGGGCGAGGTTGCTGGTGAAGAAGCCGGCGCAGGCCAGCGTCATGATGACGACTTCCAGCGTCTTCACCAGGCGGATCAGCAGCGCCTTGTCCCAGGCATCGGCCAGCTGTCCCGCCGTGGCCGAGAACAGGAAGAAGGGCAGGATGAAGATGCCCTGGCAGATCGGCGCGCGGATTTCCACCGGCAGGCTGCTGATGCTCACGGCCTGGTAGGTGAGCAGGATGATGAGGCCCTGCTTGAAGACGTTGTCGTTGAAGGCGCCGAGGAACTGGGTGACGAAGAAGGGCAGGAAGCGCCGGGTCTTGAGGAGGCTGAACTGGTTGCTCATGCGCAATCCTTGTTGTTGTCGCTGCGGGCTCGCCGTCCGGCAGCAGGGCGGTCCAAGCTTAATGAAGCCGTGCCGGCCTAGCCAGCCTGACGCACGCCGCGGCAGCGGCTGGCCACTGCGCCGGCAGCCCTTGCGCCAACGCGGCGCCGCAGGCGGCCGGCGGTAACGGCAGCGTCTGAACTTGGCTATGATGCGCAGGTTCGCATCGGGTGACAGAAGGGCGGCGCTGGCGTGCAAGAGCGGGTGGGAAGGTGAAAGGCCTGGCAAGGAGCGGTGCGGGATTCCTGTTCGCGCTTGCGCTGCTGCTGCCGGCGGCGGCCCTGGCGGCGGCCGCCGACGTCGTCATCCGGGGCGTGGAAGGGGAGCTGCAGGAGAATGTCGAGGCCTATGTCGGCCGTGTCACGCTGGACCAGCTCGACGCCTGGCGCAGCACGCGCGCGCGCCTTTACCAGGAGGTGAAGGAAGCGCTGCGCTCGATGGGGTATTACGGCCCCGCCATCGATATCGAGCTCGATGCGCCCCGCGAGCGCATCACGATCCGCATCGTGCCGGGTGAGCCGGTGCGCATCCGTTCCCTCCGCCTCGTCTTCGCCGGCGAGGCCGGCAACGACACCGCCTTTACCGCGCTGCGCGAGACGCTGCCGCTGGCGGCGGGCGACGTGCTGCACCATGGCCGTTACGAGGCGCTGAAGACGGCGGTGCGCAACCTGGGCGTGGAACGCGGCTATTTCGACGCCGGGTGGAAAACCCATGCGGTGGCGGTCGACCCGGAGCAACGCAGCGCCGACATCGAGCTGGTCTACGACAGCGGCCGTCGCTACCGCTTCGGGCCGGTGCGCTTCATGAAGCTCGGCGCCGAGGGACAGGAGCAGGACCTGCTGCGTCCCGGCCTGCTGCAGAGATTCCTGACCTTCGAGGCAGGCGAGCCCTACGATGCCGGCGCGCTGATCCGCTTCAACCGTGCGTTGCTGGACTCGCGCTACTTCAGCGAGGTGCGGGTGCAGGTGGAGCGTGAGCGGAGCGTCGATCACGCGATTCCCGTCGATGTCGCGGTGGCCGGCGAGAAGCCCAGCAACATGGATATCGGTATCGGCTATTCCACCGACGTGCGGGCGCGCCTGACCCTGAAATGGCAGCGGCCGCGCCTGAACGAGCGGGGCCATGGCATCGAGGCGAACAGCGAGCTGTCGCCGGTGCGCTCCAGCCTCGACGCCAAGTACACCGTGCCCCTGAGCCATCCTCTCAACGACACCCTGCAATACATCTACGGGGTGCGGCGCGAGGAAGTGGAGGAGGTGGTGACCTGGAATACGGTGCTCGGCGTGCAGCGCCAGATCAAGATGCCGCGCGGCTGGCAGCGCATCTATTCGCTGCGCGGCCTGCGCGACACCACCGAATTCCCCATCACCGGCGCAGAGGAAAAAAAGGACCTGGTGCTGCCCGGCTTCAGCCTGGACCGCCTGCGCAGCAGGGGCGGCGTCGATCCGAGCTGGGGCGATCGCCAGTACTACCAGCTCGAGGTGGCCTCCGAGGACCTGCTGTCGGATGCCAGCCTGCTGTCGCTGCGGGCCGGCCTGCGGCTCCTGCGCACCTTCGCCGGCCGCCACCAGGTCCTGCTGCGCGGCGACGCCGGCACCCTCGCCACCGACAGTTTCGACGACGTGCCGCAGTCCATGCGCTTCTTCGCCGGCGGCGACCAGAGCATCCGGGGCTACTCCTATAAATCGATCTCGCCGCGCGACCTGAACGGCCTGCCGATCGGCGCCCGCAACCTGCTCACCGGCAGCCTCGAATACGACTACGAGTTCCTGCCGCGCTGGCGCGCTGCCGTTTTCACCGACGCCGGCAATGCCTTCGATTCTCCCGACGAGCCCGCCAAGATCGGCTCCGGCATCGGCGTCCGCTGGGTCTCGCCGGTGGGGCCGATACGCTTCGATATCGCCTGGCCGGTATCGGAAAGCGACCGGTCCCTGCGCATCCACTTTTCCATGGGGCCGAACCTTTGATGTGGCGCCAGCCTTTCCGCCGCCTCGGCCGCCATGCCTTGCGGCTCCTGCTGCTGCTCGTGTTGCTGGCGGTGCTGCTGCTGGCCGCCCTGCTGACGCTGCTTGGCAGCGAGGGCGGGAGCCGCTGGCTGCTGGCGCGCGGCATGGACATGCAGCAGACCCTGAGCGCGCGCTACCAGGGCGGCACCCTGCTAGGCGGCCTCGACCTTGCCGACCTGCGTTTCCGCACCGCCCGCACCGACCTGCACCTGCGCAAGGTGGTCGCGCGCTGGTCGCTGTGGCAGCTGTTGCGCGGCGAGATCCTGCTCTACCGCCTGGAAGGGCAGGGCCTGACGCTGCGCAAGCTGGCGCCGCCGGACGGCAGGCGTGGCCTCCCCACTTTGTTCCTCCCCGTCCGCCTGCGCGCCGCGGAAGTGGTGATTACCGATCTCGGCTACTGGAGCTACGGCGCCGCTAAGCCGCTAAGCCTGCGGCGCCTGGAAATGGCCGGGCAGTGGCAGGGCAGCCGGCTGACGGCGGACCGGCTCCATGCCGAACAGGAGGTGCTGGGCCGCCTCGACCTGGCCGGCCACATCCGCCTGCGCGGCGCCTATCCGCTGGAGGCGCGGGGCAGGTTCGACTACCGGGGATTCCGCGCGCAAGGCTGGCAGCCGCTGGGCGTGACGCTGGGCCGCGAGGTCGAGGACCTCGAGATACGCCTGGACTCCGCCGGCGCCCTGACCGCCACCCTGCAGGGCCGCCTCCGGCCGCTGCAGCCGGAGCTGCCGTATGAGGCCAGCCTGAAGTGGCAGGCGCTGGCGCTGCCCTGGTGGCCGGACCAGGCGCTGCGCAGCCAGGGCGGCAGCCTGCAGGTCAGGGGGGATCGCCAGGGCCTGAAAGGGCAGGGGGCGGCGCAGTTGTCCGGGCGCAACCTGCCGGCCGGCCACTACACTTTAAAAGGTGCGACCACTTGGCGGGCGGCGCGAATTGATTCTTTATTATTCAATGGCCTGGGTGGAAAAGCTGATGTAAAGGGTGAGATCGGCTGGGGGCAGCAGCTTTCCTGGAAGCTGACTTCCCGGCTGCAGCAGATCGAGCCCGGCCGGCACTGGCCGCTGCCCCGGCAGTGGGTTCCGGCCCTCACGGGGACGCTCGCAACCACAGGTCGGACCAAACAGGGCGACACCGCCCTCTCGGCCCAGTTACGCCTGGACAATGGCGAGCGCTGGGATATCGAGCAGTCGGGCAGCGCCTGGCCCTGGAACCTGGATGCGGCGCAGAAGGTGTCGGCGCGCTGGGCCAATGTCCGGCGCCAGCTCGATGGCCAGGCGCTGTCCAGCGCCCAGGGCGAATTGCAGGGCGAGGGCTCCCGCGCGGACTACTGGCTGATGCTCGATACGCAACTGGCCGGCAGCCGTCTGCCGGCCGGGCGCTGGACGGCCGAACTCGGCGGCTCGGTCCGCGCGGCCGGGACCGCGCACGTGGCTTACCAGGGCGAGGCCGGCACGCTGGTCTATGCCGGCGCCCTGCAGCTGGGGGCGCCGCTGCGCTGGGAAGGCAGGCTGACGCTGCTCGACTTCGCCAGCGCCTGGCTGCTGCCGGAGTGGTACGGCCAGTTTTCCGGGGAGCTGGCCGGCAGCGGCGAGTGGGGCAAGGACAGTCGCCGCATGCAGTGGCAGACGGCCCATGTCGAGGGGCTACTCCGCGATCAGCCCTTCCGGCTGGACGGACCTTTCGACCTCGCGCTGCCGCCCGGCGGCTGGCCGCAAGCGCACAGTCCCGGCCTGACCCTGCAGTGGGGGCGGAACCAGGCCCTCCTGAGGGGCGGCCTGCAGGCGGGACGCTGGGACCTGGCGGCGCAGCTCGACCTGGGCGACCTGCATCGGTTGAGCCCGGCATGGCACGGCAAGGTAAGCGGCGAACTGGCCCTGCGGGGGGCGGAGCGCCGCCCCGACCTGCAGGCCACGCTGAACGGCGAGGGCCTGGGGAGCGGAGCCTGGACGGCACGCACCGCACGCTTGCAGGCGGCGGTGCAGGCCCTGGGCGATCAGCCAGGCCGGCTCGCCCTGGAGCTGGACGGCATCAGCCCGGCCTCCGGCGCAGACTGGGGGCGCCTGCGGCTCGAGCTCGAGGGTAACCGGGCCGCGCATGCCCTGCAGTGGCAGCTGGAGGGGGACCGCCTCGGCGGGCAGGGCGGCCTGAGCGGGGCGCTGCAGGGAAGCGGCTGGAGCGGGCGCATGGACAGCGGCCTGGTCCGCCTGCCCGAGATGGAGTGGCGGCTGGAGGCGCCCTTCGGGCTGGGCTGGGCCGGCCGCCAGCTGCGCCTGGATCCGCATTGCTGGCAGAGCGGCAGCGCCCGGCTCTGCAACGAGGCCGACATGCTGCTGGGGGCGCGCGGCCAGGTGCAGTTGCGCCTGGAAGGGCTGGAGCTGCTGCAGCTGCGCGGCCTGCTGCCGGAGGGGCTGGCGCTGACCGGCCAGGTCGACGGCGCGGCCCGCGGCGCCTGGCAGCCGGGCGAAGCGCCGTCGCTGCACGCCACGCTGGCGGCGGAGCAGGGCGAGTTCCACCTGTTGCGTGACGGCGGCCAGCCGCCCCTGGTGCTGGGTTACGACCGGATCGCGCTGCAGGCCGATGCCGGCGCCCGCAGCGTCAACCTGCAACTGGACCTGCAGTCCGGCGAGATGGGGCAGGGCCGGGTGCAGGCCCGGCTCGACCCTTACGCTGCCGGCAAGCCCCTGCAGGGCCGGCTCGATCTCGACGGGCTGCGCCTGGATGTCTTCCAGCCTTTCTTCCCGGCCCTGACGACCCTGGCGGGCAAGGTCAGCGCCCGCGGCGATCTCGGCGGCAACCTGGCGCGTCCGGATTTCCGCGGCGCCGTGCAGGTCAGCGCTGGCGAGATGGCTTTCCAGCGCCTGCCCCTGCATATCCAGGACATCGACAGCACCCTCCGGATCCTCGGCACGCAGGCCGTCATCGAGGGCAGCATGCGCAGCGGCGAGGGCACGGCGACGCTCGACGGCAGCGCGGACTGGAGCGCCGCGCCGCGGCTCGATCTCGCGCTCAGGGGCAGCCGTTTCCGCCTGAGCCGGCCGCCCGAACTGCTCGCCGAAGTGGATCCCGACCTGCAGCTGCGCATCGTGCAGAAACGCGCGGACCTGACCGGCACCCTCCGCGTGCCGATGGCGACCCTCAAGCTGAAACCCCTGACCGCCCGCGCGGTGCCGCTGTCCCCCGACATCCGCGTCGTCAGCCGGGACGACCGCGAGGGCGTGGTCGTCACCGGCAACGTGGCGGACTGGGAGGTCAATGCCGACATCCGCCTGCTGCTCGGCGACGACGTCTGGTTTCACGGCTACGGCGTCAACGGCCCGCTGCTGGGCGGCTTGCGCCTGCGCCAGGAAGGGCGGCGCGGCCTCGAGGCGCACGGCGACGTGCAGCTCGGCAAGGATGCGCGCTACGACGCCTACGGCCAGCGCCTCGAGATCCGCCGCGGCCGGCTGATCTTCGCCGGCAACCTCAGCCAGCCCGGCCTGGACATGGAGGCGGTCCGCGAGGTCGACAACAAGGTGGTCGGCGTGCGCCTGCAGGGACGGGCCCATGCGCCGGAGGCCACGCTGTTCTCGGAGCCATCCATGTCGCAGGAAGAGATCGTCTCCCTCCTGGTGCTGGGCCGCCCCCTGGACGCCACCGGGCGTCCCGACGCCGGCGCCGGCAACATGACCGCGGCGGCGGCCGCCATCAAGCTCGGCGCCACCGGCGGCGCCGGCCTCACCAGCCGGGTCGGGGAGACGTTCGGCATCACCGATTTCGCCGTCGATGCCGAGGGCAGCGGCGACGACACCCAGTTCACCGTCTCGGGCTACCTGAGCCCGAAGCTCTACCTGCGCTACGGCATGGGCATCTTCACGCCGGTCAATACCGCCACCATCCGCTACAAGATCAATTCCCGCCTCTACCTCGAAGCGGTGTCCTCGCTGGAAAGCGCCATCGACCTTTTCTACAACCTGCGCTTCTGAGTTCTGCCGGCTTCCTCAAAAACAGGTGCAGGCCGACGGGGCGGCATCCATCCTGTTGAGTACGCCTCGGCGCCGTGGCTATAGTGCCGAAGGTCGCCGGCGGGGTGATGCGAGCTTCGGCCCGATGAACCTGATTGCCGCGAATGGGCCAGCTTCGGACTCGCACCGGTCAAAGCTCCGCACCGCGGAGCTTTTTTATTTGCAGGCGGAAAACATGGCGACACCTCAGCAAGAAAAATCCTCGGGCAACGATTGCCCGGCTGAGCGCAGCCTGCGCCAGTGGCTACGCAAGCCCGACGCTGCGTTCTGGCTGGCGCTCTTCGCGCCGGCCCCGGTATCCACGCCGAGCGACTACGACCGGCGCTTCCGGCTCACCCGCTATGCCCTCGGCATGGCGGCGCTGGCCACGTTGCCTTATGTGCTGATTTCGCTGGCTATGGGCGTGCGCGATTTTCTGCCCATCATCCTGCTCAATGCGCTCGCCGTGCTGGGCTACGGCATCGGCATGTGGGCCGCCTCGCTGGGCGCGCACCGCGCCGCCCGTCTCTGGCTGATGGTGACGCTGGAGGGCCAGCTCGTGGCGCTGGTTTTCCTGACCGGCCAGGTATTGGGCGTCAGCATTTTCACCGTCGTGGCCGCGGCCCTGGCGCATGTGCTGTTCACGCCCCAGGAAAAGCCGGGCCGCTGGATATTCACGCTGGTACCGCTGGCGCTGCTGGTCGCCGCGCTGACGGTGATCGATCGTTCGCTCATCGACTTCGCGACGGCGCCGGACTGGGTCGTTGCTTTCGCCCGCGTCGGCAACACGATTTTCGCCGCGCTGACCATCATTCTGCTGCTTGGCGTTTTTGATCATGAAGTGCTGCGCAGCGAGGCCGGTCTCGTCGAGGAGCGCAACCGCTCCGATCGCTTGCTGCATGCCGTCCTGCCGTCGCGTATCGCCGGCGAGTTGCGTGTTTCCGGCCGGACCATTGCCGACCGCCATCCCGAAGTCACGGTGCTGTTCGCCGATCTGGCCGGCTTCACGCCCTGGGCCGCGCAGCGCGAGCCGGAGGAAGTGGTGGCCGTGCTCGACCGCATTTTCTCGCGCTTCGATCGCCTGGTAGCCGCCGCCGGCGCCGAGAAGATCAAGACCATTGGCGATGCCTATATGGTCGTGGCCGGCGCGCCTGAGCCCTGCGCCGATCACGCGCGGCTCATGGCGCGGCTGGCGTTGCGCCTGCTGCGCGAGGTACAGGAAGTACGCCGGGAAACTGGCATTGCGCTGGACGTGCGCATCGGTCTGCATACCGGGCCGGTGATCGCGGGAGTGATCGGCACCGTGCGCTTCGCCTACGATATCTGGGGCGACACGGTGAATACGGCGAGCCGCATGGAGTCGCATGGCGAACCGGGACGCATCCAGATCACCACCGAAACCCGCAGCTGCATCGGGCTGCATTTCCGCGTCGAGCCACGCGGTGTCGTCGACGTGAAAGGGAAGGGGCCGCTAGCGACCTTCTGGCTGCTGGAGGAGACGCCGACGGCCTGAACCGGCGTCGCGGCTTGGCGACACCGGACGGGATCGTTATAGTCGCGAACTTCTCATTGCGTTCATCGCCTTCGGATCCGGGTTCCCTCAAAAAAAGAAGCCGGCCGCCCGGTTGATCAGGCAAGTCTGCCCGTCGCCGGGGGTAAAAATCCGTGGCACCGCAATCTCGAGGTCATGTGGCCACTCGTGGCGGCCACCACTGCTGAAGGATGGAAATCATGCCTGCTGTCACCCTCCCGGACGGGTCTGTCCGCCATTTCGATCACCCCGTTTCCGTTGCCGAGGTCGCCGCCTCCATTGGCGCCGGCCTGGCCCGGGCCGCGCTCGCCGGCAAGGTCGACGACGTGCTGGTCGACACTAGCCATGTCATCGCTCATGACGTGAAGCTTGCCATCGTTACCGAGCGCGATCCCGAAGGCGTGGACGTCATTCGCCATTCCGCCGCCCACCTGCTCGCCATGGCGGTGCAGGAGCTTTTCCCGAGCGCGCAGGTCACCATCGGCCCCGTGATCGAGGACGGCTTCTATTATGACTTCGCCTTCGAGCGCCAGTTCACGCCCGACGACCTCGAGAAGATCGAGAAGCGCATGGAGGAGCTGGCCGCCAAGGACCTGCCGGTGAGCCGCTCGGTCATGTCCCGTCACGAGGCGATCAAACTCTTCGAGGAGAGGGGCGAGAAGTACAAGGTCGAGATCATCGAAAGCATTCCCGGCGACGAACCCCTCTCTTTCTACAAGCAGGGCGACTTCATCGACCTCTGCCGCGGCCCGCATGTGCCGAGCACCGGCAGGCTCAAGGCTTTCAAGCTCATGAAGGTGGCCGGCGCCTATTGGCGCGGCGACAGCAGCAACCCGATGCTGGCCCGTATTTACGGCACTGCCTGGGCGAGCAAGAAAGACCTGCAGGCCTATCTCACCCGCCTGGAAGAGGCCGCCAAGCGCGACCATCGCAAGATCGGCAAGCAGCTCGATCTCTTCCATCTGCAGGAAGAGGCGCCCGGCATGGTGTTCTGGCATCCCAACGGCTGGACCGTCTACCAGGTGCTGGAGCAGTACATGCGCCAGGTCCAGCACGACAACGGCTATGTCGAGGTCCGTACGCCGCAGGTGGTGGACCGCGTGCTCTGGGAGCGTTCGGGGCACTGGGCGAACTACGCCGACAATATGTTCACCACGGCATCGGAAAACCGCGATTACGCGGTGAAGCCCATGAATTGCCCCTGCCATGTGCAGATCTTCAACCAGGGCCTGAAGTCCTACCGCGACCTGCCGCTGCGCATGGCCGAGTTCGGCGCCTGCCACCGCAACGAGCCCTCCGGCGCGCTGCACGGCATCATGCGCGTGCGCGGCTTCACCCAGGACGATGCCCACATCTTCTGTACCGAGGACCAGATCGGCGAAGAGGCCGCGGCCTTCATCGGGCTGACCCTGCAGGTCTACGGCGACTTCGGCTTCCACGACGTCACCCTCAAGCTGTCGACCCGCCCCGCCAGGCGCGTGGGGCCGGACGAGCTCTGGGACAAGGCCGAGGCCGCCTTGGCCCAGGCCCTGGACGACGCCGGCCTCCACTACGACCTGCAGCCGGGCGAGGGCGCCTTCTACGGTCCCAAGATCGAGTTCACCCTGCACGACTGCATCGGTCGCGCCTGGCAGTGCGGCACCCTCCAGATCGACTTCAACCTGCCGCAGCGCCTGGAGGCCACCTATGTGGCAGAGGACAACAGCCGCCAGTACCCGGTCATGCTGCACCGCGCCATACTGGGCTCCTTCGAGCGCTTCATCGGCATGCTGATCGAAAACTACGCCGGTTCCTTCCCGGCCTGGCTGGCGCCGGTCCAGGCCGTCGTCATGGGAATTACCGATGCCCAGGCCCAGGCTGTGAGCAAAGTCCAGGAGGCCTTGAAATCCAAGGGTTTCCGGGTGATTGCGGACTTGAGAAACGAGAAGATCGGCTTTAAGATTCGCGACCGCACCCTGCAGCGCATCCCCTACCTCCTGGTAGTCGGCGAGCGCGAGATGGAATCCGGCACCGTGTCTGTACGCACCCGCAAAGGCGAGGACCTGGGCAGCATGTCGATCGACGACTTCGCTTCCCGTCTCGCCGCGGACATTGCGCAGCGCGGTCGTTTTATTTTGGAGGAGAAGAGAAATAGCGATCAAGCCTGAACGTAGCAGCGCCCCTGCTAAAGAGAAACGTCCCGCCATCAACCTGGAGATCAAGGCCCGCGAAGTGCGCCTGGTCGACAAGGATGGCCAGCAGGTTGGCATCGTGCCCTTGCGCGATGCCCAGGCGGCTGCCGAAGCCGTTGAACTGGATCTGGTGGAAATTGTTCCCGATGCCGAGCCGCCCGTGTGCCGCATCATGGACTACGGCAAGCATGTCTTCGAACTGAAGCAGCAGAAGAAGGAAGCCAAGAAGAAGCAGCACCAGGTTCAGATCAAGGAGATCAAGCTGCGCCCGGGTACCGAGGACGCGGACTATCAGGTGAAGTTGCGCGCCGCCATCCGTTTCCTGGAAGACGGCGACAAAGCCAAGATCACGCTCCGCTTCCGCGGGCGTGAAATGGCCCACCAGGAGCTCGGCATGAAGCAGCTGCAGCGCTTCGAGCAGGACCTGGCGGAGATCGGCACCGTGGAACAGGCGCCGAAAATGGAAGGCAAGATGATGCATATGCTCATCGGCCCCAAGAAAAAGAAGTAAGGCGGAAGGAGCTGCCCCAATTCTTACCCCCAGGCCGGACTGATCGCCGTGCTGAAGGGGTCACCAATCGAGGTAATCATGTCGAAGCTCAAGATCAAAACGAAGCGTGGCGCTGCCAAGCGCTTCATGAAGACCGCCAACGGCTTCAAGCGCAAGCAGGCGTTCAAGCGCCACATCCTGACGAAGAAATCCGCCAAGCGCATCCGTCAGCTCCGTCCCATGACCATGGTCCATGCCAGCGATGTGGCTCGTGTCGCGCGCATGCTGCCGAATACTTGAGACGGAGGAGAAATAAATGGCTCGTGTAAAGCGTGGCGTCATCGCCCATCGTCGTCACAAGAAGATTCTGGAACGCGCCAAGGGTTATTACGGTGCCCGTTCGCGCGTTTATCGCGTTGCATTCCAGGCGGTCATCAAGGCCGGCCAGTATGCCTACCGCGACCGTCGTCAGCGGAAGCGTCAGTTCCGCGCGCTGTGGATCGCCCGTATCAACGCTGCTGCCCGTCTCAATGGCCTGTCCTATAGCCGTCTCATCAACGGTTTGAAGAAGGCTTCCATCGAGATCGACCGCCGTGTGCTGGCCGATATCGCCGTGCACGACGCGCAAGCGTTTAGCGCGCTGGCCGAGAAAGCGAAAGCCAGCCTCGCAGCGTAAGCAGGGCAAGGGCTTTCGGGCCCGACCGGAAAGGGGAAGGGCTTAGCGGTTCTTCCCCTTTTTTATTGCGATGGGTTTGCGGCTGAAGCTGCTCCTGCGAGTGCGCTGCTGCAGGAGCAGCTTCAGCCGCAAATCTTCTCGCCATCAACGACGACAACTTTCTCGCGTGAGCGAACACCATGAGCGAATTGAAGGCGCTGGTGCAGGAGGCGCAAATCCTGATTGCCGATGCCGGCGACATGCAGGTCCTGGAGCAGGTTCGTGTACAGTTTCTCGGCAAGAAAAGCCGCATCACCGAACTGTCCAGGGCGCTGGGCCAGATGGGTGAAGACGAGCGCAAGGCACGCGGGGCCGAGCTGAATGAGGTGCGCGACGCCATCTCGGCCGCGCTGAATGCGCGGCGCGAGGCCATGGCGGCAGCGGAGCTGGCGCAGCAGCTCGAATCCGAGCGTGTCGACGTGACGCTGCCGGGACGTGGCTGTGACATCGGAGGACTCCATCCCGTTACGCGCGTCATGGAGCGCATAGAGACCTTCTTTACGGGTATCGGTTTCACTGTCGCTTCCGGTCCGGAAGTTGAGGACGACTTTCACAACTTCGAAGCGCTCAACATTCCCTCGCATCATCCGGCGCGCGCGATGCACGACACGTTCTACTTCGATGCGCATACGCTCCTGCGCACGCACACGTCGCCCGTCCAGGTGCGGGTCATGAGTCAGCAGAAGCCGCCAATTCGCATCATTTGCCCCGGCCGTGTTTACCGCTGCGACTCCGATCAGACGCATTCGCCCATGTTCCATCAGGTGGAGGGCTTGGTCATCGACGAGAAAGTGAGCTTTGCGGAACTCAAAAGCCTGCTGGAGAGCTTTTTGCGCGAGTTTTTCGAGGAGGAATTGCAGGTCAGGTTCAGGCCATCGTATTTCCCCTTCACCGAGCCCTCGGCAGAGGTGGACATCCAGCGCAGGCATGGCAAGGCCGGTTCCTGGCTGGAGGTATTGGGTTGCGGCATGGTGCACCCGAAGGTGCTGGAAAACTGCGGCATCGATCCGGAGAAATATTCGGGGTTTGCCTTCGGGATGGGCGTGGAGCGGTTTGCCATGCTGCGCTATGGCGTGAACGACTTGCGCCAGTTCTTTGAAAACGATCTGCGCTTCCTGAGGCAGTTTTCCTGATGCCGGAGCGTCAGGCGCCCGGCCGCAGATGCGATTTCGGCACAGCGTCCGGCCACCGGCCGACTGCGTAAAAGAAGGGCCCCTGCAGGGCAAGCGAGTGCGAGATGCAATTTAGCGAAAAATGGTTGCGGGAGTGGATCAGTCCGACGCTGGACACGGCGGCCCTGTGTCATCAGCTGACCATGGCCGGGCTGGAGGTGGACGATGTCTCCCCGGTGGCAGCGGCCTTCACCGGGGTGGTGGTGGGTGAGGTGCTGGAGGTGGTGCCGCATCCGGGCGCCGACAAGTTGCGCGTGGCCACAGTGAACGCCGGTGGTGAGCCTCTGCAAATTGTCTGCGGGGCTGCCAATGTGCGTGCCGGGCTGCGCGTGCCGGTCGCCATCGTGGGGGCCGAACTGCCCGGAGGCCTCGGCATCAAACAGGCCAGGCTGCGTGGCGTGGAGTCGTTCGGCATGCTGTGTTCGGCCGCCGAGCTGGGGCTGGCGGAAAAAGCCGAAGGTCTCATGGAGCTGGCTGGCGACGCTCCCGTAGGGGCGAGCATTCGCGACTACCTGCAACTGGACGATCACGTCATCGGGCTCGGCATCACGCCAAACCGCGGCGACTGTTTGTCCATTCGCGGCCTGGCGCGCGAGGTCGGCGTTTTGAATCGCCTGCCGATTCAGCACCCAACAATCATCCCGGTCACAGCGAAATGCCAGAGCTCCCTTGCCGTGGCCCTCAAGGTGCCCGAGGCCTGCCCCATCTATGCCGGCCGCGTTATTCGAAACCTCAATCCGGGAGCTGAAACACCGCTCTGGATGGTTGAAAGGCTGCGTCGCAGCGGCATTCGCGCCATCAATCCCGTGGTGGATGTGACGAACTACCTGCTGGTGGAGCTTGGTCAGCCCATGCATGCCTTCGACCTCGCCAAGATTGGCGGCGGCATCGTCGTGCGGATGGCCGATGCGGACGAGTCGCTGCATCTGCTGGATGGCCAGACCGTCAGGTTGCGCGCAGATACCCTGGTCATTGCCGACGCCGACAAGGTCCTGGCCATGGCCGGCGTCATGGGGGGGCAGGAGAGCGCCGTAGGAGATACCACCCGGGACATTTTCCTGGAAAGTGCGTTTTTTGCTCCTCTGGCGCTGGCTGGACGCGCCCGCTCCTATGGTTTGCATACCGACTCGTCGCACCGTTTCGAACGTGGAGTGGATTTTGCGGGGCAGGCAGAGGCTCTCGAGCGCGCCACGGCCCTGATCCTCGATATCTGCGGAGGCGAGCCGGGCCCGGCTACGCTGGCCGTGGCAGCTGAAACGGTGCCTGCCCGCGTGCCCATCCCCCTGCGGGCAAGCCGCGTCGGCCAGGTGCTGGGCATCGAGCTGCCGGCGGCCGAGATCGAGGACATCCTTTGCCGTCTCGGTCTTGTCGTTGAAGTGGTCGAAGGGGGCTGGCGGGTAACGCCGCCAAGCTGGCGCTTTGACATCGGCCTCGAGGTGGATTTAATCGAGGAGCTTGCCCGCATCCACGGCTATGACAATTTTCCCCGGGTCACGCCCCGGGGCGGGCTGTGTCTGACGGCCCAAAGCGAAACCCGGCCGGCCGCCGCCCGGATCAAGCGATTGCTGGTGGACCAGGGCTATCAGGAGGCCATCACCATGAGCTTTGTCGAGCCCGGGCTGTTGGCCCGGTTCGACCCGGACCGTCAGCCGCTGGCGCTGGCCAATCCCATTTCGGCGGATCTTTCCGTCATGCGCACGACTTTGTGGGCAGGGTTGATAAAAGCGGTCCAGTACAACCAGAACCGCCAGCAGGGCCGGGTGCGCCTATTCGAGACGGGGCTTCGTTTCGTCCCCGGAAAGGATGGCCTCGTCCAGGAGCGCATGCTTGCCGGCGTAGCCTGCGGTACCGTGTGGCCAGAGTTGTGGAGCAACTCTAAAAAGCCCATTGATTTCTTTGATATCAAAGGAAATATTGAAGGCTTGGTTGCCTTGGTGGGGGCTTCTGATAGAGTTGCCTTCCAAGTGGCTCGGCACCCGGCGCTGCATCCGGGGCAGACGGCGGAGATCGTTGCGGAAGGGCGCCAGCTGGGCTGGATGGGCAGATTGCATCCCCGCCTGGAAAGAGACCTCGGCCTGATCGGCCCGGTTTACCTGTTCGAAATCTGCCTGGACAGACTGCCCGGGGGGGCCTTGCCCCTGGCTCAGGAGCTGTCGAGGTTTCCAGAAGTCCGGCGCGATATCGCCCTCCTGGCAGATCGCCAGTTGCCCGCGGCCGACATTCTGGCGGCGGTTGGCGAGGCAGCGGGCCCGGAGTTGCGCGATTGCCGCCTCTTCGACGTCTACGAAGGGCCGGGCGTGGCCGAAGGCCGGCGCAGCCTGGCAATCGGAATGATTTGGCAGCATCCGGAACGGACGCTGCAGGAAGAAGAAACGCAGGCACGGGTTGATGCAGTCGTGCAACTGCTGAAAACACGATTCGGTGTCACGTTGAGGGATTGAAATGACGGCACTCACCAAGGCTGAAATGGCGGAACGCCTGTTCGAGGAACTGGGCCTCAACAAGCGCGAAGCCAAGGAAATGGTGGAGATGTTCTTCGAGGAGATTCGCTATGCCCTCGAGCATAACGAATCCGTCAAGCTGTCGGGCTTTGGCAACTTCGACCTCCGCGACAAGCGTCAGCGCCCCGGCCGCAATCCCAAGACCGGGGAAGAAATTCCCATTACTGCCCGACGTGTCGTCACCTTCCGTCCCGGCCAGAAACTGAAAGCAAGAGTCGAAGCGTATGCTCGAGCCCAGCAATAACTCGCTGTTGCCGGAAATCCCCAGCAAGCGCTACTTCACCATTGGCGAGGTCAGTGAGCTTTGCGATGTCAAGCCGCATGTGCTGCGTTACTGGGAGCAGGAGTTTCCGCAGCTCAAGCCGGTCAAGCGCCGGGGAAACCGTCGTTATTACCAGCGCCAGGACGTGATGATCATCCGCACGATCCGCAGCCTGCTTTACGAGCAGGGCTATACGATTGGCGGCGCCCGCTTGCAGCTCGCCGAGACAAGGCTGCCGGAGCGTGAAGCATCGGCCATCGACACGGCCGCTCCTGCCTTGTCGATGATGGGGTCGAGCGATGGCATCTTTAATGTCGTTCTGAGAGACATGATCCAGGAGCTGGAACAGGTCGCGACTTTGCTGCGACGCTGATTCTCCCGGTTTTTCCGGTGCTTGCGCTGGACACCAGGGCGGTTTTGGGTATGATTGCCGCCGCACCGCAAGGTGCATTGTCGGGGCGTAGCGCAGCTTGGTAGCGCACTTGCATGGGGTGCAAGGGGTCGCAGGTTCAAATCCTGCCGTCCCGACCAGATTGTATAAAAAGGCTGAATCAGAATTGATTCGGCCTTTTTGCTTTGAGCGGTTCTTCTCCAATCTCAAGTAAGGGGACGAACCGATCGAATATCACGGCGGATACCCACTTCGCCTCAGTGAAAGTGCGGCGCCTCAAACCATTCCTGTACTACATCTCCCCGTACATCTGAGCGACTTCCACGCTTGCTGCCGTAACGCCATTTTCCCGAATTTACAGCAGGAGATGGGCTGGTAGCATGGCCTCGCCGTCGCGAAGACGGAACAAGGAAGTCATTTTGGATAAGGGAGAAAATAATGTCGTTAAAGACCGTCGTTGCTTCAGCTCTGCTGGTGCTGACCATGCCTCTGGCCCACGCTGCCGAGCCTGCAGACAGCGAGCCGGCCAAGCCTGCCGCCGCTACCGTGCCTGCTGCTGCGCGTATCAACGTGAATACCGCTGACGTGCTGACGCTGACCGGACTCAAGGGGGTGGGTGAGAAAAAGGCCCAGGCCATTATCGCTTACCGCAAGACAAAGGGTCCTTTCAATTCCCTGGAGCAGTTCGAGGCAGTGCCGGGTATTGGCCCTTCCATCGTGAACAAGAACCGGAACCTGATCGTATTCCGCTAAGGTTTCCGGGTTGGAGAAAAAGCCGCGATCTTCGCGGCTTTTTCCTTTTCGCGACGCCATTCCCAATGCGTGCCCGGCTTGATCTAATGCGACGTTGGGCCGGCGTCGAGAGTTCCCATGCCATCTTCCATGCCTTTGCAGATACAAACCCGTCTTGGCGCTATTGCGGGCGAAGCCGGGGAGGGCCTGCAGATTTTTCGCGGCATTCCCTATGCACAGCCGCTGACAGCCGAACGGCGTATAAGGGCGCCTCTGCCCGTCGAGGCATGGTCGGGTGTGCTCGGGGCCACACGTTTTGCGCCTGCTGCTCCCCAGGAAGATATTCCCCTGATGGGAGTGGGGCGGACTGGCGAAGACTGCCTGGCCCTGAACATCTGGCGGCCGACGCAGGCTGGGGCGCCGTTGCCGGTCATGGTCTGGATCCATGGCGGCGGCTTTGCCACGGGGGCGAGTCATCAGGCGCTTTACGAGGCCTCCCGTCTGGCGCGCGAGAACCGCGTCATCGTCGTCAGCTTCAACTATCGTCTCGGGATACTTGGCTTCGGCGAATGGTCGGCATGGCCAGAGCTGGGTGGAGCGAGCAATGCCGGGTTGCGGGATCAGCTCCTGGCGCTGCAATGGGTGCGCGAGCACATCGCCGATTTTGGCGGCGACCCCGGCAATATAACGCTGTTCGGCGAATCGGCGGGGGGCATGAGCATCGCCTGCCTGCTGGCCAGCCCGCAGGCCCAGGGGTTGTTCCATCGCGCCATCATCCAAAGCGGCAGCCCTGATCATGTAGTCGTAAAAGAGGAGGCGGCACGCATAACCCGGCGCTTTGCCGAGGCGACGGCGGCAGGTCCCGAGGCCTGCCTGAAGGGGCCGCTGGCCGGCATCATCAGTGCCCAGCGCAACTGCTTTGGCACGGTTGCTCACAGGGGCGAGCACAGCCAGCCAGTTCCCCAGTTCGGCATGACGCTCATGCCGATGATTGGGGACGATGTATTGCCGGAGCACCCATTGAAGGCAATCTCCCGCGGAGTCAGTGCAGGGATTCCCGTGCTTCTGGGCACCACGGTAGATGAATGGACGTTCTTCTATATGACTTCCCGCGCCATGGGAGGGGGAAAGCCCAGGCCCGAGCCTGACGAGGCGCGACTGCGTCATGAATTCGAGCGCGCCTTGCCGGGGCGGGGCGAGGCTATGCTGTCGGCCTATCGGCAGCTTTTGCCCGACGCATTGCCCAGCGAGGTCTTTTGCGCCTACGAGACCGACCGCATGTTCCGGATTCCCACGCTCCGGCTCGCGGAGGCCCGTTGCGGGGCCGTGGCACCCACCTTCCACTATCTTTTCGATTGGCCCTGCGCCTGGAACAGGCGCCTGAAAAGCTGTCATGTCATGGAGATTCCCTTCGTATTCGGGATAACCGACCAGCCTGCTGGCCAGTTCTTTACCGGAGGAGGAGAGGAAGCGCGCCGGCTTTCGGCCCGGATGCGAGAAGCCTGGACGGCCTTTGCCCGTGGCGAGACCCCGGCAGCCGCCGGCTGGCCGGCTTGGCCTTCCTATGATCAGGACAGTCGTGCCACTCTGCGTATCGGGGCGGAAGTCAGCCGCGAGAGCGATCCCGAACGTGCACGACGACTGCTCTGGCAGGGCGTGATCTGATACGTCGTGGCAGTTGGGTTTTGCTCGGTCATTGGATAGACTCAGGCGCTGACAGGCCTGCAAGCGCCTGAAAAATACAAAGTTGCCCCGGACGGTGTCCGCCGAGGAGCAGATGAATAATAAACAGTCCCTTCCTCCAGGCTTCCTGGCAGGCCTCGAGCCGCTTTCCCGCCGCCGCTTCCTGACCTCCGGCGTCCGTATCGCTGCCGCGGCGGGCACGCTGGCCATGCTGCCCGGGCAGGTGCTGGGCGGCGCGAAGTCCGGCCTGCCGGACGGCATCAAGCACATCTCCGAACTCGATTATCGCGTCTTCAACAGGCTGCGCCTCGTCATGCTGCCGACGGAGAAGTTCGACCTGCCTTCCAGCGAAGAAATACCGGTCATGCAGAACCTGGATGTCTGGGTCGGCAAGCTCAACAAGCGCACGCGGCTCCTCCTTACCCTGGGCGTGCAGACCATCGAATACGGATCCCTGTATCGCTTCTCGCGCTTTTCGCAGATGAGCGACAAGACAGCGGCAAAGCATGTACACAACTGGCAGACCGGCAATGTGTTGCAGCGCGGTGTGATGTCCAGCCTGAAGATGCTGGTCACGCTTGCCTACTGGCAGGACACGCGCACCTGGCCGGCGCTGCAGTACGACGGTCCCGTGACTGAAAAATGGGGTATCCGTCGCCTGGGCAATGCTCCGCTGCCGCGTTGATTCCACTGCAGTGCGGCCCATAACAATAAAGCCATTACTCCTGAACCGAGGCTGAAATGATTTACAAGGAAATGCCGCAAGAAGGGCTGCTGGTCACCCAGGCTGCGGATATTCCATCCAAGGAACTTCGCCTGGAGGCCGACGTCATCGTCGTCGGGTCGGGGACGGGCGGGGCGATCGCGGCCTACGAGCTGGCGCGCGCAGGGCGCAAGGTCATCATCCTGGAAGCCGGCCGCTACGTGCCGAGCAATACCTTCAAGGAAGACCTTGCCGACAGCCTGCAGCGCATGTACCAGGACAATGGGCTGCAGACCAACGCCACGGGCGACCTGATCCTGCTGCAGGGCGCCATGGTGGGCGGCTCCTCGGTGGTCGACGCCACCATCTGTGAGCGTCTGCCGAAGGACGTGCTCCAGATCTGGCAGAAGGATCACGGCCTCGACAACCTCACCATGGAAGACATGGAGGCCCACTACAAGAAGCTCGAGAGGCGACTTGGCGTCCACGAAAACGAACCGCACGAGATCAACGACTGCGCCAATATCGTGGTCAGCGGCTGCGAAGCCATGGGCTGGTCCTGGCGTCCGGTCTCGCGCAACGTGCGCCAGTGCGCGCTGACCGGGCACTGCATTTCCGGCTGCGCCAGCGATCGCAAGCAATCGGAGCTGGTCACGCACCTGCCCTGGGCCCTTGCCCATGGCGCGGAACTCTATGCGGATGCATACGTCGATTTCGTCAATATCCGCAACGGCCGCGCCAGCGGCGTCGAAGGGCGCATCATCGATCCCGAAACCAAAGCAGTGGTGTCGCGTTTCTTTGCCGATGCCCAACTCGTCGTGCTTGCCGCGGGTGCAGTGCAGACGCCGCTGATTCTGCAGAAGAGCGGCATTGGCGCGCAGAGCGGCATGGTGGGCCGAAATCTTGCCGTGCATCCCAGCGTTACCGTCATCGGCCGCTTTCCCGAACCCATTTATGGCTGGCGCGGCGCGCTGACCGGCGTGAAGGTGGACGAGTTCCGCCGTCCCGAGAACGGTCACGTGCTGATGGTCACCGCTCTTGCCGCGCCCATGCAGCTCATCTCGCAGGGCGAGCTGGGGGAAGGCGAGGCCCATGTCAGTTTCATGGAGAGCTACAGGCATTATTCCGCGCTCAATGTGTTCGTGCATGATCACGGCCAGGGCTATGTGCACTGGACGGGCGACGTCGACACCGGCGAGAAGCGTATCGACTGGAATCTGAGTCGCGACGAGTTCGCGCATTTCCGCGAAGCGCTGAAGCACGCGGGGCGCATCATGTTCGCGGCCGGCGCCGAGAAAGTGCATTTGCCGGCCTACAACCTGACGGCCGCCAGCAATGTGTTCGAGCTCGACAAGGCGGTGAACCAGATCGAATACGGCGCTCTTGGTCTTTATACGCTGCGCATGCTGTCCTATGAGCCGCAGGGCACCTGCCGCATGGGCAAGGATCCCTTCAAGTCCGTCGTGAATCCCTGGGGGGAGTGTCATGACGTCAAGGGTTTGTTCGTTACCGACGCCAGCCTCATGCCCACCGGGACGACGGTGCCGGTGCATATGACGGTGGCTGCCCTGTCCAGCTATATCGTGGAAAACATCCTGCTGAAATCCTCCAGCTACTTCTGGTCCTGACCTGCATGCAGACGCCAAGAGGCCCGCGATTGCGGGCCTCTTTTTTGATGGTTCAGGCGCGGCGGCGCGGGCTCCTAAAAATCGACCAGAGTCTGGCCTTCGCCGACGAGATCGCCAGGCGCAACTGAAATGGCGGCGATCACGCCTTCGGCATGGGCGCGGATGCGGTGTTCCATCTTCATGGCCTCCATGACCAGTAGCGTGTCGCCCTGCCGCACGCTGTCGCCCGCCTTCACGTTCACGCTGACGATGCGGCCGTTCATGGGCGCGCGATAGTGACGCTCATCGCCGCTTTCCCCGCCCGCCGCAGTGTGCCGGACGCGCGCAAGTTCAATATGCTCGCCATCCACGAAAACGTGCAGCGTCGCCCCGCGACGCTCGACCGCGAAGACTTGGCTGCGGCCGTCGCGCTCGAGCAGGAAAGCGGTGCCATCGAGGCCTCGCAACGTGCATCGGCCGCGCGTGTCGGCCAGTACGTAGTCGAAGCCGGAGCTGGCCGGGGTGAGCTGAACCTCATGCACGGCATCGCCCAGCTTCAGGCGCATGAAAACGGGGTCCGGTGCGCCGATGCGGAAGCCCTGCAGCGCCGCCCAGGGCGAGCCGGCGTCGCCGCTGCCGGCGCTGTCCTGCAGGAACAGCTGCGCGCCCAGCAGCAGGAGCGACTCTCTCGCCGCCGACAGGCCGGGCAGCAGGTCGGCCTGATGCTGTGCAATGAAATGCGTGCCGAGCTCGCCGCGGCGGAAGGCCGGATGGGAAAGCACCTGCGCCAGGAAATGCGCATTGTGCTTCACGCCCGCGACGCGCGCCCGGCGCAGCGCGTTGCAGAGCCGCTCGGCGGCGATGTCGCGGGTTTCTCCCCAGGCGATGACCTTCGCCATCATGGGATCGTAATACACGCTGACGGCATCTCCGCTGCGATAGCCCGTATCCACGCGCCCGCCTTCCGGTGCAGGCAGATCGAATATCTGCAGGGTGCCGGTGGAGGGCAGGAACTCCCTGTGCGGATCCTCCGCGTAGAGGCGAACCTCCATGGCATGGCCGCGCGGCGCAAGGTCGGCCTGGGTGAAGGGCAGGGGATCGCCGCTGGCGATACGCAACTGCAGTTCGACGAGATCGAGGCCCGAGATGAGCTCGGTGACGGGATGTTCCACCTGCAGGCGCGTATTCATTTCCATGAAATAGAAATGCCCGTCGCGGTCGACGAGGAATTCGAGCGTTCCCGCCCCCTCGTAATCGATGGCCCTGGTCGCGCGCACCGCCGCCTCCCCCATCGCACGACGCAGCTCTGCACTCAGGCCCGGCGCCGGAGCTTCTTCAACCACTTTCTGGTGGCGGCGCTGGATGGAGCAGTCCCGGTCGAAGACATAAACGGCATTGCCGTGGCGGTCGGCCAGCACCTGTACTTCGACGTGGCGAGGCTCGACGAGCAGTTTTTCGATGAGCATGCGCTCGTCGCCGAAGGCATTGCCTGCCTCGCGCCGGGCGGCCTGCAGCGCCTCGATGAACTCGCCTTCCTCGTGCACGGCGCGCATGCCCTTGCCGCCGCCGCCGGCGGAAGCCTTGAGCAGTACCGGGAACCCCATCTCCCGCGCCTGATCGAGCAGATAATCTTCTTCCTGCCCGTCGCCGTGATAACCGGGAATCAATGGAACACCGGCCTGCGCCATGAGGGCCTTCGCGCCGGATTTGGAGCCCATGGCCGTGATGGCGGCCGGCGAGGGGCCGATGAAGACGAGGCCGGCATCGCGGCAGGCGCGCGAGAATTCGGCATTCTCGGAAAGAAAGCCGTAACCGGGGTGAAGGGCCTCGGCCCCGGTCGCTCTTGCCGCGGCGATGATTTTTTCTGCGCAGAGATAGGACTCCCGGCTCGGGGCCGGGCCGAGATGCACGGCCTCGTCCGCGGCCTGCACATGCATGGCGGCGGCATCGGCGTCCGAGTACACCGCCACCGTCTTCACGCCGAGACGATGCGCGGTGCGGGTGATACGGCAGGAAATCTCGCCGCGATTGGCAATCAGGATTTTCTTGAACATGGTTCAGCCCTTCTTCTGCCAGGCGGGCTGGCGTTTTTCGAGAAAGGCCGAAAGGCCTTCCTGGCCTTCCGGCGAGGTGCGCAGGCTGGCGATGAGTTCCGTGGTGTAGGCAGTCAGCTCCGGAGTGGTCGCAGCGGCCACCCGGCGCAGCAGATGCTTGCAGGCCATGAGGGCAACGGGCCCGTTGGCGAGCAGCGTCTCCAGCAGTTTTTCGCGCGCCTCGGCCAGCGCCGCCAACGGCACGACCTCGTGCACCAGCCCGAGCTCGAGCGCAGTGGCTGCGCTGAAACGCTCCGCCGTCAGGAAGTAACGGCTGGCCTGGCGGGCGCCGATGGCGGCGATCACGAAGGGACTGATGACGGCCGGAGCCAGGCCGAGCCTCGCTTCAGACAGGGCGAAGCTGGCATTGTCACTGGCGATGGCAATGTCGCAGCAGCTTACGAGCCCGACAGCGCCGCCGTAGGCCGCGCCCTGAATCACGGCGGCAGTAGGCCTGGGAAAGTCGTAAAGGCCGTGCATCAGCCGTTCGAGTTCGCAGGCATCGGCCAGGTTGTCTTCACGCGAGTATGCCGCCATGCGCTTCATCCAGCCGAGGTCGGCGCCCGCTGAGAAACTCTTGCCTTCGGCGCACAGCACCAGCAGGCGCACTTCCGGATGCTTCGCAAATCTGTCGAGGGCGGCGCTGAGCGCGCCGATCACGGCGGCGTCGAAAGCGTTGTGAACCTCAGGGCGGTTCAGGCTGATGGTGGCGACGCCGCGCGCGTCCAGCGAAGTCAGCAGAGGCTCCATGCTCCCTCCTTACATGCGGAAGACGCCGAAGCGGCTGTCCGGGATGGGTGCGTTGAGGGAGGCCGAGATGGCAAGGCCGAGTACGTCGCGGGTCTTTGCCGGATCGATGATGCCGTCATCCCAGAGGCGGGCGCTCGAATAATACGGATGCGCCTCGCGCGTGTATTTCTCCAGCAGGGGCTGCCTGAAAGCGGCTTCCTGCTCGGGTGTCCACTGCAGGCCCTGCTTGGCCAGCGATGCCTTTTTCACATCGGTAAGTACGCTGGCGGCCTGTTCGCCGCCCATCACGGAGATGCGCGCGTTGGGCCACATGAAGAGGAAGCGGGGCTCGTAGGCGCGGCCGCACATGCCGTAGTTGCCGGCCCCGAAGCTGCCGCCGATGATCACGGTGAACTTCGGCACCTTCGCGCAGGCGACGGCATGGACCATCTTGGCGCCGTGCTTGGCGATGCCGCCTTCCTCGTATTTCCTGCCGACCATGAAGCCGGTGATGTTCTGCAGGAACAGCAGCGGGATCTTCCGTTGCGCGCAGAGCTCGATGAAATGCGCGCCCTTGATCGCGGATTCCGAGAACAGGATGCCGTTGTTGGCGATGATGCCGACCGGATAGCCCCAGAGCCGGGCGAAGCCGGTGACCAGTGTGCTGCCGTAGAGCGGTTTGAACTCGTCGAAGTCGGAGCCGTCGACGAGGCGGGCGATGATCTCGCGCACGTCGAAGGGCTGGCGCGGGTCTTTCGGCACGATGCCGTAGAGTTCCTCGGCGGGATAGAGCGGCGCGACTGGCTCGCGCAGGTCCAGCGCGACACGCTTCACCCGATTGAGGCGGGCCACGGAGGCACGCGTCAGTTCCAGCGCGTGTTCGTCGTTCTCGGCGAGCTGGTCGGTGACGCCGGAAATGCGGCTGTGCAATTCGGCGCCGCCCAGGTCTTCCGCGCTCACGACTTCGCCCGTGGCGGCTTTCACGAGGGGAGGGCCGGCGAGGAAGATGGTGCCCTGGTTTTTTACGATGATGGCTTCGTCCGCCATGGCGGGCACATAGGCGCCACCGGCAGTGCAGGAGCCCATGACCACGGCGATCTGCGGAATGTTGTCCGCCGACATATTGGCCTGGTTGAAGAAGATATGGCCGAAGTGCAGGTGGTCGGGAAAGACGTCGGCCTGCATCGGCAGGTTGGCGCCGCCGGAGTCCACGAGGTAGATGCAGGGCAGACGGTTTTCCTGCGCGATGGTCTGCGCACGCAGGTGTTTTTTCACCGAGAGCGGGTAATAGGTGCCGCCTTTCACGGTGGCGTCGTTGGCGGCGATCACGCATTCCACGCCATTGACGCGGCCGATGCCGGCGACGATGCCGGCCGCCGGCACGTCGTCGTCATAAACCTCGTGCGCAGCCAGCGGAGCGAGCTCGAGGAAGGGCGATCCCGGATCGATGAGCGTGTTGATGCGCTCGCGTGCCGTCAGCTTGCCGCGGCCTTTGTGGCGCAGGACGGCGGCGGCACCGCCGCCTTCGCGGATGCGGTCGAGCAGCTTCTGCAGCGCCTCCGACAGCGCGCGGTGATGCGCGACGTTTTCCTGGAAGGCGGCGTCGTGCGTATTGATGGTCGTCTTGATCACAGCCATGCCATCACCTTTGGTGGAATTCCATTTAATTCTGTAGGAGCGGCTTCAGCCGCGAACGTGGGCCGCGGGCTTTCCGGTCTGTTCGCGGCTGAAGCCGCTCCTGCGGAGCTGCAGTGCTTTATCGGGTTTCGTTGAACAGCTCGCGGCCGATCAGCATGCGGCGGATCTCCGACGTACCGGCGCCGATCTCGTAGAGTTTCGCATCGCGCAGGAAACGGCCCGTCGGGTTCTCGTTGATGTAGCCGTTGCCGCCCAGCACCTGGATGGCGTCCAGTGCCAGCCTGGTGGCGTTCTCCGCGGTGTAGAGAATCACGGCGGCGGCATCCTTGCGCGCGGTTTCGCCACGGTCGCAGGCCTGCGCCACGGTGTAGAGATAGGCGCGCGAGGCGTTGAGCAGGGTATACATATCCGCCACTTTGCCCTGCATGAGCTGGAACTCGCCGATGGCCTGGCCGAACTGCTTGCGCTCGTGGATGTAGGGAAGCACGACGTCCATGCAGGACTGCATGACGCCGACGGGGCCGCCGGAGAGCACGACGCGCTCGTAGTCGAGTCCGCTCATCAGCACGCGCACGCCTTCGCCGACCTTGCCCAGCACGTTGTCTTCCGGCACTTCGCAATCCTGGAAGACGAGTTCGCAGGTGTTGGAGCCGCGCATGCCGAGCTTGTCCAGCTTCTGCGCCTGCGAGAAACCCTTGAAGCCGCGCTCGACGATGAAGGCGGTGATGCCGCGCGGGCCGGCATTGATGTCGGTCTTGGCGTAGATCACGTAGGTGTGGGCATCGGGACCGTTGGTGATCCACATCTTGTTGCCGTTGAGGATGTAGCGGTCGCCCCGCTTGTCGGCGCGCAGCTTCATGCTCACCACGTCGGAGCCGGCGTTGGGCTCGCTCATGGCCAGGGCGCCGATGTGTTCGCCGCTGATCAGCTTCGGCAGATAGCGGGCTTTCTGCGCGGCGTTGCCGTTGCGGAATATCTGGTTGACGCAGAGGTTCGCGTGGGCGCCGTAGGAGAGGCCGACGGCGGCCGAGGCCCGCGAAATTTCCTCGATGACGATGGCCTGCGCGAGATAGCCCATGGCGCTGCCGCCGAATTCCTCGCTCACCGTGATGCCGAGCACGCCGAGGTCGCCGAGCTTGCGCCACAGGTCCACGGGGAATTCGTTGTTGCGGTCGATGTCGGCGGCGCGCGGAGCGATTTCCTTCCTGGCGAACTGTTCGACGGTGTCGCGCAGGGCGTTGATCGTTTCTCCCAGGCCGAAATTCATGCCGGTGTAATTCATGCTTTTGCTTCCTCGGGGCGGGTTGTGGGGGAGGGCTTGCCGGTGAGGGCAGCCCGGATGCGGGTTTCAGCCGTATCGAGTTCCTTCAGGATCTGCCGGATATCCTTCATCTGCTGCTCCAGCGCCTGGCGGCGCTGCGCGAGCTTTTCCAGCATCAGGTTGAGCTGGACGCGGTTGCCCTGCTCGGGATCGTAGAGATTGATGAGCTCCTGGCATTCCGCCAGCGAGAAGCCGAGACGCTTGCCGCGCAGGATCAGGATGAGCCGGACACGGTCGCGGGCCGAATAGATGCGGGTCTGGCCGCGCCGCTCGGGCGCCAGCAGTCCCTCATCCTCGTAGAAGCGGATGGTGCGGGTGGTGACCTCGAATTCTCGGGCAAGGTCGGAGATGGAAAAGCTTGGGCTCATGGGATTAACCGGCTCCGTATGCCGGGGATTATTGCTTACCTTTACGTTAACGTAAAATACCAGCGCTGTCGGCGCAGGGGCGGAGGGCCCACTGCCTTATCTGGTGCGCCGCGGGCATAATCGCAAGCCTTTACCCATCGGCGAGCGGACGTCATGCCAGGAAAGTCAGCAAAGACCGCGATCCTGATCGGGGCCACCGGCCTGGTGGGGGCCCGCTGCCTCGATCTGCTCCTGAAGTCCTCGGATTACCGCCAGGTCATTGCTGTCAGCCGGCGTCCGGTACCGTTGCAGCATGCCAGGCTGGTGCGGGTGGAAACCCCCTTTGAGCAGCTGGGCGAAGTCCTCGGCGAGCTGTCGGCGGACGCTGCGTTTTGCTGCCTCGGCACGACGATCCGCCAGGCCGGCACCAAGGCCGAGTTCCACAAGGTGGATTACGGCTATGTCCTGGAATTTGCCGATGCCATGCGCCGCCGTGGCGCCGGGCATTTCCTGCTGGTATCGGCACTGGGCGCGCATCCGCGTTCCCCGATTTTCTATAATCGGGTGAAGGGGCTGCTCGAGCAGGAAGTGAAGGCCCTCGGTTTTCCGCGGTTGTCGGTGTTCCGGCCTTCGCTGCTGCTGGGCACGCGCGATCGGCTGCGACCGGCCGAGGCGTTGAGCACCCGCTTCTCGGGTCTGGTCTCGCCTTTCCTGCGCGGCCCCCTGAGCGCTCTGCACCCCATTCCCGCGGCGGAGGTGGCGGCGGCCATGGTGGCTTGCGCGCAAACAGAGGCAGAGGCTGGCAGTCACCTTTACCACTATGCAGATATGCAGGCTTTGCTGGCGCAAGCCTGAAGCCGCCGCTGCTGCCGACACGTCTTTTTCCCCTGCTTTCCACAGGAGCCGCCATGAGTTTCGTCACCTGCGATCTTTGCGACGATCACCCCGGGAATGTCCGGGTCTGCGCGCCGATGTTTGCCGGCTTTGGCGGCCGCGACGCCTTCGGCGGTGAAATCGTCACAGTGAAATGCCATGAGGATAATTCGCGCGTGAAGGAACTGCTGGCCACGCCCGGCCACGGCAAGGTGCTGGTGGTGGATGGCGGCGGCTCTCTGCGCTGCGCGCTGATGGGCGACATGATTGGCGAGAGCGCCGTCAAGAATGGCTGGGAAGGCGTGATCGTCTACGGTTGCGTGCGCGACGTGGCGGCGCTGGCGGCGCTGGACCTCGGCGTGCAGGCGCTGTCGGCGATGCCGCTCAAGAGCGTGCGCAGGGGCGGGGGCGAGACCCATGTTCCGGTGACTTTCGGTGGCGTGACTTTCGTTCCGGGCCAGTTCGTCTATGCCGACAACAACGGCGTGATCGTGGCGGATAAAAAACTGATTTGAGCACTCTCTTGTAGGTCGGGCTTTAGCCCGACATGGGCGTTCATTCCAGCGCCGCTGTCGGGCTAAAGCCCGCCCTACAAAAACCGCGAACCGAAATAGCTGCAGAAAAGGCCTCTGTGGCCGCAAGGACCGGGCAATCCCTGCAATAAGAAAGCCCGCGTCCGCGGGCTTTCTTATTGCAGGGCAAGCGCCTACGGCAGCAGGTGCTTCACGCCATCGCGCTCTTCCAGCAGCTCGTTCAGGGTGAAGTCCATGCGCTCGCGGCTGAAGGCGTCGATGTCCAGGCCGGTAACGCGGGTGTACTCGCCGTTGGCGCAGGTCACGGGTACGCCGTACATCACGCCTTCGGGAATGCCGTAGGTGCCGTCGGAGGGAATACCCATGGTGACCCACTCGCCGTGGGTGCCCAGAGCCCAGTCGCGCATGTGGTCGATGGCGGCGTTGGCGGCGGAGGCGGCGGAGGAGAGGCCGCGGGCTTCGATGATGGCGGCGCCGCGCTTGCCCACGGTCGGCAGGAACACGTTCTTGTTCCATTCTTCATCGTTGATCATGGCCTTCACGCTCTGGCCGTCGATGCTGGCGAAGCGGTAGTCGGCGTACATGGTCGGGGAGTGGTTGCCCCACACCACCATGTGCCTGATGGAAGCCACCGGCTTGCCGGTCTTGGCGGCGAGCTGCGACAGCGCGCGGTTGTGGTCCAGGCGCAGCATGGCGGTGAAGTTCTTCGCCGGGAGGTCCGGAGCCGACTTCATGGCAATGTAGGCGTTGGTGTTGGCCGGGTTGCCCACCACCAGCACCTTGACGTTGCGGCTGGCGTGGTCGTTCAGGGCGCGGCCCTGCACGGTGAAGATCTTGGCGTTTTCCTGCAGCAGGTCCTTGCGCTCCATGCCCGGGCCGCGGGGACGGGCGCCCACCAGCAGGGCATAGTCAGTGTCCTTGAAGGCCACGGCGGGGTCATCGGTGCCGACCATGCCCGCCAGCAGCGGGAAGGCGCAGTCTTCCAGCTCCATCATCACGCCCTTCAGGGCCTGCTGGGCCTTCTCGACCGGCACTTCCAGCATCTGCAGGATGACGGGCTGGTCCTTGCCCAGCATCTCGCCGGAGGCGATGCGGAACAGCAGGCTGTAGCCGATCTGGCCGGCGGCGCCGGTGACGGTGACGCGGACGGGCTTCTTCATGGTGCGTACTCCTGTGATGGAACGGGCAAGGATCCCGCAAAGAATAGGGGGCGGCGGAGGCGGCGCCACCTCGGCAGCAGAGGAAGCCCGCGCTGGCTCCTCGGGTAGCGCAAAACCGGCGCGGATTGTACACGCGGCGGCAACAAGATGCGATTACGGCGGCCCGCCGACAGGGTAGAATCGCCGGCCTGACCGGAGGTCCCCATGCTGATCCGCAAGCTGTTCGGTTTCGAGAACGCCCACATCGTGCGCAACTGCACGAGCGACCGCTGCCGCCGCTCCATCCACGGCCACAGCTACAAGGTCGAAGTCCTCCTGGAAGCCCATGCCCTGGACCATGGCCAGATGGTCTATGACTTCGGATTGATGAAGGGGCCGATCCGCACCCTCATCGACAGCTTCGACCACGCCATCTGCTATTGGGACAAGGACGACCCTGCCTATATCGAGGCCTGCGAAAATTTCAGCGCGCGCTGGATCCGTCTGCCGGTGTCGCCATCGGCGGAACAGTTTTCCCGACTCTTCTTCGTGCTGATCGACGCGGTGCTGCGCAATACCCGGATGAACAACGGCGAAACCGATGTCGTGCTGCAGTCGGTCATCGTGCACGAAACGGCGACCGGCTACGCCCAATGCTTCCGGGACGACGTGACCAATCCCCGGATGGGCCAGATCCGTCTTGAAGGCATCGTTTTCTCCGGCCAGGTAAGGGCCGAATGGGAAGACACCGAGTTCTACGAAAAGCTGAAGAGGGGAGAGCGTTTCATCAATCCCGTGGTGGAGCGCCAGGTTCTCTGAGGGCGCCTTCACGAACTGTAACCTCAGCAGCACGTTTCGTTTCTTTCATCACCCTGTCACGTGTGGCAAGTTCAATTCCGTGGAGTTGACCTAGCCATTATTGTGAGAGAGACCTACATGGAAATGTTGGAGTTGAGAGAGGAGTGGCTGGAAGCCAGCGAGATTCTCGAGGATTTGGAATCGGCCGACGACGCCGAGGAAATGTGAACAACCCTCACCCAAAAGCCCGCCGCCTGGCGGGCTTTTTCATTCTGGCGAGACAGGAAGGCAGGTAAAAAGCCCGGAGAGGCTGGAGGGGGTCGGCGATGGCGCCGCTTGCCATCCGGGAGCGGAAGGGTCAGCCATGTGATGCCGCTCGCAGAGGCGTTCCTGCAGGCGGCCCTGCTACTTTGTTTTTAGAGGGGCGGGGGCTAGACTGCAATTCACAACACAAGACAGTGTCGAACCCGGGACGGGTGCGGCTGAGTACCTTCGCAAAGGCTCTCCTTCATGTTTGAAACCTATCTGGCATCGTCCGAGCTGGTGCTCTTCTGGGGCAAGGACCGCATCGACAAGACCATGATGTTCTCCGACTTCCAGGCCACCCTGGATGGCATGGTCGGCATTTCCGGCTATGAGCGTCAGGAAAGACGGGCCGCCTACCTGCAGCTCGACGACGGCCTCAAGGTCCGCTCCTGCGTGCTTTTCACCATTGGTTTCGATGCGTCCGGCTTTCCCGAGCGCAGCTGGAATCTCCCGCTCAAGCACATGGCGGAAATCGCCGGGCGCGGTCCCGACATGGGCGGCGGGCCCATCAACCTCGTCTGCCGCAGCCAGTGCTCTATCTCCTGGCATGCTCCCAAGCTCTGGGATCCGGTCATGCAGCCGGGCGGAAACACCTTTGAGCAGATTGCCAGGGAGGTTGCCGAAGCCGCGCCGCGGCTCGGCCTGAAGCCTTCGCGCCGGTCCTCCGCCATTGCGCCGGCGTTTCCGGCGACGGCGGACGCCGAGGCCGATATCCCGGTGCTCACCGAGAGCGAACCGGTGCCGGGCGCCGCGGCGCCCGATCCCGGCTGGGCCCGGGAGCGCGAGCAGATCATGTCGCGCCTGGCCGAGCAGCAGCTGCAGATCAGCACGCTGACCACCGACAAGAATGAAACCGTTGCCCGCATGGGGCTGGTGCACCAGCAGCAGCTCGACATCCTCGAGGCGCAGAACAACAAGCTGCTGGGCCAGCACAAGGCGATGCGGGAGCAGGCGGATGCCCTGCGCAGCGAAGTCGATGTCCTGCGCCAGCAGATCAGCAGCCTCAGGGGGCTCGAGCAGAACCTGGAAACGGAGCGGCGCCTGCACAAGGAGCAGCTCGCTGCGGCGATGCAGGCCAGGGCCGGCGACCAGGGCCAGAAATACGAAGAGCTGCTCAAGCAGAAGGAACTCGAATACCAGACCCGCGAAGCCCGGCTCAAGGCCGAACAGCAACTGGCGCTGGAGCAGCGCCTGGGCGAGGAGACCTCCCGCTTCCGCACCCAGATGGATTCCCTGCGCAACGATCTCAACCAGCGCGAAGAAGCCCTGAACCGGCTGACCCGCCAGCTCGCCGAGCTCAGGACCGAGCAGGCCCATGCCCAGGAGGGCGCGGCGGACGAGTTCCTGCATCGGCTGGAAGCGCTGGGCATGAATTTCGTGGTCTTCCATCCCGGCGCCGGCCACATCTCGGTGCCGGTGGCGGAGCTGGCCACCTACGCCAGCAATCCGCAGGCCTATGCGGCGGCCAAGTGTCTCGTCAGCGAAGACCAGTACCGCAACTGGCTCACGCATTATGAAAGCCCGCGCTGCTGCGCCCCGATCGGGGACAACAAGGCCTGCGAGGCGCGCCTCATCCGCACCGATTCGCCCACCAAGTTCGTCGCCGGTCAGTCCGACCGTTGCGCGCGCCATCAGGCCGCCGACTCGGCCATCGACAACGTTTTGCGGTTCCGGTGACATTTATGGCTCTGCCCCGCATCAACCGCGCTCTCCTGCAGACCTTCGTCCCCCTCAACTCGCTGTCGCCGGAGCGCCTCGACTATCTGCTGGAAGGCCAGCAGCTCGAAACCCTGGCGCCGGGCGCCGAGATTTGCCGCCGGGGCGAGAGCGATGGCTACACGATTTATCTGCTGAGCGGCAGCGTCGCTTTCGAAAATGAAAGCGGCGTCGCCCAGAACGTGGACGCCAGCGACCTCGATGCCTCGCATGCGCTGGCGCCCGAGCAGCCGCGGCTGGTCACCGTCAAGGCCGCGACGGCCGTGAATATCCTGCGCTTCGAGAGCAAGCGCCTCGATCGCGTCCTCGCCTGGGACCAGTCCACCGACACCCTGGAAAAGGCCCTGGCGGCCTTGCTGCCGGGCGAGAACCACGAGTGGGTCACCCGCCTGCTGCAGTCCCGGCTGTTCTACCGGCTGCCGCCTGCCAATGTGGTCGAGCTGTTCAAGAAGCTGCAGCCGGAAACCGTCGCGCGCGGCCAGCGCATCATCAAGTGCGGCGACGATGCGCAAAGCTGCTACATCATCAAGGAAGGCATGGCCGAGGTCAGCATTCCCGGCAGTAACGGCCCCGTCACGCTGGCGCTGCTGGAAAAAGGCCAGTATTTCGGTGAAGAGGGCCTGCTCATCGAGGGCACCCGCAATGCCGACGTGACCATGTGCAGCAACGGCACGCTGATGCGGCTCGACAAGGCCGATTTCGATGTCCTGCTGAAGGCGCCTTCGCTGGCGCTGGTGGATTTTTCGGCCGCCCTGGCCCAGATCGAGGCGGGGAAGGCGCAATGGCTGGATGTCAGGATCGGCGAAGAGCTGGAGCGCGGCATGCTGAAGGGAGCCATCAGTCTGCCGCTGCAGTCCCTGCGCGCGAAATCCCGCCTGCTGCCCAAGGATCGCCGCTACATCGTCTATTGCGATACCGGTCGCCGCAGCGCCGCGGCCGCTTTCCTGCTGGGCGTCATGGGGTACGATACGCAGATTCTGGAGGGCGGACTCTGGTCGCTGATGCAGGCCGAGAGAGACCGCTTCCTCTCCCGCGAATAAGCCTGGCCAGGCTGTCGGCTGGATATCATGGAACAGTTCCGCAACATCGGCCTGATCGGCCGGCCCGGCAACACCACCGTTTCCGACACGCTCGAATACCTGCTGCGCTTTCTCGAAAGCCGCAGCCTGAAAGTCATCTTCGACGAGGATACCGCGGCCATGCTGCCGCAGCACAGCGGCCTCCAGGTCGGCACGCGCACCATGCTGGGCGAGGCCTGCGATCTCGTCATCGTGGTCGGCGGCGACGGCTCGCTGCTGCATGCCGCGCGCTCGCTGGCGCGCTTCAACAAGCCGCTGCTCGGCGTGAACCGTGGCCGGCTCGGCTTCCTCACCGACGTGTCGCCGCAGGACATCGAGGCCAAGGTCGATGCCGTGCTGGCGGGCGACTACAGCATCGAGCAGCGCTTCATGCTCAACATGGAAGTGAAGGCGGCCGGCACGGCGCTGGGCGAGGGCATCGCCCTGAACGACGTCGTGCTCCATGCCGGCAAGTCCGTGCACATGATCGAGTTCGAGCTCTACATCGAGGGCCAGTTCGTCTATCGCCAGCGCTCCGACGGCCTCATCATCGCCACGCCGACCGGCTCCACCGCCTATGCGCTCTCCGGCGGCGGCCCCATCATGCATCCGCGCCTCGACGCCATGGTGCTGGTGCCCATGCATCCGCACACGCTGTCGAGCCGTCCCATCGTGGTGGACGGCAATAGCGAGGTCAAACTGCTGATGTGCGCCGAAGACATCAGTCCCATGGTGAGCTGCGACGGCCAGAGCGGCCTCAGCCTGCGCGCCGGCGACTGGGTCTATGTGAACAAGCATCCTTTCAAGCTGCGCCTGCTGCATCCTCCGGGGCACGACTTTTACGAGGCCTGCCGCACCAAGCTGGGCTGGAGCAGCCATCTGCCAACGCAAGGTGAACAATGAGCGAGACTTCCTTCGACAGGCTGGTCGCCCTGCTGACCCCGGAACTGGTCGACCGCTTCCGCCGCGCCGTCGAGACCGGCAAGTGGGCGGACGGCCGCCGCCTCTCCGGCGAGCAGCGCGCCACCTGCCTGCAGGCGGTCATCGCCTGGGAGCACCGCCACCTGCCGGAAACCGAGCGCACCGGCCATATCGAGAAGGGCGAAAAGGAAGGCGAAGTCTGCGACAGCCCCGGGCATGTGCACGAGGAGCCGGTGAAGTTCCTGCACTGAGCCGCACATCGCCCGGCTTTAACGGCCTCGTAGGAGCGGCTTCAGCCGCGAACTCGGCACAGAAGTTCGCGGCTGAAGCCGCTCCTACAAGCTCTGCAGAGGCAGGATCACCAGCGAAATCGGTTCCAGTTTTCCGGGTTCGCCCAGAACCGCGGATTCAACCAGTCCGGCACGGATTTGTAGGTGCGGATGTCGTAGCTCCAGGCCTGCCAGGCTTCTCCGTCCAGCTCGTAGCGGGCCTGTCGGGTCAGCCCGAGGCCAATCAGCGCGGTATCGTCGAGCAGCGTTTCCGGCACGAAGACCAGCAGCTGCCGCGCTAGCAGATCGCGCAGGACGGCGATAAGCTGGCGCGCTTCACGCGCATCCTGATCCCCTTGCAACTGCGCCACGGCGAGCGCGACCCGGTCCTTCCCGGCGGTCGCGTCGAGCAGCCGCGACATCGAGACCCGGGTCGGCTCGACTGCCGCTGCCGGCCAGGGCGGACTACCGACGGCGACGACGCTCTCTGCCCCCGTGGCCCGCAGGGTTTCGGCAATGAGGGGCAGGAAGGGGTGCGCGGGCGCCATAGAATTGGTTGAACGGGTGAGGCCGGAATGCTGGGTACTTTACGCAAAATGCGGGTGGAAAAGAACGAGCCCGTTTCCTATTTCCTGCCCCTCGGGGATTTCTCCGTGCCGCTCCTGCCGTTCCTCGGCAACACGCTGCATCTGCGTTACAGCGGCGCGATCCTCTGTACGGCCTGCGGGCGCAGGACGGCCAAGTCCTATAATCAGGGCTACTGCTTTGTCTGCTTCAAGAAGCTGGCGGCCTGCGACATGTGCATCCTCAAGCCCGAAACCTGCCACTACGCCGCCGGCACCTGCCGCGAGCCGGCCTGGGCCGACGCGCACTGCAACGTTCCGCACATCGTCTACCTCGCGAATTCCTCCGGCCTCAAGGTCGGCATCACGCGCGAATCGCAGGTGCCCACGCGCTGGCTGGACCAGGGCGCCGCGCAGGCCTTGCCGATTTTCCGCGTCGGCACGCGCTTCCAGTCGGGCCTCGTCGAAGTCGCGCTGGCACGGCACGTCGCCGACAAGACCAACTGGCAGGCGCTGCTGAAAGGCGAGAGCGAAACGGTCGACCTGAAGGCCCTGCGCGACGAACTGATCGAGCGCTGCGCGCCGGCACTCGATGCGCTGCAGCAGCGCTTTCCCGGCCAGATTCAGCCGCTGCCGGATGCCGAAGAAGAAGCGTTCCGGTATCCGGTGCTGCAGTATCCGCAGAAGATCCGCTCCTTCAACCTCGACCAGGAGGCGGACGTCGCCGGCACGCTGCTCGGCATCAAGGGCCAGTATCTGCTGTTCGATACCGGCGTCATCAATATTCGCAAGTACACGGCCTACCAGGTCGAGCTGCTGACGGTGTAATCATGTCTGCCGACGTCTCCCGACCCACCATTCATCTCAAGGACTACCGGCCACCGGCCTACCGCGTGCATGCGGTGGCGCTCACCCTCGACATCTTCGACGGCTACACGCTGGTCGACGCCACCCTGGACATGGAGCGCGCGCCGGAGGTGCCGGCGGACACGCCGCTGCGCTTGCACGGCGTCGATCTCGAAGCGGAGGCGCTGAGCATCGACGGCAGGGCGGTGCCCGAGAGCGAGCGCCGGCAGGATGGCGAGGAGCTGGTGATCAGCGGCGCGCTGCCGCCGAAATTCCGCCTGCATTCGCGCGTGCGCATCCACCCCGAGAGCAATACCGCGCTGGAAGGCCTGTACCGCTCCAGCGGCATGTACTGCACGCAGTGCGAGGCCGAAGGCTTTCGCAAGATCACGTTCTATCCGGACCGCCCCGACGTGATGGCGCGCTTCACCACGACGGTGCGCGCCGATAAAAAACGCTTTCCGGTGCTGCTCGCCAACGGCAACCCGGTGGCCAGCGGCGAGCTCGCGCAGGGCCGGCACTTCGCGACCTGGGAAGATCCCTTTCCCAAGCCCAGCTATCTCTTCGCCATGGTGGCGGGCAACCTGGCCTGCCGGCGCGACAGTTTCGTCACGATGTCGGGGCGAACGGTGGACCTGCGCATCTATGTCGAGGAGCGCGACCTCGACAAGGTCGACCATGCCCTGGCCTCGCTCAAGCGCGCCATGCGCTGGGACGAGGAGGTGTACGGGCGCGAATACGATCTCGACATCTACATGATCGTCGCCGTCTCGCACTTCAACATGGGCGCGATGGAGAACAAGGGCCTCAACATCTTCAACACCAGCTGCGTGCTGGCGCATCCGGCGACGACCACGGATGCCGGTTTCCAGCGCGTCGAATCCGTGATCGCGCACGAGTACTTCCATAACTGGAGCGGCAACCGCGTCACCTGCCGCGACTGGTTCCAGCTCAGCCTGAAGGAAGGCTTCACCGTCTTCCGCGACCAGCAGTTCTCGGCCGCCATGCTCTCGCAGAGCGTGCAGCGCATCGAGGACGTGAATTTCCTGCGCACCTACCAGTTCACCGAAGACGCGGGCCCGCTCGCGCATCCGGTGCGGCCGGAGGCCTTCGTCGAGATCAATAATTTCTACACGGCCACGGTCTACGAGAAGGGCTCGGAAATCGTGCGCATGCTGCATACCGTGCTCGGCGCCGAAGATTTCCGCAAAGGCAGCGACCTGTATTTCGGCCGCCACGACGGCCAGGCCGTCACCGTCGAGGATTTCGTGCAGGCGCTGGCCGACGCCAGCGGCCGCGACCTCTCCGCCTTCCTGCAGTGGTATCGCCAGCTGGGCACGCCCATGCTGCATGTGCGTGGCGACTACCAGGCCGATCGCCAGGAGTACCACCTGACGCTGCAGCAGCAATCCCCGCAGCCCGCCGGGTTCCCGCCGCCGCAGGCCTTGCCGGTGCCGGTGCGCCTGGCCCTGCTCGGTCGCGATGGCCGCGAGCAGCCCTTGCAGACCGAAAAGGGAGCGGTGGGCGAAACGGTCGTCTTGCTGACGCAGGCAGAGCAGACCTTCGTGTTCAAGAATATTGCCGAGGCGCCGGTGCCCTCCCTGCTTCGCAATTTCTCCGCGCCGGTGCGCGTGCATCACGACTTTTCGCTGCAGGACAAGCTCTTCCTGCTGCGTCATGACGGCAACGGCTGCAACCGCTGGCTGACCGCGCAGGACCTGCTCTGCAGCGAGCTGCTGCGGCTGGCCGGCGACAGCGCGGCCGGCCGGCACCTGCTGCCGGATGCGACGCTGCTCGTCACGCTGGCCGATGTGCTGCCCGAACTCGGCGAACGGGAGCCGGCGCTGGCCGCCAAGCTCCTGCAGTTGCCCGGCCTGCTGCAGTTGATCGACACCGCGCCGCGCCCCGATCCCGAAGCGCTCTACATGGCGCGCGAATGTGTGCGCCATGCCCTGGCGCGACGGCTCGAAGGCTGGCTGCTGCTGCAGCTCGAGCGCATTCATGCCGGCGAATACGTTTACGGCGCACACGCCATCGCCGGGCGCAGCCTGCGCAATACCGCGCTCGGCCTGCTGGTGGACCTGGGAGCGGACTATCACGCGCTGGCGGCGGAGCAGATCGGCCGCTCGCGGCACATGACCGACGAGGCGGCGGCGCTGGTGGCGCTGGTGCACGCCGACGGGGTCGAGGCGCCGGCCTATCTTGAACGCTTCGCCGCGCGCTGGCAGCACGAGGCGCTGGTCATGGACCAGTGGTTCGCCATGCAGGCGACGGCGCCGGCGCCCACGGCCTGCCAGCGCGTCAGCCAGCTGCGCGAGCACCCCGATTTCCGGCGCGACAATCCCAACCGCGTGCGCGCCCTGATCGGCCAGTTCGCCAGCAACAATCCGCGCGCCTTCCACCAGCAGGACGGCAGCGGTTATCGCCTGCTGGTGGAGGAGGTCGAAACCCTGGATGCCATCAATCCGCAGGTGGCGGCGCGTCTGCTCGGCACCCTGAGCACCTGGCGCCGCTTCGACGAGCAGCGCCAGCGGCACGCCGCGGCGGCGCTGCAGCGCCTGGCGGCCGGACGCCTGTCGCCGGACGTGCAGGAGACCCTGCAGCGCCTGCTAGGACCAGCCGCAGGCTGAGGCATCGGCTCGGTTTGCGCGTCGCGCTCATTGCCCGGGGGGGCTGAAGTCGGGTAAGGAGGCGCATAGGCCGGAGAAGCGGTCCTTTTTTAACGCCCAGCGGGGAGTAGTGCGCTGGCCTGCGAGTGGAAAGTGGGATATGAACCTGAAAGGAAGAAGACACCTTGCTACGTGATATGCCAGGGAGTGGCGTCAGGAAAACCAACAATAAAAGAATAAGAATGTTTTTTTTCCGCGTTTTGACTGCGACGCTTGCAGCAGTGCTGCTGGCCGGCTGCCTGGGCAACGATTCAGCCGAGGAGACGGCGCCTGCCTCCCTGGATGAAGCGATCGCCTCGGCAGTCGACCTGTCCGCCATGACGCCCGATACCGTCGGGCTGCCTTCCATCGACGACCCGCTGGCAAAACTCGGCAGGGCGCTCTTCTTCTCGCGCACGCTGAGCGGTACCGGCGATGTCGCCTGCGTCAGTTGCCACCATCCTTTCCTGGCCGGCGCCGACGGGCTGTCGCTGTCGGTCGGCGTGCAGTCCGACAACCCCCTGCTGCTGGGGCCCGGCCGCCTGCTTTATCCCAATCCCGCCATGGACGCCGTGGCTGGCGACGGCCCCAACGTGCCCCGCAATGCGCCGACCACCTTCAACAGCGCCTTCTATAGCCGCGCCATGTTTCACGATGGCCGCCTCTTCGTGCTCGACGAGGAGGTGAGGCCGAACGGCCAGGGACAGCTTCTGCGCTCCCCGGACAGCATCCAGAACCTGCCGGACCCGGCAGCCGGCGCGAACCTGATGGCCGCGCAGGCCCGCTTTCCGGTGACCAGCCTGTTCGAGATGCGCGGCTATGGCGAGTTCGTCGCGGAAAACAATGCCAGCGTCCGCAGCAAGATCGAGCAGCGCCTGCAGGCCAGCGAAGGCTGGCTGCAGGTCTTCCGCACCGGCTTCGGCCAGCCCGCGGCGCCAGCCGCGGAGCTGATCTCCTACGCCAATATCGCGCTGGCGCTGAGCGAGTACCAGCGCTCGCAGATCTTTATCGACAGCCCGTGGCAGGCTTATCTGCAGGGGCGGAAGGATGCTCTCTCGGAAGATGCCAAGCGCGGCGCGGTGCTGTTCTTCCGCTCGAAGAGTGAGGGCGGGCTCGGCTGCGCCGCCTGCCACGGCGGCTCCCATTTCACCAGCGAGCGGTTCTACGTTTCCGGTTTCCCGCAGATCGGTCGCGGCAAGAACACGGCACAGCAGGATTTCGGCCGGCGCGACGTCAGCCAGGCCGAGAACGACCGCTACCGCTTCCGCGCCCCTTCGCTGCTCAATGTGGCGCGCACGGCGCCTTACGGTCATGCCGGCACCTTTGACACGCTCACCGAAACCCTTCGCTACCACGTCGATCCCGAGCGGGGCGCGGCGAACTTCGACTACACGCTGCAGGGCCTGAAGCAGTACCAGGGTCTCACCGTCGCTTACCCGAACGTGCGCCGGAATACCGAGCTGGCCGTGGCCGCCTTCATGGCCTCGGACAGCAAGCCGCTACTCTACAAGCCCGACCTGAGCGAGCAGGAGCTGGGCTACGTCATGGCCTTCCTGGAGGCCCTGACCGATCCCTGCCTCGACAGTGCCGCCTGCCTTGATCCCTGGGTGGCCAGGGCCGCCACGGACAATCCCGACGGCGCCATGCTCGAGCCCTGCTTCGCCGAAGCTGTGGTTCCCGGCCATGCCTGTCCCGCCGGCTCCGGTGGCGGTGTCGCCTCAGGTAGCACGGGCGGTGGTTCGAGCGAGCCTCCGCCGGCAGCGGAGGATCCCTCCGCCGTCGCGAGTGCCACGGCCCAGTCGGCGATGGTGGCGGCGCGGCAGGCCTGTCCCAATGGCTTGGCCGCTGCCCCTAGCTCCGGAGAGCAGGTCTTCCTGAGGGTCGCGCCGGAAGTATCGGGATTGAGCCATGCGCATGGTTTCGCGGATTCCACCTGGCTGGCGCCCACGCCGCGCGACGATGACCTGCTCATCAGCGGCGCCCTGGCCGTGGGGGACATCAATGGCGACTGCTGGGAGGACATTGTGTTCGCGGCAGGGGGCAATGGAATGCAGGTCTATTTCGGCCAGCCCGAGGGCAGTTATGCCCTGCAACTGAAAGACGGCAACGACAGCATGAGCGTGGCCCTGGCCGACCTGGACGGAGACTACCGGCCGGATCTGGTGAGCGGCGGCTTTTACAAGCCGGGCAAGAAGACGGCGGTGTCGATCATCAGGAACGAATGGCCGGGCCTCCAGGAGTTCACGCAGACGCACAGTGGCCTGCTGGTTAACCGCAACGTTGGCAACATCACTGTTGGCGACTACAACCTGGACGGCTGGCCAGACCTCTTCTTCGGTATGTGGACTTCCGTCTTCAATATTCCGCCCGAATCGCATCTCTGGCGCGGGCTGGGGAGCTTCAAGTTTCACCCGGCAGGCCCGAGCGGGTTGACCAACGCGGTCGACTTCACTTTTGCCGGCAATATTGCCGACCTCAACAACGACGGCCGTCCCGACCTTGCCATTACCGGCGATTTCGAGAATTCGCACGTCTATTGGCAATTGGAGACCGGCACGGGAGCTTTCCAGAAGGTCACCGACCGTACGGTGATCAGCGACGAAAACGGCATGGGCGCGGCGCTGGCCGACTTCGACAACGACGGGGACTTGGACTGGTTCGTATCGTCGATCTACAGCGAACTGCCCAAGACCGAGTACGGCAACTACGGCGTAACGGGTAACCGTTTCTACCGCAATGCCGGCGACGGACGCTTCGTGGACGACACCGACAGCGCCGGCGTGCGCGATGGTGGCTGGGGCTGGGGTAGTTGCGCCGCCGACTTCGACAACGACGGCGACCTCGACATTTACCAGGCCGAAGGCTATGGCTTCTCCGACGAGGTCTGGAAACTGTTCAGCCTGGGAAGCGACTTTCAGGACCCTTTCCCCTACTTCAAGGGAACGCCAGCGCGCCTGTTCATCAATGACGGCAGGGGCCGCTTCCAGGAACAGGCCGCCGCGTGGCAGGCCGACGACAACGGTAGCGGCCGCGGCCTCTCTTGCCTGGACGCCGACCGCGACGGCGACCTCGACATCCTCGTCGCCAACAATTCTGCGCAACCGTCCTTCTATCTCAACCAGAGCGGCCGCGGCGCCGGTCGCGGCTTCCTCGCCGTGCGCCTGGTCGGCGTGGCGCCCAACACCGAAGCCCTGGGGGCGCGTATCTACGTGACGGCGGACGGCAAGACGCAGATGCGCGAGGTCTTCAATGGCGGCAACTACATGGGCAACAATCCGCTGGAGCAGCACTTCGGCCTCGGCAGCGCCGCCACGGCGGACGTTCGCGTGGTATGGCCGCGCACGGGCGAGGAAACCGTGATGACCGGCGTGTCCGTCAACCAGTTCCTGGTGATTGCCGAGCCCTGACCGCGACCTCCCCGAAGCGGGGAGGAGTGTCTATAATGCGCGCCTCCCTCGCTCCGGGCCTCTCCCAAGACATGCTTTATTCCCTTGCCCGCAGTTTCCTGTTCCGGTTGCCTGCCGAGACGTCGCACCATCTGGCTCTCGGCGGCATTTCGCTGGCCGAGCGCCTCGGCTTCCTGGCCTTGCTGCCGCCGGTGCCGGCGCAGCCGGTCGCGGCCATGGGCCTCACGTTTCCCAATCCCGTGGGGCTCGCCGCCGGGCTGGACAAGAACGGCGACCATATCGACGGCCTGGCGGCGCTGGGTTTCGGCTTCATCGAGATCGGCACCGTGACGCCGCGGCCGCAGCCGGGCAATCCGCCGCCGCGCCTGTTCCGCCTGCCGGCCGCGACGGCCCTCATCAACCGCATGGGCTTCAACAACCTCGGCGTCGATCACCTGGTGCAGCGCGTGGAGCGTTGCCGCTACCGCGGCGTGCTCGGCATCAACATCGGCAAGAATTTCGATACGCCCCTCGAGAACGCGGTGGACGATTACCTTGCCTGCCTCGACAAGGTCTATGCCCACGCCAGCTATGTCACGGTGAACATTTCGTCACCCAACACCCAGGGCCTGCGCAACCTGCAATCGGGCGAGGCGCTGGCGGCGCTGCTCGAGCCCCTGAAGAACCGGCAGGCGCAGCTTGCCAGCCGGCACGGCCGTTATGTGCCGCTGGCGGTGAAGATCGCGCCCGACCTGGAAGCGGCGGACGTCGAGGTGATCGCCGCCCTGCTGCGCCGTTTCGAGATCGATGCGGTGATCGCCACCAACACGACGCTGGGGCGCGCCGGTGTCGAGCACCTGCCGCATGGCGGCGAGGCGGGCGGTCTGAGCGGCGCGCCGGTGCGTGCGGCCGCAACGCGCGTAGTGCGCGAGCTGGGCCAGGCGCTGCAGGGCAGCAAGGTGGCGCTGATCGGCGTCGGCGGCATCACCGACGGCGCGGCGGCGGCGGAGAAGGTCGAGGCGGGCGCCAGCCTCGTGCAGGTCTACACCGGGTTCATCTATCGCGGGCCGGCACTGGTGCGCGAAGCCGTCGCGGCCATTGCCGGGAGGCGGGAGCGGCCATGAAAAATGCCGCCTTGTGGGCGGCATTTTTCGAGGCGGGCGGGAATGCCGGGTTCGGGTATCCGGACCGCTTCAGATGCTCGGCGTCAGGTGCAGGGCGGCGACGCCGACCAGGCCTTCGCGCTGACTGGTTCGGCCTTCGCGCCAGCCGGCCATCCAGTGCTGCCGGAGATTGATGTCCTGGTAAGGACAGGTTTCCTGGGAGCGGCCGGAAAGTCCGGCGTTGAAGCCACGTGAAAACAGGAGTTCGCTGCGTTCCCTCTTGTGTCTTTTCATCAGCCACCTCAAAAGTCGTGGTGCAGGCGGGTCACGCCGACCCGGTTGATAAAGACAGAGCTGCCCCGGCAGGAGTGGCCGGGGCAGACAGAGTCGAAAGTGCGGGGAGGCCGCACAGGAACCATTGAAGCCCCGCGACGGTTTTTGTGTCGATGATTTAATTTTCATAAGCATCCGCAGGCCTTAGGCGCAGCGGCAATTTGTTGCCTTAAGTAACTTTCCTGGCTCGGCAGGCCAAGCAACTGAAAAAGCAGGATTTATGACGTTTGAACTGGTGGTGACCTGTGCCGATGGGCTGGAAGGCGCGCTGCAGCAGGAGCTGGCCGGCCTGGGGCTGGTCGACGTGCGGCGGGAGCGCGGCACCCTGCTGGTGGCGGCGTCGCTGGAGCAGGCCTACCGCATCTGCCTGTGGTCGCGCCTGGCCTCGCGCGTGCTGCTGCCGCTGTTCACGGCAGCCGGCACCACGCCCGAGGCGCTCTATGCCGAGGCGGTGAGCTTTGCCTGGGGCAATGTGCTCGATGTGCGCGGCACGATCGCCGTGCACGCCACCGCGGCCCGCGGCGTCAAGGCGCATACCCAGTACCTGGCGCTGAAGCTCAAGGATGCGGTCGTCGATCACTGCCGGCAGCATCTCGGCCTGCGCCCCGATGTCGATCCGGAGCGCCCGGATTTCCCGCTGCATGTGCATGCCATGGAGAAGGGCTTCTCGGTGAGCCTGGACCTCTCCGGCGAGAGCCTGCACAAGCGCGGCTACCGCGTCGCCATGACGGCGGCGCCGCTCAAGGAAACGCTGGCGGCAGCACTGCTGCGGCAGGCCGGCTGGCCCGCGGCGGACATGACGGCGCTGCTCGATCCCCTGTGCGGCTCCGGTACCTTCCTGATCGAGGCGGCCTGGATGGCGGCGGACATCGCGCCGGGCATCCTGCGCGACTATTACGGCTTCCTGGGCTGGAAGGCGCACGAGGGCGCGCTCTGGCAGCAGTTGCGCGAGGAGGCGGAGCAGCGCCGCAGGGCCGGCCTGCAGAGGGCGCTGCCGAAAATCTTCGGCTGCGACGCCGACGCCGGAGCGCTCGCCGCCACCGAACGCAATGCCCGTGCTGCCGGCGTGGCCGGTCTCATCGCGCTGGAGCAGGGCGAGCTGCGCGCCCTGCGGCGTCCGGCCGCGCTTGCCGCCGGGGCGAAGGGATTGCTGATCTGCAATCCGCCCTATGGCGAGCGCCTCGGTGAACAATCCGCGACGCGCGAGCTCTACCGCGCGCTCGGCCGTGTCGCGGCGCAGGCGGTGCCCGGCTGGCAGGCCTGCGTGCTGGGCGCCGACGTGCAGCACGTGGATGCGCTCGGCTTCGCGCATCGCGCCACGGAGCGCCTGCACAACGGCGCGCTGGTCGTGTATGCGCGGCATGGCGATATTCCCGCCGCGCCGCCGCAGGGTGTGGTGCGCTTCAAGGAGGCGGAAGGCGAATTGCCGGAAGAAGCGCAGGATTTCGCCAATCGCCTGCGCAAGAACCTGAAAGTGGCGCAGAAGCAGGCCGAAGCACAACGCGTGCATTGCTATCGCGTCTACGACGCTGACATGCCCGAGTTCAATCTGGCGGTTGATGTATACGAGGGCATGCTGCATGTGCAGGAGTACGCGCCTCCCAAGACGGTCGATCCGGAAAAGGCGGAGGCACGTTTCAAGCTGGCGCTGCTGGCGATCCGCCATGTTTTCGGCCTGCACCGCGAGCAGGTCTTCATCAAGGTGCGCGCGCGCCAGAAGGGCAGGCAGCAGTACGAGAAGCAGGGCAGCCAGGGCCGCTTCTTCGAGGTGCGCGAAGGCAATGCCTGGCTGCTGGTGAACCTCACCGACTATCTCGACACCGGCCTGTTTCTCGACCACCGCCCGCTGCGCCTGCGCATCGCGCAGGAGGCGAAGGACAGGCATTTCCTGAACCTCTTCGCCTATACCGGCGTGGCCAGTCTCCACGCCGCCTTGGGCGGCGCCGCTTCGACGACCACGGTCGATCTCTCGCCGACCTATCTCGACTGGGCACGGCGCAACTTCGCCCTGAACGGCCTGGCGGAGGCGAATCACTACTTCGAGCAGGCGGACTGCATGCGCTGGCTGAAGGACTGCGAATTCGAGTTCGACCTGATGCTCATCGATCCGCCGACCTTCTCCAACTCCAAGCGCACGCCCGAGGTTTTCGACGTGCAGCGCGACCACGTCGAGCTGATCTGGCTGGCCATGCGCGCGCTGCGCGCGGGCGGCACGCTGTATTTCTCCAACAACTTCCGCAAGTTCAAGCTGGACATGGACGCGCTGGCGGAATTCGGCATCGAGGATGTTTCGCGCGAGACCATCGGTTTCGATTTCGGGCGCAATCCGAATATCCACCGCTGCTGGAAGATCCAGCAGCGGAAATGACGGCATGCTGACGTTATACGGAACCACCGGCTGCCATTTCTGCGATCAGGCGGAGGCGCTGCTCGAACAGGCCGCCGCGGCGCGCCGGCTGGAATGGCGCTACGTCGATATCGCGCTGGACGCGGCGCTGGTGGAGAGATACGGCAGGCGCATCCCGGTGCTGCGCACGCCGGGGGGACGCGAGCTGGGCTGGCCGTTTTCGCTGCTGGACATTCTCGCCGCCATCGCCTGATTCCCCCGCTTCCCCGCTTCCCCGCTTCTCCCGCTTCTCCCGTAGGAGCGGCTTCAGCCGCGAACCTGCCTTCGCGGCTGAAGCCGCTCCTACGGGGCGTTCTCTAACCAAGGAAACTCTCAACAGGTTTGAGTTCAGCGCGGCTGAAGCCGCTCCTACGGGGCGTTCTCTAACAGGCTGCTGAAAAACGAATTTCGGCCACCACCTATAGTGTTTAAGCTCAGCAAAAAATCGCTATATGTGGCGGTGGCAGGGAGTTTTTCAGCAAGCTGCTAAAGCGGGCTTTATTAAAGGGGAGGGTTCAGGCTGCCACGGCGATTGTTGACAAAAGCCTGGGCGGCTTCGTTGACAGCCCGGAAAGCGGCAGTTAACTTGCCGCTTCCCCTCGGATTGTCGACAAAACGCCGAATGACCTCAGCCGTCCTGCCTGGCCCCGCTGCCCTGAACGCCGACCCGGCGGCGCTGACGCTGGCGGACCGGGTGTTCAGCGAGATCCAGAACGCCATCGTCAAAGGCGAGCTGAAGCCCGGCAGCAAGATGTCCGAGGCCGAGCTGGCCGCCCGCTACGGCATCTCCCGCGGTCCTTTACGGGAGGCGCTGAGGCGACTCGAAGGCCGCAAGCTCCTGACCCGCATTCCGCATGTGGGCGTGCGCGTCGTTTCCCTCTCTTTCGAGGAGCTCATCCACATCTACCAGGTGCGCGAAGCCATGGAAGGGATGGCGGCGCGCCTGGCGGCCGGGAACATGGGCACGGAGGAAGTGCAGGGCCTGAGGGCGCTCCTGGCCGAGCACGAGCAGCAGGCCGAGCTCCAGGAAGGGCGCGCGTACTTCCAGGAGGAGGGCGACTTCGACTTCCACTACCGCATCGTGCAGGGCAGCCGCAACGAAGTGCTGGCGCAGATGCTCTGCGGCGAGCTTTATCACCGCGTGCGCTTGTACCGCTACCAGTTTTCCGTGACCGAGGGCCGCCCGCAGAAGGCCTTCGGCGAGCACCACCGCATCATCGAGGCCATCGAGGCCCGCGACGGCGAGATGGCCGAGATCCTCATGCGCCGCCACATCAGCTCGGCGCGCAGGAACATCGAGGCGCATTTCCGCGAACACATCGTCCCGACTCCGGACGCGTCCGCCCACGAGGCGAACGCGTCGCCGCGGAGAAAGGGCAGGGGTGACCGCCCCGCCACCAACGAGGAGTGAAACATGAGTGAGAAGCTGACGGCCGGCGGCCGTTTCCGCCGGGCGCTGCGGGAAGAGAAGCCCCTGCAGGTCATGGGCACGGTGAACGCCTATGCCGCCATGATGGCCACCCGGGTGGGCTATCGCGCCATCTACCTGTCCGGCGCCGGCGTGGCCAACTACTCCTGCGGCCTGCCCGACCTCGGCATCACCTCGCTGGAAGACGTGCTGACGGATGTGCGCCGCATCACCGCCGCCGTCGAGACGCCGCTGCTGGTGGACATCGACACCGGCTGGGGCGGCGCGTTCAACATCGGCCGCACCCTCCGCGAGATGATCAAGGCCGGCGCCGCTGCCGTGCACATTGAAGACCAGGTGGCGCAGAAGCGCTGCGGCCATCGTCCCAACAAGGAGATCGTGCCGGTCGATGAAATGGTCGATCGCGTGAAAGCCGCGGCCGACGCCAAGTTCGATCCCGATTTCGTGCTGATGGCGCGCACCGACGCGCTGCAGAAGGAAGGCCTGCAGGGCGTGATCGATCGCGCCTGCGCCTATGTCGAGGCCGGCGCCGATGCGATCTTTGCCGAGGCCATGACCGACATCACCATGTACAAGACCGTCTGCGACGCGGTGAAGGTGCCGGTGCTGGCCAACATCACCGAGTTCGGCGATACGCCGTACTACACCACGCAGCAGCTGGGCGAGCAGGGCATTGCCATGGTGCTGTACCCGCTGTCGGCAACGCGCGCCATGCAGAAGGCGGCGCTGGCCGTGTACGAGGCCGTGCGCAAGGAAGGCACCCAGGTCAACGTGCTGGACCTGATGCAGAAGCGCAAGGAACTGTACGAGTTCCTGAACTACCACGCCTACGAAGACAAGATCGACCAGCTGTTTTCCGGCAAGAAGTGATGTTGCTCCCTCTCCCCATGCAATGGGGAGAGGGCCGGGGTGAGGGGTTTTTGCCGAAGCCGCTTTCCCCCTCACCCCAACCCTCTCCCCGCAAGCGGGGAGAGAGAGAAAGAATTGGAGCAGGGCGGAATGCACTGCTCACCACGAATGCCAGTAGAAAATGAAGGAGAGCACCATGTCCGAGACCACGACCCCCGGCTTCAAGCCCAAGAAATCGGTTGCCCTGTCCGGCACGGCCGCCGGCAACACCGCGCTGTGCACCGTCGGCCGTACCGGCAACGACCTGGCCTATCGCGGCTACGACATCCTGGATGTCGCCACCACCTGCGAATTCGAGGAAATCGCGCACCTGCTGGTGCACGGCAAGCTGCCCACCGTCGCCGAGCTCACCGCCTACAAGGCCAGGCTGAAGGCGCTGCGCGGCCTGCCCGCCGCCCTGATGACGGCACTCGAGCAGCTGCCCCCGTCCGCGCATCCCATGGACGTGATGCGCACCGGCGTCTCCGTGCTGGGCTGCCTCTCGCCCGAGAAGGACGACCACAACCATCCCGGCGCGCGCGACATCGCCGACAAGCTGATGGCCAGCCTCGGCTCCATGCTGCTGTACTGGTACCACTACAGCCACAACGGCAAGCGCATCGACGTGGAAACCGACGACGACTCCATCGGCGGCCACTTCCTGCACCTGCTGCACGGCAGGAAGCCCGGTGACAGCTGGGTGCGCGCCATGCACACCTCGCTCATCCTCTACGCCGAGCACGAGTTCAACGCCTCGACCTTCACCTCGCGCGTGATCGCCGGCACCGGCTCCGACATGTTCTCCGCCATCGCCGGCGGCATCGGCGCGCTGCGCGGGCCCAAGCACGGCGGCGCCAACGAAGTCGCCTTCGAAATCCAGAAGCGCTACGCCGATCCGGACCAGGCGGAAGCCGACATCCGCGAACGCGTGGGCCGCAAGGAAGTCATCATCGGCTTCGGCCATCCCGTGTACACGGTCAGCGATCCCCGCAACAAGGTCATCAAGGAAGTGGCGCGTGAACTCTCGGCCGAGCAGAAGAACATGAAGATGTTCGCCATCGCCGAGCGCCTCGAATCCACGATGTGGGAAATCAAGAAGATGTTTCCCAACCTCGACTGGTTCAGCGCCGTCAGCTACCACATGATGGGTGTGCCCACCGCCATGTTCACGCCGCTGTTCGTGATCGCGCGCACCTCCGGCTGGAGCGCGCACGTCATCGAGCAGCGCATCGACGGCAAGATCATCCGTCCGAGCGCGAACTACGTCGGTCCCGAGGACCAGAAGTTCGTTCCGCTGAAGGATCGCAAGTGACAGTGACGTAAGTCGCTGTCATCCCCGCGCAGGCGGGGATCCAGTGCCTTTCCAGCCGACCCGGTTTAAAGGCGCTGGATTCCCGCTTTCGCGGGAATGACGGGAATAAGCCAAGAGACCGAATGAAATGAACAGCCAATTCCGCAAGAACCTGCCCGGCACCGCGCTCGACTATTTCGACGCCCGCGCCGCGGTGGAAGCCCTGAAGCCCGGCGCCTGGGCCGGCCTGCCGTACACGGCTCGCGTGCATGCCGAAAACATCGTGCGCAGGGCCGATCCGGCCATCATCGATGCCTGCCTCATGCAGCTCATCGAGCGCAAGCGCGAGCGCGACTTTCCCTGGTTTCCGGCGCGCGTGGTCTGCCACGACATCCTGGGCCAGACTGCACTGGTCGACCTCGCCGGCCTGCGCGACGCCATCGCGGAGCAGGGCGGCGATCCCGCCAAGGTGAATCCGGTGGTGCCGGTGCAGCTCATCGTCGACCACTCGCTGGCGGTGGAATGCGGCGGTTTCGATCCCGACGCCTTCCAGAAGAACCGCGACATCGAAGACCGCCGCAACGAGGATCGCTTCCACTTCATCAACTGGACCAAGACGGCCTTCGACAACGTCGACGTGATTCCCGCCGGCAACGGCATCATGCACCAGATCAACCTGGAGAAGATGTCGCCGGTGATCCACAACGACAACGGCGTCGCCTATCCCGACACCTGCATCGGCACCGACTCGCACACGCCGCATGTGGATGCCCTCGGCGTGATCGCCGTGGGCGTGGGCGGCCTCGAAGCCGAGAACGTCATGCTGGGGCGCGCCTCCTGGATGCGTCTGCCCGACATCGTCGGCGTCGAGCTCGAAGGCCGCCGCCAGCCCGGCATCACCGCCACCGACATCGTGCTCGCGCTGACCGAATTCCTGCGCAAGGAAAAAGTCGTCGGCGCCTATCTCGAGTTCTACGGTGAAGGCGCCGCCGGCCTCACCATCGGCGACCGCGCCACCATTTCCAATATGGCGCCGGAATACGGCGCCACCGCGGCGATGTTCTCCATCGACAGCCAGACGCTGGATTACCTGCGCCTCACGGGCCGCAGCGATGCGCAGGTGGCGCTCGTGGAAACGTATGCGAAGGAAGCCGGCCTCTGGGCCGACTCGCTGCAGACCGCCGAGTACGAGCGCGTGCTGAAGTTCGACCTCTCGGGCGTGGTGCGCAACATGGCCGGCCCGTCCAACCCGCACAAGCGCCTGCCGGTTTCCGCACTGGCCGAGCGTGGCATCGCCGTCGATCTCGACAAGGCGCGCGCGCAGGAGGCGCAGGGCCTGATGCCGGATGGCGCGGTGATCATCGCCGCCATCACCAGCTGCACCAACACCTCCAACCCGCGCAACGTGATCGCGGCCGGCCTGCTGGCGCGCAATGCCCGCCAGCTCGGCCTCGCGCGCAAGCCCTGGGTGAAATCCTCGCTGGCGCCGGGCTCCAGGGTCGTGCAGCTGTATCTGGACGAAGCCGGTCTGACCGGGGACCTCGAAGCCCTGGGCTTCGGCATCGTCGCGTTTGCCTGCACCACCTGCAACGGCATGTCCGGCGCGCTCGACCCAAAGATCCAGCAGGAGATCATCGCGCGCGATCTCTACGCGACCGCCGTGCTTTCCGGCAACCGCAACTTCGACGGCCGCATCCATCCTTACGCCAAGCAGGCCTTCCTGGCTTCGCCGCCGCTGGTGGTCGCGTATGCGATTGCCGGCACTATCCGCTTCGACATCGAAAGGGATGTGCTGGGCGTGGTGGACGGCAGGGAGATTCGCCTCAAGGACATCTGGCCCTCCGATGAAGAGATCGACGCCCTGGTGGCGAAGAGCGTGAAGCCTTCGCAGTTCAACCAGATCTACATCCCGATGTTCGAGAAGAAGGACAGCGAGCGTGCCGCTTCGCCGCTGTACGACTGGCGCCCCCTGTCCACCTACATCCGCCGCCCGCCGTACTGGGAAGGCGCGCTGGCCGGCGAGCGCACATTGCGCGGCATGCGTCCGCTGGCGATTCTTCCGGACAACATCACGACGGATCATCTCTCGCCGTCGAATGCCATCCTGCTGGATTCCGCCGCGGGCGAATACCTCGCGAAGATGGGCCTGCCGGAAGAGGACTTCAATTCCTACGCCACGCATCGCGGCGACCACCTCACCGCGCAGCGCGCGACCTTCGCGAATCCGACGCTGCTGAACGAGATGGTGCGCCATCCGGACGGCACGGTGAAGAAAGGCTCGCTGGCGCGCGTCGAGCCGGAAGGCAGGGTGATGCGCATGTGGGAGGCGATCGAGACCTATATGGACCGCAAGCAGCCGCTGATCATCATTGCCGGCGCGGATTACGGCCAGGGCTCCTCGCGCGACTGGGCCGCCAAGGGCGTGCGCCTGGCTGGCGTGGAAGCCATCGTCGCGGAAGGCTTCGAGCGCATCCACCGCACCAACCTGATCGGCATGGGCGTGCTGCCGCTGGAGTTCGAACCGGGGACCACCCGCCTGACCCTGGATCTCGACGGCACCGAAACCTACGACGTGCTGGGCGAACTTACGCCGCGAACGACGCTGACGCTGCTCGTTCACCGCAAGAGCGGCGAGACCGTGGAAGTGCCGGTGACCTGCCGCCTGGATTCCGACGAGGAAGTGTCCGTCTACGAAGCCGGCGGCGTGCTGCAGCGCTTCGCCAGGGACTTCCTGGAAGCCGCGACGGCGTAAGCCTGCAGGGTCGGCAGGAAGCCGGCCGAGCCCCTGTCCTGAGCCCCTCTCCCCTCGCAGGAGAGGGGTTGGGGAGAGGGGGTGAGCAGGTTCGCTCCGCGCCGTTTTTTCCGTAGGAGCGGCTTCAGCCGCGAAGGCAGGTTCGCGGCTGAAGCCGCTCCTACGAGGCAGGTTCGCGGCTTGAGAGGTAAGAATCTCCAGGGACAGGAGCCCCGCTGATGGATCAGCAAGATTTCGCCAAGGCCCTGCGCCGGAACATGACCGACGCCGAACACCTGCTATGGAAGCACCTGCGCGCCCATCGCCCGGACGGCCAGAAGTTCCGTCGCCAGCAGTCGATAGGACCATATATCGTCGACTTCGTGCACCTCGGTGCGCGGGTGATCGTCGAGGCGGATGGTGGCCAACATAACGAATGCGCGGCGGACGCCGTGCGTGACCCATGGCTGGAAGGGCAGGGCTTCAAGGTCCTGCGATTTTGGAATATAGAGATTTTGACAAGTACCGATGCGGTGCTTGATGTGATCTGGAGGGCGGTGGGTTCTGCTTCCGCCGCTACCCCTCTCCCCGGCCCTCTCCCGCAAGGGGAGAGGGAGTCATAGGTTCATGATGGAAACAGCGACATGACCCACGCTCCGCAAATCAAGATTCCCGCCACCTATATGCGCGGCGGCACCAGCAAGGGCGTGTTCTTCCGCCTGCAGGACCTGCCCGAGAGCTGCCGGGCGCCCGGCCCGGCCCGCGACAGGCTTTTCATGCGCGTGATCGGCAGCCCCGATCCTTATGCCGCCCACATCGACGGCATGGGCGGCGCCACCTCCAGCACCAGCAAGTGCGTGATCCTCTCCAGGAGCGCGCAGCCCGATCACGACGTGGACTATCTCTACGGCCAGGTCTCCATCGACAGGGCCTTCGTGGACTGGAGCGGCAACTGCGGCAATCTCTCCACCGCCGCCGGCGCCTTCGCCCTCCACGCCGGCCTGGTCGACCCGGCCCGCATCCCCGAGAACGGCACTGCCGTGGTGCGCATCTGGCAGGCCAATATCCGGAAGACCATCATCGCCCACGTGCCCGTGACCCGGGGCCAGGTGCAGGAAACCGGCGACTTCGCGCTGGACGGCGTGACCTTCCCGGCCGCCGAGATCGTGCTCGAGTTCATCGATCCGTCCGACGAGGGCGAGGGCAGCGGTTCCCTGTTCCCCACCGGCAAGCTGGTGGACGACCTCGAGGTGCCGGGGATCGGCACCCTGAAAGCAACCCTGATCAGCGCCGGCATCCCGACCGTGTTCGTGAACGCCAATGCCATCGGCTACACCGGCACCGAGCTGCGCGAGGCCATCAATACCGATCCCGCGGCCCTGGCCCGGTTCGAGTCCATCCGCGTGGCCGGCGCCCTGCGCATGGGCCTGATCAAGACGCCGGAGGAGGCGGCCACCCGTCAGCACACCCCCAAGATCGCCTTCGTGGCCCCGCCCGCGGACTACCTGGCCTCCAGCGGCAAGACCGTCCAGGCGGGCGAGGTGGACCTGCTGGTGCGTGCGCTCTCCATGGGCAAGCTGCACCACGCCATGATGGGCACCTGTGCCGTCGCCATCGGCACGGCAGCGGCCATCCCCGGCACCCTGGTCAACCTGGCGGCAGGGGGCGGGGAGCGCAGCGCCCTGCGTTTCGGCCATCCTTCCGGCACCCTGCGCGTGGGCGCCGAGGCCAGGCAGGCCAACGGCGAGTGGACGGTGACCAGGGCCATCATGAGCCGCAGCGCCCGCATTCTTATGGAGGGCTGGGTAAGGGTTCCCGCGGACGCGCTTTAGAGAAACCCAGAAGGGGGGAGGGCGGCACCCAGATTTCTATTTTGCAGCCGATAAGCGGGGGCTGGCTTTTGTGACCGATTGGTCACATAATTGCCTTGAGTCGGGCTCGGGCCTCAGCCTATAACACACTCATCTGGAAGTTGTTCGCTTGCCGACGGTTATTGTCGCGTCCTGACAGTCGCTGGCAGGTGCTTCAAAAAAATAATAAAGACAGCCAAGGGAAAAATATAAAAACCCTTCGGAGTGCAAATGTCATTGGCTATCCCTACCTGCATATCCTGCTTCAGTAACCGAAGCTGGGCAGCGCTGCTCGGCTCAGCCCTCTTTATGCTGAGTATCACGACTGCCCCGGCACGGGCGATGCAGGAGCTTAAAGAAGAGGATATGGGAGCGGTCACCGGCGAGGGGATCGCGATCGTCCTGAATGACATATCCCTGACGATGAGCCCGACCAGCTACATTGAGCTTACCGGTACCGACGTGGCGGCTGCCAATCTCCTCTATCTCCGCGGCGACCTGCGCTGGTACGGCCTTTCTTATACCAGTTCGGACGGCTCCAACGGCCAGGCATGGAGTGGAGCCTGTGTCAGCGGCTATCTTGACCTGGGCTGCCCCATTGGCGGCACCATCGGCGATCTCTCGCCGCACGATAATCCGCTGCTGTTACGCGCCTACGATTACAACGCCACGACCTATGACGGTGCGCTGAATCAGAACCGTACAGTGCTGGAGTTGCTCTTCCCGACGGCCCATGAGTCCTACCGTTTCGCCTTCTGGGGTGAGATGAATATCGGCACGGGTACGACCCGTCGTGGGTCAACGCTTGGCACGGCTGGCCCCAGTACTATCGGCAACGGCAGCAATCGCATCCAGATGCAGAACATCTGGAGCAACATCCGCCAGGGCGGCACGCTCATCCGCCTGTTCCAGCACTCCGATACAGGGGATCCTACGCTCGGCCTGCAATACTGGAACGTCTTCAAGGCCAATATCCGCATGAGCGTGAACCAGACGCTGTTCAGCCCGAATACTCTTGCCCAGACGCCGGAATTCGACAGCACGGAAGGACTTTACTGGGGAGATTACCGGCTGTTCATGCCGGTTGGCCAACTGCATTACCAGTCCCTGATTCTTGATGACGTGCCGTCCCGCTCCGGTGATCTCCTGATCAGCCTGACGCAGATTCCTGATGTCGCGAACGTGTACAACACGCACTACGGTCGTACGTCCGCTGACGACCCGACGCTGGGCTATGACCGTGCCAAGTACAACACTAATGGCAACTGGAACAACACCCACGGCTATCTTCGTGTCGGCGACTTTGCGCCGACCCAGAACCACTCGCTGGCCTATTCTGTGCCAGGCTTCGGCACGACCAATGCCCCCATCACCGGAAACGCGCAGGAAGTCGCCGGCTGCATGGCCGACAAGACAGGTTGCACGGCAACGCCCAATGCGGCCGCCAGCACGACTGATGGTCTCTTCTTTGCCTCCGCGCCGGGTGAGACCTTCACCGTCTACAACTTTTCGCCCAACTATATGTTCGATGGCAACATCGACGTGGACACCAATGCCAATGCCATTGGCGGCGCCTACGGTGGCGCCACTTCGGCGCGCACCGTGATCAATCTGGGTGACGCAAATATCAGTGGCCTCATGTTCCATTTCTTGTCGCTCAAGACATTGGGGGCGGGGGGGTGAGCCTTATGTTCGTTCGCCGCTTTCTTTGCGCGCTGGCGGTCATGCCGGCGTTTGCCGTTGCGCTTGAGCCCCTGCAGGATGCCGATCTCTCGGAAGAAACGGGTCGTCAGGGCATTGCCATGTTCATCGACTTCCGCATCAATGCCGATGCCCTGGGGCAGCCCCTGACGGCGCCGGCCACGACTGCAAACCCCGCCGCCTTTGCCAACTGCGGCAGCCTGAGCGATTTTTCATCGACGGGTTGCCGCCTTGCCGTGAAGTTCGCCAATCGCAACGACAACGGCGGCGAGTGGCTGGTGGCCAAGAACATCTACGGTCGCATCAATATCCCGCTCATGCATATCGGCGCCGGCTACAACCCGACAACTGCCACTCCCTACGAGAACCTGGATCGCTTCAAGGACGAGAGTGGCGCTCCGCAGATAGCGTCCCCCCATGGCAGCGCCGCGCTGCAAGTCTCCTTCCCGCAGGAAATCGAGTTGTGGAACGTGACGGTGGGAGGCTTCGGCATCGAGTACGGCGCCACCGGCTACATGAACAATGCCAAGCCCAGCTTCGGCGGCATCAAGATCAGTAACAGCTCGCCGAACATGCCGGCGCTGATTAATGCGCAGGGCACCATGTCCATTTATGGCTTTTAAGACATTCAGGCAGATGAGCATGAAAACGACAATGACACTCATGACGCGTCTTGCAGGTGCGCTGATGCTCGCCGGCATGCTGGCGCCTGCCGCCTCTGCGGGCCTTATCGAGCTGGCTGATAGGGAACTCGAAGATGTCACCGGCCAGGCGCTGCTCGTTGCCGACAAGCTGCCCGGCGTTTCCGGCTCCAACCATACTTTCTATCGCATGGCGCTCGATGCCGAGATTGCCCTTAACGCCACGATCGACCGGCTGCAGCTGGGTTGTGGCGGCTTCAACGAAGCCGTGGTGGCAAATGCCTGCGACATCGACATGGAGTATGTGCGCTTGCTGGGTATGGACCTGAGTGGCGGCCAGCCCGGCGCTTCGGGCTCGGGGGTTGCGGCGACCAGCGCCTTCACCCTGCGGCGACCCTACTTCGAGTTCGCGATCAAGAACGATGCCGACCCGACCCGGCGCGAGTTGATCGGCTTCAAGGTTGGCGCGCAGACGGTGACCGGCTTCTTCAGCGTGGGCCGCCACTACGCCCCGGGCGAGACCACGGGATGCACCAGCGCAACGAGCGGCTCCGGCGCCTTCTACTGCCATACCGGCTCAATCGCCTGAGCGGCTATATCAACGCCGAGCTTTCCGGCAAGGCCTATGGCTGTTTCAACCTCTTCGGGTGCACCCCCAATCCTGACCCTGCCAAGCAGGACGAAGTCGCGACCATCGGCCCTGCCGTGCGCACCGTCTGGGGGACGCGCATGAATCGCATGCAGACCGATGTACCGGCGACCAGCTCCGACATCGGCCTTACCGTGGATGGCAGTGTCAACGAGAGCCTTCGCTTCCTGCACGGTTTTGTCCTGGATCCCGCTAACACGCAGTACGCAGCGGACGACTTCTTCCTGTCTTTCCAGCGCGAGCCCGTACGCTATCCGACCTTCAACAAGAGCAGCACCCACTCCCATACGGCCAACCCCGGCTGGTGGCTGAATGTGCCGAATGCCGAGCTTTCCGGCCTCAAGGCTTATGGCGTGGCTGTGAGCGCAGGCTCGCTGGGTGGCGTAACCCTGACTGATCCGGACATTGGCCAGCGGCCTGTGGACAACTGCTTTGGCGCCCTCAAGTTCTGCTGATCCACGTTCATGCGCATTGTGTCCGGGGTTATGAAGGCCATGAGCGCTCATGGCCTTCTTGCCATCAATCCCGCCTGCGGCATCCGGACCGTCGGGCTCTTCGATGGCCATCGCTGTGTCGTCGTCGATGATTTTCTTGCCGACCCGATGGGCGCAGAGCTATGCGCTGTCCCTGGCGGAGAAGGCCTGACGTGAGGCGGGTGCGAGGCCGAGCGAACATGGAGCGGCAGCCATGGCGCTTGCGGACAGCATGCCGGCACAGGCCTTGGGGCGCGGGAACTGTTTGCGGTCGAGCAGGAGCACGCGGCGGCCAGCCCGGTGCAGGGTTAGGGCCGCGGAGATTCCGGCAGGTCCGGCGCCCAGTACGATGGCGTCCCGGAGCATGACTTCAGTTCACCGTGACATAAAGGGCAAAGCGCCCGGTCACGGGATCCCGGCCGAAGTTGCCCTTCGCATGCTGCCGGAGGGGGATGAGGTGGCGAAAGTGGGGGAAGGGGTAGTGGCTTGCGAGGCGCGCCAGTACCCCGGCCGGCAGGGGCTTGGTTTCCAGCGCCGTCTTTCCCGGGATCAGGCGGGTGCCGTCGAAGCGGAGTTGCTGCCACGGGGATACTTCAGCGCCTTGCCAGTCGCCTAAGCCTAATTCCCTCTTCAGGGCGCTGACCCAGGCCGTGTCCGTGGCCGGGAAGTACATGCTGTAACCGCGAAGGTCGTCCACGCCCAAGATCATTGGCCTGAGCTCCCTGACGGCGCGGCTGAAAGGGCTGTCATCCAGCAGGCCGGCAAGACCGGCATGATCGTTGGGGTAGAGGTATATTTCCCGGCTTACTCGTTCTGCGGTCAGCTTGATGCCGCAGTGGAAGCGCAGCCGGTTCTGGAGTGCGTAGCGCCCCCAGAGCTCAAGGGCGGAGGAGGTCTGCATGAGGCCAAGCAGCGAGGCCGCCGGGCTGGGGCCCCGGGCTTTCAGGTTGATCTTCAGGGCCAGTGCATCCTCAAGACCAAATTCCAGCCCCAGGGCGCCGGCCAGAAGCTGTCTCTCGGCGGGTTTCAGAAAGCCCGCGAGCTCCGCTCTCCAGCGCCCGAGCAATTGCTGTTCGACCAGGCCTCCCTGCTCTTCGGTCAGGGCCATTATCCGCTGGAGGTAGAGACTGTTGATGGACAATTGCTGATCTGCTAGGTATTGTCTGAAGAGAAAAATCCCCCCTGAACGGGGCAGAACAACAATAACCATAAAACCCGGCGGGGTTCCAGTCATGATCGAGTCCAGGCGCCCTCTCTCTGCGTCCTTCCCCGGCAAGAAAGGCATCCAGGCCCGCGCGCTCGAGCCGCGCGTCCTGTTCGACGCGGCGGCAGTCGAAACGGCGGCGGCTGTTGTGGAGGCGGCGGACTCACCGCCTCCCGTCGATACCGCAGTACTTTTCGAGGCGCCGGCGAGCAGTCGACATGAGGCCTACTTCATCGATGCCGCGGTCGATGGCCATGAGGGTCTGCTGGCGCAGGTGCCGGTCGGCGCCGAGGTGTTCGTTCTTGACCCTGACCAGTCCGGCATTGAGCAAATTAATGCCGCCCTTGCCGCCTCAGGCAGAACCTTCGATGCCATCCACGTCATTTCCCACGGCAGTGCAGGCAGTGTGCGCATCGGCAGTGATGTCCTTACCAACAACACGATCTCTGCCTACCAGGCCGGCCTGGGTCAGCTTGGCGGCTATCTGAGCAGCGACGCCGATATCCTGCTTTACGGCTGCGATGTGGCGTCAAGCAGTGAAGGTGCCATGCTGATGGTGAGCATGGCCAACATGACGGGCGCCGACGTTGCTGCGTCGACCGACGACACTGGCGGCCCTGAGGGCAACGCCATTCTTGAAGCCAGTGTCGGCGTGGTGGCAGCCAACCCCTGGTCTGCGGTCGGGCTGCTCTCCGCCTCGCTGCAGCTCGACGGGGTGGATACTGGCGAGGCCTATGGTGACTCGGGACAGGCCGACCAGCTCGGCTATGCCGTCGATGCCAGTGGCGACTGGGTGGTGGCCGGCGGCAACGGCAACGGCGAGGTGCAGGTCTTCAAGGTAACGGGTGCGACTCGCACCATGACCAAAATCACGGGGCCTGCGGGCTCCAGCCTGGGCTTCGGAAAAGGGGTGTCCATCGCGGGCGGCACCATGGTCATCGGTGACCCTGATGCGGGCACCTCCGGCATGGTCTTCGTGTATCAGCTCGATGCGGCGGGCACGGCCTGGTCGCTTGCGGCCAGCATCAACATCAGTACCCAGGTGGCGAGCTGGGGTACTTCCCGGATCGGCCCCTGGACCGATGCCAACTATGGCAGCTCGCAATGGATTGCCGTGTCAGGTAATCGCATTGCGGTGGGCGCGCCCAACGAAGGCAGCAATTCGGGTCGCATCGCCTGGATTACCGACACTTCCGCCAGCGGCAACTGGTCGACGCTGACTACCGGCTTCATGGACGAGCCAGCGGATTACGGCAGTGCGGTGCGGTTCGGCGCCACCGTGGCCCTCGCCGGCGACCTGCTGATCGTGGGCGGGCCATCCGCCGACACGGGCGGAATTTTAGATAATAACCAGGGGCTGGTGGCCCTCTACAGTTGGACGGGCACGGGAGGGCCATCGACCACCCCATCGACCCTCCTGGAAGGCGGCACGAATGACGGTTACTTTGGCGCCTCGGTCGATGCCGAAATCTACGGCGGCAAGATACGAATCGTCGTAGGTGCGCCGAAGGAGAATACTTCGGGCCGCGTCTACATCTACGAAGGGACCAGCGTCACCAGCCTCAATGCGACCATCTTGTCCGGGCAGACCACGGGTAATGCGGCGCATCGGTTTGGCCTTGCAGTTGCCGTCAGCCAGGGCCGCGTTGCCGTGGGCTCGCCAGGCGGCACGGCGCTCGGCGCAACGACCAATACGACAATCTATTACTACGATCCTCAGACCGCCAATGACTTCCCGGACAGCTCCACCTTCACAGACACGGGTAACGGGCTGACCGGTGGCATCTATCGCTATGCATGGGCGGCGACCACACTGTCTAGCGCCACGGTCAACGATCGCTTTGGCCGCGCCGTGGCCATTGCCAACGGCAACATGATCGTGGCCGGCGCTCCCGTATGGGGCACCAATCGTGGCGCCGTGAATTTTTACTACGCCCGCACGCCGGTGGCCGTGAATGACAGTGCTGCCATCACGGAAACCCAGACCACGACGATTAATATTCTATCCAACGACGTAATCGGAACAGAGAGTCCTTCGCCGGTGCTCCTCGATGGCACCAACGGCAACAGCAACACAAAGGCAGGCGAGGGCAGCTGGACCCTGAATGCCGACCGCACCGTAACCTACAACCCCGGCACCAAGTACGATTATCTCGCGGCGGGCGAGACCGCCACGGTGTCCATGCAATACCGGCTGAGCGCCGCGCTCGGGGGTCAGTCGTTCAGCACCCTCGGCACCATCACGATCACCCTCAACGGGGAAAACGACCCTCCGGTCGTCAGCGCCGGCCTGCCGAACATCACCGTTCCGCGTCGTAACGAGCCCGTCGGCAACCCGAGCGGCGCCTCGACTTACTCGAGCGGTTCGATGGTGATTCCCATTTCAGCGTTTTCTGATGCCGATGCGTCGAACACCCTCACGTATACCCTCGTCAGCACCGCCAAGCTGTCGGGCGACGCCGCATTGCCCGCCAGCCTGGCAGCAGGCGTTATCACGGTAAGCGGCTCTTACAACATGGGTACCGGGGCAAACACCGGCTCCCTTGCCTATGACCTGGGGTCGCTGACCGATACGCGCTACCAGAACAGCTCGTGGACGGTGACGGTCAGGGCGACCGATAACGCGGGCGCCGTCGTGAATACGACCTTTACCTTCAATATCGGCCGCGACAACCAGAACCCGGAAATCGTCGGTACGGGTGTCCCCAACTATACCGGCATTGCCGAAGACGCCGTCTTTACAAGGGTGCTGACCAGTTTCTTCACGGACCCGGACCCAGGCACCGGCCCGTATGCCGAGAGCCTGACCTATTCCCTGACTTCCCAGTCCGGCCCCGGCCCGGACTGGCTGGCGCTCAGCGCCGCCGGCACGCTCACCGGCGTCCCCACCAATAACAACGTTGGCACGCACACGGCGACGGCGCGCGCCACAGACGTGTTCGGCAACTACATCGAAAAGACTTTCACGGTCGCCATTACCAACACCAACGATGCCCCGGTGCTGACCAACGAGATCGACCGCAAGATCGCCATCAAGGGCGAGAACTGGTCTTTCAATGTCACCACCGGCCAGGTTGCCTGGAACGGTACCAACCAGCCCATAGACGATGCCGGCCCCTATTTCACCGACGTCGACAACTCGACAGCCGATGGCCGCACGCCTTCATCCGGGGATGTCATCACCTATCGGGCCTACGATGCGGAAACGGGGGCGGAAATCACGGGCACCGGGGGCAGCACGACGGCGCCGTGGCTGCGCTTCAATGACACCTCTTTCACTTCGGCGAGCACGGTCAGCAATGCGCTCGGCTCGATCATCAGTATCCGCCTCGATGCCATCGATAGGATCGGCGGCTCCACCGGCCCTGTCGGTGGCACCACCTCAACGTATTTCGATATCGGCGTGTTCCCGCGCGACGGGGCGGCGGCAATTTCAACGGCATTGCCTGCGGCAGCATACGGCGCCCGCCTTGGCTTCGATGTCGCCATCAGCTCCGATAATGGCCGCTGGGCCGTGGTCGGCCAGCCCGGCGCCGGCACTGGCGATGGCCAGGTGCTGATTTATGAAAACACCAACTTTGGCTCGACCACGACGGCGCCCTCCTGGACGCTTCGCGATACGAAAACTCCCGCTGCGGGGACGGATGGCCGCTTTGGCTCTGCGGTGGATATCAGCGCCGATGGCAGGTACATCGTGGTCGGTGCTCCGCGCGACACGGGCGGCGCCGGGGCCGTGTACTTCTACTCCAACACCACGCAGGGCGGCGCCGGCGTTCCCGGTTCCTGGGCGGCCGTGGGCTCCAAGACGACGGCGCCTTCGGGCGACAATAATGCTGAAGACCTCTTCGGCGCCGCGGTGGCGATCAACGAGAACGGCACCTTCGTGCTGGTCGGTGCCCCATCGGACGATGCGGCCGGCCTCAATGCCGGCGCTGCGTATAGATTCGCCTTCGGCGGCGCCCCGGTGGCGGGCGACAAGCGCATGCCAACCACGGATGGCGCCACTGATTCCCGTGCCGGCGACATGTACGGGTCTGCGGTCGCCTATGACCAGAACATAATGGTAGTCGGCGCCCCTCGCGACAACCACAGCGGCAAGACCTATGCCGGCAGCGTGTACGTGTATTCCACCGACAACACCAGCTCGACCAAGCTGAAAAAGACCAGCAATGTCGGTAACTCCGACTACTTCGGCCGGAGCGTCGATGTCGAGTCGTTCGCGTCGCGGAACAGTGTCGTCGTTGCGGTTGGCGCCTATGGCGACGATACCGTGGCAAAGGATGCCGGCGCGGTCTACCTCTTCCGCTCCGACACCATGACCACCGACAATACCGATGGGGATGGCCTGCTTAATTCGCTGGTCCAGCCGGCAGTTGACGGCATCATCACTGCCTATGATGCAACGGCGCTCGACGGCATCGGTTTCTCGGTGGCGGTCGATGTCGAAGGCGATACGGCCTCTGGCGCTCTGCGTGTGGCGACAGGCGGCAATATCAACGGCACCTCTCCAGGCTACGTCTACGCCTACCGTTTCTGGTCCGGCTACGGCTGGACCGGCCAGCGCTTCCAGGCGGCGGCCGATGCATCCACCACCAATGCCAGCAACCAGTTCGGCTATGCCGTGGATATCGCGGGGTCGCGCATCCTTGCCGGGGCTCCCAATGCAGAGCGCAGCACGACACAGGTGGCGGGTCTCTATTACAGCTTCGGGCTCGGCGTAACCGGCTCGGTGTCTGCGATCGAAACGTCTCCGCTGTCCGGCAATTACGCCAAGCTTGTCGGCTCCAGCGCGCCTGCGCCGGTCTCCATCGCCAATGGCCAGGACAACGACTCCGACTGGGTCTCGATGCTACAGCCGGTGAGTGACTGGAGCCCCGGATCGACCCAGGAGCGACGCCTGCCCGGCAGCGCTGCCAGGCCTGCCGTCGAGACCTATGCGGCCGCCGGAGAAAAGCCTGGCAGGCCTTCCGCCGCTCGCGCTAGCATCGCCGAGGAGATGCTCTTCGACTTGCGGACACTGAAGGGCAAGGCGCTGGCGAAATCGCTGCAGGAAGCCGGCCTCGATATGCCGCTCGGGGAAACTCCGCAGCGGCAAGCGAAGCCGCAGGGCGACAAGGCCATGCCGGAGCCCGCGGAAGACGTGAAACAGCCGGCGGGCAGCGAACCGGCACCAGAAAAAAACAAGCAGGGCAGTGGGGACGGTATCCAGCAGGGCTTGTCGTCGCAGATCGAGGCGGCACAGGCGGCACGGACACGGAGGGCACAGGACCTGCTGGCCAGTCTGTCTGCGACGGCCTGAAGTTCGCACTGGTGACTCTTTTTGACAAAGACACCCTCGGGTGTCTTTGTTTTTACGGCTTTGATCGATGTTTATCGTGTCCAGCAGTTCAAAGAAACAATATCCCCTTCTGGCCGGCGCCCTGGCGTTGGCGCTACTTGCTGTTTCCGGCTGTACGGCGCCCCGCGCCCTATCCGAACAGGAGCTTGGCGATGCTGCCCGCCAGCGCATGGAATTGCTGGATGAGCGCCGGGCTCAGCTTGCCGATGGCCTGACTCTTGCCGAGGCAATGGCCTGGGCCATGGACAACAACCTGAACATGCGCGCCGAGGCTCTCGAGCGAGCCATGGCTGACAGCAACCGCAAGCTTGCGGCCACGAGCATGCTGCCCGGTCTCACGGCGCAGGCGGGCTATCGCCGTCGCTCGAATCTGTTTGCCTCCAGCAGCAGCAGCATCCTTACCGGCAGAACCTCGCTGGAGCCGTCGACTTCGTCCGAGCGCGAAGGCGTGAGCGCTTCCCTGGAGGCCAGCTGGAACATGCTGGACTTCAGCCTGGCCTGGCTGCGCGCGCGCAGCGAAGGTGACCGCGCCAACATGGCGGGGGAGTCGCGCCGCCGCATGGCTCACCAGGTGGCGCTGGATCTGGTTTCGGCCTGGGAGAGGGCGGCTGCCTTCCAGCGTATCCGGCCTGAACTCACGGCGGCCAGCGCGCAGATCGGCGCGGCCCTGCGGCAGACCGACCGCATTGCGGCTAGCCGCCTTCGCGATCCGGTCGAGGTGCTCGACTACCGCAGCGCGCTGCTGCTGGTGCTGAAACGCCTGGATGGCCTGGTGCTCCAGATGGACCAGGCACAAGACGAGCTGGCACGGCTATTGGCCATTCCGGCAGGCACCGAATTGCGCCTCGACCTGCAGCCCTTCCTGCCCGTCGATGCCATTCCGGCCGGCGATGTGCGCAGCTGGCAGTACGTGGCGCTCATGAGTCGTCCGGAAATTCGCCAGACCCTCTATGCCAGGCGGCTGTCCGACCGGAGTGCGGTACGCCGCTACGTCGAGCAGTTTCCTTCGCTCATTTTCAAGTTTGGCAGCCACTACGACTCGAACGATTTCCTCGTGAATAATAGCTGGCAGGATGCAAGCGCCTCGCTCTCGCTGAGCATCATCCGCCTTGCCTCGCTGCCTCTGCAGCGCCGGGCCGCAGCCGTCGAGAAGCAGCAGGCGGAGACGCAGGCGGAACTGCAGGCGACGGCTGTACTTGCCCAGGTGGCGCTGGCTGGAAAGGCGTTGGCTTCGGCACGGCGCCAATCCTGCTTGAGCAATGCCTTGGCCGATACCTCGAATGCAAAGCTCGAGCTGCTCGACGCGCGCGCTCGCGCTGCTGCGGTCGATGAACTCACCATGGTACGGACACGCACGGATAACCTGCTGCTGCGCGTCGAGCGCGATCTGGCCGAGGCCGATGCACGCCGCGGCATGTTGATGATGGCTCAGTCTGCAGGGATAGGAGCCATGCCGGAAAGCGCCTTCGAGGTGGCGGGCAGCGCACGAGTCGAAGCACTCTCTGCCTGGCTGAGGTCGGGATTTGCCGCTCATCTCAAAGAGCGACTGGAGAAGACCCGCAAGGATTTTGCCGCTGGCCCCGGTCATGCTTCAGAGCAGGGCAATAGCGGAACAGCAGATACACCGGCATCTGTTGGCAATGCCAGCGCGTCCGGCGCCGGGCCGACAGGCGACACAGAAAGCAGGGAGACTTCTTTGCACGGGACGCCTCCGGGAGACCAGACACTGTGTATGTAGTACGCGCACTCTGCTTATCGTTCAGCCTGGCCGGTGGCCTGGCCATGGCGGCTTCGGCAACCAAGGCTCCGGCCCCAGCGGCACCTCGCGCAACAGCTTCCTCTCCCGCCGTGTCAGGGCAGCCGACCGTTCGAGTGCTGATAAAGGCCGGACGTGAGGCACGCATCGCCAGCCAGATGAGCGGGCGTATCACCTCGCTTCCCCTCAAGCTGGGACAAAGCTTTCAGAAAGGGGGACTGCTGGTCGGCTTCGAATGCGATCATCAGGAGGCGGAGCTGGCCGCGGCCGATGCACAGTTTCTCAAGGCTGAAAAAACCCTGGAATCCAGAGTCGGGTTGGCGGCACTCAAGGCGGTGTCGGATCTCGACGTTCAGCTCGCTCAGGCCGACCTCGCCCAGGCAAAGGCTCAGCGCGATCGCGCGCGCGCCAGCGTGCGCGACTGCAGGGTCCTGGCGCCCTATGGCGGAAGCGTCGTGCGTGTGCTGGCCAACCAGTGGGAGAGCGTTGCCGCTGGCACGCCTCTCCTTGAAATTGTTGAGCGTGGCAACCTGCATGTCGAGGCGCTCGTGCAGTCGTCCTGGCTGACTTGGCTCAGGCCGGGCAGCCGCTTCCAGGTCCGGGTGGATGAGCTTGGCAGCGATGTCGCCGCCGAGGTTACCGGAATTGGAGCCAAGGTCGATCCGGTCTCCCAGACTGTTCCCATCGCGGCACGCATCATCGGCAACGTGCCGGGGCTGCGCGCCGGCATGAGCGGCAATGCCATCTTTGCCAGGTAACGGGTTGCATGAACGACGTGATAGATCCGCGCTTGCAAACGCTCTCCATGCTCCTTCAACTGGAGCAGGAGGCCCGGCATGCCGAATCCCAGCAGAACCTTTCCTTTGTCTTCGTCAACGACACTCGCAGCGTTTTGCCGGCGCAGCAAGTGACCTTCTGGACATTCAATGATTTTGGGCGACCGCGTGTGGAGCGCGCCTCGCATGTGTCAGAAGTCGACCCGAACGCGCCGATGATCCGCTGGCTCGATCAGCTGGCAGCCTGGTGCATGGAGCAGACTTGGCGCAGCGAGCAGCGTGTTTTCACCAGGGCCGACCTTCCCGCGCCGCTCGCTGCCGACTGGGGCGAGACTCTGCCGATGTACATGTTGCATATGCCGTTGTCCGGGACGCGCGCCGGTAACTTTGGCGGGCTGCTCCTGGCAAGTGACAAGCCCTGGGCCGAGGCGCACCTGACGCTGGCGCAGCTCATCGCCGATGCCTATGGCCACGCCTGGCAGGCACTCGCCAGTCCCGAGCGTCGTCGACAGCTGGTGCAGCATCTGCGCAGCTACTGGCGCCGCTATGCGGTGGCCTTTGTCCTGCTGTGCGTGTTGCCGGTACGGCAGTACGTGCTCAGTCCCGCTGAAGTCGTGCCTGCAGACCCCGAGATCGTGGCGTCACCGCTCTCCGGCGTCATCAAGAGCGTGGCGGTGACTCCTAACCAGGTCGTGCGCAGGGGCGACCCGCTTTTCACGCTTGAGGACACCGAGCTGGCTAATCGCCTGATTGTCGCCCAGCGCGCCTTCCAGGTGGCCGAAGCCGAGTACCTCAAGAATGCGCAGGCTTCGTTCGACTGCGATAGCTGCCGTGGCCAGGTGGCCCAGATGCAGGCCGTTGTGGAGAAGGAAAGAGCGCAGGTGGACTGGGCCACGGCGCAACTGGAGCAAAGTCAGGTCAAGGCCAGTCACGACGGCATCGTCGTGTTCAGCGACGCGAGCGATCTCATGGGGCGGCCGGTCAGTGTTGGCGAGCGCATCATGCTCATCGCCGACAGCCAGAGAATCCGGCTTCGTATCACTGTGCCCGTGAACGATGCGATCGGCACCGAACCGGACACGCCCGTGGTCTTTTATCCCAACGTGAGCCCGCTGGCGAGCGTCGATGCCAAGGTGCTGCGCAGCAGTTACGAGCCTACTCTTCAGCCGGACCGTTCCATGGCCTATGTGCTGCACGCGACATTCGAGGAGGAGGGGGCGCAGCTCGGCTGGCGCGGCACGGCGAAAATCTATGGGAGTCGCGCTCCTCTGCTCTATCAGGCCCTGCGCAAGCCTTTGGTTCGCCTGCGTCAGCTGGTCGGGGTGTGAGCCATGGCGGTCGAGCAACAATCGCCTGCCGTCGACGCCGACAAGCCGCTGCTGAGGTTGCGCGAGGATATCCAACTGATGCCCGGCACGCGCAACTGGTCGGGCGAGCCGACGTGGACACTGGCCGACCCTGTTCGCAACCGCTATTTCCAGCTTGGCGACCGCGATGTCCGGCTGCTGGGACTCTGGCATGCAGGTACATCCTCCGCCCTCGTGTCCGCTGCCTCTGACGAAGGGCTCGAAGTCCTGCCGGAGGACGTGGACGCGCTTCTCAATTTCCTGATCAACGCCGAGCTCGTCGATACCGGCAATCCCGCCCTCCGCCATAATCTGTCGCTTTCGCTTCGCTCGCGACAGCATTCGCTTTTCAAGCAGCTACTGCATAAATACCTGTTCTTCAGGCTTCCCCTCGTGCGGCCGGACCGCTTCCTGGATGCACTCTATCCCCGCGTCCGCTTTCTCTTCCAGCCCTGGTTTCCAAGGCTCACGGCCGTCCTCGGGCTGCTCGGGCTGCTCCTTATGGTGCAGGGCTGGGAGCGCGTGGCGAGTAGTTACAGCTGGTTCCTGACACCGATCGGCATGCTGGTCTTCGGCCTGACCCTCATCGGCGTGAAGCTTCTGCACGAGATGGGGCATGCCCTCATGTGCAAACACTACGGTCTCAGGGTGCCGACGATGGGCATCGCATTTCTCGTGCTCTGGCCGGTGCTCTACACGGATGCCTCGGATGGCTGGCGCCTGGTGTCGCGCTGGCAGCGGGCAAGAATCGCTGCCGCGGGAGTAATCACTGAGCTGATGCTCGCCTGCTACGCCATGCTCGCCTGGTTCCTGTTGCCGGATGGCATCTGGCGGAGCGTGGCGCTTGCGGTTGCCACCAGCACCTGGGTCATCAGCCTCACCATCAACCTAAATCCGCTGATGCGCTTCGACGGGTATTACTTTCTGTCAGACCTCGTCAATCTCCCGAACCTGCAGGATCGCTCGTTCGCTGCTGCGCGCTGGCGTCTGCGACGTTGGCTGTTCGGGCTCGAGGCACCGTGCCCGGAGCAGCTGCCGACCCGCCTGCTGAGCTTCATGGTCTGGTATGCCTGGGCAACTTGGATCTACCGTTTCTTCCTCTTCCTGGGTATTGCCTTCCTGGTCTATCACCTGTTTTTCAAGGTGCTCGGGGTGTTCTTGTTCGCAGTGGAAATCTGGTGGTTCATAGCTCGCCCCATTTATAGCGAGGTTCGCCACTGGCGAGCCCTGACCCCTCATGCCAGCCTGCCTCGCAGGGGCGTATTTGCGGGTGTGGCAGTAGCTCTGCTGGTGCTAGTGGCATTTCCTTGGCGGAGTTCGATAGAGCTCCCGGCTCTGCTCTCCGCCAAGCACTACTCCCGGATGTTTGTTCCTGCCAATGCCCAGGTTGTTGCCGTGCATACGCAGAATGGTCGCACGGTAAGAGCTGGCCAGACCTTGGTCGAGCTGACATCAGCGGAACTCGCTAGCCGTATTAGGCTAGCCACGCTCGAGGTACAGCGCATCGAGGGCGCGTTAGCTAGCTCGGCAATGGATTCAGCGCTTTATCAAGACCGGCTGGTACTGGAGCAGCAGAAGCTGCAGGCAGGGGCGATTCTGCAGGCCTTGCAGGCAGAGCAGGGCCGCCTGGTGGTGAAAGCGCCTTTCAACGGTGTAGTACGCGATTTCGACCTCAATCTCCACCCGGGCCGGTGGTTGTCTGGGGATACCCATATGTTCACGGTTGTCGCAGTCGGCGATGTTGAGGTGCTGGCCTGGATAAGCGAAGACGACCGCGAGCGAGTCGGGAGAGGGCAGGCAGCAACTTTCTGGGCAGAGACGGCTCTGGGGCCGCAGGGCATCGTTCTCACTATCTCTGAGGTGGAGTCGGCGGCGGTGCGCGGCCTCGATCCTCCTTACCTCGCCTCGATATTCGATGGGGGAATCCCGGTCAATGAGACGGCTGACGGTACTCTCGTTCCGCTTCAGGCGCTTTACCGCGTGCGCCTGGATGGGGCGGCTCCTCTTGAAGCCGATCCGAGAGCAATTCAGCGTTGGCGTGGCAGAGTGGTCGTTGAGGGGGAGCGCAGGAGCCTGCTTTGGCAGGCCGTCAGGTGGACAGTTGGAGTACTAATCCGTGAAAGCGGTTTATGACTGAAGCCTGTACACGTTTTGTTAAAGGATGACAGTAGCATTGACCCTCGCTTGTAAATGGACCTACACTGGCTTGTAAATGCACCCGGCCGGGTCAATAATAAAAATGAATAAAATCAAAGCATTAAACCTGCGTATCGGTGCGCTGTTCGTGGCCTCTCTTGCGGCTGCCGATGTCTTTGCGATCGAGACGCTCTCCGATGGCGAGATGGCTGGCGTTGTTGGTGCAGACGGCATTACCGCGACAGTCAGTGCGCCGCAGATTAGTGTGTCTACCCTTGGCCTTTGTTTCGACTCCTCAACTACCTGCTCCACCGCGTATACGGGTGCCGACGCGTCTGCTCTGAACATCAAGAATCTGTCTTGGCGTGGAGTCGACATGAATGGCCTGAACCTGGGCAGTACGCCGGTTAGCATTAAAACAACTGTCGATGCATTCAATAATACGGCCGCCACTCTTCCCGGCCTCGCTATCGGGATGACCTGGAATCGCATGCGGATGCAAATTGATCAGTTGGCGCACGGCAACATTACAAACTCCACAGGTACATTTGCTCTGGATGCGTCAGGCAGCTTCAATCTGCGCTCAACAGGCGGCATCTTCAACGGCACGCGCAACGACTCCAGCCTTTATCTGGCCCTTAATGACGCTGACCTGTACTGGCGGCAGGGAGCAGCGGGCGCACCGGAGCTTCTCTTCAACAATATCGACTTCCTGTGGGACATGCCTGCAGGCCGGGTTGGCATCAATCCTACGAATGGCCTCGTCATCGAAGGCAATGTCAATTTCAATCTGACGTTCGACCTGCGTTACCAGTTTGCCCCGGCCGCGGCCGCGGCCTTCACGGTTGGTACCAATACCGAGGATATTCCGGCGGTGCGCTATGGCTGGTCCGGTACCCTGCTCAATGGAAGAGTCACTGCCATCCAGGGCGGCTCCTGGACCGGTGGTGTCGGGGCGACGGTTGCCCCCAATCAGCTGTATGACCGTGCTGCAAAAACCAATGGCATCACCTACAGCCTGCGCTGGGATCTTGAGGACAGTACGCCTGCAGTAGGAAACACAGAGTTCAAGGTGATTCTGGGCTATGTGGCCGATCCGACAGCCATCGAATTCGGCAACTGGACCAAGCTGCCCAATACTGCACAGCCAGCGTCCCAACCGGCGCTTACCACCTATGGATTCGATATTCCCATCCTGGCATTCGACATGCTGCGCGCGGCAGGTACTAATCCCGGCGGCCTGTGCTGGGGCGCTAATTGGGAGGGTCCGCAAGGGAGCTGCGAGGCCTCGGTGCACGGCGGCCAGTTCCTGAACCTGGCGCCTGAGGATCATGATCTTGCCGTAATCCTCCGCGATGGCTTTCTGCGGGCCTACTCCCAAAGTGTCCGCATAGTCGACCCGCCCAATCCTACGCAGGTCTACGGCTGGGCGCTGATCTACACCCTCGGCAATATCGACGGCAATATCTACTTTCGCCCCGACACGCGTACGGCAGGAAGTGTTGGGGCGAAGATGGATATGCTGCTCATGTCTCAAACCTTCGACGTGTTTGACAGTGACGGCGACGGGAATACCTGGGAGCAAGGCCCAAACTGGGGCTATGGCACCCACTTCATGATTGCTGACACGGATGCGCAACTCGGTATCGGCCTGCTCAATGCCAGCTTCCTGCTAATGGGCGATAACCAGTACGTCAAGCTGATCAATACCGGCGTCAGCATCGGCGAGGCTGCTGAGACGGCCTCTCCCGTGCGCTGGCATGTACGAGGCATAGTAGGGGGCGGCGATCTCCCCAACATGAACACGATGGTCAAGTTGGCCAACTGGGACGGTAACTTCGAGTTCGACCGCTTCAACCTGACCCTGAAGCCGCCCGCGGCTGCCGGCGAGACCTATGTGGGATACGATTTCTCGGTGCGCTTCGCCAACACGGGTATTCCCGGCTTCTCGCATAACACCGCAGGAGATGGTTCCGATGATGGCAGCTATCTCTCCCTGTCGGAGCCGGGCCGTCCGACCAAGGATTTCCGGCTCGCCGACGCGAGAGGCTGGTATGGCGCTCGCAACGGTCGAATCCAGCTCTACTCGGACAATGACACACCGGTAGGGGTGCCCGCTCAGCTCGTGCTGCAGAATGACCTTCTGATGGGTGCGTCGGTCCCCGGCGTGGGTGCGGCGGCATCGGATGTTTTTCAGGTAGGACGTGTCGAATTTGCCAATCGTGACATCGGCACGCTGGTGGTTCCTTCTGGCCAGTGGTACTTGAGCATTGGCCTGCGTCCCCAATAGTAAGGTGGCATAGGCTGCCCTGGTGGTCTTATGGGGTTGTTGCGTGGTTTGCTGGCGGTAGCGCTAATGCTCGTCGCCATGGGCGCGGGGGCTGTTGTTGGTGGCGTCAATGCTGCTGAGGGAGATGTCCCTGGCCAGGTTGCGCTGATCGATCTTTCCCGTTCCATTGAGGTTGAAAGCTGCACCGCCTCTGGTGGGACGGAGTATTTCTGCAAGCAATATTGCTCCGGCGTTCTTATCTCCCCCCTCTGGGTGATAACGGCAGCGCATTGCGTGACTGAGAGTGCGGTTCCCAATCTTTCGCAACTGCGTGTGATGGCTGGGGCGGTGCGCCTGGACCAGACCTCAGACGTCGGTGCTCGTGTGGTCAGCAGGGTGATCCATTCCGGCTACAAGAGTGGCCCGGCCAACATCAACAATAACATTGCCGATATTGCCCTGCTGAGGCTCGATGCCCCTCTCTCTGCGCCCCTGGCCAGCTTGGCGGAAGTGGAAGAGGAAGCGGCACTGCTTGATGCCGACAATACCGAGAAAGGCTACTTTTACCGGAACGACGAGGTCATGATTTCCGGCTGGGGGCGACTGGCGAGCGCGGGTGACTTCCCGGTTGACCTCCAGCGTGTTCGTCTGGATATCCTGAGCGACGATCTTTGCCTGCTGAGGTACACCGCCGTCAACTACTCGGTTGGCACCATGCTCTGCGCGAGCGATTTGGAGAGCGCGGATATTGAGGATGACGATATCGGTGACTTCACGCCGCGAGATGAGGGGGGGGAGGGCGTCTGCTCCTATGACAGCGGAGGTCCGCTGACATTCTGGGCAAATGGCTTCCTGCAGGTTATCGGTCTGACGAGCTTCGCAGACGCGGACAGGTGTGGTGAAACCGATTATCCGGGCGCTTTCACGCGCGTGACTGCCTATCTTGGCTGGCTGGAGAGTCAGGCAACCGATACGAGCAGCTTTGGCGATCTTTCTGTCTCGATCACGGGGGCTCGTGGCGCGTCGCCCGGTGCGACTCTTCCTGTCACGGTCACGCTGAGGAATCAAAGTGACTCGACGGCAATGTCAGGGGCCGGCTTCGAGCTTCATGTGCCTGCAAGCCTGAGTGTGAGTGAGGCCCAGCTGCCCGCAGACGTTGCCTGCGTACCAACCCCTCAAGGTCGAAGCTGTACGCTCTCCGGCACGCTGGGCGCAGGCGGTTCAATGCAGGTCACTTTCGATGTGGCCGCCCAAGAAGGGGCTGCCGCACTGGATGTGCAACTGGTGGCGCTCACTAATGAGGCGGCACGTACGGATTACCGGACGAGCAATGATGTCGCGAGTCGCCGCCTGCTGTTTTCCACGTCCCCTGACCTGGCGCTCGAGATTGATGGCTATGTGCAAGAAATTGCCGATAACACCGGGACGGTATGGATTGCTGGCCGGGTGGTGAATCGTGCAGGCCATGTCACTGCGCCGGAGGTACGGCTGACGGTGGCGCTGGACTCCGTATTCAAGCTGGATGGCTGGGAAGGCCTGGACTGCGCCGGCAATGATTGCCTGATCGGGCCCTTGGTGCCCGGGGAAGCGAAATCCTTCCGCCTGCGTCTCGTTAGTCAGGGAGCTTGGAATGGATCAGTGCGCTTCACTGCGTCCATGGGGGCAAGCGACTTCCCGGAAACAGTGGATGGCATGCCTGACACCGCAGTCACGGTCCCTGTTGTTTTCAATGCTGCTCACACAGGGGGGGGCGATAAGGGTGGCAGACTGCCGGATGGGGGTAGTGTTGATCTGCTTCATCTGGCTGTGTTCGCTCTTCTGGGATTCTTGCGCAGGAGGCGCTGAGGCGCCTCCATGATGTAGTCGCTGCAGCAGTTTCAGACCAGTCTTCTCTTGATCCCCGCCATCGCCAGTATCCGCGTCGAAATCTCCTCGATGGAGAGGTGCGTCGTGTTGATGTGGGGAATCCCTTCCTTGTTGAACAGCGCAATCGCCGCCCGGGTTTCCATCTCGCATTGCTGCACCGAGGCGTAGCGGCTGTTGGCCTTGCGCTCATGGCGGATCGCCGAGAGACGCTCGGGGTCGATAGTCAGGCCGAAGAGCTTTTTCTTGTGCTCCTTGAGGGCGGCGGGCAGGCGCAGGTCGTCGAAGTCGTCTTCGGTCAGGGGATAGTTGCCGACGTGGATACCGAACTGCAGGGCCATGTACAGGGAGGTGGGGGTCTTGCCGGAGCGGGAAACGCCGGTGAGGATGATGTCGGCCTTGTCGTAGTGGCGGGTGCGGGCGCCGTCGTCGTTGTCGAGGGCGAAGTGGACGGCCTCGATGCGGACGTTGTAGGTCTCGTTGTTCACGATGGAGTGGGACTTGCCGACCTTGTCCACGGAATGGGAGTGCAGTTCTTTTTCCAGCCGGCCGACGAAGGTTTCGAAGACGTCCAGCATGCAGCCGTTGGCCTTGGCGATGACTGCGCGCACGTCCTTGTTGACGATGGTGTCGATAATGATGGGGCGGGTCCCCTCAACCGCCGCCACCCGGTTGATCTCGTTGACGGCCGACCAAGCCTTTTCTACGGTATCCACATAGGGGATGGTCAGTTCGTCGAACTCGATGCCTTCGAACTGCGAGAGCAGGCTGTGACCCAGGGTTTCGGCCGTGATGCCGGTACCGTCGGAAAGGAAGAATACGCTGCGTTTCATCGGGCCGTCCTGTTGAGGTAATTGCTGGTAATGCGGGAACTTTCCCTCAAGCAATTTGCAAAACTTTTCAGTACAATTCACCGCCTCAGACTGGGCAAAGGGCAAGGGCAGGGCCATGCGGCCTGACCCGAGTGTATGTCCAAACCTTCCGGCCTGAACAGCGATTCCCACAAGGAAATCCGCTGATCTTTCAAAAGCTTGGCTGTCCATCGCGGCCGACCACCCTGCTAATCCTGAGGAGTCATACCTTGGAAGCGTCCGTTATCTGGTTTCAGGAACTTGGCAAGCATGATGTCGAGACGGTAGGCGGCAAGAACGCCTCGCTCGGCGAGATGATCAGCAACCTCGCCAACGCCGGCGTCTGCGTCCCTGGCGGCTTCGCCACCACGGCCCAGGCCTACCGCGATTTCCTGGAGCAGAGCGGCCTCAACAAGCGCATCCATGACACCCTGGCCACCCTGAACGTGGACGACGTGATCGCCCTGGCGGCGGCCGGCAAGCAGATCCGCCAGTGGATCATCGACACGCCGCTGCTGCCGGCCTTCGAGCAGGAGGTCCGCAGGGCCTATGCCACGCTGACCGGCGGCAACGACAACATGGCCGTGGCCGTACGCTCTTCCGCCACTGCCGAGGACCTGCCCGACGCTTCCTTCGCCGGCCAGCAGGAGACCTTCCTGAACATCCGCGGCCTCGACAACGTATTGATCGCCATTCGCGAAGTGTTTGCCTCCCTCTTCAACGACCGTGCCATCGCCTACCGCGAGCATCAGGGCTTCGACCACAAGCTGGTTGCGCTGTCCGCCGGCATTCAACGCATGGTGCGTTCTGAAACCGGCGCCTCCGGCGTGATGTTCACGCTGGACACGGAATCCGGCTTCCGCGACGCCGTCTTCGTCACCGCCTCCTGGGGCCTGGGCGAGATGGTGGTGCAGGGCGCCGTGAATCCGGACGAGTTCTATGTGCACAAGATCACCCTGCAGGCCGGCCGCCCCGCGCTGCTGCGCCGCAACCTGGGCTCCAAGATGCAGAAGATGGTTTACGCCAGCTCCGGCGCCGCCGGCAAGTCCACCCAGATCGTGGATGTCGAGAAGGCCGACCGTAGCCGCTTCAGCATCACCGATGCCGAGGTGGAGGAGCTGGCCAGGCAGGCCCTGATCATCGAGAAACATTACGGCGCGCCCATGGACATCGAGTGGGCGAAGGACGGTGACGAGGGCAAGCTCTACATCGTGCAGGCCCGTCCGGAAACCGTGAAGAGCCGCCAGAACGTCGGCACCATGGAGCGCTACCTGCTCAAGCAGAAGGGCGGCAAGGTCCTTTGCGAGGGCCGCTCCATCGGCCAGCGCATCGGCTCCGGCAAGGTGCGCGTGGTGCACTCCATCAAGGAAATGGACAAGGTGCAGCCGGGCGACGTGCTCGTTTCCGACATGACCGATCCCGACTGGGAGCCGGTGATGAAGCGCGCCAGCGCCATCGTCACCAACCGTGGCGGCCGTACCTGCCACGCCGCCATCATCGCGCGCGAGCTGGGCGTGCCGGCCATCGTCGGCTGCGGCAACGCCACCGAGGTGCTGAAGGACGGCATGGACGTGACCGTGTCCTGCGCCGAGGGCGACACCGGCTTCATCTACGAGGGCCAGCTGGACTTCGAGATCCAGAAGAACAGCATCGACTCCATGCCCAGGCTGCCGTTCAAGATCATGATGAACGTCGGCAACCCGGACCGCGCCTTCGACTTCGCGCAGCTGCCCAACGAGGGCATCGGCCTGGCGCGCCTCGAGTTCATCATCAACCGCATGATCGGCGTACACCCCAAGGCGCTGCTGAACTACGACAACCTGCCGCGCGACATCAAGCAGTCCGTGGACCTGCGCTGCGCCGGCTATGCCTCGCCCGTGGATTTCTACGTCGAGAAGCTGGTGGAAGGCATCGCCACCCTGGCCGCCGCCTTCTACCCGAAGCGCGTGATCGTGCGCATGTCGGACTTCAAGTCCAACGAATACGCCAATCTTATCGGCGGCAAGCTTTACGAGCCGGAAGAAGAAAACCCCATGCTGGGTTTCCGTGGCGCCAGCCGCTACATCTCCGACAACTTCCGCGACTGCTTTGACCTGGAAGTGCGCGCGCTGAAGAAGGTACGCAACGAGATGGGCCTGACCAACGTCGAGGTCATGATTCCCTTCGTGCGCACCACCGGCGAAGCCAAGCGCGTGCTGGAGCTGCTGGCCGAGAAGGGCCTGAAGCGCGGCGACAACGGCTTGAAGGTCATCATGATGTGCGAGCTGCCCACCAACGCGCTGCTGGCTGAGGACTTCCTGGAGCACTTCGACGGCTTTTCCATCGGCTCCAACGACCTGACCCAGCTCACCCTGGGCCTGGACCGCGACTCCGGCATCGTCTCGCACCTCTTCGACGAGCGCGACCCGGCCGTGAAATACCTGCTGGCCCGCGCCATCCAGGCCTGCAAGAAGGCCGGCAAGTACATCGGCATCTGCGGCCAGGGGCCCTCGGATCACCCCGACCTTGCCAAGTGGCTGATGGACCAGGGCATCGACTCGGTGTCGCTGAACCCGGACTCCGTGCTCGATACCTGGTTCTTCCTGGCCGAGCAGCACGGCACCTGAGACGGCTGATCGATAAAAAAGGCGGAAACACCAGAGAGTCTGTAAAACCTCAAAAACGCAAAAAGGCAAAAAGGCAAAAAGGCATCACAAGATATTGTGGTGCCTTTTTGTTTGGTTCCCGCGTCTTGTGACTACTTAATCCGAAAATTGAGTTTTTACACAGTCTGATATCCCCGCCTTTTTTACTGCACTGTAGCATGGGGGCGGAGGCGCTCCCTGTTGCGGTCGACGAGAGAGGATGGGGCGGAAGGGCATTTGCAATGGCATTTTATCGTCTGGAAAAACTGATCAACCTGTACGACGGGTACTGGCGGGTATTTCGGGTTGAAACCCTTTCCCTGCTTCTGATCCAGAAAGATGGCCATCGCTATCTGCTTCGCAACCAGTGCCCGCACAAGGCCTTTCCCCTGCATACAGGCACGATGTCCGGAACGAAGCTGCGCTGTGCCTATCATGCCATGGAGTTCGACCTGGCCCAGGGAGGACGCTGCCAGCAACACCCCTCACAGCCGGGCGTGACCCTGTATGAGCTGGTCTATGACGGGAACGAGATTGGCGTGGAGTTGTAGTGTCAGCTGCGTGCGGGCGCAAGGGATGCCAGGCCGGTGGATGAGCCGCCGTAGAGATTCCGGTAGCGGCTCATGACACGCTTCACGTAATCACGGGTTTCAGCAAACGGCGGGACACCGCCATATTTTTTGACATTGCCTTCGCCAGCATTGTACGCAGCGAGGGCAAGCTCGAGATTCTTGTAGCGATTGATCAGATACTTGATGTGGCGGGTTCCCGCCGAAATGTTCTGCGAGGGATCATAGGCATCCATTACAGAGTACATCGAGGCGGTCGCGGGCATCAGTTGCATCAGTCCCTGGGCCCCGGGCTTTGAACGGGCACGGGGATTGAAGCCGGACTCGGTGTGGATGATGGCTTTCACCAGGCCATGATCGACATTGTTGGCCAGGGCCTGCGTTCTGATGATCGTGTCAAATGCGTTGCGGTTCTTGCTGAAGCTCGGCTTGACGGCATATTCGTTCGCGCCCCAGTTCCCGTATTTATGAACATTGGTATCCGGGAACCAGGTAACCCTTTCCAGAACCGTGTACTTCTTGAAGCCGTCACCGCGTGGCTTCTTCTTTTCATTCACGATATTCGTGAAAAGCACGTTGCCGTTCTCATCCCGGAATTTATAAATGTTTCCGGCTGCCGCCAGGGGGGGCAGGCAGAACATTAGTCCGATCAGATAGACGAGATAAGGCGTGCGCATTGTCATTCGTTATTTTTGCTTTCGTGGTTTTTGCGCGGCCAGGAGCAGGATAAAGAAGCCGGCCGCTCTTACTTTAGAATAAACCAATAACAAATAGAAACAACAGCTTGCCGTAATAACCTCAACCTTTAAGAATGAATTTTTTAGAGCTGAAACCGGTTACCGCAGGGGCTCTGGGAGGAGTGAATTTGATGTGCTCCCAGGGAACCGCTCGGGCTTGGGGCGGCAAAGACTTCCTGGAGGGCGGCAGCCGCCAGGAAAGATTCCTGCTCCAGCTCCCCCTCACTGCTCAGGCAGTCACCCTTGGGGCGGCAGGACACACAGGCCCTTCCTCAGCCGTGGAACACTGGTGGGAAAGTTGTAGGAAAATGAGGGAAAGGCTTGTAATCCAAAAACCTGTCTTGAAGGCAGGCCGCTGAAAACAACGGTATGCGGGTTTCAGACCCGTACTTGAGAAATTACTTTAAGTTTACCGTAGGGGCTTTCATAACCCTGTTCCACGGGAGAGTTATGCACGCTGTCGGACAACAACAGCTTCCACGGGTTACAGGCCCCCAAAATCTGGCGGCCGGCTGGGCCAACATGCCTGTATAAAAAATAAGCCGATGATTTTGTTGAAAATAATTTTCGTGACGAAAAAACAACCAAATTAACTCCAAGGCCCGTCAGATGGGGGTTTAGGAGTCCGCCCTCTATTCTGTACACAAATTTATCCACAGAAAATGTGGACAGAGTTACCCCTTTTACATGAGACCTATATCACGGTCCGGCCAGCTTGGCGGCGACCTCTGCAAGGCGGTGGCTATAGCCGGTCTCGTTGTCATACCACGCCACAATTTTGATCAGATTTCCGTCCAGCACCTGCGTCAGGGGGCTATCGACCGTGGCGGAGTGGCTGTCTCCCCGGAAGTCGGCAGAGACCAGGGGCCGGGATTCGACCGCCAGGATGTGGTGGAGGCTGCCGGTAGCGGCTGCCTCCAGAGCCAGATTGACGCCGGCCGCGCTTGTGGTCCGTTCCACCAGGAATACGCAATCGATAAGCGAGGCATTGCTGACGGGCGCCCGGATGGCATGTCCTTCCAGGTGGCCTGCGAGTTCCGGCAGCACCCGTCCTATGGCTTTTGCGAACCCTGAAGTGGTGGGAATGAGGGAACTGCCGGCCGCCCGTCCCCGGCGCCAGTCTTCATGGCCCTGGTCCAGCAGGGCCTGGTCGTTGGTCAGGCCATGCACGGTGGTTACAAAGCCGCGCGTAATGGTGAAGACCTCGTGCAGCACCATGGCAACAGGCGCGAGGCAGTTGGTGGTGCAGGAGGCTGCGCATACGGCCGACTCGCGCCGGAGATCGTAAAGGCTGTCGTTAACGCCCATGACGATGTTGGGAATGCCGTCGACGGGTTGGGACACCAATACCCGGGGGGCGCCGGCCGCCAGAAAGCCTGCGGTATCGGTGGCGTTTTTCAGGCGGCCGGTACAGTCGATGACGAGGTCTGCCCGGGCGGCCCAGTTCACCTGGGCCGGATCGCGTTCGCGGCTGAACGTCACGCAGTGGCCAGCCAGCAGCAGCTCTTGCTCAGCGGCTGTGGCCTCGTTTGGCCAGCGCCCATGGACACTGTCGAAGGCGAGCAGGTGCGCGGCCTGGGCGGGGTCCAGCGCAGGGTCGTTGATATGGGTGATGACGAGAGTTCCCTTGCCGGCGGCAAGGATGCGGGTGACCAGCCTGCCGATGCGTCCGAAACCGTTGATGCCGACTCGAAATGCCATGGCTGCTTCCTTCCGGCTCGTTTTTTTACCAGCCTAGGCGCATTGGGTGGCCTTGCCAATGCCCGGCCTCCGCAGCGCGAGCCACGGGGGCTTGGTCCCGGCAGTGCGGTTTCATGCCATCATCGCGGGGCGTTTCGAACGATAAGGAATGTGAATGCTGAACCGCATTTGGCTGGGCTTTTTCCTGGTCGCGTTTCTGACTTGCCTGGTACAGGCCAGCCTGGGCGGACAGCCGGAAATCTTTGCGGCCGTGGTCGACGCCTGCTTCAAGGCAGCCCGGCTTGCGGTCGAGGTGGCGATCGGCCTGGTCGGCCTGCTGTGCCTCTGGCTGGGACTGTTCCAGATTGCGGAGCGCGCCGGGCTTATCGAAAAGCTCGCCTGGCTGCTGACGCCGCTGTTCCGGCGCCTGATGCCGGAGGTGCCGGCCGGCCATCCCGCCATCGGCTCCGTCACCATGAACCTCGCCGCCAATATGCTGGGCCTCGACAACGCGGCCACGCCGCTGGGCCTGAAGGCCATGCGCGATTTGCAGACGCTGAATCCCGAGCCGGAAACCGCCACCAACGCCCAGATCCTTTTCCTGGTACTGAACACGGCCTCGGTGACGCTGATACCGGTGACGGTTTTTCTCTATCGCGCGCAGTTCGGCGCCCCCGATCCGGCCAGCGTCTTTCTGCCCATTCTCGTTTCCAGCGCGAGCGGGACGCTGGGTGGCCTCCTGCTGACGGCGTGGCTGCAGAAGCTCCGGCTCTGGGACCGCGTCGTGCTGGCCTATGCGGCCGGACTGGCCGGCCTGATGGGACTGCTGGTGGCGGTCGTGGTGACGGCGCCGCCGGAAATGCTGGGCATGCGCTCCGCCCTGGTCGGCAACCTGCTGCTGCTCTCCGTGATCCTGCTGTTCCTGCTCGCCGGCTGGCGCAGGGGCATCGACGTTTACGACGCCTTCATCACCGGCGCCAAGCAGGGCTTCGAGGTGGCCGTAGGGCTGATTCCTTTCCTTGTCGCCATGCTCGTTGCGGTGGCGGTCTTCCGCGCCAGCGGCGCGCTGGACAGCCTGCTGCAGGGCCTGTCCCTGCTGTTCGCGGCCCTTGGCCTGAATACGGATTTCGTACCGGCGCTGCCCACGGCCTTCATGAAGTCGCTGTCCGGCTCCGGCGCGCGCGCCATGATGCTGGAGACCTTCCAGCACTACGGCGTCGATTCCTTTCCGGGCTATGTCGCCGCCATCGTCCAGGGCTCGTCGGAGACGACGTTTTACGTGCTGGCCGTGTATTTCGGCGCGGTGGGCATCCGCCGCGAGCGGCATGCCCTGGCTTGCGGGCTCTTTGCCGATCTCGTGTGCGTGGTGACGGCCGTTGTGGTCGCGTACTGGTTCTTCCATGCCTGAGCCCCAGGGCGGGAGAAAACCCCGCAGCGTCGTTTCCGCGGGCGCCGCATCCCGCTACAATCCGCCCCGTTGCGTATGGCCTTGCGGGGAAAACAGAATGCGTCGTGTGATCTTCAATCAGAAGGGCGGGGTGGGGAAATCCAGCATCACCGTCAACCTGGCCGCCATCAGCGCCGCCGGAGGCCAGCGGACGCTGGTGGTCGACCTCGATCCCCAGTGCAACGCCACGCAATACCTGCTCGGCGAGGCCGCCGAGTTTTCCCGCGGCAAGCCCGAACTCAGCCCCAATATCGGCCAGTTCTTCGCGCAGACCCTTGCGTTCAGCCTGAAGGAAAAGCCGATCGCGGAATACGTGCATGCCACCCCGCACGAAAACCTGTTCGTGATTCCCTCCAATCCCGAACTCGGCGAGATCGAACACCTGCTGGAGAGCAAGCACAAGATCTTCAAGCTGGGCACGGCGCTGAAATCCCTCTCCAGCACCTACGACGCCATCTTCATCGACACGCCGCCGGCTTTCAATTTCTACACGCTCTCCGCCCTGATCGCCGCGCAGCGCTGCCTCATTCCTTTCGACTGCGACGCCTTCTCGCGCCGCGCGCTCTACACCCTGCTGGAAAACGTCCGGGAGGCGCGCGCCGACCATAACGACGAGCTCGAGGTCGAAGGCATCATCGTCAACCAGTTCCAGGCGCGCGCCACCCTGCCGGTGAAGCTGGTGGAGGAACTGCGCGCGGAAGGCCTGCCGATCATGAAGTCTTCCCTGTCGTCCTCGGTCATCATGAAGGAGTCGCACGAGAAGGCGCTGCCGCTGATTCATCTCTCGCCGCGCCACAAGCTGACCGAGGAATTCGTGGCGCTGTTCCGGGAGTTGTCGGCCGCCTGACATCCCTGCGCCCTGAAAAAGCCGCCGCGGGCGGTTTTTTTATCGCCGGCTTTTACGAGCCGGGGCCGGACGCAAAGTATCTTCATGGCCAACAGGGGCGCCGCTGCTGGCCGGGAAAAAGCGTCAGGGCGCGGCCTTGGTAGAGAGCAGACACCCTCGTATAGACTTTCGATTTCTGAATACGGAACAGACCGATGGCAACGCTGCATCCGGCCCTGGCCCCGGCCATGGGCCTGCTGCCCGGGGACAAGCCCCTCGCGCTCATTACCCGTCACTCCCTGCGGGAGCTGGCGCCCAACGGCATCGCCACCTACGATCTGCCGCTGACGCCCGACGGCGTCAGGCTGGCCGAGCAGTGGGGCGGGCAACTGCCCTGGCCGCTGCACGGCCTGCACTCCAGCCCGGTCGGGCGTTGCGTCGATACCGCGCAGGCCATGGCGCGGGGCGCCGGCTGTAGCGGGCTGGCGGTGAGCACCAGCCTCAATCTCGTCGAGCCGGGCTGCTACGTGCACAGCGTCGGCGAGGTCGGGCCGCTTTTCTTGCAACTGGGCCCGCTGGCATTCGCCAACCGCCACCTGGGAGAGAGGCTCGCCGGCATCCTCAGCCCGGAGCAGGGCGGCGCCAAGCTGCTGCGCCACCTCTACGAGCACCAGGGGTCGGCCGGCACGCTCACCGTGCACGTCACGCACGACACCATCCTGGCCGCCTTCATCTACCACCTCATGGATCGCGCCCGGCTGGAGGAAGAAGACTGGCCCTGGATGCTGGAGGGCGCCTGGGTCTGGTTCGACGACGCCGACACCGTGTGCTGGGTCTGGCGTGGCGCGCCGGGCCGGCGCAATATCGCCGCCTATCGCGCCCACCTCGGCGCCTGATTCCGCTCTGGCGACTTTCATCCGGATTTCTTCAATGACCGCAGCCCTCAGCATCGGCAACCTGACCAAGACCTACCGCAACGGCGTCGAGGCTCTGCGCGGCATCAGCCTCGAAGTCGAGGAGGGCGACTTCTACGCGCTGCTCGGCCCGAACGGAGCGGGCAAGTCCACCACCATCGGCGTGGTGAGTTCGCTGGTGAAAAAAACCGGCGGCGCGGTGAAGGTGTTCGGCTACGACATCGACACGCAGCTTTCCCTCGCCAAGCAGCAGCTCGGCGTGGTGCCGCAGGAATTCAACTTCGGCATGTTCGAGAAGGTCATCGATATTCTCGCCACCCAGGCCGGCTATTACGGCATCGAGCGCAGGCGTGCCTACCTGCGCGCGGAGAAATACCTGGAGAAGCTCGGTCTCTGGGAGAAGCGCGACCAGCCGGCCCGCAATCTCTCCGGCGGCATGAAGCGGCGCCTGATGATCGCGCGCGCCCTGGTGCACGAGCCGCGGCTGCTGATCCTCGACGAGCCCACGGCGGGCGTCGACATCGAGCTGCGCCGCTCGATGTGGGAGTTCCTGACGGAGCTCAACCGCAACGGCACCAGCATCATCCTCACCACGCATTATCTGGAGGAGGCGGAAAGCCTCTGCCGCAACATCGCCATCATCGACCACGGCACCCTGGTCGAGAACACCGACATGAAGTCGCTGCTGGCCAAGCTGCACCGCGAGACCTTCATCCTCGACCTGCGCGAGGCGGTGGCGGCCGCGCCGGCGCTGCCCGGCTACCCGCTGCGGCGGGTCAATCCGACCACGCTGGAAGTGGACGTGGAAAAGACGCAGTCGCTGAACGAGGTCTTCGTCCAGCTGAACGCCATGGGCGTCAGCGTGCTCAGCATGCGCAACAAGGCCAATCGCCTGGAGGAGCTCTTCGTTTCGCTGGTGGAGAAGAACCTGAAGAACGGCAAGGCCGCGCCGGCGGGAGGGCAGTGACATGACCCGCCAGCAAACGCTCGTGGCGCTGCAGACCCTGCTCACCAAGGAAATCCGCCGCTTCACCCGTATCTGGGTGCAGACCCTGCTGCCGCCCGCCATCACCATGAGCCTGTATTTCGTCATCTTCGGCAACCTGATCGGCAGCCGCATCGGCGAGATGCGCGGCTTCAGCTACATGCAGTACATCGTGCCCGGCCTCATCATGATGGCGGTCATCACCAACTCCTACGCCAACGTCGTCTCCAGCTTCTACAGCGCCAAGTTCCAGCGCAGCATCGAGGAGTTGCTGGTGTCGCCGGTGCCGAACAGCATCATCCTCATCGGCTTCGTGCTGGGCGGCGTTGCGCGCGGCATCGCCGTCGGCCTCATCGTGACGCTGCTCTCGCTCTTCTTCACGCAGCTCGCCGTGCATCACGTGCTGGTGATCATGTATACGGTGATCATGACCGCCGTGCTGTTCTCGCTGGGCGGCTTCATCAATGCCGTCTACGCCCGCTCCTTCGACGACATCAACATCGTGCCGACCTTCGTGCTGACGCCGCTGACCTATCTGGGCGGCGTGTTCTATTCCATCGACCTGCTGTCGCCGTTCTGGCAGGGCGTGTCGATGCTGAATCCCATCGTCTACATGGTGAACGCCTTCCGCTTCGGCATCCTCGGCGTCAGCGACGTCAACATCTGGTTCTCGCTGGGCATGATCACGCTGCTCTGCGCGGGGCTGTTCCTGTTCTCGCTGCGCCTGCTCGAGCGCGGCACCGGATTGCGGGAATAGGGCGCATGAGCCAGGACAAGCCGTTGCTGGGGCAGGTCACGGAATATCCGCAGCGCTACGCGCCCGAACTGCTGTTTCCGATCGCGCGCGCGCCGGGGCGCGCCGCCGTCGGCATTGCCGGCGCGCTGCCTTTCCGCGGCGCGGACCTGTGGACGCATTACGAGGTGTCGTGGCTGGATACGCAGGGCAAGCCGCGGGTGAGCGTGGCGGAAATCGTCGTGCCGGCGGAGTCGCCCAGCCTTGTCGAATCCAAATCCATGAAGCTTTATTTCAATTCGCTCAACTTCGAGCGCTTTGCCGATGCCGACGCCTTTCTGGCCTGCGTGACCCGCGATCTCTCGGCCGCTGCCGGCGCGCCGGTCCGGGTCACGCTGCTGCCCCACCTGCAGGCGGCAGGAGCGCTGGCCGCGCTGCCCGGCGAGTGCCTGGACGAGCTGCCGCTGGCCTGTGACGAGTTCGAGGTGAACCCCGGCTTCCTGCGCGCCGATACGTCGCGCGCGGTCGGCGAGACCCTGCATTCGCATCTGCTGCGCAGCCGCTGCCCGGTGACGCAGCAGCCCGACTGGGCCGGCGTGATGATCAGCTACGAAGGCCCGGCGCTGGATCGCAGCGGCCTGCTGGCCTATCTCGTGTCGTATCGCAACCACGCCGATTTCCACGAGCAGTGCGTCGAGCGCATCTTCATGGACATCCTGCGCTGCGGCGCGCCCCGCCAGCTCACGGTCTACGCCCGCTACACGCGGCGCGGCGGGCTCGACATCAATCCCTACCGCAGCACCCTCGAGGCGCCACCGCCGCGCCTGCGCCTGGTCCGCCAGTAAGCGCCCCCGCTACTCGCGCCCGCTTCGGGATGGTTTTCCCTGCGATTGCACGGGGCGGGGCGAGCGGCAGAGGGCCGAGCTGCAGCGCCGGCCGCTCCCGCGGCCGGCGCTGCAAGGCATGGCGGAGTATTTCCAGGGCCTGCCCGCCGAAGGCTGAACCGGGGCAGGGGAATTGGCCGAAGCGGCGGTGACGCCGGCCGGTCCGGCGCTTTACTCAACCCCTGCGCACCGGAATCATTGCGCCTCTTTGCAAGGAGCTCCCATGACATCCTATTTTGCCTTCCGCGCCTCGGAGGCGCTGAGCACCTCCAGCCTGACCCTGATGGAGAATTTCGAGCGCCAGGCGCCGGAACCGCAGAGCGCGCTGTTCGTGAAGACGGCCCAGCTTTTCGCCGACGAGATCGTCGACACGCTCCTGCTCAATCTCGTGCGCTCCTCCGGCTCCGGGCATGCCAACGCCCAGCGCCTGGAAAGCTTGGCCGGCATCATCAAGGGCACGGTGAGCGGCCTCATCCGGCAGGTGCTGGGCAAGATGAGCAACGCCGAACTGAGCCCGCTGTCCGGCTACATCCGCGCGCAGCGCCTCACCCTGACGGTCGACGGTCAGCCGCAGGTCTGTATGGTGGCGGAGATGCCGGCGGATTTTCATGCGCGCTTCCGTGCCGTGCTGGAAAAGGGCGTGCGCGGCGAGCGGGACGACGCCGAACTGCTGGCCTGCATGGCCCAGTTCCATGAAATCGCGCTGTCGACTTTTTACGACCAGTCGCTGCAGCTGGTGAAGCTCGGCTTCATCGGCCGCAAGCTGGCGGAAGTGGGCGGCGCGGCCATCCGCAGGGGCGCGCACTCGACCTCGAAGCACTCGATTCCGAACATGACGGACGACGAATACCGGCGCTTCTCGGAATATTTCCTCGGCATGCTGATCACCGTCTGAGGCGTTGGCCCCGCCCCCCCGCAGGCTCTGCACCTGCTCCAGGAAGGACGTGCCGGGGAGGGGCTCGGGAATGCAGGCAGCGCAGCCTGCCGCGAGAATTCTTTCTGCGTCGCCCGGCGTCGCCGGGGCCGTCAGCGCGGCAATTTTGCCGGTCGCGGAAGAGCCGCTTCCGCACCCCTCAGGAGGAGCAGCTGATTTCCATGTGGCGGCCCCAGTCCGGCGGCAGGTCCGCGTAGGCCGCGTTCTCCGGCTGCTCGTCGAAGGGGCGGCCGAGCAGCCGGCGCAGCTTTTCGATTTCGCTGTAATCGCCCGCTTCGGCCTTGTCGATCGCGACCTGCGCCAGGTAGTTGCGCAGGACGTACTTAGGGTTGACCGCATCCATCCGGCGCGCGCGCTCGCGGTCGTCGCTGTTTTCGGCGCGGAGACGGTCGCGGTAGCGGCGCAGCCAGGCATCGAAGGCCTCGCGGTCGACGAAATCGTCGCGCAGGGCCGGCAGGCTGGCGTCGCTTCTTATCAGCGAGAGCGCGCGGAAACTGCGGGTGTAGTCGGCGCCGTTGCGCGCCAGCAGCTCCAGGAAGCCGGAGGCGAGTTCCTGGTCGCCGGCCTGTTCGGTGCGCAGCCCGAGCTTCTGGCGCAGGCCGAGCGCGTAAGTGGAGAGCAGTTCGCCTTCATAGCCCTGCAGTGCGGCCACCAGGGCGTCTTTCCCGATCAGGCCGGAGAGCGCGCCGGCGAGGGCATTCAGATTCCAGAGCCCCACCGAGGGCTGCTGGTTCCAGGCGTAGCGGCCGTGGTAGTCGCTGTGGTTGCAGATGAAGCCGGGCTCGCAGGCGTCGAGGAAGCCGAAAGGGCCGTAGTCGAAGGTGGCGCCGGTGATGGAGAAGTTGTCCGTGTTCATGACGCCGTGGGCGAAACCCACGAGTTGCCAGAAGGCCATCAGGCGCGCCGTGCGCCGCACGACTTCCGCAAAGAAGCGGGCATGGCGGTCGGGGCCTTCCGCCAGTTCGGGGAAGTGCTTCTCGATGACGTAGTCGGCGAGGATGCGCAGCAGCTCAGGCTGCCCGCTGTGGAAAAGCCATTCGAAATGGCCGAAGCGGATATGGGTGTCCGCCACCCGCAGCAGCATGGCGCCGTACTCGGTCTTCTCGCGCAATACCGGCTCGTCGGAGCCAACGATGCAGAGCGCGCGCGTCGAGGGAATGCCGAGACTGTGCATGGCCTCCGAGCCCAGGTATTCGCGAATGCAGGAGCGCAGCACGGCGCGGCCGTCGCCGAAGCGCGAGTAGGGCGTCTTGCCGGCGCCTTTCAGGTGCAGATCCCAGGCTTCGCCCTGCGCGTTCACCACCTCGCCGAGCAGCAGGCCACGGCCGTCGCCGAGGTCCGGGTTGTACACGCCGAACTGGTGGCCGGTGTATTTCATGGCCAGGGGCTCGCTGCCCGGCAGCAGCTTGCGGCCGCCGAAGTAATCCACGAAGTCGGGATTTTTCGCGCACGCCGGATCGAGGTCGAGCAGGCCCGCGACCTCGGGATTGAAGGCCACCAGAAAGGGCCGGGCAAAGCCGCCGGGCTCGACACGCGAGAACAGGCCTGCCGGCAGGCGGGCAAAACTGTTGTCGAAATTCAAATTGTTCAGCGTGGCCATATTGCCTTCTTCCGGCGCCCTCGGCGCGGCTCCGAGAGGGAACCATTCCAGTTTGGAAGCACAATAAAAAGGCCGGCATCATGCCGGCCTTTTTGTCGGGCACGCGCCTCAGGCGGCGGCCTGGGCCGCCAGCGCGCGCATGCGCTTGCGCTGATCCTTCAGGCGCGACTCGATGGCCTTGAAGCGTTCGCGGAACTTTGCGTCTTCCCATTTCTGCTGGAGCTCGGCCTTCTTCTGCGCGAATTCCTCTTCCTTCACCTTGGCCCACTCGTGCAGGGCGGCGGTGAAGATTTCGTACTCGTGCGCGACCTTGGCCCTGAGGGCCTCGACGTTGGCCTTGCGCGCCTGCTGCCGGGCGATCTGCTGTTCGGTACGCTTGAACTGCATGGTGAGCTGGGCTTTCTGGATGGCAAAGCCGGAGCAACGCTTCAGGTTGCGGGCGAGACCCAGCCAGGACAGCGACAGGATCAGCCACTTGGTCGGGTCGAACTGATACCACTTCACGCCGTTGCGGAAGTCGTACTGAAAGATGTGGTGGTAGTTGTGGTAGCCCTCGCCCCAGGTGAGCATGGCCAGCACCGGGTTGTCGCGGGCGGTGTTCTCGTCGGTGTAGGGACGCGTGCCCCACATGTGGCAGAGGGAGTTGATGAAGAAGGTGACGTGGTGGCTGACCACCAGGCGCAGCAGGCCTCCCATCAGGAACACGCCCCAGAAATCGCCCAGCGCCAGGCCCAGGGCGATCGGCAGGCCGAGGTTCATGAGCAGCACGATGGGCACGTAATAGTTGTGCTGGAACATCACGATCTTGTCGTTCAGCAGGTCGTTGGCGTTGCTGAAGTTGGGCTTGCCGGTCTCGTAGTTACGCAGCATCCAGCCGATATGGGCGAACCAGAAGCCGCGGTTGATGGAGTAGGGATCGCCATCGACTTCGTCGACATGACGGTGGTGGGTGCGGTGGCTGGACGCCCAGATCAGGATGCTGTTCTGGATGGCCATGCCGCCGAAGAGCATGAAGAAGATCTTCACGGACCAGTGGGCCTCGTAGGCGCGATGCGCCCACAGGCGGTGATAGCCGCCGGTGATGGACATGCCGTTGCAGGTCAGGAGCACGATGAAGCTGGCCCAGGCAGCGGTGCTGAAATCGAAGAAAAAGGCATACACGGGGATTACGGTCACTGCCGCAAAGAATGTGGCGGTCAGGACGATGGCAGCCAGCCAGTTGATTGGCGGACGCCCGGCGACGGAAGTCGTCATCAAGAAGGATCCTCAGTTATTTCGCGGATTCAGTATAACCATTGGCCGCGGGCAGGGCGATTGGCCAAGATCAAGAGAATAGTAACCATGGCTGCCAAGTGTAGGGGCGCCGGGAACTCATCAGGACAGTGCCGCCATGCCCCGCACGGGCCGGGGCATGGGCTTGCTCGGGCAGTGTGCGGAGGTGGCGTACAGCAGCTTGCCCAGCGCCCCCAGGTGGGTGCCGAGCAGGGGCTTGCCCGTAGTCAGCAGGGAGACGGAGGTGTCGCGCTGCCGGTCCGCCCAGCAGAAGATATTGGTCAGACCAATATGTCCGAAGGCATGCCGGGTCATGGGGCCGTACAGCCCGACCGGGCTGTTGCCGAGCATCATGCCCAGGGAATAGCGCATCGGCACGAGCAGGGAGCGGTCCAGCTCGGGACGGCCGCATTCCAGCAGGGCGCGCCTGACGGTCATCGGCTTGAATATCTGGCGGTCGCCGTAGCGCCCGTCGTCGAGCAGCATCTGGAAGAAGCGGCCGGCCTCCTCGGCGGTGGCGTAGATATTGCCGGCCGGGCAGATGGTGTCCATGAAGCGCGGGTCGTTGGTCGTGTTCACGGCCAGCTCGAGGTCGCCGCCCAGGATGTGCTGGATGTAGAGGTTGACGGGCCCCACCGGCTTGAAGCCGGTGTTGTAGTTCAGCGCGGCCAGCGCGCGCTCCTGCTCGGGCAGGCCGTAGCTGAAGTGGCGCATGCCCATGGGCTCGCCGACGGCCTCGTGCAGGAAATCGCGCAGGCTCATGCCGGTCACCCGCTCGATGAGTTCGCCGAAGATGTAGCCGGCGGTAATGGCGTGGTAGGCCACGCGGTGGCCGGAGGGCGACACGGGCCTGGCGGCATACAGCATCCGCTTGATGCCGTCGAGGTCGTAGAGCAGCTCGGGGTCGAAGTCGCCGGTGATCCTGGGGATGCCGCCGCGGTGCGCCAGCAGGTGGTAGAGGGTGGCGTTGTGCTTGCCGTTGACGCCGTATTCCGGAATGTAGTGGCTGATGGGGTCGAGCAGGTCGATCTCGCCGCGCTCGTCGAGCAGGTGCACGAGCATGGCGGTGATGGCCTTGGAGGCCGAGAAGAGGCAGACCGGCGTGTCGGGCGTCGCCAGCGCCCTGGGGGTGTCCGGGCTGTCTTCCGGGCCGTTGCCGCGGGCGTGGCCGATGGCGCGGTTCAGGACGATCCTGCCTTCCCGGCGCAGGCAGAAGGTGATGGCGGGCGAGACGCCGGTGCGGTACAGGCCTTCCACGGCCGACCAGATGGCCTCGACCTGCCCGGGCCGGAAGCCGGCAGCCTCGGGCGCGGTCTCGCGCGCGAAGTCGATGGTGGTGACGCTGGCAAGATCTTTGGGGACGCGGCAGGTATTGGTGGACAGTAGCTTCACTACGATAAGGCCTGGGGCTGAGTTGGTGACGAGGGGACACTAGCACGGCCGTTTCGGCAGAGGCCAGCCTGGCCGGGCCTCAACGGCGGAGGCGGGCAGGTTCAGGCAGGCTCCAGGAACTGGGGCCATTCGGCCGGGGTGATGAAGCCGCGGGTGACCTCGCGGCGCTCCCGCAGGCCGACCACGGCGGCGGCGCGATTGTCGTTGCCGGCCTGGAGGCCCTCAACGAGCGGCCTGGCCGCCTGCGGCTCATCAATCGGGACCGCCGCGTTGGCGGGCGAGGAGAGGTCCACCGGCGTCAGCCAGTGCTCCCGGGGAAGGCGGATCCATTGCAGCCCGGCGTCGGCATAGAGGGACAGGAAGCCGGCCTGCGGCATCCACCAGCCGGTCAGGTGGCCGGGCGCGGCGCCGTCCGGGGCCCAGTCGGCCAGGCGGGCGCGGGGCGGGTAAAACAGCCGTCCCTTCACGAGGCAGACCGGGGCTGGCAGGGGCAGGCCGAGCTGGCGCAGCAGGCCGACCGCCTCCGGGCGCCGGGAGATGCCGAGCTGGTGCTGCAGCAGGCGCTCCACCTTGAGGTCGAGCCGGTCCTTCAGGCCCGGGCCGATCCAGCCGGCATGGGCGCCGCCCGGCGTCACGCCCAGGTAGAACTTGACGGCGACTTCCCAGTGCTGGAGTTCGCCGCTGGCGCGCTCTTCCACCAGAAAGTCCAGCTCGCCGAGGGTGCGGTTCTTGCTGCGGATCGGCAGGCTGTGGCCGACCAGCCGGTAGAGCGGATTGCCGGGCCAGGCCAGCCAGAAGGCGAGCAGGGTCTCGAAATGGCTGCCGAGGCGGCCCGGACGCCGGGCCAGCACCTCCCGCAACGGCGCGGGATGCTGGTCGAGCGCCGCCAGCCAGCCTTCGCTGGCGCGGAAGGCGCGCTCGCTCCAGGCCGCGTCCGGCCAGCGGATGCCGCTGCCGCTGCCGTGCGGCTGCAGCAGCGGCGGACTGGCCAGCACCCAGGCCAGGTCGCGGACGACCGGATGCCGCCAGCGTCGCCAGTTCGTCTCGACAGGAGCCGGCTCCTGGCAGAGCGGCAGGTCGAAGGGCAGGGCGGGAGTGTTATCCATGGGGGCTGCGCAGCAGGCTGCGGACGACTCCCGCACTTAAGCACGAATCCCGGGAGCCCGCATCCGGCGCCGGTTTCAGGCAAGAAAAAAGGCGGAGAAGTCCACCTTTTGGGATGGTCGCGGCACTCAGCCGTTACGGGCCGCCTCCAGGATCTTCACGAAGTCGGCGGCCTTGGCATGGTCGCGCACGATCTCGAGCAGCGTCCTGCCGGCGGTGCCGCGCGCGTCGAGATCGCGGCCGGCGTCGCGAAAGAAGCCGATGAAGCGTTCGAAGTCGTGGGCGCGCATGTGCTTGTAGGCGGTCATGAGCACGTGGAAGTCGGCGTTTTCGCCGGCCGGGGGCTGGCGCTCGAGGTAGCCCCGCACGCGCTCGTCGCTCCAGTCTTCGCCAAAACGGGCCGGTTGCGTCACACCCATGAATTTCTCCGCACGTCCGCTGCCAGAAAGTCCGGCACTGTAGGACCGGCAGATAGGGCGGTCAAGCCGCTAGCGGTAGGGCCGGCCGTTGGCGAGCACGAGGCCGGAGAGGTGGTTGGCCACCGCCAGCAGCTGCGGGCCGTCGAGATCGGGCAGGACCTTGCGGATGACGAGGTGGATGGCGCTGCGGATCAGGGAAACGGCGCCCTCCGAGGCCTTGCGCACGAGCAGCCCGAGCTTGAGCAGCTCGATGGGGCTCAGCATGTAGATCTCGAGCGCACGGTCGGTGATCTCGTTGAGCACGCCCGCCAGCTCCTGCTCCTGCTGTTTCGGGTCTTCCTTGCGCATGGCGTCGAGCAGCTGCTGCAGGCGTGCCTGGGTGGCCTCGCTGACCGGGAAGCCGACATAGGGCGTGGGGTCGCCGCTCGCATCCGGCGCCGTCAGCATGATGCTGCCCATGTAATCCGCGAGCGGCGGCAGCTGCCGGGTGTCCAGCTTGTGCACGATGGTGCGCGCCATGCCGTGGACCGTGGTCTTGATGGTGGCCACCGAGCCGTGGATGACCCTGCCGAGGAGGGAGTCGAGGTGGAGCAGGTCGATGAGGTCGACGAAGAACACCTGCAGGATCTCGTCGGCGAAGCGGTTGATGGTGTCGATCATCAGCCCGGTGCACGGCTCCTGCCCGCCGGCTTCGACCTGCGTGATGAGTTCTTCCGCGTTGTGCCGCAGTTCCGGTGAAGAAACGAAGGCAATATGCACGCTCATGTCAGTTCCCCCGCGGCGTGGCAGTCCATTGACGGCATGCGCCTGAGCCTAGGGAAAGCCCGGTGCGGCTGGCAAGGCTTTCACACATTATCGATACCAATGTCTAGGTCGGCTCCCCCGACTCTTCGCCCTGCTTCCAGTGCTGCAGCCGGACCTGGGCCTTGATGACCTCCAGCACGTCGAGCGCGATCTGGCGGATGGCCTCGTCGCGTTCCTCGTGCGGCATGATCACGGTGTCGAAGAGGCCCCCCGCCACGTCCTGAATGGCGAGGTTGCCGCGCTCGCCCAGGTCGGTGAGGGCGCGGTCCAGCGCCTGGGTGAGCAGGCCGGCGACGATTCTCTGCAGCTGGCCCTCCAGGGCGGGGCCGGCCGCGAGCAGCCGCTTCTTCACGCGCTGCAGCTCGGGGTTGCCGGCGATGGCGTCGCGCACGACGGTATCGAGATAGGCGGCGAGGCGCTCGCGGTGCAAGCCATGGGCGTGCGCACTGGTGTCGGTGATGAGATCGGCCAGCCAGGACACGATCACCTCGCGGCGCGGCTGCAGCACCTCCTCGGCGAGACGGTGGGTGAGCGGCGCGCCGCTCCGGATCTCGCGCTGCACGCCGTCGAGCACGTTGCTGACGATACGGTCCGAGATTTCCTCCAGCACGATCCGGTAGTAGCGGTGCAGCGCCGAGAAGCTGCGGCTTTCCGCCAGGTCGAGCACGCCCAGCCGCTGCAGGCGGTAGAGGATGGAAATGACGCGCAGCAGCCGCAGCACGCGGAACTGCGGCAGCGGAATGCTGCCGAGCACGTCGTACCAGTTGACGAAGGGATAGAAGAACCAGCGGTGATACGTTCTGCGCGCAATGGCGACCGCCCAGCGCAGCAGCAGTTCGCCGATCAGCAGCACCGTGAATAATGAATCGTAGACCAGCAGCCGCTCGTGCCACTCGGCGCGGTACTGCGCCAGCAGCGACGGCAGGTAGCGCCCGAGCAGCACGCCGAGCCCGGTGTCGAGCAGCAGCGCATCCAGCAGCAGCCAGAGCAGGTCGACGGCGAGCAGCAGCAGGACGACGAGGTCGAGCGCGAGCAGCGGGGCTTCCGGATTTCCCTTGAGCACATGCCAGCGGATTTTCATGGGGGTTCCTCGCGACGGCGTTGCAGAAGAAATTGCGGCGCGGCGGCGGGTTTCAACCGCGCCGCAGCGCCAGCAGCGGACTCGCCCGCCAGGCCTGGCGGGCGCCCGGCAGTCCCGCCGCCAGCACCAGCAGCGCGCCGGCCAGCGGCGCCTGCCACCACAGCGCCGGATGCAGCACCGGCGCAAGGTCCAGCACGCGCACATGGATCAGCGCCGCCAGCAGCTCGTTGAGCAGGGCGGCAATGCCGCCTGCGCAGGCGCCGAGGAAGAGGAATTCCGTCGCCAGCCGGCGCTGCAGCGCGCGGCGGCCGATGCCGGTCACGCGCAGCAGCGCGGCTTCCTGGCGGCGCGCGTCCAGCGCGGCCATGACCTGCGCCACGATCACCAGCACGCCGCCGGCCAGCACGAACAGCAGCACCGCCTCGACGGCGCGCGCGACGCGGTCCAGCAGGCGCCGCACTTCGTCCATCAGGGTGGCCATATCGATCAGGATGACGGTCGGCCAGGCCTGCACCAGGCGGGTCAGCACCTCGCGCTTTTCCGGCGGCAGGTGGAAGCTGGTGAGATAGCTGGCCGGGAAGGCGTCGAGCGTGCCGGGCGGAAAGATGAAATAGAAGTTGGGCTGGAAGCTGTCCCAGTCCACCTCGCGCAGGCTGCCGACGCTGGCCTCGAGTTCGCCCTCGGCCATAGTGAAGCGCAGGCGGTCGCCGATTTTCAGCTGCAGGCGCTCGGCAAGCTTCTGCTCGACCGACACGCGCAATTCCTTTTCGCCGGCCTGCCACCAGCTGCCCGCCAGCAACTTGTTGCCCTCCGGCAGGGCGGCGCGCCAGGTGAGGTTGAGTTCGCGGTTCAGCGATTCCTCGCGCGGGTTCTCGCCTTCCTTGCTGACGGCGCGCTGCACGGCCCGGCCGTTGATGGCGGTGAGCCGGCCGCGCACGACGGCGTAGGGATCGCTCGGGGCGACGCCGTTGTCGCGCAGGAAGGCGGCGAGCGCTGCACGCTCCGCCGGCGCGATGTTCAGCGCGAACTGGTTCGGCGCATTTGCCGGAATCCTGCTCTGCCAGGCGCCGAGCAGTTCGTTGCGCAGGCTGACGACAAGGAGCAGGGCGGTGAGCCCCAGCGCCAGCCCGAGGATCTGCGTGCTGCTCTCGCGTGCATCGCGCAGCACATTGCCTATACCGCGCTGGAGCAGCGCGGTGCGCAGGCGCTGCAGCAGCCAGCCCAGGCCCCGCCAGAGCAGCAGCGAAACCGCGCCGCCGGCGCCGACCACGATGAAGGCGAGGCGCGGTTCGCCGGTTTCCATCGTCAGCAGGACCAGCAGCGCCACCAGCGCGCAGGCCATCACGCCCCAGCCGGACAGCGGCAGCGCCGGCAGCTCGCGGCGCAACACCCGCAGCGGCGACACGGCGCCGAGCGCGAGCAGCGCCGGCAGCGCAAACCCGATCAGCGTCAGCGTGGCGGTGCTGACGCCGGTGAGCAGCGGCCGGCCCAGCGTGAAGAGCGGATCGCCGCCGGGCAGGAGGCCGGCGAGCAGGGCCGACAGCGCCTTGGCCGCCAGCAGGCCGAGCAGCGCGCCCGCCAGGATCGCCACCAGCCACAGCCAGAAGATTTCGCCGAGCAGGCGCCAGAGCGCAGCGCGGCGCGACGCGCCCAGGCAGCGCAGCAGCGCCTGCAGGTCGTAATGCCGCTGTGCGAAACGGCGGCTGCTGCTGGCGATGGCCAGCCCGGCCAGCACCACGGCGACGAGGGTGGCCAGGCTGAAATAGCTCTGGCTGCGCGCCAGCGGCCTGCCGATTTCGGGACGGCCCGCGCGGACATCGAGCAGGCGCATGCCGACACCGAGCTGCGGCGTGATTTTTTCGCGGAACGCCGCCACGGCGTCTTCGCTGCCGCGCAGCATGAGCTGGTAGTGCAGGCGCGAGCCGGGCTGGACGACGCCGGCGGCCGGCACATCCTGCAGGTTCATCAGCGCGCGCGGCGAAAAACCGCCGAAGCCGCCCTGGCCGGGCTCGTAGGCCAGCACGGCGCCGACCCGCAGCCGCGTATCGCCGAGCTGCACCGTATCGCCGACCCGGAGCTGCAGCAGCGGGAGCAGGCGCGCTTCGAGCCAGATCGTGCCGGGCGCCGGCAGGTCGCGCGTCTTGTGCTCGCCACCGGCGCCTTGCAGGCGCACTTCGCCGCGCAGCGGATAACCGCTGCCCACCGCCTTGACGGACGCCAGCTGGAATTCCTCGTCTTTCAGCAGCACGCTGGAGAACTCTAGCGTGTGCGCGGTGGCGAGCCCGGCCGCCTGCGCCTGCCTGGCGAAGGCGGCCGGCAGCGGCCGCGTGCTGCGTATCACGAGATCCGCCGCCAGCAGGCGCGCAGCCTCCTGCTGCAGGCGTTTTTCCACGCCGCTGCTGAAGAAGCGCAGGCTGGTGGTGGCGGCCACGGCGACGAGCAGGGCGACGAGCAGCAGCGTCAGCTCGCCGTTGCGCAGGTCGCGCCGGAACCCCTGCCAGGAGTCGCGCCAGAAATTCATCCGGGCACCACCAGGCGGCCCTCGTCGAGGCGCAGCCGGCGCTGGCAGCGCGCGGCCAGCTGCTCGTCGTGGGTGACCAGCGCCAGCGTGGTGCCGGCGTCGGCGTTCAGCGCGAACAGCAGCTCGATGATCTGCGCGCCGCTGCGGCTGTCGAGGTTGCCGGTGGGCTCGTCGGCGAAGAGGATGTCGGGCCGCCCGGCAAAGGCGCGCGCCAGCGCCACGCGCTGCTGCTCGCCGCCGGAGAGCTGGCGCGGCGTATGCCGCATGCGCTCGCCGAGGCCGACGCGCGTCAGCCACTCGCGGGCCGTCGCGATATCGCCGCGACCGTTCACGGAGAGGGCGAGCATGACGTTTTCCAGCGCCGAGAACGTCGGCATGAGCAGGAAAGACTGGAACACGAAGCCGACGTGGCGCCGGCGCAATTCCGCGCGGCCGTCCTCGTCGAGCGTTTCCAGTTTTGCGTCGCAGAGGCGGATGCTGCCGCTGCTGGGCGTGTCGAGTCCGGCGAGCAGGCCGAGCAGCGTCGTCTTGCCGGAGCCCGAGGCGCCGGTGATGGCGACGCTTTCGCCGCGTTTGATGGCCAGGCTGACGTCGTGGAGAATGGCGAGCGTGGCGTCGCCGGTGGCGACGGTTTTGGAGACGGCCTCTGCCGCAATGAGAATGTCGGGGAGCATGGATGTCATATCAGCCTAAACGCCGCATGCTGGCAATGGCCAGTCTGCTGTTCATCGTTGCCGCGGGACTGTTGTCCGCCGCCGCCGCGCAGGCGGCCACCATCCTGGTGTTCGGCGACAGCATCAGCGCGGCCTACGGTTTGGAAACCGGCCAGGGCTGGGTGGCGCGACTGCAGCAGCGGCTCGACCAGAGCGCGCCGGGCAGGCACCGGGTCGTGAACGGCAGCCTGAGCGGCGAAACCACGGCGGGCGGCAGGTCGCGCCTGCCGCCGCTCTTGGCGCAGCATCGTCCCGACCTCGTGATTCTCGAGCTCGGCGGCAACGACGGCCTGCGCGGACAGCCGCCCGGGGCCATCGCCGCCAACCTGAAGAAGATGATTGCCGATGCGCGCGCCGCGCGCGCCCGCGTGCTGCTTTTTGCCATGAAGATCCCGCCGAATTACGGACGCGCCTATACGCAGGCCTTCGAGCAGGTGTTCGTGACCGTGAGCCGCGCAGAGAAAGTGCCGCTGCTGCCGTTCTTCCTGGCCGACCAGGGCGGCCAGCTGGTGAGGCTGCAGGACGACGCCATCCATCCCACGGCGGCGGCCCAGCCGGTGCTGCTCGAGAACGCCTGGCCGCTGATCGAGAAAACGCTGAAGCAGCTGCCCTGACAACTGCCGAGCGCCGAGCGCCGAGCGCGATGGCGTTCGCGCTCAGCGCTCGGCCTTCTCCAGCACCTGGCGCAGGCGCGCGGCCATTTCCGGCAGGTTCCCGGATTTCGCCGGCGGCGTCTGCAGCAGCTCCGTCAGCAGCTGCCGGGCCTCGGCGTCGTTGCGCCGCAGCCCCTGCAACTGCAGCCGCTGCATCTGGCGCTCGCGGCGCGTGTCCTGCAGGGCCTCGGGCGAGGGCAGCTCCAGCAGGATTTCCAGGTCGAGCAGCAACTGCTCGGCCTTCTGCGCAGCGGCCGTTTCCGCCGCGCGGCCTTCCCATGCGCGCACCACGCCCTCGCGTTTTTCCTCGCGCGCGGCGGCGGCCTGCTGGCGGCGCGACTCTTCGAGCTGCCGGCGCGCCTTGCCGAAGCGCTGGCGCAGCGCCTGCGCCTTTTCACGCGGCAGCTCCAGCGCCGCGAAGGCCGTCTCCAGGCGGGAGGCTTCCGCAGCGGAATCCTGCGCGCTTTCTGTCGCCCGCTTTTCGAGGGCGGCGATGAGTTCCTCGGCTTGTTGCAGGCTGGCGTCGCGCTCGGCCTGGCGTGTTTTGAATTCCTCCTCGCGCCGGGCGAAGAGGGCGTCGCAGGCGGCGCGGAATGCCAGCCACAGCTTGTGGTCGACCCTGGCGGGCGCCTGGCCGATGCTTTTCCACTCCTGCTGCAGGCGCCTGGCCTCGTCGCAGGCGGCGCGCAGGTCGGCGGCGGTGAGCAGTTCCCGGGTACGCGCGACGACCCGGCGCTTCTCCGCTTCATGCCGCTGCCGGACATCGTGCAGGCGCTGTTCGAGCGCATCGAGCGCGCGCTGGAAACGTTCCTGCACCGGGCGCGTGCGGTGGCGGTCGCCGGGAGGGCATTGCTGCCATTCCTTGCGCGCGGCGCCCAGGATGGCCTCGTGTTTTTTCCAGTCGATAGCGGCGTCGGCAAGGCCCGCCAGTCCGGCCTGGTAAGCCTCGAGCTGCCGGCAGAGCGCGCTGCGCTTTTCCAGGCTGGCCGCGCGCTGTTCGCGCTGCGCGGCGAAATGCGCGCGGCAGGGTTCGAAGGCGGCGTCGCCGGCCGCCTTGAAGCGCTCCCACATGGGCTGCTCGACGGCGGGGTCGGCCACGCCCAGGGTTTTCCATTCTTCCTGCAGGGCGTGGACGGCGTCGGCCCTGTCGTCCGGGTCCATCGCGTGCGCGCCGAGCGCCTGCATGCGCGCAATCAGTTCTTCCTTCTTCGGCTGCACGGCGAAGCCGGCCCAGCTCTTCAGCTCGCGCAAGGCCTCGGCCAGTTCGCCGAGACGGGCGTCGTGCAGATGGTGCGCGCGGGCGAACTCCCGGGCGCGGTGCAGCTGCCTGCCGGCAGCGCGGGTATTGCCGGCCCTGATGCCGGCGGCGAGGCTGTCGAGCTGCGCGCGGAAATCCTTGAGATGCCCGGCGTTGTCGCCGGCATTGCCCGGCTTGCCGGCGGCCGCTTGCCCGCCGGCGGGGATCTGCGTCAGCGGCGCCGGCAGCGGCAGCCTGAACGCTGCATAGACCGCAAGCGTCTGCTGCAGCGCCCGCAGGTTCTGCTCGCGCTCCTCGCCTTCGGTTTGCGGCAGTCGGGCCAGCGTCGCCGCGACGTGCGGATGGTCCTGCCGCCATTGCACCAGCATCTGCTCGAGCTGCTCCAGGCGCTCGTCGACGTGGGCATGGCGCCGGGCGAGGGCGGGCGCGGGCGCCTGCAGCCGCGTGGCGAGTTCCCAGCGCAGGCGCTGCGTCTTGCGCAGGGCGGCGAGCGCGGGCAGGTCGAAATCCTCCTGCCCGAGATAGGCCGCGAGCGTGCCCTCCAGCGTGGCCACGGCCTGCTGCATTTCTTCGCCGGCCTGGGCTGCGTCGGCTTCGCGCTGCGCCGCCAGGGCGACTTCGTTGATCTGCTGCCAGGCCAGCGCGAAGGCGGTCTCGAAGCGCTCGGCCAGGCCGGCGTCTTCGGGGCCGCGCGCCTCCTGCCACTGCTGGCGCAGGCTTTCCGCCTTGGCCGTGTACAGCGGATTCAGCGCCGCGCCGGCATGATGCTCCATGGCTGCGCAGAGGGCCTGGCGCTTTTCCTGCAGCGCCCGGGCGTTCTTTTCCTGCTGGTGGCTGGCGTCGAGGCGGGCGCGGACGGCCTTGTAGACGTTCTTGTCCTTCGGCCTGCTGGCTTCGGCCAGGGCTTCCAGGAGGGCGGGCGTGGCGATGCGCTCCGCGGCGGCGAGACGCAGGCGGGCGATGCTGGAATGGCGGGCGATGTCGTCCAGGAACATCTCGTCGTTGAGCTGGGCGATGGCGGCGAGCTGGAGGTCGATGTGGTCGGCCTCGCGCACGATCCGGACCAGCATCGAGGGCGTGCCGATGCGGCGGATGCCGGCGAGGCGCTGCCCGAAGGAGAGCGCGCTGGCGCTCCGGCCGCTGATGAGGTCCTGCAGGCGGGCGGTGGCGGATTCGCGCACCGTGGCGTCGAGGTCGCGCTTCTGGATCTGCGCGAGGACATCGAGATCGGCGAGGTACTTCACCGCCTCGCGGCGCACGGCCGGCTCGCCGTCGTCGCGCGCCAGCCTGAGCAGGACCTGCAATTCCTTTTCGGCGGCGGGGTTCAGCTCGGCAAGGGCCTCGATGCGCTTCTGCGATTTCGGGCTCTGCCATTTGGGCGTGCTGCGGAAGAGCTTGTTCAGCATCACTGCGCTCCCGGCTGCTGCAGGCGCTCGAGTTCGGCGTCTTTCTTCGCCCACAGCGCCGCGGTCCAGGTCTGGAAGCTCTCGCGGAACGCGGCATCGGTCTCGTAATCGCAGGTGAAGGCCTCGGGCGGAATCTCGCGCTTGTGCACGCGCACGCGCACGCGCCGGACCTTGCCGCTGGAAAAATCGAGGAAAGTGGGAATGCCGTCGGGATAGGCGATGGTGACGTCGAGCAGGCAATGCATCTGCTTGCCGAGCGCGGACAGCGCGAAGGCCATGCCGCCGGCCTTGGGCTTCAGCAGGTGCTTGTAGGGCGACTGCTGCTCCGCCTGCTTCTCCTTCGTGAAGCGGGTGCCCTCCAGGAAATTGATGACGGACACCGGCGTGTGGCGGAATTTTTCGCAGGAGCGGCGCGTCGTCTCCTTATCCTTGCCCTTGAGCCCGGGATGCTTTGCCAGCGTCTCCTTCGAATAGCGCTTCATGAAGGGGTAGTCGAGCGCGTACATGGCCTGGCCGAAAAAGGGCGCGTACAGCAGGTTCTGCTTGAGGAAATACCTGAGGAAGGGAATGCGGTCGGTGAAAGTGTAGAAGAGCACCATGATGTCGACCCAGCTCTGGTGGTTGGCCACCACGAAATACCAGTTCTTCTTGTCGAGGCCTTCCGGCAGCGAGATATCCCAGTCGATCTTCGGCAGCAGGCGAAACAGCAGGCGGTTGTTGATGCGGCACCAGGTGCTGGCGAAGGCGGCCAGCAGCGCCGCGACGCCCGCGCGCAGCCGCTGCGTCGGCATGAGGAAGCGCAGCGGCATCACGACAACGATGAGCAGCGAGAAAAAGACGGTGCTGATGGCGAGTGGCGCAAGAAAAACCGCTGCAATCAGCGGCGCGGGCAGAAAGCCAGGCATGGCGACCTCGGAGCTGGAATTTTTCACACCGGCGAACCGGGCAGGTATCGGCCCACCGCCTCCCTGGCAATGCGCCCCCGGCCTTGCGGCCGCAGCGCCCGCGGTCTCACCACCGTCCTTTGAGCGGCGGAGAAATCCCTGCTCCGCCAAGGACTTGCCGCAGGTCCGGGAATAGTAGCCGCAGCCGGATTTGCGGCGCAATGAAAGGCCTGAGCGGATTCGTCAATGTTTTTGGCGGGCCTCGTCATTGGCGGAGAGGGGCTGCGGGTTATGCTCGCGGCCTGTGCGCAAACCCCAACCCCCCAGGAGTCCCCCATGTCCGGTCCGCTGTCCTCGCTCAAGGTTCTCGATTTCTCCGGCCTCCTGCCCGGCCCCTTCGGAACCATGCTGCTGGCCGACATGGGCGCCGAGGTGCTGCGCGTGGAGTCGCCCTCGCGGCCCGACCTCGTGCGCCTGATGCCGCCCACGGATGCCGGCGTTTCCGCCGCCCACGCCTTCCTCAACCGCGGCAAGCGCGGCATCGCCGTGGACCTGAAGCAGCCGGAAGGCGTCGAGCTCATCAGGAAGCTGGTGGCCGATTACGACATCGTCGTCGAGCAGTTCCGCCCCGGCGTCATGGACCGCCTCGGCGTCGGCTACGAGGCCCTGAAGGCCGTCAACCCCAAGATCATCTATTGCTCGATCACGGGCTACGGCCAGACCGGCCCCTACAGGGACCGCGCCGGCCACGACATGAACTACCTCGCCATCGCCGGCGTGCTCGGCTACAACGGCCGCAAGGCGACGGGCCCGGCGCCGATCTCGGTGCAGGTCGCCGACGTCGCCGGCGGTTCCTGCCACGCCGTCATGGGCATCCTCGCCGCGGTCATCCACCGCATGCAGACCGGTGCGGGCCAGTTCGTCGACATCTCCATGACCGACGCCGCCTTCACGCTGCATGCGCTGACGGCGCCGTCCGCGCTGGTCGCCGGCCTCCAGCCGGAAATGGAAGGCACGCAGCTGAACGGCGGCTCCTTCTACGACTGCTACCGCACGCAGGACGGCCGCTATCTCTCCGTCGGCGGGCTCGAACCGCAGTTCTTCATGGCTTTCTGCGCCGCCATTGGCCGGCCGGAACTCGCGCCGCAGGGCATGGTGATGGGCGTGCCGGAAATCGTGGCGTCGCTGAAGGCGGAGATCGGCAAGGAAATCGGAAAGAAGACGCTGGCGGAGTGGGAGCAGGTGTTCGCGAACGTGGATTCCTGCACCGAGCCGGTGCTGAGCTTTGCCGAGGCCTGCGCGCACCCGCAGATCCGGGCGCGCGATCTCCTGGTGGACGTGCCGCGTCCGGACGGCAGCATGCAGAAGCAGCTCGGCGCCGCCATCAAGTTCTCGAAGACGCCGGCCAGCTTCCGCCATATCGGCACCGAGCTGGGCTCGCACACCGACGCGGTGCTGAAGGAACTGGGCATGGGCGAAGAACGGATCGCCGAGCTGCGCAAAAGCGGGGTGGTGGCCTGAGCGGCTGTCCGGCACTGGTTATGCCCTGCGCCGGGCTCCCTCTGGCGCAGGGCAGGCACGGCCTGGCCATTCCCCCTCGGCGCGCCCCGGCACCTTTAAACGAATGAGCGCGGGCGCGGCTCAGGCCTGCCGCGGCTGCCAGCGCTCCAGTTTTGCCCGCAGCTCGGCCAGGGTCACCGGTTTCGCCAGAAAATCGTTCATCCCGACCGTCGCGCACTGCTCGCGGTATTCCTGGACCGCATGGGCGGTGAGCGCAATGATGCGGACGGCGGGAAGTCCCGCCTCGCTCTCATGCCGGCGAATCCGGCGGGTGGTTTCATAGCCATCCATCACCGGCATTTCGCAGTCCATGAGAATGATGTCCATGCCCTCTCCTTTGGCCAGCAGGGCCAGCGCCTCTTCCCCCTGGCTGCAAACCACCGGCTCGATGCCCAGCTTGTGCAGCATGCCGGCGATCACCAGCTGATTGACGCTGTTGTCCTCCACCACCATTACCCGCAAGCCTTCGAAGCCCGGGGCGCTTTCTGCCGCTTCCTGAACCGGGGCGGGCGGAGCGGAGGACTTTTGCACAAACGCGGTAAACCAGAATGTGGAGCCCGGCCCCGGCCGGCTGCTCAGGCCGATCCGGCCGCCCATCATTTCCACCAGTCTCCTGCTGATGCTGAGGCCCAGCCCGGAGCCGCCGTACTTGCGCGCGATGGAGGCATTGGCCTGGCTAAAATCCTGAAAAAGGTATCGGCTGTCCTGCGGGCTGACGCCGATGCCGGAATCCTCCACCTGTATTTTCAGACAAATATCCTCGCTGGACTTTCCCGGCAGCGCATCGACGCGCAGGAGCACATGGCCCTGCTCCGTGAACTTTATGGCATTACTTAAAAGGTTCAGCATGATCTGCTGCAGCCGCAGGGGATCACCGCGCAGCCACTCGGGCAGATCCGGGGATATCCGGGTGGCCAGGGGCAGCGATTTGCGTTTGGCGCTGCTGGCCAGCAGCGCCATGGTTTCGGCAATGCAATCGCGCAGGCGAAAGTCCGTGAGCTCCAGGTCGAGCTTTCCCGTAGTCAGCTTGGTGTAGTCAAGAACGTTGTTGATGATATTGAGCAGGGACTGGCCGGCGCTCTGCAGTATGTCGAGATACTCGCGCTGGTCCTTGTCCAGGCGGGTATCACGCAGCAGTTCCGTAATGCCCAGCACCGCATTCATGGGGGTACGGATTTCATGGCTCATGGTGGCCAGGAACTCGCTCTTGGCCGCATTTTCCGCGCGGGCCAGCTGGGTTTCCTGGGTGCGCTGGCGTTGTTCATCCTTGAGCGTGTTGATGCGGTTGGCCAGGGCCAGCGACAACAGCACCAGTTGCGCGCTGAAGCCTGCCTGCATGGCGGCCACGCTCCGGTCCAGCCGGAAGAAAAAGCCGTAGGCGCTCAGGGCCCCCAGCGTTTCGGTCACCAGGAAAATCCCCCAGGCGATCACGAAAAAAGGCGCCTGCGGCTGGCCGCCGCGCCAGCAGCGGATGCCCACGTACAGCAGCAGCGGCATGTCGAGCATCATCAGGGCCGGCAAGATGCGCGCCATATGTTCAAGGGGCAGGACCAGGCTGGCCAGGGCGCCCGCCACGAGCAGGGCAATGACCAGCCGCAGCAAGCGGTCAATGGACGACCATTGCCGCACGCCGAGGAATTCGCGCGCGAACAGCGTGCCGGCGCACAGGAAGCCATAGGCAAAGACATGGGGCGAGCGCTGGTTCCAGTCCGGCCAGTCCGGCCACCAGGCCAAGCCAAGGCCCTGCATCGCGCTGAAAAACAGCAGGGCGAGGCTCAGGTGGGCGACGTAATAACCATAGAATCGCTCACGGATGGTCAGCCACAAAAAGAGATTGTAGAGAAGCAGGCCCGCGCCAAAGCCAAAGAAAATTCCCTGCCACCATTCCTGGCCCAGGCGCTCTTCGGTGAAGGTGGCCTGACTGTCGAGGCTGAGCGGCACCGCGAAGGGGGTGTTGGTCTGCACCCGCAGATAATAGTCCCGGGTCTGGGAGGCGTTCAGCTCCAGGGGGAAGCTGATGGAGCGCAGCGGCAGCGGGCGCCGGGCATAGGGCTCGCCGCTGCCCGAGCGCAAGGGGCGGGGCTGCGGCGGCATGAAGAGCCAGACATGGTCGAGCGCGGCAAAATCGACATCCAGGATGAGGTTGAGTTTCTCGGCGCCGGCATTGGCCAGACGGAAGCGGAACCAGCAGGGCGCTTTGCGATAACCGAATGAGATGTTGGCTTTTGGCAGGGGCCGGTAATCCAGCAGGCGGGCAGCGGCCAGCTCCGTGACCTCGTGCGAGGGGCAGGCATAAAGCAGATGCGGTTCCAGCGCGGTTTTGGCGAAGCTACTCTGCAGCCGCAGCGCCGTCGGCTCCAGGGCCCAGGCGGGCGCCAGCAATGCCAGCCACAGCAGCCCTGTCCAACCGATGCGCTTGCCTCTGGTGGCCCCCTGCTTCTCCACTGTCGCGGACTCCCCTGCCGAATGGCGAATGCCGTATGCCGTATGCGGGCCCGCGTCAGCGCCGCCCTGTGCCCCGGCATTGTATTCAGGTCGGGGCCAACCCCACCATCGACCCCCATCGGGGGTGTCAGCGCCCCGGCGTTTTTTCCCGCCATAGGTCCAGGGGGATGGGCAGCACGATGGTGGCGGTGTTCTTGCTCGACACGTCCAGCAGCGTCTGCAGATAGCGCAGCTGCACCGACAGCGGCTGCGCCGCCAGCACGCCGGCCGCCTCGGCCAGTCGCTGCGCGGCCTGCGCCTCGCCCTCGGCGTTGATGATCTTGGAGCGGCGGTTGCGCTCGGCCTCCGCCTGCGCGGCGATGGCGCGCACCATGCTCTCGTCGAGGTCCACCGCCTTGATCTCGACATTGCTGACCTTGATGCCCCAGGAATCGGTCTGCTCGTCGAGAATGGCCTGGATGTCGAGGTTGAGGCGCTCGCGCTCGGCCAGCATTTCATCCAGTTCGTGCTGGCCCAGCACCGAGCGCAGCGTGGTCTGCGCGAGCTGGCTGGTGGCCTCGTAAAAGCGCTCGACCTGGATGATGGCCTTCTCCGGGTCCACCACGCGGAAGAACACGATGGCGTTGACGCGCACCGAGACGTTGTCGCGCGAGATCACTTCCTGCGTGGGCACGTCCATCACCACCACGCGCAGGTCCACGCGCACCATGGTCTGGATGAAGGGCACGACCAGCACGAGGCCGGGCCCCTTCACGCCGGAAAAGCGGCCGAAGGTAAAGATCACGCCGCGCACGTACTCGGGCAGGATCTTGATGCTGGCCAGCACCAGCGCCGCGATCGCGACGGCGAAGATCAGGCTGAAGCTGAACATGATGTCCTCCTCCTGTCATGCCCTGGGCAGGGGCTCCTGCCAGGGCGTTTCGGTGTCGTCCGGCGCCACCTCGAGGCGCAGGCCCTGCACGCGGACGATGCGCAGGCGCTGGCCGCGCCGGACCGGCTCGCGGCTGTGCGCGCGCCAGCGCTCGCCCCGCACTTCGACCCAGCCGTCGCCGCTGAAATCCGCGAGCGCGCGGGCCGTGGCGCCGGCGAGGCCGGACTGCGCCTGCAGGGGCGGGCGGCGGCGGGCGCGCAGCAGCAGGCTGAGGCCGAGCAGCAGGAGCAGTGCGGCCGCGCTCGCGGCGCCGGCCACCAGGCCGAGGGGGACGGCGTAGCCGGGCACGTCGCTGTCGAGCAGCAGGATGGAGCCGGCCACGAAGGCGACGACGCCGCCGATGCCGAGCACGCCGGCGCTGGGCACCACGGTTTCCGCCACGATCAGCACGAGGCCGAGGGCGAGCAGGGCGAGGCCGGCGTAATTGATCGGCAGGAGCTGGAAGGCATAGAGCGCGAGCAGCAGGCAGATGCCGCCGGCCACGCCGGGCAGGATGGCGCCGGGGCTGTAGCCCTCGAGCAGCAGGCCGTAGATGCCGATCAGCATGAGCAGGTAGGCCACGGTGGGATTGGTGAGCACGGCGAGAAAGCTCTGCCGCCAGGTGGGCGGAATCGCTGTCGTCGTCATGCCTTGCGTCGACAGCGTGATCTTGCCGCCGGCAAGCGTCAGGCGGCGACCGTCGAGCTGCGCGATGAGGTCGCCGGTGTCGACGGCGATGAGGTCGATCACCTTTTTCTCGAGCGCGGCCTCGGCGCTGAGGCTGGCGCCCGCGCGCACGGCCTGCTCGGCCCAGTCGACGTTGCGGCCGCGGATTTCCGCAAGACTGCGCAGGTAGGCGGCGGCGTCGTTGACCGCCTTGCGCGAGGCGGCGTCATTGCTGCCGGGTTGTTCCGGCGGGCCGGCACCGCCATTCCGGTCGCGCCTGCCGTCACGCTCCTGCGGCGGTTCGCGTTCCTTGCCCATCACCGGGACCGGCGTGGCCGCGCCGAGGTTGGTGGCGGGCGCCATGGCGGCGACGTGCGCGGCATGGAGGAGGTAGGTGCCGGCGCTGGCCGCGCGCGAACCCGACGGCGCCACATAAACCGCGACGGGAATCCGCGACGAGAGGATGCGCTTGACGATGTCGCGCATGGGCTGGTCGAGCCCGCCCGGCGTATCCAGGCGCAGGATGATGAGGCGGGCGCCGCGGGCCTCGGCCTGCCGGCTGGCGTAATCGAAGTAGAGGCTGCTGGCGGGGCCGATGGCGCCGTCGATCTCGAGCAGCGCCGCCTCGGGCGCGGCGCGCGCCGGCATGCCGAGACACAGCAGCAAAAGCCAGGCGAGCAGCGCCAGCAGCCGGCCCTGCAGGGCGGCCTTCCCCGCGGGTCGGCGCGGCCCTGCCTGCCGGCAGCGGCTCGGCACGGCGCGCACTCAGTGCGCGCTTGCGGCCGCCTTCGCGGCACCGCGCCGGGAGGCCGGCCGCGGCCGTGCCGCCGCTTTCGCCGCTTCTTCCCGGCGGGCGAGCCGCGGTTCCGCCACCGCTTCGCGGCCGCGCTCGACCAGCGCATCCAGGGCGGTCAGGGCCGCGAGCGCCGCGAGCGTGGTGGCGACATGACCCGCCTGCATGCGCCGCTGCAGCGCGCCGGCGATCGTCATCAGGTCGATGCTCTCGCAGGCGTTGCGCGACCACGCCTGCGTGTCGGCACTGTTGCCGCCGATGCCGGCGAGCAGCTCGCGCACGCCGAAGATGCGCATGAGGCGGCCGTAGTTCTCTGCGCCGAGCTGCCTCTGCAGCCATCCCGGCACGACGAGCTCGGCGGCGCCGAGGCCGAGGCCGAGCCATCCGATCGCTTTTACTGCTGTGCTTGTATTCATGGCCTTCTCCGTTCATGCGGTGACTGGGGTGCCGCCAGGGCTGTCCACAAGCGTAGCAACGCAATCGCGAATGCGTGTGCCGGCCTACCTCCGGCCGCGGCGGCCGCCGCTATCCGTACGCGGCAGGGGCCGCGCGGATGGCGCCTGAGCTGCTAAGGTTTCTGCAAACCTGCCGCGCCCTGCGGAGGCCGTATGCCTGAATCCGTCGACGACTTCTTGCGGCACCTGCAGGTGCGCGATCCCGGCCAGCCGGAATTCCACCAGGCGGTGGCGGAGGTGCTGCATTCGCTGTGGCCCTTCCTGCTGCAGCATCCGCACTACCTGAAGCACGGCCTGCTGGAGCGCATGGTCGAGCCGGAGCGCGTCATCCTGTTCCGCGTGCCCTGGGTGGACGATCACGGCGAGGTGCGGGTGAACCGCGGCATCCGCGTGCAGATGAACAGCGCCATCGGGCCGTACAAGGGCGGCTTCCGCTTCCATCCCTCGGTGAATCTCGGCGTGCTCAAGTTCCTCGCCTTCGAGCAGGTCTTCAAGAATTCCCTGACCGGCCTGCCGCTGGGCGGCGGCAAGGGTGGCGCCGATTTCGACCCCAAGGGCAGGAGCGACGGCGAGGTGATGCGCTTCTGCCAGTCCTTCATGAACGAGATGTTCCGGCACATCGGCCCCGATACCGACATTCCCGCGGGCGACATCGGCGTCGGCCATCGCGAGATCGGTTTTCTGTTCGGGCAGTACAAGCGCCTGCACAACGAATTCGTGCCGGCCATCACGGGCAAGGGCATGAGTTACGGCGGCAGCCTGATTCGTCCCGAGGCGACGGGCTTCGGCCTCGCCTACTTCGTCGAGGCCATGCTGGCGCACCGCCACGAGCGGCTCGACGGCAAGCGCATCGCGATCTCGGGCGCCGGCAACGTCGCGCAGTTCGCCGCGCGCAAGGCCATGGAGATGCACGCAAAGGTGGTGTCGCTTTCGGATTCCGACGGCACGATCCATTGCCCGCAGGGCCTGAGCCGCGAGGTCTGGCAGGCGGTCGAGGTGCTCAAGAACGTGCGCCGCGGGCGGCTGGCGGAGCTGGCGGAAATTTTCGACACGCAGCTGCATTATTTGCCGGACGAACGCCCCTGGTCGCTGCCCTGCGACATCGCCATGCCCTGCGCGACGCAGAACGAGATCGATCTGCCGGAGGCGCGGCAGCTGCTCGCCAACGGCTGCTTCTGCGTGGCGGAGGGCGCCAACATGCCCTGCAGCAATGCAGCGGTGGAATGCTTCATCGCGGCGAAGATCCTGTACGCGCCCGGCAAGGCCGCCAATGCCGGCGGCGTCGCCGTGAGCGGCCTGGAAATCACGCAGAACCGCCTGGGCCAGCACTGGACGTCGGCAGAGGTGGATGCGCGCCTGCACACGCTGATGAACGCGATACATCACTGCTGCCTGGTGCACGGCGAGGAAGGCGGCTTTATCAATTACCTGAAGGGCGCCAACATCGCCGGCTTCATGAAAGTGGCCGACGCGATGCTGGCGCAGGGCGTGGTCTAGGGCCGCCCCGGGCATTGCCGTTCAGAGGTCCAGGTTCCGGAAATCCGGAATGTCGCCGGAGCGTTCCCAGAGCTCGAGAAAGTGCTGGCTGGCGCGCGGCGCATGCGGAAGGGAGCGGGCGACGAGGCTGCCCGCATAACCGTCCATGCCGTCGCGGCGCAGCAGGCAGATACCGTCGGCGACGATCCAGGCCTCGTTGCGCAGGCCCCGGAAATCCTCCTCGCCGAGCTGGCGGAGCTGCAGCCTGCTGGTCATGCGCCGGGCGAGGTTCACCACCTTGTGGCCCCAGCGGATGGCGATGGTCGGGTCGCCGAGCAGGATGCGCGTATCGGTATGGCGGCTGCGGCGCATGAAGGCGGAGAGGGCGTCGCGGAATTCCAGGGTGTTGTAGCGCTCGGGCTCGAAGTCCGGCGTCAGGATGCGGAGCTCGCGGCGCGCCTGCCGCAGCAGGGCCAGGGTGGCGCGGTTGAAGTCTTCGACGCTGTCCAGGCGCAGGCAGGTCTCCGATTCGCCGAGCCGGAAGCCGGCGAGGGCGTCGTCAAAAGGCGTGCTCATCGCGCTGCCCCTCTTCATGCGTCCGCGTCGAGGAACCAGAAGCCGCCGGCCATCTGGTCCGCCAGCCAGTGCAGGGCGTCTGCGTTCGCCAGCCACGGGGCGAGCTGATCGGCGGTGAGCCGGCGCCGATCGGCGAGCAGTTGCACGAAGCCGGCCAGCGCCGGCGGGAACCACTCCTTCCGGCCGTTGATGAAGAGCTCGTGGAGCCTGCCGTCCTGCAGCGTGTAGAGGCAGCGCGAGGCGGGATCGCGGCGGAGTTTCGCGCCGGCGGCGAGGGCGTCGCGGATTTCCTCCAGCGAAAGCTCCTCGCCCTGCGGTTCGTAGTCGTCGTATTTCGGCTCGGAGAGGAAGGGGGCGAGGGCGTGGCGCAGCGTGGCGCGGTCGTCGAGCAGCGTCAGCACCTGGGCGCGCAGGGACTCCAGGTCGGCATCGGTGAGCGCGGCGGGATGCTTGGCCGGTTCGCGGCCCGGGTCGGCGAAGGGACGGCTGCTGCCTGCCTGCTCCAGCGCCGCGTCGACGATGCGCTCCAGCAGCTGCGTCAGGGCCGGCGCGCGCAAGCCGATGGAGTAGGTCGTGCACGCGTTCTGCGCGACGCCGAAATGCGCCATGCCGGGCGGCACGTAGAGCAGGTCGCCGGAATGCGCGACCTCGTCGAAATGCGCCTCGATGCTCTGCAGGATGCGCAGCGGCGTGCCGGCGACGCAGGGCGAATGCTCGTCGCAATGCTGGCCGAGCTGCCAGCGGCGGGAACCCGCGCCCTGGATCAGGAATACGTCATATTGATCGAAGTGCGGGCCCACGGAGCCGCCCTCGACGGCGTACGACACCATGATGTCGTCGATGCGCCAGTTGGGGATGAAGGCGAAGTGGTCGAGATAGTCGGCCAGCGCCGGCAGGTAGTGGTCGACGGCCTGCACGAGCAGGGTCCAGTGCGTCTTCGGCAGCGCCTTGAAAGCTTTTGCATCGAACGGCCCGCGGCGCAATTCCCAGGGCGTCCTGCCTTTTTCCAGCACGAGGCGCGACTCCACGCTTTCTTCCTGCGCGAGCTCCTTCAGGTCCTCGTCGTTGAGGCGCCAGGCGAGCTCGGGAAAGGCGTTGCGCACGAGCAGCGGCTTCTTCTGCCAGTAGTCGCGCAGGAATTCCGCGGCGGTGAGGCCGCCGAGATGGGGCAGGGGCGTGCTGGCGTCCATGGGCCTGTCCTTGTGTTTGCGCCAGGAAAAACGGCGGCAAGCGCCGCCGTCATTCCATTAAAGCCCAGGTTTAGATTTTCTTCGCCTGGCTCGCGGCAGTGCCGATATAGCTGGCCGGCGTCATGGCCTTCAGCTCGGCCCTGGCAGCGGCCGGGATGTCCAGCGTGTCGATGAAGGTCTGCAGCGTGGCCCTGTCGATGCCCTTGCCGCGGGTCAGCGCCTTGAGTTTTTCATAGGGCTGCGCGATGCCGTAGCGGCGCATCACGGTCTGGATCGGCTCGGCCAGCACCTCCCAGGCATTGTCGAGGTCCTCGGCCAGGCGTTGCGCGTTCACCTCCAGCTTGGCGATGCCCTTCAGCGCGGCGTCATAGGCGATGAGGCTGTGCGCCAGGCCGACGCCGAGGTTGCGCAGCACGGTGGAGTCGGTGAGGTCGCGCTGCCAGCGCGAGATCGGCAGCTTTTCGGCGAGGTGGCCGAGGAGGGCGTTGGCGAGGCCGAGGTTGCCTTCGGAGTTCTCGAAGTCGATGGGGTTGACCTTGTGCGGCATGGTGGAGCTGCCGACTTCGCCTTCCTTCAGGCGCTGCTTGAAGTAGCCCAGCGAAACATAGCCCCAGACGTCGCGGTCGAAGTCGATGAGGATGGTGTTGAAGCGCTTCACCGCGTCGAAGTACTCGGCGATGTAGTCGTGCGGCTCGATCTGCGTGGTGTAGGGGTTCCAGGCCAGGCCCAGCGATTCCACGAAGGCTTTCGCGTTGGCTTCCCAATCCACCTCCGGGTAGGCGGAGAGGTGGGCGTTGTAGTTGCCGACGGCGCCGTTGATCTTGCCGAGGATTTCCACTTTCTCGAACTGCCTGATCTGCCGCTCCAGGCGAAAGGCGACGTTGGCCATTTCCTTGCCCAGCGTGGTGGGCGAGGCAGTCTGGCCATGCGTGCGCGAGAGCATGGCCAGGTCGGCATGCCGGCGGGCCAGGGCCTTGATGGCCTGCAGCACCTGCGTCATGGACTGCAGCAGCACGTCGCGGCCGGCTTTCAGCATGAGGCCGTGCGCGGTGTTGTTGATGTCTTCGGAGGTGCAGGCGAAGTGAATGAATTCGGAGACCTGGGCGAGCTCGGGGACGGCGGCGACGCGGTCCTTCAGGAAGTACTCGACGGCTTTGACGTCGTGGTTGGTGGTGCGTTCGGTAGTCTTGATTAGTGCAGCGTCCGCTTCCGAGAAAGCGGCGACCAGATTGTCCAGGAAGGCATGGGCCCCGGCCGAAAACGGCGGAACTTCCGCGATGCCGGGGTGGGCGGCCAGGCGCTGCAGCCAGCGCACCTCGACCTCGACGCGGGCGCGGATCAGGCCGTACTCGCTGAAGACGGGGCGGAGGGCCTCGACCTGGGAGGCGTAGCGGCCATCGACGGGGGAAAGGGCGGTCAGGGGGGAAAGCGCCATGGGAGTTCCGTTCAATGCAGGAAGGTCAAAAAGAAGGCCGCGAGTTTACACGCAAACAGCGTAGGAGATCAGGCTGAGGCCGCCGCAGAATTTACTTTAAAAGCACCTTAAAAAGATTATATAAGGCCATGTTTTACATGGATTCCTTTATGATCTGCCGGATCTCGCCCAGGACCCGCCCGCGGCTAAAGACCAGCTGCCAGCGACGCCCGCCGAGGCGGTGCCACAGCCAGGCGGCACGGACCCCGGCCAGCAGCGCGGCGCGGATCTGCTCGGGGGTGCCGCTGCTCTGCAACTGGCGCTGGTCGCCCTTGATGTTAAGGCGGAATGTCAGGGTGCCCAGGGTGTCGAGGTAGATGCCGGCCAGGTTGCGCACCATGGCGGGGTCGCGCAGGCCGGCAAAGTGCCCGCGCTGGATGGCGCTGGTTTCCAGGCGCCGGCGCAGCGTTTCGAGCAAGGGCGGCGAAGCGGCCAGCTTGCGCTCCAGGTACATGAGGCCGAGGGCATAGCGCACGATCTCGCGCTGCCGCGGATGCGGATGCCGCAGCGGCTGGTAGAAGGTCTGCTCGACCGCTGCCAGGCCGATGCGCAGGTGGCGCGCGTCGGCGCCGAAAATCTCGCGGGGATCGTCGGTATCCAGCGCCAGGATGCTGTTCAGCGAGGCCTCCAGCGCCACCGGGTCGCAGTGTCCGCGCCAGGCGAGGCTGTCGGCCAGGCTGGCCGCCTGGAAGATGCCGGCGAGGGCGAGGGTCTTGGCGCGGCGCGGTTCGGTCATCGCTCAGTTCCAGGTGGTTTCGATCACGCCGCCGCCCAGGCAGTTCTCGCCCTGGTAGAAGACCACGGACTGGCCCGGGGTCACGGCGCGCTGCGGCTCGGCAAACTCCACGACATAACCTTCGCTATCGCGGCTCACCGTGCAGGCCTGGTCGGGCTGGCGGTAGCGGGTCTTGGCGTGGCACTGCAGGGGAAGATGGGGTGCGCCCGTCACCCAGTCAACCGCAGGGGTACGCAAGTAACGGCTCATCATGAGCGGATGCTCGTGGCCCTGGCCGATCACCAGCACGTTGCGCCCCAGATCCTTTTTCACGACGTACCACGGCGCTTCCGCCGCATCCTTCCGGCCACCGATGCCGATGCCCTCGCGCTGGCCCAGCGTGTAGTACATGAGCCCCTGGTGCGTGCCCAGCACGCGGCCGTCGTCGCTTTCGATGGGGCCGGGGCGGGCGGGCAGGTACTGCTTCAGGAAATCGCGGAAGCGGCGTTCGCCGATGAAGCAGATGCCGGTGGAATCCTTCTTCGCGGAATTCGCGAAGCCCTGCGCCCTCGCGATGCGCCGCACCTCGGGCTTCTCGAGGGCGCCGACGGGGAAGAGGGTCTTCGCGAGCTGGCGGCCGTTCACGGCGTGCAGGAAATAGCTCTGGTCCTTGTTGGCATCGAGGCCCTTGAGCAGGGCCGCGCAGTCGGGGCCGCCGCTCTTGCGCACGTAGTGGCCGGTGGCGATGAAGTCGGCGCCGAGCACGACGGCGTAGTCCAGGAAGGCCCTGAACTTGATTTCCTTGTTGCAGAGGATGTCCGGATTCGGCGTGCGGCCGGCGCGGTATTCCTGCAGGAAGTGCGCGAAGACGCGGTCCCAGTATTCGGCGGCGAAGTTGGCGGTGTGCAGCGTGATGCCGAGGCGAGCGCAGACGGCCTGGGCATCGGCGAGATCGGTTTTCGCGGTGCAATATTCGGTGCCGTCGTCCTCTTCCCAGTTCTTCATGAAGAGGCCCTCGACCTGATAGCCCTGCTCGCGCAGCAGGCAGGCGGAGACGGACGAGTCCACGCCGCCGGACATGCCGACGATGACACGGGTCTGCGCGGGACTTTTCATAACAGGCAGCGGCTCAGGCGTGGTGCTCGTGCACGATGCCGAGCGGGTAGTGGCGGCCGGCCAGCGCGTCGTCGACGCACTTCAGCACCAGCGGGCTGCGCAGGCGGCCGCAGGAAGCCAGCTCGTCGCGGCTGAGCCAGGCGGTGCGCAGGATGCCGTCGTCGAGCGGCCGCCCGGCGTGGTGCGTCACGGCGTCGGCGCGAAAGCAGGCGCGGTAGTAGGTGAGGTCGCGGTTGCAGGCCGGGGTGTAGACGTAGAGGCCGAGGAAGGCGGTGAGCGTCACGTCCCAGCCGGTTTCCTCCAGCGCTTCGCGGATGGCGGCCTGCTCCAGCGTCTCGCCTTTTTCGACATGGCCGGCGGGCTGGTTGTAGACTAGCTGCCCCTGTTCGGCACTTTCTTCCACCACCAGGAAGCGGCCGTCGCGCTCGATCACGACGGCCACGGTGACGTGTGGTTCCCAGCCCATTCTGCGGCCTCGGCAATTGACGAAGGCCGCATCCTAGCGCAGCAGGCGTCTCATGAGTACCGGAAAACCCTCCCTGACCCACCTCGACGAGCACGGCGCGGCGCGCATGGTCGACGTTGCCGGCAAGCCCGTCACCGAACGCAGGGCCGTGGCCGCGGCGACGGTGCGCATGCGCCCGGAAACGCTGGCGCTGATTGCCGAAGGCCGCCTGCCCAAGGGCGATGTTTTTGCCGTGGCGCGCATCGCCGGCATCCAGGCGGCCAAGAAAACCGGCGAGCTGATTCCGCTCTGCCATCCGCTCATGCTGTCGTCCGTGCGCGTGGAACTCGAGGCCGCGGCGCCGGATGCGGTGCGCATCATCGCGACCTGCCGGCTCGCCGGCCAGACCGGCGTGGAAATGGAGGCGCTGACCGCCGTCTCCGTGGCTGCGCTGACGCTGTACGACATGTGCAAGGCGGTGGACCGGGGCATGGTCATCGAAAGCATCCGGCTGCTGGAGAAAACCGGCGGCAAGTCCGGAGATTTTCTTCTCTCATGATTACCGTTCTCTACTTTGCGCGCTTCCGCGAAAAGCTCGGCCTGGAGCGCGAAGAGATGCTGCTGCCTGCCTCGGCCACGGCGCAGGGGCTGCTGGATTTCCTCGCCGCACGCGGCGGGCCCTGGCAGGAGCTTTTCGGTTGTGAACGCGGCGTGCTGGTCGCCATCAACCAGGCCATGGCGACGCGCGAAAGCGCTATCGCCGATGGCGACGAGATCGCCGTCTTCCCGCCGGTGACCGGAGGCTGAGGTGGATACGGTGATCCGCATTCAGCGCGAGGCCTTCGACCTCGCGGCCGAGATGGCCGCGCTGGAATGCAGCGGGGCAGGGGCGGTGGTGACTTTTACCGGGCGGGTGCGCGCTGCCTCGCCGCTGGGCCGGGTCGAAGCCATCGAGCTCGAGCACTATCCCGGCATGACGGAGAAGAGCCTGCAGGCCATCGCTGCCGAGGCCGAGAGGCGCTGGCCGCTGCAGGGCATCCGCCTCATTCATCGCATCGGTTATCTGCCGGCCGGCGACCCCATCGTGCTGGTCGTGACGGCGTCGGCGCACCGCGAGGCCGCTTTCCAGGCCGCCGCCTTCCTCATGGACCACCTCAAGACCCGCGCGCCTTTCTGGAAGAAGGAGTGGGTGGGCGGGGTGGCGCACTGGGTCGAGGCGAAGTCGAGCGACGCCGCGGCCGCGGATCGGTGGCAGCAGTAGGCTTTCCTTCCGGATTGCCGGGCGCTGCCCTGCGCACAGGAAAGCGTCTGTCGTTTTCGGTGCCCGTATCGGGAAACAGCTCCCGCATCTCCTCCGCACCCACCGCAAGCTCCCGCCATGCTCCCGGCGCCAAACCCTCCAGCGTCCACGGCCCGATGGCGACGCGCACCAGCCGCAGCGTCGGAAAGCCCGCGGCCGCTGTCATGCGCCGCACCTGCCGGTTGCGGCCTTCGCGGATCGTCAGGGAAATCCAGCTGGTGGGGATGCTGGCGCGGTGGCGTACCGGCGGCTGCCGTTCCCGGAGGGCGGGCGGGTCGAGTCTTTCCGCTGCGGCGGGAAGGGTGCGGCCATCGTTCAGCAGAAGGCCGCGGCGCAGTTTCGCCAGCGCCGGCGCATCGATCTCGCCCTCCACCTGCACCCAGTAAGTCTTGGGGAGCTTCCAGCGCGGGTCGGCGATGCGGCTTTGCAGTTGGCCGTCATCGGTAAGCAGCAGCAGGCCTTCGGAGTCATGGTCGAGCCGGCCGGCCGGATAGACGCCGGGCTGATCGATGTAATCGGCGAGCACGGGGCGGCCGTCCCTGTCCCGGAACTGGCAGAGCACCATGAAGGGCTTGTTGAAAAGAATCAGACGGGACATGCATCCGCGCTCGGGGAAACGATGACTGAAAAATACTCAAACTGCAGCTCCCGCAGTATTTTTCGATTCTAAGACTTATTAAGGGTTGGCGCTTCGGGATATACTTCCCGCCGGAAGAGCCTATCCCCATGAATCGTCATCGCTGGATGAGCATGGGCAGTCGTGCAACGACGCCGACGCATCCCTTCAGCTTCGGGTCATGCGCTTCTATCACAGGCGGCTCATCTTTCCGGCTCCCGGCGCCACTGTGACCAGTCTGCCCGTCCAGCTTCGAGACCGAAGGTCTTTGGGGATAGGTTCTATCGGTTTGCCGACCATCGTTGCCATAACAATGAACGTCAGCGGGCCCCCGTCACAAACTGCTTTCCGGGAGTACCTGCATAATGGGTTACCAGAAGATCACGGTCCCGGCCGATGGTGACAAAATCACCGTTAACGCCGACCTGTCACTGAACGTCCCCAATTACCCCATCATTCCCTACATCCAGGGCGACGGCATCGGCGTCGACATCACGCCGGTCATGATCAAGGTCGTGAATGCCGCGATCGAAAAAGCCTACGGCACCAAGCGCGCCATTTCCTGGATGGAAGTCTACTGCGGCGAGAAAGCCACCAAAATCTACGGCCCCGATGTCTGGATGCCGGAGGAAACCTTCGAGGCGCTGCGCGAGTTCGTCATTTCCATCAAGGGCCCGCTGACGACCCCGGTGGGCGGCGGCATCCGCTCGCTGAACGTGGCCCTGCGCCAGGAGCTCGACCTCTACGTCTGCCAGCGCCCGGTGCGCTGGTTCAAGGGCGTGCCAAGCCCGGTGCAGCATCCGGAACTCACCGACATGGTGATCTTCCGCGAGAACTCCGAAGACATTTACGCCGGCATCGAGTGGAAGGCCGACAGCCCCGAGGCCATCAAGGTCATCAAGTTCCTGCGCGAGGAAATGGGCGTCAAGAAGATCCGTTTCCCCGAAGGCTGCGGCATCGGCATCAAGCCGGTTTCGAAGGAAGGCTCGCAGCGCCTCGTGCGCAAGGCCATCCAGTTCGCGATCGACAACGACAAGCCCTCGGTCACCCTGGTGCACAAGGGCAACATCATGAAATTCACGGAAGGCGCCTTCAAGGACTGGGGCTACGAGCTGGCCCGTGAACGTTTCGGCGCCGAGCTCGTCGACGGCGGTCCGTGGATGAAGATGCGCAACCCCAAGACCGGCAAGGACATCATCATCAAGGACGTCATCGCCGATGCCTTCCTGCAGCAGATCCTGATGCGCCCGGCCGAGTACTCGGTCATCGCCACGCTGAACCTGAACGGCGACTACATCTCCGACGCCCTGGCGGCGGAAGTCGGCGGCATCGGCATCGCCCCGGGCGCCAATATCGGCGGTTCCGTGGCCATGTTCGAAGCGACCCACGGCACGGCGCCGAAATACGCCGGCCAGGACAAGGTCAATCCGGGTTCCATCGTGCTCTCTGCGGAGATGATGCTGCGCCATATGGGCTGGTCCGAGGCGGCCGACCTCATCATCAGGGGGGTGGAAGGAGCGATCGAGGCGAAGACCGTGACCTACGATTTCGAGCGCCTGATGCCCGACGCCACCTTGCTGCGTTGCTCCGAGTTTGGCGATGCCATCATCCGCCACATGAACTGAGCCGGCCCGACGCCAGAAAACGGCGCACGGATCAGACGGTGTAAAACAAACGCCCCGGTAATGGGGCGTTTGTTTTGAGGCGCGCGAACCCGGTCCGTTCGGGCCGGCCCAGACTGCCGGGGTTTTTACACAGGCTGGCGCGCGGGGCTTGTTCTTGCGGAGCCGGAGGCTCAGGCTTGCGCCGGCGTGGCAATCGGTGCCGCCTCTTCGGCGGTGGCGCGGGAGGGCGAGACGTCGTGGAGATTGAGGGGGTGGAGGTTGACGGCATGGAAACCGTTGCCTGAGGCCTGGATGTCGAACTGGACAAACTGACCGGCCTTCAGGCTCTTGTATCCCTCCATCTGGATATAGGAGTAGTGCACGAAGAGGTCATCCCCTCCGGTGTCGGGCCGGACGAATCCGTATCCTTTGGCATTGTTGAACCACTTCACGCTTCCGGTTGCCATCTTGCCTTCCCTCGATTGCCGTGGCGCCAGCGGCGGTTATTGTTGTTCCAGCGTCAATGTATTTTTTTGTGTACAGCCTGTTAAGTGGTCGAAATTTCCCCCATGGTCCTGACTACTGTCAAGGGCCTGGTTGGCAGGTCTGCCGTGACCGGACCGACGGCGTTATCATGTCCCGGATGGCAGGCCCGTCCCTTGCATTTCCGCCCCATCAGTCCCATACCATTTGTTGTAGAAGCGCCATGAGAAAAACCCCCAGCCCTCACCTAGTATTTTCTGCACATGAGGTCCGCCACCAGAATGGGCCGGAGCAGGAGGGAGCTCCAGAGGGCGAACTGGCTGTCCAGGAAACCCGACCCGAGCTGGCGCCGCCGCCGCTGTATAAAGTAGTCATCATGAATGACGACTACACGCCTATGGATTTTGTGGTAGAGGTACTGGAAAGTTTCTTCAACATGGATCGCGAGAAGGCCACACGTGTGATGCTCGTCATTCACACCGAAGGCCAGGCAACGGTAGGAGTTTTTACCCGCGACGTTGCCGAAACCAAGGCCGCGCAGGTTGTGGACTACGCGCAGCAGAACCAGCATCCGCTACTCTGCCGTGTGGAACAGGCCTGACCCCTGCATGCAAATGCGGAATACGGGCGGAGCAAGACGGTAAGGCGTTTGACTTTACCACTACGGTCTTAAGGCAAGGGGAGGCGACATGCTGAGTCGTGATCTTGAAGTAACCCTCAATCTCGCTTTTCGCGATGCACGCGCGAAGCGCCATGAATTCATGACCGTTGAACACCTGCTGCTGGCGCTGCTGGATAACGAGTCTGCCGCCAAGGTGCTGAAGGCCTGTGGCGCCGACATCACGGCGCTGCGCCGTGACCTGGGCCATTTCGTCGACGAAACCACGCCGCTGATTCCCTCGCACGAAACCGAGCGCGAAACGCAGCCGACGCTGGGCTTCCAGCGCGTGCTGCAGCGTGCGGTCTTCCATGTGCAGTCTTCGGGCAAAAAAGAAGTGACCGGCGCCAACGTGCTCGTGGCGATCTTTTCCGAGCAGGAGTCGCAGGCCGTCTATTTCCTGAAAAAGCAGGCGGTCGCCCGTATCGACGTGGTGAACTATATTTCCCACGGCATTTCCAAGGTGCATGACGAGAGCCTGCCCCCGGACCAGCAGCAGGAATCCGTGCAGGACGAGGAGGCTGCCGGCGAGGCGGCGCCCAAGAGCGCGCTCGAGGCCTATGCCAGCAATCTCAACGAGCTGGCCCGCCAGGGCAAGATCGATCCGCTGGTGGGGCGCGACGAGGAAATCGAGCGCGCGGTGCAGATCCTCTGCCGTCGCCGCAAGAACAATCCGCTGCTCGTGGGCGAACCCGGCGTGGGCAAGACGGCCATCGCCGAAGGCCTGGCCTGGCTCGTCATCGAAGGCAAGGTGCCCGAGGCGATCGCCAACAGCGTCGTCTATTCGCTGGACCTGGGAGCGTTGCTCGCCGGCACCAAGTATCGCGGCGACTTCGAGAAACGCTTCAAGGCGCTGCTCACCGAGATGAACAAGAAGGAGGGCGCCGTCCTCTTCATCGACGAGATCCACACCATCATCGGCGCCGGCGCCGCCAGCGGCGGCGTCATGGACGCGTCCAACCTGATCAAGCCGGTGCTCGCCAACGGCTCGCTCAAGTGCATGGGCTCGACGACCTATCAGGAATACCGCGGCATCTTCGAGAAGGATCGCGCGCTTTCGCGCCGCTTCCAGAAGATCGACGTGAAGGAACCGACGGTGGAGGAGACCTACCAGATCCTGAAGGGCCTGAAGTCGCGCTTCGAGGAACACCATGGCGTGAAATATGCCGACAAGGCGCTGCAGATCGCGGCGGAGCTGGCGGATCGCTACATCAACGAACGCTTCCTGCCGGACAAGGCCATCGACGTCATCGACGAGGCGGGCGCCTACCAGCGCCTGCAGGTGGCGAGCAAGCGCAAGAAGACCATCGGGGTGACGGAAATCGAGGAGATCGTCGCCAAGATCGCGCGTATCCCGCCGAAGTCCGTATCCGCCAACGACAAGGAATCGCTGAAGAACCTGGAGCGCGACCTGCGCATGACGGTCTTCGGCCAGGACGAGGCGATCACCGCGCTGTCTGCCGCGATCAAGCTGTCGCGCGCGGGCCTGAAGGCGCCGGAAAAGCCCATCGGCTGCTTCATGTTTTCCGGTCCCACCGGCGTCGGCAAGACGGAAGTCACGCGCCAGCTGGCCAAGACGCTGGGCATCGAACTGATCCGCTTCGACATGTCCGAGTATATGGAGCGGCATACGGTATCGCGCCTGATCGGCGCACCGCCGGGCTATGTCGGCTACGACCAGGGCGGCCTGCTGACGGAGGCCATCACCAAGCATCCGCACTGCGTGCTGCTGCTGGATGAGATCGAGAAGGCGCATCCGGAAGTCTTCAACCTGCTGCTGCAGGTCATGGACCATGGCACCCTGACCGACAACAACGGCCGCAAGGCGGATTTCCGCAACGTGATCCTGGTGATGACGACGAATGCCGGCGCGGAGCTGACCAGCCGCTCCAGTATCGGCTTCACGCAGCAGGACCACAGCACGGACGGGCTCGAGGCGATGAAGAAGCTGTTCACGCCGGAATTCCGCAACCGCCTGGATGCCATCATCCAGTTCAAGCCGCTGGATACGGTGATCATCGCCAGCGTGGTCGACAAGTTCCTGGTGGAGCTGCAGGCCCAGCTCGACGACAAGCATGTGGTGCTGGAGGTGGATGCCGAGGCCCGCACCTGGCTGGCCGAGCACGGCTACGACAAGCTGATGGGCGCCCGTCCCATGGCGCGTCTCATCCAGGAGGAGCTCAAGAAGCCGCTGGCCGAGAAGATCCTCTTCGGCGAGCTGGCCGAGCATGGCGGCCATGTGCACGTGACCGTCGAAAACGACCACCTGGCGCTGCATGTGGAAGAGCGCGAGGCCGAGCCGGCCTGATAACCGGAAGCGAGCCTCCCGCGAGGCGGAGCCAAAACAAAAAAGCCACCTTCGGGTGGCTTTTTTGCTGGCTCCTGGCGCTCAGCGTACGCGGTAGGTGATGCGACCCTTGGTCAGGTCGTAGGGGGTCATTTCGACCTTGACGGCATCGCCGGTGAGGATGCGGATGTAATGCTTGCGCATCTTGCCGGAAATATGGGCCGTCACGATATGGCCGTTTTCCAGCTGGACGCGGAACATGGTGTTGGGCAGCGTCTCGATGACGACACCATCCATTTCCAGAGAGTCTTCTTTAGACATGCAGCGGGTTTCCTCATGTGAGCGCTGGCGTAAAAACCGGCGCATTCTGCCCGAATTCGGCCCTACAGGCAAAGCCGGCCGCAATTGGCCGGGCGGCTCCGCCCCGGTCGCCGCCGCCCCTGTAAACCGCCGCGTGTTGCGTTAGGCTCTTCGCCCCGGGCATTCCGACCTTGCAGGAGTTCACATGCAATTCGACTTTGCGACCACGCCGCGGCTAATCGTGCGCCCCGGCGCCCTGGCGAATCCGGGCGACTGGCTCGCCGGCTTGCCGGGCAGGCGCCTGTTCGTAATCACGGACCCCGGGCTCGTCGGCGCGGGAGTGGTGGCGCCGGTGCAGAGAGCCCTGGAGGCAGCCGGCCGCGAAGTGCTGCTGTACCAGGAGGTGGAGGCCGATCCGCCGGTAGCGAGGGTGCTGGAGGCCGTTGCGGCAGCCCGCTCGGCACGCGCCGAACTAATCATAGGTCTCGGCGGCGGAAGTTCCATGGATACGGCCAAGCTGGTGGCCCTGCTGGCGGCGACGCCGCAGCCGCTGGAGAGCCTCTACGGCATCGGCCTGGCCAGGGGGCCACGCCTGCCCCTGGTGCAGATTCCGACCACGGCCGGCACCGGCTCCGAGGTCACGCCTATCGCCATCGTCACGACGCCCGCTCAGGAGAAAAAAGGAGTGGTGTCGCCGCTGCTCTATCCCGATCTCGCGATCCTCGACGCCGATCTCACGCTGGGCCTGCCGCCGGCCGTGACGGCCATGACGGGGGTCGATGCCATGGTTCACGCCATCGAGGCCTATACCTCGAAGCTCAAGAAGAATCCGCTGGCCGACAGCCTGGCGCGCGAAGCCCTGCGTCTCATATACCTCAACCTGCCGCGCGTGCTGCAGGACGGCGGCGACCGCGAGGCGCGCTCGGCGATGCTGGCCGGCTCCATGATGGCCGGCATGGCCTTCGCCAATGCCCCGGTGGCGGCGGTGCATGCGCTGGCCTATCCCCTGGGCGGGCATTTTCATGTGCCGCACGGACTCGGCAATGCGCTGGTGCTGGCGCCGGTACTGGCCTACAACCTGCCCGTGGCGGAGCCGTGGTATGCCGAGCTCGCCGGCGTGGTGGCGCCGGCGCAGCGATTCGTGGCGCCGGCGCAGGCCGCGCGCTGGTTTGTCGAGGACATGGCCCGCCTGGTGGCGGCAATGCCTTTTGCACAGCGCTTGCGCGATGTCGGGGTGGCGGAGAAGGATCTCGACCTGCTGGCGGCCGAGGCCATGAAGGTGGAGCGCCTGCTCGTCAACAATCCCCGCGCGATGACGCTGGCCGCGGCACGCCGCATCTACGCGCAGCAGCTTTAAAAATAATGTGTAGGAGCGGCTTTAGCCGCGAATCGGTTGCAGTACGGCCGGCATCTGTTCGCGGCTAAAGCCGCTCCTACGGTCAACGCCACAAGGAACTTCCATGCCCGCAATCCGCTCGCCCCGCCAGGCCTTTCCGCACTACATGCCGCTGGCCACGCGCTGGATGGACAACGACGTCTTCGGTCACGTCAACAACGTCCAGTACTACAGTTATTTCGACACGGCGGTGAACCACTACCTGATCAAGTCCGGCTGGCTCGATCTCCACCACGGCGAAGTCGTCGGCCTCGTCGTCGAGACGAAATGCAGCTATGCCGTCTCGATCGCCTTTCCGGACGAACTCGATATCGGCCTGCGCGTGGAAAAACTGGGCAACAGCAGCGTGCGCTACGGCATCGGCATTTTCCGCCAGGGCGAGCAGCTCGCCGCGGCCGAGGGCTATTTCGTGCACGTCTACGTCGACCGCAAAACCAGCACCCCGGTGCGCGTGCCGGCGGCCCTGTGCCGGGTACTGCAGCCGCTGCTCGTGGAATCGGGAGAGGCGCCATGAATCTGAACCTGAAACGGCCGGACCTGCTGAAGTCGCAAACGCTGATCAATGGCGTCTGGTGCGGCGCCGACAGCGGCGAAACCTTTCCCGTGACCAATCCGGCCACGGGCGAGGTCATCACCGGCGTGCCGCGCCTGGGGCAGGCGGAAACCGAGCGCGCCATCGCCGCCGCGGCTTCGGCCCTGCCGGGCTGGCGCGCCAAGACGGCGAAGGAGCGCGCGCAGATTTTGCGCCGCTGGCACCAGCTCATGATGGAGCATCAGGAAGACCTGGCGCGCCTCATGACCTTCGAGCAGGGCAAGTCGCTGACGGAGGCGCGGGGGGAAGTGGCCTATGCCGCCGCCTTCCTGGAATGGTTCGGCGAAGAGGCCAAGCGCGTGTACGGCGACATCATTCCCGGCTTCACCGCGGATCGCCGCATCCTCGTGCTGAAGCAGCCGGTGGGCGTGGTGGCGGCCATCACGCCCTGGAATTTCCCCATCGCGATGATCGCGCGCAAGGTTGGTCCGGCGCTCGCGGCCGGCTGCACGGTGGTGGTCAAGCCGGCGTCCGAAACGCCGCTGTCGGCACTGGCGGCGGCGGTGCTCGCCATCGAGGCCGGCCTGCCGGCGGGCGTGCTCAATATCGTGACGGGCTCCGCCGGCGTGATCGGGCCGGCGCTGACGCGCAGCCCGGTCGTGCGCAAGCTCTCTTTCACGGGCTCGACCGAAGTCGGCCGCCGGCTCATGGCGGAGTGCGCGCCGACGCTGAAGAAACTCTCGCTCGAGCTCGGCGGCAATGCGCCCTTCATCGTTTTCGACGATGCCGATCTCGACGCCGCCGTGGCCGGCGCGCTGGCCTCGAAATACCGCAACTCCGGCCAGACCTGCGTCTGCACCAACCGCATCCTCGTGCAGGACAGCGTGCACGATGCCTTCGTGGAGAAATTCGCGAAAGCGCTGGCGACGCTGAAAGTCGGTCCCGGCTGGGAAGCGGGCGTCAACCAGGGCCCGCTCATCAACGAAAAGGCCGTGGCCCATACGGAGGCGCTGCTGCAGCGGGCGCAGGAGCAGGGCGCGCGCATCGTGCAGGGCGGCAAGCGTCACGCGCGGGGAGGCCTCTTCTTCGCGCCGACGCTGGTGGTGGACGTGCAGAACGACAGCGAGATCGCGCAGAGCGAGCTGTTCTCGCCGGTGGCCACCGTCATCCGTTTCAAGGATGAGGCGGAAGCCATACAAATCGCCAACGCCACGGAGTTCGGGCTCGCCTCATATTTTTACAGCCAGGACATCAACCGCATCTTCCGCGTCAGCGAGGCGCTGGAGTACGGCATGGTCGGCGTGAACGAAGGCATCATCAGCACGGAAGTGGCGCCCTTCGGCGGCGTGAAGGCGTCCGGCATGGGCCGCGAGGGCTCGAAGTACGGCATCGCGGATTATCTCGACATCAAATATGTGTGCATCGGCAATGTGAAGTGAGCGGCAGGCAGGAAGGCCATGCGCACGACAGGAGGACTGTCATGAATGCATGGTTTTCGGTGTTCTCGCGCTGGCTGGCCGACGTCAGCGGTCATGCCGTCACCTTTATCCTCGCGGTCCTCGTGGTGGTGGTCTGGGGGCTCTCCGCGCCGCTGTTCGGCTTCAGCGACACCTGGCAGCTGGTCATCAACACCTCCACCACCATCATCACCTTCCTCATGGTGTTCCTGATCCAGAACACCCAGAACCGCGATACCGAGGCCATGCAGCTCAAGCTCGACGAGCTCATCCGCGCCACGCGGGGCGCGCACAACACCCTGCTCGACATGGAGCGCATGGACGACCAGGAACTCAAGCGCTTCCTGAAGCAATACGCCGAGCTGGCGCAGCAGGCGCGGCAGCGGGCAGGGGAGATCGACACCGGCTCCCCGGATGTCGAAGGCGAAGTCAGGGATTTGCCGGCCAGCGTCAGGGCCCGGAAGTAGCCCCGCTCAGCGCGCCGTCAGCCACTCGTTGTCGATGAGCAGCTCGATGGGCCGGAAGGCGATCTTGTAGCTCATCTTCTGGCAGTTCTTGATCCAGTAGCCGAGATAGACGCTGCTCACGCCCAGCCGCCGGGCTTCCTCGATCTGCCAGAGAATGGCATAGGTGCCGAGGCTGCGTTTCCCGGCGTCCGGATCGTAATAGGTGTAAACGGCGGAGAGCCCGTCCTCCAGCAGGTCGCAGACCGCCACGGCCAGCAGCTTTTTGGCTTCGCGGAACTCGTAGAAGCGGGTTTCCGACCAGTCCGAGGTCAGGAAGGAATTGAACTGCTCGACGCTGGGCGGATACATGTCGCCGTCGCTGTGCCGTTCGCTGATGTAGCGTTCGTAGAGCCGGTAATGGTCTTCGCGGAACTGCGGCGCGAGTTCGGCGACGGCGAGGTCGGCGTTGCGCTTCCACACGCGCTGCTGCGCGCGGCTGGGCTCGAAGCGGTCCACGGGCACGCGCACCGCCACGCAGGCGTTGCAGTGGCTGCAGTGCGGCCGGTAGACATAGTTGCCGCTGCGGCGGAAGCCCAGGTCGGAGAGGTCGGAGTACAGCCGCTGGTCCATGTGGCTTTTCGGGTCGGCGAAGAGGGTGATGGCCTGTTCGCCGTCCAGGTAGCTGCAGGCATGGGCGGTGGTGCTGAAGAACTTCACTCCGGTGGCGGTCATGGCAGTTTCTCCGTCAGGAGGCTTTCGGTTTTTATAACACAGGCAGCAGGCATGCGAAGGGGTAGGGGCTTAACCAGGCTCAGGAGGGCCTGAACGGCGGCGCCGACGCCCAGTCGGGCGCGGGCGCATTGCCGTAACGCGCCAGCCACTCCAGGAATTCGCGACGCGGCATCAGCCTCGCGCCCAGACGCAGCAGGTGCTCGTTCTCGACCTGGCCATCCACCAGGGGAATGCCCCAGTGGCGGCAGAGCTGCATCAGGTAGGCGAAGGCCGCCTTGGAGGCATCGGTTTCCCGGCTGAACATGGATTCGCCGAAAAACAGATGGCCGAGATTCAGGCCATAGAGTCCGCCCACGAGTTTGTCCTCCCGGTTCCACGCCTCGAGGGAATGCGCGATTCCCTGCCGGTGCAGTTCAGTGTAGCTGCTGATGAAGTCGGGCTGGATCCAGCTCCCCTCGGCATAGGCGCGCGGCGCGGCGCAGGCTTCCATCACGCGCGTGAAGCAGCGGTCCACGGTGAGGCGGAAGGTGCCCTGGCGCAGGCGCTTGGCGAGGCTGCGCGACGGCTGCCAGGCGGCGGTGAGAAAGACGCAGCGCGGATCGGGCGACCACCAGCAGACGGGATCACCGGCGTTGAACCAGGGAAAGATCCCGGCTCGATAGGCCAGCAGCAGGCGTTCGGGGCTGAGATCGCCGCCGACGGCGAGCAGGCCGTTGGGCTCGTCCAGGGCCGCGTCGGCCGGCGGGAAGCCGTATGCGACGGGCCCGAGACGATAGAGGGGCACGTGCTTAGGTCAGGTTGTCGAGATACTTCTCGGCGTCCAGGGCGGCCATGCAGCCGGAGCCGGCCGAGGTCACGGCCTGGCGGTAGACGTGGTCGGCCACGTCGCCGGCGGCGAACACGCCGGGCACGCTGGTGGCGGTGGCGTTGCCCTCGATGCCGCTCTTCACCGTGATATAGCCGTTATGCATCTGGAGCTTGCCGACGAAGATGTCGGTGTTGGGCTTGTGGCCGATGGCGATGAAAACGCCGGTCGCCTCCACATTGCGGGTGCTGCCGTCCTGGCAGCTCTTCAGGCGGACGCCGGTGACGCCGCCTGCGTTGCCCAGCACCTCGTCCAGGCTATGGTTCCAGATGATGGAGATCCGGCCTTCCTTCTCCTTGGCGAAGAGGTGGTCCTGCAGGATCTTCTCGGACTTCAGCTTGTCGCGGCGGTGCACCAGCGTCACATGGTCGGCGATGTTGGCGAGGTAGAGCGCCTCTTCCACGGCGGTATTGCCGCCGCCGATCACCATGACGCGCTGGCCCTTGTAGAAAAAGCCGTCGCAGGTGGCGCAGGCGCTGATGCCGCGGCCCATGAATTCCTGCTCGGAGGGCAGGCCGAGGTACTGGGCGGACGCGCCGGTGGCGACGATGAGCGCGTCGCAGCTGTACTCGCCGCTGTCGCCCTTGAGAATGAAGGGGCGCCTGCTGAAATCGACGGTGTTGATGTGGTCGAAGATCACCTGGGTGCCGAAGCGCTCGGCATGGGCCTGCATGCGCTCCATGAGGGCAGGGCCGGTGAGGCCGTGCGCGTCGCCGGGCCAGTTGTCGACCTCGGTGGTGGTGGTGAGCTGGCCGCCCGCCTGCATGCCCGTGATGACGACCGGCTTCAGGTTGGCGCGGGCGGCATAGACGGCGGCGGTGTAGCCGGCAGGGCCGGAACCGAGGATCAGCAGGCGGTGATGCTGGACAGACATGAGGACTCCTTGAGGAAAACGCCGGACCTTGCGGGCCGGAAAGCACGATGCCGGCAAGTATACTGAATACCGCCCGCCCAACGCCTATTGGCATTCTTGCGAAATCCGATAGGGCCGGTCTATCCGTCCTGCCTCGGCGTGCAAGGCGAGTGCGCGCGGAAATTTTCTGGCGAAGCCGCTGCCGGCCGCCGCGTAACGGGCCCTGCCGGCAAGCTGCCGCCGTCTCCACAAATGCGCGAGACCCAGGGATTTTCCGGGCGGGGAGGGAAGTCCGGCATGGCATAATCCGGCCCAGCCATTACAATGCCAGCTTGCTGTTTTTCGAGACTTCTCCGTGAGTAAGACCACTGCCCGCGAGGCTGCTCCCCGCAAGGGCCTGCGCGAGATCAAGACGCTGCTCTGGGGCACGCTCGGCCTCTATCTGCTAATCGTCATTGCGACCTGGTCGGGCGGCGATCCGGGCTGGAGCCAGCAGGGCGGCGAGGGTATCGGCAATGCCGGCGGCCGCGTCGGCGCCTGGCTGGCCGATATCTTCCATACCGCTTTCGGGCATGCCGCCGTGCTGCTGCCGGTATTCGTCTTCGTGCAGGTCTTCTGGCTCTGGCGGGCGGCGCCGCCACTGCTGGCGCTGCCCTGGCGGGCGCTCAGCCTGGGTGTCGCCATGCTGGCCGGCGCGGCGCTGCTGGCGCTGCACTGGCACGCGCCCTCGGTCGACCTCCGCAATGCCGCCGGCGGCCTTTTCGGCCTCGAGATCGGCCGCGCCATGCTGGGGGCCTTCGGCCTCGTCGGCGGCAGCCTGCTGCTGCTCGCCATCCTGCTTATCGGCATCACGCTGGCGACCGGCCTGTCCTGGTTCTGGCTGATGGACAGCGTCGGCCACTTCCTCTGGGACATCGGCGCCGTGCTGGGCGCCATCGTGCACGGCCGCTTCCGCGAATACCTCGACGCCTGGCGCGAGAAGCGCGCGATGAAGAAGGCCCTGGAGGCGGCGGCCCCCGCCTTCGAGCTCAGCGTCAGCAACAACCGCGTGAAAGCGCAGCTCGCCCGCGAAACGACCGCGGCGCGTGCCGAGCCCATCCTCGGCCTCGAGCCCGTGGTGCCGCAGCCGATCCGGAAGCCGCGCGCCAAAGTGGCGGAGGAGGAGCGTCCCGCGCCGGCCATCACGCCGCCGCCGGTGGCGCCCATCAAGCGCAGCGACCGGGCGCAGAAGGAAAAGCAGCGCAGCCTGTTCGAGGTCGGCGCCGGGCTGGTCGCCGGCGAGCTACCGGCGCTGGCGCTGCTCGACCAGCCCGATTTCAGCAAGAAGAAAGGCTACAGTGCGGAAGCGCTGGAAGGCCTGTCGCGCCTGCTCGAGCTCAAGCTCAAGGAATTCAACGTCGACGCCACCGTGGTGGCGGTGCAGCCCGGTCCCGTCATCACCCGCTTCGAGATCCAGCCCGCGCCCGGCGTGAAAGTGGCGCGCATCACCACGATCGCCAAAGACCTGGCGCGTTCGCTGGCCATGATTTCCGTGCGCGTGGTGGAAGTGATTCCGGGCAAGTCCGTGGTCGGCATTGAAATCCCGAACGAGGACCGCGAGATGGTGCGGCTCTCGGAGATTCTTTCCTCGCAGGTCTACGAGAGCAAGGAATCGCCGCTGACGCTGGCGCTGGGCAAGGACATCGCCGGCAAGCCGGTGGTGGCCGATCTGGCGCGCATGCCGCACCTGCTCGTCGCCGGCACCACGGGCTCGGGTAAATCCGTGGGCGTGAACGCCATGATCCTCAGCATCCTCTTCAAGGCCAAGCCGGAAGACGTGCGCCTGATCATGATCGACCCCAAGATGCTGGAGCTCTCCGTCTACGACAGGATCCCGCACCTGCTCACGCCCGTCGTCACCGACATGAAGGATGCCGCCAACGCGCTGCGCTGGTCGGTGGGCGAGATGGAGCGCCGCTACAAGCTGATGGCCGCCATGGGCGTGCGCAACCTCGCCGGCTTCAACAAGAAGATCGAAGAGGCCGCGGCGAAAGGCGAGACCATTCCCAACCCGCTGTGGAAGCCGGGCGAGGATTCGGCGCTGCAGGAATCGGCGCCGCCGCTCGTCAAGCTGCCCTATGTCGTGGTCATCGTCGACGAGTTCGCCGACATGATGATGGTGGTGGGCAAGAAGGTCGAGGAGCTGATCGCGCGCATCGCGCAAAAAGCGCGTGCCGCCGGCATCCACCTGATCCTCGCCACGCAGCGCCCCTCGGTGGACGTGATCACCGGCCTCATCAAGGCCAACGTGCCGACGCGCATCGGCTTCCAGGTCTCTTCCAAGATCGACTCGCGCACCATCCTCGACCAGGGCGGCGCCGAGCAGCTGCTCGGCCACGGCGACATGCTCTATCTCGCCCCCGGCAACAGCCTGCCCGAGCGCGTGCACGGCGCCTTCGTTTCGGATGAGGAAGTGCACCGCGTCTGTGCCGACTGGCGCGCCCGCGGCGAGCCCGACTATGTCGACGAAATCCTCGAAGGAACGTTAGAGGTCACTGACGGCGGCAAGGGCTTCGGCGGCAGCGGCGACGACATGGGCAGCGACCCGGAAGCCGATCCGCTCTACGACGAGGCCGTGGCTTTCGTCATGGAGAGCCGGCGTCCTTCCATTTCCTTCGTGCAGCGCAAGTTCAAGATCGGCTACAACCGGGCCGCGCGCCTGATCGAGGCGATGGAACTGGCCGGCCTGGTCAGCCCCATGCAGAGCAATGGCCAGCGCGAAGTCATCGTGCCGGGCCGGGAGTGATTTTGATGTTTCGGGTTTTTCTTGCGGTAATCCTGCTGAGCGTCTCTTCGCTGTCCCCGGCGGCCACCGATGCCGCCGCCAGCCTGGTGAAGCTGCTCGGTGCCGTGAACAGCATGCAGGCGACCTTTACGCAGCAGACCGTGGACGCGAAGGGCAGGGCGCAGCCCCTGCAGTCCGGCACCATGAGCGTGAAACGCCCGGGCCTGTTCCGCTGGGAGGTGCAAAAACCGGCGCCGCAATTGGTGATGACGACCGGCAAGGTGCTGTGGATCTACGACCCCGAGCTCATGCAGGCGACCAAGCAGAAGCTCGACGAGCAGGTCGGCAATACGCCGGCGCTGCTGCTCTCGGGCGATCCGCGCCAGCTCGGCGAAGCCTTCGCTATCGCAGAGGAGAAGGGCAGCGCCGACAAGGTCTTCGTGCTGCAGCCGCAGGGCAAGGACGCGCTGTTCGAATACCTGCGCGTGCGTTTTCAGGGCAGCAAGCTGATCGAGATGGAGCTGGCCGACACCATGAGCCAGCGCACCGTCATCCGCTTCGGCGACATCCGCGTCAATCCCGCCCTCGGCGCGCAGCATTTCGAATTCGTTCCGCCCAGGGGCGTGGACGTCATCGATCAGCTCTGAGCCCCCACACGCCATGGCCGCCGCTCCCTACCAGCCCCTTGCCGCCCGCATGCGGCCCGCGCGGCTGGCGGAGTACGCCGGGCAGCAGCACATCCTCGCGCCGGGCAAGCCGCTGCGCGAGGCCATCGAGGCCGGCCATCTCCACTCCATGATCCTCTGGGGCCCGCCCGGCGTCGGCAAGACGACGCTGGCGCGGCTGATGGCGGCGGCCTCCGACGCGCGCTTCATCGCCATCTCCGCCGTGCTTTCCGGCGTGAAGGAGATCCGCGCCTCGATAGACGAGGCCCAGCAGCACAAGCAGCTGGGCGAGAAGACCGTGCTCTTCGTGGACGAAGTGCACCGCTTCAACAAAGCGCAGCAGGATGCCTTCCTGCCGTACGTGGAAGACGGCACCCTTATCTTCATTGGCGCGACCACGGAAAACCCGTCCTTCGAGCTCAACAACGCCCTGCTCTCGCGCGCCCGCGTCTACGTGCTGCGCAGCCTGGAGGAGGACGACCTGCTGCAACTGCTGCAGCAGGCGCTGAGCGATGCCGGGCGCGGCCTCGGCGAGCTGAAGCTGAAGGCCGAAGAGGCCTCGCTGCGCCACATTGCCCGCGCTGCCGACGGCGATGCGCGCCGCGCCCTGAACATTCTCGAGATCGCCGCCGATCTTGCCGAGCACGGCGAGATCAGCGAAGCCGTGGTGACGGAAAGCCTGCTCGGCAACGCGCGCCGCTTCGACAAGCAGGGCGAATATTTCTACGACCAGATCTCCGCGCTGCACAAAGCCGTACGTGGTTCCAGCGTCGACGGCGCGCTCTACTGGCTGGCGCGCATGCTCGACGGCGGTGTCGATCCGCTCTACGTCGCCCGGCGCGTCGTGCGCATGGCGTCGGAAGACATCGGCAACGCCGATCCGCGCGCGCTCCCGCTCTGCCTCGATGCCTGGGACGTGCAGGAGCGCCTGGGCTCGCCGGAGGGCGAGCTCGCCATCGCCCAGGCCGTGGCCTATCTTGCCGCCGCGCCCAAGAGCAACGCCGTCTATGTCGCCTGGAAAGCCGTGCGCCGCCGCGTGCAGGAAACCGGTTCGCTGGAGGTGCCGCTGCACCTGCGCAATGCGCCGACCAGGCTGATGAAAGAGCAGGGCTACGGCGCGGAATACCACTACGCCCACGACTTCCCCGAGGCCTACGTGCCCGGCGAAAGCTACCTGCCCGAGCAGCTCGCCGGCGAGCGTTTCTACGAGCCGGTGCCGCGCGGCCTCGAGCTGAAGATCGGCGAAAAACTCGATTACCTGCGCGCCAAGGATGCGGCCAGCCCGTGGCAGCGCGTGCCGCGCCAGCGGGGCCGTTCATGAATGCCGCGCATCCTTTCCTGCTCGTCGCCCTGGGCGGCGCCCTGGGCTCCCTGGCGCGCTACGGCATGGCGGCCGGCGTGAACCGCTGGGCGCAGTCGGCATTCCCCTGGGGCACGCTTTTCGTCAATATCGCCGGCAGCTTCCTGATCGGCCTGCTCATGGTGCTGCTGATGAAGACGGGCGCCTGGCGCGAAAGCGGCCGGCTGCTGCTCGTGACGGGCGTCATGGGCGGCTTCACGACGTTCTCCAGCTTCAGCTGGGAAACCTGGAAGCTGATCGAGGCCGGCCGCCTGCCCCTGGCGGCGGCCAATGTGCTGATCAGCGTTGCCGTCTGCCTGCTGGCGACCAGCGCCGGCGCCTGGCTGGCCAAACAGTTTTGAGGGTGGGGGTTCGCGGCTGAAGCCGCTCCTACGCGGGTTTGCCCCTGTCGTAGGAGCGGCTTCAGCCGCGAACCCGATACCCCATTTGAATCCAATCCGGACACAGGCTCCTGAGGAACGAAAACCCATCATGCTGGACCCGAAACTGCTGCGCAGCGATCCCGACCTCGTCGCCTCGCGCCTCGCGCTGCGCCATATGGCGCTGGACACCGCCGCCATCCGCGCGCTCGAAGAAAAGCGCAAGGCGCTGCAGAGCGAAACCGAAAAGCTGCAGGCGGAACGCAACGCCGGTTCCAGGAAGATCGGCCAGGCCAAGGCGAAGGGCGAGGACGTGGCCGCCGCGATGGCGGAGATGAACGTCCTCGGTGACAGGCTGAAGGAGGCGCAGGCCCGGCTCGAGCAGCTGCAGGCCGACTTCGAGGCGCTGCAGCTCACCATTCCCAATCTGCCGCACGAATCCGTGCCGGCAGGGAAGGGCGAGGACGACAACGTCGAGCTGCGCCGTGTCGGCACGCCGCGCGAGTTTGCCTTTGCGCCGAAGGATCATGCCGATCTGGGTGAGGCGCTGGGCCTGCTCGATTTCGAAACCGCGGTGAAGATCGCCGGCAGCCGCTTCTCGCTGCTGAAGGGCCCGCTCGCCAGGCTGCAGCGCGCGCTGACGCAGTTCATGCTGGACACGCACACGAACGAGCACGGCTACCAGGAAGTCTATGCGCCCTATCTCGTGAACGCCGACAGCCTGCGCGGCACCGGCCAGCTACCGAAATTCGAGGAAGACCTGTTCAGGACCGGCGGCGAAAAACCGTATTACCTGATCCCGACGGCCGAAGTCCCCGTCACCAACATCGTGCGCGACGAAATCGTGGCGACCGAAAAACTGCCGCTGAAATTCGTCTGCCACACGCCCTGCTTCCGCTCCGAGGCCGGCTCCTACGGCAAGGACACGCGCGGCCTGATCCGCCAGCACCAGTTCGAGAAGGTCGAGCTGGTGCAGATCGTCAAGCCGGAAGACTCCTACCGCGTGCTGGAGGAGCTCACCGGCCACGCCGAAAAGATTCTGCAGAAGCTCGGCCTGCCGTACCGCGTCATCGTGCTCTGCGGCGGCGACATGGGCTTTTCCGCCGCCAAGACCTACGACATCGAAGTCTGGCTGCCGGGGCAGGGCAAGTACCGCGAAATTTCCTCCTGCTCGAATTTCGAGGCTTTCCAGGCGCGGCGTCTGCAGGCCCGCTTCCGCAACGAGCAGGGCAAGCCCGAGCTCGTGCACACGCTGAACGGTTCCGGGCTCGCCGTGGGCCGCACGCTGGTCGCCATCCTCGAGAACTACCAGAACGCGGACGGCAGCGTGACGGTACCGGAAGCGCTGCGCGCCTATATGGGCGGGCTGGAGAAAATTTCGATCTGAAGGGCGTATTGTCCGGCCTGAACTTCGGTGCACGCAGCCCGAAGCCGCGAGCGATGCGCCGCGCTTCGGGCTTTTTACTGATGACCCAGGCAGCGCATGCTGCCCTGCAAATAGAACGAGGCTTTCGCAATGGATTATCTGCCGATATTCCTGAACCTGCGCGACCAGCGCTGCCTCGTGGTGGGCGGCGGCGATATCGCCTTGCGCAAGGCCGCCCTGCTGCTGCGGGCCGGCGCCTGCGTGCATGTGGTGGCGCCTGAAATTGTCCCGCGGCTGCTCGAGAAGCTCGCAGCCGGCCAGGGCAGCTGCCGCGTGGGCCATTACCTGTCTGCGGATCTCGAGGGCGCCGTGCTGGCGGTTGCGGCCACTGACAGCGCCGCGGTCAATCGCCAGGTTTCGGCGGACTGCCGCGCCCGCCAGCTGCCGGTCAATGTCGTCGACAACCCGGCGCTGTGCACTTTCGTGTTTCCTTCCATCGTCGATCGCTCGCCGCTGCTGGTGGCGGTGTCGAGCGCGGGCAAATCGCCGGTGCTGGCGCGGCTGCTGCGGGCCCGCCTCGAAACCACGATCCCCGCCGCCTACGGCCGCCTGGCCGCAATCTGCGGCGACTTTCGCGAACTCGCGCGCGCGACTTTTCCCGCGACCAATGCGCGTCGCGCGTTCTGGGAAAAGGAGCTGCAGGGCCAGTTCGCCGAGCTTGTCTATGCCGGCCGCGAAGACGAGGCGCGCGCGCATCTGAAACAAGCCCTTGCGGCGCAGCATCCGGCGCAGGTCGGCGAGGTCTATCTCGTCGGCGCCGGCCCCGGCGACCCCGACCTGCTGACCTTCCGCGCACTGCGCCTCATGCAGCAGGCCGATGTGGTGGTGCACGACCGCCTCGTCTCGCAGCCCATCCTCGATCTCTGCCGCCGCGACGCCGATTTCATCTATGTCGGCAAGGCGCGCGCCAACCACGCCGTGCCGCAGGAAGACATCAACAAATTGCTGGTGCGCCTGGCGCAGGAGGGGAGGCGCGTCTGCCGCCTCAAGGGGGGCGATCCGTTCATCTTCGGGCGGGGCGGGGAGGAGATCGAGGAGCTCGCCGAGGCCGGCATTCCTTTCCAGGTCGTGCCCGGCATCACGGCGGCCAGCGGCTGCGCCGCCTATGCGGGCATTCCGCTGACGCATCGCGATTTCGCCCAGTCGGTGCGTTTCGTCACCGGTCACCTCAAGGACGGCGCGCCCGAGCTGCCCTGGAGCGAACTCATCCACGAGCACCAGACCCTCGTCCTCTATATGGGCCTGACCGGGCTCGAGCACATCAGCCGGCAGCTCATCGCCCACGGCATGGCCGCGGACATGCCGGTGGCCCTGGTCTCGCACGGCACCACCCCGAAGCAGAAAGTGGTGGTCGGCACCCTGGCGGACATCGCCGGCAAGGTCGCCGGCAGCGGCATCCATGCCCCCACGCTCACCATCGTCGGGCGGGTGGTGGAGCTGCGCGGCAAGCTCAACTGGTTCAAGCCCGCCTGAAAATCCCGCCTTTGTGACCGGCTGCGGCACTTTCTTACCCTGCCATTCACCCATGTTCGGAGGGAATGTTTCCCGCCTTGAAAAAAAAGCCCTGTACGGGTTTTGCCTACAGCTTAAGTAGGATAAATTGCTAACTTGGTCACAGATTCAAGCCCTTTTTCGTGGCGCAAAAGACAGGGAATTGCCGGGCCACAGCAACCCCCGGCAGACCTTTTTACGATCACCCTGATCGCTCAAGGCTCCCCTTTTACACTGCGTTTTTAAGAAAAAATTATTGTATTTTTAAGGGGATACGGATGTTTCTTAATGTGGTCTTAAAGCGGATTCACAAGCCGCTCCTGCGCAGTGCTGCCCTGTCCCTCGGCCTGGTTCCGGCCGTCCACGGCGCCGATCTCATGTCGATCTACCAGTCAGCCCAGTCCAACGATCCGCAGTACCGCGGCGCCCAGCAGGCGACCCAGGTCACCCGGCAGCAGTCCAGGCAATTGCGCTCGGCGTACCTGCCGCAGCTCAATCTCGAGGTGCAGCGCATCGAGACGGACCAGACCGTCATCAGCTCGGACAACCAGATCTTCCAGCAGGGCAATGCCAACTACGGCACCGACGACATGAGCCTGAACCTCACGCAGCCGGTGTTGCGCTGGGACCGTATCGAGGGCTGGAAGCAGTCCCGCCTGCAGGAGAAGCAGGCCGAGACGCGCCAGGCGCAGGCCACGCAGACCCTGCAGGTGCGAGTGGCTGAAGCCTATTTCGGCGCCCTGGCCGCCCGTGATGCCGTGATCCTCTCTCGCGCCGAGCTGGCCTCGGCGACGCGCCAGTACGAAGACGCCGATGCGCGCTTCCGCCGCGGCCTGGCCCGCCGCACCGACCAGCTCGACGCGCAGGCGCGCATGGCGCAGGTCGAGGCCGAGCTCGGCGCCAAGCAGAACGCCTGGGAAGATGCCCTCGAGGCCCTGCGCGAGCTCACCGGTACGAAGCCGGACGACCTCAAGCCGGTGGCGCGCGAGCTGCCGCTGGCGGCACCGGATCCCCTGCCCGTAGAGAGCTGGATCAAGTCCGCCAATGACGGCAACGTCGAGATCCAGGTGCAGCGCCTGGCCGTGGAGATTGCCGACCGCGAGGTCGAGCGTCAGCGCGCCGGCCACTATCCCACCCTGGACCTGCGCGTCCGTCACAACGAACACACAACCGACGGTTCGCTTTTCGGCGGCGGCAGTGAAACCGAATCCGATGAGATCACGCTGGCGCTCAACGTGCCGATCTACAGCGGCGGCTCGGTCTGGTCCAAGCGCAAGGAGGCCGCGGCCCGCCACGCGCAAAGCAAGGACGAGCTGGAGCGGGTGCGCCGCGAAGTCGAGCGCCAGACGCGCGCCGCCTACCAGGGGCTGCTCAGTGCCATCCGCCGCGCGAAAGCGCTGGAGCAGGCGGTGAAGGCCCAGGAGCTTGCCGTCGAGACCAAGCGCAGGGGTTTCCAGGCCGGTCTCTACACCAGCACCACGGTGCTGGATGCCGAAGAAGACCTCTACGCCGACCGCTACGAGTACGCGCTCGCGCGGTACGACTACCTCGTGAACTGGGTGAAGCTGCGCCGTGCCACGGGCCAGCTCAGCGCGGCCGACCTGGCGGCGCTCAACGGCCAGCTGGTCAGCCCGCTCGCCGAGCCCGAACCGGAGGCCGGCGCAACGCCGTCCGCCGCGCCGGCTCCGGCCGGGGCGACACCGGAAATGGCGCCGGCGGAAGCCGCCCCGGCCCAGCCGGCGCAGTAAGCAGCACGCAAAGCGGTACCGCAGAAACGCGCCGCCAGGGTCTGGCGGTGAAAAAAACAATACAAACCGGCGTTGCACACATGGCGCAGCGTCGGTAGGAGGGGCGGGTCATGGTCTTCGGATGGTTCAAGCGCAAGGGGTCGCCGCAGTCGCGTCTCGCCACCCAGCCCGAACGTAATGCGGGGTTCCGTCGCAAGGTGCTGTTCGAGGCCATGGAAGGGCGCGTGCTGCTCTCCGGCGACTTCGGCATTCCGCCCGACGATCTCAACGACACCCAGGCCCTGCCGGATCCGGAGGCGCTGCTTGGCAGCGTCAATGGCGACAGCCTCGTCGCTGAGCCGCTCAGCGCGCCCGACCAGCTCCCCGACCTGCCCGAAGACCAGGCCGGTGACCTCGTCGCCGGCAGCGAGATCGTCGCCAGCGGCGACGCTGCCTTTTTCCTCACCGCCAGCGCCGACGACGACACCATCACTGCCGATGCCGGCGACAGTTTCGTGCCCGCGGCGATGCGTACGGAATGGATCGCCCAGCAGTCGCTGGGCGGCGCGCGCGAAGTCGTCATCGTCGACGGCAGCGTCGCGGAAATCGACAAGCTGATCGCGCAGATCCTCAACGCGCCGGTGGCAGACATCACTGCGCTGCTGGCCGTGGCCGACAGCGCGACCGATGCGGCCGCCGGCGACGACGCCACCACTCCGGCCGCGGAGGACATGACCCAGGACAGCTCCGTCTCCGCAATCGAGGCGGCCGAAGCCGACGAAGACACCGGCCCGCGCGTCATCAGCTGGGCCCGCGCCGACGGCACCCAGCTCGACATCGTCATCCTCGACGCCACACGCGACGGCGTCGCCCAGATCAGCGACATCCTCGAGAATTACGCCGGCCTTTCCGCCGTACACCTGCTCTCGCACGGCGCCCAGGGCAATGTGCGCCTCGGCACCAGCACACTCTCCACCAGCCGCCTCGACGATGAGCAGGCGGGTCTCGCCACCTGGGGCCGCGCGCTCGCCGCCGACGGCGACCTCCTGCTCTACGGTTGCGACGTCGGGCATGAGGAAGCGGGCGTCACCTTCGTGCAGCAGCTCGCCGTGTTCACCGGTGCCGATGTCGCGGCCTCCGACGACAGCACCGGCTCCGGCGGCGACTGGATCCTCGAGGTTTCCACCGGCGTCATCGAGTCGGCGGCCTTCGCCGTCGACCCCGCCGGCATGTGGAACTACACGCTGGCCAACATCACCGGCACTGCCGGCAACGACACCCTGACCAGCCTCGCCAGCAACGACACGCTGATCGGCCAGGCCGGCAACGACACCTATGTCTTCAACAACGGCTACGGCACCGACGTGGTCTCCGAGGCCGGCACCGGCGGTACCAGCGACACGCTGGACTTCAGCGCCGTCACCAGCAACCTGACCTTCACCTTCCTCTCCGGCGGCAAGATCGAAGTCACCGCCGGCGGCAGCAACAAGGTCACCGCCACCAACGTCGAGAACATCAAGGGCGGCACCGGCACCAACACCTTCGTCTTCCAGGATGGCGCCAGCCTCAAGGGCGACCTCACCAGCGCCGGCGGCACCAACGTATTCACCTTCGAAGGCGCGGCGGTCGTGCGCATCGATCAGCTCAAGAATTCCGCAAACCGTGTCGATGGCACCTTCAATGTGGTGGCGGACACCATCAACGGCGGCAGCGGCGCCGACCAGATCTACGGCGACAACACTACCGAGATCATCAACGCCAATGCCGGCGACGACGTGATATCCGGCAACAGCGGCAACGACACCATTTCCGGCGGCGCCGGCGACGACCGCATCTACGACGAGAAGGTCTCGAGTGGCGTCGCCGATCCGACCAACACCGGCAACGACACCTTCACCGGCGGCGCCGGCGACGACACCTACATCATCTCGCGCAATGTCTGGGGCACGGACAAGGTGGTCGAGGCCGCGAGCGGCGGCACCGACACCCTCGACATGTCCGCCGTCAGCGCCGACCTCACCATGACCGTGGGCGCGGCCGCCACCGGCTTCAGCATCGCCAACGGCGCCAACACCCTGACCGGCGCCGGCGCGGGTTCCATCGTCGAGGTGGAAATCGTCAAGCTCGGCACCGGCATCAACACCATCGTGCTCGATGACGGCTGGCAGAGCGGTCTCACCATCGAAAGCGCCGCCTCGCCGGCGAGCGCCGTGCTCGACCTCTCCGCGGTCAGCGCGGACCTCGAGATCGAACTCGGGGCCGACGGCGACGTCACCGTCAAGGACGGTACCCGCACGCTGAACCTCACCGGCATCGCGTCCATCAAGGGTGGCACCGGCACCAACGTCTTCTACGTCACCGCCGACAGCACGCTTTCCGGCGCCATCTCGCAGACGGCCACCAAGGCCGCCGGCGAAACCAACGTGCTCGACTACACGAAGTTCACCGGCAGCGAATCCGTCGCCGTGGACCTCGCCGCGGGCCGCGCCACCGGCCTCATGGCCGACAGTGCCGCCACTGCCGCCTTCGAGCAGCAGCAGCTCACCCTCACCGGCGCCACCGGCGGCAGCTTCACCATCGGCCTCGCCACCGGCACGGTCGAACTGCCCTGGGATGTGGATGCCACCGCCCTCGAGGCGGCGCTCAAGAAGATTCCCGGCGTCGGCGACGTCGCCGTCACCGGCACCGGTCCCTTCAACATCACTTTCGGCGACTGGGAGTGGAACCGCGCGGCGCTCACCGTCGATGACAGCGGCCTCACCGGCACCACGCCGTCCGCCGCCATCAGCACGACCACCGAAGGTGTCAGCAGCTTCAAGACCGGCGCCTTCGCGGGCGTCGGCAAGGTCGTGTTTGGCAGTGGCACCAGCCTGCTCATCGGCGGCGCGGATGCGACCACGGTCGAAGCCAGCGGCGCTGCCGTGGTGGATGCCGGCGCCGGCGCCATCACCTATACGCACGGCGATGCGCGCAGCATAGCGGTCAGCGAGATCACCGCCGGCACGGCCACGACAGCGGAAGTGCAGCGCCTCGTCGTCACCGCGCAGGGCGGCACCTTCACATTGACGCTCGGCACCAAGACCACCGGCGCCATCACCTGGGACGCCACGGACGCGACGCTCGCCACCAACCTCCAGACCGCACTCAATGCCGTGCTGGGGGCCAACAGCGTCACCGTCGCGGCGAACGCCACGGCCGGCGCCAACGCCTTCGATGTCACCTTCACCGCCAACGGCACGCAGCCGCTGTTCAGCTACAACCTCGAGAACCTGGACGGCATGACCGCCGGCGGCAGCGGCAGTTCTTCGCTGTCGGGCAGCGCGGCGGCCGACCAGCTCGTGGCCGGCGCACGTGGCGACTACATCGACGGCGGCGGCGGCGACGACACCATCGTCGGCAACAGCGGCGCCGACACACTTTCCGGCGGTACCGGCAAGGATTCCGTCAACGGCGGCGGCGGCGACGACACCATCTCCGGCGGCGCCGACAAGGACACGCTCACCGGCGGCGCGGGCGAAGACACGCTCGTCGGCGGCGCCGGCGACGACACACTCGTGGGCGGCACCGGCGACGACACCTATACCTTCGAGAACGGCTGGGGCACCGACACCCTCACCGAACTGGTGAAGGGCGGCGGCGAGGGCGACACCGTCGACTTCACCGCGGTCACCGCCAACATGACCTTCGTGCTCAGCAACGGCTTCATGCAGGCCGGCACCGGCGCCTTCACGCCGACCGTCGCGCAGGACACGCTGAAGGGCACCACGCAGTCCACCGGCGAAGTCGGCGGCACGTTTGCGGCCGGCGACCTGCTCACCCTGGGCAGCGACAAGGAAGCGGCCACCCCGACCGCGCCGCACGACGAGAGTTTCTTCGCCATCGAGACGGTGAAACTGCCGGCCGCCGACAGCACCGTGCTGTTCGGCAACGACTGGAGCCAGGGCGTCGGCGCCGCCGCCGTGCTGACGCCGGAGCTGCTGCGCAACTTCTTCGACATGGGTGACCGCGAGCTCACGCTCGACACCGAGGCGCTTTCCGCGGCCGGCAAAACCCTGATCCTGGACTTCCGCCAGGTCACCGAGGGTCTCGACTTCGAATTCGAAAAAGTCATGGAGACCGACGCCGACGGCAACGAGACCGGCGCCTGGCACGTCCAGCTCACCATCGAGAAGACCGAAGACCTCTCGCTGCCCTTCGTGGAAGACCCGATCGGCGAAGCGAACTACGGCAAACTCGTCATCACGCATCTCGACGCCAACACCACGATCTACGGCGGCCGCGAAGAAAACACCTTCAAGCTCAAGGACGACGTCGTCGTCGATGCCGACATCATCGGCGGGGAAGGGGTGCGCAACCTCGGCGGCCTGCTCAGCGTCGACACGCTGAACGGCCTGATGGCGCTGGAACTGCCCGAGTTCATGGTGAAGAACACCATCGACTACACCGGCAGCGATTTCCTCGACGCCACCCTGGTGCGGCTCGGCGAATCCAGCGCCAGCGTTGCCACCAACCTCGACAACGACAGCGCCGGCGTGCGCGAAGTGCAGGAGCTCAAGCTCGAGAACGTCACCGGCGGCACCTTCACGCTGACCTTCGCCAGCGCCACCACCGGCAACATCACCTACAGCTCGACGCCGGCCACGCTGGTCGCCAACGTGCAGGCGGCGCTCAACGCCAGCTTCGCCACACACAACATCACGGCTTCCGCCGGCAGTGAGGCCGGCACGGTCAAGCTCACCTTCGCTGCGACCCAGGACCAGGCACTCATCGTCGCCAACGACGTCGCGCTCACCGGCACCGGCAAGAGCATCGCCGTCACCGAGCTCACCGAAGGCGCGCGCGCCAACGAAACGCAGCGCTTCGGCTACAGCGCCGAGGCCGGCACCTTCAAGCTGACCTACAACGGCCAGACCACGGCGGCGATCGCCTGGAACGCCACGGCGGCGGACGTCGAAACCGCGCTGGAAGCCCTGACCTCGGTCAATGCGGGCGGCGTCTCCGTTTCCGGCACCGGCACCTACAACAATCCCTTCGTCTTCGAACTCACCGACGTCGCCGACAAGACCGCTGCCGGCGCCTTCCACCAGCTTGCCGCCGTGTCCTCGGACCTCGCGCGCAGCGACCAGAAGCTGTCGGTCAGCACCATCACCGAAGGCACCGGTCCGGTCAGGGAAATCCAGCAGATCGTCGTCGATGCCACCGGTGGCGACTTCAACCTGACCTTCGGCAGCGAGACTACCGGCTTCATCGACTGGAACGCCGATGCCGCGGCCGTTAAGGCCGCGCTCGAGGCGCTGCCCAACGTCACCACGGTGAACGTCACCGGCAGCGGCACTGCGGCCGATCCCTGGCTGCTCGAGTTCGTCGATCACACCGAAGGCAGCAATGCTCCCGAGCTCAGCCTGTTCGACTGGACGCTGGAGGGCAACACCCGGACCGGCACGGTCACGACCGTGCAGGAAGGCAATGCCACGGCGGCCGCCAACGAGGTGCAGCGCATCGAATCCGCGCTCACCACGGGCAAGTTCTATCTCGAATACGACGGCCAGCGCACTGCGGCCATCAACCACGACGCCAGCGCGGCCGACGTGAAGGCGGCGCTGGAGGCGCTGAACCCGGTGGCCAGCGCCACCGTGAAGCTGGTGAGCGAGGGCGCCGACCCCGCCACCAACGAAAAACAGTCCATCACCCGGTCCGCCACCGGCGGCACCTTCACGATCACCTTCGCCGGCCAGACCACCGGCCCCATCGACTGGGACGCCACGGCCGACGAAATCGGCGACGAACTCGAGTCGCTGTCCAACATCAGCTCCGTCACGGTCACTGGCGACGGCAGCGAGAATACGCCCTGGGTGGTCGAGTTCGTCTCCACCACCGAAGCCTCGAAGAACGTGCCACTGATGACCGTGAACAGCACGGCCCTCACGCGCGACAAGATCATCGAAGTGAACGTCTCGCGTACCGGCAGCGCCGGCAGTTATGCCTGGGACGTCACCTTCACCAATCCGGCGGGCACCGATGTCGCCCAGCTCGGCGCGGTCGAGCCGGGCACCTACACGCAGCATGCCTCGCAGTTCACCGGCAAACTGCTCAACATCGGCAACGTGAATTACGCCGGCGCCGCCAACCTCCTGATCGGCAGCAACATGGGCGTGTCGATCGAGGACATGCGCGCGCTCTGGCAGAGCAGCAACTTCCTCTCCGATCCCAAGGCGGCCTTCACGACCTGGTTCGGCGGCCTCAGCGCCGCGGCGAAGGAAGCCATCCTCAACGGCAACTTCTCGGGCGCCGACCGTTTCGAGATCGGCGGCAACCCGCTCACCGACGCGCTCGACTTCGAAGACAATATCGAGGACAGCAGCCTCGGCGATACCGGCCAGAACGTCGCCAAGATCGGCAATGCGCTGCTCGGCTCCGTGGCCGGCGAATTCATCCCGGAAACCTTCTCGCCCGGCGTGCACATCCTCGCCGGCATGACCGGTGGCGACACCTACGCCTTCAGCGGCGTCTGGGGCGTCGCGGCCGTGGTGGAAGTACCGGACGTCGTGATCAAGGGCGTCACCGTGCCTGAGGCCTTCGACACGCTGGACCTCTCCGGTGTCGAGGCCGACCTCGAGATCACCGTCTACGAGATCACTACCGCCAACCTCGCCACCTTCGAGAAGCTGTTCGCCAACGTCGAATCCAACAAGGGCGTGCTGGCCACCAGCAGCATGCCGGCCCTGGCCATCGGCTCCAACATCGTCATCGTGCGCGACGGCATGCTCAGCACCGAGGCCGAGGCCTTCGGCATCGGCGAAATCCCCGAGCCTATCCCCAACGGCAACTACATCATCGCCAACGACATCGAGAACATCATCGGCGGGGAAGGCGAGACCACCATCAGTTTCGTCGGCAACGCCAAACTCGCCGGCACGGTGAGCGCCGGCGGTGACCTCGTGCTCGACTACTCGCGCTACTACGACCCCAACGGCATCACCGTCGATGCCGGCGCGGGCGGCGCTGTCGCGGCACGTCGCGCACGTCGAGGATCCGTACACCGCGGCGGTCGTGCTCGCGTCGGGGCTCGTCGACGGCGAAGGCGCAGTTGCGCTGCGCAAGATGATCGACGAAGCCGCGGTCGACGCCGGCGACGGCAAGAAGTCGATCGCGGTGCCGGCCGGCGCGGTGAACGCGTGGGGGCGCGCGCCCTCGCGCGCGGAGGTCCTCGCGTGGACGATCCTCGCGCTCCCCGCGGACGCGCCGTGGAAGGGCGATCTCGTCGCCGAGCTGATGTCCGGCTACGACGCGACGTGGGGGTTCGGCGCCGGTCCCGCCGACGTGATCGCGCTCGAGGCGGTGACCACCGCGCTGCCGGGGCTGTCGGCGCCGGTCGACGTCGCGCTGACGGTCGACGGTCGCGAGGTCGCGCGCAAGAAGCTCGACCCCACGCAGCCGCTGTTGCCGGCGGTGCTCGAGGCGAAGGCCGGGACGGCGGTGTCGATCGCGGTGACGCCGCCGGTCCCCGGCCTCGCGTACGTCGCGACGCGGCGGTCGTGGGTGCCGTGGAGCGGCGAGGAGCGCCTGCCGGGCGTCGACG
>JBMOQI010000006.1:0-184586 GCA_049320605.1 Pseudomonadota bacterium | reverse complement strand
TGCCTATCCCCGCAAGAATCCACACAAGTTGTCTGTCAAACTGTTAAAGATCTCGCCCGAACTCATCATCCGGGCCTCTCTCTCAAGAGGGGCGCATTCTACAACCCAACCCAGGAGTGTCAACACTTTTAAACTAACTTTTTGAGTTCACGTGGCGAAGACCCATCGGTAGCGCAGAAACCGAACCCGCGCATCCCCAACGTTGGAGTTAAGGCCGCGCCGTTAGGCCTCGGCCTTGAACGAGTTGTTGGGGGCTGGGTTTATAGGCCCAAGACGAGCCGCAGCCCCTCATTAACTTTTTGCATGGCGGGACTAGCTAATGACCGCACGCGCTCGGTAAGCAACGACCGATCAATAGTGAGCACTTGCGAGACATTGACCACCGACGGTTTGGGCAGGCCCGACTCTGACTTGCTGAGGCGCACATTACCTGGCGCTTCAGCTAGTGCCACATTGGACGTAATGATTGCCACGAGGACAGTGGCAATGCAGCTTTCATTGAAAGGATTAGACTGCAGGACGAGGACAGGGCGACGCAGACCGGGGCCGGAACCGGAACCGGAACCGGTGGGCTCTGGCAGGGAGGCCCACCAGACTTCACCACGCTTCATGATCTAGGGCCTGAAACGGGGCTTGTGCCAACGCAGGCTCCACCCGGGCAGAGTCGGAGCCATGCACAGCATTGAGCTTGGCGGTGATGGCGGCGCCACCGTGTGAGCTCAGATAGGCGGACAGGGCCTCTGCATAGAGCTGGCTGCGCGGGATATGAAGCTCCTGGGCGAGACGCTCGGCGGCCTCAAAGACGGGATCGGGAAGGGAGATGGCGACTTTCATGAGGGCATGGTATCACTTCGGTATGACCGCTGCAACCCAGCCCCTAACTAATTCTTGAGGGCTATCCGTGCAATCGACTTTTTACCGGCCTGGATGACGTGCACATCACCCACCCGCATACGAAAGCTTGGGTCTGCGGGCTGCCCATCAATAAATACGACTCCCCGCTGGATAACATCCTTAGCCGCAGCGGAATTCTTAACTAATCCCGCCCGATTAAGCACTGCAATTAGAGGCATCTCATCCTGCCCTTGGGCGGACAGGCTAACCTCCGGAAGATCCGCGGGAATCTCCCCCCTGCCAATCAAGTTTCCTGCCGCCTTGCATGCCGAGGCCGCAGCGCTCTCTCCGTGGAAGCGCGCAATTATTTCCTCGGCCAATAACCTCTTGATTTCCTGCGGATTCCTTCCCTCATCCACATCCCTCCGGAACCCCTCAACCTGTTCCCATGCGCGAAAGCTCAATAGCTCAAAATACCGCCAAATCAGACAGTCGGAAATAGACAGTAGCTTTTGATACATCTCGCCAGGAGGGTCGCTTACCCCAATGTAATTGCCGAGTGACTTGGACATCTTATGCACCCCATCCAGCCCCTCGAGAATCGGCATAGTCAAAACCACCTGCGGTCGTTGGCCATATCGACTCTGCAAGGTTCGCCCCATTAGCAAATTGAACTTCTGGTCCGTTCCTCCAAGCTCAACATCTGCCTCTAGAGCGACGGAGTCATAACCTTGTAGCAAGGGATATAAAAACTCGTGAACGGCTATTGGCTGCTGACTACTAAATCGCCTGCTGAAGTCATCCCTTTCAAGCATTCGAGTTACCGTATAGTTGGCTGCCAAGCCAATAATATCCGCAGCTGTCTTCTGGCCCATCCATTCTGAGTTGAAGACCACCCTAGTCTTGGCAGGATCTAATATCCTGTGCACCTGTTGCTGATAGGTTCTGGCATTTTCCAGCACTTGTTCCCGTGTCAGGGGCTTACGCGTAATATTCTTACCCGTAGGGTCCCCAATCATTCCTGTAAAGTCCCCAATCAGAAAGATCGCCTCATGACCCAAGTCCTGAAAGGTTCGTAACTTGTTCATCAGAACGGTATGCCCCAGATGCAGATCTGGGGCAGTCGGATCAAAACCAGCCTTTACGCGTAGCGGACGACCTTCCTTGAGACGCTCTAACAGCTCCTCTTCCTGAATCAGCTCGTCGCAGCCCCGCTTGATAAAAGCAAGCTGCTGTTCGGGTGTCATCATGATTATTTAATAGCGTAGGTAGACGGGACGAGGCTGCGGATTCTATCACCAAGATATCACCCGGTACGCTACCCTTGCAGCATTAAGGAGAGCGAGATGAGCAAGCTTTACATAGGCCTGATGTCCGGTACCAGCATGGATGCGGTAGACGCCGTGCTAGTGGACTTTTCCGACAGCATGCGGCTTGAGGGCACATATTCCTTGCCCATGCCAGTCGACCTGCGCCGGCGCCTGATCAGTCTCTGCCAGCACACTGGCGAGATCGAGCATATGGGGCAGGCTGACGGCGAGCTGGGCGAGCTGTTCGCGCGTGCCGTGCAGGAACTGCTTAGAAACACCGGCCGCCAGGCTAGTGAAATCAGGGCCATAGGCAGTCATGGCCAAACCATTCGTCACCGCCCTCAAAGCAGGCCTCCCTTCACCTTGCAGATTGGAAACCCTAGCATCATTGCCGAACGCACAGGCATTACCGTGGTCTGCGACTTCCGTCGCCGAGATATGGCGGCAGGCGGAGAGGGGGCGCCTCTGGTACCCGCCTTTCATGCCGGGCTCTTCGGTCATCACAAGGTTGGCCGTGTAATCCTGAATCTTGGTGGAATAGCAAATATCACTGTATTGCCGGCACAAAGGTCTGACGAGATCTACGGTTTTGACACCGGTCCGGCAAACATCCTCATGGACGCTTGGTCACAGCTCAGGCAGAACAAGGCCTTTGATGCAGAGGGGAAGTGGGCTGCCAGTGGTGATACATGCCAAGACCTGCTGGCGCGCATGCTGAGTCATCCGTTCTTTTCGCAGCCCGCCCCAAAAAGCACCGGCCGCGAGGAATTCAATCTCGAATGGCTGCAATCAGAGCTTGCCTCTCTGCAACGACCGATCAGTGATGCCGATGTCCAAGCGACGCTGCTGGAGTTAACCGCACGCAGCGTAGCTGATGCGATAACTGGGAGCCCGTTACAGACAGGAGAGTTACTGATATGTGGCGGAGGCGTAGCCAATACGGCTCTCTGGCATCGCCTAGAGGAATTGCTCCCGGCATGGAGGTTACACAGCACAGCCGATTTCGGGCTCGCCCCAACCTGGGTAGAGGCCACTGCCTTCGCATGGCTGGCACGGCAGAACCTGCTGGGGCTCCCTGGCAATCTGCCTGCTGTTACGGGTGCTTCAGGCCCCAGAATCCTTGGCGCCATTTACCCTGCCTGAGCCGCCGAAACGCCGGCTTCTTCGTTTGCAGATATCGCATCAAATGGAGAAGGAGGAGCCACAGCCGCAAGTACTGGCAGCATTGGGGTTCTTGACCAAAAACTGGGAGCCTTGCAGACCTTCCATATAGTCGACCTCTGAACCCATCAGATATTGGATGCTCATGGAATCAATCACCATCGTCACATCCTCATTGAAGAAGACGCTATCCCCCTCATTTACCGCCTCATCGAAGGTGAAGCCGTAAGAAAAACCCGAGCAACCGCCACCGGTGATGTAGACCCGGAGCTTTAAATCTGGATTACCTTCACCCTCACGCAGCTTCCGCACCTTGGCGGCCGCCTTATCGGTAAGGGTCATGGCCTGGGCCATGTCAGTCATGCGAGTCACCTGCAGCCACTTCAAATCTCCCGGTAATTATCCGGAAGACCAAGTAAAATAGTCAACTATTTTCGGCGGCCGCGATGCTGTCGCGCTGGTGCTCTATGAGATGGACCTGGGGCTTGTCGTTATGCAGGAGACTGCCGTTAACCTGAGCCCCCATCATCATTTCCATGGTCTTGTAATAGACATTCCCGTTGACCACGGCCTTGTCGGCCAGCTCCACATGCTCTGATGCGTGAATATTGCCCTGGACCAAGCCGTTGATGACCACATGCGGCACCCGGATCTCTCCGATCACTTCTCCATGAACATGCAACGCGCCATCCTCGGAAATGATATTGCCGGTGACCTTGCCCTCTACGTGAAGGCCTCCGGTAAATCGGACATCTCCCAGCACCTCGGAGTTGGGCGCAACAAAGCTGTGGTCCTTGTAATCACCACTCTTGTAGGCGCCCGAGGTCTTCTTTTTACCCAACATGCCGCAACCCTCTGTCTGAAACCAAGGCCGCCCTCCTAGGGCCGCACCTCCCAACGAAAACTTTTTTGCACCGGCGCTCCCTTGCCAGGCCTCAGGACAATGTCCACGCGTTCGGGACGGAACCCTGCCGGAAGCTGCCACTCGCCGGTCAGACTCCGGAAATACTGCAACGTGAAACGATTGTCGCCAACCGGCAGCACGACACTCTGTCCGCCACCGACCAATCGCGCCTCCAGAGCTCCGCTGATCTCGCTGGCATTACGCGAGGCCTGAGTCAGCAGGAGTCGATAGTTAACGCGTCCGGGCACTGACGAGGCATGCAGGTCGAGCCGGTCCGCGCTCAAGCCGGCCGAGGCAGCAGCGCTCGGCGACAACAGCTTCTTGTAGGTAGCCACCTGATCTTCCAGAACCCTAATGTTCTCGAGCAGCTTCTTGTTCTCGAGACGCAGCTCCTCGGTCGCCCCCAGCACGATGGCACGATCATGATGCGCTACCGCTGCCTGGTCACGCATGGTTTGCGAGCGTTCGGCATACATCTGCACAGTCTCGCGCAGCCGTGCCACTTCGGCCGGCGTCGCCCCCACTGCACTGCTGCTGTAGCGGATGCCGGCATAGACGCCGCCGATAGCCGCAGCGACGATCAGGATAACTCCGCCAATCCCCAGTGAGAGATTGCGAAACGGCCGGTACGGCACCAGCACCAGACGCTGCAACGTTTCTCGCTCACGACGAAACACTAACGCATCACCTCAAGGCAGCAGGGCAATCTGCGTAAGACCGGTAGCCTCCGGCAGGCCGAACATGATGTTCATGTTCTGCACAGCCTGGCCAGCGGCGCCCTTCACCAGATTGTCTATAACGGAAAGCACGACGACAGTGTCGCCGCCCTGAGGCCGGTAAACTGCGATGCGACACACATTCGCACCCTTTACCGAACGCGTCTCCGGCAAGGCCCCGGCCGGCATCACATCCACGAACGGCTCGTTCGCATAGGTTTCTTCATAGAGCTTCTGCAGATCGCCGCCGTCCTGGATAAGCGTCGCGTAGAGCGTGGCATGGATGCCGCGAATCATGGGAAGCAGATGCGGCACGAAGGTCAGCCCGACCTTCTGCGTCGTCATCTGGGCCAGGCCCTGCGAGATTTCGGGCAGGTGGCGGTGCCCGGAAACGCCGTAAGCACGAAAGCTCTCGGCCGCTTCGGAGAAAAGCGCATGCACTTCCGCCTTGCGTCCCGCTCCGGAAACGCCCGACTTGGCATCCGCCACGAGGCGCGACGCATCCACGAGGCCGGCCTTCAGCAGCGGCAGGAAGCCAAGCTGAACTGCCGTCGGATAGCAGCCCGGGTTGGCGACCACGCGCGCGCTCCGGAGCGTCTCGCGATTCACCTCCGGCAGGCCGTAGACGGCCTCGCGCAGCACATCGAGGCAGCTGTGCGGCAGGGCATACCATTGCTCGAAGACAGCCGGATCGGTAATCCGGAAATCTGCGCCAAGGTCGATCACGCGCGCGCCACGCTCGAGCAGCTCCGGCGTCTGCTTCATGGCCACCCCATGAGGCGTCGCAAAGAACACCACATCGCAATTGCCCAGAGCATCGGCAGAGGGCTCGCTGAAGGCGATATCCACATGCCCACGCAGATTGGGGAACATCTTCGCCACCGGCATGCCCGCCTCGGAGCGGGAGGTAATGGCCGCGAGTTCGACCCCGGGATGCTGGGCAAGCAGCCGCAACAATTCGACGCCCGTATAGCCGGTTCCGCCAACAATGCCTACCTTGAGCACGTGATCACCTTGAAAGGAAGAAAGGCAAAAGAGGAAAGTACCCGGATTATCAGGCACGGCCAGCCATACGGGCAAATGAGGCAAGTTGTAGAAATGTGAGGCAAGGGTTTGGCAGACTTGCGAAATTCATCCGGCTTTCCGGAAAAAGCGGCAGTCCCATTCACAGGAAGCACCCCCATGCTCTGGCTCAAGGCATTCCACATGATCGCGGCAGTGTGCTGGTTCGCCGGGCTCTTCTATCTGCCCCGACTCTTCGTCTATCACGCCGAGACTAGGGACATGGTGGGGCGTGAACGTTTCAAGATCATGGAACGCAAGCTCTACCGGGGCATCATGTGGCCCTCGCTGGTTTTGACTATTGCCTTCGGCATGTGGATGCTGATCCTGAACTGGCCTTACTACCAAGCCCAGGGCTGGCTGCACGCCAAGCTGGTGCTGGTCGCGCTGCTGTTTGCCTATCACCTCCTCTGCGGCCACTACCTGAAGGCCTTCCACGAAGACCGGAATACCCGCTCCCCCACCTTCTTCCGCGTTTTCAACGAGCTGCCGGTGCTGGCGCTGGTTGCGATCGTCATCCTGGTTATCGTGAGGCCTTTCTGATGCGGCCGGTCGTGCTGTGCTTTTCCGGCCTGGACCCCTCGGGCGGCGCCGGGCTGCAGGCGGACATCGAGAGCAGCGCCGCCCTGGGGGCCCATGCCGCCGTGATCTGCACGGCATTGACCGTGCAGGACTCGCAACGGGTCCATGGCTTCGAAGCGGTATCGGCCGGGCTGATCCGCCAGCAGGCCGAGGCCGTTCTGGCGGATCTGCCGGTGGCAGCCATCAAGCTCGGCATGCTGGGCTCGGCCGCCATCGCGGACGTCGTCGCCGGGATACTGAAAAAGAATCCCGCCATTCCGGTCGTGCTGGACCCGGTGCTGGCGGCCAACTCGGGCGGCTCCCTGGCAGCCGACGGCCTGGCACAAGGCCTGTTCCGGCTGATGCCGCTGATCACGGTCATGACCCCCAATTCCCTGGAAGCGCGGCGGCTGGCGGAAACCGACGACCTGAACGAAGCAGTGGCCCGGCTGGCCGCGCGGGGCGCTGCTCATATCCTGCTCAAGGGGGGCCATGAACCCGGCCGTCTCCTCCTCAATCGGCTCTACCGCGGCACCACGCTGCTGCGGGAAAGCGCGACACCGCGCCTGCCCGGCGCATTTCACGGCTCGGGCTGCACCCTCGCCTCGGCCCTCGCCGCCGGCCTTGCCGCGGGGCTCGACCTCAGCAGCGCCGTAGCCCAGGCAGAAGCCTTCGTGGCGCAGGCACTGGCGCGGGCCGACCGGCCCCGGGAAACCGGCCAGTTCCTGCCCCGGCGCGTGTCGCCGCCATGACGCCGCTACGCGGCCTCTACGCGATCACCGACGCCACGCTGCTCGCTGGCCGGCTGCTGCTGGCCGTGGAAGCCGCCCTGCAGGGCGGCGCCACCATCGTCCAGTACCGCGACAAATCCGGCGACCGCATCTGCCGCCATGCGGAGGCGACGGCACTGCTGGAGCTGTGCCGTCGTTACGATATTCCGCTGCTCATCAACGACGATGTCGAGCTGGCCGCCGCCATCGGCGCGGACGGAGTTCACCTGGGCCGCAGCGACGCGGCGCTCGCCTCCGCCCGCCGCCGGCTCGGCCCCGACGCCATCATTGGCGCCACCTGCCACGGCTCGCTCGAATTTGCCGGGGAGGCGGCCGCGCAGGGCGCCAACTATGTGGCCTTCGGCGCGGTCTACCCTTCCGCCACCAAACCCGGCGCCGCCCGCGCACCGCTCGAAATCCTGCAGCAGGCACGGCGCTTCGGCCTGTCCGTGGTGGCGATAGGGGGCATTAGCCCCGATAATGCCGCCCCCGTCATTGCCGCGGGCGCAGACTGCATCGCCGTCATCAGCGACCTCTGGCAGGCCCGTGACATCGCCGCCCGCGCCCGCGCCTTCGCCACACTTTTCTGAGCTGCCGCCATGAGCCGATCCGATGCCCTCTTCACCGCCGCCTGCCGCCATATCCCCGGTGGCGTGAACTCTCCCGTGCGCGCCTTCCGCGGCGTCGGCGGCACGCCGGTATTCTTTTCGCGCGCCCGCGGCGCCTACCTCTTCGACGCCGACGGCCGCCGCTATATCGATTACGTCGGCTCCTGGGGGCCGGCCATCCTCGGCCATGCGCATCCCGACGTGATTCGCGAAGTGCAGGAAGCCGCCGCCGACGGCCTCAGCTTCGGCGCGCCCACCGAGCTGGAGATCCGCATGGCCGACAAGGTCTGCGAGCTGATCCCGTCGATCGAGATGGTGCGCATGGTGAGCTCGGGCACCGAGGCGACCATGAGCGCCATCCGCCTGGCGCGCGGCCATACCGGCCGCGACGTGCTGGTGAAGTTCGAAGGCTGCTACCACGGCCACGCCGACTCGCTGCTGGTGAAGGCCGGCTCCGGCACCTTGACGCTGGGCGTGCCGAGTTCGGCCGGCGTGCCCGCCGACCTGGCGAAGCACACCGTCACGCTGGAGTTCAACAACCTCGCGCAGGCGGAAGAATTCTTCCGGGCGCGCGGCAGCGAGGTCGCCTGCCTCATCGTCGAGCCCGTCGCCGGCAACATGAACTGCATTCCGCCCGCGCCCGGCTTTCTCGAAGGCCTGCGCCGCCTCTGCGACGAATACGCTGCGGTGCTGATCTTCGATGAGGTGATGACGGGCTTCCGCGTCGCCCTGGGCGGCGCGCAGGCGCTCTACGGCATCACGCCTGACCTCACCACGCTGGGCAAGGTCATCGGCGGCGGCATGCCGGTCGGCGCCTTCGGCGGCAAGCGCGCCATCATGGAAAAGATCGCGCCGCTGGGCCCGGTCTACCAGGCCGGCACGCTCTCGGGAAACCCCATCGCCATGCGCGCCGGCCTGAAGACGCTGGAACTCATCGCCGCGCCCGGGTTTTTCGCAACGCTGGGCGAACGCACCGCTGCCCTTTGCCAGGGTCTGGAGAGAGCCGCGGCCGCCAGCGGCGTCGCCCTGACCACCACGCAGGTCGGCGGCATGTTCGGCATTTTCTTCACCGACAGGAAAGTCGGCAGCCATGCCGAAGCCCTCGCCTGCGACGTCGAGGCCTTCAAGCGCTTCTTCCACGCCATGCTTGCCGAGGGCGTCTATCTGGCCCCGTCGGCCTTCGAAGCCGGCTTCGTCTCCGCCGCGCACACCCCCGATGACATCGCGGCCACCGTGCAGGCGGCCGCGCGGGCGCTGCAGGCCTAGACCGGCCGGCTGCGGCCTGCAGGAGCCCCCATGCGGAACCGGCAGCTAACCCTGTTATCGGCCCTGCTGCTTTCGCTGCTGCTGCACGTCCTCATGCTGGGGGGCAGCGCCTTCACCTTTTTTGCGAATTTCTCCCGCCTGGACGACGAGGTCCTGGCAAGCCGGCAGCCAACCCATGTGCAGCGGATCCGCCTGGCGACACGCGCCGCCGCAGCCGCAGCCGCGCCGAAAGCGCCGGCGCAGCAGCGCCGGCAGCAGCGGGCGACTCCGCCAGCGCCGGGGCCCGCCGCGGCGCTGGCGGAAAGCGGGGCAGCAGACAGCCCGCCCCGTGCCGAAGCACTCCCCCCGCAGACCAGCAACGACGCCGTTGCAGCAGCGCCGCCGGAAGCGCCCCTCGCCCCATCCGCCGAGCCGGCGCCGGCGTTTCCCCTGCAACTGGAAGCCGAGCTCGACGCACGGCTCAACGGGCTTCCGCTGGCGCTCACCCAGGCCTGGGCCATGGAGGGGTATCGCTATGCCATCATCGTCAGCGGCCGCAAATTCGGCTTTAAAGCGTCTTTGGCGAGCGAAGGCAGAATCCATCCCCTGGGCGGCCTGATGCCGGAGGCCTCGCAGCTGACGCTGGGAAAAAAGATACGAAGCTTCACCCGCTACAGCGATGGCCTGATCCGCTACGGCAAACCCGACCATCCCCGCGAAGCGCCACTGCCGGTCATCCCGCAGGATCTCGCCAGCCTGCCTTTCCACCTGGCCGTGACCTTCGACGGCCGTCCGCAGTCGGTTTTCGTCAGCACCGGGCGCGGGGTATACCAGGTGCGTTTTTCCCTGCAGGCAGAAGAAACGCTCCGGCTGCCCACCGGTACGCTGCGCACGCTGCACGTCATCGGGGAATTCTTCGAGCCGGACCTCGGCGAGATGGTGCGCGCCTTCGATATCTGGCTCGCGCCCGATTACCTGAACTTTCCCGTCAAGGTATCGGGCCACCTGAGAGGCGGCGAGCCCATCGAGTACCGCGTCACCTCGCTTCGCATGGAAGGCAGGCCCGTACTCGGCGCGGGGGCGGCCCCCGCCATCGCCGGGGCCGAAGAGGCCATCCCCGACTGGCTGCAGCAACACCTGCGGGCGGAAGCCCCGGAGCGTCCCTGAGATACGTGTTCAGCACTGCGTTCAAAAACGCTGATACTGAAGAAGTGCACTCCGGTGCATGCCGGAAAGGTCAGGGCGCGCCTGCCGGCACACTGGCCTCCAGCGCGGCCGCCCGTGCGGCCGCTTCGCCGGCGGCCGCCTGCCTGCCCTGCTGCTGCCGGGCGCTGGCAATGAGTCGCCAGAGGACGGCCTGCTGCGTCGGCGAGACCGCAAACGCCAGCGCCTTGCGCGCCAGCTGCTCGGCCTCCGCCGGACGTTTCTGTTCCAGCTTCACCCTGGCGAGGCGCTGGTAGACCGGGGCGGACTGCGGCGCCAGCCGCTGGGCGCGCTCCAGGTTGGCGGCCGCCAACTCCACGTCGCCCTTGGCAAGCGCCCGGTCGGCAGCGCCGAGCAGGCCGGTGACGGCCGGCAGTTGCGCGCCATCGGCGAGCTGGCGGGCCGGTTGCGCCGGCGCGCCGGGCGGGAGCGGGGCCGGCCCGACGCCAGGGGCGGCGGTGCTGTCGGGAGCCGGCGGTGCGGCACCTTCAACCACGACGGGAGCCTGGGCGCCGGGCGGTCTCTGCGCGCAGGCGGCAAGCAGCGCGGCAACGGCAAGCAGCACGATCGAGGCAGGACGCGGGACTATCTTGAAATGCATGACATCAACCTTCCTGGCAGCGCTGCCTGCAGCGGACGCTACGGCTTCCGGCCTCACAGCGCCGGGCTCAAACCGGACGAGCCTGCGAATGAATACCGCCAGCCGCTTTTTGACAAGTCACTGCCTGTGCAGGCGGGCGCAGCCGACGGCCGCTAGAACCAGTCGATGACGCGCTGCAAGGCTTTCTGCACCGCCGCGGGCGCGCCCCCCTCGCCACAGGAAACCGCCTCCTGCGGCACGGTGTCGCTGCGGAAGGGCACATACACCGCATCCGGGCAGCCCTCGGCCGAGAGCAGCCCGGTCTCGCGGTCGGCCCAGTGCCACTGCACGTTTTCCGGCTGGGCCTGCAGCAGCGAAACCGGATGCAGGCGGCGCATGGTTTCCACCCAGATCGGCAGGGCGCCGGTGGCGCCGAAGAGCCCGGTCGCGCGGTTGTCGTCGTTGCCCACCCAGACCACCGCCAGGTAGTTGCCGGTATAGCCGGCGAACCAGGCGTCGCGCAGGTCGTTGGTGGTGCCGGTCTTGCCGGCCATGACGAGCCCCGGCGGCAAGCTGCCGGCGGCGCTCGCGGCCGTGCCCGAGCGCATGGTCTGCTGCAGCGCGAAATTCACGAGATAGACCGCGGCCGGATCGGCCACCTGCTCCACCGCGAGACCGTAGCGTTTGAGCGGCCTGCCCTGGGCATCGATGACCTCGCGAATGCTGCGCGGCGGCGCCCGGAAGCCGCCGCTGGCGTAGATCTGGAACAGCGACATGACTTCCAGCGGCGACATGTCGACCGCGCCCAGCATCAGCGACGGATAGTTCGCCAGCTTCTGCTTCACGCCCATGCGCTTCAGCGTATGGATGACCTCCGGCACGCCGACGCTCATGCCCATGCGGATGGTGGCCTGGTTGTAGGAATGCGAAAGGGCGTGGTAGAGCGGGACCATGCCGTGGCTTTCGCCGTCGTCGTTCCGCGGCTCCCAGACCTTGCCGTCCTGGCTGGCCAGCTGCACGGGGCCATCGTCCAGCGGCGACACCAGCGTGAACAGCCCCGACTCCAGTGCCGTGAGATAGACCGCCGGCTTGACCAGCGAGCCGATCTGGCGGCGCGCATCCAGCGCGCGGTTATAGCCCGTGAAATCCCCGTATCCGCCGATGAGGGCCAGCAGCTCGCCATTCTCGGGATTGGCCACCACCATCGCCCCCTGCAGCTTGCCGAGGCGTTTCGGGGCCGATTTCTTCAGGCGCGAGATCGTGGCCTGGAAGGCGGCCTGGCCGGCGTTCTGCACCAGCGGATCCAGCGTGGTGAAAATGCGCAGGCCCTCGCTGCCGAGGTCCTCTTCCTTGTATTCCGTGTGGAGCTGGCGACGCACGAGATCGATGAAGGCGGGATATACCGTCGCGGCGGCCGGCTTGGCGATCACTCCGAGGGGGTTCTTCTTCGCGGCGCCGGCCTGCGCCGGCGTGATCTTCTTGTCGCGCAGCAGGTTGTCGATGACCAGGTTGCGCCGCGCCAGCGCGCGCTGGGGATTGCGCCGCGGATTATAGAACGAGGGGCCCTGCACCATCGCCACCAGCAGTGCCACCTGGTGCAGCTCCAGCTCGGCAATGGGCTGGCCGAAATAGAATTGCGCGGCCAGGCCGAAACCGTTGATGGAGCGGTCGCCGCTCTGCCCCAGCGCCACCTCGTTGAGGTAGGTCTCGAGAATTTCATCCTTGCCGTAATGCCTCTCCAGCAACAGCGCCATCAGCGCCTCGTTGACCTTGCGCGTCAGGGTGCGCTCGCTGCTGAGGTAGAAATTCTTCACCAGCTGCTGGGTCAGCGTGCTGCCGCCCTGGGTACGGCCGCTGGTCAGGTTGACCCAGAGCGCGCGCGCCGTGCCGCGCAGGGAAATGCCGTGATGGGAGTGGAAGGAGCGGTCTTCCGTGGCCAGCAGCGCCGGCACCAGGTGCTTCGGCGCCTCCTTGAGCTGCATGAGGATGCGGTCCTCGGTCTGCCGGGGATAGATGCCGCCGATGACCATGGGTTCGAGGCGCACCACGCCACGCTCGTTGCGCAGCGTGCTGGCGACATCGGCAATGTTGTTGCCATCGAAGCGCAGGCGCAGGACCTGCGACTCTTCGATGCCGTCGCCGAAGCTGAACCCGCGGGTATGGATGACCAGCTCGTTCCCTTTCTGCTGCCAGCTGCCCGCCATTGCCGGATCCCGCTGCCGGTAATGCAGCAGGCGCAGTTCCTCCAGGACGTCGCGGTGGGCCAGCGGCGCCCCGGTGTAGAGCTCCAGGGGCCGGGCATAGACGCGGGCGGGAATCGCCCAGCGCTTGCCCTCGAACTTGTCGCGCACGATGCCGTCCAGGTGCAGCATGTACAGGCCAAGCCCCACCGCCGCCAGCAGGACGATGACCAGCAGGATGAGGAGGGCGGTCAGGATGAAGCCGCGGGAACGCAGGGCCGTCATGGATCTTGTAAGGGTCGCTAGCGGAAGGCGGGTGATTCTAGCGTCCGCCCCTACTGGCGGGCAGCCCGGCCTGCTCGCATAATCGCCCGACTTTTGTAAACGGTGTCACAAGAATGTCCCTGCGCCATTTTGATGTCTATGCCCTCGGCAACGCCCTGGTCGACGCCGAATACCGCGTCACCGACGACTTCCTCGGCCGCCACGGCATCAGCAAGGGACAGATGACCCTGGTCGACGAAGCGCAGCAGCAGCGCCTGATCGCCGCTCTCGACTCCGAGTTCGGCCTGGAGAAGCGCGCCAGCGGCGGCTCCGCCGCCAACACCATCATCGCCGTCGCCGCTTTCGGCGGGCGCAGCTTCTACTCCTGCAAGGTCGCCAGCGACGGCAGCGGCGACTTCTACGTGCACGACCTGCACGCTGCCGGCGTCTCCAGCAACCTCAAGCCCGAGCGCGAATCCGGCATCTCCGGCACCTGCGTGGTCATGGTCACTCCCGACAGCGAACGCACCATGCATACCTTCCTCGGCATCACCGCCGACGTATCGGTGGCCGAGCTCGTGCCGGCCGCGCTGACCGCCTCTCACTGGCTGTACGTCGAAGGCTATCTGGTCAGCTCGGACTCGGCGCGCGCCGCGGTAAAGGAGGCCCGCCGGCTCGCCCGCGCCAACGGCGTGCGGATCGCCATGACGTTCTCCGACCCGGCCATGGTGCGCTTCTTCAAGCCGGGCCTCGCGGAAATGCTCGACGACGGCGTCGACCTGCTGTTCTGCAATGAAGAAGAAGCCTGCCTGTGGAGCGATGCGCTCACCGTCGGGCACGCCCTGGACGCGCTGAAAAAAATTGCCGGGCAGGTCGTCATCACCCTGGGCGGCGATGGCGCCCTGGTGTGGGATGGCCGCGAGACGCACCGCATTGCGCCCACGCCAACCACGCCGGTCGACTCCAACGGCGCCGGCGACATGTTCGCCGGCGCCTACCTGTTCGGCCTGACGCGCGCCTGGACGCCAGCGCGCGCCGGCGCCCTGGCGAGCGCGGCAGCGGCGGCCGTGGTCGGGCAGTTCGGCCCGCGCCTGCCGCTGGAGCAGCACGCGGCGCTGTTGCGAGAAATCAACGCAACGCACTCTGGACAGCAATGACCGGCGGCCTATAATCGCCCGCCTTTTCGAGCCGGACATGCTGAGACTCTGCGCACTCGACGATATTCCCGATGGCGACGCCATCGGCGTGCATACGCCGGAAGGCGAAGTAGTGGTGGTGCGACAGGGGCGCGAGCTCCATGCCTACCGCAACCGCTGTCCGCATCTCGGTATCGAGCTAAACTTCATGCCGGATGTTTTCCTGGACACCGAGCGCCGCCACATCCAGTGCGCCAACCACGGCGCCCTGTTCGAGATCGAGAATGGCCTGTGCGTATTCGGCCCCTGCCAGGGCGAGGCGCTGGCAGCACTGAACGTGCAGCTGATCGACAACGGCGTGTGGCTGATGCCGGCCCATGCCACAAAGGACTAGTCTTTAGCGAAGCGTTTACCGAGTTGTCCGGGTAGAGGCTTCTTGATATAGATTGGCGTTTTCACCGCCCCAGGGGATGGCAATGGCTTCCACGTCTGACAAGAGCAAGAACAAGAAGAAGACAGCCACGGCAGATAAGCCGACCAAGAAACCTGCCAGGCCGGCCGCCAAGGCGCCGGCGAAACCGGCCGCCAAAAAAGCGCCGGCCAGGCCTGCCGCCAGCAAGTCCGGCGGCAAGACGCCGGCCAAGCCCGCCGCCAAGACACCGGCGAAACCGGCCGCCAAGGCCCCGGCAAAATCGGCGACCAGGGCGCCAGCCAAACCGGCGGCAAAGCCGGCGAAGACACCAGCCAAGCCGGCTGCCCGGTCCCCTGCTAAAGTTTCCGGGAAAGCCGGCGCTGCCAAGACTACCGCCGCCAAGCCCGCTTCCAGGGCCGCCGCCCCGAAGGCGGCCGCCAGCAAGACCACAACAAGCAAGGCAGCCGCTCCCAAGGCCGCTGCCGGCAAGGCAGCAAGCAAGGGTGCCAAGCCGGCTGTCCCCAAGGCGCCAGCCAGGCCTGCCAAACCTGCCGCCAAGGCAGCCAAAGCAGCTCCCGCAGCCAAGCCCTTGACGGCAAAGGCGGCAGCCCCGGCCTCCCTGGCCCCGGCTCCCGCCAAGTCCGCAGGCTCGACCTCCGCGACGGCCGCCAAGACCTCCTCAACCCCTTCAAGCAAAGTCGCCGCCGTGAAAACTGAAAGCGTGAAACCTGCCTCCAAAGCCCCCAGCAAAGCCTCCCGCCGATCTTCGTCCGCCCCCTCCAACGGGCTGATTCATGGCACGACGCCCTACCAGGAAAACAAGGGCGAGGACTATATGAATCCCAGGCAGCTCGACCACTTCCGCATCATTCTCCAGTCGTGGAAGCGCGAGCTGATGGAAGAAGTGGATCGCACCGTGCACCACATGCAGGACGAGTCGGCCAACCTGCCCGACCCCAATGACCGCGCCACCCAGGAAGAGGAGTTCTCGCTGGAGCTGCGCACGCGCGACCGCGAGCGCAAGCTGATCAAGAAGATCGACCAGACCCTGGGCCGCATCGACAAGGAAGACTACGGCTACTGCGACGACTGCGGCGTGGAGATCGGCATTCGCCGCCTCGAAGCGCGACCGACCGCCACGCTCTGCATCGACTGCAAGAACCTGGCGGAGATCAAGGAAAAACAGCTGGTCGGCTGAACCACCCCAACCGAGAAAACGCCGCCGCCGCGGCGTTTTTTCATTGTGCCTGTCATGACCTGTATCGGCCGCTTCGCGCCCTCGCCCACCGGACCGCTGCACTTCGGCTCGCTGCTGGCCGCGGTCGGCAGTTACTGCGACGCGCGTGCCGCCAGCGGGCAATGGCTGCTGCGCATCGAGGACATCGATCCGCCCCGCGCCATGGCGGGCGCCGACACGCTGATACTGCGCCAGCTCGAGGCCTATGGCCTGGCCTGGGATGGGGAAGTGCTGCGCCAGAGCACACGGACGGCGGCATATCTGGCGGCCCTCGAGCGCCTGCAGGCGCAAGGCGATGTGTTCTGGTGCCGCTGCTCGAGGGCCGAGCTGGCCCGCCTCGGCAGCATCGTCTGCCCCGGTAACTGCCGCGCCTTTACCTCGCCGCGGAAAGATGCCGCGCTGCGCCTGCGCGTTCCGGACAACAGCCTCATCACCTTTGCAGATGCCGTGTTCGGCCCCCGGCAGGAAGATGTGCACGAGGCCGCAGGCGATTTCGTCCTGCGCCGCCGCGACGGGCTCTTCTCCTACCAGCTGGCCGTGGTCGTGGACGATGCCTTCCAGAAAATAACCCGTGTCGTACGCGGCGCCGACCTGCTCGACAACACCGCCCGGCAGATCCTGCTGCAGCGCAGGCTGCAGTTGCCCACGCCCGGCTACATGCACCTGCCGCTGGCCGTGAACCCGGACGGCAGCAAGCTCTCGAAGCAGAACCTCGCCACGCCGCTGCCACTGCCGGCCGTGCCGCAACTGCTCTGGCAGGCCCTGCATTGCCTCGGGCAGGAGATTCCCGCCGCTCCTCCAGCTCTTGCCTGCGAGGAAATCCTGGCCTGGGGCATTACCCACTGGCGACCGGCAGCCATTCCCGCCGTCCCCGTCGCCATTACAGCGCCCTGACGGCGACGGTTCTGGCGCGCCCTGCTCCGGACTGTTACCTTGCGCCCAAGTCACTCATCCGGCGCACGCCACGCTCGCCATGTACATCGATCGCCTCGTCCTGCTCTTCATTGCCGGTGCCTACCTGCTCTCCCCCGCCATCATCGAATGGTGGAGCGAAGGCGGCACGGCATGGTATCGCCCCTATCTCATCTGGCTGATTCTGATCGTGCTCAGCTTCTGGATCGGCAAGAGTCGTGACCTCAAAGACCTGCAGTAGGCCGGCCCCGGTGCGTCCCAGGATGTCTGCCAATATTCGTCACCACCCTCCCGCCACGCCAACATGCGCGCAGCAGGGCGCGAGGGGAACAGCATGAGCTTCAGTCCCGGCGAGCTGCTGACGCTAGGCGTTGGCTACCTCTTCGCTCTGTTCCTGGTGGCTTACGTCAGCGAGTCCGGCTGGGTGCCGGTGCGCTGGGTCAGGCACCCGCTCGTCTATGTGCTGTCGCTCGGCGTCTACGTCAGCGCCTGGGGCATTTATGGCGTGGTCGGCTTTGCCCACAACAGCGGTTACAACTTCCTCGCGTTCTATCTCGGCATATCCGGCGCCTTTCTGCTGGCGCCCGTGCTGCTGGCGCCGGTGCTGCGCCTCGCCAAGACCTACCAGCTCGGATCGCTGGCAGACCTCTTCGCCTACCGCTACCGCAGCCAGGCAGCGGGCTCCCTGACCACGATCGCCATGATCGTCGGCATGATGCCCATGCTGGCGCTGCAGATCCGCGCGGTCGCCGATTCCGCGCAACTGCTCACGCCGGGAGTACGCCACCAGGCCATGGCCATGGTGTTCTGCCTCGTCATCATGGCTTTCACCGTGCTGTTCGGCGCGCGCCATCTCTCGCCGCGGGAGAAACACGAAGGGCTGGTGGTGGCGATCGCGCTGGAGTCGGTGATCAAGTTGCTGGCCATGGGCGCCGTCGCCTGGTTCGCCTGGCAGCAGGTGCTGGGCGGCAACGACGGCCTGAAGCCCTGGCTGACGTCGAACCCGGCTGCCCTGCAGATGCTGTACGAGCCGCTCCGCGGCGGCTTCTGGCACATCCTCATCCTGTCCTTTCTGTTCTCGGCCGTGGTCCTGCCGTTCATGTACCAGATGACCTTCACCGAGAACTTCCATCCGCGTTCGCTGATCACGGCGAGCTGGGGCCTGCCGCTCTATCTCTTCGCCATGTCGCTGGCGGTGCCCCTGCTGCTCTGGGCCGGCCTCAAGCTGGGCCTCGATCTGCATCCGGAAGATTTCACGCTGGGCGTGGCGCTGGCCTCCAACAGCAGCTGGCTACCGCTGCTGGTTTTCGTCGGCGGGCTGGCCGCGGCGTCGGGCGTCATCATCGTCAGCACGCTGGCACTGGCATCGATGGCCCTCAACCATCTCGTGCTGCCGCTCTACCAGCCCAACCCCGAACAGAACATCTATCGCTGGCTGCTGCAGATGCGCCGCATGCTCATCGTGAGCCTGATCGCGGCGGCGTTTCTCGTCTATGTACTGCTGGACGAGCGCCACAGCATGACGGAAATGGCCATGCTCACCTTCGTGGCCACGCTGCAGTTCGCGCCCGGCCTCATCGGCGTTCTGTTCTGGCCACGCGCCAACCGCATCGGTTTCATCAGCGGCCTCTGTGCGGGCATGCTGCTGTGGTTCGTGACGCTGGGGATCCCCTATCTCATGGAGTTGCGCTTCATTCCGGCGCTGAGCTGGTTCCATGTCTCCCTCACCAACAACACCGACTACTGGCAGACCATGGGCACGGCGGTCACGCTGATCAACGCCCTGCTGGGGGTCGCCATTTCCCTGCTCGGCAAGCAGACGCCCAGCGAGCAGATCGCGGCCCATACCTGCTCGGTGGACAATCTGCGCCGCCCCTATCGCTGGGAGCTTTCTGCCGGCTCTACCGGAGACTTCGTGCGCGGCCTGTCCGAGCCGCTCGGTCGCATGACGGCCGAGCGCGAAGTGCAGGCCGCTCTGGCGGACCTCGGCATGGACCCGGGTGAAGTGCGGCCCTACGCATTGCGCCGCCTGCGCGACCGCATCGAATCCAACCTCTCCGGCCTGCTCGGCCCTTCGGTGGCCCAGGACATCCTCGACCAGCACCTGCCCTACAAGGTACGCAACGACAGCGACGGCTCCGAGGACATCCACTACATCGAATCGCGCCTCGAGGAGTACCGGCATCGCCTTTCCGGTCTTGCCGCCGAGCTCGACTCGCTACGCCGCTTCCATCGCCAGACGCTGCTCGACCTGCCCATAGGAGTGTGCTCTCTCGGCCGCGATCTCGAGATCCTGTCCTGGAATCGCGCCATGATGCAGCTCACCGGCATCAGCGACGAGGCCGTGATCGGCTCGCGCCTGGCCGACCTGCCCCCGCCCTGGCGCGAGATCTTCCTCGACTTCCTGCTGGGCCCCCGCGCACAGGTCTACCGCAAGCAGGTCCCCAGCCGTGGCGAACAGCGCTGGGTCAGCCTGAATCGCGCCTCCATCAGCGAAGGCGGTAGTCTCGGCCATCCCGACTCGCAGGTGATCGTGGTGGAGGACCTGACCGGCTTGCACCGGCTCGAGCAGCGCGTTTCGCACAATGAGCGTCTGGCCTCGATCGGCCGCCTGGCGGCCGGCGTCGCGCACGAGATCGGCAATCCTGTGACCGGCATCGCCTGCCTCGCGCAGAACCTCCAGGCCGAAACCCGGGATCCCGAACTCGAAGACGCCTGCCAGCAGATTCTCGACCAGACCCAGCGTATTTCGCGCATCGTGCAGTCCCTGGTCGGTTTTGCGCGCGCCGACAGTCCCAGCCAGAGCCTGGAGGCGGTGGAGGTGAGCGCCGTCGTGGAGCAAGCCGTCCAGTTGCTGCAGCTGGCTCCCGAAGGCCGCGATCATGTATTCGAGAACGAATGCCGCCCGGGCATCATGGTCGCAGGCGATCAGCAGCGCCTGACGCAGGTCCTCATCAACCTGCTCAGCAATGCCCGCGACGCCAGCCCCAGGGAGGGGCGCATCATCTGCCGCGCTACGGCGCACGGCCCGCAGGTTCGCATCGAGATAGAGGATTTCGGCAGCGGCTTGCCCGCAGGAGAAATCCGCAATGCCCTGTTCGAGCCTTTCGTGACCACCAAGCAGACCGGCAAAGGCACGGGGCTTGGCCTGACCCTTGTGCACGGCATCGTTACCGAGCACGAGGGACGCATTCAACTAATCGATAAAGCGGATTACGATCAGGGTCAGGGGGTGATCGTTCAGATTGTCCTGCCGGCCTGGCAGAAAGGTGAGAAATCCTAGGGCTTCAGCCTCCGCCAAATTACTTGTGCAGCGTTACCGCACACCAGACAGGTTCTCATGAGTCACATTCTGCTCGTCGAAGATGAAGCCCTGATCCGCTCCAGCCTCAAGCGGCTGCTGGAACGCCATCGCTACCACGTCAGCGAGGCCGGCTCCGTCACCGAAGCGTGCGAGCGTTACAGCTTCGAGGACTTCGACCTCGTCATTACCGACGTGCGCCTGCCTGGCGAGCCCGGCACCGAACTCATCGCAAGGGCACGTCCCGCGCCCGTGCTCATCATGACCAGCTTCGGCAACCTGAAGTCGGCCGTTGAGGCGATGAAGCTGGGTGCCGTGGACTACATCTCCAAGCCCTTCGATCACGACGAGATGCTGCTTTCCATCGAGCGCATATTGCGCGAGAAAACCTTGAAGGCGCAGAACGAGGCGCTCAAGCAAAGCGTGGCGCAGGTCTATCCCACCAACGGCATGATCGGGTCCTGCCCGGCGATGCAGGAGGTCTTCAACCGCATCAGCAAGCTGGCGCCGCTTGCCACCACGGTGCTCATCCGCGGCGAGTCCGGCACCGGCAAGGAACTGGTGGCGCGTGCCCTGCACGACCGCAGCCTGCGCGCCAATGGCCCCATGATTTCCGTGAACTGCGCCGCCATTCCCGACACGCTTATCGAATCCGAACTGTTCGGCTACGAGAAAGGCTCCTTCACAGGCGCTCAGACCAACCGCAAGGGCCTCGTCGAAGCCGCCGATGGCGGGACCCTGTTCCTGGATGAAATCGGGGAGCTCCCTGTCGAAGCACAGGCCAGGCTGCTGCGTTTTCTGCAGGAGAAGGAAGTGCGCCGCATCGGCTCCACGCAGGCCAGGCGCATCGATGTCCGCCTCGTGGCCGCAACTCACCGCAACCTGAAGCAGCTGACCAGCGAAGGCCTGTTCCGCGAGGACCTCTACTATCGGCTGCATGTGGTGGAATTGCTGCTGCCACCGCTGCGAGATCGCGGAAACGATATAAATTCCCTGGCCGAGACTCTGCTGGCTCGCATCTCGCAACGCCTGGGCATCGGCGCACAACTCCACTTCAGCCCTGAAGCCCGTGAAGCAATGCTCCTCTACGCCTGGCCCGGCAATGTCCGCGAGCTGGAAAATGCCATAGAGCGCGCAACGATTCTTTGCGAATCTGACGAGATCATGCCAGAGCACCTGGCCATCGACCATAACCGGCCGGCATGCCCCCCTGCCGTCAGCCGGACCGTCTCAACTGCCGAGCCGCCCACCGGGCTATCTCTGGAAGACTACTTTCAGCACTTCGTCCTTGAGCACCAGGACCATATGTCAGAAACCGAACTGGCCCAGAAGCTGGGCATCAGTCGCAAGACGCTCTGGGAAAGACGGCAGCGCCTGGGCATTCCACGTCGGAAGTCCAGCGACGGCGAGATGAGCCCGGATGCCGAGGGCGATATCGTCTAAGCAGCAATAACAATTTCTGACAGAGTGTTACCTTGCTACACCGGCTGTTACAGTCTCACCCACCCTCGTGTTACGCCCCTGCCTTATCCATCGTTAACCCATACCCTTATAAATCCCAACCTGTTGTTTTTACTTGTTTTTCTTAAAATAATAAAAGCTGGCACGACTCCTGCTCTATAACTTGGGCGTGAAGAACAAAAACAAGCACGCTGTTTCGCCGCGATATAAAAAGAAAAACAAAAAATAAGAAGAAGAAAATGCGGATGGGAAGGTTCAGCTATGACCGGGAGGCTTCATAGCTGAACCCAACCACCTAAGGCTCCATAGGGGAGCCGCACGATGGCCCAAAACAAAAACAACGGCCGCCACCAAGAAAAACAGCTCTTCACCCAAGAAAAAATGACAACGTTCAGCGCAAGCGGGAGGCCTCGGCCTCCCGCTCTTTATTTGTGCCTACCTGAAATGCTCACTCCGGCATCGATGCAATGCCTGTGCCCGACGACGGAAATTGCTATCATCCGCGCCTTATTCCTCTCCTTTACCGGGCGAATCCATGATCAAAGCCCTGATCAACCGCCTTCGTGGCAAGTTGTCGCTGCCTGAGAGACAACAGCGCAAGGTGGTCCCGCGCGACAAGCACAACATCTCCCGAAAAGACATCAGCAGCGCTGCACTCAAGACGCTTTACCGCCTGCGCGAGCGCGGCCACGAGGCTTTCCTGGTGGGGGGATGCGTCCGCGACCTGCTGCTCGGCATGCATCCCAAGGACTTTGATGTGGCCACCAGCGCCACACCTGAAGAGGTGAAACAGGCCTTTGGCGGTCAGTGCCAGCTTATCGGTCGGCGCTTCCGGCTGGCCCATGTGCGCTATGGCCGGGAGGTCATCGAGGTGGCAACTTTCCGCGCACACCACGCCCAGGCCGAGTCGCAGCATGCCCAGACGTCCCATGCAGGAGTCATCCTGCGTGACAATGTGTGGGGAAACATCGAGGACGACGCCGAGCGCCGCGACTTCACCGTCAATGCCCTCTACTACAACATCGAGGACTTCAGCCTCTGGGATTTCACCGGCGGCCTGCAGGATATCGAAAGACGCCAACTCCGACTGATTGGAGATCCCGAAACCCGCTATCGCGAAGATCCGGTGCGGATGCTGCGCGCCATTCGTTTCGCCGCCAAACTGGATTTTTCTCTCGAGCCTGCCACGGCGGAGCCAATCCTTCGTCTGGGCGACCTGCTCGACCATGTTTCTTCGCACAGACTGTTTGACGAGTCTCAGAAACTGCTGGCCTCTGGCCATGCCGTGCGCGTACTGAAGCTCTTGCAGGAGTATGACCTTTTCCGGCACCTGTTCCTGGACGCCAAGGGAGCCCCTGAAAGCGAGCGCCTACTTTTCCTCACAGCAGAGAGCACGGACAGCCGCCTTGCCGCAGGCAAGAGTGTGAATCCCGCTTTTTTCTATGCAGCCCTGCTTTGGCAGCAGCTGCTGGCTGAGAACGCCCATCTTTTGGCCGGGGGCATGCCATCCATGCCTGCCCTGCAGCAGGCGGGACAGCGGGTAATCTCCCGCCAATGCGAGCGCACAGCCATTCCGCGGTTTACCGTTCAGACCATCCGCGATATCTGGGAGATGCAGCCTCGTCTTGAGCAGCCGAGACCCCGCCAGGTTGAGGCCATGGTCCAGCAGCAGCGGTTCCGTGCCGCCTATGATTTTCTCGTCCTGCGAGAGGCCGCCGGCGAAGAAACCCATGGATTCGGTGCCTGGTGGACCCGCTATCAGGAAGCAGACCCGGGACTGCGCGCGGAAATGCTGCGGGCGCTGGAGGTCGGCGGCGACGGCCCGAAACGGCCGCGCAGACGCGCGCCCCGCAAGCGCCGTCCCGCGTCCACGCCCCCCGCATGAAATCCGTCACTGCATTCATTGGCTTGGGCGGCAATCTGGGGGAGGTCGAGACCACCTTACAAAGCGCCGTATCTTCTCTTGCAAAACTTCCTGTCAGCCGCCTCAGCGGCATCTCTGGCCTTTACCGCAGCACGCCTCTCGGTCCGCCGGGCCAGAACGACTATCTGAATGCCGTGGTGCGCCTGAAAACCGCCCTGCCTCCTCATGCACTGCTTGCCGCATTGCAAGAAATCGAAAATCAGCATGGACGCGAACGCCAGGAGCGCTGGGGGGCTCGCACGCTCGATCTCGACTTGCTGCTTTACGGCAATGACGCCATCTCATCCACGAGTCTTGTGGTTCCGCACCCGGAGCTACGGAATCGCAACTTCGTCCTGATTCCATTGCTGCAAATTGCTCCTGAGGCACACATGCCCGACGGGAGCCTCCTTGCGATGATGGCCGCCGCCCCGGGGCATCAAGGACTGCTGGAAATCAGGAGCGGTGAGCGATGGGCAATGGCAATTGACGCCAGCTGATCAGGCATCGACCATAGATTGTCCCGGAATGAGGCCTGCCATGAAGTCCATCACCCTCTCTGCTCTGCGCGAACTCAAGGCGCGCGGTGAAAAATTCACCTGCCTGACCAGTTATGACGCCACCTTCTCCCAGATTATGGGCGACGCCGGCATTGAAACCATTCTGGTCGGGGACTCTCTCGGCATGGTGGTCCAAGGCCACACCTCCACACTACCGGTCACCATTGCCGACATGGCCTACCATACGGCAGCCGTTGCCCGCGGAAACGGTGGACGCTCCCTGGTGATTGCCGACATGCCCTTCATGTCATGCGTACGCAGCGAGGACGCCTTGGCAGGCGCAAAAACGCTTATGCAGGCCGGAGCCCAGGTCGTAAAACTCGAGGGAGGTCTCTGGCTGAAAGAAACCATTGTCCAGTTGGCGCGGGGTGGCGTTCCCAGCTGTATCCACATGGGCCTTACTCCCCAATCAGTGAATGTATTCGGGGGCTACAAGGTGCAGGGACGCGGCGCTGCCGCCGAAAAATTACTGGCTGAAGCGATTGAGCTGGACCATGCAGGAGTAGGGCTTTTCGTTTTAGAGTGCGTTCCCACCGAGCTCGGCAGGAAGATATCTGCCAGCGTGTCCGCACCTGTCATCGGCATCGGCGCGGGTCCGCACTGCGACGGCCAGGTTCTTGTACTGCATGACATGCTGGGCCTTCATACCGGCAAACCCGCACGTTTCGTGAAGAACTTTCTTGCGGAGAGCCCCGAAGGTATCGCCGGTGCCTTCAAGGCCTATCTGGCCGCCGTGAAGTCCGGAGCCTATCCTGCGCCGGAGCATTGCTTCGAATAAGTCCACCGAACCAGCCTTTCACATCTACCGTTGCCGAAAAGACATCCGATGAAAACCGAACATACAGTCGCCGGCCTTCGTGCGGTGGTAAAGGCCTATCGCAAGGCTGAAAAATCAATAGCTTTCGTCCCGACCATGGGCAACCTTCACGAAGGTCATATCAGTCTGATCGAGAACGCCAAGCGTCGTGCTGACGTGGTGGCAGCCAGCATCTTTGTTAACCCAACCCAGTTTGGTCTCAATGAAGATTTCGACAAGTATCCCCGCACTCTCGCTGCCGACAGCGCTCTGCTGGCCGATGCCAGATGTGACCTGCTCTTTGCACCAGACATGCGGGAAATATACCCGGATGGCCAAAGCCAGGCCACGACTGTTCATGTGAGTGGAATCACCGAGATCCTTTGCGGAGAATCGCGGCCGGGGCACTTCACCGGCGTCGCGACCGTAGTTAGCAAGCTCTTCAACATCGTGCAACCTGACCTGGCCCTTTTTGGAGAAAAGGACTATCAACAACTGGCTGTGATTCGCCAATTCACGCGGGAACTTTGTTTTCCAGTCGAAGTTGTCGGCATACCTACCGTCCGTGCGCAGGATGGGCTGGCTCTCAGTTCTCGAAATGGCTACCTGAGCGCCGACGAGCGTCGGATAGCACCTCAGCTCTACCAGACGTTATGCCAACTGCGGCAAGCCATTCTGGACGGCCAGCGCAACTACCCGCTATTGGCAGAAGCCGGCCAAGTGCACCTGAGAAAATGCGGTTTCGAGCCCGACTATCTTGAGATTAGAAGCCAAGACCTCACCGCAGCCGCTCCTGACGACCGGCATCTTGTGATACTGGTGGCCGCCCGACTAGGTGGCACACGACTGATCGACAATATCGCCTTTGAACTATCCTGATCAGAGCTGAAAAAGGATGAGCTTTTCTCCATGCCTCTTGTCTGACAATGCTCCATTCGTCGTGATTGAATGCCTTTTATGATTACGGCACAATGGCCCGCCCGGTAAGCCGGGAAGTGTTACGCGCCTACCCAGGCCGTGCCGATTTTCACGAGCGGAGGTAACCCCCTCATGCAATGCACCATGCTGAAAGCCAAACTGCATCGCGCCCGTGTTACGCACGCCGAACTGGATTACGAGGGCTCCTGCGCCATTGATGGCGAGCTTCTGGACCTTGCCGGCATTCTGGAATATGAACAAATCCAGATTTACAACGTAAGCAATGGCGAACGCTTCACCACATATGCCATCAGGGCCGAGGAAGGCTCACGCATGATCTCTGTCAACGGCGCTGCCGCTCACAAAGCCGGCGTTGGCGACATTTTAATTATTTGCACATATGCAAACTACAATGCCAACGAGTTGCTGAACTTCAAACCTCGGCTGGTGTACTGCAATCCCGACAACTCAATCAGTCACAGTGCAAACGCCATGCCGGTTCAAGTTGCCTGAGCCCGGATTGAAAGCGCTGACAATTCAGACTGTGTAAAAACCCAATTTTCGGATTAAGCAGTCAGAAGATGCGGAAGCAAAACAAAAAGGCCCCCAACATGTTGGGGGCCTTTTTGTGTTTTTGGGATTTTTCAGTCTGAATTGCCGGCGTTTTTCATTGCGGACCGTTGGCGGGCTCTCTAATTTGCGGTAGCGGATTCTTTTGATATCTTGGATCACTGACGATCCTGCGCATAGCCTGCATGGTGCGGTAGGGTGTTTCATGAATTATGAGATTCACAGCCGCCGATGGAATATGCCCGCCTGGGTCGGCACGCCCGATCATCGTAATCTCAACCCAGCCGCTCCCAATCGGGCGGAATATCCAGGTACCCGCCATATCCGGCATGCGCACGAAGTCCGGATTCTCGGGATACTCGCTGGAGGGCAGTGAGCCGCTCTGTATGGTAACAGCCCCGCTTGCCTCATCCTGACTGACACTGCCGCTCAAGACGACATCGCGATTCGCCAGTGGCCAGGGAAAATCTGTCTCTACCCGTATGACGAACGAAGCCTTCTCATCGTCACGCTTAAGCAACTGTATTCGGTCGGTCCGATAAACCCAACGACTGGCGCTTTCCGTATCCATAATGAGATTAACAAGTCCTGCCAGCGAACTCTTTACCGTCATCTCCGCTTTGAAGGCTCGTATTGGATAGTCCGGAATTTCACGCGTCCACACTCTAATGCCATCACGCTCCCGAGCTAGCACCCAATTTTCCTGCGCAAGCACGTCGAATACGGATAGGAGCGAGAAGCATATCCCAAAGAGAATTTTCACGGTCAATCTCATGGATCATCTATTCCGGCAAGCCATTTAAAAGTTCACCTGATGCGGGTCTTGCCTGTCCAAAGACATATATTCCCTCTGCCGCGCCCCCATGCATTCGTAAGAAGAGCCGGATGTTTCACGCGGCCACCCCTATACGCAAAAAAAGCCCCTTATGGAGGGGCCTTGTTTGCGGCACGATTACTCGAGATTCTGCGAGCACTCGGCATCGGCCTGATTCACGCTACAACGCACCTGCCTGAGCAGTTTCATTGCCTTCTTGTCGTAGATGCCCTCATTGGTCAAGGCAATACGCGCATCACGAATCATGATTGTGTACTTTTCCTGATCAGCCATGGAAATCTGCATCCAGTATTTCTTGTCAATTTCTTTCTCTGCACTGTTCACCAGCTTCATAGCCTGCTCATACTGGAGGTACATATACTCGCGAGACTTCTGACCAAACCCTTCCGGAAAGCGATCCTTGCGCAGGTAAAGCTGCAGGGAAATCTGCACCAGCGGGAACTGTGCAATGGCTCCTTTTGTACCCAAACCCTTGAACAGTTCCAAAGGTTTAAAGGCAGCTGCCGGAGCACCAATGATGTCTACCGAGCCATTGTTGAATTTACCTGCAAAGTTGGTTATGTCAGACGCTACGGGCTGCGCCCCCACCTTCTGAACCATCTTGGCCTGCGCCTTGTCGTAGTCGAGTACGGCGATCTTCTTGCCAGACAATTTCCCGACATTATTGATGCTGCGGTCATTCACGAAGAGGTAAGCAGCTCCCATGGGAACAATCCCTCCCACCTCATAGTTGCCACTCGTCATAAACTGCGCAGCGCTGGGCTTTGCCAGTGTAGCCAACACCTTCTTTACATGTTCATAGCTTGGCATGGAGCCGAGAGAGTCCAGGCTGCCAGTGAAGCCGTTAAACTGGCGACCCCGCAGACCCGTCATCATCACAGCATCGCACTGACCGGCCTTGAAATCCTCTGAGGCAATCTTTTCATCCGTGTAGGGCCGCAGCTCGACATTTGCGCCCCAACGCGATGCCGCCAACCGATAGTCCTTCATCATGTTGAATACATCGCCCTGAGTTCCGCTGATGTCCCATACACACAGGAGCTGCTTGGCCGAGGCCACAGCAGTCTGCGAAGCCAAGGCCAGGCTGGCGCCAGCCAACGCCACACGGATTGCACGCGAAAAGACATTTGTTACTTGCATTACATTCGCTCCTAACTTCTTCAGGGATATTGCTTAGAGCAGGTCATCGATCTGGACGCCTTCTTCCTGCTGCGCAGGTTGCTCATCCCAGAACTTGCCCAAGCCGCCCGGCGGCGTCCTGCTACCGGTCTTTTCCGTCCAGTAACGGTCGGAAACATTTTGCACCAACTGGAAAGCCATCTTATCGAACAGACGATAGTTGGGATTTGAGGCCGACTCCTGTGTCGCCGCAAATGCCTTGATAGCGTCACGCATCAGCGCTTCATCACCCTTGGCCTGTGCGGCCAGAGCGTACATGGCATGCGCCAGGCGCACGCCATTACGTTCGCCAAGACGCATGTTCTGCTTCAGTGTTTCCCACGGATCGCCTTTGCCTTCACCGGCCCCGGGAAGAAGGGTCCAGATAGTGGCGCGAGTTGCCATTGGCGCACCCCACCACTTGTTGTTGTCCAGGCACTGCATGGCGCGCTCCACCTTCGCAGCGATGTCTTTCGGCACGCCAACCACCTGCTGTGCAGCAATGTCGTTCACCATGGCTTGCACGCCCGACAACAGCCCCAGCAGGTACACTATCTGATCGAAGTCCCGCTTGAACTTCGGACACTTGGCGCCGATTGGGGCCTTCTTCTTCACTTCGAAGTACGCTTCAAGATGCCTGTAGGCCTCATACTGCCGGCGGGCAGCAATTTCCGCCTCACGCTTCTGCATAACGCGCGCATCCTGGGCATCATCGATCAGATTGGCTTTGGAGGAACGCATATAGCGGAGCTCGTACTCCAAGGCGCGCTGCTCGGCACACAGGCCTGCGGAGGCGTATAGCAGTGTGGAAATCTCATGCGGGTCTGCCTTGAGGCCCTCAGTCGCAACAATCAGCGGCGTCAGGGCCTCCCCGGAAGCACAGGCCATGCCTGTGTCATCGATCTTGAAAAGCGGGGGGAGGAGGTTATTTTCGGTAAAGCGCAGCGCGATATTGGTGCCATTCTTCTTTATCTGCGAGCAGCCCGAAAGCAGAGCGGCGCCTGCAACAAAGACCCCGATAACGCTCCAGCGGAGCAGTCGGTTCACCTTCATGGTGATCTCCTAGCAATTGTTTTTATGAGCCAACCGGACGCAGTGTTATTTTCGGTCACGTCCAGAAGATGCCATCCAAATGGCAGAGCTCGGCAAAGATAACACTACCCTTAGAAACAGAAAAGCCGCTTTGCAGCGGCTTTTCTGGGGTTTTGGGCACCGAGTTGTACTTTCGTACCTCCTGCCGGGCCCTTACGTCACACCTCGCCAGCTTCGGAGACCTCAGCGGCCAGCTCCTTCATGGACAGTTTGATACGGCCGCGCTGATCCACATCCAGAACCTTTACCCTGACCTGCTGACCTTCCTGCAAGTAGTCCGTCACTTTTTCTACGCGCTCATTCGCAATCTGGGAGATATGCACCAACCCATCCGTACCGGGAAGGATGGTCACAAAGGCGCCAAAGTCTACGATGCGTGCCACTGTACCCTCATAAACCGTCCCAACTTCCACCTCGGCAGTAATGGCCTGCACCTTCGCAAGAGCCGCCTGGGTGGCTCCTTTGGTTTCGCCATAAATACGCACGACCCCTGAATCTTCGATGTCGATGGTAGCCTTGGTCTCCTCACAGATAGCGCGAATCGTTGCCCCGCCCTTACCAATCACATCGCGGATCTTGTCCGGGCTAATGGTGATCATGGCGTAGGTGGGCGCATAGGCATTCACCTCTGGGCGGGACGCCGGAAGTACGGCATTCATGGCCTGCAGAATGTGCAGTCGTCCATCCCTGGCCTGAGACAGGGCCGTTTCCATGATTTCCTCATTAATGCCCTCAATCTTGATATCCATCTGCAGGGCCGTCACCCCATGGGCAGTACCAGCCACCTTGAAATCCATGTCGCCAAGATGATCTTCATCGCCCAGGATGTCGGTCAGAACGGCAAAACGATTGCCCTCCTTTACCAGCCCCATGGCAATGCCCGCCACCGGCGCTTTCATGGGCACCCCAGCGTCCATAAGCGCCAGGGAAGCGCCGCAGATGGAGGCCATCGAAGAGGAGCCATTTGACTCGGTGATGTCCGAGACAACACGGATGGCGTAAGGAAACTTTTCCGACCCCGGCAGCATGGGCTGCACGCCACGGCGTGCCAAGCGGCCATGACCGATCTCGCGACGCTTCGGACCGGACTCGCGTCCCGTTTCACCTACGGAGTATGCGGGGAAGTTGTAATGCAGCATGAAGTGATCCGTACGCGTGCCTTCAAGCGCATCAATCATCATCGCATCACGCGTTCCCCCGAGCGTAGCGGTGACAATGGCCTGGGTCTCGCCACGAGTGAAGAGTGCGGAACCATGCACGCGCGGAAGTACGCCGACCTGGATATCAAGGGCACGCACCGTCCGGGTGTCACGACCGTCAATGCGGGGCTTGCCACTGAGAATATTGTCGCGAACCGTCCGATACTTCAGGTCTTCGAACAACTCTTCCACTTCGTCCGCAGAAGCCCCTCCTTCCGCCGAAGCGAACTGGGCAATGGCCTGCGCCTTCAGCTCATCCAGACGGCTATAACGCACCTGCTTCTCACGGACGGTATAGGCATCGGAAATCTGGCCTTCGAATGCCGCCTTCAAAGATGTTTTTAGGGATTCATTCTTGGCAGACGGACTCCACTCCCAAGGGGAATTACCGACTTCAGCGGCAAACTCCTTGATGGCTTTAACAGCCACCTGCATTTCATCATGCCCGAAGAGCACTGCACCAAGCATCTCGTCTTCGCTCAGCTCCTTGGCCTCGGACTCCACCATCAGCACGGCCTTCTCAGTACCGGCCACCACGAGCTCCAGGTCAGAAGAACCGAGCTCGGCATAGCTAGGATTCAACTTGTATTCGCCATTGATGTAAGCGACACGAGCCGCAGCAATCGGACCATTGAAAGGAATGCCGGAGATGGCCAACGCCGCCGAGGTGCCAATCATTGCGGCGATATCCGGATCGCTCAGCTTGTCCGTTGACACCACCTGAGCAGTGACCTGGACTTCATTCAGGAAGCCTTCAGGGAAAAGAGGCCGAATCGGGCGGTCGATGAGACGGGAAGTAAGGGTTTCCTTCTCGGTAGGACGACCCTCACGCTTAAAGTAACCGCCAGGAATACGCCCAGCCGCGTAGGTTTTTTCCTGATAGTTGACAGTTAGCGGAAAGAAGTCCTGTCCTGGCTTGGCCGACCTGGCTCCCACCACTGCCACCAGCACCGAAACTCCTCCCATCGTCACGTAGACCGCACCCGTAGCCTGGCGAGCAATACGACCGGTTTCCAGGACGACCTGGTCATTCCCATACTGAAATTCCTTACGAAAAATCTTAAACATACTCTGGCTCCTCTTCTTGACTGGACGACAGACCTTTCCGTCGTCCGTTGCTGCCATCGGAGGCCCCTAACAAATGCGGAGCCATGCACTCCACATTTGTTAGAAGCCTCTCCAAAGGCAAACCGGTTCAAAAACACGGGGAGCGCGAACGCTCCCCGGTTTTCTGCTTAGCGACGCAGGCCCAGGGTCTGGATCAACGCGCTGTAGCGACCACTGTCCTTGCGATTCAGGTAGTCCAGCAACTTACGGCGCTGGTTAACCATGCGAATCAGGCCACGGCGGGAATGGTGGTCGTGCTTGTGCTCCTTGAAGTGCGACTGCAGATCATCGATCTGAGCCGACAGCAGGGCAACCTGCACTTCCGGCGATCCCGTGTCACCCTGACTGCGGGCGAACTTGGTCACGATCTCGGCCTTCTGTTGCGCAGTTAAGGACATCTTTTCACTCCACTATGAGAGGCGATCAGGGAAACGATCAGCCGCGCCTCTCTGCAGCTGCCGTCAGGGAAGAGTAAAATTCCTCCACCCTCTTTAACGAACCAATGGCTCGTTAAATTCTTTGCATGCGGATCAGGCGCTTGGGAGCAACGCGCGCCTCATCATCGATTGCACCAATTCCGAGGAAGCGCCCATCCTCCTGAAATAACATCATCTCTCCCGCTTCGGGTGCGCCCGGTATTCGCACCGGCTGTCCCTGCATCAGGTAATATGCAGATGCTGCGCTCAGAGTTACCTTTGGCCAGCCAGTCAATCCAATCCATGTCGGCAGTAATAGACCATCCAGCGCCGCTTGCCCGCCTTCGCTCAGGGCTCGCTCCAATACCTCAAGTGTAATCATCGTGGGTTGCTGAAAAGGCCCCAGCGCGAGACGCCTCAGCATGACCACATGGGCACCACAACCTAGCGCCTCTCCAATATCTTCAGCCAAGGAGCGGATATAAGTTCCCTTGCTAACATGCGCCTCCAGCTCCCACCCTGCTTCATCTGCACGCAGCAGATCCAGCCGGTATATTTTGATACGTCGCGCCGGGCGCTCCACTTCAATACCCTGCCGAGCAAGCTCATACAGCGGACGACCATTCCTTTTAAGTGCCGAGTACATGGATGGGACTTGCTTGATCTCGCCGCGAAACTGCGCCAGCACATCCTCAATCTGTGCATAACTCAGCTTAGGCACAGAAGCAGTCGCAATAATATCGCCCTCTGCATCACCTGTTGCAGTGCGCTCCCCCAGCCTGATGCGCGTCCTGTAGACCTTGTCAGCTTCCAGCAAGTAATGCGTGAACTTGGAGGCCTCTCCCAGACATATCGGCAAAAGTCCTGTCGCGAGAGGGTCAAGGCTGCCCGTGTGGCCTGCCTTCTCCGCCTGGTAGAGGTGCCTGACGCGCTGCAGAGCCTGGTTGGAGGTCAGTCCCTGTGGCTTGTCCAACAAAAGCACGCCATCTACAGGGCGGCGCGGACGGCGCGGCTTACTCATCAGTCGTCGCTGGCAAGATCATGGCCCCGTGCTTGCGCACGCTGCTCATCCTCTTTCACGGCCTGGTTAATCAATGCCGCCATGCGATTGCCGCGCGCAGTGATCTCGTCATAATGGAATCGCAGTCGCGGCGTCATACGAGTTCGGATCAAACGACCCAACTCCCCGCGCAAAAACCCGGCTGCAGCATTCAAGACTGCGAGACTCTCGTCCGGCCTCTCCTCCAGCGAACTTCCTATAACCGTCACATAAACGTCTGCGTAGCCAAGATCGGGGCTAACCTTTACCCCCGAAACGGTTACCATTCCGAGGCGAGGATCCTTGAGCTCCAGCCTGATCAGATCAGCCAGTTCACGCTGAATCTGATCAGCCAGTCGTTGGGTACGCTGACTCACATCAACCTCGTCTGCTCAAGCCGAATCACAGGAACCGCTTGATGACAGTAACCTCGTAGACCTCAATCTTGTCGCCGGCGCGTATATCACTATAACCCTTCACAGCAAGACCGCACTCCACTCCGTTACGCACTTCCTGCACGTCATCCTTGAAGCGGCGGAGTGACTCCAGCTCACCCTGGAACACCACCACTTCATCCCGCAGCACTCGGATCGGGCGATTGCGATACAGGGTTCCCTCAAGAACCATGCAGCCTGCTGCAGCACCAAACTTGGAGGAGCGGAACACGTCTCGAACCTGGGCTACGCCAAGTATGGTTTCCCGATGTTCCGGCGCCAACAGACCGGACATGGCGGCCTTCACGTCATCAATCAGCTCATAAATGATGCTGTAGTAACGCAGATCCAGACCATCTGCCTGGCATTTTGATTTGGCGGCATTATCGGCACGTACATTGAAGCCAAGAATCGCGGCGCCGGTGCTTTCAGCAAGGGCCACGTCCGACTCGGTGATGGCACCAACACCAGAACCCACGATCCGCACATGGACCTCATCTGTCGACAGATCGGCGAGTGCCTGTGACAAAGCCTCAAGTGAACCGCGAACGTCCGTCTTCAAAACAATATTGACAGCCTTGCTCTCCTGCTTACCCATATTGGCAAACAGATTTTCCAGCTTCATGCCCTGCTGACGAGAAAGCTTTGCCTGGCGGAGCTTGTTCTCACGGAACTCGGCGACTTCGCGCGCCTTGCGCTCATCGTCAACGACAAGGAATTCATCACCGGCTTCCGGAGCTTCCGGAAGACCAAGAATTTCAACCGGAATCGATGGGCCGGCACTCTTGGTGGGCAGTCCATTTTCATCACTCATGGCGCGAACACGGCCATAGTGGGTTCCTGCGAGCACCAGATCACCCGCACCCAAGCTTCCTTTCTGCACCAGCAAGGTCGCAACAGCACCGCGCCCCTTGTCGATACGAGCCTCAATCACAACCCCATGAGCAGGCCCATTAACAACAGCTGTCAGCTCCAGCAATTCGGCCTGGACAAGAATAGCCTCGAGAAGGTCATCCACACCCAACCCCGTGTGCGCTGAAACTTTTACCACCTGGGTATCGCCGCCCCACTCCTCAGGCACAATCGCCTTGGAGGCGAGCTCATTCAATACCCGGTCAGGGTCCGCGCCAGGCTTGTCCATCTTGTTGATGGCCACGATAAGCGGCACGCCTGCAGCGCGAGCATGATCAATAGCCTCAGCAGTCTGCGGCATGACGCCGTCGTCTGCTGCCACCACGATCACCACAATGTCGGTTGCCTTGGCGCCACGAGCACGCATCGACGTGAATGCCGCGTGGCCGGGGGTATCCAGAAAGGTGATCATGCCCCTCGGCGTTTCCACATGGTACGCGCCAATATGCTGCGTGATCCCACCAGCCTCTCCAGCCGCCACCTTGGCGCGCCGAATGTAGTCGAGCAGCGACGTTTTGCCGTGGTCGACATGCCCCATGATGGTCACAACCGGTGCCCTGGTTAAAGCCTCACCCTCATGATGCCGCAGAGAATCCTTCAAGGAATCTTCGACAGCCGTTTCACTTACAAACCTTGGCGTATGCCCCAGCTCTTCCACCACAAGACCAGCCGTTGCCTGGTCAATAACCTGATTGGCCGTTACCACTTCGCCCATCTTCATGAGCACCTTGATGACTTCCTTGGCCTTTAGCGCCATCTTCTGCGCCAGATCCGATACAGAAATTTTTTCACCGATGGTGACTTCGTACACCTGCTTCTCCACCGGCTTCTCGAAACCGTGCTGTTTGGACAGCGCACTGGTAAAAGCGCGCAGAACGGGGCGGAAAGACTGCTCCTCCTCTCGCTTCTTGCCTTTACCGCGAGCACTGGTCTTGCCGCCACGCCGAATTTCACGATCCTCGCGTGCGAACGACTCCTCGTAGGCGGTACCAACCAAACCGCGTGCCAAGGGCACATCAACCGTCGCAACATCTTCACGGCCACGCGCCTCAATATCTTCGGCAATCTTGCGAGCCTGCTCCAGGGTTTTCTCGCGTGCCTTTTCTTCTGCCTCCTTGCGCAGCTTTTCTTCCTGCTTGCGCCGGGCATCTTCAGCTGCTCTCTGCCGAGCAGCCTCGGCTTCGCGCTTAGCTCGCTCCTCTGCCGTTTCTTCACGAAGCTTAACTGCGGCCGCACCCACCTTCGGAACGGAGAGTTTCTTTCCCTTGCTGCTCTTGTTTGCCGCCTCAGTGGCACGGCGGGCCTCTTCAGCGGCCTTGCGCGCCTCCTCTTCGGCCACTGCAATGCGCGCATCTTCTTCCGCACGGCGCCTGGCCTCCTCAGCAGCCAAACGCTCCTGCTCAAGCTTGCTGGCAGCTTCATCAGCCTCGCGGGCCGCCTGCTCCTGCTCATCTCCAGCCGAGCGCTTGACATAGGAGCGTGTCTTGCGAACTTCCACATTGACAGTCTTGGACCTGCCGCCTGCCGCCGGCGCCACCTTGAGCGTGCTGGTCTCTTTACGCTTCAGGGTGATTTTTCTGGGCTCGGAGCCGGAATCACCATGAGCGCGCTTAAGAAAGGCGAGCAGCTGCTGCTTCTCGGCATCAGAAACCACCTCTTCAGCGTCTTGATGCGCAAGACCCGCCTCCTGCATTTGCGTCAGCAGCGTTTCTACCGAGCGGCCTACCGTCTCAGCCAATTGTTTCACTGTCACTTCAGCCATGTAGCGTGTCTCTCCGCTTTGCCAGGCACTTTTTTCTCGACTCTAATCTTCGGACCGAGGCTGGCACTAATCCCGTCTGTCAATCTTTTCGCCTTCAACACTTTCATGCCATACGACATCTTAGCCCCACCTTGAACGCCACCCTCGCGAACAGCAGAGTGCGGGCAGGTCACTTACTGAAACCAGGGCTCACGCGCTGTCATGATGAGCTTTCCAGCCCTCTCGTCTCCCAGGGCCGCAATATCAGATATGTCATCAATGGATTGCTCGGCAAGATCCTCCATTGTCACGATACCCCTGGATGCCAGCTCAAACGCCAGCTTGCGGTCCATACCCTCCATATTGAGGAGGTCTTCAGCAGGCTCACTGCTGCTCCGCTTCTCTTCAGACACCAATGCCTTGGTCAACAGCGTGTCTTTTGCGCGTTGGCGCAACGCATTCACAATGTCTTCATCAAAGTCTTCAATGGCGAGCATTTCTTCCAGAGGCACATAGGCCACCTCTTCCAGAGAAGTAAAACCCTCATTCACCAGGATGGCTGCCACATCCTCATCAACGTCAAGCTCTCTCATGAACACTTCAATATACTGATGCGCCTCACTCTCCTGCTTCGATTGGGCCTCTGCCACGGTCATCACATTCAACCGCCAGCCAGTCAGCTCGGAAGCAAGGCGTATGTTCTGTCCCCCTCGCCCGATAGCCATAGCAAGCTGATCTTCCTCGACAGCCACATCCATGGAATGCGCATCTTCATCGATAACAATCGATGCAACTTCCGCAGGCTGCAGGGCATTAATGACATACTGCGCCGGGTTGTCATCCCACAGGACTATATCTACACGCTCGCCGCCCAGCTCCCCGCTAACTGCCTGAACCCGGGCACCTCGCATACCGATACAGGCCCCCTGGGGATCGATTCGCTGGTCATTGGTTTTTACGGAGATTTTGGCGCGAACTCCCGGGTCGCGCGCCGCCCCCTTAATCTCAATAATCTCCTCACCGATCTCCGGAACCTCAATACGGAAAAGCTCTATGATCATTTCTGGGCGGGTTCTGGAAACCAGAAGCTGGGATCCTCGGCCCTCGGCATTTACAGCATAGAGCACGGCACGAACACGCTCACCGACTCGAAATGATTCCCGCGAAAGCATCTCTTCGCGAGCCAAGTACGCCTCCGCATTACCTCCCAGATCAAGCACGACCCCATCCCGAGTGGTCTTCTTGACGATGCCGGAAAGTATTTCACCCACCCGATGCCTATAGGCATCGACTACCAGAGCACGCTCTGCTTCGCGCACCTTCTGAACAATTACCTGCTTGGCAGTCTGCGCGGCAATTCTGCCAAATTCGATAGAGGCCACCTGCTCTTCAACCACATCGCCCAGCCCGAGCCCTTTTTCCTGAACATCGCTAATAGCGAGTTGCATTGCCGGAATCTCATGATCCTCATCGGCAACCACAGTCCAGCGACGGAAGGTTTCATATTCCCCGGTCTTGCGATTAATCGAAACGCGCAGGTCAATTTCGTCCGTGTTGTATTTCTTCTTGGTCGCAGCCACCAGCGCCTGTTCGAGCGCCTGGAAGATTACTTCACGAGAAACACCCTTCTCGTTGCTAACCGAGTCGACCACCATCAAGATTTCTTTGGTCATGGTTCGTTCCTTTCCGGACCTCGCCTATCAATCGTCAAAATTCCGGCTCTATGTTCGCCTTGTCTATGTTTGCAAACGGAATAAGCACAGCGTTGCCATCCACAAGCAGCTCCACCTCATCATCCGTCACTCTCTGAATTGTTCCCTTGTATTTGCGCCGCCCCGCCTGGGGGCTTGCCAATCGCAAGGTGGCCGCACTCCCGATAAAGCGCTCGAACTGGGACAGCGTGAACAATGGGCGATCCCAACCTGGCGACGACACCTCCAGCGTATATTCGCCTGCAATCGGATCCTCTACGTCCAACACGCCACTGGCTTGATGACTGGCCAGCGCACAGTCATCAACGCCTACTCCCTCGGGCTTATCAATGTAGAGCCTCACAACAGAGCGCCGGCCCTGCTGGAAAAATTCCAAGCCCCATAATTCAAAGCCCACAGCTTCTACGGCTGGCCTCAGCATTGCTGTCAGCGTTTCAACTTTTTTTGAAACCGCCATGCGAGAGCATCTCCCCGCCCAGAAATAAAAAATGGGCGAGTCGCCCACTTTTTCCCGGCGCCACATCCGCGCCAGATCAATCTTAAAGAAACACCATTAACCAGCGCAGACCTATGAAAAAGCCCACGCTAGGTGGGCTTTTTCATGAAGCTTTCCGACGGAAGCTTCCAAGTCCAGAAGTGGTAGCGGGGGCTGGATTTGAACCAACGACCTTCGGGTTATGAGCCCGACGAGCTACCAGGCTGCTCCACCCCGCATCAGAGGACGGCGACTATAGGCCCCATGACCTGCGAAGTCAAAAGGTTTTGTCGCATTTTCAGGGGAAAACCCCTGTAAATCAGACAGGTGCCGCTTATCTTGCCAGCGCACCGCATCTGAATTGATTAAAGGCCTAAGCGACCCAAAGTTGGTGCGGAAGGAGGGACTTGAACCCTCACGCCGTTAGGCACCACCCCCTCAAGATGGCGTGTCTACCAATTTCACCACTTCCGCAAAATCAGCCCACAAAAACCTTAAGCAGGCACTTACTTACTTTGCCGGTGCTAGCGGCAAATCATTCTGTTGCACCGTTGGCTGCTCCGGAATCACAGGTACATCACCCCGCTCTTCCTGTACCACTGGAGCAGCAGGCAGAACCGCGTCCCCCTGAACACTCTTCCGAGCATAAATAGCCAGTCCCAGGCTCGTGACAAAAAACACAGCAGCCAAACCTGCAGTCAGCTTTGTCAGGAATCCCGCCGAACCGGCAGCACCAAAAACCGTCTGCGACGAGCCCCCCCCAAAGGAAGCCCCCATTTCTGCTCCCTTGCCCTGCTGCAGCAGAATAAGACCAATCATCGCGACGGCCACCAGCACATGCACGACAAGAACGAAGCTTTCCATCACAATCCACCCTTAGCTAAATTGCCCAGCAGCCTGGGCAATCGCCAAAAATTCGCCTGCATCCAGCGATGCCCCCCCTACCAGCGCGCCATCAACATCTGGCATGCCGAAGAGAACGTCCGCATTAGCAGCTTTCACGCTGCCACCATACAAAATCCTGAGTCTGCCGTTGAGCGATGACGCCTTACTGGCGACGTGTGCTCGTATCAGTCCATGAACCTGCTGAGCCTGCTCAGGGCTGGCCATGCGGCCAGTTCCTATGGCCCAGACCGGCTCATAGGCAATTACTGCATTGGCGAAGGCCTGAATACCACAGCTATCAATAACCGAGGCCAACTGCGTCAAAACCACCCCATCAGTCTGACCCGCCTCACGTTCCTCAAGCGTCTCACCCACACAGAGCACTGGTATCATTCCTGCGGCCTGGATGCGGCCAAACTTCTCAGCCACCACCACATTCGTTTCCCCGTACAGGTGGCGCCGCTCAGAGTGCCCTACCAGCACGGCCCGACACCCTACGTCGGCCAGCATCTCTGCCGAGACTTCCCCCGTGTAGGCGCCATCCCCTTCACGGGCAGCATTCTGCGCAGCCAACCCAATCTCACTGCCTGCAATCAGCTCGGCAACCTGCCCCAAATAAACTGACGGGGGAGCCACCCAGAGATCGGCTTTTTCAAATTCACGCGCCCGAGAACAGACTGCTTGAACCCAGGCAGCATTCGAGGCGCGTCGTCCATGCATTTTCCAGTTGCCAACCACCAGCTTGCGACGCATCGCCTAAGCCCTCCTGACACCGAATACGGGCGTCGAGCCGCATACCGGATTACGGGACCTCTGCACCCTGCCGCGCAAGGGCCGCAATCTTAACGAAGTGAGCCCAGCGAAACAACCGCCAAGCCAAATTCAGCACTCAGATAAACGAGCCTCTTACAGCTGTTGCCAGCGCCTCCGCCAGCTCGGCAACCTGGGCCGCATCTTCTCCCTCCACCATGACGCGGATCACAGGCTCAGTCCCGGAAGGACGCAATAGCACACGACCACGCCCTCCCATTTGACGCTCCGCCTCCCTTACCGCCTCCTGAACAGCCGGATCACTTGAGGGATCTCCCTTCTGCGCCATACGAACATTAATCATGTGCTGCGGGAATTTACTCATGCCGCACCTAAGCTCATGCAGCTTTTGACCGCTACGTACCATGGCTGCTATCACCTGAAGGGACGCAATAATGGCATCGCCCGTCGTGGCTTTGTCCAAGCAAACGACATGTCCGGACGCCTCTCCACCCAGCGTCCAGTTCCGATCTTCCAGCTCTGCAATAACGTAGCGATCACCGACCTTGGCACGCACGAATTCGAGACCCATCTCGCGCAAGGCCAACTCCATACCCATATTGCTCATCAGCGTTCCCACTACGCCATCCAGCTTCTGCCCCTGCGCGAGGCGCTCTCGGGCAATCATGACAATAATTTCATCGCCATCCACGAGCTCGCCCCTGGCATCCACCATTAAAACCCGATCACTGTCCCCATCAAAGGCGATGCCGAGGTCGGCACCGTGGTCGACTACTGCCTGCTGGAGATTTTGTGGATGGGTAGAGCCACAATCGCGATTGATATTCAGGCCATCGGGCGCACAGGCAATCTTGGTAACCTCGGCACCAAGCTCAGCAAACACGGCTGGCCCGACTTGATAGGCAGCCCCATGCGCACAGTCCAGGACGATACGCAGCCCTTTGAGTGAGAGATTAAAAGGGAAAGTGGATTTGCAAAATTCAATATATCGCCCCCGGGCGTCCTCCTGACGCATAGCCTTGCCAAGCGTGTCCGGAGCCTCGATGCTCATGGGCTTATCCAGCCACCCCTCGATCTCCGCCTCGACAGCATCCGGTAGTTTTTTTCCATTTGCGCCGAAGAACTTTATGCCATTGTCATAATACGGATTGTGCGACGCAGAAATGACGATGCCTGCACTCGCATGAAACGCGCGCGTAAGATGAGCAATGGCTGGCGTTGGCATTGGCCCCAGCAGGCGAACACTCACCCCTGCAGCAGACAGTCCCGCCTCAAGCGCCGACTCCAGCATGTAGCCGGAAAGGCGCGTGTCCTTGCCCACCACGACCGAGGCACGTCCTTCACTAGCCAGGACCTTTCCAGCCGCCCAGCCAAGCTTAAGCGCAAACTCGGGGGTAATCGGAAACTCTCCCACACGACCACGCACACCATCAGTGCCAAAATATCTTCTTGTCATTCTCATCACTCCACCAGTGCAGCCGCCACCGCCACGGCGTCGCACGTCGCCTTGACATCATGTGCGCGAATTATTCTTGCCCCTTTCAGCACCGCAATCGATGCGGCAGCAAGGCCCGCATGCAGACGCTGATTAACCGGCGCGCTCCCGACCAGAGACCCCAGCATGGACTTGCGGGAAAGTCCTGCCAGGATGGGGTATCCCATTGCCGCAAGTCGGGGAAGACCTCTAAGCAAATCGAGATTGTGCTCAAGGGTTTTTCCGAAGCCAAAACCCGGGTCAAGAATGATATTTCTGGCCTCCATGCCTGCCGCCAAGCACTCATCAATACGATTAGTGAAGAAGTGCTCAACCTCGCTCAACACATCGGCATACTGCGGATCCCGCTGCATGGTGTCTGGCTCGCCTCGCATGTGCATCAGGCAGACGGGCAATCCCGCAGCCGCAGCAACCTGCAGGGAACCTGGTCGCTGCAGTGCCCGTACATCATTAATGAAGCTGGCGCCGAGAGCCGCTGCCTCACGCATCACCTCCGGAGTGGAGGTGTCTACTGACACCACCACTTCCATCTCCCGTACGAGACGCTCAACTACAGGCAGCATCCGGTCCAGCTCCTCCTGAACCCTTACCCGAGCCGCACCGGGACGAGTACTTTCCGCACCCACGTCAATAATCAAGGCGCCCTCTGCATGCATGCGGCGAGCGTGATCTACCGCAGCATTCAATGAAAAATACTGTCCGCCATCAGAAAAGGAATCCGGCGTAACGTTAAGAATTCCCATCACCACCGGCCGCGTCAAATCCAGGCGGCGGCGACCACACTGCAAGATTGTCATCGCAGTTCCAAAAACAAAGGGCCGCTAAGCGGCCCGGTGAAAACCTCTCGTTCAGTGCTGGGCAGCGGGCCCGCCGATCGGAGGCAAATGACTGCCATTTTCTGGCGTCTTTTCCGGTTGAGTTGGAGTATCCGACTGCACCTTATCCGTCGGCGCCGGGCGATTTCCCCACCCTTTGGGTGGCTCAGGCTTGCGTCCTTCCATGATGGCGTCGATTTGCTCGCGATCCAACGTCTCATATTGCATCAGGGCCTCGGCCATCACCTCCAGCCTGTCGCGATTCTCAACCAGGATATGCTTGGCCCTCTTGTAGCACCCCTCGATGATGGCCCGGATCTCGTTATCGATATCCATTGCCGTCTGAGCAGAGACATTCTTGCGCTGGGTCACGGAGCGGCCGAGGAACACTTCGCCCTCCTCTTCCTCGTACATGATCGGACCCATCTTTTCCGACAATCCCCACTTCGTGACCATGCTGCGCGCCATTTCTGTCGCACGCTGGATATCGTTACTGGCCCCCGTGGTAACGCCATCGAACCCCAGCGTTAGCTCCTCGGCAATTCGACCGCCGAACATGGAGCAGATCTTCGATTCGATGGCCCGCTTCGACCAGCTATAACGATCATCTTCCGGCAGGAACATGGTTATGCCCAGAGCACGCCCTCGCGGAATAATGGAAATCTTGTAAACGGGATCATGATCCGGAACCAGCCGCCCGACGATTGCATGTCCCGCCTCGTGGTAGGCCGTATTCCGCTTCTCTGCCTCCGACATGACCATGCTCTTGCGCTCGGCGCCCATCATGATCTTGTCTTTGGCGAGCTCGAACTCGTGCATCTCCACAACCTTCTTGTCCGAGCGAGCGGCGAACAGAGCGGCCTCATTCACGAGATTGGCCAGGTCGGCGCCCGAAAAGCCCGGGGTGCCACGCGCGATGATGGCGGGATCCACATCGTCGCCCAGCGGCACACGGCGCATGTGCACCTTGAGAATCTGCTCACGACCCCGAATATCCGGCAGGCCGACTACGACCTGACGGTCGAAACGACCTGGACGCAGCAGGGCATTATCAAGGACATCCGGGCGATTGGTAGCCGCAATGACAATGATGCCATCGCCCGTTTCGAAGCCATCCATTTCGACCAGCAACTGGTTCAGGGTTTGCTCACGCTCATCATGTCCACCGCCCAGGCCCGCACCGCGATGCCGGCCGACCGCATCGATCTCGTCGATGAAGATGATGCAGGGCGCCTGCTTCTTGGCCTGCTCGAACATGTCGCGCACGCGCGAAGCGCCTACGCCCACAAACATTTCAACAAAGTCAGAACCGGAGATGGAGAAGAAAGGAACCTTGGCCTCCCCCGCGATGGACTTGGCCAGCAGGGTCTTACCGGTCCCCGGCGGCCCCACCATCAGGACGCCGCGCGGAATTTTCCCGCCGAGCTTCTGGAACTTGCCGGGATCGCGCAGGAACTCGACGATTTCCCTTACGTCCTCCTTGGCCTCGTCACATCCGGCAACGTCGGCAAAGGTGGTCTTGATCTGGTCTTCCGACAGCAGCCGGGCGCGTGACTTTCCGAAAGTCATGGGGCCACCGCGGCCGCCTGCGCCCCCCCCCTGCATCTGGCGCATGAAGAACATGAAAAGGACAACGATCAGAAGGACCGGAAAGCTGGCCACCAGAAGCTGCATCCACACGCTCTGCTGCTCAGGCGCGGCCCCTTCCACCACAACCTTTTTCTCGATAAGGCTGGGCAGTAAACCTTCATCGGAAACCGGCGGGCGCACCGTCTTGAACTGGTCACCATTGAGCTTCTCGCCGCTGATGTTGAGCCCCTCAATCTTGACTTTCTTGACCTCGCCATTATTTACCGAAGCAACAAAGTCGGAGTAAGTCAGGCTTTTGGTGGTCGCCTGCTGATTGAAGTTGCTGAATACAAAAACGAGAACCCCAGCAATCACCAGCCAGAGGACCAGATTCTTTACCATGTCATTCAAGGGAAACCCCCATGGAGCCTATCGCTGTGAAAGGCATTGCATTGCGACATTATAGAGGCTGCTGACTGCTCGCAAGCCAGGGCCGGGCATGGGCAATCCCTGACAAAGAGCGCCGCATGACAGGCTTAACTGTCTTGAGGCCTAGAAGATCGTCAGGATCATCTTATTCCTCGAAGTCCTGAGCCAGCAGATAAACCTCGGGTGAACGAGGACGCGATGCCTGGGGCTTGCGCGACTTCAGAATCCTGAAGTGCGCCTGAAGCAGCTTGCGGTAGGCATCGTATCCCTCGCCTTGAAACACCTTTACTACAAAACTTCCACCCGGCCTCAGCACCCTGACTGCCATGTCGAGAGCCAGTTCGCAGAGATACATGGCCCGCGGCTGATCGGCACTCGTTCCCGACATATTGGGGGCCATGTCCGAGATTACAAGGTCGACGGGATTGCCCCCCAGTGCCGCAACAATCTGATCCATGACTGGCTGCTCCCTGAAGTCGCCCTGAATAAAAGTTACTCCAGGCAGAGCATCCATCGGCAGAATGTCGGAAGCGACCACCCGCCCCCCGTTCCCCGCCAGCCTGGCGGCAAGCTGTGACCAGCTGCCAGGAGCCGCCCCCAGATCGACAATAGTCATCCCCGGCCGGATCAGTCGATCTTTCTCGTTTATTTCCAGAAGCTTGTAGACGGCGCGCGACCGGTATCCCTCTTTCAGGGCCCGCTTTACGTAGGGATCCTCCCAGTGCTCCCGCAGCCAGGCCTTGCTGGACTTGCTCAGCCTGGAATTGTTGAATTTTTCCGCCATGGAGAATGAGCCGGATGAGACAGGAGGGGTTTGCCGCTAGAATGCCCCTTTTACCAGAATCCCCCTTCAAAAGCAGGATGAACCCCGCATGCGCCTGTCCATTGCAGAAAAGAAAAACTTCCGTCGGATCGGCCATGAACTGAAGCCCGTGGTCATGACCGGTGGGCAGGGCCTGACCGAGAACGTCCTTGCGGAAATCGACCGCGCGCTGGAAGACCATGAACTCATCAAGGTTCGCATCAGTGCGGATGACCGCGACGACAGAGCAGCCGCCATGAAAATGGTCGGCAGTCACTGCAAGGCCGAGATAGTCCAGACCATAGGCAAGATCGTCCTGCTCTACCGGCCGGCGAGAAAGCCCAACCCCAAGCTCTCCAATCTCTTGCGCCTCAGCCATCTCAAGGAATGAAAAGTAAAAGCCGGCTTTGCCGGCTTTTTTATTACTGGAGCGCCATTCGGTCACGATTACTCGTACCGCACCTCGGCAATTTCATACTCCACGGCGCCGGCCGGCGTCTGGATCAGGACGATGTCGCCCTCTTCCTTGCCGATCAGACCGCGGGCAATGGGAGAACTCACCGAGATCTTGTGGTTCTTGATGTCGGCTTCGTCGTCGCCCACGATCTGATAGGTCCTGGTCTCGTCCGTTTCGACATTCACGATATCGACCGTAACCCCGAAAATCACCTTGCCGGTCCTGGGCATGGCCGTAACGTCGATGACCTGCGCATTCGACAGCTTGGCCTCGATATCCTGGATGCGTCCCTCGACAAAACCCTGCTGCTCACGCGCGGCATGGTATTCGGCGTTTTCCTTGAGGTCGCCATGGGCACGCGCCTCCGCAATGGCGGCGGAAATGCGCGGACGCTCAACGGACTTCAGATGCTGCAGTTCGACCTGCAGAGCATCGTGGCCCTGCCTGGTCATCGGGAAGCGCTGCATTAAACGATCTCCTTGTGCAGGTCCTGCAGCCGGCGCACCTCCGCGGTGGCCTCGGCGCGCAGGGCCAGGCATACCGCCTCGGCGCCACTGATGGTGGTGGTGTAGTAGACCTTGCCCTGCAGCGCGCTGCGGCGGATGCTGAACGAATCCTGCTGCGCCTGCTTGCCTTCGGTAGTGTTGATAATAAGAGCGATCTCGCCGTTCTTCAGCATGTCCACGATATGCGGGCGACCTTCCGTCACCTTGTTCACGCGCTGGCAGGGAATGCCGGCCGCTTCCAGTTCGCGCTGCGTACCCCCGGTAGCCGCCAGCTCAAAGCCCAGCGCGACCAGCTCGCGGCCAATCTTGCCCAGATGGGGCTTGTCGTTGTCGCGCACGGAAATGAAGGCTTTACCGCCGGTGGGCAGCTTTTCATTCGAACCCAGCACCGCCTTGTGGAAGGCTTCGGCGAAGCTTGCCCCCACGCCCATCACTTCACCCGTGGATTTCATCTCGGGGCCGAGGATGGGGTCCACGCCCGGGAACTTGGCGAAAGGGAACACCGCCTCCTTCACGCTGAAGTAGGGCGGAATGATTTCTTTCGTGAACTTCTGCTCGACCAGGCTCTTGCCGGCCATGCAGCGCGCCGCGACCTTGGCCAGCGAAGTGCCGATGCACTTGGACACGAAGGGCACCGTGCGCGAAGCGCGCGGGTTCACTTCCAGCACATAGACATCATCGCCCTTCACCGCGAACTGCACATTCATGAGGCCGACCACGCCGAGCTCGCGCGCCATGGCCACGGTCTGCTCGCGCATCACGTTCTGGATGGACTCGGGCAGGTTGTAGGGCGGCAGCGAGCAGGCGGAATCGCCGGAGTGGATGCCGGCCTGCTCGATGTGCTGCATGATGGCGCCGATCACCACGTCCTTGCCGTCGGAGACGGCATCGACATCGACTTCGATGGCGTCATCGAGGAAGCGGTCGAGCAGCACGGGCGAGTCGTTGGACACCTGCACGGCTTCGCGCATATAGCGGCGCAGCTCGTCTTCGTTGAACACGATTTCCATGGCGCGGCCGCCCAGCACGTAGCTCGGGCGCACCACCAGCGGATAGCCGATTTCCGCGGCCAGGCGCACGCCGTCCTCGGCGGAGCGCGCGCTGCGGTTGGGCGGCTGGCGCAGGTTGAGGCGCTCCACCATCTGCTGGAAGCGCTCGCGGTCTTCGGCGCGGTCGATGGCGTCCGGCGAGGTGCCGATGATGGGCACGCCCGCCGCTTCCAGGGCACGCGCCAGCTTCAGCGGCGTCTGCCCGCCGTACTGCACGATCACGCCTTTGGGCTTTTCGAGGGCGGCGATTTCCAGCACGTCTTCCAGCGTCACCGGCTCGAAGTAGAGGCGGTCGGACGTGTCGTAGTCGGTGGAGACGGTTTCCGGGTTGCAGTTGACCATGATGGTTTCATAACCGTCCTCGCGCATGGCGAGCGCGGCGTGCACGCAGCAGTAGTCGAACTCGATACCCTGGCCGATGCGGTTGGGGCCGCCGCCCAGTACCATGATCTTGTCGCGGTTGCTGGGATTGGCTTCGCACTCCTCCTCGTACGTGGAGTACATATAGGCGGTGCTGGTGGCGAATTCCGCGGCGCAGGTATCGACGCGCTTGTACACCGGCCTCACGCCCAGCTCCCAGCGACGCTTGCGCAATTCCTTCTCGGATACGCCGATCAGGCTGGCCAGGCGCGCATCGGAAAAGCCCTTGCGCTTGAGGCGCCAGAACGTGTCCCTGTCGAAACCGGCAAAACCGATCTGCTTGACCTGCTCTTCCGCCCTGATGATGTCTTCGATCTGCACAAGGAACCAGGGATCGATGCCGGAGAGCCTGGAGATCTCGTCCACGCTCATGCCGTGGCGGAAGGCATCGCCCACGTACCAGATACGCTCGGGGCCGGGATTGCTGAGTTCGTGGCGCAGCTTGGCGTCGATTTCTTCCTTCGTGCCCTTGGCCTTGGGATTGAAGCCGTCGCTGCCGACCTCCAGGCCGCGCAACGCTTTCTGCACGGACTCCTGGAAGGTGCGGCCGATGGCCATGACCTCGCCCACCGACTTCATCTGCGTGGTGAGACGCGGCTCGGCCTGCGGAAATTTTTCGAAGTTGAAGCGCGGGATCTTGGTGACGACGTAGTCGATCGACGGTTCGAAAGACGCCGGGGTCGCGCCGCGGGTGATGTCATTCTTGAGCTCGTCCAGGGTATAGCCGACCGCGAGTTTCGCCGCGACCTTGGCGATCGGAAACCCGGTGGCCTTGGATGCCAGCGCGGAAGAACGCGACACGCGCGGGTTCATCTCGATCACGACCATGCGGCCGTCCTTGGGGTTCACGCCGAACTGGACGTTGGAGCCGCCGGTTTCCACGCCGATCTCGCGCAGCACGGCGACCGATGCGTTACGCATGATCTGGTATTCCTTGTCCGTGAGCGTCTGCGCCGGCGCGACGGTGATGGAGTCGCCCGTGTGCACGCCCATGGCGTCGAAGTTCTCGATGGCGCAGACGATGATGCAGTTGTCGTTGCGGTCGCGCACGACTTCCATCTCGTATTCTTTCCAGCCGATCAGCGACTCGTCGATGAGCAGCTCGCGCGTCGGCGACAGATCCAGGCCGCGCTCGCAGATTTCCACGAATTCTTCGCGGTTGTAGGCGATGCCGCCGCCCGAGCCGCCCATGGTGAAGGAGGGGCGGATGATGGACGGGAAGCCGGTCGTCTCCAGCACCGCGAAGGCTTCTTCCATAGTGTGGGCGATGCCGGCGCGCGGGCACTCGAGGCCGATCTTGCGCATGGCCTGGTCGAAGAGGCGGCGGTCTTCGGCCTTGCGGATGGCGTCTTTCGACGCACCGATGAGCTCGCAGCCGAATTTTTCCAGCACGCCGTGTTTGTCGAGCTCGAGCGCGCAGTTGAGCGCGGTCTGGCCGCCCATGGTGGGCAGCAGGGCGTCGGGCCGCTCTTTCTCGATGATCCGGGCGACGGTCTGCCAGGTGATGGGCTCGATATAGGTGGAGTCCGCCATCACCGGGTCGGTCATGATGGTGGCCGGGTTGGAGTTCACCAGGATGACGCGGAAGCCCTCTTCGCGCAGGGCCTTGCAGGCCTGGGCGCCGGAATAGTCGAACTCGCAGGCCTGGCCGATGACGATGGGGCCGGCGCCGATGATGAGAATGCTTTTGATGTCGCTACGTTTAGGCATGACTTACTTCCGGCCCTGCATCAATTCAATGAAATGGTCGAACAGCGGCGAGGCATCGTGCGGGCCGGGGCTGGCTTCGGGATGTCCCTGGAAGCTGAAGGCCGGCTTGTCGTTGCGGTGGATGCCCTGGTTCGTGCCGTCGAACAGCGAGCGGTGCGTGACGCGCAGGCTGGCCGGCAGCGTTTTCTCGTCGACCGCGAAGCCGTGGTTCTGCGAGGTGATCATCACCCTGCCTTTTTCCACATCCTGCACCGGATGGTTGGCGCCGTGGTGGCCCAGCGGCATCTTCACGGTGCGGGCGCCGGAGGCCAGGGCCAGCAACTGGTGGCCGAGGCAGATGCCGAAGACCGGAATGTCGGTGTTCAGGAATTCCTTGATGGCGGCGATGGCGTAATCGCAGGGCTCGGGGTCGCCGGGGCCGTTGGAGAGGAAGATGCCGTCCGGCTTCAGCGCGAACACCTCCTGCGCGGGCGTCTGCGCGGGCACGACGGTCACGTCGCAGCCGCGGTCCACCAGCATGCGCAGGATGTTGAGCTTCACGCCGTAGTCATAGGCCACGACCTTGAACTTTGCGTTACCGGGCGTGACGTGGCCCTTGCCCAGCTCCCAGGAGCCTTCGGTCCAGCGGTAACTTTCCTTCACCGAGACGACCTTGGCCAGGTCCATGCCCTTGAGGCCCGGGAAGAGGCGGGCAGCTTCGAGCGCCTTGGCCTCATCAACCAGGTCGCCGGCCAGGATGGCCCCGTTCTGCGCGCCCTTCTCGCGCAGCAGGCGGGTCAGGCGGCGGGTGTCGATGTCCGCGATGCCGACGATGTTGCGCCGCTTGAGGTAGCTGGAGAGGTCTTCCTGCGAGCGGAAGCTGCTCGGAATCATGCTGAGATCGCGGATCACCAGGCCCGATGCCCACAGCACCTTCGCTTCCTCGTCCTCCGCGTTGACCCCGGTATTGCCGATATGGGGATAGGTCAGGGTGACGATCTGGCGGGCATAGGACGGGTCCGTGAGGATTTCCTGGTAGCCGGTCATAGCCGTGTTGAAGACGACCTCGCCGGCCGTAAGGCCGTCGGCACCGATGGAAACCCCGCGAAAGACGCTGCCGTCTTGCAGGACCAGAATGGCGGGCTTGTTCAAACCTACCTCCGAGAAGGGTTGCGGGCGAGAAGACCCGTTCGTTCGGGACGGCCCCCTTGAGGACAGGCCCTCTTTGGGACGCGCTCGTAAAAAAGCGAGAAGGAGTAGCTCCTTCTCGCTTTTTTTATGATTGGGTGGCCGGATCACGCGGTGACCCGCGTCAGGCACAAGTTGGGCGCGGATTCTACGGAAATCCCCCTTTAGTGTCCAACGACCGGGAGGCGCCGTGTCCGCGCCTCGAGCAATCGCTGCTGCCGGAATGCCGCAGAGCGCCGGCCCCGCCATCGGTCGGCAGGCGCTCTGCGGCCACGGCCGGCTCCCTTATGCTGCGGGCTTTCAGGGCCGGCCTCCCGCCGGAGGCCGGAGGCCGGAGAGCAGGGCACGCGCGTTTCTGCCCGCCATCCCCCGCAATGCAACAGGTTTGTCATGGAGCCTACCGAACTCGACACCCTGCGCCAGCAGCTGGACAGCAAAGGCTGGCGCCTGCGCTTCCCCCAGCCCCTGGAAGAAGCGTTCCAGCGCGACTATGCGCGGCGCTACCGCACTCACATGCAACTGGCCATGCTGCTCGGCTGCCTTGCCCTGCTGGCCTGCGGCGTCGTCGACCTCTTCTGGCAGGCGGCCGTCGCCGGCAGGCTCTGGACCATCCGCCTGGGCATGGTGCTACCCATGCTCGGGCTGCTGCTGCTCAGCCGCAGCAGCCTGGGCGAGCGCCATATGCAGCTTTTCGCCGCGCTGGGCGGCTGCCTCGCCGTCGGCGGCCTGGTGGCGCTGTCCGTGACGTCGCTGGAACCCCTCAACCACTATTATTCCAACGCCATCACGATGGTCATGCTCGTGGTGTTCGTGCTCACGCGCATGCAGTTCACCTGGGGCATCGCATCCGCCGTCATCATGCTGCTCACCCTCAACGTCGGCCTGCTCGGCTTCAGCTCGACGAGCTTCATGCTGCTGGTGGCCAATAACTTCGTCGCGGTGGCCTCGGCGGTCTTCTCGCTGGTCGGCACCTTCCTCATCGAGCGCAGCCTGCGCCAGAACTACCTGCAGTCGCGCCTGCTGGCCTTCCAGAACAGCGGCCTCGATGAATCCAACCTGCACCTGCAGTACCTGACGGCCATCGACGGCCTGACGCAGCTCGCCAACCGCCGCTCGCTGGACACGAACCTGGGCACGGAATGGCAGCGCGCCCTGCGCAAGCGCGAGCCCATCGGCCTTGTCATGATCGACGTCGACCATTTCAAGCTCTTCAACGACACCTACGGCCACCAGGCCGGCGACCAGTGCCTGCGCAGTCTCGCCGGCGTGCTCAAGGATTTTGCCCGCCGCCCCGGCGATATCGTCGCCCGTTACGGCGGCGAGGAATTCGTGCTGGTGCTGGCCAATGCCACCGCCCAGCAGGCCCGGCTCGTGGCGGAAAGGCTGCGCGACAGGATCGTCGAGCTGGCCATCCCGCACCAGCGCTCCAGCCATGGCAGCGTGACGGCCAGCTTGGGCGTCGCCAGCCTAGTCCCGAGCGCGCAGCACAGCGGCCCCGAGGCGCTGCTGCTGGCCGCCGACCAGGCGCTCTATCAGGCCAAGGAAGCCGGGCGCAACCGTGTCAGCGTCAGCCGCGCCGGTGACGAAGCGCCGGCCCTCGCCTGATCCCCTCCCTAAAAAAAACCGGCGCAGGCCGGTTTTTTTATTTCTGCTTCGCGCGCCCGGTTCAGCGCAGGCCCAGCACATCGCGCATGTCGTAGAGGCCGGTGGGCCGCTCGCCCAGCCAGAGCGCCGCCCGCACGGCGCCGGTGGCGAAATTCATGCGGCTGGTCGCGACGTGGCGGATCTCCACGCGCTCGCCTTCGCCGATGAACATCGCATTGTGATCGCCCACGATGTCGCCGCCACGAATGGTCTGGAAGCCGATGGTTTCACGGGCGCGCGGCCCGGTGTGGCCATGCCGCTCATACACGGCGACCTGCTTGAGGTCGCGTCCCAGCGCGCCGGCGACGGCCTCGCCCATCATGAGCGCGGTGCCGGAAGGCGCGTCCACCTTGTGGCGGTGATGGGCCTCGATGATTTCAATGTCGACGGTATCGCCGAAGGCCTGCGCCGCCAGCTCCAGCAGGCGCAGCGTCACGTTGACACCAATGGAATAGTTGCCGGAGTAAACGATGCCGGTAGCGCCCGCCGCAGACTTCAACACGCTCTTCTGCTCGTCGGAGAGCCCGGTGGTGCCGAGCACGAGGCGGCGGCCGGCCTGGCGGCAGACTTCGATGTTCGCCAGCGTTGCCGCCGGCGCCGTGAAATCGATCAGCACGTCGAAGTCGCTCGCCACCGCCGCGAGATCGCCGCTGATTTTCACGCCGAGGCTGCCGACACCGGCCAGCTCGCCCGCATCCGCGCCGAGCAGGGTGGACTCCGGACGCTCGATAGCTGCCGTCAGCGTCGCGCCTTCCGCAGCGACCACGGCCTGAACCAGGGCGCGGCCCATGCGGCCGCCGACTCCAGAAATCGCAATACGGGTCATGACAGCTCCAGGTCACACGGGGAATGGCGGGATTGTAGGAGCGGCTCCAGCCGCGAACCAGAGGTTTCCGGAGCGGCCCGCGCGGGCCGGGGCTTCAGCCTGAGCCTGGGGCCAGGAACGGGCGCGTGGGGCCGAACCCGGCCCACGCCAGCGTTACTTGTCGCCGAACAGCCCCATGACCGACTCGAACCACGAGCTCTTGCGCGGGGAATGCTTGCCGTCCTCGCCATCCATGTCCTGCTGGAACTCGCGCAGCAGTTCCTTCTGGCGCTTGCTGAGATGCACCGGCGTTTCCAGGACGATACGGCAGAGCAGGTCGCCCGGCCCGCCGCCGCGCACCGGCGCCACGCCCTTGCCGCGCAGGCGGAAGAGCTTGCCGGTCTGGGTGCCCTCGGGGATCTTGAGTTTCACGCGGCCTTCCAGCGTCGGCACGTCGAGTTCACCGCCGAGTGCCGCATCGGCAAAGGAAATCGGCACCTCGCAATAAAGATCGGCGCCGTCGCGCTCGAAGATCCTGTGCTGGCGCACCGATACCTGCACATAGAGATCGCCGGCCGGACCGCCGTTCGGTCCGGCCTCGCCCTCGCCCGAGAGCCGGATGCGGTCGCCGGTATCGACGCCGGCCGGAATCTTCACCTCCAGCGTCTTCGCCTTCTCGACGCGACCCTGGCCATGGCAGGCGCCGCAGGGTTCCTTGATGACCTTGCCGCGGCCCCGGCAGGTCGGACAGGTCTGCGCCATGGTGAAAAAGCCCTGCTGCACGCGCACCTGGCCGGCGCCGCCACAGGTACGACAGGTCTCGGCGGAGGTGCCCTTCCTGGCGCCCGAGCCTGCGCAGCTTTCGCAGGTGGAAAGCTTGGGCACGCGGATCTGCACCGTAGCGCCGCGCACGGCCTCTTCGAGGTCGAGTTCCAGCGTGTAGCGCAGGTCGGCGCCGCGATTGGAGCGGCGTCCGCCGCCCGCGCGACTGGCGCCAAAGATGTCGCCGAAGACGTCGCCGAAGATGTCCGAGAAGTTGCCGCCCGCGCCGCCGAAGCCGCCTTGCATATTGGGATCGACGCCGGCATGGCCATGCCGGTCATAGGCGGCGCGCTTGTCCTCGTCGGACAGCACTTCATAGGCCGCGCTGACTTCCTTGAACTTTTCTTCGGCAGTGGTGTCGTCCGGATTGCGGTCCGGATGGTATTTCATGGCGAGCTTGCGGTAGGCCTTCTTGATGTCGTCGACGGACGCGGCCTTCGCCACGCCGAGCACCTCATAAAAATCACGCTTGGACATCGCCATCACTCAAAAACAATTTGCAGACACGGCAACGCGGGGAAATCCCCGCGTTGCATTCCGGATGCCGCATTTGCGCACGAATGCCCTGCTCCTGGCCAGCAGGAACAGGGCGCGGCGCTTACTTCTTGTCGTCCTTCACTTCCTCGAACTCGGCATCGACCGCGGCCTCGTCGCCGCTGGCCTGGGCCTGGGCGCCGCCGGCTGCTTCCGCGCCGGCGCCGGCCTGGCCCTGCTGGTCGGCATAGGCTTTCTGCATCAGCGGCATGGAGGCCTGCGACAGGGCTTCGATCTTCTGGTCGATGACGCCCTTGTCGTTGCCCTTCAGCGCTTCTTCCAATTCCTTGATGGCGGCTTCGATACCGGTCTTTTCTTCCTCCGAGGCCTTGTCGCCGAGATCGGCCAGCGCCTTGCGCGTGGCGTGCACGAGCTGGTCGCCGCTGTTGCGGGCGTTGACGAGCTCGGTGAACTTGCGGTCTTCCTCGGCATTGGCCTCGGCGTCGCGCACCATCTTCTGGATCTCTTCATCGGACAGGCCCGAGTTCGCCTTGATGACGATGCTCTGCGCCTTGCCGGTGGCCTTGTCCTTCGCGCTCACGTTGAGGATGCCGTTGGCGTCGATATCGAAGGTGACCTCGATCTGCGGCATGCCGCGCGGCGCCGGCGGAATGTCGGCGAGGTCGAAACGGCCCAGCGACTTGTTCTGCGCAGCCTGCTTGCGCTCGCCCTGCAGCACGTGGATGGTCACCGCGTTCTGGTTGTCGTCGGCGGTCGAGAACACCTGCGATTTCTTGGTCGGGATGGTGGTGTTCTTCTCGATCAGCGGCGTCATCACCCCCCCCAGGGTTTCGATGCCGAGCGTCAGCGGGGTCACGTCGAGCAGCAGCACGTCCTTCACATGGCCGGAGAGCACGGCGGCCTGGTAGGCGGCGCCGATGGCGACGGCCTCGTCGGGATTCACGTCGCGGCGCGGTTCCTTGCCGAAGAACTCCTTCACCTTGTCCTGCACCATGGGCATGCGGGTCTGGCCGCCGACCAGGATCACGTCGCCGATATCCCCGACTTTCAGGCCGGCATCCTGCAGCGCGATCTTGCAGGGCTCGATGGTGCGGCGCACCAGCTCCTCCACCAGCGATTCCAGCTTGGCGCGGGTCACCTTGACGTTCATGTGCTTGGGGCCGGTGGCGTCGGCAGTGATGTACGGCAGGTTCACTTCCGTCTGCTGCGCGGACGAGAGTTCGATCTTGGCTTTTTCCGCCGCTTCCTTCAGGCGCTGCAGCGCCAGCGGATCGTTGTGCAGGTCGACGCCGTTTTCCTTCTTGAACTCGTCGGCCAGGTAATCGATCAGGCGCAGGTCGAAGTCTTCGCCGCCGAGGAAGGTGTCGCCGTTGGTGGACAGCACCTCGAACTGGTGCTCGCCTTCCACTTCCGCGATCTCGATGATGGAAATGTCGAAAGTGCCGCCGCCCAGGTCGTACACGGCGATCTTGCGGTCCCCCTCTTTCTTGTCCATGCCGAAAGCGAGGGCGGCCGCGGTCGGCTCGTTGATGATGCGCTTCACGTCGAGGCCGGCGATCCTGCCGGCGTCCTTGGTGGCCTGGCGCTGCGAATCGTTGAAGTAGGCGGGTACCGTGATCACGGCCTCCGTGACCGGCTCGCCGAGGTAGTCCTCGGCCGTCTTCTTCATTTTCTTCAGCACTTCCGCGGAAATCTGCGGCGGCGCCTTCTTGTCGCCCTTCACTTCCACCCAGGCATCGCCGTTGGGCGCCGCGACGATCTTGTACGGCACCATCCTGATGTCTTTCTGCACGACCTCGTCGGTGAACTTGCGGCCGATCAGGCGCTTCACCGCGAATACCGTGTTCTTGGGGTTGGTCACGGCCTGGCGCTTGGCGCCGGCGCCGACCAGCACTTCATTGTCGGTGTAGGCGACGATGGACGGGGTGGTGCGCGCCCCTTCGGCGTTCTCGATGACCTTGACCTTGTCACCCTCCATGATGGCGACGCAGGAATTGGTCGTGCCGAGGTCGATACCGATGATCTTGCCCATTTCTCTCTCCTGAAACCGGATGCCGGGTCGGCCCGGCCGGGGTTAAGTTGTGTTGAATGCGGATATGGCGATGCCCCTAGCGATTTCAAGGGCATTGCCTGTCTTTGGCGAATTTGCCCCCGGCATCAGGCGGCGGGAGTGACCGCCACCATGGCCGGCCGCAGCAGGCGTCCGTTCAGCGTGTAGCCCTTGGCCAGCACCGCCGTCACCGTATTGGGCGCGACGCCTTCGGCAGGCTGCATGCTCACCGCCTGGTGCAGTTCCGGGTTGAAGGGCTGGCCCTTGGGATCGAGCGCCTCCACATTGAAACGCTTCAGCGCTTCGACCAGCTGCCTGTGGGTCAGCGCCACGCCTTCCATGAGGCCACGCGTGGCTTCGTTGTCGTCGGAGGTGCTTTCGAGGGCGCGCTCGAGGTTGTCGACCACTTCCAGCAGGGCGCCGGCGAACTTCTCCAGCGCGTATTTGCGGGCGTTGTCGGCGTCGCGCTCGGCCCGGCGCTGGATGTTCTGGATCTCCGCCTGGGCGCGCAGCTGGGTGTCGCGGACCTGCGCCTCCAGCTCGGCGACGCGCGCGGCGAGTTCGGGCGGTACGGGCACAGCGTCCATGGCGTCGCCAGGCTTGGGATTGCCGGCCTCATCGACGGCGGTGCTGCTCTCGGCCGAACTGGCCGGGGTGGGGATGACGGGTTCCTGGTCCTGCTTGTCCTGCTCTGCCATGACTGCCTCGCTTCGGGCCGGGGCTTCCGGCCCATTCAAAAAATCTGGGGCAGTTGTGGGGCTTATCCGGACCTTTTCAAGGGGAAGAGGTTTTTTGTGGGTCGGACTTCAGTCCGACCCACAAGGCGTTTTATTTGGCGCAACCAGGGATATCAGGAAGAAGAAAGCGCGCGGGAAAGAATGCTGGCCGTGACCTCGACCAGCGGAATCACGCGCTGGTAGGCCATGCGGGTGGGACCGATCACGGCCAGGCGGCCGAGCACCCGGCCGTTGGCGCCGTAAGGCGCGGTCACCAGGGTGAGGTCGTCGAAGGGCGCGTAGCCGGACTCGGAGCCGATGTAGATCTCCACGCCCTCGCTCTGCTGGCAGCGGTCCAGCAGGTGCAGGATGTCGCGCTTGGCAGTGAAGGCCTGGAAGAGCTCCTGCAGGCGGTCGACGCCGCCGGTCTCGGCGAGGCGCACCAGGTTGGCCTCGCCGGAGAGGATGTAGTCGCCCGCCGGTTTCGGGGCGAAGGCGCGCTCGGCCAGCGCGACGGTGCTGCGCAGCAGGCTGTCGAGCTGGCGCTGGTCGTCGCGCAGGCCGGTGAGCAGGCTGCGGGTGATGTCGCCCAGGCTCTTGCCGGCAAAGTGGTGGTTCAGGTAGTTGGCGGCCTGCTCGAGCTCGCTCTCGCTGAAGGGCCGCTCGGTATGGACGAGCTGGTTCTGCACGTCGCCGTTGGCGCAGACCACGATGGCCAGCACGCGCCGCTCGTCGAGGCGCACGAACTCGATATGGCGCAGGTCGACGAGGTCGCGGCGCGGCACCATCACAAGGCCGGCATGGCGCGAGAGCTCGGCCAGGCAGGCCGAGGCCTTCTGCACGAGCTCGCTGGGCGGAGAGGAGGGCGAGAGTTCCGCGCTGATCGCCTGCACCGTTTCGTCGGTGACGGCCTCGGTGGTGAGCAGACGGTCCACGAAGAGCCGGTAGCCCTGCTGGGTCGGGACGCGGCCGGCCGAGGTGTGCGGCGCCGCCAGCAGGCCTTTTTCCTCGAGCTGCGCCATGACGTTGCGCACCGTCGCCGGCGACAGCGGCAGCGACGCCAGCTCCAGCAGATGCCGGGAGCCGACCGGCTGGCCGTCGCGGATATAGCACTCGACCAGGGTTTTGAAGAGAAGCTGGGTACGATCCATGAAATGTTTATACCCCGCCGCGCCCTCTGCTGTGTAGAAGCGCAACGTGGCTGACCACCGCTCATAATTGCCAAGCGGTTCGCGGCTGAAGCCGCTCCTACGGACCGGCCGAATCGCCTATCATGGCCCGATCATTTCGAGCCGCCCCCATGCTCAGCCACCTCAAGATCCGCGACTTCGCCATCGTGGCCAGCCTCGAGCTGGATTTCCGCCCCGGCTTCTCCGTCATCACCGGCGAGACCGGCGCCGGCAAATCCATCCTCATGGACGCGCTCGGCCTCTGCCTCGGCGACCGCGCCGACGCCGGCGTGGTGCGCGCCGGCGCCGAACGCGCCGAGGTCAGCGCCGGCTTCGACATCAGCGGGCAGGCCGAGGCCCGGGACTGGCTGCGCGAACGCGAGCTGGAGGCCGACGGCGAATGCTGGCTGCGCCGCACCGTGAGCCGCGACGGCCGCTCCCGCGCCTACATCAACGGCAGCCCGGCGACGCTGGCCGACGTCAAGCTGCTCGGCGAGATGCTGATCGACATCCACAGCCAGCACGAGCACCAGTCGCTGCTGCGCCGCGAGAACCACCGCCAGCTGCTCGACGCCAGCGCCGGCCTCAGCGCCGAGGCGCAGGAACTCGCGCTGAAATTCCAGCAGTGGCAGAAAGCCGCGAAGGAGCTCGCCGCCCTCGCCCGCGCCGGCGTCGCCCAGCGCGAACGCCTGGAACTCGTCGCGCACCAGCTCGACGAGCTGGAAAAGCTCGGCCTGAAGGCGGGCGATTACGAAAAGCTGGAGCAGGAGCATGACGCGCTGGCCAACCTCGGCTCGCTGCTGCAGAACGGCGAGCTCGCCCTCGACCGCCTCCGCGAAAACGACGGCGACAACGCCGCGCGCTGCATCCGGCAGGCGCTGAAGGCGCTGGAGGGCGAACGCGGCCGCCACCCCGGGCTCGACGAAGCCGCCGAACTGCTTGATGGCGCGCTGATCCAGATCGAGGAAGGCGCCTCGTCGCTGCGCCACTATCTCGACAGCCTGGACGCCGACCCGGCCCGCCTCACCGAACTCGAGGAGCGTCTCGCTGCCGTACACGCGCTGGCGCGCCGACACCGCGTGCCGCCGCAGGCTTTGCCTGACGTGCAGGCCGCGCTCGCCGACGAGCAGGCGCATCTGCAGCGCAGCCAGGACCTCGACGCGCTGGCGCGCAACGTCGCCGCCCTGGAAAAGGCCTATTTCGCCGCCGCCGGGAAACTGCGCCAGGCGCGCCAGCAGGCGGCGCAGCAGTTCGGCGCCGGGGTCGTCGCCCGCCTCGCGCTGCTCGGCATGGGCAACTCGCGCTTCGAGGTCGCACTGACACCGCTGGAGAAACCCGCCCTGCACGGCCTCGACGACATCGAGTTCCTGATCAGCGCCAATCCCGGCCAGCCGCTGAAAGGCCTGGCGAAAGTCGCCTCGGGCGGCGAACTCTCGCGCGTCTCGCTCGCCATCCAGGTGGTGAACGCGAAGCACTCGCCGGTGCCGGTCATGGTCTTCGACGAAGTCGACGTGGGCATCGGCGGCGGCATCGCCGAAGTCGTCGGCCGCCTGCTGCGCGAGCTCGGCAGCTATGCGCAGGTGTTCTCCATCACGCACCAGCCGCAGGTCGCCGCGCTCGGCCATCAGCATCTGCGCGTGGAAAAAAGCGTGCAGGGCGGCAATACCACGAGCGCCGTCCGCGAACTCACGCGGGAAGAACGGATCGAGGAAATCGCGCGCATGTCCGGTGGCCTCACCATCACGGCCGAAACGCGCAAGCATGCGGAGGCCATGCTGTCGGCGAGTTGACGCGCCGCCGCGGTAGGCCCGCCCAAAAAGAACAGGCCATGCCCAAAAAGACCCGCTCCCTCCTGCTGCTGCCCGCGCTGCTGCTCGCCGCCGTGGCGCTGCTCCTGCAAGTCGCCGGCGCGCTCGACCGCATCGACAACCGCCTCGGCGATTTCCTGGTGGCGCAGCACGCCGGCTCGCGCCTGCCGCCCGACGACATCGTGCTCGTCGCCATCGACCAGAAAAGCCTGGAAGACCTGCAGGCCGAGGCCGGCTCCTGGCCCTGGCCACGCGCCATCCATGCCGAGCTGATCGCCAACCTCGACGCCCTGCAGCCGAAGGCGATCGTCTTCGACGTGCTCTTCAACGAAGCCGACACCTTCCGCGCCGACAGCGATGCGCTGCTGCGCGAGACCGCCGCGCGATACGCCCATCTGTTCTTCCCCGCGCTGCTGCTGGCCGACGGCCGCAAGGCGCCGCTGCAGGCCCTGCCCCCGAGTTTCGGCGCCGTCAAAACCGCCAAGGCGCATCCCGACGCCAGCGCCGCGCTGCTGGTACCGCTGGTGCTCGCGCCGCAGAACTGGCAGGGCGGCCTCATCAACTTCGAGAAGGACAGCGACGGCAACGGCCGCCACGCCCGCGCGTTCGTCGAGGTGGACGGCTGGCGCCTCCCCTCCATGAGCGCGGCGGTCGCGCGCTTCAGCGGCGCCACGCTGCCCGCCGCCGACCGCATCCGCCTGCACTGGTACGGCCAGCCGCCGCGGCAGATCTCCTACAGCGACCTCTTCCACGACCTCGGCCGCGAAAGGCCGCAGCTCGCGGCCGGCCTGAAGGGCAGCATCCTCGTCATCGGCGCCACCGCGCCCGGCCTGCACGACCTGCGGCCGACGCCGCTCGCCACGCTGACGCCGGGCGCGCACCTGCTGACCACCGCCATCGCCAATTTCCGCAGCGGCGACTGGCTGCGCGACGTGCCGGCACGCTGGCCGCTGGCGCTGCTGCTGGTCGCCGCGCTGGCCGCCGCCTTCGTCCGGCGCGTGAATCCGCTGCGCGCCGGCCTCGGCCTCATCGCGCTGACCGTGCTCGTCATGGCCGCCAGCTACGCGCTGCTCGCCTCGCGCTGGTATGCGCCGGTCGGCGCCGCCCTGACGCTGACCTGGCTGGCCTGGCTGCTTTTCTCCACCGAAGCCTTCTGGCGCGAGCGGCGCGAGCGCGAGGCCACGGTCTCGCTCTTCGGCCGCTTCCTCGACCCGCGCGTGGTCGCCGACCTGGTGAAGTCCGGCGAGCTCTCGCGCGAACGCAAGCCGGAGTCGCGCGAGATCACCATCCTCTTCTCCGACATCCGCGGCTTCACCACGCTCTCCGAAACGCGCACGCCGGAAGCCGTGGTGGAACTGCTCAACCGCTATTTCACGCAGCAGGTGGAGGTCGTCTTCCGCCACGGCGGCACGCTCGACAAGTTCATCGGCGACGCCGTCATGGCCTTCTGGAACGCCCCCACCGACAGCCCGCAGCATGCCGCGCAAGCCGTGCAGGCGGCGCTCGGCATGGCGGCGGCGCTCGATGCCTTCAAGCGGGAGCTGGCCGCCGGCGACGCCGGCCTCGGCGACTTCGACATCGGCATCGGCGTGCACACCGGCCCGGCCGTGGTCGGCTTCCTCGGCAGCGACGACCGCCTGGACTACACCGCCATTGGCGACACGGTTAACCTCGCCAGTCGGATCGAGGGTTGCACCAAGGGCGTGGCGCGGGTACTGGTATCCCGCAGCACCCGCGATGCCTGCGAGCGATTTGCCCCCGGCCGCTTCCGCTTTACCCCTCATGGCGAGTTCCATGTGAAGGGCCGCGACCGGGGCGTGGAACTATTCGAACCGCACAACAACGACTGACAAGTGGGGGACTTATGCGCGTACTGCTCATGGCTGCGCTGCTCGCCAGCGGACTGGCCCTTGCCGAACCCGGCGCGCTGCTGAAAGACACCGAACTGCGCGCCCGGCCTTTCGGCGACGCCGAAGTGCTGGCCTCCCTCAAGGCGAAGGAAGGCGTCGACATCCTCGCCCGCAAGGGCGCCTGGGCGAATGTGCAAGCCGGCGAGAAAAACGGCTGGGTGCGCCTGCTCAATGTGCGCACCGGCTCCGGCCAGCGCGGCGATGCCGGCGTCGGCGCCCTCGCCTCCGTCTTCCGCACCGGCTCCAGCGGCAATACCGTCAGTACCGGCGTGAAGGGCCTTTCCGAAGAGAAGCTGAAAACCGCGCAGCCGGACGCCGACGAAGCGCGCCGGCTGAACCAGTACAAACAGAGCGAAAAGAGCGCGCGCGGCTTCGCCAAGCAGGCGAAGCTCGCCACGCAGCGGGTCGACTATCTCCAGCCCGGCCAGGGAGGGAACGACGAATGAAACGCCTCCTCATCGCCGCGCTGCTCCTCAGCGGCACGGCCCAGGCCTTCGACCTCGGCAGCGCCCTGCAGAAGCTGCAGGACCCCGAAACGCGGAAAGCGCTCGGCATCGGCAAGAAGATGCTGAAGTCGCTGAAGGAGATTCCCGAGCCGCAGGAAATCGAGATCGGCGAAGGCGTGGCCGCCAACCTGCTGGGCGCGGCCGCGCTGGTGCGCAACGATGCCCTGCAGCAGTACGTGAACAATGTCGGCCTCTGGCTGGCGCTGCATTCCGAGCGCCCCGGCCTGCCCTGGCGCTTCGGCGTCACCGATGATCCCGACGTCAACGCCTTCGCGGCGCCGGGCGGCACCATCCTCATCACGCGCGGCCTCTACGAGCAGTTGCGCAACGAAGCGGAGCTCGCCGGCGTGCTCGCGCACGAGATCGCGCATGTCGTGCAGCGCCACCAGCTCAAGGCCATCAAGTCGGCGCTGGGCCGCGAATGGCAGCTCGAACTGGCGCAGGCCGTTGCCGAAAAGAAAAGCACGCGCGACGCCGCGCTCAGCCTGAAAGCCTTCACCGCCGGCACCGAACTCTTTGCCCGCGGCCTCGACAAGAACGATGAATTCGAGGCCGACCGCATGGGCGTGGTGATCGCCGCGCGCGCCGGCTACAACCCCTTCGGCCTGGTCGGCTCGCTGCAGACGCTGGACGCCGTGAACCCGCAGGACGGCGCCGTCGCGCTGATGTTCAAGACGCATCCCTCGCCGGCGAAACGCCTGGAGGCGCTCGCCGCCGCCATGGGCGCGCAGCTCGACCAGTACGCGGAGTCCGGCCAGGAGCCCGCGCGTTTCCAGGCCCTCTCAAGCGCACAGAAATAACGGGACTAGGGCCAGGGCGGCGCGAGCAGGCGGGGCCATTGCCCTGCTCCTTTGAACAAATGGCCGCTGTTTCCGGAGTTCTCATGGGGTCTCACATCATTTTCGGCATGCAGGAAATCGTGGCCGGCAGCGGCACGCTGGACGCCGGCCTGCTCGGCCTGCAAAGCGTGCTGCTATGGGCGGTCTCGGCGGGGGCCATCGTGCTCGCGCTGCGTCGCCGCGTTTGAGGCGGCAGGGAGTTTGGTTCGCGGCTGAAGCCGCTCCCACGACAACCGCTCTGCCGTAGGAGCGGCCTCAGCCGCGAACCCCATCCAGAACAGTGGCCCCGTAGGAGCGGCTTCAGCCGCGAACCCAGGGCCAGCGCCAACGAAGAAGCCCGGCATTGCCGGGCTTCTTGTGTTTTCCGTAGCGGTGGCCTCAGCCCGAATGGGCGTTCTTCACACACTCGGCGCACAGGCCGTAGAGATAAAGGGAGTGATCGGTGAGGCTGAAGCCCAGCTTCTCCGCCATCTGGCGCTGGCGCTCCTCGATGACCTCGTCCTTGAACTCCACCACCTTGCCGCAGCTGGTGCAGACGATGTGATCGTGATGGGCCGCGTCCTTGAGCTCGAACACGGAGTGGCCGCCCTCGAAGTGATGACGCTCGACGATGCCGGCCGCCTCGAACTGCGTCAGCACGCGGTACACGGTGGCGAGGCCGACGTCCTCGCCCTGCTCGAGCAGCGACTTGTAGACGTCTTCGGCGCTCATATGCCGCAGCCGCGACGATTCGAGGAGTTCGAGAATCTTGAGGCGGGGCAGCGTGACCTTGAGGCCGGCCTTGCGCAGTTCCTGGTTGCTGAGGGACATGATGGGCTCGATCCGATGCGGAGGCGGTGCAAACCTGGCAGCGCGGGCGGACCTCCTGGGGTATGATCGCCGCAGCCACGCGGGGCCTCATGCAGGTCCGCCTCCGCCGGCGCCGGTCCGGCGCAAGATAGAGGAATTCAGAGTCCGATGCAAAAAACCGCCACGTTTTCCGCGCGCATTGCCGTGCTCCTGCTGCTGGGCCTGGCGCTGTCCGGTTGCGGCCGTTTCCTGCACGTCTACAAGGCCGATCTCGACCAGGGCAACCTGGTCACGAAGGAGATGGTCGAGAAGCTCAGGCCCGGCATGACGCCGGCCCAGGTGCGCTACGTGCTCGGCACGCCGCAGGTCACCGACACCTTCAATCCGCGGCGCTGGGATTACGTTTACGACTACGTGCCCGGCACCCACGCCCGCCGGCTCGGCCTTCCGGAAGTAAACAACCGCCGCCTCACGCTGTTCTTCGAGAACGGCGTGCTGAGCCGCATCGACGGCGCCGAGCAGATGCCGGAAAAAAATCCCTCGCTGCCGGAAAGCCAGGACAAGGGCCTCAAGGCCGAGCCGCTCTGAGCGGCGCGCCGCTGCCAATAGAAAGGCCCGCCTGCGGGCCTTTCCCTGCAGGTCCCAAATCCCCACCGGGAAATTACGCCGCGCCAGGACCGGGCGCCTGCCGCGCCCGCCGCGCCTTCGCGCGCTCGGCGCGCAAGCGGCGCGCCTCCCTGGGATCGATCAGCAACGGCCGGTAAATCTCCACGCGGTCGCCGGCTTTCAGCACATGCCGGTCGGGCTCCTTCAGCAACTTGCCGAAAATGCCGAGCGGAGCGTGCTCGGGATCGATAGCGGGATAGCGCCCGGCAAGGCGCGACAGCCGCACCGCCTCGCGCACGGTGGTGCCGGCCGGCACGACAAGCGTCAACAGCGCCTGCTCCTGCGGCAGGCCGTAGGCAACTTCGATGGTGATGGTCTCAACGTCTGCCATAGATCTGTACCGCCCGCCGCTGGAAGGCCTCGATCGCCTGCCCGACCGCCTGGTTGATGGCCGGCAGCGCGGCAAATTGCAGAAAGCGCGCCTGCAGCTCGAACTCTACCGAAAAGCTCGTCTTGCAGGCGGCCTCGCCGAGCGCTTGGAAGCGCCACTGGCCCCGCAGGCGCTCGAAAGGGCCCGAGACGAACTCGATCTCGATGCGCTCGGGCGGCGTCAGCCGGTTGCGCGTGTGCAGCGCCTGCTCCAGGCCCATGCGCGAGAACGCCAGGGCGGCCCGCACTTCCTGCGCGCTCGCCGCCAGCACCTGCGCGCCGCTGCAGAAAGGCAGGAAGTCGGGATAGCGCGCCACGTCGTTGACGAGCGCGAACATCTCCGGCGCCGAATACGGCAGCAGCAGGGACCGGCTGACCTGCGTCACCGGCCCGCCTCAGGCGACATAACCCGCCAGCACCCAGAGGAGGGCGAGCGGCACCAGGAGGCGCACGGCCACGCGCCAGACGTTGTAGACGGCCTCCGCGGGCAGCGCCAGCTCCTTGCGCGCATGGCTGATCTTCATGGCCCAGCCGCCGAAGACGGAAAGGCCGAGCAGCACCGCCAGCAACAGCGCCCCCAGTAGCCGCGCGAGCCCCTGCAGCCCCTCCGCGCGGCCGAGGAACCAGACGGCCTCGGCCAGCGCCGCCCCGGCCACGAACACCAGCCGGCAGCGGCGCCAGCCCCTGCTCGCGCAGGCGCAGCAGCACCGGCTCGGCCAGCAGCAACAGCAGGAGCAGGCCGAGCAGGATGGCCGCCACCAGCAGCAGCCAGGCCGAGTGGCCGGACACCGTCACCTGCAGGCCGGTCTGGGCATTGACGAGGGCCGCCGCCACGAAGGGCGCCAGCGCCGCCAGCAGCAGCGCCGCCAGCAGCAGGTGCACGGCGAGCGCGGCGAGCGCGAGCCGCCCCAGCGAAGCCTCGCGCGGCAGGCGCATGCCGGCCAGCCAGAGCACGCCGAAGCCGCCGCCCAGGCTGAGCAGCGAGAGCCTGAGGGCGGCCTGCCAGGCCGCCGCGGTCAGCGGCGCCGGCACATAAATGGTGGCGGCCATGCCGAGGCCCGCGAGGGCGGCCAGCGCGACCAGCACCAGCACGACGATCAGCGCCCCGAGCATGAACAGCGCGCGCTTGTCCGCGCTCAGCAGGGACAGGCCGGCGGCGAGGATGAAGAGGCTGCCGGTGCCGAGCGGCCACACCAGCCCGGCGCTGCTGAGCTGCGCCACCGCGGGACCGACCAGGCCGAGATCGGCCGCCAGGAAATTGATGCTGCCGCCGGCGATCAGCGCCACCGTCGCCAGGCCCAGCAGCGCCGCCAGCGCCGCGCCCCAGGCGGCGGCGCGCCAGAAGCGGGGGGCGTCGGCCTCGCGGGTCAGGAAGGCGAGGCCCGCCAGCGGCGAACGGCGCGCGCGGCGGCCCAGCATGAGCTCGAGCAGCAGCAGCGGCAGCGTGAGCAGCACGAGCCCCAGCGCCCAGGCGCCGAGGAAGGCGATGCCGCCGGACTGCGCCGCCTGCCGCGGCAGCTCCCACACATGCAGCATGCCCAGGCCGAGCAGGGAAACCAGCACGAGGGCATCGCGCGGTGATGCGCTGCCATGAATCACGGACTGCGGAGTGGCCATCCTTAACCTCGGAGTAGCGGAGAGAAGCGGCGGATGCCGCGCCAGAAGTGCGCGGATTGTCCGGGATTCGCCGCAGCGGCTCAAGAACGCCGCGGTTAGCGGCGGCGATGACGCCCCGCAGCCATCTCGCACGGGCTTTTTGCCGGGGGCTGCCCCTATAATCGGCGCCCATGAGCAATGCTTCCTCGACCATCGCGCTGAACCGTCGCGCCCGCCACGAATACTTCATCGAAGAAAAATTCGAGGCCGGCCTGCAACTGCTCGGCTGGGAAGTGAAGTCGCTGCGCGCCGGCAAGGCCAACCTCACCGACGCCTACGTCATCTTCAGGAACAACGAGGCCTGGCTGCTCGGCGCGCACTTCACGCCGCTGCTGCAGGCCTCGACACATGTCATCGCCGACCCGGTGCGCACGCGCAAGCTGCTGCTGAACCGGCGCGAGCTCGACCGCATCGCCGGCGAAGTCCACCAGAAGGGCCATACCTGCGTCCCGCTGGCGCTGTACTGGAGCCATGGCCGCGTGAAATGCGAGATCGCCGTGGTGAAGGGCAAGCAACTGCACGACAAGCGCGACACGGAAAAGGAACGCGACTGGCAGCGCGAGAAACAGCGCCTGATGCGCCATGGCTAGCTCCGCCGCCGGCCCTGCCTGATCCCGCCCGGCAGAGCCCTTCTTCCGTACGCGATCCGGCGCCGGAGGCGCCGGGAACTGAGCATGGACTTTGCCATGGGCCAGTGAAAAACTCCCGCCAGCCGCCCGGCGCCCGCTGCCCCCGCCTGCCGTCGCACGGCAGGCTCCCGCAGACCCAGGAGACCGCATGAACGCGCCCGTCACGAAATTCCCCGTCACCCGCCATACCGTCAATTCCGGCGGCGTGAAGCTTGCGGCCTACTCGCGCGGCAACCCGGACAACACGCCGGTCGTGCTGGTGCACGGCTATCCCGACAACCACGAGGTCTGGAACCCCGTCGCCGAACGGCTGGCGCAGAAATACTACGTGGTGAGCTACGACGTGCGCGGCGCCGGCGCGTCCGACCGCCCCAAGAAAGTCGCCGCCTACACCCTCGACAAGCTCTCCGCCGATCTCGTCGCCGTGCTCGACGAGGTCCTGCCCGGCCGCGCCGTGCATCTCGTCGGCCACGACTGGGGCTCCGTCCAGACCTGGGAAGCGGTGACCACGGCGCCGCTGCAGTACCGCATCCTTTCCTACACCACGATCTCCGGCCCCTGCCTCGACCACGTCGGCTTCTGGATGCGCGAGCACCTGCTCACCACCTCGCCGGAGCTGCTCGGCCGCGCGCTCAACCAGCTCGCGCACTCCTGGTACGTCATGGTGTTCCAGCTGCCCCTGGTGGCGCCGGCCGTGTGGCGCCTGCTCGGCCAGTTCTGGCCGCAGGTGCTGAAGCGCACCGAAGGCATCGACGTGCCGCTCTCGCCGGCGCAAAAGAAGGACGGCGCCTACGGCGTCAACCTCTACCGCGCCAACTTCATCAAGGCGCTGACGCAGCCGCGCGAGCGCTACACCGGCAAGCCGGTGCAGCTCATCGTGGCGCGCCGCGACCTCTACGTGCGCGAGCAGCTCTTCGAAGGCCTCACGCTGTGGGCGCACAACACCTGGCGCCGCGACGTCGACGATGCCGGGCACTGGACGCTGCTGCACGAAGGCGACCGTCTCGCGCAGTGGCTCGACGATTTCATCCGCCAGGTCGAGAACGGCGAGCGCGCCGAAGGCCTGCGCAAGCTGGCCTGACCGCCGGGGCATGGGCGAAGGCGCAGGCAGCGCTGGCCGGGAAGGGACGGCCGCCTGAGCCCTGCCGAAAGCGGCCTGCACCCGGCGGAGGGGCCGTCTTTCGGGGCCTGAGGTTGTGACGGCGCGCGCAGTCCGGACTACCCGGCCAGCCGTACCATCTTCCCGCCCGCTCCCGGAAGAGGGACGGATGAGAAACTGGCTGCGCCATAACCGGGGCAGGGGGTAACAGTTTCTCAGCCGTCCCTCTCCGGGAGGGGGCAACAATCCTCCCGCTTTCTCGCCGTAGCGCAGACCTTGAATTACAGAACACCAGCGCCATCCAAGGCCTGAGCGCAGCGCATACGTGTTATCCTGCGCGCGTACCAAGGGGGTGACATGGCTTCGACGCCGGTTACAAAACCTGAGGGGCATGCGGAGAGTGAGGCGTCTCTCCTAAAACAAGGTCTCGAACAAATAGTCGCTAACGACGACTCTTACGCACTGGCAGCCTAATACCCTGCCTACGACCGAAGCTGCCTGCCTGTGGGCGGTGGACGTCGGCGCAAAAAACACAGGATCGCCCAAAGCCTCGTCCCGGGGCCGCGGACTAAAACCTCAGGGAATCGCCTTCTACATCCTGTCGCTCGGGCCGTAGCGGGTTAAATCAATAGAGACGACTAAGCATGTAGAACCAATGGCAGCGGACTGACGGACGCGGGTTCGATCCCCGCCACCTCCACCAATTGAAGCTCCAGAGAAGACCGAAGAAGGCCGGAAACCCTAGGAAAACCAAGGTTTCCGGCCTTTTTTGTGCCCGCCCAGGACCGTTGCAGCCCGCCACAGCCGGTGCCTGACTGACCCCATCGCCGCAAGGCCATTGTCGGACGCTGACCAGCCGGCCAGGCACGCTGAGCGACATCAGGTCTTGGACGAGCTGGTTGCCCAGGCCCAAGCCCTCAAGATGGGGTACGAGTAGACGCACGCGGCGCCAATCACCGTGCTGCTGCCGCCCTTGCCAATGATTCCTGCATCCGCTGCGATTCTTTCTGCGCCTCAGCCAGGAGCTGATTCCAGTCATCGGGCGGATGTCCGCTTTCCAGCATCTTGCGGAACACCCGGTAGGCGTCGTCGCTGCTTTCGTAGGCCAGTTTGGTGTCTTCGTCATTCACCCAGGCGTAGACGATCACCTTGCTCGGGGCGTGGTAACGGAAGAATAGGCGGTACTGCTGGAAGAACTTGGCCCGGAACCAGTGCTTGTGATCGTCACCGAGCGTCCCACCCTGGCGGTACTCCGGTCGCGCCGGAGCTTGCGGGATGACATCGAACGCCAGTTGGGTGATCGCGACCAGCCGTTTGCTGGCGTTCTTTTTTACGTACCCGGCCGGGTCCTTCTGCTTCAGAGTCTCGACCTGCCGCGCCAGCGCTTCAATCTGCGCCAGGAACAGTGGATGGGCGAAGACCGTCCAGCCATGAATGACCAAGGGCTCAGGCTTCCCTGCGCTCATTCATCGTCTTCCGACAGGGCGGCATCGAGATTGACATCGACGTCGCCGACCAGCGACTGGAGCCGTTGGACGAGGCCAGCATCCACAGCTTGCAGCCGCTCGGGATGGCGAGTGATGTCGGCGGCCAGGAAGCCGAGGAACTGACCAAGCACCGGGTCATCACCGTCGGATGACTCGACGCGCGTCAGCACCACCTCTCCGCTGGGGCGAATGGTGTAGTGGATCTTGTCGCGCTTGCCCAGCTTGAGGGCACGACGCACGGTTTCCGGCACCGTGGTCTGGTAGCGATCGGTGAGTGTGGATTCGACTTCGAGGGTCGCGGCCATGGCAGTCTCCTGCAGATCTGGGTTGACGCCTGAATGGTAATGCAGCCGCATTGTCATGGCAATGCAGTTGCATTGCCTTCAAGAACAATCGGCTCGAATGGGCGTGAATGGGTGTGCTTTTGAGCGGGGCTTCGGACGCGGGTTCGATTCCCGTTTCGGAGTTGAACTGGCCCCGAAATGCAGACGAGGTTGGCCGTTCATGCCTGAGTCCTTCCTGCACCTGAAAGCTCAAGAGCAGTCCCAAATCTATCGGGCACTGGCTCCGCAGCTTGCCCGCTCGCCCGTCGTACTGGAAAAGGATGTCTGGGTCTGCTGGGTGCTGCAGGCCCTGTTCACCATGCCCGGCCGACTGCCAATGGCCTTCAAGGGCGGCACATCACTCTCCAAGGTGTTCCGAGCAATTGCGCGCTTCTCCGAGGATGTGGACATCACGCTCGACTACCGTGGCTTGGACGGCTCCTTCGATCCGTTCGCTGAAGGCGTCTCACGCAATCGGCTGAAGAAATTCAGCGAGGATCTCAAGTCCTTCGTGCGCGATCATGCTCATGGTGTTGTGGCACCGCACTTCCAGAAGACAGTACTGGCGTCAAGATATAGCGGCACATCGACTGATGCTCTTCTGAATCGTGTCTTTTCACAGCCAGATCAGGGGCGTATCGAGATATGAAACCTCGAGCGATCACATCGAGAGGCTTGCCATGACCGCCGGCACCAATAACCCTATCTGCAACACCAGCACAGAAAACTTGACCTTTACCGGCTGCGCCGGCAAGCGGAGCGTCGAGGCACGTTACGAGGAAGATATCGCCCGAAGCAGCAAGGAGTGGGGGTGGAGATGAGCAAGAAAAAGCCACCGCAAATCCCCGAGAAAAAGGATGTGTCCCTGGTCCGGTCCTCGGCGGCCGAGTACCTGACCTTTGTGGCGGCCACCGGGGGCGGTGGCGTTGAGGCCGTCTATGCCGACGAGAGCATCTGGCTGACCCAGAAGATGCTGGCCCAGCTATACGACGTGGATGTCCGAACCATCAACTACCACCTGAAAAAGGTGTTTTCAGACAGCGAGTTGCAAGCCGAGTCAGTTATCCGAAATTTTCGGATAACTGCCAGTGACGGCAAGAGCTACAACACCCAGCACTACAAGCTCCCCGCCATCATCGCCGTGGGCTACAAGGTCAATTCCGAACGCGCAGTGCAGTTCCGCAAATGGGCCACCGGGATCATCGAGCAGTTCACCATCAAGGCCTACGTGATGGACGACGAGCGCATCAAGGCGGGCGGCTCCAACGCCTACCTGGACGTGGCCGAGGACATGGCGCAGCGCAAGATCCCCCTGACCATGCAGGACTGGGAAACCCGCCTGAACCGTTTCATCGAGGCCACCGACCGAGAGGTGCTGCAAGACGCCGGCAAGGTCACGGCGGAAATCGCCAAGGCGCACGCCGAAAGCGAATTCGAAAAATATCGCATCGTGCAGGACCGGTTGTTCGAGAGCGACTTTGACCGGATGCTCAAGCAGATCGAGGCGGCCAGCCCCCCAGACAGCGATAGCGATAGCGATAAGGAATAGGCCTGCAGGCAGGATCGACATCGCGGTAATGCAGTCCTTGTCCCGCCAGGGCGAGGTGAACCCGCTGGTCGAAGACTACGGGCAGGTGATCGTCGACGAGTGCCATCACGTTGGTGCCGTGTCCTTCGACGCCATCCTGAAGAGAAGCAGGGCGAAATACGTGCTCGGCCTGACGGCAACACCGATCCGTCGCGACGGTCAGCAGCCGATCATCTTCATGCAGTGCGGGCCGATCCGCCACACGGCGGCCAAGCCCGCCGGCGCTCCCCAGGATTTGGAAGTCGTGCCGCGGTCACGCATCACACGGATCGATCTGCCATCGGAAGCCGGCATTCAGGATGTGTCCGTCACCTGGCCAACGATCGTGAACGTACCAGCGCGATCGCAGCAGAAATTCAGCGCGCGTTCGCACAGGGCCGCAAGGTTCTGGTGTTGACCGAGCGGACCGAGCATCTCGACGCCATTCGCGCTGCGCTGGATGGGCATGAGCCGGCCCCGTTTGTGTTGCACGGCCGAATGTCGAAGAAGCAGCGAGGCGCGCTCATTGCTCAGCTGGATGCCTTATTCCGCAGGCGTCTGCACCGACCCGAATCGGCTGATTGCGGAGCATCTGGGGTTCCTGCGGAAGCCTGCGGACTTCGGCAACCCTCCAGATTGCCTGTTCCGGGCCACATTCCACTCTCTCCTGGCCATTCCTTGTTCCGCCCTCACTCCCTGGCACCGGCCCGAAGTCCGCAAGGGCCGCAAGTCAGACTCATACAGATCAAAGAGTTAGGCAGGGACAAAGCAAGCGGTTGGATTGCGGCATCGGGGGGCGAAGGAAACGCTGTGGTTGCGTTTCGCCGTAGTTATCGAGCCCTGCCGACACATGACAACAGGGATGTACCTGCCTGGATGAGGGTCAGGACAAGAAACGGCTCGTCAGGACACCGTCCGGACAACTACAATGGGGATATTACAAGATCAATCCGGAGGGGCAGCATGAGCACCCTGAATCTTTCCAAGACCGAACGCATTGACGTTCGGGTAAGCACGCCGGTCAAGCAACTGCTGCAGGAAGCCGCACGCGCCTGCCACAAAAATGTCAGTGAGTTCCTGCTCGACGCGGGCGTGACGGCTGCCGCGCAGACGTTGGCAGATCGTCGGCAGTTCGTGCTGGACGAAACGCAGTGGCAGGCGTTCCAGGAAGCGCTGGATCGTCCGGTGCAAAGCAAGCCGCACCTGAAGAAGTTGCTGCGTGAACCCGGGGTGCTGGGTTGAGTAGTGGCTACGCCCCCGTTCTCAAGTTGGCCGCAACGGATCAGGTCGATGCGTTTGACTGCGGCCAAGCCGCGCTGAACCAGTTCCTGCAGCGCTATGCGCTCGTCAACCAGAAGGCCAACAGCGCGCAGACCTACGTCTGCTGCCAGGGTGACGTGGTGGTCGGCTTCTACAGCCTCGCCGTCGGCAGCGTCGATCCGGAGGCCGCACCATCGAGGGTGATGAAGGGGCTGGCACGCCATCCGGTGCCGGTCATGATCCTGGCCCGGCTCGCAGTGGGCAAGGAGCATCGGCGCAAGGGCCTGGGCCAGGCTTTACTCAAGGATGCCCTGCTGCGCACGGCACAGGCCGCCGACATTGCCGGTATCCGTTGCCTGCTGGTACATGCCAAGAATGATGCGGCGCGGCGCGGGTACGAATCCTGGGAATTCGAGCCCAGCCCGACCGATCCATATCACTTGTTCCTGATGCTCAAGGATCTCAAGAGCTTGTTGAGCTGATGTGGCGTTTCCACCTCAGAGCCCAACCCGCTCCCGCTGCTCGTCCCACAGGGCCGGCGGATCAACCGCCAGATCAAACCGCGTGATGTGGTAAGGCTTCGGCCTGAACATGATCTGGCTGCAGCAGCGCAAGACCGAACAGTTCATCATGGAAATCATGGATCACATCGGCGGCGTGCTCACGACCTCGCCGTCGACGGGGCGCTTCGTCCTGAAGCTGGTGCGCGGCGATGTCCTTGCCCAAGGAGATCCAGAATGAGCTTCTCGGATGAGCTGAAGGTGGCAGTCTCATCGTCGTTGACGTCCTTTTTCATGGGCGTTCCCCATTGGAGCATCATCCAATACATAGCTTGTGCTGCGCCCGCCCGCATCCGTTTTCCGCAGCACGCCCCGCGCAAGCAGGTCGTTGATGTCGCGCAGGGCCGTGTCCGGCGAACACCTGGCGATGGCCGCCCACTTGCTGCTGCTGAGCTTGCCGTCGAAGCCGTCGAGCAGCTTGCTCAGCAACTTCACCTGCCGCTCGTTCAGGGGCGTGGCCGCCCAGCGCTGCCAGAACCGCGTCCTGGTGAGCGCGGCGTCGAGTGTGTGCTGCGCCTGATCGACGGCGCGATGGAGCGTGTCGAGGAACCAGGCTAGCCACTCGGTGACGTCCAGCGACCGCTTTTGAGTCCGCTCCAGGATGTCGTAGTAGGCCTTGCGTTCGCGCTGGATCTGCGCCGACAAGCCGGCCCCTGGACGAGGGCCTGCGCTTCAATGCTAATGCTGCTGTCGGACTGAAGTCCGACCTACGCCCCCTACCCCCACCCCCCTACACGATTCACGATTCACGATGCACCCTTCACCCTTCACCCTTCACCATTTTCTGGCAGCGCCGCTGCCACCGGGAGCAAATCATGCAGGGACCTCTCGCCATCGCCATCGTCGGCAGCGGCATGGCCGGCCTCGCCGCGGCGCGCCTCTGCCGCGACGCCGGTCACCGCGTCACCGTGTTCGAGGCCCAGGCCCGGCGCGGCATGGACGCGCATACCCTGCTGGTGCACGGCGGCCTCGTCGACGTGCCGCTGCGCATCATGAGCCCAGCGCACTGGCAGAGCGTGCTGAACCTCGCGACGCACGTCGGCGTCGGCACCTTCGCGGTGGACTCCTTCATCTCCTGCAACTGGCTGGACGGCGACACCTGGTTCCGCAGCAGCCGCCTTCCCGGCACCGGCCTGCCCGGCGTCGGCTCCTGGCGCTACCTGAACCGCGCCACGCTGCATATCGCGCGCGGCCTGTGGCAGCTCACGCGCGCCGTGAAGGAGCTGCGCCGGCAGGGCGACAACCGCACCACGCTCGGCGCATTTCTCCAGCAGCACGATTTCGAGCCGCTGTTCTGGCGCGGCCCCGTGCTCAACATCCTGAAGACCATCTGCACCTGCAGCGAGGCGCACCTGCTGGCCTGGCCGGCGCTGCCGCTGCTCTCCTTCCTCGAGATGATCGCCTTCGGCGGCCGCTTCCTGCGCCTGCAGGGCGGCACGCCGGCGCTGGTGGATGCGCTGGCCGTCGATCTCGAGTTTTTCAGCGGCAGCCCCGTGGTGCAGCTGCAGCAGCACGAGGCCGGCGTGGAAGTGCGGAATGCGCGCGGCGAGGGCGGCCGTTTCGACCGCGTCGTCGTCGCCACGCCCGCCAACCAGTCCGGCTTCCTCACCGCGGACCAGTTCGGGCGCGAGACCGCCGCGCTGCGCCGCATCCACTTCGACAAGGGCGAGCTCGTGGTGCACGGCGACACGCGCTTCATGCCGCGCCGGCGCCGCGACTGGGTGGCGCTGAACTTCCTGATGACGCGCGATCTGCAGGATTCCATGTGGAATGTCTGGGTGAATGCGGTGGAGCCGACCCTCGCCCAGGCCCCGCCCGTTTTCCAGACCTGGAATCCGCTCTTCGAGCCCGCGCCGGAGACGGTGCTGGTGCGCGTGCCGCTGGCGCGCGCCGTGGTGCACGGCGGCACCGAGGCCGCGCTGGCGGAGTTGCGCACGCTGCATGCGGAAGCCGGCCGGCGCGTTTTCTTCTGCGGCTCCTGGGCCCATCCCGGGGTGCCGCTGCTGGAGTCGGCGGTGCGCTCCGCCATGGCCGTCGCCACGCTGCTGAAGCTGCCGGTGGCCTGGGATCACGCATGAGAGCCGCGCGGCGTGAAAAGGATTTCGCGATTGCGCTGGAGCTGTTGAGCGAGGCGCCGCCGCCCCTGGCCTGGGCCAACCTCGGCGACTGGAGTTCGGCCGCTCGCTACGACGACGCCTGCCAGGCGCTCGCCCTGCGCGTCGGCGCCGCTGCCGCACTGCAAGCCGGCGACCGCGTGCTCGATCTCGCCTGCGGCCACGGCGCGAGCCTGCGCTTGTGGCCCCAGGCCTTTGGCGCGCATCGCGTCACCGGCCTCGAATATCAGGCCCGCTGCGTCGAGCGCATCCGCCGGCACGCGCCCGCCGGGCTCGAGGCCATCGTCCAGGGCCGCTTCGACGCGCTGCCGCCACCGGCCGTGCTGCCGGCCGGCGGCTTCGACGCCGCCGTGTGCGTGGACGCGGCCTACCATGCCGTCTCGCTGCATGCGTTTGCCGCCTTTGCGGCGCAGCTGCTGCGGTCGCAGGGGCGGCTCGCCTTCACCACGCTCCTGGCCCCGGCGCCGCCCGCCGGCCGGCAGCACGGCCCGTGGCGGCCGCTGCCGTTTCTCCTGGCGCGCGCCGGCATCCCGCCCGCCAGCGTCCTTTGCGAAGCCGCGCTGGTCGAAGTCCTGACGGAGCAGGGCTTTACGGCCATTACGCTGCAGCGGCTCGATGTTGAAGTGCTGCAGGGCTTCGCCGCTTTCGTGCAGCGCCGCCGCCAGGTGCTTTCCTGGCGCCAGCAGGCCGGCGCCGGCTGGCTGAAGATCGCGGCCACGGCCTGGCTCTGCCGTCATCTTCACGCGAGCGGCGCCCTGCATTACTGCCTGGTCAGCGCGACGCGCCGCGAGTAATCCATGCCTCGCCCGCCGTAGCGGGGCATTCCGACAGCAGCGCCGGAAATCACCGCCGTCGTCGGCCTGAAGTCCGACCCACGAAAAGGCGCGGATCGCTCTCGCGACAGTCAACAAAAAATGGATTTTGCGGCCAGGGCGGCGTACAACGGCAGCCCGCTTTCCCGCCCGGCCACTGCCCGCGGCCCGGGTCGGCACAGGAACGAGGTGCATATGAGGCTGTCGTCGATTCTCCCCGCCTGGCTCACCGGCGTAATCACCCTGCTGGTCCTGATCGTATCGCTCTGCTTCTGGTTCACGGTGATGCTGCCCGGCGTGCTGGTGCGTGGCGTGCCCATCCATCGCGTGCAGCGCCTGGCCTCGCGCTACTGCGTGTGGAACGCCACCAGCTGGGTCGGCACCAACGCGCTGCTGCTGCGCGTGCTGCACCGCGTGCAGTGGCAGCTCGACATCGAAGGCGAGCTGGACCTGCGGCGCAGCTACCTGCTGATCTCCAACCACCAGTCCTGGGCCGACATCCTCATCCTCTTCGACGCCTTCCACCGCCGCACGCCCTTCGCGCGCTTCTTCCTCAAGCGCGACCTGCTCTACATGCCCATCGTCGGCATGGTGTGCTGGGCCATGGACATGCCCTTCATGACGCGCAAATCCGCCAGCGCCGACCTCGAGACCACGCGCCGCGCCTGCGCGGTCTATCGGGAGGTGCCGGTGACGGTGGTGAACTTCCTGGAGGGCACCCGCTTCACGCCGCACAAGCGCGCCGAAACGCAGTCGCCCTACACCCGCCTGCTGCGCCCCAAGGCCGGCGGCATCGCCTACACGCTGAACGCCATGGGCGACCAGTTCGCCGGCATCATCGATGTCACGCTCGTCTACCAGCCGACGCGGCGCGCGCTCGCCTGGAGCTGGCTCTGCGGCGAGCAGGAACAGGTGAGGCTGCACGTCAAGGTGCGGCCGGTGCCGCTGCATCTGCTGCAGAAAGCCAATAGCGGCCGCAGCCACCTGCACGGCTGGCTGCACGATGTGTGGCAGGAGAAGGATGCGCGGCTGACGACGGCGTCCTGAGGCGGCGGCGCCCGGAGGAATGTCATGGATGACAGCGCCCCTCCGCTCCCCACGCCGCGCGTGCGAAGGCACGCATCAGTGCCGGCCAGAAAGATGCGCGGGCCTATATCCGCGAAGGCAGCGGAACGGAGCGCCGTCGGATTGATCCGGATCAAATGGATCGGGGCAATCCTGAGCAACACTCCGAGCATCAAGCCCGAGCATCGAGAGGAGAACACGCATGAGCCTTCCCTATCGCAAGATCCTGCCGTGCCTGCTGGCGGCGCTTCCACTCCTGGCGGGCGGCCCGGGCTGGGCGGCGGCGCCCAAAGGCGCGGCCGCGAAGAGCACGGCAAAGACGCCCGACGCTGCCTACGACGTGAAGAAAATGGACCTCAAGCCCGCGCCCGCGCGCCTCACCAGCGAGCGCCACAGCGGCCCCTTCGCCGACGGCGCATCGCTCAGCTTCGACGCCGAACTCAAGCCGCTGGACCCGTCGCCGGTGAAGACGGTGCGCCTCGACACCACGCACAAGGTCATCGAGATCGCGCCCGGCGTGAAGTTCGCCGGCTGGACCTTCGGCGACACGGTGCCGGGCCCCACCATCCGCGCGCGCGTCGGCGACCGCATCAGGTTTTCCATGACCAACCGCAGCGACGAGCCGGTGCCGGGACCGCGCGTCACCGCCGCGCCCATGATGCACTCCATGGACTTCCACTCCGCCATGGTCTCGCCGCAGGACAAGTACCGCTCCATCGCGCCGGGCCAGACCATCGAATTCGAGTTCACGGCCAACTACCCCGGCGTCTACATGTACCACTGCGGCACGCCCATGATTCTCGAGCACATCGCCTCGGGCATGTACGGCGCCATGATCGTGGAGCCGCGCGGCGGCTATCCCACCCGGGTGGATCGCGAGTACGTGATCGTGCAGAGCGAGTTCTACGTGAAGCCCGATCCGGAAAAACAGCAGGTGGACGGCCTGCCGCTCTACGTGCTGGACGGTGACCGCCTGCGCGAGGCGCGGCCCACCTACACGGTGTTCAACGCCATGCACAACGGCATGGTGCGCAAGCCGCTGCAGGCCGCGCCCGGCGAGCGCGTGCGCCTCTACGTCCTCAACGTGGGCCCGAGCAAGACCTCCAGCTTCCATGTGGTGGGCACCATCTTCGACCGCGTCTGGATCGAAGGAAATCCCGACAACCAGTTCCGCGGCATGCAGACCGTTCTGCTCGGCTCCTCCAACAGCGCGATAGTGGAGTTCCTGGTGCCCGAGCAAGGCTCCTACATCATGGTCGACCATCATTTCGCCAATGCCTCGCAGGGCGCGGTGGGCCTGATCAACGCCGACTCGAAGGCCGGCGCGCATGACGTCGAGCACCACAACATCCCGGCCTCGGCCACGCCTACCGATCCGCTCGCCGTGCAGGGCAAGGAGCTGTTCGAGAGCAAATGCCTGGCCTGCCATGCCGTCACTGGCGGCAAGGGCAAGAAGCTCGGCCCCGATGTCGGCGGCGTCACCAGGCGCCGCAGCGATGCCTGGCTCACGCGCTGGCTGCAGTCCCCGGAAAAAATGCTGCAGAGCGATTCCGATGCGCGAGCGATGTTGAAGGCGTACAACAACCTCCCCATGCCCAACCAGAACCTGTCCGAGACCGAGATCCAGCAATTCCTGCGCTATTTCCACTGGATCGACGCGCAGCCGGCCACGCCGGTGCCGGGCGGCAATCCCGCGCCGCGATGAACGCCTAATGGCGGAAACCGCTGTGCGGGTTCCGCCCTATTGAAGGTGGCTGCACGATGTGTGGCAGGAGAAGGATGCGCGGCTGACGACGGCGTCCTGAGACGGCGGCGCCGGCAATGATGGCGGGAGGGTGGAAGGGCGGAAAACCCTGCGGGCGTTCCGCCCTGCGCAGGGCGAGGCGCGCGCCGCTTCACAGCGAGCGCGCGATGATCTCCTTCATGATCTCGCTGGAGCCGCCGTAGATGCGCTGCACGCGGGCGTCGGCGTACATCTGCGTGATGGGATACTCCAGCATGTAGCCGTAGCCGCCGAACATCTGCAGGCATTCGTCGACGACCTTGCACTCCAGCTCGCTCATATACAGCTTGGCGATGGAGGCGCCCACCGCATCCATGCTGCCGTTGATCATGCGTTCCACGCAATGGTCGACGAACACGCGGGCCACCACGGCCTGCGCCTTGACCTCGGCCAGCTTGAAGCGCGTGTTCTGCATGTCGAACACGGTCTTGCCGAAGGCCTTGCGCTCCTTGGTGTACTCGACCGCGAGGTCGAGCGCGCGCTCGATGCGGCCGATCGCGGTATTGGCCAGCATGGTGCGCTCGTAGGGCAGCTCCTTCATCAACTGATAAAAGCCCTGGCCCTCGACCCCGCCCAGCAGGTTCGCCGCCGGCACCCGCACGTCGTCGAAGAAGAGCTCGCAGGTGTCCTGCCCTTTCTGCCCGAGCTTCTCCAGGATGCGGCCGACCTTGAAGCCCGGCGCCTTCTTCGCTTCCAGCAGCAACAGCGACACGCCCCTGGAGCCGGCGGCCGGGTCCGTCTTGGCGACCACGACGATCAGGTCGGCCAGATAGCCGTTGGAAATGAAAATCTTGGAGCCGTTGATGACGTAGTCGTCGCCGTCGCGGACCGCGGAGGTGCGGATGCCCTGCAGGTCGGAGCCGGCATTGGGCTCGGACATGGCGATGGCGCCGACCATTGCGCCGGAGGCCAGGAGCGGCAGGTATTTGCGCTTCTGCTCCTCGGTGCCCTGGTTGAGGATGTAATGCGCGGCAATCGCATGCACATGCGCGCCGAAGGCCGAGTCGCCCGCATAGGCCAGCGCCTCGAAGAAGACCGCCATGTGGCCGTAATGGCCGCCGCTGCCGCCGTATTCCTCGGGCACGTCGGCGAGCAGCACGCCGAGCTCGCCGGCCTTGTTCCAGAGCTTGCGGTCCACGTGCTGCTGGGCGCGCCATTTGTCTTCGTGGGCGGCGATTTCGGTTTGCACGAAACGGCGCACCGTGTCGCGGTAGGTCTGCAGGTCGGCATCCATCCAGGCAGGCTGGGGCATTGTCGTCATCTCATGATTTCTCTTGCTGTGTTGAACGTCAGACGGGCCGGCGCCCGGGCGGAAGCGGGAACGCTCCGCGCTCCCGCCGCCACGCTTCAGGCGGCCAGCCTCTCCTGCCCGGCCAGGAAAGCGTCGATCTGCTGCAGGTATTCGCGGTTGTCGTGATCCCAGGGGTGGAAGCCGGGGCGGAAATACTCGACGTAGCTGCGCAACTGGATGCGCAATATGCCGATGGCGCCAAAGTTGTAACGGAGCCACTGCCGCCAGGCGTCCACGTCGGAGAGCTTGCCTTCGCTACGCAGCACCTGCACGAACACCGGCATCACGAAACTCCAGAAAACCACCGTGGCCAGCACCAGTCCGCCGCAGCGCAGGGCATAGGAGGTCAGGCCCCGCCCCATCACCGCCTCCCAGGTATCGAAGGCCACCGCCTTGTGCTCGGTTTCTTCCAGCGCATGCCAGCGCCAGAGCGCGGCATAGTGCGGCTCCGATCCTTCCATGAGGCGCGGTTCGCGCAGCAGGCTGTCCGCCAGCAGGGCGGTGAAATGCTCCAGCGCGATGGTGCCGCTCAGCCCGAACGACTTCGGCAGATGCCGGGTGATGCGGGAAAGCACGCCCTGCACGAAGCGCTCGAACTTCGGCGCCACCGGCGTACGGGCGAACAGGGCAGCGTTGTACTCCTCATGTTCGCGGCCATGCATGGCCTCCTGGCCGATGAAGGCGGAGATGGCCTTTTTCAGCTCGGGATCGGTGACCTGGTCGCGGTAGGCGCGCACGCTGTCGATAAAGAAGCGCTCGCCCACCGGCAGCACGATGGAAAAGGTATTCAGCCAGGCCGTCATGATGGGGCCGCCGGCGTGCCAGTCGGCGATGCGCGCGGCCGGCGGATGGAAACGGACGTCGCGGCGCGTCGGCAGGAGCATGGGGGAGGGCTGCGTCTTCTTGCGGGTCTGGCTCACAGGATTTCTCTCCGAAGTGGAAGCGGGCAGCGCCGGTGCAGGGCGCCACCCGCCCGGGCAGGGTCTCAGTCGCGCCGGTACAGCGTGACGACGCAGGCGCCGCCCAGGCCCAGGTTGTGCTGCAGCGCGACGCGCGCATCCTTCACCTGGCGCTGGTCGGCGGTGCCGCGCAGCTGCCACACCAGCTCGGTGCACTGCGCAAGGCCGGTGGCGCCCAGCGGATGGCCCTTGGAAAGCAGGCCACCGGAGGGATTGGTGACGTACTTGCCGCCGTAGGTGTTGTCGCCGTCCCAGATGAATTTCTCGGCGCCGCCTTCGGGGCAGAGGCCGAGGCCTTCGTAGGTGAGCAGCTCGTTGGCGGTGAAGCAGTCGTGCAGCTCCACCACGTCGACGTCCTCGGGGCCGATGCCGGCGGCTTCATACACCTGCTTCGCGGCCTGCTTGGTCATGTCGTAGCCGACCATCTTGATCATCGACTTCTCTTCGAAGCTGGAGGCGTAGTCCGTGGTCATGGCCTGCGCCGCGATATACACGGCGTTCTTGATGCCGTGCTTCTTCGCGAACTCGTCCGAACAGAGGATGGCGGCGCCGGCGCCGCAGGTGGGCGGACAGCACTGGAAGCGCGTCAGCGGGTCGAAGACTTCATCCGAGGCCATGATCTCCTCCAGCGACAGCACCTGGCCGAAGAGCGCGTAGGGATTGCGGCTGGCGTGCTGGCGCGCCTTCTCGGCGATCTTGCCGAAGGTTTCCTTCTTCGTGCCGTGCTGCCAGCGGTATTCGCGGCCGGCGCCGCCGAACATCTGCGCGGCGGGCGGCGCGCTGCTGAAGCCCTGCGCGTCCACCATCACCTGCGCGTGCTGGCCCATGGGGTTCTCGCGATCGTTGAACTTGGCGCCCAGCGCGCCGCGCTCCATCTTTTCAAAACCCAGCGCCAGCACGCACTCGGCGAGGCCGCCCTCGATGGCCTGGCGGGCCAGGAAAATCGCGGTGGAGCCGGTGGAACAGTTGTTGTTCACGTTCACCACGGGAATGCCGGTGAGGCCCAGTTCGTAAACCGCACGCTGGCCGCAGGTGGAATCGCCGTAGACATAGCCGACGAAGGCCTGCTGCACCTCGGCATAGGGAATGCCGGCGTCCTTGAGCGCGATCTGGCCGGCCTCGCGGGCCATCTCGTGGTAGTCGGGGCTGCTGCCGGGCTTGGCGAACTTGGTCATGCCCACGCCGATGACATTTACGCGACGTTTCATTTTTTCATCCTCGTCAGAATTCGGTCGGTGCCCCCGCTCGCGCGGCAAGAAGGGGATTTTCTAAATCGCCCATAGGCGATCGCATTTTCGGGCCGACCTGCCCGCGCCAGCGGGAAGGTCGGCCCAGGTTCAAACACTCCCAACAACTCAGATCAGGCCCTTGAGAATGTCGAGCACGCGTGCCGGCGCGACATCGCCGTCCACGCGCAGCTTGCCCTGCTGGTAGAGGCTGCGGGCATCGGCTTCGCCGCGGGCGAGCGCGGCGAGATCGCCGTCCTCGATCGTGAGCCGCGTGACGGCCTGGGCGCTGTCGCCACCGGTGAGGGTCGGCGGCGCCGCGCCGAAATCCACGCTCCAGCAGGCTTCCGGCTCGCGCACGTTGAACTGCACGACCTGGTCGAGCCCCTTCACCTTGCCGTCCCGCGCCAGCTTCGCCTTCAGGGCCGCGAAGATCGCCGGCGCATGGGCTTCGCGGGCGACGCGTCCCGTCGGCGCCGCCGGGGCCGCGGGGCCTGCGGCGAGGCGCTGCCGGCGCGCCTCTTCCACCAGCTGCTTGTCCATGCCGGAGAGCACGCTCAGCTTGTTGGAGGCCATGACGTTGCCGGAGATCTTGAGCTGGCCGCCGAAGAAGAGCTTCTGCACCTTGGCGACATCGCCGCCGAACAGCGTCTCGACGTGCTCGGCATCGAGCTCCAGGGTGACGTCGGGCTTGTCGACGCTGCCGGCGCCGGCGCTGCCCTTGCCGTTCTTGAGGTCGATGAACCAGCTCGAGTCCGGCTTGCGGAAATGGAACTGGAAGGAGGTCTTGGTCTTGTCCACCAGCGCCGGCTCGCGCGCGATGTAGGCGCCGATGCCGGCGAACACATCGGCCAGCGTAACGCCCGCTTCCGCCGCGGGCGCGGCAGCCGGCGCCGCGCCTGCCGCGCTGCCGCCGCCCTGGGCCAGGCGCCTGGCCCGGGCCTCCTCGAAACGCTGCGCCTGGATGCCCTGCAGCACGATGAGCTTGTTGGAGGCCATCACATTGCCGCCGATCTTGAGCTGGCCGCCGAAGAAAAGCTTCTGCACGTCGGCGAGCGAGCTCGTCAGCACGGTGCCGAGGTGCTCCTCGTCCATCTCCAGGGTGACGTCGGGCTTGGCGGTGTCGCCGGCCGCGCAGCTGCCCTTGCCGTTCTTGAGGTCCAGCGTCCAGACCGAGTCCGGATTCTTCAACTTGAACTGGAAGATGGTCTTGGTCTTGTCGACGAGCTCCGGATGCTCGGCCAGGTACTCGCTCACCACGCCGAAGACATCGGCCGCGATCAGGCGCTGCGGCGGCGCGCCAGCCGCTGCAGCGGCAGCCGTGGCGGCCGGCGCGGCCGCCTTGGCGCGGGGCTGCGGGATTTCCTTGTAGAGCTCGACGGCGGCGTTCTTGATCACCACCTCGTTGCGCTCCTTCACCAGCGTCTCGAACACGATGCGCGTATCCGACTCCTTCCACATGCGCGTCACCAGGGTATCGCCCGGGAACACGCTCTTGGCGAAACGCACCTTGATGCTCTTGAAGTAGCGCCCGTCGTTGCCGCAGAAGGCCTTGATGACGTGGCGGCCGCAATAGCCGAAGGTGCACATGCCGTGCAGGATGGGCTTCTCGAAACCGAAGGCGCGCGCGAAATCCGGATCGGCATGCAGCGGGTTCCAGTCGCCGGAGAGGCGGTAGAGCAGCGTCTGGTTGGCGTCGGTCTTTTCCTCGATGACGGCGTCGGGCTCGCGCGCCGGCGGCACGTTGACGTCGACGGAGGGGCCGCGGTCGCCGCCCCAGCCGCCCGCGCCCTTCACGAAGGAGGTCATCTCGTTATAGGCGATTTCCTCGCCGGACTCGTCCTGCGTGGAAATCGCGAAGGTGATGACGGCGTTCGGGTCCTTGTCGAAGGCTTCCTTGAACTTGAACACGTGCTTCAGTTTCGCCTGCGGCGGCAGCGGACGCCTGAGCTCCATGTACTGCTCGCCGTGCAGCAGGCGGTCGAAGCCGAAGCTCATGCCGGGCAGCGCGAAGGTGCCGGTCTTGGCGGCGGCCAGCATGGCGTTGAGCTGCGGCATGGCGCCGTAGGTCGGCAGCGCGCCGAAGTCGCCGCCGAGCTCGTAGACATATTTCAGTTCGTCCTTGTCGAGCGGATTGCGCGCGGCGCCGACGCCGAGGGCGTAGAGCGAGAGATCGCGCTCGTCGTACTTCGATTCCAGCACCAGCTCGGCCTTGCTCGCCGCGTCGAGATCGATGAACTCGTTGCCGCCGAGGCGGGGATTGTTGATGCCATCGATGATGGGCTGGAACGATTCCGTCGGCGTGCTGGGGTAGGTGGAGTGCGCAAAATCCGTGATCGTGTCCCAGCGCCTGGCGACATCGTCGATGCCGAAGCGGCGGCCATTGGCAAAGGCATGGCCTTCGGCGCGTTCCCAGCGCAGCTTGGCGATAAAGCCCGCGCCGACCTCGAACACGCCCTTGGTTTCCTGGCAGTCTTCATGGCAGAGCCAGGCGACGAGCGGGCTCACCGCCTCCGGCTGCATCAGCTTCAGCAGTTCCTGCGGCAGCACCGTTTCGGTGAGACGCGACGCCGCCAGCGGCGCAATCGTGTTCACGAAAATGTTCTTGCTGCGGCCTTCTTCCGCCAGGCAGTTGGCGAGGCCGAGGATGCCGAGCTTGGCGGCGCAGTAATTCGCCTGGCCGAAGTTGCCGTAGAGGCCGGCGGCCGAGGTCGTCATCACGATGCGGCCGTAGCCTTTCTCGCGCATGACGGGCCAAGCGGCATGCGAGACGCTCATGCTGCCGGTCAGGTGCACGCGCAGGATGATGTCCCACTCGGCTTGCGTCATTTTCGCGAAGCTGACGTCGCGCAGAATGCCGGCATTGTTGATGACGATGTCGACGGTGCCGAAGGCATCCAGCGCGGTCTTGACGATGGCTTCGCCGTTTTCCACGGAGTCGTAGTTGGCCACCGCTTCGCCGCCGGCGGCACGGATCTCCTCCACGACTTTATCGGCGGCGGAGGACGACTTGCCGTCGCCGTGGGCGCCGCCGCCCAGATCGTTGACCACGACTTTCGCGCCGAGCGCGCCGAGCAGCAGCGCATGCGAGCGGCCGAGGCCGTTGCCGGCGCCGGTGACGATGGCGACGCGGCCATCAAAACGGTGTTGGGACATCTGGGTTTCTCCGGTGAATAAGCGTTAGTGCATCCCGCAGAATGCGGTGGCGGGGGTTCGCGGCTGAAGCCGCTCCTACAGGCACGGCCCGCGTAGGAGCGGCTTCAGCCGCGAAGCTTGAAGCGGACACCTCGGGCCGCGGCGCCCCCGCGGCATCATGGTTTTCTTCAGAGGCCTCCTGAGCTCGCCGGCCGCGCCCAAGAACTTTTCCTTGAACCAGGCCGGCCGCGCCTCGGTGGCGGGGTCGTCCGGATGGAGGCCGGTGGAGCAAGCCCTATAGAAGGTCGGGGCAAGGGCGTTGTCGCCGGGGCAAGGCCGCTGGCGCGGCGCCGCTTCCCAACCGGAACCGTTTGCCGGCCCGGCGCCGCCGGATGCCCGCCCCGGGCTGCCGTTACCGCTCTTCTACAGGCCTTGCTCTTCGCCGTCTCCGCCACGCGGCATGAAAGGTTGACGCTGCCGGCGGCGGTCCTCACCATAAGCCGACCAAATGATCGGATTCAATTCGGATATGGCCACGCCGCGCAAGCCCCGCCAGGAACGGTCAAAAGCCACGGTTGCCGCCATCATCGACGCCGCCTTCCGCTGCGTGGCTCAACAAGGCGTCGCCAATACCACGGCCCGGCGCATCGCCGAGACGGCGGGCATCAGCATCGGGTCCTTCTACGAGTATTTCGCCAACAAGGAGGCGGTGTTCGAGGCCATGAGCCGGCGCCTGACCGACGACAGCGTGGACCTCCTGCGCGGCATGGCGCCGCGGCTCATGGACAAGGACATCCGCGCGGCCATCCTCTTCATCTTCCAGAGCTTCAGCGACTTCCTGCGCCGCGACGACGACCGCTACCTGAAGGTGACGCAGCAGGTCATGGCCCAGGACGGCCGGGGCTCGCTGGAAACGATCAACAAGGCGCTGATGGAGCTGGTGATGCAGTACCTGATGACGCATCCGCAGTACATGCGCATCCGGGATTTCCCGGCGCTGGCCTACGTCTTCGTCAACGGCGGCATCTTCCTGGTGGTGCGCCATCTCTCCAGCGAGAAGCCGCAGATCAGCTTCGAGCAGCTGGGGCAGGTCTACGCGGATATCTTCGGCACGTATTTCGAGCAGCAGCCGGCCACACCGCCCTGAGGCCGCTGTCACCTGCCTGCCCGAAAACTGTTGTAGCGTAAGGCCCCCTACCCTTCCCCATCCCAGTGCTGCCGACATGAACAAGACCTACAACGTGCTCTTCCTCTGCACGGGCAATTCCGCCCGCAGCGTCATGGCCGAGGGCCTGCTCAACCTGCTCGGGCAGGGCCGCTTCCGCGCCTTCAGCGCCGGCAGCCAGCCCACGGGCCGCGTCAATCCCTTCGCCCTCGAGATCCTGCAGTCGGTGGGCTGCGACACCAGCGGCCTGCGCAGCAAGCGCTGGGACGAATTCGCGGCGCCGGGCGCGCCGCCTATGGATTTCATCATCACCGTCTGCGACAACGCCGCGGGCGAGGCCTGCCCGGTCTGGCCGGGGCATCCGGCCACGGCGCACTGGGGCTTCGAAGACCCGGCCGCCGTGCAGGGCACGGACGCAGAAAAGCGCGCCGCCTTCCACCAGGTCTTCCATCAGATCCGCCATCGCGTGCAGCTTTTCCTGCAACTGCCCGTGGACAAGCTGGACCGCCTGGCGCTGCTGAACCAGGTGCGCGGGATCGGCGCGCAATGACGCTGCCGCGCCGCCTGGTTGCCGAAGGCCTCGGCACCGCCTTCCTGCTCGCCGTGGTGGTCGGCTCCGGCATCATGGGCGAGCGCCTCGCCGGCGGAAACGTCGCCATCGCCCTGCTCGCCAACGCGCTGGCGACGGGCGCGGGGCTGCTGGCGCTGATCCTCACCTTCGGCCCGGTCTCGGGCGCGCACTTCAATCCCGCCGTGACGCTGGCCGACGCGCATCTCGGCGGCCTGCCCTGGAAATACGTGCCGCCTTACCTCGCGGTGCAGGTGGCGGGGGCCTTTGCCGGCGTGGCGGCGGCCCACCTCATGTTCCAGGAACCGCTCTTCTTCGCCTCGCAGCATGGGCGCAGCGGCGGCAGCCAGTGGTGGAGCGAGGGCGTCGCCACCTTCGGCCTGCTCGCCGTGATCATCGGTTGTTCGCGGCAGCGGCCGAGCGTCACGCCGTTCGCCGTCGCGGCATACATCACCGCGGCCTACTGGTTCACCGCCTCCACCTCCTTCGCCAATCCCGCCGTCACCCTGGCGCGCGCGGCCAGCGATACCTTTGCCGGCATCCGCCCGGCCGACGTGGCCGGCTTCATCGGGGCGCAGCTGCTGGGCGCCGCGGCCGCCGTGCTGGTGATGGGCTGGCTGACCGGCGCGGCCGAAGGGAAGGCGGAAGCCGCGCCATACGGCGAAGAGCCGGAGGAGTAGCCGGCGAAACTGAAAAGGGCGGAGCCTGGACCGGCTCCGCCCGTCGCGCGGTTTCAGCGGCCGCGCTGCCGGCGCTGCCGGGCCTGCGGGCTCTGCGGACGGTCCTTGCCCTGGCGGTCCTGCGCGCCCTGCGCAGCTTGCCGGTCGCGCAGCGACTGGCTCTGGCGGTTCTGACGACCTTCTTTATCGCGTGGCATGACATGGCTCCTCTGTTGGAAGGGTGAGCGCAATGCCGGGGTGGCGGCATTTCCTCGTTGAGCCTAGTTCAAGAGCGAAAAACCGCTGACTCAGGGGTGCGGGGTTAGTTTCCCCTTACACCACCAGCTTCGGCAGGGCGCGGGAGGGAAAGCGTTTGAGGTTGGGCTTAGGGCGAATTACTATACTTTTGTACAGTACAGGAGCGCGCCATGAACCACCGATCCATCCACCGCATCCGGGCCGCCGATTCGGCCTCCAGCCAGCTCATCTCCACTCTGCTGGCCGAGCTCCAGAGCATCTTCATCCGCGCCAAGACTCCGGTCGGCGCCGCCGTCTCTTCCGTGATCAGCACCTGGCGGCAGGAGAAGGACGGCACCTTCGTGATCCAGTTCAGCCCGCTGGCGGCGGCACGCCTGCCGGCCCTGTCCGGCCTCGAGCTGCTGCAGGCGGCCAAGGGGCTGGCCGCCGAAGCGGCGCCAGCCTGAGGCGCCGGTCCCGGTTCGCGGCTGAAGCCGCTCCTACGGAAGAAAGACACCCGTAGGAGCGGCTTCAGCCGCGAACCCATGCGCACCTCTTGCCTCCGTAGGAGCGGCTTCAGCCGCGAACGCCTGGAGAACGGCGCAGAAGCGGAATGTCACGACTCAAGCCTCGGCTCCGAATGCAAGCTCATCAGGCGGTCGAGATGATGATCACGATCGCCGTAGAGGGCGGCATATCTCGTCACACGACGGAAGTAATGCCCGATTTCCAGTTCTTCCGTTACACCGATTCCGCCATGGATCTGGATGGCTTTCTGCGTGACGGAAACGGCGGACTTGCACAGATAAGCCTTGGCAGTGGACGCTGCATGCTCCCGGATTGCCGGGCAATCCGTATCCGCCTTGATGCCGGCCATCAACACCATCGATTCCGCCTGCTGGATTTCGATGAACATATCGACCAGGTAATGCTGGATAACCTGGAATGAACCGATGGCGGCACCGAACTGCTTGCGGGTTTTGGCGTATTCCAGCGTTTTCTGGAATGCCGCGGACATGGTTCCGAACAGGTCGGCACATGCAAGGACAACCCCCACGTCGATGGCGCGACTCAGCGCCATGGCGGCAGCGTTGCCGCTGGCCAGGATGGAAGCGTTCGCGACGACCACGTCATGGAAGGTGACCTCCGAGGCCATGGCGCCGTCCAGCAGCCCGTATTCAGGGCCGAACGAAACCCCCGTCGCGGCTGACGGGACGTTCACCAACACCAGGTTGCCAAGATCGTCGCGAGCCGTCACCAGCAGGTACCCGGCTCTTGCGCCCGCTTCAATGATGGATTTCCGGCCGCGCAGGACCAGTTCGCCCTTTTCGGCAGTCAACCGGGTCTCTGCCTGCAGCGGATCGTGGTGGGAATTCGTTTCGTAACAGGCGAGGGCGACGCGCGCCTCCCCGCTAACCAGGGCTGCCAGCAAGGCCATGGACTCCGCCCCCCCCAGAAATTCCAGCAACTTTCCGGGAACCATGACCAGCGCCAGCCAGGGATCGAGCGAAAGTCGCTCGCCCATGCGTCGCGCGATCAGTTGGGCATCGATCAGCGTTCCTCCGTACCCGCCAACGGATTCGGGGAAGGCACAGGCCATCCAGCCGAGATCGGCCATTTTCTGCCAGCGCGATGGATCGAATGCCTGACGGGAAGCAACGGCCTCCCGGTACTTCTTGAAGGGAAACTCTGCCTCGAGGAAGCGGGCAGCGGATTCGTCGAGCATGCGCTGCTCGTCGGACAACCTGAAGTCCATGCGATTTCTCCGTGGAGCTCAAAGACCGAAAATCATCCTGGCGATGATGTTTCTCTGGATTTCGTTCGTTCCGCCGTAGATGGTCGCGGCACGAAGGAAGTTGTAGCGGCGCGCCGCCTGGTTGAAGGCCTCGTGGCCGATGGGCTGCTCGCTTCCCCAGGCGGTTGCAAGCGGGCCGCCCAGTTCCACCATCGCCTGGGAGATGGCCTGCTGCAGCTCCGTGCCCCGGATTTTCAGTCCCGAGGATTCCGCGCCCAGCGGATTGCCCTGCTCCGTGGCGGCCACCGTCCGGAAGTTGGTGTACTCCAGCGCAGCAAGCTCCACCTCCAGTTCCACGACGCGCCGCCGGGCAAAGAGGTCATCCCAGCGCGTGCCCTTGCCCTGCGGTGTTTCCTTCAGCATCTGGCGCAGGCGATCGATCTCGCGCTTCGAGTCCGCGACGCCGGCGATGGTGGTGCGTTCATGGGTCAGCAGGAACTTGGCGATGGTCCATCCCATGCCCTCGCTGCCGACCAGGTTTTCCACGGGTACGCGGACATCCGTGAAATACACTTCGTTGAGGTGATGGTGGCCGTCGATGGAGTGGATCGGGCGTATCTCGATGCCCGGCGATTTCATGTCGATGAGCAGGAACGAGATGCCCTGCTGCGGCTTGACCTTCGGATCGGTGCGCACGAGGCAGAACATCATGTCCGCCCAGTGCGCCTGCGTGGTCCAGATCTTCTGGCCGTTGACGACGTAGACCTCGCCCTCGCGCACGGCAGCCGTCCTCAGGGAAGCGAGATCCGAGCCGGCATTGGGTTCCGAATAGCCCTGGCACCACATCGTGCGGCCGGCAGCGATATCCGGCAGGTAATGCGCTTTCTGCGCGTCGGTCCCGAAGGTGTACAGCACCGGGCCGAGCATCGATACGCCGAAGGGGCTTGCCGGCGGCGCACCCGCCCGTGCCCGCTCGAGATCGAAGATATACCGCTGGGTCGCCGTCCAGCCCGGGCCGCCGTAGCGCTCAGGCCAGTTCGACACCAGCCAGCCCCGGGCGCCCAAGCGCTGCTCCCACGCCTGCGTTTCATCACGGCTGGGCATCTCCCCCCGGGCTGCCCGACGCTTCAGGGCATCGGGGACATTTGCCGCCAACCATTCCCTGACCTCGCGCTGGAAGGTCTGCTCCTCAGGACTGAAATCCAACTTCATCGTGGCCCCCTGATGCGTGAATATTGAAATTTGGTCAAACGACCAACACATTATCAGTTGTTTGTTCTATTGGCCAAGAGGCCTTTTTATGTTCCGGAACTCAAGCGATGCGCTTGGACAGCCCAGCATGAGCCCACTGCCGATCCGGCAGTCCGGAAAAGGCGTCCTCATGGCTCGTGGAATATGACAAGCACCAGGCTCCGCTGCAGGCCTCCGGGGCCGTGTTCGGCGAGACCCGGCAACGTGCCGCGGCGTAGAATCAGTGACCGGACCGGATCCGGCCTGAGCATATTCAAGAGGGAAACTTGGCAATGAGCACACGCGATTCCGTACAGGCGGCGCCGTTCGAGCGGCAGAGGCTTCTGGAAATTGCAGCAAGGTTGTTTCGGGAAAACGGTTACGAACGAACGGGATTGCGCGACATCGCCAAAGCCTGCGGAATACTGCCGGGCAGCCTCCATTACCGCTACAAGGCCAAGGAGGACATCCTGATCGACATGATGACCTTGGCCATCGAGCGGATCACGGCGTCCATTGTCGAGGCAACGGCGACAGAAACCGACCCGCTGAAGCGGATGCGGGCAGCGATACAGGCCCATGTCGACGAGCTGCTCTCGGGCGACGACATGACTTATGTATTGCTGTTCGAGTGGCGCGCGCTGCGCGGAGATGCCGCCGGCAAGATCATTGCCGAGCGGGACCGCTACGAGCGCGTATGGGCCGCAATGCTCGACGCCCTGAAGGTCAAGGGCTTCATCCGTCCGGATGTCGACATCGAAGTCATGAGGCTGATCGGGCTCGGCGCAGTCAACTGGGTGGCCACCTGGTACAAGCCCACGGGCAGGTACTCGGTCAGCGACATTGCCGACGCCATCTGGAGCATGCTGTCGCGCGGCGTGCTCGACGCGAAGTATCACGCGGAGGCGTCGCGGCTGTGACGGAGGCCGCGAACGCAATCCGGCAGGCCCCGGAAGGCCGTGTTTTCCCCGCAACCGGCCGCGCAAACGCCATTTCCGCGGCCGGCCTGGCCGAGCTAGACTAGCTGCGGCCTGCCTTGGCCGGCCGCTGGTACGCCATCCCGAATAGCATCCGCGCCGGCCGCCGCATGACGACCGTTTCCGTGCAACCGAAACGGGACGGCAAGCTGGCCTGCGGCGGCCGGTTCCTGTTTCCTGTTGGAAAATCCGAGGGCAAGGAATGACACACCCCATGATCTCTTCACTGATTGCCGTCTACCCGGAAATCCCCTTTCAGAAACTCCTCGGCATAGAGATCGTGGAGGTTTCAACGGACCGGGCCGTGGTGAAACTTCCCTTCCGCAAGGAGCTCGCCGGGGGCGGCGACGCCTTTCACGGCGGCGCCATCGGCAGCCTGCTCGACCTCACCGGCGCGCTTGCCGCCTGGTCGGGTCACGACCCCGCTCGCGGCGTCAAGGCCTCGACGGTCAGCATGACCACCAACTTCATTTCCGCCGCCCTCGCGCAGGACGTGATTGCGAGCGCGCACGCCGTGAAACGGGGGAAAGAACTGGTTTTCTGTACCGTTGAAATCACCGAATCCGGATCAGAAAAACTGATCGCCAATGGAAGCATGATCTACCGGATTGCCTGAAAGTCGACGCTGGGCATGTTGATCCCGCCCGCAACCGGCCCGGATGATGGGCACGGACATTTTCCATTATCGCGGCTACGCGGATTTTTTCTTGGGGGACGAAGGGTGGAGCTCACGCCAGCCTTCAATCGCCCACTCTGCAAGAAGATGAATGCACCGGCCCGGGAGTTCGAGGGGGAGTGCGGAGAAGCGAGATGCCTGGCCGGGGCCCGAGGCGACGGCCATCGTTCCCGTGCTCAGCACAGGCTCTTATCCTGATTTGCCGGACACCCGGTCGATCGTGCGCGCCAGGCGTTCCTTGTACAGGTCCGCTGACGCCCGCTCGATGGCCCTTTTCCCCTCGAACAGCAGGACAGGCTCGACCAGCCGGCGAAGCAACTGGATCAGGGCAGAAATTCTCGGCATGTCCTCGGGCGGGGGAATGTCGCTGCCGTAATTGTCGATCGACTTCGCGAGGCGCCAGGTGACGTCGTCCGCCATCCGATCCATGTTTTCGCGAAGTCGCTTGGCCATGTCCAGCAGGTCTGCCAGGGCAATGCCGTTTTTGACAAGGTCCGCCGCCGCCTTCAGCATGAGAATGTCCCCGACCCGGTATCTCTCGCCTTCGGGGGTCAGAAAGCCCAACTCAACCGCCTGACGCAGCAACGCCTTCGGCATACGCTTGTAGCCGAACATCCGCAACAGCTGCGCGCTCGTTACCGTGCCCGGGGTTGAGTCGCCGGATCCCAGGGGTTCCGTGATGACGCTGTCGAGACCGATCAATTCCCTGACATCGCTGCCGCGCTCGGCCGCGTCGATCAACTCCTTGATGCCATTCAGGCTGTAGCCGCGGCCCTGCAGTCGCAGCACGAGCTGTAGCCGGTACAGGTGGGCTTTCCCATACACCGCGTGGCGACCACGCTTGTCTGGCGGAGGGATGATTCCCTTGTCCTGGAACGCCCTGAGATTCCGTACCGTCGTTCCCGCCAGATCGGCCAGTTCATCCACCAGCCAGGTGCCACCCTCGGGTACTGTCACTGTGCGCGCCCCTGATTGCTCCAATCCAAAGGCCGCATTTTGTCACAATCCGCCCTGATCAGGTCGAGAGCCCCGGCAAATGCCCTCCAGCAAATGCAGCGGAGGCCGGGCGGGTCAGTTGACCTGCCTGTCCCGGTTCTCCCAGTACGGTCGGCGCAGTTCCGCCTTGAGGATCTTCCCGGCACCGCTCACCGGCAGCGGCTCTGCACGGATGGCGACGCTCCGCGGAACCTTGTAGCCGGCGATGCGCTGCCGGCAGTGTTCGATGATCTCCTGGGGTTCGACACGGCACGACGGCCTGGGGACCACGATGGCGTGCACCGCTTCTCCCCACTGCTCGCTCGGAATGCCGATCACGGCGCACTCCTGAACGCCCGGATGCTCATAGATGGCGCCCTCGACCTCGACCGAGAACACGTTCTCCCCGCCGCTGATGACCATGTCCTTGGCGCGATCGACGATGAAGACGAAGCCGTCCTCATCCATGTAACCCAGGTCGCCCGTGTGCAACCAACCGTTGCGCAACGTCTCCCGGGTCTGCTCTTCCAGCTTCCAGTATCCCTTCATCACATTGAGCCCGCGCGCGCACACCTCACCCACGACGCCGCGTGGGACCTCCCGGTCACTGGCATCCAGGATGGCGACATCGACGCCATAGGCCGGCCGGCCGGCGCTGGCCAGCTTGCGGCTGCCGGCCACGTGATGCTCCGGCGACAGCGTCGTGATGACGGGTGCCGCCTCGGTCTGGCCATAGCCCTGCGTGAACTTCACGGACGGCATCTGACGCATGGCCGCCAGCAGGACCGCCTCCGGCATCGGCGACGCCCCGTAGAGAAGGCGCTGCATGCTGGAGATGTCGACGGCGGGGATCTTCCCCGAAGAAACCAGCAGGTTGACCATCGTCGGCACCAACAGCGTATGCGTCACGCGTTCGGTGGCAATGGTCGCCAACACGGCATCGACATCGAAACGGGGAACGGCGCAGTGCGTCGCCCCTACCATGGTGACGGCAAACGTGCTGGCCATGTCTGCCAGGTGGAACATCGGCCCGGCGTGCAGGTACACCGCGTGCTCGTCGTAACCCATCACGGGAACGACGTTCAGGGCGTTGTAGACCAGGTTGTCATGACTCAGCATCACGCCCTTCGATTTGCCCGTCGTGCCGCCGGTATAGAAGAGACCGGCGATCCGGTCGCCCCCGGCGCCCCGGTCGTCGATGGCCGCAGCAGCCGACACCAGGCTTTCATACGCGAGGCAACCCTGCGGCGCCGCCGACTCCCCGATGTAGATCACGTGCCTGACGCTGGGGATCAACGGCCGCAGGGCGGGCAATAACGGGGCAAAGGCGTCGTCGATGAACAACACCCGGCTTTCCGAGTCGGACAGGGCATAGGCGATCTCGGGGACCGCCAGCCGGATATTGATCGGGTTGACTGCCGCCCCAGCCCAGGCGACGGCGTAGAAATACTCGAGATACCGGTCACTGTTCAGCGCCAGAATGGCGACGCGCTCGTCATCCGAAACCCCGAGTTCCCGCAGCGCACCGGCCAGGCGCGACACCCTCTCCCCCACCGCTGCCCAGGTATGTCGACGCCCCCCGAATATGGTCGCCGGCGAATTTCCGCGGGTCTGAATGGCCCGGCGAAGCGTCTGCGTCAGTTGCATCAGACCGTCCCCCCTCGTACGCGCGAGAACGCATAGTTGTCCATGGGCAGATGCTTGGCGCGCCAGAGCATCTCGACGGATGTTGAGGGCCTCAGCATGGGTGCGTCACCGTGCCGGTCGAAATAGTAACTGTTGGATAACGCGCAGTTGTGATTCAGGAAGACCGTGTTCTTCTGCCGGCTCTGGATATCGGCAAAATACCGGTCATGCACCTCTTTCCGAACCTCGACACGCGTCGCCTTTCTGCGCCTCGCCTCCTTGATGCAGCGCACGGCGTGTATCGAATTGCCTTCGACCATCTTGAAATAGGAGGTGCCGATGAGCGCATAGGGACCGAGCATCACGTAGAAATTGGGATAGCCGGGCACCGTCATGCCCTCGTAGGCCTGATAGCGATTTTCCTCCCAGAACGCCCCCAGCTCGACGCCATTGCTGCCGACGACCTCATAGGAAGGCAGGTTCCCCTTCTCGAAAACCCGGTAACCGGTCGCCATGATCAGGACATCGACCGCATGCTCTTCGCCATCCTTTGTCAGAACCCCCTTTTCCGTGATGCGCTCGATGGGCGTAGTCACCAGCCGCGTATTGTCACGTCCGAAGACCTTGAAATAGTCATTGGAGAAGGAGGGCCGCTTACACCCAAACCCGTATTTCGGCGTCAGCTTCTCCCAGAGGTCCGGCCTGCCCGGCAACTGCTCCTTCATGTTGCTTATCCCGGCCGCCTCGCAACGCCGCACCAGCCAGGGAAATTGCCGGTAGTAGACCGCCGAGATCACCATCAGGGATTCGCTGGCCAGGTCGGTACCGGCACGCACCAGGCGCTGCGCGGCCGGAACCAGGCGGAAGACGCTCTTCAGCCAGGCCGGCAGTTCGCGGTCCGGCTTTTTGAGCAGCCAGATGGGCGTGCGCTGGAAAACGTCCAGGTGGGCAACCCGAGGGGCGATGGCCGGGAGCAGCTGCACTGCCGTCGCCCCGGTACCGATGACCGCCACCCGCTTTCCATCCAGTGAAATGTCGTCGCGCCAGTATCCGGTGTGGATGATCTCGCCCCGGAAATCCTTGATGCCTTCGATGTCAGGCATCTTCGGAGAGATCAGTCCTCCGGTAGCGGAAACGAGATGACGGGCCGTGAGGGTCTCTCCGCCATCGATGGATATGTGCCAGCAATGACTGCGTTCGTCGAACTCCGCACGCCCCACGCTGACGCCGAAGCGAATGTGGGAGTAGATGCCGTACTTCGCGGCCACCTTCTCCGTGTAGCTCTGCAGCTCGTTACCCGGGGCAAAAACGCGCGACCAGTTGGGGTTCTGCTCGAACGAGTACGAATAGGTGAACGAGGTGATGTCCACGGCGATGCCCGGATAGCGGTTGTCGCGCCACGTCCCTCCCACTTCGGCAGCCCGCTCCAGCAAGACGAAGGAATCCATTCCCTCGCTCTTCAGCCGGATGGCGGTGCCGAGTCCGGATATCCCCGCGCCGATGATCACGACTTCGTGATCCGGATGAACAATGGCCGACCGCTTCGCGGCTGCCGGCTCCTGACGAACGACTGCGATATTCATGCGATCTCTCCGCACTTGCTTTGCATGCCGACAGGGTGGTCGGCATGGCGCTCAATGAACCGGACAATCTTCGCCAGATCCCTTTTGGCCTCGGGCAGGAACAGGTTGAATATCGGCCATACGTGCGGCATGTCCGGGCGGACAAGCATCTGCACGGCCACTCCCGCCTCCCGCGCCTTCTGTGCGACCAGATAGGCGTCATCCCTCAGGCATTCACTGTCGCTCACCGTCAGCATCAGTGGCGGGAATCCGGCGTAGTGCCCCCGCGCTGGCGACGCATGCGGCGCGCTCGGCTCCGCGCCGTTCAGATAAATCCCGATCGCAAGATCGATCATGGATTTCGACAGCATCGCGTCCGCGCCGGAGTTGGCCGACACGGACCACAGCGTTCCGGTCGCATCCGCACCGGGAGATAGCGCAACCGCGCAGGCCGGCAACCGCAAACCCATGTCCCTGGCCCTGAGCAGCGTCACCAGCGTCAGGTTGCCTCCCGCGGAATCACCTGCCATGACGACGGGCAGTTTTCCGCCTTCGCTTTCCAGCAGGGCGGCATACGCGGCGAGCGCGTCGTCCGGCGCTGCAGGAAACGGATGCTCGGGCGCCAACCGGTAATCCGCCAGAAAGATCCGCGCCGAAAGCTTTCGCGCCAGCTCCCCGCAAAACGGATGATAGGTTTCAAGCAGACCGCCAATGAAAGCGCCGCCATGAAGATAGAGCAGCACCATCCGCGGATTGCTCACCTCCAGCCACTGCCCGCGGACGCCGCCCAGCGTGTCCTTGCGCATGCGCACCCCTGCCGGCAGGGGGCTTGGCAGCAAACGGCTGTTCATGGCGCTCCGCAGGTGCTTCACGAGCGCCTCCCTGCTGCCAATCCCGTCGCGCTTGACCATGAGGCGCAACGCCAACTTGAGCACTTCTGCCTGTAGTGATGCCATGACTTCTCCGTCGGCCATCCTTTCCGGGGATTTCCCCGGCAGGTGATTCAGTCCGCCATCAGCCGATAGGCCTCACCGATCCCGCGGGCGTACAGTCTCGGCGCGAACCGCTTGAGGTACCACGCGATGCGACCGTCCACCTGCGGCAATACATACAGCTGGTTCCTGTCCAGGGCGTCCAGCGTTTTGCGGGCGACCGTGTCGCTGTCGGTCAGCGCAAAGCGCGACATGGCCTCCTTCGCGAACTCCATCCTGCGCGCGGGAAGGCGTCCGTCGTTCACGATATTGGTCGGCACCACCGTCGGGCACAGCACGGTCACGTTGACGCCCGTACCCGTCAGTTCGGAGTGCAGCGTCTCGGAAAGTGACATGACGCCTGCCTTGGTGACGTTATAGGTGCTCATTTCCGGTGCCGCCGCAAAGCCGGCTGCCGAGGCCACGTTGATGATCCCGCCGTAGCCGATCTCGCGCAGTTGTGGCGCGAAAAAATGGCATCCGTGAATGACGCCCCAGAGATTGACGTTCATGCACCAGCGCCAGTCATCGAGGGTCACTTCCCCTATCGCGCCTCCCAGCCCGACACCGGCATTGTTGACCACCAATGTCACGGGCCGCTTCAGCAGCTCATGGGCCTTCCCGGCCAATTCCGCCATCTGCTCCGGGTTTCCGACGTCGCATGCATAGGGAACCGCCTGCGTCCCCAGCCCCGACAGATAGCCGGCTACCGCCTCGGCCCTGTCCTGCCGGATGTCCGCGCAGATGACGGAACCGCCGCGCCGCGCGATTTCGTAGGCAAAGCTCTTGCCGATGCCACTGCCGGCGCCCGTTACGACAGCCGCAGCCCCTTTCGAGACCCTGTTTGCCTTCAATGCCATTGTCCTGATCTCATCTAGTTGGCGACAGCGAGCTTGCGACCGGGCTCTGCCCTTGCCGCTTTTGCCGGTTTGCGACGACGCAAGTTCCAGGCTTTCAGTGCCTCAAAGGCCTTGTGAGTGTCCCCGGACTCGTCGTATGCGCGCTTCCACACCTGAATGACCTCCCGGTTGTCGTCGTCCCAGGGATGAAAGTCCGGCGAGAAATAGGGCAGGAAGTGCGAGCCGAAGATGCGGGTGAAGATGCCGGGTCGAGCGAACAGCCTGTCCCCCATTCGTATCGCCGAGCGCCAGTTCGTGAGTTGCCCATCCTTGTAGAGCAGATAGGCCTGGTTGCCGACCATGATGGGCACGCCGACCACGACGGCCAGCCCCATACCGCCCACCCGCTTCAGGTAGCCGGCGATCCCGCCACCGCTCGCCTCCACGAACACATCGAAGCTGACGCCCTTGTGTTCCGTTTCCTCGACGAAGTGCCAATACAGCATGGCCCGCAGCTCAGGGTCCGTCTTGTCAAAGAGATCAGGGTTCTCGAGCATGACCGAGGAAATGATTGCCGTGAAATGCTCGAAAGCCGCGGCAATGGAGGATTGCATGCCCGGGCTGAGGCTGCCCTGCAGGCCGGTACGGATTTTCGTGAAGACCCTCTCGACCCTGTCGATGGGAACGCCATGCGCCACGCAAGCCCTGTTCATCTCGTCATGTTCGCGGGCGTGAATCCGCTCCTGCTTGCAGAAGTTGATCGCCGCCTGCCGAACCTCGGGATCCTTGAGCCTGTCCAACTGGATACGGGCCGAATTCATGACCCAGCGCTCGCCATCCGGCACGGCTGCCAGGATGGCGTTCATCCAGTGCGTCATCCACGGGTCGCCGTTGAACCAGTGCCTGGCCACGGTATCCGTGCTCATCCGGAAGTGAAGATCCCGAGGGACCACTTCCTCATAACCGATCGCCCTTGCTGCAGCACCCATGACCACCCCTCCGTCTTCCACGCCCGACGCTTGGTTGGTCAGCCGACCAACTCCGGAAGCCAAAAAAATGCGGGAATCCCGCATGCCCTGACTGTGCACCCTTAAATAGTTACACGCTAAAATGTAACCATGCACATGTGTAATCCCATGAATCATCCCTGTCAAGCGCCTTCGGGGCCAAGTCCCAAGCCTCATGCGCGTCTGCCTGAAACCGCCACTCCCGGGCCGCGCCTGCAGTGACGCTATCGCCGGCGGCGCCGCGCCCCGACGATAATGACCTGATGGTCGGCGCGGCCAGGATGGGCGACGGGCTTCCCTTTCCTTTGCGTTCTCATGCCGACCTCCAGTGTTCGGCGCAACTAGCCTATGCGCTCCACGTCTTGCCAGAGACGGTCTTCCAGTTGCCGCTTCGGCAGCTTGCCGGCAAGGTTTCTCGGCAGGTCGAGGAACTCGACGCGCCGGGGAATCTTGAAGCCGTACAACCCGGACGCCCGGCAGTGCTCAAGGATTTCATCGGCGCTCGCGCTCATGCCGTCACGCAACTGGATCATGGCGGCCGGCACTTCACCCAGGTCGCCGTCGGGCGCCCGGACCACGGCGGCATCGAGCACGGCCGGATGCTTCTTGATGATCTCCTCGATCTCGTTGGGGAAGACATTGACGCCGCCACAGATAATCATTTCCTTTTCTCGAGACGTCAGATAAAGGAAATCGTGCTCGTCGAGATACCCTATGAGGCCGTCGTCGTACCAGTACGACCCGTCGATCAACCGGAAACTCGCATCCGCCTTCTTCTGGTCCCCCGCATACTGCAGGCCGAACGTCAGCGCGGAACGCAGCAGAACCTTTCCGCTCTTGAGGGCAGGCGCCCAGCTCCGGCTCTCGTCGTCATAGATCCGGCATTCGGCCGCTCTGACCTTGCCGACGCTCCGATAGCGCTCAGGATCCTGCTGGTAGTCCTGCGGCAAGAGGATGGTGATGATTCCGGTTTCGGACGCCCCGTAATACTCGTGGAATACGTCATCCGGAGCGCCTTGCGCGCGGAACAGGCGATTGACCTCGCGCTTGATGTGCGCGGGGCAGGGCGCGGCGGCACAAATCAAGGTGCGCATGCTTGAAAGCCGATACCGGCGCTTGACGTCGTCAGGAAGCGCCAGCACGCGCTCGAGCATGGTGGGCGCCACGAAAGTCCAGTTGATGCGTTCGTCCTGGATGGCCTGGAGGAAGCCTTCCGGGCTGAATTTCCGCATCGGAACGACGGTTCCCCCGAACAGGAAGGGCAACACGGCCACTTGCACGCCCGCGTGGTAGAGCGGCCCCGGGACCAGCGAACGGGCATTGTGGGTCCGGGCGTCCCGAAGCTTTCCGAGCCCGTACCAGCCAAGCGCGCTCAACTGCATGATCGACATCCGGACCGCCTCTTCACGCGAGGCGCCGCGGCGGGCGGTGTCGTCCTCGCCGAACATGGCGGTCTGGTCGATGTCAATGAACTTCGGGGTGCCGGTCGTCCCGCCGCTATACGCCTTGCTCGAGATGTGGAATTTTCCCGGATGAATCCTGGGCTCCGATCCGGCAAGCAGGGACGCCAGGCCGAGCATGCCTTCCGGCACTGGTTCGACGCCGGTCACCAGCACGTGCTCGACCTGCAGCCGCTCACGGACTTCCCCTACCGAAGCGCAGAATTCCGGATCGATGACGAGCACCCGGGCGCCGGAAATGTTAACGCAATGAACCAGCTCGTCCGGACTCAGGTGCCAGTTCAACATGGGCATTTTGTAGCCGGAAATATTGCAGGCCTGGTTGATCTGGAACCAGCTTGCCCCGTTATACATCAGCACCGCGCAGGAATCGCCGGATCGCAGGCCCAGCTCGTGCAGCGCATTCGCCGTGCGGAGGACTCCTTCCCCGAACTCGGCGAATGAAATCCGTTGCTCGCCATCAACCACCGCCTCGCGGTCGCCCAGCCTCCGCCAGAGCGCGGGGTGAAAGCATTGCCCAACGGTCGCGCCCGTGCGCGCCGCTTCCCGCCTGGCGGCCGCCAGCGCCGCTGTCAGATTTACGATGCCAAGCTGGCCCACCAGTGCCCGCAGGGCCCGGCGCGTGTGCGCGGAGGCAAGCATACGAAGCGTCTTCATGATTTATCCGCCCTCAGTAGTGTCCTAACGTTATTCCAACAAATTCAACTGGTTATCTAAACCCGAGTCAATCTCCGTGCTCACGATATGGGGAAATGGCCGATCCAGCGGTGTTTTCTCAAAAAGCCTGAGGCTGAGGATCTGTATCCCCTGCAGCGCCGAGAGCCGAGAAGAGGTTCGCGCGCTGCACGCGCGCCGCCGAGCTTGCGCGGCGGCGGCGGGAGCGGCGACGGCCGGGGCGCCTGGCCGCGCACCGCCTCCCGAGGGCGGGCTCCGGCGAAAAACCAATAATCAACTACGCTTAAAAAACTGTTCGGCATCTCTACAAAAAGAGGGAGGTGTTCGATGTACAAGAGCCGCTCGCAGTGGCGCATCACCCCCCTGGTGATGGTCCTGGCCGGTCTTGCCGGCACGGCACAGGCCTTCGAGCTCCCCGTGGAAAACGAAGACTTCCAGCTGCGCTGGGACAACACGCTGCGCTACAACTACCTGCACCGCGTGGAATCCCAGGACGATGCGCTGCTGAAGGCGGTCAACAACGACGACGGCAACCGCAACTTCGACGAGGGCACGGTGTCCAACCGCCTCGACCTCCTCAGCGAATTCGATTTCGTCTACCGCCAGCAGCACGGATTTCGCGTGAGCGGGGCCGCCTGGTACGACGAAGCCTACGACCACCTCGACAATCAGTCCGTCGCCACCTCCAACCACATGCAGAACGGCCAGCCGGCGCCGGGCCTCTCCAATTTCACCGACCGCTACTATCGCGGCCCCTCGGGCGAGCTGCTCGACGCCTTCGCCTTCACCGGCTTCGACCTCGGCGCGACGGCGGTGAACGCCCGGGCCGGCCGCCACACCGTGTACTGGGGCGAGAGCCTGCTGCTGGGCGGCGCGCTGCACGGCATTTCCTATGCGCAGGCGCCGGTCGACGTCGCCAAGGGCTTTGCCGTGCCGGGCGCGGAAGCGAAGGAACTGTTCCGGCCGCAGAACCAGATTTCGCTGCAGCTGCGGCCGCGCACCGATCTCGCCGTCGCGGCGCAATATTTCCTGGAGTGGGAGCCCTACCGCATTCCCGAGGCCGGTTCCTATCTCGGCTTCAACGACGCCATCCTGGAGGGCGGCGAGGCGCTGATCGCCGCGCCCGGCAGCCGCCTGATCAAGGGCCGCAGCCCGCGGCCGGACGACGAGGGCGACTGGGGCCTGGCCCTGCGCTGGAGCCCCGAAGCGCTGGAGGGCACGCTCGGCCTGCATTACCGCAAGCTCTCCGACAAGTTGCCGCAGGTGCATCTGCAGCCCGCCGTCGCCACCATGCCGGCGGCCAACTGCACCGCGCTCGGCTTCACCGCGATCGCACCCACCACCTGCTACGTCAACCCCGGCGCGGCCAGCCTCGCCGATGTCGGCGCCGGCCGCATCGGCCGCTACTACACCGCCTTTGCCGACGATGTCGATCTCTACGGCATCAGCCTCTCCCGGAACATCGGCGGCATCAGCGTCGGCTTCGAGCTTTCCTATCGCGAAAACATGCCGCTGGTGAGCGATCCCGTCCGCATCCTGCCGGCCGCGCTGGCGGCCGCCACGCCGGGCGCCGTCACCGCGCTACCGGTGGATGGCGAAACCGGCGGCGCGCGCGGCGACACCCTGCACGGCCTCGTCAACCTGGTCGGCATCGTCGGCGGCAGCCCGCTCTGGGATTCGCTGACCTGGGCCACCGAGCTGACCTGGAACCGCTGGGAAAAAGTCACGCAGAACGAGGCCGTCTTCAAGGGCCGCGACGGCTACGCCGCCATCGATAAAGTCAGCCGCGATTTCTGGGGCCTCGCGCTCAACGTGACGCCGACCTGGTTCCAGGTGTTCCCGTCGGTGGATGTGCTGCTGCCGCTCAGCGTCTCCGGCGGCCTCGACGGCAACTCCGCCGTGATTCTCGGCGGCAACGAGGCAACCGGGACCTACAGCGTCGGCGTCGCCGCGGACCTGCGCCAGCGCCACCGCTTCGACCTGAAATACGTCGACAGCTTCGGCGACGTCACCACCGACGCCAGCGGCGCCGTCGTCGTCGCCAACGGCAACCCGGCCCTGCTGACCGACCGCGGCTTTGTCTCCTTCACGTTCAAGACCGCCTTCTGATGCGCTGAGAAACAACGGAGAATCAGAATGAAGCCATCCCTCACCGCCCTCGCTGCCGGCCTGCTGCTCGGCGGCGCCGGCCTGGCCCAGGCCGCGATCACGGAAGAACAGGCCCGGCAGCTCGGCAGCTCGCTCACCGCGATCGGCGCCGAGAAAGACGGCAATGCCGACGGCAGCATTCCCGCCTACGCAGGCGGCCTCACCACGCCGCCGGCCGGCTTCCGGGCGGGCGCCGTCAAGCGCCCCGATCCCTTTGCCGGCGAAAAGCCGGTGCTCAGCGTCAACAGCGCCAACGCCGGCCAGTACGAGGCGCAGCTCACCGAAGGCAGCAAGGCCCTGCTGAAGCGCTTCCCCAGCAGCTTCCGCATCGATGTCTATCCCACGCATCGCACGGTGGCCTTCCCGCCGCGCATCCTCGACAACACGCGCAAGTGCGCGACCACGGCCAGGCTCAGCAACAACGGCAATTCGCTGGAAGGCGCGCGCGCCTGCATTCCCTTCCCGATTCCGAAAGACGGCCAGGAGGCCATCTGGAACCACAAGATGCGCTATCCCGGCCTGAATCTCCGCCTGAGCTACGAGGCCTATAACGTCGACGCCTCCGGCCGCGCCACGCTCTCCAGCGCGGCGAACTACAACACGTCCTATCCCTACCACGATCCCAAGGCTTCGAATCCGAAGCTGTATGAACTGATCGGCATCGAATACACGGCGCCGGCGCGCCGTGCCGGTGAAAAGCTGCTGGTGCACGAGCCCATCGACGACGTCAACGTCGGCCGCCGCGCCTGGCAGTACCTGCCGGGGCAGCGCCGCGTGCGGCTTGCGCCCGACATCGCCTACGACACGCCGAATCCCACTACCGCCGGCGCCTCGACGTACGACGACGCCTTCATCTTCAACGGCGCCATCGACCGCTACGACTGGAAGCTGCTCGGCAAGAAGGAAATGTTCGTGCCCTACAACACCTACCGCTTCACCTACTTCGCCACGCCCGCCGAGGCGCTGAAGCCCGGCCACGTCAATCCCGACGTGCTGCGCTGGGAGAAGCACCGCGTCTGGGTGGTGCAGGCCACGCTGAAGCCCGGCAAGCGGCATATCTATTCCAAGCGCACCTTCTATCTCGATGAAGACAGCTGGATGGCGCTCGCCAGCGAGGAGTACGACGCGCGCGGCCAGCTCTACCGCCTGGGCTACGCCTTCATGGTGCCGAACTACGACCAGGGCGGCACGCCGTTCACCGACAGCTATATGCACTACGACCTGATCGCGCGGCTGTACGCCATCGCCACCTGGCCGGCCTGCGCGCGCTGCGGGGTGAAGTTCGTCGATAAATTCCCGAGCAGCACCTTCACGCCGGATGGGCTGGCGGGTTCGGGCGTGCGCTGATCCTTTTCTTCCTTACTTACAGAGGAAGAGATTCCGAACCGACGGCGAAGCTTCGCAAGATGTCGTCGTTCCCGCGAAAGCGGGAACCTGGCGACTCTCAAGAGCGGCAAAAAAGGCGCTGGATCCCCGCTTTCGCGGGGATGACGACCGCTGGATCCCGCTTTCGCGGGAACGACGACTGCTGGATCCCGCTTTCGCGGGGATGACGACAGAGAAGCCGTCATTCTGCAAGAACGCGTAGCGGTGGAGATGCCATGGCCTTACATCGCGCGGTGATCGTGTGCGTCGGGCTTGCCTGCGGGCTGCCGGCATTCTCTTTCGCCGGGCGTCTGCCCGATGTGCTGGATACGCCGGCGCTGCCCACCGCCCTTGCGCCCACCCGTCTGCTGAACGGCATCGCGCCGGCCGGCACGCGTCTCGTCGCCGCCGGCCAGCGCGGCCACATCATCTATTCCGACGACGGCGGCAAAACGTGGACGCAGGCGCAGGTGCCGGTGCGCTCGGATCTCGTCGCCGTGAAATTCATCTCGCCGCTCAGGGGCTGGGCCGTCGGCCACGACGGCGTCGTGCTGGCCAGCGGCGACGGCGGCGCCAGCTGGCGCAAGCAGCTCGACGGCCGCCAGGCGGCGCAGGCGCTGAAAACGCTGGCGGACACCCTGGCCGCCGCGCAGGGCGATGCGCGGCTGATCGGCGAACTGCAGCGCATGGCCGAACAGGGCGCGGACAAGCCCTTTCTCGATGTCTGGTTCCAGGATGCCCATACCGGCTATGCCGTCGGCGCCTTCGGCATGATCTTCCGCACCGGCGACGGCGGCGCCACCTGGCAGCCCTGGCTGCACAACGCCGACAATCCCGGCCTGCTCCATTTCTACGCCATCGGCAGCGCCGGCGACGAGGTGTTCGCGGTCGGCGAACAGGGCCTGCTGCTGAAGCTCGACAAACCCTCGGGACGTTTCCGCGCGCAGCCCTCCCCTTACAAGGGCAGCTTCTTCGGGGTGACAGGCCGTGCCGGCGCGGTGCTGGTCTTCGGCCTGCGCGGAAACCTTTTCCGCAGCAGGGACGGCGGCGCGAGCTGGCAGAAGATCGAAACGGCCACGCTCGCGGGACTGACCGGCGGCAGCCTGCTGGGCAAAACGCAGGTGGCGCTGGTGAGCCAGGGCGGCGAGCTGCTGATTTCCCACGACGACGGCCAGCGCTTTGCGCCGCTGCCGCTGCCGCGCCGCTTCCCCTTCACCGCCCTCGCGCCCACGGCCACCGGCGCGCTCGCCATCACGGGACTGCGCGGCGTCGTCGTGCAGCCGCTCACCGCCGCGACCGGCCATGGCCGCCCCTGACCCCCGGGCCATGCCCGTGGTCCGCGACCTCGCGGACTTCGACCGGCATTCCGGCAAGCTGCTGGAGCGCATCATCTTCAACCACCGCCTGGGGGTGGTGCTGGCCTGCGCGCTGCTGACCGCGCTCTTCGCCTGGTTCGCGCTGACGCGGCTCACGCTGAGCGCCAGCTTCGAGAAAATGATTCCGCAGGATCATCCCTACATCCAGAACTACCTGCAGAACCGCAACGAGCTGCGCGGCCTCGGCAATTCGCTGCGCATCGTGGTGGCGAGCCGGGACGGCGACATCTTCACGCCTGAATATCTGGAATCGCTGCGCCAGATCAACGACGAGGTCTTCCTGACGCCGGGCGTGGACCGCGCCTGGATGAAATCGCTGTGGACGCCGGTGGTGCGCTGGACCGAGGTGACGGAAGAAGGCTTCCGCGGCGGCCCGGTGATTCCCGACAGCTACGACGGCTCGCCGCTCTCGCTGCTGCAGCTGCGCCAGAACGTGGCGCGCTCCGGCATCGTCGGCAGCCTGGTCGCCAACGATCTCGAGTCGAGCATGATCTTCGTGCCGCTCATGGACGTCGATCCCGGCAGCGGGCAGCGCCTGGACTACAGCGCGCTCTCGGCGCAGCTGGAAAAAAACGTCCGCGCCAAATACGCCAGCGACACGGTGTCGGTGCACATCATCGGCTTCGCCAAGCTGGTGGGCGACCTCATCGCGGGCCTGCGGCAGGTGCTCGCCTATTTCGCGGTCTCGGCGCTCATCGCCGCCGCCATCATCTACTCCGCCACGCGCTGCCTGCGCAGCACGGCGCTGGTGCTGCTGTGCTCGCTGGTGGCGGTGCTCTGGCAGCTCGGCATCGTCTCGGCGCTGGGCTTCGAGCTCGATCCGTATTCCATCCTCGTGCCCTTCCTGGTGTTCGCCATCGGCGTTTCGCACGGCGCGCAGAAGATGAACGGCATCATGCAGGACATCGGCCGCGGCACGCACCGGCTCGTCGCCGCGCGCTACACCTTCCGCCGCCTCTTCCTCGCCGGCCTGACGGCGCTGCTGGCCGACGCCGTCGGCTTTGCGGTGCTGATGGCCATCGACATTCCCGTGATCCAGGATCTCGCGCTGACGGCCAGCGTCGGCGTTGCGGTGCTGATCTTCACCAACCTCGTGCTGCTGCCGGTGCTGCTCTCCTACAGCGGCGTCAGCGCGAAAGCGGCGGCGCGCAGCCTGCGCAAGGAACAGGCCTCGGAGCAGGGCGCGGGCTTCGGCCGGCTCTGGGCCACGCTGGGCCGCTTCACCGAGCGGCGCTGGGCGAGCGTCGCGCTCGTCGTCGCGGCCGTGCTCGCGGTCGGCGGCTTCGCGACCAGCCTGCAGCTCAGGATCGGCGATCTCGATCCGGGCGCGCCGGAGCTGCGCGCGGGCTCGCGCTACAACCAGGACAACGCCTACATCACGCGCCACTACTCGCTCTCCAGCGATCTCTTCGCGGTCATCGTGAAAACGCCGGTGGACGGCTGCATGCAGTACGACACCCTGGTCGCCGCCGACCAGCTCGGCTGGACGCTGGAGCAATTGCCGGGCGTGCAGGCCACGGTCTCGCTGGCCGGGCCGGTGAAGCAGATCACCTCCGGCACCTACGAGGGCAACCCGAAGTGGCTGACCATCAACCGCAACCAGGACGTGCTCAACTACGGCGCGCAGCAGGCCAGCGTGAGCTCGCCCGACCTGTTCAATGTCGAGTGCTCGGTCATGCCCGTCATCGCCTATCTCAGCGACCACAAGGCCGACACGCTGGATCGCGTCGCCCAGGCGGCGCAGGCATTCTCCGGCGCCTACGGCACGCCGGACCGGCAGTTCCTGCTGGCCGCGGGCAGCGCCGGCATCGAGGCGGCGACCAATGCCGTGGTGCGGCAGGCCAACCGCAGCATGCTGTTCTATGTCTATGCGGCGGTGATCGCGCTGTGCTTCCTGACCTTCCGCAACTGGCGGGCCGTGATCGTGGCGGTGCTGCCGCTCGTGCTCACCTCCATCCTCTGCGAGGCGCTCATGGTCCTGCTCGGCATCGGCGTGAAGGTGGCGACGCTGCCGGTGATCGCGCTCGGCGTCGGCATCGGCGTCGACTACGCGCTGTACCTGCTCAGCGTGCAGCTCGCGCAGCAGCGCGCCGGCGCGCCCCTGCCCGAGGCTTACCGCGCCGCCGTCGCCTTCACCGGCCGCATCGTCGCGCTGGTCGGGCTGACGCTGGCCGCGGGCGTCGTCACCTGGGCCTGGTCGCCCATCAAGTTCCAGGCGGACATGGGCATCCTCCTCACCTTCATGTTCATCTGGAACATGATCGGCGCCCTGGTGCTGACGCCGGCGCTGTCGCACTTCCTGCTGCCGACGGAGAAGGTCGGGGTTCGCGGCTGAAGCCGCTCCTACAACAACAGAGACAGCCGCGAACCCCCACAACAAAGACAGCCACGTAGGAGCGGCTTCAGCCGCGAACCCCCACAACAAAGACCCACGTAGGAGCGGCTTCAGCCGCGAACCCCCCACAACAGAGACAGCCGCGAACCCCGACTTGATTTGCGCCCTCGGCGCCGCTCGGCATTCGTCTGCGGCCTTTCATCGGGGAAGCCCGGGAACGCAGGCGAATTGCACAGCCCGTCCTCTTCTCGGCGCCGGCCGTTCGCGCTTACCCTCACCCATCTTCAGGGGTAGCCCTTTTCGATGCCGGCCAGACCGGAGATACTCCACGGCATGCGCGTGGAGGCGGGCGGCAGGCCCGCCGTGCCGGGGAAGCATTAAGGTCAGGGAGACGCCGATGCACTACCGATTCACACCGTTGCCGGAGCAGCCGCTGCCGCCGGCCTTCTCCGGAGCGCCGGACAGCGACCTGCATTACCAGGCCCTCTTCAACAACCGCAGCCACGCCGTCGCGCATTGCCGCGTCGTCACCGACGCCGCGGGGCGGCCGGTGAACTACGTGCTCGAGGAAGTGAACGCCACCTACGAGCGCCTGCTCGGCACGCAGCGCGCGCTGGTCGAGGGCCGTCTCCTGACCGAGGTTTATCCCGGCGTCGAGGCCAGTCCGTTCGATTACATCGGCACCTTCGGCCGTATCGGGCTGGAAGGCGGCGAAGGCCTTTTCGAAGTGCACAACCTGCACGAGGACAAGTGGTTCCAGATCTTCGCCTACAGCCATCGCCACGGCCGCTTCACCCTGGTCTTCGTCGAATCCACCGCGCAGAAGCGCGCCGCGCTGGCCCTGCAGGAGAGCGAGCGCCGCTACCGTGCGCTTTTCACCAATGTCAGCCAGGGCGTCGCCCAGTGCCGGCTCGTCTGCGACGCCGACGGGCGTGCGGTCGACTATCTCCACCTCGACATCAACGACGCCGGCTGCCGCATCCTGCGCCAGCCGCGCGCCGCCATCGAGGGCCATGGCTTCCGCGAACTCTTTCCCGCCGCCGCCGGCCTGGAGCCGGACCTCGTCGCCCTCTTCGGCCGCGTCGTGCAGCAGGGCGAGGAGGTCGACCTGCGCCTGCCGTTTCCCGCGACCCGGCGCTGGATCGCGCTGCGCGCCATCGCGTCGGGCGGCGACGAGTTCACGGTGATGTTCACCGACATCACCGTGCACAAGCAGTCGCAGGCCATGCTCGAGAGCGTGTTCCAGCAGGCCGCGGTGGGCATGGCGGTCGCCGATCCGGATGGGCGGGTGCGGCGCGTCAACCGGCACCTCGCCGACCTCCTCGGCTATGCGGTCGATGAGCTGACCGGCCAGGGTTTCCGCGAACTCACCCACCCCGACGACCTGGCGGCCAGTAACGAGAAGGTCCGCCGGCTGGTCGCCGGCGAGGCCGCCGAATGCACCCTGGAAAAACGCTACCGCCACCGCGACGGCAGCTATGTCTGGTGCCTCTGCTCGGTGGCGCTGGCGCGCGACGAAGCCAGCTTCGCGCCCTATCTCATCGCCGTGATCAAGGACATCTCGGGGCGCAAGACGCTGGAGGCGGAGCTCGAGAAGACGCGCGAGGAGCTCGAGCTGCGCGTGCGCGCGCGCACGCTCGAGCTGCAGCTTGCCACGCAGCAGGCCGAGGAGGCGCTGCGCGCCGCCGAGGCGGCGGGCCAGGCGCGCATGGAATTCCTCGCCATCATGAGCCACGAGATCCGCACGCCGCTGAACGGCGTGATCGGCTTCAACGGCCTGCTGCTCGACGGCGAGCTCAGCGAAGACAAGCGTCCGTTTGCCGAGCTCGCGCGCCAGTCCGGCGAATCGCTGCTGCACCTGCTCAACGACTTCCTCGATTTCTCCAAGATCGAGGCCGGCCATCTCGAGCTCGAGCTCACCGATTTCGATCTCGACGAGGAAATCAGCCTCGTGCTCTCGCTGGTGCGCGAGACCGCACACCAGAAGCAGCTCACGCTGACGCGCCGCCTCCAGGCGCCGCGCCGCCTGCGCGGCGATGCCGCGCGGCTGCGCCAGATCCTGCTCAACCTCGCCAGCAATGCCGTGAAGTTCACCGAGCGGGGCGAGATCACGTTTTCCTGCGAAGAAATCCGCCGCCAGCGCAACACGGCCTGGCTGCGCATCGAAGTCGCCGATACCGGCATCGGCATCGCCCCGGCGCTGCACGACAAGCTCTTCCAGCCCTTCGTGCAGGCGGATGCCTCCACCACGCGCCGGTTCGGCGGCACCGGCCTCGGCCTCGCCATCTGCAAGCGTCTGGCCGAGGCCATGGGCGGCAGCATCGGCATGCGCAGCGCGCCCGGCCAGGGCAGCACCTTCTGCCTCGAACTGCCCTTCGAGCGCCGCGAAACCCCCGAGCAGCTGGCGCTGCCGGTCGCGGCGCGCCCCGCCGAGCTCGGCCGCAGCCGGCGCGTGCTGGTGGTGGAAGACAACCCGGTGAGCCAGCAGCTTGCCGTCGCCATGCTGAAACGCATGGGCTGCCGCGCCGACGTCGTCGGCAACGGCGAGGAGGCGGTGGAAGCCTGGCGCCGCCTGCCCTATGACCTCATCCTCATGGACTGCGACATGCCCGTGATGAACGGCCTCGACGCCACGCGCCACATCCGCGCGGCCGAAGCGCCCGGCCAGCGCATCCCCATCATCGCCATCACCGCCTCCGCGCTCGCCGGCGATGCCGAGCGCTGCCGCGAAGCCGGCATGGACGACTTTCTCGCCAAGCCGGTGCGCCATCAGGAGCTCTGCCAGAAAGTGCTGGCCTGGCTGAAGCAGACCGAACAGCCCGCGGTGTCGTAGGCAGAGTTCCGCGGCGCCGCCGGGCCCTGGTGGCCCTGCAATCCCGGGTGCGGCGCGGCCGCTGGCCTGGCAGAGCCGGGCCGCGCCGCGGCCGTCCGGGCACGGCAAAGGCAGCGGCCGCGAACCGGCCGGGCCGGCGCGCGGCGCATCCGCCCGCAGCAACTATATTTCCGACATGGAGAAACCGCCCTTGCCACCCCGCGCCGCGCCGCGGCCCGCCCCCCGGCAGGCGCCGGAGCCCTCCACGCCGCCCGACGCGGCGCTGGAGCGCATCGCGCGCCTGGCCTGCCGGCTGCTCCGGACGCCGAGCGCGGCCATCGCGCTGGTCGAGGCGGACCGGCAGCAGTTCAAGGCCAGCGTCGGCCTCGGCGTCGGAGAAACGGAGCGCGCCGCGGCGTTCTGCGCCCGCGCCCTGCTGCAGGACGGCCCGCTGCTGATCCCGGACGCGCGCGCCGACCCGCGCTTCGCCGACCTCCGCCACGCCCCCGCCGATCCGCCGCTGCTCGCCTTTGCCGGCCAGCGCCTGCGCGCGCGCGACGGCCACGCCCTCGGCACGCTCTGCGTTATCGATCGCCAGCCGCACCCGTTCTCCGCCGAGGATACGGAGGCGCTGGGCGATCTCGCCGCGCTGGCCGAGGAGCATTTCCGCGAGCTCGAGGTCCGGCGCGAGACGGCAGCCCTGCGCCACGGCTACGGGCAGGCCGCGGCGCAGTTCGAGAGCGTGTTCCGGCAGGCGGCGGTGGGCATCGGCATGGTGGCGCTGACCGGGGTCTGGCTGCGCGTCAACCAGCGCCTCTGCAGCATCACCGGCTACAGCGAGGAAGAGCTGCTCGCCACCAGCTTCCAGGCCATCACCCACCCGGACGACCTGCAGGCCGATCTCGAGCAGGTACAGGCGGTGATCGCCGGCGCGCTGCACGACTACACCCTGGAAAAACGCTACCACCACCGCGACGGCCACTACGTCTGGATTTCGCTGACGGTGACGCTGGTGCGCGACGAGCAGGGCGACCCGCTCTATTTCATCGCCGTCATCCAGGACATCGCAACGCGCAAGCGGCTCGAGCGCGAGGTGCAGGAGGCGCAGCAGGCGCTGGAGGCGCGCGTCGAGGCACGCACCGCCGAACTGCGCGAGGGCAAGGCGCGGCTGCGCCTGGTGCTGGAGACCGCCACCGACGCCTTCGTCGCCACCGACGAGCGCGGCGTCATCTGCGACTGGAACCTCGCCGCGGAAAAAATGTTCGGCTGGTCGCGCGAGGGCATCCTCGGCCAGTCCATCCTCGCGACCATCATGCCGGCCGGCTCGCGCAACAATCATCTTGTCCGGCTGCGGGATTTCCAGGACACGGGCCACTCGCCGGTGTTCAAGCACCTGCTGGAACTCACCGCGCGCCGCCGCGACGGCAGCGAGTTCCCCATGGAAATCTCCCTCAACGCCAATCGCGTCAGCGGTAAATGGCTGATCAGCGCCTTCATCCGCGACATCACTGCGCGCCGGGCCGCCGAAGCGTCGCTGCGCGAGGCGCGCCTGAAGGCGGAAGAGGCGCTGCTCGCCGCCGAGGCCGCCAACCAGGCCAAGACCGATTTCCTCGCCACCATGAGCCACGAGATCCGCACGCCGCTGAACGGCGTGATCGGCTTCAACGGCCTCCTGCTCGACAGTCCGCTCAACGAGGCGCAGCGCCGCTACGCCGAGCTCGCGCGCCAGTCCGGCGAATCGCTGCTGCACCTGCTCAACAGCTTTCTCGATTTCTCCAAGATCGAGGCCGGCCATCTCGAGCTCGAGCCGGTGGAGTTCGACCTGCACCTCGAAGTCAGCCATGTGCTGGCGCTGGTGCAGGAGGCCGCGCACGAGAAGGGCCTCGAGATCCGCAGCAGCATCGACGTGCCGCACCGCCTGCACGGCGACTCCGCGCGCCTGCGCCAGGTCCTGCTCAACCTGCTGTCCAACGCGGTGAAGTTCACGGCGGCCGGCCAGGTCGCGCTCTGCTGCGAGGAGACGGGCCGCCAGGGCAGCACGGTGCGCATCTGCTTCCAGGTCACCGACACCGGCATCGGCATCGATCCGGCGGTGCGTAAAAAACTGTTCCAGCCCTTCGTGCAGGCGGACGCCTCCACCACGCGCCGTTTCGGCGGCACCGGCCTCGGCCTCGCCATCTGCAAGCGCCTGGTGCAGGCCATGGGCGGCGAGCTCGGTGTGCGCTCGACGCCGGGCAAGGGCTCGACGTTCTGGGTGGAGCTGCCCTTCGAGCTCGTCGCCGGGCCCGGCCAGCCGCTGCTCGACACGCCCGTGGATACGCCCGCGGCCATGCCCGGGGCGGGCCCGGAGGGCGCGCCGCGCGGACGCGTGCTGGTGGTGGAGGACAATCCGGTGAGCCAGCTGCTCGCCGCGGAAGTGTTCAAGCGGCTCGGCTGCCAGGTCGACGTGGTGGGCAACGGCCGCGAGGCGGTGGAGGCCTGGCAGCGCCTGCCCTACGACCTCATCTTCATGGACTGCGACATGCCGGTGATGAACGGCTTCGACGCCACCCGGCGCATCCGCGAGCTGCAGGGCAGCCGCCGCCGCGTGCCCATCGTCGCGATGACGGCCTCGGCCCTGCAGGGCGACGCCGAGAAGTGCATCGCCGCCGGCATGGACGATTTCATGTCGAAGCCGCTGCGTTTCGCGCAGCTCTCCGCCATGGTCGACAACTGGCTGCGGCCGGCGCCGCCGGCGTGAGGCTGCTGCCGGCGCGGTAGCAGGCGCGCGGCGAAAGGCGGGCCCGGCAGCAGGCTTTCTCGCGCCTGTGACCGCCTGCTCACAACGGTTTGCCGGCGCGCGCTACAGTCGGCTCGACGCCCCGCAATCACAGGTCAACGCCCCATGCAATTCGTGCGCGCCCTTCCGCTTTACGTGCTGCTGCTCGCCGCCTGCTCCGAGCCGCCTCCCTCGACGCCGCAGCACGCCGACCTCTCACCGGGCGTGCACTGCCAGGAGATTTGCGCGGCCGGCTTCCGCTGGGCCGTGGCAAACGAGATCACCGACGAGGTGAAGTGTCGCGCCGACGGCGACTACGGCCGCGGTTGCCGCGAGGCCGTGGCGGCCCTGTATCCCTACGCAAGCGAGTAAGCGGCGCCCATCCTTTCCGCGGCTACCGGCCGGCCGGCGTCCGTTCTACAGTCGCGCTCCAGAGCTGCGTCCATATCGACAGGGAGAACCGCCATGCAATGGATGATCTACGGGGCCAATGGCTATACGGGCGAGCTGATCGCGCGCGCGGCGAAGGCCAGCGGCCTGACGCCCGTCCTCGCCGGCCGCAGTGCGGAAAAGCTCCGCCCGCTGGCGCAGCAGCTCGACCTGGAATGCCGCGTCTTCGCGCTCGAGGCGCCCGCCGCCGTCGACCGCGGCCTGGACGGCATCGGCCTCGTGCTGCATTGCGCGGGGCCGTTCTCGCACACCAGCGCGCCCCTGCTCGAAGGCTGCCTGCGCCGGCGCGCGCACTACCTCGACATCACCGGCGAAATCGCCGTGCTCGAACATGCGCATGCGCAGCATGCGCGCGCCCGAGAAGCCGGCATCGTGGTCTGCCCGGGCGTGGGCTTCGATGTGATTCCCACCGACTGCGTCGCGGCCGCGCTCAAGCGCGCGCTGCCCGACGCGACGCAGCTGGCGCTCGGCTTCGACTCGCGCTCGGGCTTCTCGCCCGGCACCGCGAAGACGGCCGTGGAAGGCCTGGCGCAGGGCGGACGCCTGCGCCGCGACGGCCGCATCGTCGCCGTGCCGCTGGCCTGGCACACGCGCCGCATCGATTTCGGCGCCGGCGAGAAGCTCGCCATGACGATTCCCTGGGGCGATGTCGCCACCGCCTACTACAGCACCGGCATCCCGAATATCGAGGTCTACCTGCCCGGCTCGCCGCGCCTGGTGAAGAACGCGCAACGCGCCAACCACATCCGCTGGCTGCTCGGCTGGGGCCCGGTGCAGAGCCTGCTGAAGAAAAAGGCCGGCCAGACGCGGGGCCCGAGCGAAGCGCAGCGCGCGCAAATGCCAACCTTCGTGTGGGGAGAGGCGAAGAACGCCCAGGGCGAAACGAGAACTGCGCGCCTGCAGACCGCCAACGGCTACTCGCTCACCGTCACCGGCGCGCTCGCCGCGGTACAGCGGCTGCTGGCGCGACAGGGCGAAGCCGGCGCCTTCACGCCCTCGCTGCTGTTCGGTCCGGAGTTCGTGGAGACCCTGCCGGGCAGCGGGCGTATCGAGATTCAGTGACACCGCAACTGACACGCGCCGGAAAACCGCGGCTAATCACCCAACAAAGCCAAGGGCCGCGCCCTGTTGCCCGGCGCGGCCCTTTCAATTTCCAACTGCTGTCGATTCGCCGAGCCTCGCCGCAGGGTGGGCGCGATGCGTGCCGCTTGTGCCACCCCGGCGAAAAAGGGGCGAAGTGCCTGCCTTGGCACGACAAGGGCGTTGCGTGGGGACTTCCCTGACCGTCAGGGGCACCCACCCTGCGGCGGCTTCCGGAGCATTGCCCCTACCCTCGCTTCAGGAGCAGGGCCTTTCGGGCTTGGCCGCGGGGGTCATCAGGCTTTCGGCCCCGGCCTGCGCACTCGCGGCGGCCGCTTCCGCCGTCCGGACCGGGCGAGCCGTGGCGTCCGGCTTGAGGCCGGGATACGACGTTTGCCCGACGGTGAGCTGCAGCCAGTACGTATCGAGGGCGGCCGCGAGCCGGCGCCGGAATTTCTGGAGGTGTGCTTGCATGAGGGCCCGTCCCTGGCTTTCGGTCATTGAAATGTGGTGTGGCGACGTCACGCCGGCACTCGCCTCATCCGGAATCCGGGGAGCCGACAGGCGCTCGGTACTCGGCGAGGGCATTATCCGCTCGCCCTGAACGCGAGGGCATGCTCGCGGAGCGCCTTCGCATTGCCGAGGGACGCCAGCGTTGCTGTCAGCCTTTTGCGCAGGGATGCACGGCAGTGCCTGATTTTTCAGAAATTCGGGCGGGCGGCCCGGCGATTTTTTGCCCAGGCGCGTGCCGCGGTTCACCGGTTTTTTCCACCAGTCATTCCGGCTTACCGAGTGACAGGGAAATTTCCTACAGCCTCAAACCCGGCCGTTGCGCACAATGCCCTCATCACCGCGACACACGGAAGGCCGACAGGAAGTTGGCCGTATCGCGTCGACGCAGGGATGCAGTTCAGCAAGGATGCTGGCAGGTGATGAACAGGGCCCGCCTTGGTGCGGGCCCTGTCCCCCCAAAGCCCACCTTCTCTCTCCCGCTCGTTGTTGCCGGTGAACCGCCCCAGTCTCCCCGCCACCTCTTATGACGACAAAAACCATGAACATTTCCCTTTCCGACGCTCTCAAGGATTTCGTGGAGCAGCAGGTCAGCCAGCGCGGTTATTCCACCATCAGCGATTATGTCCGCGAGCTGATCCGCAAGGACCAGGAGCGCCAGGCCCTGCGTGGCCATCTGCGCGCCTGCGTGACGCCGTCGCTGCCGAGCGCGTATTCCGCGGCGCTGCAGGAGCGCATCCTGCGCCGCGCCCGCGCCGCGGCCGAGTAAGAGCCCTGCCACGCCACCCGCCCTGACATTCGTCATTGGGCAGAGGCGCGGGACCGCGCTATAAACGGGGCATCCATCCGCCTCTTGTTCGAGTCCATGCGTCCACGCTGTCTTCCTCTCCTGTTCCTGCTTGCCCTCCCGCTGGCCGCGCCCGCCAGCCCGGAGGCCGGCAGGGCCGCCTATGCCGCCGGCAACTACGCCCTGGCACGGCAGGAATGGCTGCCGCGCGCCGAGGCCGGCGATCCCGACGCACAGCTGTGGCTGGGCCGCCTGCATGCCCGCGGCCAGGGGGTGGCGCAGGACTACCGCCTGGCCGCGCACTGGTTCTATCGCGCGGCGCAGCAGGGCAATGCGCAGGCGCAGCTCGAACTCGGCATCCTCAATGCCGAAGGCCTCGGCCTCACCCGTTCCATGAGCGAAGCAGCCACCTGGTGGCGCCGGGCGGCGGAACAGGGTACTGCCGCGGCGCAGTTCCGCCTCGGTCAGCTGCACGCCAACGGCGACGCCATGCCGCAGGACTTCGGCGCCGCACTGCACTGGTTCCGCGCGGCGGCCGAACAGGGCCTGGCCGAGGCCCAGCTCAGCCTCGGCAATCTCTACGCCACCGGCCTCGGCGTAGCCCAGGACAATGCCGCCGCCGCGGCCTGGTACACGAAGGCGGCCGAGCAGGGCAACGCCGGTGCGCAGGAGCGCCTCGCTTACCTCTACGAACGCGGCTACGGCTTCCGGCAGAGCTTCGCGCTGGCCGCGCAGTGGTATGGCCAGGCGGCCGAGCAGGGCAATTCCACGGCACAGCTGCGCCTCGGGCAGCTCTACGAGCAAGGCAACGGCGTGCCGCGCGACCATGCCCAGGCCGCGATTTGGTATCGCCGGGCCGCCGAGCAGGGCACGAGCACGGCGCAGGGCGCCCTGGCCAGGCTTTATGAGGAAGGCCTCGGCGTTGCGCAGGATTTTGCCGCCGCGGCGGCGTGGTATCGCGAGCAGGCGAGCGGCGGCCATGCGCCGGCGCTGCTGCGCCTCGGCCTCCTGTATCGCGACGGCCGCGGCCTGCCTGCCGATCCGGTGATCGCGCAGATGTGCCTGCTGCTCGCCGTCGGCCTCGGCGAGAGCGATGCTTTCGCGCCCAGCCGGCAGCTCGCGAAGCAACTGACGCCCCGCCAGCTGCAGGAAGCCCGGGACCTCGTCGCCACCTGGTTGCCGGGACAGCCGCTGCCTGCGGCAAGCCGCACCGGACGGCGGCGCGGGCTCTGGTAGGCCGCGACGCCCCATCCTGGCGCAGGGCTGCGGCGTCACGTCTGCAATCTGTCTTCTTACAACGATCGACTGATATCCCCGGCCCGGCCCGCCTCAGAGAATCCTCCCTGTTTCTCGACCTGCCCCACCTTTCGACTGCTGCGGCGCCGCCGGCGCCCGGCCGTGCCGCCACGGCACGGCCCCTGCCTTCCGGAGTGGCGCAGCATCCTGGCCCGGCACGGGCCGCCCCAACCTCACGGTCACTGCAAATATGCGCCCTACCGCCTTTCCCGCTGTCTCCGCGCCCCCCGCCGCTGCGGCGCCGGCCGATAGCAATGGCCATGCCGAAGAGCGTCCGCCTTTCACCTGTCTCGCCCTTGCCCTGACGGGCGCCGCCGCGCTCACGGCCCTCGGCCATGCCCTGCCGGATGACGGGCGTTTTACCGTTGCCGGCTTTGCCCTGGCGGCGGCCCTGCTGGTCATGGCCGTCTGCGGCATGGCCGTCCGCCGCGCCCGCGACCGGCACATCGCCGCCCTGAAGGCGCGCCTGGCCACGCTGCGCCAGGCGCAGCAAGAAGCCGAGGCCGCCAACCGGGCGAAGTCGGCCTTCCTCGCCACCATGAGCCACGAGCTGCGCACGCCGCTGCATGCCATGATCGGCCTCAACAGCCTGATGCTGGAGGGCCTGCTGCCGCCGCTGCAGCGCCAGCAGGCCGAGCTCGCCTGCCAGGCCGGCGAGACCATGCTGCACCTGATCAAGGAGATTCTCGATTTCTCGCGTATCGAGTCGGGCCGTCTCGAACTCGACAACCAGGTGTTCTCGCCGCGCCAGCTGCTCGACGAATGCCAGGGCATGATGGCGCAGCGCGCCGCCGCCAAGCGGCTGACGCTGCGCAGCGAAATCGAGGTGCCGCCGCAACTCTTCGGCGATGCCGCGCGCTTGCGCCAGGTCATCCTCAACCTGCTCAGCAACGCCATCAAGTTCACGCCGCGGGGCGAGGTGCGCCTGCGCGCCTGCGAGCACTCCGGGCAGGCGCGCAGCTGGCTCTACGTCGAGGTGCACGACACCGGCATCGGCCTCGAGAAAGGCGCGGAGGCGCGCATCTTCCAGCCCTTCGAGCAGGCCGACGCGACCACCCTGCGCCTGTTCGGCGGCATCGGCCTCGGGCTCGCGATCTGCAAGGGACTGGTCGCCGCCATGGGCGGCCGGATCGGGGTGAACAGCACGCCGGGGCGCGGCAGCACGTTCTGGGTCGAGCTGCCCTTCACCGTACCGACGCCGGCGCAGCTCGCGCAGTCGCTCGCCATGACAGCGGCGGCGCTGCCGCAGCGCGAGTTCGGCCCGGCGCGCATCCTGCTCGCGGAAGACAACGCCACCAGTCAGTTCGTGACGCAGAAGATGCTGGAAAAGCTCGGCTATGGCGTGGAGATCGTGAACAACGGCGTCGAAGCCGTGGAGGCGGCGCGGCGCCAGCGCTACGACCTCATCTTCATGGACTGCCACATGCCGGTGCTCGACGGCTTTGCCGCCAGCCGCACGATCCGGGCGCAGGAGCCGGACGGCCAGCGCGTGCCGATCGTGGCGATGACGGCGCTCGCCTTCAGGAGCGACGAGGCGCGCTGTGTCGATGCCGGCATGGACGATTACCTCAGCAAGCCGGTGCGCCTCACCGATCTGTCGCGCGTGCTCGGACGCTGGGTGCGCCGGCCCAGCAGGATCGACGCGGCGCCGCTGTAACGCAGGGCCGCGCCAGGCTTCCCGTTTTTCCGTATCAGCGTTGCCCGCTCCAGGCCTGGCCGACGCCGGCCGCCTCCGGCGTGGCGTCAATGCCGGCCGGCAACCGGGCAAGCTGCGCCTGCGCGCGACCATGACCCTGCTGCGCGGCGCGGCGATACCAGGCCGCCGCCGCGACGAGATCCTTTTTGACGCCCCGGCCACTTTCATAGGCCTGGCCGAGGGCATGCTGCGCATCGGCATCGCCCTGTTCGGCGGCTTGCCGGTACCACGCGGCAGCAGCCGCCAGATCCTGCGGCACGCCCTGCCCGCCCTCGAGCAGCAGGGCGAGATTGAATTGCGCCGCCGCCTTTCCTTGCGCCGCCGCCTGGCGATACCACTCGGCCGCCTGCTGCGGGTCCGGCTTCACGCCTTCGCCGTTTTCGTACAGCAGCGCAAGATTGAACTGTGCAATCGCATGGCCCTGTACGGCAGCCTTGCGATACCACCCCGCCGCGGCGGCGCCATCCTGCGCCACGCCCTGCCCCGCCTGATGCAGCATGCCGAGATTCACCTGCGCATTGGCGTGACCCTGCAGCGCCGCGCGCCGATACCAGTCCGCCGCCTGCGCAAAATCCTGCGTCACGAGCTCGCCTTTCTCGTGGGCGAGGCCAAGGCTGAACTGCGCATCGGCATTGCCCTGCTCGGCGAGACGCTGGCGCTCTTTCACGGCGGCGGCATAGGCGGAGGCATAAGCCTGCACGTCAGGCAGCGCGCCGCCCGCGCCAATGGCGGCCGCTGCGGTAAAGGGAAACGCGGGGAAGAGGCAAAACGCCAGCGTCAGGACGACGCCTGCGGAACGCTTGAAGTGCACGATGAACTCCCGGCCGGCGGCGACAGGATTATTGATGAGATTCCCGAGTTCCCTGCGATGCCGTCCGGTGAGCGCGCAACTGAAAAGGATGGGGCGGTCGCCCTATCCTTTTCGAAGCTGACCATGCGTGCGCGGATTATGCAATACGGATTGCGCAACGTTGCCGGCATGACGGAGAGCTGTTGTTTTCCGTTAAGGCGCCGGCCCCGAAAGGATGCCATCCACCCGCGCTGTCTACACTGTCTCTTTCATTCACGCCCCGGAGGTGAGAGATGACTAACCAGGATTTCCATTCCTGCATTGCCGCCTGCAATGCCTGCGCCGATGCCTGCGACTACTGCGCAACGGCCTGCCTGCAGGAAACCAATCAGCAGGCCCTCGCGCGCTGTATCGCCCTCGACATCGACTGCGCCCAGATCTGCCGCCTGGCCGCCTCGTATATGGCGCGCAACAGCGAGCTCGCCAACTACCTCTGCAAATTCTGCGAGGAAGTCTGCGAGGCCTGCGGCGAGGAATGCGCCCGCCACCAGATGGGCCATTGCCAGCGCGCGGCCACGGCCTGCCGCAGCTGTGCCGAGGAATGCCGGCGCATGGCCGTGAAAATGCCGGGCGCCGCGGCCACCTCGCGCACACAGCCGCGGCCGGCGCACTGAACGCCGCCGCCCCCAGAGAAGCCCGCCCGGCGCGGGCCTCTTTTTGAGGAGGACTCACGGGCGCAGGGAGTGCTCGGCAGGGCGGCTTACGCCAACTATGGGTAACTTCCTACAGCCAGCCCCTGACCGGCCGGCCACAATTCTTCCCGTCATCTCGACACAGGGAAGGCCGGCAGGATGCCAGCCAGACGTGTCAGACGCAGGGAAGCACCAACAGGAAGTTGGAAATGACTCAACAAATGCCCGCCTCGTGCGGGCTTTGTTCTTTCCGGAGGCCGCAATCACGCTGCCGTCCGCTCCAGGCGGCACTTACTCGATAGCCAAGCGGTAACCGACGCCGGGTTCAGTCAGCAGGAACCTTGGCTGGGTTGGGTCACTCTCGAGCTTGCTGCGGAGTTGGCGCATGTAGATGCGCAGGTAGTGGCTATCCTCCTCGTGCAGAGGCCCCCACACCTCGCGCAGCAACTGCCGATGGGTAATGACCTTGCCGGCCCGCTTCATCAACATGGTCAGCAGCTTGAACTCCACGGGCGTCAACCGTACCGGCTGGCCTCCCAGCAAAACCTCATGCTTTTCCAGATCGATGCTGAGACTGTCGCATTCATACCGCGCCCTGTGGATGTCCTGACCGGCCCGCTGGTTGCGCCGCAATGCCGAGCGAATGCGGGCCAGCAGCTCATCCACGCCGAAGGGCTTGGTGAGGTAGTCGTCCGCCCCCGCATCCAGGGCGGCCACTTTCTGCAGCTCCTGCTGCCGGGCCGAGATCACCAGGATGGGAGCGCTACTGATTTCCTGCAGCACGGGAATCAGGCTGATGCCATCAATGTCCGGCAGACCAAGGTCGAGCAGCACGATGTCGACTTTCGACTCGCTGATTATCCGGCAGCCGTTATGGCCATTGTTGGCCGTGGTCACCAACAGGCCCCGCTCCTCGAGCGCAGTGGTCATGGTGGCGCGAATGAAGTCCTCGTCTTCGATGAGGAGGATCTGCAGGCCCTGCATGCCCATCAGTTTGCCGCCTCCCTAAGCACGGCTTCATGGGGCAGCTTCGGGAGTTCCGTGGCGAGGGGAAGAGTGAACTGCACCAGGATTTCATCGTCGTCCTGCCCGTCGGTGATCCATATCTCGCCGCCATGCGCGGTGATGATGCTGCGACAGATGGTCAGCCCCAGCCCGCCGCCGCTCATGGCATTGGCATGTATCCGGTAGAACGGTTCGAACACCTTCTCGCGCAGCGGCTCCGCTATGCCCTCGCCGCGATTCGCCACCGTTACCAGCAGATGCCGGTCGTCCAGGCTGGCCGTCAGCCTGACCTGCGTACCGGGGGGCGAGTACTTCACGGCATTTTCGAGCAGGTTGATGAGCACGCGCTCCGTCAGCATGCTGTCGCAACGGATCAGGGGCAGATCGTGCGGCATGTCCACCGTCAGTTCATGGTCCTTCACGCGGCGGCGCAACGTGGCCACGGCACTGCCGACAATTTCTTCCAGCGCCTCCCAGGCGCAGGTCAACTGAATGTGGCCGCCCTGCAGACGAGCCATGTCGAGCAGATTGTCCACCATATGCCGCATATGGAGCGCTTCGGCATGGATGATGGCCTGCAGTCGACCGGCCGACTCCACTGACAGCCCTCCTCCTTCGACCTGAAGACTCGAAGAGGCGCCAATGATGGAGGCCAGCGGGGTGCGCAGGTCGTGCGAGAGGGTATTGAGGATGCTGTTACGCAAGGATTCCTTCTGAATCACAATTTCCTTTTCATGCACGCGCTCGCGCAGACGGATCCGCTCCAGCGCCTGTGCGCACTGGTCGGTCATGGCCATCAGGTGGTCACGTCGATCACGACCGTCCGGCCACGGCGCGCCTGCATTCCGCAGCACCACCCGGTAGCACGGTTTTCCCTCGACCTGCAGCGGCAACGCCCTATGCGCGCCTCCCCGGGCGGGCGGCAACGGGCCCGTTTCACATGCGACGCGTCCGTCGTCGCCGGTTGGGAACACATTCACCTCGGCCTGGAACGCCTGCGCCAAATGGCGACGCATGCAGTCGAGGATATCGGTCTCCGTTTGCCGGTCGGCCAGATCAGCCGAGAGCGCATAGAGGGCCGCCGACTCGGCGGCCCTCTGCTTGAGGCTGCCTGCCAGGATCGTGATGCTGCCCACCGTAATCAGCATGACTAAAAGGGTGAAGGGATACTGGTACAGCTCGCTGCCGCCCACCTGGAAATACGGGGGCACATTGACGAAGTCGTAGAGAAAGATGCTCAGGAGGCAGGCCAGCGCTGCGGGGCCTCCCCCCAAGCGGAAGGCCACCACGACCACCGCCAGCATGTAGACCATGACGACGTTGGTATCGTTGAAGTGGGGCTGCATAAGCTGGGCTAGCAGCACTGCGGCCAGAATGACCGGCAGCGTGAGCAGATAGCGCTTCAGGCGTTTCATGGGATTCATCTCCATGGGCCGCGAGCTTAGCAAGGAAGCCCTCGCCCTTTTCATCCCGCCCCTGCATTTATGGATTTTTTACTTTGTGTAAGGCCCAACCCTGGCAATCATGCGCCCGGTCGTGCCGGGCTCGCCTCCGCGGGTGCCGGTCGTTTCATCAACCGGGATGAGCGCTCTACTGTATGAAAATAAAGCAACTTTGCGGACTGTCTTTCCTTCTCACTGCCGTCATTCTCTCAGGGTGCAGCTCCTTGAAGGGTAAAAGCGATTCGAAATCCACCGACAGCGGCACGACCACCCCTCCCATAACCGTCAACCTCACCGAGGTCAGCGCCGGCCAGGACCTCGACGCCGAAGCCCTCGGCGAGAACCGGGCCAAGGCAGCCCAGGCCGGCCTGACCGGCCCCGGCCAGGACCGCGTGCACTTTGCCTATGACTCCGATCATCTGACGAATGACAGCCTCAAGCTGCTCCGTCGGCACGCCGCCTTCCTGAAAGCCGATCCCGGGATACGCGCCAGCCTGGAAGGCCACACGGATGAGCGCGGCACTGCCGAGTACAACCTGGCGCTCGGCGAACGCCGGGCCAAGACGGTGGCCGTTTTCCTGCAGACCCAGGGAGTGAGCCCGGCCCAGCTGGAAGTGGCTACCTTCGGTGAGCTGAAACCGGTGGTCGAGGGCGAAACCGAAGAAAGCCATGCCCAGAACCGGCGTGTGGAAATCCTCTACCGCTGAGACTGCCAGCTCGTCATTACTGCGAAGGCCGACCCGAAAAGTCGGCTTTTTTTATGGGGGCCGGCCTGGCTCTCTCGTCCGGCGGCGGCTCCTGTCAGGATCTTCCCGCGCTTTTCTTCTACCCTTGATCTCTGCCTGTCCACCTGACGCCAATTGCCGTCGGCCAGGGCACTGCCTATGCAGGAGAACGATCATGCCCAACTACCGCCAGAAATCGCCGCACATCAAGGATGTCGGCGGCAAGGACCTCAGCGATCGCGAACTCGAGGACCCTCGCAGCCCGGCCCAGCAGGAAGCTCGCCGGCGTGCCGGCGAACCGGCCATCGCTGCCGGGCCGGATGCCGCCGCGCCGGACGCCGGCCATCCCGCGGCACAGGTCACTGCCAACAAGCGCGGCGGCGGCAGGCACGGAGGCCGCAACCGGCAGGGTTGAGGCCGGCCCGGCAAGACGCCCTGGCGCCGCCGGCCCCGCTCCTTCTTTAAATGCCGGGCACCGCCGTGACTGCCGGCAGCCGCCAGACGACGAAGCGAGCCTGCAGCATGAGCCCCGCACAGAACGCCGAGACGGTTTACCAGTTCCAGCCCGTCACCGACCCCAGGGTGGACCGCCTGGCGCAGCTCGGCCACGGCCGGATCTGGGTGTCCGACCCCGCCAGCTTCAACGATCCCTTCGACCTGCGCCTCTACATCCGCGATCTCACCTGCCGCGGCCCCTTCGCGGACGAGAACCGCCTGCGCCAGGCCATGGGCTGCCTGCTGCGCGACAATGCGCGGACCCGCGATTTCTGGCTCTTCAACGACCGGCTGCTGGCGACGCTGCAGGCCTGGATCGCCGGCAGGGCCGGCAGCGCCGAGGTGATCGCGGCGGTGCAGGAGCGCTTCAACTCCTTCGGCGTCGCCTGCTTCACCGAGGAATGGCAGAGCCCGCTGATGTGGTCGCACTATGCCGACCAGCACGAGGGTTTCTGCATCGAGTACCGCGTGCAGAAAGCCGCGCTGGCGGCGGACAGCCGTCACCGCTTCGTGCAGCAACAGGTGCAGTACGTCTCGGCCCTGCCGGAAATCTGTCTCTCCGAAGTGCTGTTCTCGCCGCACCAGGTGCTGAACCGCCTGCTTTCCACCAAAAGCCTGGAGTGGGCTTACGAAAAGGAATGGCGGCTCATCAGCTTCGAGCGCAGCCAGGCTTCGCTGGAGTTGCCGGCCGGCATGGAGATTTCCGCGCTCATCGGCGGCATCCGCATGCGCGACGAGAAGATCGGTCAGTTGCTGGCCACGGCGGCGCGCCTGCAGGTGCCGGCGTTCAGGGTGGAGGCCAATTCGCATTACGAGATGGTGCTGACGCCGCTGGCAACCGCCGGCCGGGACGGCGGCGGACCGTAGACAAACCCGGTGGCTTTATGCAGCAGGAGTGCCGGCCGCCTTCGTGCAGGAAGCGGCGCGCTGCGAACTCGGCGGCCGCTTCAACAATTTGCGCTGCAGCGTACGCCGGTGCATGTCCGGCGCCCGCGCCCTGGCCTAGAGGTGGCCCTGGTGTGCCTGCAGCACGCGCTGGCCGTGCTCCCCCTCCAGGCGTTTGACGGACAGCGCTCCCGTCTGCACCGGCGCCGCTTCGGAGTGCTGCGTCTTGCGGCCGAAAAGCGCGGAAACCAGCAGGCTGTAAGTATCGCGATCGAAAACCGGCTGAGGCGGCGCGGCCAGAAGCCGGCGCACCTCCTCGTCCGTGGTGGCGGTGCCGAGCCAGCACCAGTTGTCCACCACCTGGATTTCGCGCCTGCCGTTTTCCGCGCACTCCTCGACCACGCCGACCGGCCCCGGCCAGGGCCAGACCTTGAGCGCCAGCGCCTGCAGCGCCTGCAGGAAACGCAGGTTGTGCTGCGCCGCGCTTTCGCTGCCGTCGCAATGGCCGCCGCAGCGCCTGAGCTGGCGCGCGGAACAGGGCCGCGTATTCCGTTTCTCGAGGCCGGTGGCATAGAGGCAGAGCCGGTGTTCGGTGGCGAGGTCGCGCAGTTTTTTCCTGGCCGCCGTGGCGCCCGCGAAGAGGCCGTACATGCGCGGCCGGATGCGGGCGACGTCGGCGGCATGGACGACCTCCGGCTGCAGGAGGCCGTCGGCGTTTTCCAGCAGCTGCAGCGAGCACAGCCGCGCTTCGCGCCGCAGCAGGCGGTTGTGCAGGGGCTGGCGCTCCTTCACGAGGCGCGCCTCGAGCAGCAGTGCCGAGAACTCGCCGGCGGTTTCTTCCCACTCGATGCGGCGCACCTGCTGCACCAGGCGCAGCGCCTTGCTGCTGCTGGCGCCGCTGGCGAAATGCGCAGACACGCGCGCCGACAGATTCCTGCTCTTGCCGACGTAGAGCAGCACGTCGTCCTCGCCGTAGAAGAAATACACGCCGGGCGTTTCCGGCAGGGCGTCGAGGTTGCTCTCGAGATAAGGCGGCAGCGCCGGCCGCCTGCGCAGCTCGGCCAGCACCTGCGCCATGCGCTCCGGGCCCTGCTCGCGGCCGGCGCTGCGCAGGAACTCGAAGACGGCGCGGGCATCGCCCAGCGCGCGATGGCGGTTTTCCATGACGATGCCGTGGCGCTCCCCCAGCGCATCGAGGTTGTGGCGCGGCGCTTCCGGATACAGCGCCCGCGACAGGCGCACCGTGCACAGCGGCCGCGTGACGTAGCGCCGGCCGCTGCGGCCGAACTCGTTGCGCAGGAAGCCGTAATCGAAGCGGGCGTTGTGGGCGATGAAGAGCTTGCCGGCCAGGCGCGCATGCAGCGCGGCCGCAAGGTCTTCGAAAGGCGGCGCGGCGGCCACCATGTCATTGCTGATGCCGGTGAGCCACTGGATGTGCGGCGGAATGCTGCAGCCGGGATTCACCAGCGTCGACCACTCGCTGACGCTGCCGTCGGCGGCGATCTCGACGATGCCGATCTCGGTGATGCGATCCCGGTCAGCACGGCCGCCGGTGGTTTCGAGATCGACGATGACCGCGGGAAGGGGAAGGAAACTCAGCATGAGGCGAGAGTACGGCAATACGCTCCATGACTGACAGCCCTATTACAAATTGGCTAACAATGCGGCGGAAATACCTGACGACGATGCAGGTGGAGGGCGGCAGGGGAGGGAGCGGATCAGTCCGCCGGTTTGTGGAGGCCCGCGACCTTGCGCACGGCGTCGCCGTCGTAGCGCTTCAGGAGTTCGCGGAACTTGGAGCCCAGGAAGGCATTGGCATGCTTGCGGATGCCCCTGGCCATCTCGGTATTGGTGACGCTCTCCGCCAGGGGGCGCAGACGCTGGATGATCTCGCCCAGGCGGGCGACTTCCTCGGGCGAGGGCAGCTGGTCGGCCGTAACCGGCTCCACCACGTGGTTGACCACGAGCTGCACGAAGCTGCGCGTGAGGCGGTCGACATCGGCGCGCACCACTTCGAGTTCGCGCATGAGCGCGATGAGGGGAATGCCGGCACGGTAAAGCTCCAGGCCGGCATTGAGCAGGCGCGGGCTCGGCACCTTGAGGCGGTCGCCGTCGACCGCGAACAGGCCGACCTCAAGCGCCTTGCGCAGCACCTCCTCGGAGATATCCGCGCCAAACAGATCCGCCACCTCGTCCGGCTCCATGTAGACGGGAATTTCTTCCGTCCAGGTTCCGGCCAGCGCCGAATCCAGGCCCAGCACGTGGTCAAGGTCCTGGCCGCTTTCCCAGGCGCTGATGAGCTCCTTGATGTTGGCAATGGTGTAGCCGCGCTCGAGCAGCTGGCCGATGACGTTCAGGCGGGAGAGATGGCCCTGGTTATAGATTCCGGCGCGGCCACGCCGCAGCGGCGGCGGGATGAGACCGCGGTCCTGGTAGGCGCGCACGTTGCGCACCGTGGTGTGGGCCACGCGCGCCAGCTCGTCGATGGAGTATTCCTGGCGCCCGTTACCCGACTCCTCGCCCAGCAAGCCGTCGGGCAGAAGGTCACGTCCCTGTTTCAGGAGCTGCTGCAGCAGCGACTGCGGTGTTTTCATGGTCGGATGATAGCGGCGCCCCAGGGGATTACCAAGCCGCAACGGGAGGCCGGGCTCGCCCGCGGCAGCCTGCAGAGGCCGCAAAAGGAAAAGGGCCCGAGGGCCCTTTTCCGACACAACGTCCGCACTCAGTCGTTATACGCCTGCTCGCCGTGCTCGGCGATATCCAGGCCTTCACGCTCGGCTTCCTCGCTGACGCGCAGGCCGATCACCTTGTCGATGATGAACAGCGTCACGGCGCTGACCACGGCGCTCCAGAGGATGGCGATCAGCACGGCCTTCACCTGGATCAGGATCTGGGCGCTGTCGTAGCCGAAGGTGGGGCCGACCCAGCTGGTGGCGTAGCCGGTGCCGCCGAGTTCGGGGTTCACGAACACGCCGGTCAGGATGGCGCCGACGATGCCGCCGACCGCATGCACGCCGAAGGCGTCCAGCGCGTCGTCATAGCCCAGCATCTTCTTGAGGTAAGCCACGCAGAAGAAGCACAGCAGGCCCGCCACGAGACCGATCACCAGCGCCCCCATGGGACCGACGAAGCCGCAGGCCGGGGTGATGCCGACAAGGCCGGCGATGGCGCCGGAGACGGCGCCCAGCAGGCTGGGCTTGCCCTTGTGGATCCACTCGGCGAACAGCCAGGCCAGCGCGGCGACGGCGGTCGCGAAGATGGTGTTGGCGAAGGCCAGCACGGCGTAGCCGTTGGCTTCCAGGTTGGAGCCGGCGTTGAAGCCGAACCAGCCCACCCACAGCATGCAGGCGCCGATCATGGTCATGGTCAGGCTGTGCGGAGCCATGGCCACCTTGCCGTAGCCGAGGCGCTTGCCCAGCATGATGGCGGCGACGAGACCCGCGACACCGGCATTGATGTGCACCACGGTGCCGCCGGCGAAATCGAGGGCGCCGAGCTGCCAGAGCTTGCCGGCGGTGGCGTTAAGACCATCCACCACTTCCGGGCCGGTGTAGGCGTCCGGACCCGGCCACCACCAGACCATGTGGGCCATGGGCAGATAGGAGAAGGTGAACCACACGATGGTGAAGATCAGCACCGCGGAGAACTTCATGCGCTCGGCATAGGCACCGGCGATCAGGGCGCAGGTGATGCAGGCGAAGGTGAGCTGGAACATGGCGAACGCCAGCTCCGGAATCACCACGCCCTTGCTGAAGGTGGCGGTCGCCACAAAGTTGCCGTGGTCGTCGAAGATCACGCCCTTCAGGAAGAACTTGTCCAGGCCGCCGAAGTAGGCGCTGCCGTTGGAGAAGGCCACGGAGTAGCCGTAGACCACCCAGAGCACGGCGATCACGCAGAAGATCGTGAAGGTCTGCATGAGCGTGGAGAGCATGTTCTTCTTGCGCACCATGCCGCCGTAGAACAGGGCGAGGCCGGGCAGGCTCATGAAGATGACGAGCAGCGTGGCCGTCATCATCCAGGACACGTTGCCCATATCGTAGGTGGGGGCCTTGTAGTCGTCGGCAGCAGGCGCAGCTTCTGCGGCAGCCTCGGGCGCGGCGGCAGGCGCAGCTTCCGCGACGGCAGGCACAGCAGCGACTTCCGCTGCAGCCGGGGCGGCCGGGGCGGCCTCCTCGGCAAAGACCGGGCTGCTCGCCACCAGGGCGCTACCCAGCATCAGGGCATAGACAAATTTTTTCACGGGGGACTCCTCCGCGTTGGTTCGCGTTTTTTTGGCAGCGAGTAAAAAATCAGATCGCGTCGACGCCGGTCTCGCCGGTGCGGATGCGGATGGCCTGTTCCAGCGCGGTGACGAAAATCTTGCCGTCGCCAATCTTGCCGGTGTTGGCCGCCTTGGTGATGGCTTCGATCACCTGGTCCAGCAGGTCGTCGCTGGTGGCAATCTCGATCTTCACCTTGGGCAGGAAATCGACCACGTACTCGGCACCGCGATACAGCTCGGTGTGACCTTTCTGCCGGCCGAATCCCTTCACCTCGGTGACGGTGATGCCCTGCACGCCGATATCCGACAGCGCTTCACGCACGTCGTCGAGCTTGAAGGGTTTGATGATGGCGGTAACCAGTTTCATGTTTCGCACTCCTCTTGAAAATCCGCGCGCGGTTGTCCGCGCGCGGGGCGCAGCCGATCAGAACGCCTTGGACATGGTGCCGACCACGCGGCCCTCGCACAGGCCCCCGCCGCAGTCCTTTTCATCGATATCGGAGCCCATGTAGGCAAGCTCAAACGTCACGCCTTCAAGAGCCTTGCTCACGGCCACCTTGTAATCCATGTAGCCATCGTCGGTTCCGGTCGTGAAGAGCGCCTGGTTCATCTTCAGCTCGCTGTCGAACATGTTCATACCGACATGAGCGAAGAGGCCAATGCCCGACACTTCCTTGGCGTAGTCCAGGTAGACGTACAGAAACTCATCAGACTCAAGGAAATAATCCGGGCTGTAATTCACGCCCAGCTTGGCGCCGACGTAAGACACGGAGGCGTAAATCTCGTTGTAGTCGGCATCCACGGGGGTCACGAGATCATCGGAATTAACCTGGCCGCTGGTGTTGTCATTCAGGCCCGGATAGTTGTAGCGCATCACACCGACGTCATAACCGACTTCTCCCGACTTGCCGGCATAACCCAGCAGCGTGTCGAGTTCCAGGCCGCCGGCGCCGCTGGCGATGCTGGAGCCCCAGGCCGTGGCGTAGAAACCGCTGTCGTGGGCATAGCTCAGCGTGCCCTGGACGGCGGCGTTGTTGGAGGACTGGCTCACGCCACGGAACAGATAGTCGGTGGTGAAGGCCACGTTGCCGGTAACGCCGGCATGGGCAGCGGCAGTCGCCGTCATCAGGCCTGCAGCCATGAGCGCCTTGGAGAGTTTGATCATTTTCATCGGTGCAACTCCTTGAATCCCTGTGGTGACTCGTTAAAGGTAAAAGACCGCAAAGCTCTGAATCAGAACTTGACAGGTACTTTGCAGAAGCCATGCCAATTCGGGCGGAGCAGGAAAAATTGCTGGCTGCGACACAATTTGGAGCACAACCAATTCCCGCCTAACCGCCTGTCGGCCCGGCAACTCCCCGATACGGTGCGGCGCAAGCACCTTATCCCCAAGTTGGTGCACTTCAATCCGCAAGAAGTAGTGCTGACTGCGGCGCCCGGACAGCCAGTGCTAGAATTCGGGGCCTTCACCCCTAGGAGCCTCAGGAAATGGCACTCGAACAGATCGTCAACCGTGTCAGCGAACAGCTTTCCCAGGTGCTGCCGCCAGGCGTGCGCCAGCTTCGGGGCGATCTGGAAGAAAACATCAAGGCCGTGCTGCGCGAGGCGCTGGCGCGCATGGAGCTGGTGACCCGCGAGGAGTTCGATGTCCAGGCCACCCTGCTCTCCCGGGCGCGCAGCCGCCTGGAAGCCGTCGAAGCCGAACTGCGCGCCCTGGAGCAGCGCGTAGTGGCCCTCGAGAGTCGCGAACGCTGAGCCCGCGCCAGGGGGCCCGGCCGGGCCCCTGGCAGATTCACTACAGGCCGCCAGGAAGGCAGCCCTCACCCGAGGAGAACAGGGATGTCTCTCGCACTGGTGCGTACGCGCGCCCAGCTGGGGCTGGATGCCCCGCCCGTCACCGTTGAGGTTCACCTGAGTTCCGGCCTGCCCGGCCTCGCCATCGTCGGCCTGCCCGAGGCGGCGGTGCGCGAGAGCAAGGACCGCGTGCGCTCCGCTCTCCTGAACTCCGGCTTCGAGTTCCCGCAGCGCCACATCACCATCAGCCTCGCGCCCGCCGACCTGCCCAAGGAGGGCGGACGCTTCGACCTGCCCATCGCCCTCGGCATCCTCGCGGCGAACGGCCAGATTCCCCTGGCGGCCCTCGAGGGCAGCGAGTTCCTCGGCGAGCTGGCGCTTTCCGGCGAGCTGCGCTCCGTAAAGGGCGTGCTCCCGGCCAGCCTGGCGGTGCGCGACGCCGGCCGTGCGCTGTTCGTACCGCAGGGCAATGCGGGCGAGGCAGCCCGGCCCGATACGGCCGAGGTCTACGGCGGCGATCATCTGCTGGCCGTCTACGCCCACCTCAACGATCGCCAGCGGCTACCGCGCGCCACGCCGCCGCCGGCCCTCCCCACCGAGCCGTCCTGTCCCGATCTTTCCGATGTGAAAGGGCAGCATCAAGCCCGGCGGGCGCTGGAAATCGCCGCCACCGGAGGACACTCGCTACTGATGATCGGCCCGCCGGGCACCGGCAAGACCCTGCTGGCCTCGCGCCTGCCGGGACTGTTGCCGCCGCTGGCAGAGCAAGAGGCGCTGGAGGTCGCCGCCATCCGTTCGCTGCTCGGCCAGGCGGACGAGCCCGACTACCGGCCGCCCTTCCGCGCGCCTCACCACACGGCTTCGGCGGTGGCGCTGGTCGGCGGCGGCTCGCCACCGCGGCCCGGCGAAATCACGCTGGCCCACCACGGCGTGCTGTTCCTGGACGAGTTGCCGGAGTTCGACCGGCGCGTGCTGGAGGTGCTGCGCGAGCCGCTCGAGTCCGGGCATGTGCTGATCTCGCGCGCCGCCCGGCAGGTCCGCTTTCCCGCCCGCTTCCAGCTCGCCGCCGCCATGAATCCCTGCCCCTGCGGCTATCTCGGCGACGGCACCAGCCGCTGCCGCTGTTCGCCGGACCAGGTGGGGCGCTACCGCAGCCGCATTTCCGGCCCGCTGCTGGACCGCATCGACTTGCATGTGGATGTGCCGGCCCTGCCGGCGCAGATGCTGCATCGCGGCACGCCGGGCGAGTCCACCGCCCGCGTGAAAGAGCGCGTGCTTTCGGCGCGAGGGCGGCAGTTGCGCCGCCAGGGGCACCTCAACCATGCCCTTGCGCCCGCCGCGCTGGACACGCACGCCGGCCTCGACCGCGCCGATGCCGACATGCTGGAGCAGGCCATGCGCCGCCTGCGTCTCTCGGCGCGCGCCTACCACCGCGTTCTGCGCGTCGCGCGCACCATCGCCGATCTCGAGGACAGCGCACGCCTCGCTTCCGCCCACCTGCACGAGGCCCTCGCCTATCGCCTGCTCGACCGCCTGCCCGCCTGAGCGGCGCCGACCCCGCCGCGGCTTTGCCCGGGCCACGGCTTGCGTGTCACTCCGGCGCGGCGGCCAGTCGGCGCACCAGCGCCGGCAGCTCGGCAAAGCGGCGCATCTCCGCATCCGGCGGCGGCAGCGCGGGCCAGTCCTGGCCGGCAAAGTTCACCCACACCGTCTTCATGCCGACCCTTGCTGCTGCGTCAACGTCCTGCTCGGGATGATCGCCGATGTGGATGATTTCCTGCGGCGCCACGCCGGCCGCCTCGATCGCCGCACGGTAAATGCGCGGGTCCGGCTTGGCCGCGCCGACGCTGATGGCGGAGAAATGGCGACTGAAAAGGTGGCCGAGGCCGATGCGGCGGATATCGGCATTGCCATTGCTGATCGCATAAATCTCGAAGTCTTCGCGCAGTTCGCGCAGCGCTTCCAGCGCGCCGGGGAAGTACTCGACGAGGTTGCGCTCGCGGAAATATTCCTCGAAGGCATCCTGCGCTGCCGTTTCCGCCGCCGCCGGCGCATACCCGGCGCCGGTGAAAGCGCGGCGCAGCACTTCGAGGCGCAACTCGGTCAGGTTGTGCGCGATATCCAGCCGCTCGCGCATGACGGCCTCGCGCAGCGCCATGAAATTCCTGAAGTCGAAACGGCTGGAAAACTCGGGATGATGCTCGCGAATCCAGGCGCGCATCACCTTTTCGGCCCGGGTGACGATCGCCTCCACGTCCCAAAGCGTGTTGTCCAGATCGAAGGTCAGCAGCTTTACGGTCATGTCGGCGCCTGCAAGCGGTTAAGGGAGAGGCGCCCTGTCACTTGGGCCTGGCTTTGCGCGCGCGCGGATGCGCCTGGTCGTAGACCTCGGCCAGATGCTGGAAATCCAGATGCGTGTAGATCTGGGTCGTGCTGATGTCGGCGTGACCGAGCAGCTCCTGCACCGCACGCAGGTCGTGCGAGGATTCCAGCAGGTGCGAGGCAAAGGAGTGCCGCAGCATATGCGGATGCACGTGCTGCGGAATGCCCGCGCGCTGCGCCTGATGCTTGAGGCGCAGCTGGATGGCGCGCTCGTTGAAGCGCGCGCCTTTGGGCGTCAGGAAGATCCACTCTTCGCTCTTGTCGTTGCGCCAGCGCGCGCGCAGCTCCAGCCACGCCTGCAATGCCGCGCGCGCCTTGCGGCCCAGCGGCAGGCGCCTCGTCTTGTTGCCCTTGCCGGTGACGGTGATGTGGCCCGAGGCCAGGTCGAGCTCCGGCAGGCGCGAGCCGGCAAGCTCGGCGAGGCGCAGACCGGAGGAATAGAAAAGCTCCATCATGGCGCGGTCGCGCACCCACAGCGACTTTTCCGGCTCGTCGGTCGGTGCCGGCGCATCCAGCAGCGTTTGCACGACATCGACATCGAGCAGGCGCGGCAGCTCGCGCCGGCGCGCCTTCAGCGTGATGCCGCGGGCGGGATTGAAGGCGGCCTCGCCGGCGCGCGCCAGCCAGTCGTAGAAACCGCGCAGGGTGGAAAGCACCCGCTGCTGGCTGCGCAGGTCCAGCGTCTCGCTGCAGACGGCGATGAACTCCTCGAGCAGCGGCTGATCGAGGCTGCGCCATTCGCGCAGGCCGTTGCGGCGGAGAAAATTCGCCAGCTTGTCGAGATCGCGGCCGTAGGCCTTGAGGGTGTGCGGGGAAAGCGCGCGCTGGCTGCGCTGCTGCGCGAGGAAGGCAGCCTGCAGCTCGGCCAGGCGATCGCTCATCAGACGGCTTGCGCTGCTGCCCGGGCCGGCAGCAGCGGCGTCAGCACACGCGCCAGCACGTCGCCGACGAAGCTGATGAAGAGCGTATCCATGGAGCTGCGGAAGTGCTCGGTGTCGCTGGCGCCGATCGCCAGCAGGCCCACGATGCGGCCGTGGTGCAGCGGCATCACGGCGCAGGATTTCACCTGGGCGCCTTCCTGCCCGAAGAGGAAGGCGAGTTCTTCGCGGCGCAGCTGGCCGGCCACGGCTTGGCGCCCCCTGAGCAGCGCCGGCACATGCGCCTGCGCATCCTGCAGCGCCACGCTGTGGACGCCACCGCCGACGCTGTCGCTGTCGCTGTCGATATCGAAAAGCAGCAGGCTCACGAATTCGGAACTGAAGCGCGCCCTGAGCTCGTCCTCGAGCGCCGTGGCCAGCGCGGGAATGCTGCGCGCCTCCAGCAGCGCCAGCACGAGGCCGCGAATCTGCTCGAACAGGACATCGTTTTCACGCGCGACGTCGAGCAGGCGCTGCAGGCGCTCGCGCAGCTCGAGGTTGCGCTCGCGCAGCACGCCGACCTGGCGCTCGACCAGGGACACGGCGCCGCCGGTGGCGTGCGGAATGGCGAGCTCGACAAGCAGGTCGGGATGCCGTTCGAAGAAGTCCTTGCGGGACCTGAGCCAGGCCGCAACCTGGGCCTCCGTGAAATTCTCACCGGACATGTTCAACCCTTTCTTTTCCTGGTTCCGCCTGGCTTGCCGCCGGACGTGCCGTCTTCGCGCAGCGGGCGCGGGTCGGGGAGGCGCGCCACACCATCGAAGACGCGGGCGGTCGGGCCTCGCATGATGACAGCACTGCCCGCGCCTGCCCAGTTGATCTCCAGCTCGCCACCCGGCAGCGCCACCCGCACCGGGCTTGCAAGCAGTCCCCAGCGAATACCGGCGACGGCGGCGGCGCAGGCGCCGGTGCCGCAGGCCAGGGTTTCGCCGGCGCCGCGCTCGTAGACGCGGAGGCGGATGTGGTGCGGGTCGACCACCTGCATGAAGCCCACGTTGACGCGCTCGGGAAAGCGCGCGTGCCGCTCCAGCGCCGGCCCCAGCGTCGCCACCGGGGCGGCATCGACATTCTCCACCTGCAGCACGGCGTGCGGATTGCCCATGCCGACCGCCGCCAGCGCGACAGCCTGGCCGTTCACCTCGACCTCGTAGGTCAGCGCCCCGGCATCCGCCCGGAAAGGAATCTCCGCGGGGCTGAAGCGCGGCGCCCCCATGTCGACGCTGACCCAGCCCTTGTCGTCGATGCGCAGCTCGATGACGCCACCGGCGGTTTCGACGCGCAGCACATTCTTCGCCGTGAGCCGCCGCTCGCGCACGAAGCGCGCGAAGCAGCGGGCGCCGTTGCCGCACTGCTGCACCTCGGCACCGTCGGCATTGAAGATGCGGTAGCGGAAATCGACATCGGGGTTGTCCGGCGGCTCGACGAGGAGCAGCTGGTCGCAGCCGATGCCGAAATGGCGGTCGGCGAGCAGGCGGATCTGCTCGGGCTCCAGGCGCAGGTGCTGACTGACCAGGTCGATCACCACGAAATCATTGCCGAGGCCGTGCATCTTGGTGAATTCCAGACGCATCGCGATCTCCAGTCTTGTCAGCGGGCCAGCCTCGCACGGCGGCGGGAGGCCGAGAAAAAGCCCGCACTTGCGGGCTATTCTGTGGGGCGGGGACAGCCGATTCAAGCCGCCGGGACCATCTTGCCGAATTCTTCGGTTCCCGCTTTTCTGCGGGCCGGGCTACCGTCCGCCGCCGGGGTCAAGGGGGTCGCCGGAAGGAAGCCCGGCCCGCAAAGCCGGCGCGCAGCTCTGGCGGGCGCTAGGGCAGCAGCGACTCCAGCGCCAGCTGGTCGGCGATGCGCTCGCGGCGGCGGATCAGATAGGCAGTCTCGCCATCGACCATGACCTCCGCCGCGCGGCCACGGGTGTTGTAGTTGGAGCTCATGGCAAAACCGTAAGCGCCGGCCGAGCGCACTGCCAGCAGATCACCGGCGGCGATGCGCAAGGCCCGCTCCTTGCCGAGGAAATCGCCGGTCTCGCAGACGGGGCCGACCACGTCGTAGCTGTGCTCGGCCGTGTCGTCCTGGCGCGGACGCACCGGCACGATATCCATCCAGGCGCCGTAGAGCGACGGCCGGATGAGATCGTTCATCGCGGCATCGACGATGGCGAAATTCTTGTGCGCGGTGGGCTTCAGGAATTCCACGCGGGTCAGCAGCACGCCGGCATTGGCGGCAATCGCGCGGCCCGGCTCCATGAGGATCTTCAGGCGGCGGCCCTGCAGCAGCGGCAGCAGCGCCGCGGCGTAGGCGCGGGGCTCGGGCGGGTTTTCCTCGCGATAGCGCACGCCGAGGCCGCCGCCGATGTCGAGATGCTCGATGACGATGCCACGCGCCGCCAGCGTATCGATCATGGCCAGGACGCGCTGCAGCGCGTCCACGAACGGCGTCGTCTGCGTGAGCTGGGAGCCGATATGGCAGTCGATGCCGACGATGCGCAGGCCGGGCATCTGCTGCGCGTGCAGGTAGACGGCGACAGCGGCATTGATGTCGACGCCGAACTTGTTTTCCTTGAGGCCGGTGGAGATGTAGGGATGCGTCTGCGCATCGACGTCCGGATTCACGCGCAAGGAGATCGGCGCGGTGCGCCCCATGCGCAGCGCGACCGCGTTGATCCGCGCGATTTCCGCCTCGGACTCGACATTGAAGCAGGCGATGCCGACTTCGAGCGCGCGGGCGATCTCCGCCTCCTGCTTGCCGAGGCCGGAGAACACGACCTTGCCGGGCTCGCCGCCGGCCGCCAGCACGCGCTCCAGCTCGCCGCCGGAGACGATGTCGAAGCCGGCGCCGAGGCGGGCCAGCACGTTCAGCACGGCGATGTTGGAGTTGGCCTTCACGGCATAGCAGACCTGGTGCGGCACGCCGGCGAAGGCCTCGTCGAAGGCGCGGTAGTGGCGCTCGAGCGTGGCGCGCGAATACACATAGGTCGGCGTGCCGAAGCGCGTGGCGAGCGCGGACAGCGGCACGGTCTCGGCGCAGAGCTCGCCGTCGCGATAATTGAAGTGATCCATGGCTTACTCGGGCTGGGCTGCGGGGCCGGAGGCGGGCGGCGGGGCTTCCGGCGCCGACGCCGCTTCGGCGGAGGGCGCGGACGCGGCGGCCGGCGCCGGATTGGCCGGCAGGAAAAGCGGGCCTTTCTGGCCGCAGCCGCCCAGCACAAGCATCAGGGAAAGCAGAAGGCGGGTCGGCATCGTCGTTCCTGGTCGGGGTGGGGCGGGGATTATAGCGGGCGCGTCCGCCCGGAACAGCGTCCGCTCAGGGGCGATCGCATGGCGGGGCCGATATGGCGCCGCTATCATGCCGGCACAGGAGACCTCATGAACGAATCCGAATTCAACACGACCGTCGACCGCCTGCTGCTGGCCATCGAGGATGCCCTCGAGACCCAGGACGCCGACATCGACATGGAAACCACGGCCGGCATCCTGACCCTGACGTTCAGCAACGGCAGCAAGGTCATCATCAACCGCCAGAGCGCCATGCGCGAGGTCTGGGTGGCGGCGCGCTCGGGCGGCTTCCACCTCGGCCGGAAAGAGACCGGCTGGTTCTGCAGCAGCAGCGGCGAGACGCTGCCCGAACTGCTGAGCCGGGTGTGCAGCGAACAGGCCGGCCAGCGCGTCAGCATCGCGCTCTGAAACGGCGCCGCGGGGAGGGGCAGCCGGGGCCCCCGAGCGGCCTTTGGTCAGCCCCGGCCTTGTTTTCCCTGCCGCGCCTGACCATGCTGCGGGCATCCGACACCTTTGCCCTGCTGCAATGAACAAGCGCCGCCTTCCCTCGCTTTTCCTGCTCCTGCCCCTGCTCGCGGCCAGCCTGCTGCCGCTCACCGCGGCGCAGGCGGCGCTCATCGCGCGGACCATCGCCGTCGACGGCAGCTTCGATGACTGGAGCGGCGCCGGCGGCAGCTATCTGCCGCCCGGCAACATCCTCACCAACCCGGGCCAGAACAGCAGCGACTGCCAGAGCGGCGCCGCCTGCGAGCGCGACGGCTCGCTGAGTTCCACCGGCCGCGACCTCAAGGCCTTCGCCTTCACCTGGGACAACAGCTACCTGTACTTCTATCTGGAGCGCTGGCAGAACGCGAGCAACGTCACCGACTGGTGGTTCTACATGGACAGCAACGGCGATCGACTGATGAATACCGGCGAAAAAGTCATGCGCGTGAAGTGGACCGGCAGCAACCGCAACACCGACGCCTCGCTGCTCACCTACACCGCCGTCGCTGCCGGCGGCGACCCCTTGGTGGATAGCGCCGGCTTCGCCGACGGCCACGAGATGCCGGGCTCGGTGGGCGCCGCCGTCTCGCTCTATACCGCTAGCGGTGGCGGCAGCAACGGCCTGCAGATGGAAGCGCGCCTGGCCTGGGCGGCGCTGGATCTTGCCGGGCCGTCCAATATGGGCTTCCACATGGCGTCGTCGAACGGCTCCAACCTGCCCTCCAGCCTCATCGACAACATGGAAGGCCCGGGCGGCAACCAGCTTTTCCCGGGCGACCTCCAGATCAGCAAGAGCGCCAGTGCCGGCACCGTGGCGTCCAACAACACCTTCACCTACACCGTCACCGCCCAGAACCTCGGCTTCAACTCCGCCGACAGCCTCGTGGTCAGCGACGTGCTGCCGCCCGACGTCATCTACCTGAGCCATGTCGCCAGCGCCGGCACCTATGCCGACGGCGACAGCGACGGCGTTCCGGAGCGCTGGTCGCTGGGCCCGCTCGCCGCGCAGTCCGGCGCCACCCTGACCATCACCGTGCGCGCCGCCGGCGTCACCTCGAGCGTGACCCGCACCAATACCGCCAGCCTGGTCTCCTATTCGGGACTGAACCAGGACAGCGGCAACGACAGCGCCAGCGCCGGCGTCACCATCCTGCCCGCGCCCTCGCTGTCCACGCTCAAGACGTCGTCTTCCGCCACCGCCAATCCCGGCCAGGTGATCCGCTACCGCGTCTACGTGTCCAATGCCGGCTACGGTGAAGCCAACGCCATCGTGGCCATCGACACCCTGAGCCCGTTCACCGCGCTGCGCCTCGACACCTTCGGCGCCGGCCAGCCTGTGCGGTTCGTGCAGGGCACGCCGAGTTCCACGCTCTCGCTCGGCACGGTGCAGTACTCGAACGATGGCGGCGCGACCTTCGCCTACACGCCGGTCTCCGGCGGTGGCGGCGCGCCCGCGGGTTACGACGCCTCCGTCACGGACGCCCGCCTGCCGTTGACGGGCAGCATGACCGGCAACGGCGGCAACTTCTGGGTGGAATACGATGTGATCGTGCGCTGAGAACAAGGGCATTGTAGAAATAAAAAAACGGGCCGCATGCGGCCCGTTTTTTTGCCTGCCCCGAAGATCAGAACGCGAAGGTCACCGCCAGGCTGGTCTGGTCCAGATCGGAATCGCCGGCGCCGTTCACGGCATCGCGGAACTGGATGCGCTCGAAGCCGAGGCGCAGGCCCACAGCGTCGCTGGCCTGGAAGTGCGCGCCGGCGCCGAAGCCCAGCTGCATCTTGCTGTCGCTCTCGGAGAAGCTGTTGGTCGGCAGCAGGGCATCGACAAATTCCCACTCGACCTTCATGTAGTTGGCCGAGAGCTTGCCGAACAGGCTGAACTGCGGCGTGAGCGGCGCCTTGCCGAGCAGGGCGAACTGCAGCCCGGAACTCGTGAGGGTGTCCTTCATGGTGCCCGTCGAATCTTCGACGGTCGCTTCCGCCTCGGTCAGGTACAACGCCTCCAGGCCGAGGTTCGGATTGACCTCCATGCCTATGCCAACGAGTGCGCGCGTAAAGCTGTCGTCGCTACGCAGCGATGTGCCCGGAAAATAGGTTGCCTCGATGTCATCGAGTTCCGCCGAGCCGGTGGCGCCGCCGGCAATCAGGTAGGGAGCGGCAGAGGCCAGGGCAGGCAGGGCCAGCACGGCAGCCAGCAAGGTTTTCTTCAGCATGACGGATCCTTTTTGCTGTTTTGTTATAGAAGCTTTCTAAAGAAGCCGGCGCAGCCCGTCAATCGACTCGGCGCCGCGATGGGCGGTGCGTCCTACTCGGCATACAGGTCGTACTCGTCGGCAGCCGTGATGCGCACGCTGACGATGTCGCCGACCTTGATGCCGCCGAGGTCTGCGCGCTCGATAAATACATTGCCGTCGATCTCCGGCGCATCGGCCTGGGAGCGGGCGATGGCAACGCCTTCCTCCAGGTCGATCTCGTCGACGATCACGTCCATCTGCCGGCCGATCTTCTTCTGCAGGCGCGCCGCGGAAATCCCGGCCGCCACCTGCATGAAGCGGTCGTAGCGCGCCTGCTTCACCGCCTCCGGCACCGGATCGGCCAGCTCGTTGGCCCTGGCGCCTTCCACCGGCGAATAGGGGAAGCAGCCGACGCGATCGAGGTCGGCCTCCTTCAGCCAGTCCAGCAGCTCCTGGAACTCGGCCTCGGTCTCGCCGGGGAAGCCGACGATGAAGGTCGAGCGAATCGTGAGATCCGGGCAGATCTCCCGCCATTTCCTGATGCGCGCCAGCGTATTTTCGGCATGCGCCGGACGCTTCATGCGCGCCAGCACCGAGGGGCTGCCGTGCTGGAAGGGGATGTCCAGGTAAGGAAGGATCCTGCCTTCCGCCATCAGCGGAATGATCTCGTCCACATGCGGGTAGGGGTAGACGTAATGCAGGCGCACCCAGACGCCGAGCTCGCCCAGCGCCTCGCACATTTCCTTCATGCGCGTCTTCAGCGGGCGGCCGCCCCAGAAATCCAGCTTGTACTTGAGGTCCACGCCGTAGGCGCTGGTGTCCTGCGAGATGACCAGCAGCTCCTTCACGCCGGCCCTGGCCAGGTTCTCGGCTTCGCTCATCACCGAGCCGATGGGGCGCGAGACGAGATCGCCGCGCAGGGAAGGAATGATGCAGAAGGTGCAGCGGTGGTTGCAGCCTTCGGAAATCTTGAGATAGGCGTAGTGCCTGGGCGTCAGGCGCACGCCCTGCGGCGGCACCAGGTCCATGAAGGGATCGTGCCTGGGCGGCAGGTACTGGTGCACGGCGCCCATGACTTCCTCATAGGCGTGCGGGCCGGTGACCGCGAGCACGCTGGGGTGGGCCGCGCGGATCACATCCTCCTTCTTGCCCAGGCAGCCGGTGACGATGACCTTGCCGTTTTCGGCCAGGGCCTCGCCGATGGCGTCCAGCGACTCCTGCACGGCGGAGTCGATGAAGCCGCAGGTGTTGACCACCACCAGATCGGCGTCCTCATAGGAAGAAGAGACCTGATACCCCTCGCTGCGCAGCTGGGTCAGGATGCGTTCGGAGTCCACCAGCGCCTTGGGGCAGCCGAGACTGACAAAGCCGACCTTGGGCGATGACTTGGACATGTAATGGGACTCCCGGCCGTCGGCCCGATCAAAAAGCGCGCAATTGTAATGCCGCCCTCCTCTGGCGGCCAGCAAACTTTCCTGCTGTGAGGGTGGAAAAACGCCAGTCATGCACCATCATGAGTCATACGAATGCACTAACCATGTGCAATCCTGCCGGGCATTCCGGTTGCTGCTACGCACCACCTCTGCGCAGGCGGCCTGAACCGGGTTGGTGCACTTATTGCTGAAGCTAAGCCCACAGGTCAGCCCCATGCTGACGGCAGGACTCCATGCAGGATCACAACATTCACCGGCGGCTGCTCGATAACCTCAGCACCGCCGTCCTCCTCGTCGCTCCCGACCTCAAGGTGCGCTACCTGAACCCGGCCGCCGAGGCGCTGCTCGCCATCAGCCGGGCGCGTGCCGTCGGCTTGCTGCTGACCGACTGCTTCATCGAGCTCGACGACTCCGACACGGAAGCCGTCCTGCGCGACACCCTGGTGACCTCGCACCCCTACACCAAGCGCGAAGTCCACCTGCGCGTGGGCACCCAGGAAATCATCGTCGACTACACCGTCGGGGTGCTGATGACGCCGGGCGAGCCGGTGGCCCTGCTGATCGAAGTGCAGCAGATCGACCGCCACCTGCGCATCTCCAAGGAAGAGACGCTGCTGGCCAACCACCAGGCCACGCGCATCCTGGTGCGCGGCGTCGCGCACGAGATCAAGAACCCCCTGGGCGGCATCCGCGGCGCGGCGCAGCTACTGGCGCGCATGCTGCCGAACTCCGACGTCAGCGAATACACCAACATCATCATCGAAGAGACGGACCGCCTGCGTAACCTCGCCGACCGCATGCTCGGCCCGCGCAAGCTGCCCGAGATGCAGCGCGTCAACATCCATGAATGCCTGGAACGGGTGCGCTCGCTGATGCTGGTGGAGGCCGAGGGCCGCGTGCAGCTCCGGCGCGACTACGACCCCTCGCTGCCGGAACTCAACGCCGATCCCGACCAGCTCATCCAGGCCATCCTCAACATCACCGGCAATGCCCTGCAGGCGCTGCTGGAGAATCCCCAGCAGCGCGACCCCTGCATCATTTTGCGCACGCGCCATCTGCGCCAGTTCACCATCGGCGCGGTGCGCCACCGCCTGGTGATGCGCGTCGACATCATCGACAACGGCCCCGGCATTCCGCCGGCGCTGCTCGAATCGATTTTCTATCCGATGGTCAGCGGCCGCGCCAACGGCACCGGACTTGGCCTCTCGATTGCACAGGACCTTATCCACCAGTACCAGGGCCTGATCGAATGCGAATCGCGCCCCGGCCAGACCACCTTCAGCATTCTTTTGCCCCTGGAGCAGAAAGATGGCAGCCACTAGTTCCAAAGTCTGGATCATCGACGACGACCGCTCCATCCGCTGGGTGCTGGAGAAAGCGCTCATGCAGGAAGGCCTTGCCGCCACCGTGTTCGAGGACGGCAACTCCGCCCTCGCCCGGCTCGGCAAGGAACAGCCCGACGCCATCATCAGCGATATCCGCATGCCGGGCATCGACGGCATCTCGCTGCTCGCGAAAATCCGCATGGAGTACCCGGACCTGCCCGTCATCATCATGACGGCGCACTCCGACCTCGACTCCGCCGTGGCCTCCTACCAGAGCGGCGCTTTCGAATACCTGCCCAAGCCTTTCGACGTCGACGACGCCATTGCGCTGGTCAAGCGCGCCGTCGCGCACCACCACGAGCAGCAGAAGAACGCGACGCTGCCGCCGGAAACGCTGAACGGGCCCGAGATCATCGGCGAATCGCCGGCCATGCAGGAAGTCTTCCGCGCCATCGGCCGCCTCTCCAACTCCAACATCACCGTGCTCATCAACGGCGAGTCCGGCACCGGCAAGGAACTGGTCGCGCATGCGCTGCACCGGCATTCGCCGCGCGCGGGGCGGCCCTTCATCGCGCTCAACATGGCGGCCATCCCGAAAGACCTGATGGAGTCGGAACTGTTCGGCCACGAGAAAGGCGCCTTCACCGGCGCCACCTCGCAGCGCCAGGGCCGTTTCGAGCAGTCCAACGGCGGCACGCTCTTCCTCGACGAAATCGGCGACATGCCGCTGGAAACGCAGACGCGCCTCTTGCGCGTGCTGGCCGATGGCGAGTTCTACCGCGTCGGCGGCCACACGCCGGTGAAGGTGGACGTGCGCATCATCGCCGCCACGCACCAGAACCTCGAGCGCTCGGTCGCCGAGGGGAAATTCCGCGAGGATCTCTTTCACCGCCTCAACGTGATCCGCGTGCACATTCCGCGCCTGCGCGACCGCCGCGAGGACATTCCGACGCTGGCCGGACATTTCCTCATCCGCGCCGCGCGCGAGCTGAACGTCGAGCACAAGGTGCTGCGCCCGGAGACCGCGGCCTACCTGCAGCAGCTCGCCTGGCCCGGCAACGTGCGCCAGCTCGAGAACATCTGCCGCTGGCTCACCGTGATGGCCTCGGGCCGCGAGATTCTGGTGAGCGACCTGCCGCCGGAGCTGCGCCAGAGCAACGAGCCGGAGGCGGCGCGTCCGGCGCAGGGCTGGGAGCAGTCGCTGGCGGAATGGGCGCGCAAGGAGCTCATGATCGGCGGCCGTCCGCTGCTCGACACGGCGCTGCCGGCGTTTGAAAAAATCATGATCACCACCGCCCTCAACCACACCGGCGGCCGCCGCCGCGATGCGGCCGAGCTTCTGGGCTGGGGACGCAACACCCTGACCCGCAAGATCAAGGAACTGAAGATGGAGGTGGGCGGCGAGGACGAGGACGACGCCGACCGGGACGCTTCCTGAAAAAACAAAAGGCGCCGCGGCGCCTTTTGTTTTTCCGAGTCCGGCGACCCTAGTCCTGGTCGCGACCAGGCGCCCTGTCACGGCCATTACCGCGACTACCCTTGTCGTCACGATCGTCTCGGGCTTCGCGACGCTCCCGACCCCGCGCCCGCTCGTCCTGCGGCGGCCGGCTCCGATCAACATCGGGCCTGCTGCGACCCTGCGACCACTTCTCCGCTGGCTGGCTGCGACGTTCCGCGCGCTTCTCGTCACGTTCTTCACGCTGATCTTCGCGGCGCTCTGCACGACCTTCCTTGCCCCCCTCCATGCGCTGCGTCCACGCTTCGCGCTCCTGCGGCGACAGCTTGCCCCAGCGTTCGCGCAGGCTTTCGCGCTGCGCCGGCGGCAGCTGGCGGAAGCGCTCGTAGCGCTCGTGCAATTCCTGGCGCTGCTCCGGCGGCAACTGCTGCCATTTCTGATAGCGCTGGCGCATCTGGTCCTTCTGCTCGGGCGAAAGCTGGCGCCAGCGTTGCGCGCGGCGGATGAGTTCTTCCTGGCGCGCCGGGGGCAGGCTGTGCCAGCGCTCGCGCGAGCGCGCCAGGGCCGCCTGGGTTTCCGGGTCGAGACTCTCGAAGGGGCGGCCCTCGGCCCAGGCAGCCGGGCTGCCCGCCAGGAAAAGCACCAGCAGCAGCGACTTAACCTTCATGGCGGCCCTCGGTCATCGCCACCAGGATGTCCATGTCCTCCAGAAACTGCAGGTCGGCATCCGGCATCGGAGCGACGTCGGCAACGGCGCCGGACCGCCGCTCCGGCGTCTGGCCGAAGGGCAGCACCATCACCATGGCCAGGCTGGCGGCGACGGCAAAGCCGCCCGCCAGCCACCAGGGATGCCGGGGCCGCCGCGCTGGCCGCGCCGCGACCTGGGCGCGCGTCGCCGCCAGCGCGGCGTCGAGCAGCGCATCGGGCTGCGCTGCCTTTTTCTCGAGGGTTGCACGCAGAGTGTCGGCCAGTTCGCGCTGACGCGGATCGAGCTCATTCATCTTGCGCCTCCAGGCGTGCCCGCAGGCTGTGCAGGGCACGCGATAAATGGGTTTTCACACTGCCTTCCGAACAGTCCATGGCGCGGGCGGTTTGCGCGGTATCGAGGCCTTCCCAGACGCGCAGCATGAAGGCCTGCTGCTGGCGCAGCGGAAGCGCCTCCAGGGCCGCCGTCACCGTCTCCATGTCGCGCGCCCGCTCGAGCAGCAGGGAGGGGTCGGAGCTGGCGACCTCGGGGATGTCGGCCCAGGGATCGGCCTCGGGATCGTCGCCGGGCGGCGCCAGCCAGGTCATCCACTTGCCGCGCCGGGTGCGGCTGCGGTGCCAGTCCATGATGCGGCTCTGCAGGATGGTCTGGAACAGCGGGCCCCACTCCTCCGGCGGCTTGTGCGCGTAGCGCGAGGCCAGCCCCAGCATGGCGTCCTGCACGATATCCAGCGCCGCATCGCGGTCGCGCGTGCCGATCTCGGCCATGACCTGCGCGCGGCGGCCCACCGTGCGCAGGAAGGCATCGAGGCTGGCGGGAGGAGTCGTGGTCATGGCAGCGGCACCGTTGGCAACATGGCCGCCACCATACGCAAGCCCCTTATCGGTCACAACACGCACGAGCGCCGCTGCCTCAGCCGCCCTTCTTGCCCTTGCGGGGCTCGGGCTTGGGATCGGCGTCGCCTTCTTCCTCATGCGGCGGGACGCGGCCTTCGTTGCTGCGCGACCAGCTCGTGCCATCGAAATCCACGCCCTCGATCTTGCGCGTCCAGGTCTTCTTGGCCTGGTCGAAAGTCGCCGTCACCGTGCGGCTGGCCGTCTTGCCGTCCGGGTTGGTCGTCACTTCCTTGCGGAAGAAGGTGCCTTCGCCGACCTTCTGCTCGATCTGGCGCTTGAAGACGCGGCCGTCCGCCATCTTGCGGCTGCTCTCCTCGGTAAAGCTCTCGGGCTTCTCGCGCAGCATGCGGCGCGCCGCCTTGCCGGGCTGGCGTCCTTCGAGCCCCATCTGGGGCGAGCCCGGACCGGCCTGGGCAGCCGGCGCCGGAGCCGGTCCTTCAGCCATGGCGAGGGGGATGGAAAAGCCCAGGGCCAGAAGCAGGGCAGGCAGGCGCAAGTTCATCGTTGAAACTCCTGTAAGAATCAATTTGTGGTTTTGCTTTTGCTGTTAACGCCGCGCCCCGGGAACGGTTGACGCGGTTGGCCCGGCCAGCCGCCCTCTCTACACTCGGCGCGTCGAGAACCAGGGCGGCCCATCGTGTTCCATGTCGTGCTCTTCCAGCCCGAGATACCGGGCAATACCGGCAACATCATCCGGCTCTGCGCCAATACCGGGGCGCAGCTGCACCTCATCCGCCCGCTCGGCTTCGAGCTCGACGACAGCAGGCTGAAACGCGCCGGGCTCGACTATCACGAGTGGGCCAGTCTCGGGGTGCATGATTCGCTGGAGGATTACCTGGCGGCACGGCGGCCGACCCGCCTGTTCGCCTTCACCACCAAAGGCGCGCGCGCCTATCACGAGCTCGCCGTCGCGCCCGGCGATGCGTTTCTCTTCGGCCCGGAAACGCGGGGACTGCCGCCGGAGGCGCTGGAGCGCTGCGACGCCGCGGCGCGCCTGCGGCTGCCCATGCAGCCGGACAGTCGCAGCCTCAACCTTGCGAACGCGGTGGCGGTCGTGGTCTACGAGGGCTGGCGGCAGCTGGGTTTCCCCGGCGGGCGCTAGCCGCCGGCCAAAGAAAACGGCGGTCGGGTTCGCCCCCCGACCGCCGTTTTCATTCCTGCCCGCCGGGCTCAGGTCACCGAGACGTCCTTGGCGCCGTCGCGCTCGAAGAGGTCCTTCACCTGCTCCGCCTCGGAGCGGTCGCGGGCCTGCACCGAGATCAGGATGCTGCCTTCGCCGAGCCGGTTCTCGTAATGCTTGACCTCGTGCTCGGGAATGCCGAGGCCGATCAGCGCGCCGGTCAGGCCCCCCACGGCCGCGCCGGCCGCGGCGCCGGAGAGCGCCGCCAGGATGGGGCCGGCGGCAATGAACGGGCCGAGGCCGGGGATCGCCAGCGTGCCGGCGCCCACCAGCCAGCCGAGGCTGCCGCCGAGCACGCCGCCCACGCCGGCGCCGGCCGTGGCGCCTTCCGGCAGCTTGGTGTTCTGCTCTTCCGCGAATTCGCGGCTGCTGGACTTGTCGGGGAAAAGCGCCGAGATGTTCTCGGACATGATGCCGCGCGCGCGCAGGTCCTCGACGATGCGACGCGCCACGTCTTCCGATGCCGCCGTGGCATAGACTGAATTGGTCATGCTCGTTCTCCTTAGCGCTGGTTGACCTGGAGTTCATTGACGACAGTGGCGCGGCCCGCGGCCCGCTTCGCGGCCGCCTCGATGCGCCGGCGCTCGTCCTCGCTCTGCACCGGGCCGCGCAGGGTGACCTTGCCGTTCACCGTGATGATCTTGATGTTCTGCGCGTTGACCGAAAGGCTGTCGTCGGCGGTGAGGGCGCGCCGGATCTTCGCCGTCAGCTCGACGTCCCGGGGATTGTTGGACTGGTCGGTGGCTTCCAGCTTGCCGGCCTGGCGATCCGTCTCGTTGCGGCCCGTATTGTCCGGCGCCATCCGGTCCTGCGCGCCCGGGGTCGCCGCCGGGGCCGGCGGCTCCTGCGGCGCGCCCGGCCGGTTCGCGCCGGGCGGCGCGGAATAACTGCCGCCTTCCTCCGCCTGGGCGATATTGCCGACCAGCGCCGTGAAGGCGACAGCCGCGATGGACAAAATCCTGTTCATGCCTGCTCTCCCTGAAACGCAGCCCTGTGGCTGCCGGATGACGTCAGGAAAAAGTAGGTCAGGAGATGCTTGCTGTCTGTTTCAGTTCACTGCGCCAATGTGGATTTTCAGCCAGCTCCTGTGGCTTTTGTTTTGGAAATGCTGCGACGCGGACTTCATTCCGGCGGCGCGGCGTTGCCGGCGCCGGCAGCACGAAGAAACGGTGGCCGGGCTGCCGGAGACGCCCGCTGCACGCTGCCCGCGCCCCCGGGAACGAGGGGGCCGGCCGCTGGAAACCGGGGCATCCCTGGAGACAGGCTTTAACGCCGCCACGGCGCGGCGGCGCTGTTCGCGCCCCGGCCCTGCTGTGAGCCGCTTCACAAAACGCCCGGATACGGTATGGTTCCCCCGGCCGTATGACTATGATGCGGGCCGTAAGTCCAAAAAAAACAGGGAGAAAAAGATGAAAACTGCAGTCGTGAAAGCAGGGCTTCTGGCACTGGCCATGGGCGTGTCCGCCGGCGCCAGCGCTCAGTCCTTCAACTACAACTACGTCGAAGGCGGTTTTGGCCAGCTGGATGATGGCGACGCCGTGTTCGTCAACGGCGCCATGGATATCAACAAGAACTGGGGCATCGTTGGTGGCCTGGAAGTCGGCAGTCTCGATATTCCCTATGGCGATGCCGATGTGACCTTGCTGGAGATCGGTGCGCAGTATCACGATCAGGTGAAATCCAATTTCAGCGTCCAGGCCGGCCTGAAGCTGCTTTATGCCGACGTTGAGTTCGAAGCTGATATCTGCGCTGGTTCGGGCTTCCCGGGCTACACCTGTAAAGCAAGCGGAAGCGACGACGAGATCGGCCTGGTCGGCAATGTCGGCGGCCGCCTGCAGGTACAGCCCCAGCTGCAACTCGAAGGCGACATCAAGCTGATCGCCAACGACGCGCTGGAAGACGATGGCCTCGGCCTCCAGGGCGCCGTGCGTTACTACTTCGATCCCAAGCTTTCCGTCGCCGGCGGCCTGGCCATCGACACGGAGCTGGACGGCCTGTACATCAATCTGCGTTACGACCTCTGACCTCCGCCGCACCGCAAGTAAAAAGGCCCCGCAGGGGCCTTTTTACTTTGCAGTCATTCGTTCCAGGCTCACCCGCGTGACAGCCGGCCTCATTCCTCCGGAAAGCGCCCGGCCTTTATCGAAACCCGGGGGCTGCCGCTCAGCAGCGAGCCCACGGCCTGCAGCAGCGCCGTGATGGCCCAGGCCCCCAGCGCCGACCAGAAACCATCCAGCGCGAAGTCGTCCAGCAGCGCCGACACGAGGCCGAGCATCGCGGCATTGATGACCAGCAGGAACAGGCCGAGCGTCAGCACAGTGGCCGGCAGCGTGAACAGGATGAGCACCGGCCGGACCACGGCGTTGGCCACTGCCAGCAGCAGCGCCGCCCAGAACAGGGTCATCGGCTGCCCGACATGCACGCCATCCAGCCATACTGCCGCCAGGCCAAGCCCCGCCGCGCTCAGCAGCAGGCGCAACAGCATTTGATAAAGCATCGGAGGATTCCCAAAAAACGACGGCCGCAACAGTAGCGGCCGTCGTGTTCAGGAACAAGGGGTGGCGGCAGGCGCGTCTCAGGCGGCGGTGCGCAGCTGCGCCGGGCGCCAGTGCAGCGAGCGCAACGGCAGCGCCACGACCGGGTGCGCCGGCGCCCGGGGCGCCCGCGGCTGCTGCGAGTGCCGATAGCTGCAGGCGGAAAGAAGCACCGAGGCACATTTCACGCCTTCGGGAATGGCGGACTCTATTTCGGCGTGGAGCGCGGGCAGGCGGCTCCAGTGCACATGGGGCTTCAGATGGTGGGCGGTGTGATAACCCAGATTCCAGGAGATGAAGTTGTAGAGCCTGCTGACGGTGTTGCGCGAGGCGGTCATTTCTGAACCGGTGTCGAGATCGGAGTGCTGCATATAGGTATTGTCGAGCAGGCCGAGGTACATGATCGGCATGGGCGCGATGAACAGCAGCAGCGCCTTGAGCGGATCCAGCGCCACCAGGACGCCGAGCACGCCAAGACTGATGGGCGCCCACACCTTGAAGCGGCGGAACAGCTCGGGATGAGCGCGGCCGATGCGCCAGATTTCCGGATAGATGCGCAGCGCGCCGACGACATCGTAGCGCAGGCGCGACATCACGCTGCCATCGGGCAGCCGCCAGTTGGCCGGATCCTTTTCCTGGTCGAGATACTCCTTGTGATGCCCCATATTGTGGTGAAGGGTCCACGCATACGGCGGCACGCCCGTTTCAAGAAACAGGACGACCTCATAGCAGCGGTTCAGCAGCGGCTGCATGAAGGTGGGCAGGTGGTGGTGATTGTGCGAGATCGAGCCCGGCATCGCGGAAAAAGCGAGAAGACCGGCCATGACGCCAGCCACTATCCAGAGGGAATCCACCCAAAAGAAAGTGGCGAGCTGGATGGCCAGAATTCCCAGGACCACAAGGCTCGGGGCAATATCTTCCCGGTAACGATAAAAGCGCATGCTCCTCTCCTGCGACGTCCATTTATCACTGGGGCAACGCTGCCCAGGTCGCTTATGCGTAAAAGCTAGCGGGTTTGCTTTTGGCGCAAAACCGCCATTCATCCGGACAGCAGCCACTTATCTGATTGATTTCAATTAAAAAACCTGCTGATCTTTTTGTTTCGGGGCGGGCGGATTCCGCAAATTTTTTGGCGCCGCCCGACACCCGGCTTCTGCGGAGCGTCCCCCTTACCCGCCTCGCGGCCAACGCTGCCGCTATCGACAACATGCAGCCGAGGCGCACAATCAACGCATCACGGAGGAGCCGAAATGTCCCGCCTGCTCAAGCATTTGCTGCATACGCCGCTGGCCACCCGCCGGGCCTTTCCGGCCGAGGTGCAGGAAGCCATCCGCAAGACCATTGCCGCGGGCGAACAGACCCATCGCGGCGAGATCCGCCTGGTCGTCGAAGGCGACTGGCCCCTGCTGGACGTGCTCTCGGGCAAGACCGTGCGCGACCGCGCCCTCGAAATCTTCGGCGTGGCGCGGATATGGGACACGGCGGAGAACACCGGCCTGCTGATCTACGTGCTGCTCTGCGAGCACCGCGTGGAAATCCTGGCCGACCGCGGCCTCCATGCGGCGGCGGCGGAAGGCACCTGGGCCGAGATCTGCGCGGAAATGACCCGCGCCTTCCGCGGCGGCCTGTTCCGGGATGGCTGCGTACAGGCGGTGCGCAGCGTCAACGACTTCCTGCTGCGCAACTTTCCCTCCGACGGCCACAACCCCAACGCCAACGAGCTCCCCGACCTGCCCATCGTGCTGCGCTAGCCGGCCGCCCCGCCCGGCTTGGCCCCGGGTTCCCGAGCGCCTAAGCTTCCCGGTCCCCTTCGCGAGGCCGCCATGTCCCTACCCGACCTCAAGCAGATGCTCGCGGCGCTGGTCGCCCTGCCCAGCGTGAGCTGCACCGATCCGCGCCTGGACCAGGGCAACCGGTCCGTCATCGACCAGCTCGCCGCCTGGCTGGCCGAGCTGGGCTTTGCCTGCGAGATCCAGGAAGTGCTGCCGGGCAAGGCCAATCTGATCGCCACGCTGGGCCACGGCCCCGGCGGCCTCGTGCTGGCCGGCCACACCGACACCGTGCCCTGGGACCAGGGGCGCTGGCGCTTCGACCCCTTCCGCCTGACCGAGGCCGACGAGCGCCTCTACGGCCTGGGCACCGCCGACATGAAAGGCTTCTTTCCGCTGGCCATCGAGGCGGCGCGCGAATTTCTCGAGGCGCCGCTCAAGGCCCCCCTCATCATCCTGGCCACTTGCGACGAGGAATGCGCCATGTCCGGCGCCCGCGCCCTGGTCGCGGCCGGCAAGCCGCGGGCCCGCTTTGCCGTGATCGGCGAACCCACCAGCGGCAAGCCGCTGCGCATGCACAAGGGCGTGATGATGGAGCGCGTCGTCATCGAGGGCCGCAGCGGCCACTCCAGCGATCCCGCGCTCGGCGCCAGCGCGCTCGAGGCCATGAACGCCGCCATGAACGAGCTGCTCGCCTTCCGTAGCGAACTCCAGGCGAAGTACCGCAACCCGGCCTTCACCGTGCCGGTGCCGACGCTGAACCTCGGCTGCATCCACGGCGGCGACAATCCCAACCGCATCTGCCCGCACTGCGAGCTGCAGTTCGACCTGCGCCCCCTGCCGGGCATGGTCATGGAGGAGCTGCGCGCCCAGCTCCGCGCGCGCCTGGCGCCGGTGGCGCCGCGCTTCGGCGTCACGCTGAGCGTTGAGCCCATCTTCGCCGGGACCCCCGCCATGGAGACGCCGGCCGATTCGCCCCTCGTGCGCAGCGTCGAACGCCTCACCGGCCACCGTGCCGAAGCCGCCGCCTTCGGCACCGAGGCGCCGTTTTACCGGCAACTCGGCATGGATGCGCTAATCTTTGGGCCGGGTGGCATAGCGCAGGCTCACCAGCCCGACGAGTTCATTACGCTGGACAGCATCAAGCCCACCGTGGACGTGCTCCGCGGCCTGATCCGCGAGTTCTGCCTCTGACCCCCAGGAGCGCCGCCCGACCGTAGGAGCGGCTTCCGCCGCGCACCGTCGCGCCCACGGCCTGGAGGTTCGCGGCTGAAGCCGCTCCTACGGGACGTGCCGGATACGCCCGGCCCCGGCGCGCTTCCCCGCCAGCCAGCCAGAAAGGGCCGATCCGTGAATGCCGTAGCCGAACCTCCCCCCAGCAGCGAGAAGTTCCGCGTTTTCCGCCGTCTTCTCGCCCCCCGTCACCTTCTCACTCCCTTGCCTTACCCCCTAAAATGCCGGCTCTTGCCGCTACCGCGAGTGCAGCCCGTGAGCATCCAGCCGTTCCAGGACACCATGACCGACCAGTACGTGCACTGGTTCCGCAACTCCGCGCCCTATATCAACGCCCACCGCGGCAGGACCTTCGTCCTGCTCTTCGGCGGCGAAGCGGTGAACCACGAGAATTTCCGCAACATCGTGCACGACATCGCGCTGCTGCATTCGCTCGGCATCCGCCTCGTGCTCGTCCACGGCGCACGCCCGCAGATCGACGAGAACCTTGCCGACATGGGCCTCTCGACGCCTTTCCACAACGGCCTGCGCGTCACCACGCGCGAAGCGCTGCGCTGCGTGCTCGACGCCGTCGGCTCCATCCGCCTCGAGATCGAGGCGCTGCTCTCCATGGGCCTCGCCAACTCGCCCATGTTCGGCGCCAAGATCGACGCCATCTCCGGCAACTTCATCACCGCCAAGCCCTACGGCATACGTGACGGCGTCGACTTCGGCCTGACCGGCGAAGTGCGCGCGGTGGACGTGGAGGCGATCAGCAAGAACCTCTCCAACCATCACATCGTGATGCTCGGCCCGACCGGCTACTCAACCACGGGCGAAGTCTTCAACCTGCTCGCCGAAGACGTTGCCGTTTCCGCCGCCGTCGCGCTGAAGGCCGACAAGCTGCTCTGCCTCGGCGAACGCGACGGCATCCAGTCCAACGACGAGCGCCTGCTGCGCGAGATGATCCCGAACGAGGTCGACCAGTACCTGCGCGGCAAGCAGATCGACAACGAGCTGCTGCGCCACATGCACGCCGCCAGCGAGGCCTGCCGGCACGGCGTCAAGCGCGTGCACATCATCTCCTATGCCCGCGACGGCGCGCTCCTGCAGGAACTCTTCACCCGCGACGGCTCCGGCACCCTGATCACGCACGACCCCTACGAAGAAATCCGCGAAGCGGAAATCGAGGACATCGGCGGCATGCTGGAGCTGATGCGCCCGCTGGAGGAGGAGGGCATCCTCGTGCGCCGCTCGCGCGAGCGCCTCGAGAACGAGATCAACCATTTCATCGTGATCGAGCGCGACGGCATGGTCGTCGGCTGCGCGGCGCTGTATCCGCTGCCGTCCGACGAGAAGAATCCCGCGGCGGGGGAGATCGCCTGCGTGGCGGTGCATCCCAACTACCGCAACGGCGACCGCGGCAGCGAGCTGCTCGAGTTCCTGGAGAAGCGCGCCATCAACAAGGGGCTGAAGCGGCTGTTCGTGCTCACCACGCGCACGGCGCTGTGGTTCGTCGAGCACGGCTTCAGGCAGGCCTCGGTGGACGAGCTGCCGACGGAGCGCAAGCAGCTCTACAACTACCAGCGCAACTCGCAGGTTTTTTCCAAGACACTTTAACCAACCCGCAGTCCTGCAGGAGCGGCTTCAGCCGCGAACATTTCAGCCTGAAAAAAAATTCGCGGCTGAAGCCGATCCTACGGGTTTTCTCTATTTTCCGCATCACAGGTGTGCCCATGAGCGACAACGACAAGACCCGCCAATATTCCTCGCCGGTGGTGGACGGCATCGAGGCCGCGCCCGGCCGCGCCATGCTGCGCGCCGTGGGCTTCACCGACGACGATTTCAAGAAACCGCAGGTCGGCATCGCTTCCACCTGGGCCATGGTCACGCCCTGCAACATGCATATCGACCAGCTGGCGCGCGAAGCGGAAAAAGGCGCCAACGCGGCCGGCGGCAAGGCCGTGATCTTCAACACCATCACCATCTCCGACGGCATCGCCAACGGCACCGAAGGCATGAAGTACTCGCTGGTCTCGCGCGAGATCATCGCCGACTCCATCGAGGCGGTGGCCGGCTGCGAAGGCTTCGACGGCCTCGTCGCCATCGGCGGCTGCGACAAGAACATGCCGGGCTGCATCATGGGCATGGCGCGCCTGAACCGGCCCTCCATCTTCGTGTATGGCGGCACCATCAAGCCGGGCGGCGGCCACACCGACATCATTTCCGTGTTCGAAGCCGTGGGCCGCCACGCGCGCGGCGAGCTCAGCGAGATCCAGGTCAAGCAGATCGAGGAAGTCGCGATTCCGGGCCCGGGGTCCTGCGGCGGCATGTATACCGCCAACACCATGGCCTCGGCCATCGAGGCGCTCGGCATGTCGCTGCCGGGCTCCTCCGCGCAGGAAGCCGTCGGCCCGGAAAAACTTTCCGATTGCGAACGTGCCGGCCGCCAGGTGCTGGAGCTGCTGAAGCGCGACATCAAGCCCTCCGACATCATGACGAAGAAGGCCTTCGAGAATTCCATCCGCGTCGTGATCGCGCTCGGCGGTTCCACCAATGCCGTGCTGCACCTGCTCGCGATGGCGCACTCCGTCAACGTCGCGCTTGCGCTCGACGATTTCGTGCGCCTCGGCAAGGAAACGCCGCTGCTCGCGGACCTGCGTCCTTCCGGCCGGCACATGATGAGCGAGCTCGTCGCCATCGGTGGCATCCAGCCGCTGATGAAGCGCATGCTCGAGGCCGGCATGCTGCACGGCGACGTGATGACGGTGACGGGAAAAACGCTGGCGGAAAACCTCGCCGGCGTGCAGGACTATCCGGCCGGGCAGCAGATCATCATGCCCTTCGCCAAGCCCATCAAGAAGGATTCCCACCTGGTGATCCTGAACGGCAACCTCGCGCCCGAAGGCGCCGTCGCCAAGATCACCGGCAAGGAAGGCCTGCGCTTCGAAGGCCCCGCGCGCGTGTACCACGGCGAGGAGAGCGCACTGGAAGGCATCCTTAACGGAGAAGTGAAAGCGGGCGAAGTCATCGTGATTCGCTACGAAGGCCCGAAGGGCGGCCCCGGCATGCGCGAGATGCTGTCGCCGACCTCCGCCGTCATGGGCAAGGGGCTCGGCAAGGAGGTCGCGCTCATTACCGACGGCCGCTTCTCCGGCGGCTCGCACGGTTTTGTCGTCGGCCACATTACGCCCGAAGCTTTCGAAGGCGGGCCCATCGCGCTGATCGAGAACGGCGACGTCATCCGCATCGATGCCGAAACGCGCGAGATCGCCCTCGACGTCAGCACCGCAGAGCTGGCGGCACGCCGCGCGAAGTGGGTGCGTCCGACACCGAAGTACACGCGCGGCGCGCTCGCCAAGTTTGCGGCCACGGCATCCTCCGCCTCGGAAGGCGCCGTCACCGACAAATATCTGTGAGGCGCGGATAGCGCAGGCCAGGGGGCGAAGGCCCCCGCTCTTTTGCTTGCGGCCAGGCCTCGCCGTCCCGGCGCGAAGAGGCTGTGCAGGCAGGCCACCGCAGAGTCTTGCCGGCGCCGGGCACCGCTGCGCTCGTGCCAACCGGATAGCGAACCCGAAAGGAGCGCAAGCAATGACCGAAACCGTCGCCGTGATCGGCGCCAGCCCCAAACCGGAGCGCTACAGCAACCAGGCCATCCGCCTGCTGCGGGAGCACGGCCACACGGTGCTGCCGGTGCATCCGGCGCAAACCCGGATCGAGGGCCTGCCGGTGTTCCGCAGCATCGACGCGCTGCCGCGCCCGGTCGACACCGTGACCCTGTACGTGAGCCCGGCGCATTCCGCGCCGCTGTTGCCGGCGCTGCTCGCGCTGCAGCCGCGTCGCGTGATCTTCAACCCGGGCGCGGAGAATCCCGCCCTGGAGAACGAGCTGCAGAAAGCCGGCATCGGCACCGAAGAGGCCTGCACGCTGGTGCTGCTGCGCACCCGGCAGTTCTGAGCGCAGGGGCCGGCAACCGGGAAAGCGGGCGCCGCGCCGCTAGCGCCGCAGGGCACGGTAGAAGACCAGCTCCCAGTCCAGCTCGACACCGCTGTCGCCATCGCGGAAGCCGACCTCGCTGGCCAGCAGCGGCGCCAGGCCGGCGGCCCCGATGCCGTCGAGGCCGAACAGCAGCCGGCAGAAATCGGCCAGCGCGAGACGGTCGGCCGCCCGCCAGCCGATGCGGCGCCGCTGCATGGTCTCGACGGCAAAACCGCAGGCCTCCATTTCCACGATGGTGTGCTCGTCGAAGTAGATGCCGCGGTGCCCGGTGGCCGTATGGCGATCGACCACGCCGTCGAGAAAGCGCGCCACGCGCGAACCGTCAGGCACGTCGCCGACAGTGAGCACGCCGCCCGGCCGCAGCAGCCGCGCGCACTCCCGCCAGAACGGACGCCGGTCGGCGACATGATGCAGCCCGGCAAGGCTGAGGACGTGGTCCAGCGCGCCGTTCTCCAGCGGCACCTCGTCGATGGGGCTCTGCAGGAAATGGTGCGCGCCGCCGCGCCGCGCGCAATCCGCGAACACGGCGGAGCTGTCCACCGAATACAACGTCACGTCATCCGGCAGATAGCGCGCCAGATAGCCGCCGCCGCAGGGAATGTCGGCCACGCGCGCGCCGGCCGGCACGCCGGCAATCTCCAGCGCCGTCAGGAACTCGGCGGCGCGCGCCTGCGGATAGCGCGTCATCGCGCCGTCGTACTGGCGGCCGCGGGCGTTGAACAGGCGGGCGTAGTCGTCGCTCATCTCAGGCGGTCTGCTGCAGCAGCAGTTCGCTCAGGCTGGCGCGCATCTGCTGCAGGGGCCGGCGCAGGTAGGGGAACTTGTCGAGATGGCCCTGGCGCAGCGCGTTGCCGCCGGGATTGGCCTCGAACACCAGCAGGTCGCCGTTGGGTCGCAGCGAGCAGTCGATGGAGTAATAGTCGAGCTTCAGGCGCTGTTTCATGGTGCCCAGCCGCTCCGCCAGCGGCGGGAAGGCGGTCTTGCCGAAGCTCTTCAGGAAGGCTTCCTCGGCCTGCGCCAGCGCCGGACGCTCCGTCATGAGACCGAGGCGCGTGCTGGCATGCACGTTCCAGTGCGTGCTGGCGAGCTGGTGCCGCGCAAACACGCGGTCGCCGATCACGACCAGGCGGGTTTTGCGATACAGGCCGTCCTCGTCACGGAAATCGACGAAGCTGGTGAGGAAATACTCGGTGCCGTCGCAGGCGACGCGCTCGAGCAGCGCCGCATCTTCGGCAGAAGAGAGCAGGATCATGGACTCGCCGCCATGCGTGCCGATGCGGCGCAGAATCGCCGGATAACGCACCGGTCCCGTGGCCAGCGCCGCCAGGATGTCGGCAACCGAGGCGGGCCTGAGGCGAACCGTGGCCGGCATCGCCACGCCGGGAATGCCGGCCAGCGCCGCCGCGACGTCATCGCGACGGTTCTTCAGGACATGCACCGGCCGGTTGACGACCGGCACCTTGTGCTGCTGGATGAGCTGCATGGCCAGCCTGAGCGCGCGCGCGCTGCAGTCGGCGTCGGCGATGCAGTTGAAGATGACGTCCGGCCGCGGCACATTCGGCAGGAAGGGATCGCTGCCGCCGAGCACCACCGTTTTCTTCTTCAGCTCCGGATGTCGCAGGTCATCCGACACATCGACGCTGCCCTGGAGATCGTAAACAGGCCCTTTCGGGCCGACGCGGCGCATCGTTACCTGGTTGGAATCATCGATGCCCAGCAAAAAAAGAACCTTGGTCAAGGCAGGTCTCCGGAAGTGCTGCGGACCGCGCCCAGCCGGCCTGGCCGGACGCGGGGGAAAGCCGGAGTCTCTGGACCCGCTACGGTGAAGTCAACCCGGCAGGACCGCGCCGGCGCCGGCCGCCGCTCAGGCGCGCGTGCGGAACCAGCCGGCGATGCTCCAGCGCGCGCGCGTCGCCGGCAGCACCTCGTGCGGCATGTCCTCGCTGCGGAAGAGCGCCAGCGTGCCGCCCGCGGGCGCCTGCCGGAACAGCTCGCCGCCGGCGCCGTCGTACATGACGATCTCGCCGCCGGCCGCTGCCGGCCAGTCCTCGTTCAGGTAGAGCACGGAGGAGATCACGCGCGCATTCGAATCGCGATGACGGTCGACATGCCGGCGGTAGAAGGCGCCGGCGGGATAGTGCGCGTACTGCGCCTCGCATTCGGCCAGCGCGAGGAAAAGCTCGCGATTGAGCACGCGGCGCAACTCGTCCAGCCAGGCGAGGTAGCGGCCGCCCGCCGGCATCTCCGGCGCCAGCCAGCAGAGCTCGTCGCCGCGCACGGCGGTTTCGCGCCGGGCGCCGCCGCGGCCGATGCGCGCCGGCGCGAAATGCCGCCGGCCCTGCAGCGCCTCCGCCTCGCGGCGCAGGGCCCGCCAGGCGGCGGGCGGCAGGGCCTGCGGCAGAATGACGAAGCCCCGCCGCGCCAGCGCGTCGACCGCAGCCGGCCAGTCGGCGGGCGCAAAAGCGCTGGGGACACTATCGTTGTCAGGCCTTATCATCCGCGCTCATTCCACCAGGCTCGCGCCCATGAATTACCGCCATCACTTCCATGCCGGCAACTTCGCCGATGTCGTCAAGCACGTGCTGCTGCTCGGCCTGCTGCAGAACCTGCGCCGCAAGGCCACGCCCTTCTGCTACATCGACACGCACGCCGGCGTCGGCCTCTACGACCTCGGCGCCGGCGCCGCGCAGCGCACGCTGGAGTTCAAGAGCGGCCTCGGCCGCCTGAAGGCGGTCACGGCGGCGAAGGTCCCGGCCTGGGTCGCGGATTATCAAAAGGCGGTGGCGGCCCTGCAAGCCGAACGGGCGGGCTTCTGGTATCCCGGCTCGCCGTGGCTGGCCCTGCACCACCTGCGCCCGCAGGACCGCGCGCTGCTGCTGGAACTGCATCCCGAGGACGCCGGCCTGCTGAAGCAGTATTTCTCGCGCCATCCGCAGCTGGCCATCCACGAGCGCGATGCCTACGAGGGCCTGGTCGCACTGGTGCCGCCGAAGGAGAAGCGCGGCCTCGTGCTGATCGATCCGCCCTATGAGGAAGAGCGCGACGATTACGCGCCCGTCGTCGAGCTGCTGCTCAAGGCCCACGCGAAATGGCCGACCGGCGTGTACGCGCTCTGGTTTCCCATCAAGGACTACGCCGTCATCAAGCGGTTCTACCGGCGCCTGCGCAATACCGGCCTGCCACGCATGCTCGCCACCGAGCTGTGCGTGCTGCCGCCCGACAATTCGCTGGGCCTGAACGGCAGCGGCCTCGTGATCGTGAACCCGCCCTGGCAGTTCGACGTTACGGCCCGCGCCGTGCTGCAGTGGCTGCAGCCGGTGCTGAGCGATCACCCGCAGGCGCAGTGCAACGTCGAATGGCTGGCGGGCGAGGCGCCGGCCGGCAAGGCCGGCGCGGCCGAAGAGTAACGGCGCTTCAGTCCGGCGCGCGCATCCGTGCGCACAGGGCCTGCCATTTTTCCGGCGCGTCCCCGACCACGAGGAAACTGCCGTTCAGCAGCGTGTCGCGCCCGTTGTAGCGGAAGGGACGCCCGGCCTCGTCGATGAGCGCGCCGCCCGCCTCTTCCACCACGACCTGGCCTGCCGCCGTATCCCACTCCATGGTGGGACCGAAGCGGGGATAAATGTCGGCCTCGCCTTCCGCCACCACGCAGAGCTTGAACGCCGAACCGGCGGTGCTGAACTCGAGCGGACCGAAGGCAGCTTCCGCGCACGCGCAGAACTCCGCGTCGCGCGCGCCGCGATGCCGGCGGCTGGCCACCATGCGCAACGGCCGGGCGCCCGGCGCCGGCAGCGGCGCGGAGGCGAGCCGCCGGCTAACGCCCGCCTCGATGCGGAATGCGCCGCCGCCGCGCGCCGCGGCGTAGGCCAGCCCCAGCGCCGGCGCATGCACCAGGCCGAGGATGGCCTCGCCGTTTTCCACCAGCGCGATGTTCACGGTGAACTCGCGGCTGCGCGCGATGAATTCCTTGGTGCCGTCGAGCGGATCGACCAGCCAGCAGCGCGACCACGACCGGCGCTGCGCCACCGGGATGGCCTCGCTCTCTTCGGAAATCACCGGGATAGCCGGCGTGAGCGCGGCCAGGCCCGCGGTGATGATCTGGTGCGCGGCGAGATCGGCCGCCGTCAGCGGCGAGGCGTCCTCCTTGTGCTGCACCTGCCAGCGCGCTTCGTCCCGGAAGATGGCCATGATCTCGCGGCCGGCCGCTTCAGCGATGCGGCGGACATCGACCAGCAGGCCGGCAAGGTCCAGCGGGGCATTCATCGGGATTCGCCGCTGGCGGGAGTGGCGGCGTGGCGGGCCTGCAGCAGTGCGCGCACGAGATAGAGCGCGGCCACCGAGCGCGCTTCGTGGAGATCCTCGCGCCAGACCCACTGTTCGAGTTCGGAGAGTTTCATCGGCACCACCTCGATCGGTTCGGGCTCGTCGCCCTCGAGGCGGGACGGGTAGAGGCCTTCGGCCAGCACCACCATGAGGCGCGAGCCCATATAGCCCGGCGAGAGCGACAGCGCCTTGAGCGGCGTCAGCGCGCGTGCGGCGTAGCCGGTTTCCTCCTGCAGCTCGCGGTTGGCGCCCTGCTCCACCGTTTCGTCGGCCTCGAGCGCGCCCTTGGGCAGGCCGAGCGTGTAGTCCTCCACGCCGACGCCGTATTCGCGGATCATGAGCACGGTGTCGTCGTCGAACAGGGGCACGATCATGGCGGCGCCCACGGCGCCGCCGCGCAGCCGTTCGTAGCGGCGCCGGGCGCCGTTGCTGAAGCGCAGCTCGATCTCCTCGACCGTGAAAAAGCGGCTCTTCGCGACGACGGTTTTCTTCAGAATCTCCGGCAGCTTTGCCATACTCGGGTGACCGTTGAATTGCTCGTGACCAGTATGCAGGCGCCCGTTGACTGGCAGCGTATCGACACTGTCCTGCTGGACATGGATGGTACGCTGCTCGACCTCTACTTCGACAACCATTTCTGGCTGCAGCACCTGCCGGCGGTCTACGGTCGCGAACGCGGCCTCGACGCCGACGCCGCGTTCGCGGAACTCACCGCCCGCTTCGGCCGCGAGCAGGGCAAGCTCAACTGGTATTGCGTGGATTTCTGGAGCGCCGAGCTCGAGCTGGACGTCGCCGCCCTGAAGCGGGACGTGGCGCACCTGATCCAGCCCCGCCCCGGCGCCCTCGGCTTCCTGCAGGCGGTGCGCGACAGCGGCCGCGAGGCCTGGCTCGTCACCAACGCCCACCACCACAGCCTCTCGCTCAAGCTCGCGCACACGCCGCTCACCGCGCTCTGCGCGCGCATCCTCTGCTCGCACGATTTCCGCGAGCCCAAGGAGGCGGCGGCGTTCTGGCCGGCGCTGCAGCGCCAGGAACCCTTCGAGCCGGCGCGCGCGCTCTTCATCGACGACAGCGAGGCCGTGCTGCATGCCGCCCGCGCTTTCGGCATCGGCCAGCTGCTCACCATCGGCCAGCCCGACCTGCGGAAGCCGGCGCGCGAGGGCCTGCACTTTCCGGTGCTGCACCATTTCGACGACCTGCTGCCCATCCCGCCCCGCCATGAGTGAGGACGGCAGGGTGCGCATGGACAAATGGCTGTGGGCGGCGCGCTTCTACAAGACGCGCTCGCAGGCCAAGGCAGCCATCGAGGGCGGCAAGGTCCACGTCGAGGGCCAGCGCGTGAAGGTCGGGAAGGAAGTAAGGCCCGGCATGGTCATCGAGCTGCGCCAGGGCTTCGATGAAAAGACCGTGGAGGTGAAGGCGCTCTCGGAAGTGCGCGGGCCGGCGAGCGTGGCGCAGCAGCTCTATGAAGAGACGCCGGAGAGCCTGGCGGCGCGCGCGCGGCGGCAGGCGCAGCGCCAGGCGCAGAACCTGGCGCATCCCGACCATCGTCCCTCGAAGAAGGAACGGCGGCAGATCCACCGCTTCCAGGACAACTGGGACAAGGGCGGCTGAGTCTTCCGTGTTGCCGCCGGCAGCTTCCCCGCCGCCCTAAGGCAAGCTCAAATGCCCTGGCTCAGACCACGGCCGATTCGACCCGCAGTCCCGCCATCTCCAGCGTCAGCACATCGCCGACCCGCAGCGGCGCGACGCCCTCCGGCGTTCCCGTCATGACCACATCGCCGGGCTCGAGCGTGAAGATCGTGCTGATGTAGGCCAGCAGCGGCAGGATGGGCGTGAGCATGTCGGCGCTGTGCCCGCGCTGGCGCAGCTCGCCGTTCACGGTCAGCGTGAAGCGGATATCGGCGATATCGAAATCCTCGGGGCGCAGGAAGGCGGAGAGCGGCGCCGCGCCGTCGAAGGCCTTGGCGATCTCCCAGGGCTGGCCCTTTTTCTTCAGTTCGTTCTGCACGTCGCGCAGCGTGAGGTCGAGGCCCAGGCCGATGCCGGCGATGGCGGCCAGGCATTCTTCCGCGCGCGCATGCTTCAGCGTGCGGCCGATGAGCAGGGTGATTTCGGCTTCGTGGTGGCATTCGCCGCGGCCGGCCGGAAGGGAGAAGCCGCCCGCCAGCGCTGTCATGGCGGTGGCCGGTTTCATGAACAGGATAGGGGTTTCCGGTACGGCGTTGCCGAGCTCGCGGGCATGCGCGGCGTAGTTGCGCCCGACGCAGACGATCTTGCGGGCGGGCAGGTCGCAGGCCGTGCCGTCGAGGAAGGCGTGGGAGTAGTGCATGGGCTCGGTCCTGGTCCGTTCTTGCTTTGCCGCAGTTAAAAGTCTGGCAGCTTTCGGAGCGGTTGCGGTGGTCGGGCGGGCGGTGGACTCTGGGGCGGCGGGCTCTGGGCGGCGGGCTTCGGCTGTCGGTTGCGGCCGGGAACTACCGGCGGTGGTTGCGGTTGCGCGATGGCGGCACGGGCGGGCGGGCGAAAATCCTGGCTCCCGCCCTGTAGGAGCGACTTCAGTCGCGAACAGCCCCCGCCGCCAACCCGGACCTTGCCGGCTGCTCAGCCGTTCCGGAGCGCGTGTTCCATCAAAAAGATACGGTCTTCGCCGAAGTACATGTCGTTGCCGATGAAGAAGGTCGGGGCGCCGAAGGCGCCGCGCTGCGCGGCTTCTTCCGTCGTGGCCTTGAGCTTTGCCTTCACCGCCTCGTCCGCGGTCTTCGCCAGCAGTTTCTCGCCGACAATCGCCTTCAGCACTTCGGGATCGCCGATGTTGCGGTCTTCCGCCCAGCAGGCGCCGAAGAGCTTGAGCGCCAGCGCGGGGACCTCGGCGGGGTCGGCGGCGGTGAGGGCGCGCATCGCGGCCAGCGAATTGGCCGGAAACGTGCTCGGGAAGCTGTGCGGCGCCTTCAGATACGCGAAGAGGCGCTGCAAATCCTTGAGCATGTACTGGCCCTTGGCGGGATTCGCCGCCGGCATGACATTGCCGGTGAGCTTGAACACGCCGCCGATCAGAAACGGCCGCCACTCCACCGTCGCCAGCTTTTCCAGCCGCGGAACCTGCAGCGCCGCCAGGTAGCTGTAGGGGCTCGCCACATCGAAAAAGAATTCGACTTTCCTGGTCATCTCAGCCTCGCCTCAATTAATTGCCATTTGAATTGCTCACGCCGCGTCGGACTGAAGCCCGGCCCACAAACCCGGCGCATCCGGGCGGCTTGCAACAGCCAACGCCGCAGAGCCGGCCTCTCTACCGCGCAAGCCACCGCCCCAGGTGAGGGGAGGGTCCGCCTCGCCAAAACGGGGTTGGCTTGCCGGGCACCCGGTTTTGGCGAGGCGGACCCTCCCGGCGCCGGTAGCTATCGGCCACAAGCGGAACCCGAAGTCCACCGTCCCAGGAAAACGCCGCCGCCTGCAGGGGCGGACGCTGCGTCAGGCTGAAGCCCGACCCACCGAAAGCCGACTCGCTCAGAGATCGACCAGCTTGCCCGGATTCATCACGTTGTTCGGATCGAACACCTGCTTCACCGCTTTCATATACGCGATCTCGGCCGGCGACCGCGTATAGCCGACATAGGGCTTCTTGGTCATGCCGACGCCATGTTCGGCCGACACCGAGCCGTTGTACTTCCGCACCGTCTCGAACACCTGCGTGTTCACCGTCCTGCACTTCGCGAAGAACTCCTCTTTCGCCATCGCGTCCGGCTTCAGGATGTTGAGGTGCAGGTTGCCGTCGCCGATGTGGCCGAACCACACCACGCGGAAATCCGGGTACTGCGCGCTGACGATGGCGTCGATGTCGGCTATGAAGGCGGGCACGCGCTGGATGATCACGGAAATATCGTTCTTGTAGGGCGTATGGCGCGCAATGGTCTCGGAGATGTCCTCGCGCAGGCGCCACAGGTTTTTCGCCTGGGTCTCGTTCTGGCTCATCACGCCGTCCAGCACCCAGCCCTGCTCCACGCAGTGCGCGAAGAGAGCCATGGCGTCATCGGCCATGGCTTCGCTCAGGGCCTCGAACTCCAGCAGCGCATAAAACGGCGCCTGTGTCGCGAAGGGGCGCGGAATGCCCTGGTGCCCGGTGACGAGCTGCGTCGAGAGCTCGGAGAAGAACTCGAAGGCGGTGAGATCGAGTTTTTTCTGGAAAGTGGCGAGGATGCGCATGACGGAATCGAAGTCCGGCGTGCCCAGCACCAGCACGCGCAAATCGCGCGGCGCGCGCTCCAGCTTCAGGGTGGCTTCCACCACGAAGCCCAGCGTGCCTTCGGCGCCGATGAAGAGGTGGCGGAAGTCATAGCCCGTCGCGTTCTTCACCATGTCCTTGTTGAGCTCGAGGATGTCGCCACGGCCGGTGACGACTTTCAGGCCCATGACCCAGTTGCGCGTCATGCCGTACTTGATGACCTTGATGCCGCCGGCATTGGTGGCGATGTTGCCGCCGATCTGCGAGGAGCCCGCGCTGGCGAAGTCCACCGGGTAATACAGCCCCTGCTCGGCCGCGAAATTCTGCAGCTGCCCGGTCACCACGCCGGCCTGCAGGCGCACCATGCGGTCTTCCGGCACGAACTCCAGGATCTTGTTCATGTAGTCGAAGCTGACCACCACCTCGCCGCTCGCCGCCACGGCGCCGGCGGAGAGGCCGGTGCGCCCGCCCGAGGGCACCAGCGCCAGCTTCTGCTCGTTGGCCAGCAGCACGATGTCGCGCACCTGCTCGATGCTGCCCGGGAAGACGATGGCCGCCGGGGCCGGCGTATAGATCCTGGTCCAGTCGCAGCCCCAGGTTTTCAGGCTGTCCGCATCGGTTTTGACGCGGTGCTCGCCGACGAGGGCGGCCAGGCGGGAAAGGATTTCGGGGGCGAGGGGCATGTAACGAAGCTCCGGACTTGCTGCTTCTCCCCCAGCAAGGGGAGAGGGCGGAATGTGCCGGCATCGAGCCGCCAACGCCCACGCAAAGGGGCGAGAGAAGCTGGCCGGCCGGGTCCGGCATGGTAGCATACGCGGCTTCTTTTCAGCCCCAACGCCGGGGCCAGACGCACGGGGATATCCATGAGCCAGTTCTCTCTCGACAAGTCCAAGATCCGATTCCTGCTCCTGGAAGGCGTGCACCCGAATGCCCTCGACGTCCTCAAGGCCAACGGCTACCGCAACATCGAATACCTGAAGACCGCCCTCGAAGAAGACGCCCTGATCGAGAAGATCAAGGACGTGCACTTCCTCGGCCTCCGCTCCCGCACCCAGGTCACGGAGAAAGTGCTGGACGCCGCCTCCAGGCTCATCGCCATCGGCTGCTTCTGCATCGGCACCAACCAGGTCAAGCTGAAGGCCGCGATGGAAAGAGGCATCCCCGTCTTCAACGCGCCCTACTCCAACACCCGTTCGGTCGCCGAGCTCGTGCTGGCCGAAGCCATCCTGCTGCTGCGCGGCATTCCCGAGAAGAATTTCCTCGTGCATCGCGGCGGCTGGTCGAAGTCGGCCGAAGGCTCCTGGGAGACCCGCGGCAAGACGCTGGGCATCGTCGGCTACGGCAGCATCGGCTCGCAGCTCTCCGTGCTCGCCGAAGCGCTGGGCATGCAGGTGATCTATTACGACGTCGTCACCAGGCTGCCGCTGGGCAACGCCCGCCAGGTCGGCAGCATGGATGAACTGCTCGGCACCGCCGACGTGGTCTCGCTGCACGTGCCGGAGCTGCCCTCGACCCGGAACATGATGCGCGCCGAGCACTTCGCCAAGATGAAGCCGGGCGCCATCTTCATCAATGCCGCGCGCGGCACCTGCGTCGACATCGACGCGCTGGCCGAAGCCATCAAGTCCCGGCGCCTGAACGGCGCCGCCATCGATGTCTTCCCGAAAGAGCCCAGGGCCAACGACGAAATCTTCGAGTCGCCCCTGCGCGGCCTCGACAACGTCATCCTGACCCCGCATATCGGCGGCTCGACGCTGGAGGCCCAGGCCAATATCGGCCTCGAAGTCGCCGAGAAGTTCGTGCGCTACTCCGACTCCGGCACCACGCTCTCTTCCGTGAATTTCCCGGAAGTGGCCGTGCCGCTGATGCCGGGCAAGCACCGCCTGCTGCACATCCACAAGAACGTGCCGGGCGTGCTGGCCTCCATCAACCGCGTGTTCGCCGAGAACAACATCAACATCAGCTCGCAGAGCCTGATGACCAACGAGGCCATCGGCTATCTCGTGATGGACGTGGACAAGGAATACTCCAGCGTCGCGCTGGAGAAGCTGCAGCAGGTCGACGGCACCATCCGCAGCCGCGTGCTCTACTGACCCGGCGCCGCCCAGGCGCAATAAAAAAGCCCATGGGTTTCCTTCGTTATTCCGGACGGCGGCCCGCCAGTTTGTGCAGCAGCAGCCCTATCGCGACGGCAATGCCGCCGACCAGGTAGACCCTGGGCTCGAACTGCGTGAGCAGCGCCAGTGTCGCGATGATGCCCAATACGGGCAGCAGGGGCAGGCGGCCGACCGCGCCCGGCACCCTGAACTTGCGCGGCAGCTCCGGACGGGTGAAGCGCAGGGTGATGAGCGCGACCTGGATGCCAGCGAACACGGTCAGCACCCCCAGCGCCGACACGCTGGCGACCACCCTGACCTCGCCCAGCGGCAGCAGCGCGCAGGCGGCGCCGTAGAGCGCCAGCGCCGCCACCCAGGGCGTGCGCCGGCGCGGCGTCAGCCGGGCGAGCACGGCCGGCAGGGCGCCGTCGCGCGCCATGCCGAAGAGCAGGCGGCTGATGCTGATCAGCGCGATCAGCGCCGTACTGGCGGTGGCGAAGAGCGCGGTGACGGCCAGCGTCTTGCCGATCCAGGGCGCGAGGCCGCTGGCCGCCGTCGTCAGCGGCGATTCGCTCTGCGCGAGCAGCGGCGGCGGCGCCAGCGCCAGCGCCACCCAGGCCACCAGCAGGTAGATGGCGGTCGTGATGCCGACGCTGAGCAGCAGCGCGCGCGGCACGTCGCGCTGCGCGTCCTTCGCCTCCTCGGCGAGATTCGCCACGTCCTCGAAGCCGATGAAGATGAAAAAGATGAGCGCGGTGGCGGCGAAGATGGCGCTGCCGTCGGCCGCGGCGGGCAGCGCCACGGCCGCCATCACGTCGGTGTGCCAGAAGCCGGCGGCGACCAGCAGCAGCAGGCCCGCCACCTCGACGCAGATCAGCGCGATGCTGGCCCAGGTCGACTCGCGGATGCCGGCGATGTTGACCAGCGTGCACAGGCTGAGCAGCACGAAGGCCGTGAGCGCCGCCGGAATTTCCAGGAACACGCGCAGATAGCCGCCGAAGGCCAGCGCCACCGTGGCGCTGGTGGCGGCGGCATTGATCGCGACCAGGTAGCCGGCGAAGAAGCGCGGGAAGGGCTGCTGCGGAAACGCCCGCTTCAGGAAGTGGTATTCGGCCCCGGCCTGCGGATACAGCGCAATCAGCTCGGCATAGGAGAGCGCCGTGATGAAGGCGGCGAGCCCCGCCAGCACCAGGCTGACCCACACGCCGGGACCGGCCAGGCCGGCGGCGGCGCCGAGCACGGAATAGATGCCGGCGCCGACGATGGTGCCGACGCCGTAGAAAACCAGCTGTATCGGGCCGAGGGAACGGCGCAATTCGGTGGCCATGGCGGCACTCCTGTCTGTCCGGACATGCAGTGTGGACGGCCGCCCGGGAAATTTCCTGGGGCCGCGCTCCGCCCTGCGGCCCTCCGGCGCGCTGGATGGCGGCCGCCCGGCTTTCATCGCAACAGGCGGCCTTTTAGACTGCGGACTCTCCCCGCGGCCCCCAGGAGTCTCCGCCTCATGCTGATCCGCCTGGCCTGCGCGCTGCTCCTGCCGCTGCTGCTCGCCGGCTGCGCCGCCTCGTCGGTGCTGACGCCGTATCCGGCGCAGGCCCTGCATTACCGCAACGCGCTCGACGCCGGCACGCCGGCGGCGGCGCTGGCACGCATCGGCAGGAAGACGGCGTCCGCCGACGCCACGCTCTACCTGCTGGAAAAAGGCCGCGTGGCGCAGCTCGCGGGCGCCGCCGACGCCAGCCGCGAGGCGTTTGCCGCGGTCATCGACCGCCTCGCGCAGCAGGACGAGCGCGCCGTCATTTCCGCCTCTTCCTATGCGGCCTCCGGCGCCAGCCTGCTCACCAACGACAACGCCCGCCCCTACCAGGGCCGCGTCTACGAGCGCGTCTTCGTGCACCAGTACCAGGCGCTGAACTATCTCGCCGCCGGCGACCTGCAGGGCGCGCTGGTGGAAGTGCGCCGCGCCAACCAGCTGCAGACGGAGGCGCTGCGCGCGCAGGAAGGCCGGGTCGACAAGGCGCAGGCCGAGGCCGCCGCCAAGGGCCTGGACACGGCCCGCTACGACGCGTACTTCAGCGCCATGGAGCTTGCCGCCGGGCGCGTGAAGAGCGGTTTCCAGAACGCCGCGACGTTCTATCTCTCCGGCCTGATCTACGAGGCCGGCGGCCTGCCCAACGACGCCTACATCGATTACCGCAAGGCGCTGGAACTGGTGCCGGCCAACACCTTCCTGCAGAAGGACGTGCTGCGCACCGGCCTCGCCGCCGGCATCGACGAAATCCGGATGCTGGCGAAGCAGCACGGCACGCTGCAGGGGGGGCCGCGCCCGGGGGAAGGCGAGCTCGTGGTCTACCTGGAGGAGGGCTTCGTGCCGGCCAAGCAGCCGGTCGCCATCCCGATCTGGACCACGACCACCCTCAACCACGTGAGCTTTCCCCTGTACGGCGAGGCCCGGGCGCCGGCGCCCATGGTGCTGCAGGTCGACGGCCAGGAGGTCGAGACCGGCCCGCTCGTCGACACCCGCGCGCTCGCCGTGCGCACGCTGAAGGACGAAACGCCGGCGCTGCTGGCGCGCGCCTTCCTGCGCCTGCTGACGCGCCAGCAGATGCAGCGCCAGGCGCGCAGCCACGACAGCAGCGGCCTGCTCGGCCTCGCCAGCACCCTCTACAGCCTGGTCACCGAACAGCCCGACCTGCGCTCCTGGCTGACGCTGCCCGGCAGCGGCCAGGTGCTGCGCCTGGCCTTGCCCGCGGGCGAACACTCGCTGTCCCGCCCCGGCATGCCGCCGCTTTCGATCACCGTACGTCCCGGACGGCCGACCCTGGTGCATCTGGTCGCGCTGCCTGGAAAAACCTACAGTCGGATCTATCCGCTGTAGCGCGCACTCCCTGCCCGCGAGGCAGGGGCAAAACAGAAAAAGGAGCCTGTCATGAAACGCCATTCGCGCCTCGCCCTGCTCGGCGGCGCCCTGCTGCTCGGCGCCTGCGCCAGCCCGAAGCCGTCGCCGCTGATCGAGTACCGCGGCGGCGACCTGAAGCACGTCATCGTGGTGCAGAAGTCCGCCACCGAGACCACCGCGAGCGGCCTGCCGCAGGCAAAGGCCATTCTCGAGAACAAGGCCGGCGTGACGCAGCGCTTCGAATACAAGTTCCTGTGGTTCGACGCCAGCGACATGCCCATCGATGAAGACAACCGGCCCTGGCACGCCGCCTCGGTGGCCGGCCGCGACCACGTCACCGTGAGCGGCACCGCGCCCAGCGACAAGGCCAGGAAATTCCAGATCCAGATCCGCAAACCCGAAGAGGTGACCCGATAATGAAGTCTTCCCTGCTTGCGCTGCCCCTCGTGGCCGCCGCCCTGCTCGGCCTTGGCGGCTGCGCATCCAAGGTGCAGTACGGCGATGCCGGCGCCGTGGAAACCCTGAACACCGATTTCGGTTCCACCGACCTGCAGCTGATCGCCGAGAAGATGGTCGACGACCTGCTCGCCTCGCCCGCCATGGCCGACATCGCGGCGCCGGGCAAGCGCCCCATCCTTTTCATCGACAGCATCAAGAACAAGACGACCGAGCACATCGACACCGAGTCCATCACCGACACGATCTCGACCAGGCTGCTCAACTCCGGCCGTTTCCGCTTCGTCGACCGCAGCAAGGTCGATGCAATGGCGAAGGAGCTCGACTACCAGGCCGCGAGCGGCATGGTCGACGAGAACAGGTCCGTGAAGATGGGCCGCCAGCTCGGCGCGCAGTACATGCTCTACGGCAACTTCTCCTCCATCACCAAGAACGCCGGCTCGACGCGCGACGTGTACTACAAGTTCACGATGAAGCTGAGCAACCTCGAGACCGGCCTCGTGGAATTCCAGGGCGAGAAGGAAATCCGCAAGACGCGCCGGAAGAGCCTGCTGGGAAGCTGAACCGTTTCGCGCGCTGAAAGAAGCCCGCGGACCGCGGGCTTTTTTTATACAAATCGCCAACAGTCAGCGCCGACTCCCGCGAAATTCCTGTGCCAGATTGGACACAGGCCCGAACCATTTGCGGAGACCGTCATGTTCCTCAAGGACCCCAAGGCGATTGCCCTGCTGAAGAAGGACCACCGCGCCGTCGACAAGCTTTTTTTGCAGTACGAGGCCGCCAGCAGCGGCCAGGAGAAGGTCGACCTGGTGCAGGATATCTGCCAGGCGCTGATGGTGCATGCCCACATCGAGGAGAAGGTGTTCTATCCCGCCCTGCGCGGCAAGGTCAAAGAGGAGCTGCTCGACGAAGCCATCGTCGAGCACGACACCCTCAAGGACCTGATTTCCAAGATCGACGGCCGCGGCCCCGACGACGCCTATTTCGCGGCGCACGTGAAAGTGCTGCGCGAATACGTGCACCACCATGTGCGCGAGGAAGAGCGCGAGATCATGCCGCAGGCGGAAGCCGGCAATCTCGATCTCGACGAGCTCGGCGAGCGCCTGGAAGCCCTGAAGCTGCGCCTGGAGAGCAAGATCGAGGAGATGGGGCCGGAAAGCCGGCACCAGCGCGTGGCAGTGCTGCAGATGGATGGGCGGGGAATCCGCCATCACTGATCGCTTCGCTGCAAAACAAAACGGCAGGACAATGTCCTGCCGTTTTGTTTTGCAGCGTTTCCTGAGCGGCCGGGGCCCCAGAGCCTGTTCATAATCTATTTGTCGCGCTGCCCGTCGCTTTTTTTCGCGGCTGAAGCCGCTCCTACATAGGAATTATGCCTGTAGGAGCGGCTTCAGCCGCGAAAAGAGAATCGCAGGCCCCTCTTTAAGGGACCCCTCCAAGATTTTGGACAGGCTCTCAGGCCTCGCCAGCCGTTTCCAGCATCGCCGCCAGCGCGGCATGCACCGGCGCGCGCAGATCCTCGCGCTCGTTGGCGAGCTGGTGCGAGGCCTCGGGCAGCAGCGCCTCGCGCTCGACGCGGAAATGCCGGCGCACGTAATCGATGTTGTAGCGCCACTCCACGGTTTCGTCGCGCTCGCCCTGCACCAGCAGCACGGGAAAATCGCAGGCCGGCAGTTTCTGCATGCGGCAGGTCCAGCGCTTGAGCGCGCCGACCCAGCCCATGGGCACGTCGTTGTCCTGCAGCGGATCGGCGTGCTGGATGAAATGCAGAAAGTCCTTGTCGCCGGTGTTGTTGCGATACACGCGCGGCACCGATTTCCTGTAGTGGTGGATCAGCCACCAGCCGAAACGGATCTTGGCCCACTGCACCGGCCGCACCAGCGGCGCCAGCAGCAGCAGTTTTTTGAACGCCGGCCTGCGTTTTTCCGCGCAGGCGGTGAGCGCGTGATCCATCAGGATGGCGGCGCCGGTGCTCTGGCCGACGCCGTAGAAAGGCCTGGGCAGCAGCGCGCCATAGGCGGCGACGGCCTCGCCCAGCACCGCCTGGTAATGCGAGAAATCGGGAATGTCGATGCGCGCGCCGCCGGAGAGCCCGTGCCCCGGCAGGTCGAAGATGAAGACGGCATGGCGGCGCTCGAGGCAGTCGCGGATCAGGTGGCGATAGAGGCCGGCGTGGTCGAGATAGCCGTGCAGGATAAAGACCGTGCCCTGCGCCTCCGCGGGCATGAAAACCTGCGCGGCGATGCGGTAGTGGTGCGCTTCGAACCAGCCGAGATAGTGGCGGACACCCGGCAGGGCGCGCTCCATGTCGAGGCCGTAATAGGCGCTGTAGGCGGCGAGCGCGCCGCGCAGCGGCGCGTAGACGCTGAGGTCCAGGCGCAGCAGGTCGCGGCGGGCGGCTGCGACGGTGCGGCGCGCAGTCTCGATATCGGGAGGCGGGGCGGACGCGATCAGGGCGGCGGTGGTCATGCGGCCTCCGTGGCTTGTCGTTTGCCGCGGTTATAGCATGGCCGTCCGCCCTTGACTGCGCCACGTCCTGCGCCGGCGCCACGGCGCTTCCTTTCCCGAGACAAACCATGAGCCAGACCGCGCACCGCATCGTCGTGCTGACCGGCGCCGGCATCTCCGCCGAGAGCGGCATCCGCACCTTCCGCGCCCGGGACGGGCTCTGGGAGGAGCACCGCATCGAGGACGTGGCGACGCCCGAGGCCTTCGCCCGCCACCCGGCCCTGGTGCAGCGTTTCTACAACCTGCGCCGCGCGCAGCTGCAGGACCCGGCCGTCCGCCCCAACGCCGCGCACGCAGCCCTGGCCCGCCTGGAGCGCGAATACCCGGGCGAGGTGCTGGTGGTGACGCAGAACGTCGACAACCTGCACGAGCGCGCCGGCACGCGGAACCTCATCCACATGCACGGCGAGCTGCTGTCGATGCTCTGCACGCAGAGCGGCCGGCGCTTCCGTGTCGGGGGCGATATCGCCCCCGGGCAGCTCTGCGAGTGCTGCCGCGCGACCGGCACGCTGCGTCCCAACATCGTCTGGTTCGGCGAGATGCCCTACGCGATGGAGCGCATCCACCAGGCATTGACCGCCTGCACGCTATTCCTCAGCATCGGCACCTCGGGCAACGTCTATCCGGCGGCCGGCTTCGTGCGCCAGGCGGCGCTCGGCGGCGCGCGCACCGTCGAGATCAACCTCGAGCCGACGCTGGCGCGCGGCGCCTTCGACGAGCATCTCTACGGCCCGGCCGGGCAGCTGCTGCCGGCATTCGTCGAGCAGCTGCTGGCCTGACGCTTCGGAGCCGGCGCTGCACGGGTTGACGCTTCGCGGGTTGACGCTTCGCAGGTTGACGCTTCGCGGGCCAACGCCGGCCGGCCGGCCGGATCTCCCGTAGGAGCGGCTTCAGCCGCGAACAGATTTATGCTTCGCGGCTGAAGCCGCTCCTGCGGCATTGCAGGCACATCGGGAACAACAAAAGGAAAAACGCTCATGAAAACGCTCAATGACAAGGTCGTGGCCATCACCGGCGCCGGCTCCGGCATCGGCCGCGCCACCGCGGTGCTGATGGCGAAACTCGGCGGCCATCTCGCCATTGCCGACGTGAACGAGGTGGGCCTGGCCGAGACCGCGAAGCTCTGCGCCGACGCCGGCGCCAGGGTGCACACGCAGCGCCTCGACGTCGCCGACCGCGCCGCCGTGCACGCCTGGGCCGACGCCGTGGCCGCGCACTACGGCCGCGTCAACGTCATCATCAACAATGCCGGCGTCACCGTCGCCGCCACCGTCGAAGACACCAGCTACGAGAACTTCGAGTGGCTGATGAACATCAACTTCTGGGGCGTGGTGCACGGCAGCAAGGCTTTCCTGCCGCATCTCAAGCAGAGCGGCGACGGCCACATCGTCAACATCTCCAGCCTGTTCGGGCTGATCGGCTTCGCCACGCAGGCCGCCTACAACGCCTCCAAGTTCGGCGTGCGCGGCTTCACCGAAGCGTTGCGCGAGGAAATGGACATCGAGGGGGCGCCGGTCGGCGTGACCAGCATCCATCCCGGCGGCATCAAGACCAATATCGCCGTGGCCAGCCGCGTGATCACGAACGAATCCTACGGGCTGAAGGACAACGCGAGCCTGGCGCGCCGCTTCGAGGAGATGGCAAAGACGACGCCGGAGGACGCGGCGCAGGCCATCGTCGAGGCCATCCTCGCCAACAAGCGCCGCCAGCTCATCGGCAACGACGCGAAGCTGCTCGACCTCATCCAGCGCCTGCTGCCGACGGGCTACCAGAGGCTGGTCGTGGGGCAGATAAGGAGGGAGAAGAAGCGGCAGGGCTGAACCGGCAAGAAGCTCGGGGCGGCCACTCGCGCCGCCCCGAGCGCCGGCCTCTGAACGAAGTCTCCGTAAAGCCACGGGCAACGCACTCTACTCCAGGATGTTCATCCGCCAGGCAACCCCATGCGCCACCTCGCCGACGCCGTTCTGCTCCTGCACCTGGGCTTTATCCTGTTCGTGCTCTTCGGGGCGCTGCTGACGCTGCGCTGGCGCTGGCTTGCCGCGCTGCATTTGCCCGCCGTGCTGTGGGGCATCGCCATCGAAGTCAGCGGCGGCACCTGCCCGCTCACGCCGCTCGAGAATTTCTTTCGCGCGCAGGCCGGAGAGGCCGCTTATGCGGAGAGCTTCATCGAGCACTATCTCCTGGCCGCCATCTATCCGGCCGGCCTGACCCGCGATATCCAGCTGGCGCTGGCGGCCGTGGTGCTCGTGCTCAACGCCGCGCTTTACGGCTGGGTCTTCTGCTGGCGGCGCCGGACGAAACCGGCGGAATAGGCCAGCGCCGCGGCGGCGCTAGGCGGCCGTTGCATCGCGGCGCAGTTCCGCCGCCAGCGCCTTCAACGCGCCTTCGTCCAGCGTTTCCTTTTCCAGCAGCGCCTTCGCGCCTGCTTCCAGCACGTCGCGGTTCGCGCGCAGGAAGGCCAGCGTGCGCTTGAACACTTCCTGCATGATGCTGCGCACGGCGTCGTCGATGGCCTGCGCGGTTGCCTCGCTATAGGGCCGCAGCGCGGGAAACGGCGGCGCGTCCTGGCCGAGGAAGCTGTTCTTCTCCTTGTCGTAGATGACGAAGCCCAGCTTCTCGTCCATGCCGTAGCGCGTGACCATGGCGCGCGCGATGTCGGTGGCCTTGGCGAGATCGTCGGCGCCGCCGGTGGAGAGGTGGTTGAACACCAGCACTTCCGCGGCGCGGCCGCCGAGCAGCACGGCGATTTTCTTCTCCAGTTCCTCGCGGCTCATGAGGTAGCGATCCTCGGTGGGGCGCTGGATGGTATAGCCCAGCGCGCCGATGCCGCGCGGGATGATGGAGACCTTGTGCACGGCCTCGGTAGACGGCGGCGCCAGCGCCAGCAGCGCATGGCCCATCTCGTGATAGGCGACGACTTCGCGCTCGTAGGCGTTGAGCAGGCGGTTCTTCTTCTCGAGCCCCGCGGTGATGCGCTCGATGGCGAGCGTGAAATCGGCCAGCGTCACCTGCTCCGCCCGGCGCCGCGTCGCCACCGTGGCGGCCTCGTTGACGAGGTTGGCGAGGTCGGCGCCGGTAAAGCCCGTGGTGAGCGCCGCCACCTGCCCGAGGTCGACCTCGGGCGCGACGCGGATCTTGTGGATGTGCACCTGCAGGATTTCGACACGGCCCCTGCGGTCGGGCCGGTCCACCAGCACCTGGCGGTCGAAGCGGCCGGCGCGCAGGAGGGCGGGATCGAGGATTTCCGGGCGGTTGGTGGCGGCGAGCAGCACGAGGCCGGCGCGGGTGTCGAAGCCGTCGAGCTCGGAGAGCAGCTGGTTCAGCGTCTGCTCGCGCTCGTCGTGGCCGCCGGCGCCGGGAAAGGCGCCGCGCGCGCGGCCCAGCGCATCGAGCTCGTCGATGAAGATGATGGCCGGCGCATGGCTGCGCGCCTGCTCGAAGAGATCGCGCACGCGCGCCGCGCCCACGCCGACGAAGAGCTCCACGAACTCGGAGCCGTTGATGGAGTAGAACGGCACGCCGGCCTCGCCGGCGACGGCGCGCGCCAGCAGGGTCTTGCCGGTGCCGGGCGGGCCGACGAGCAGAATGCCTTTCGGAATGCGCGCGCCGAGGCGGCCGTACACCTGCGGCGATTTCAGGAACTCGACGACCTCCTGCAGCTCGGCCTCGGCCTCGTCGACGCCGGCGACATCCTTGAACGTCACCTTGGTGTCGGTCTCGACATAGACCTTGGCGCGGCTCTTGCCGATGGCGGTGAGACCGCCCAGCCCCTGCTTGTCCGCCATGCGGCGCAGGAGCCAGGCCCAGAGCGCGAAGAACACCAGCACGGGGATGACCCAGGACAGCACCTCGCGCAGGAAATTGCTCTGGCGCACGCCGGCGAACTCCACGCCCGCGGCCCTGAGCTTGTCGGCGAGGCCGGGATCGACGCGGTTGGTGACGAAGCCGCTCTTGCCCTGCAAGGGCTCGCGATAAGTGCCGAAAAGGCTGTCCTGCGCGATTTCCACCGCGCGGATGCGGCCCGCGTCGAGATGCGTTTCGAACTCGCTGTAGGGAATGACCTCGACGGCCGTGCGCGCCTGCCACCAGCCCTGGAAGAGCAGCAGGGCCGAGACGGCGAGGATGAAATACCAGAGGTGGAACCGGGTCTTGGTCTCCATGCGGGGCTCCGGAATCCGTGTCGGAGTCAGCATAGCCTGCCGTTCGCCTGGCCGGCAGGCGCGGCGTCAATCCCCTGCGCGATCGGTCTGGCGGCGGCCACGGCCCTGGCGGCGATCGGGACGCAGCGAGGCATCGCGCCGGCTGCCGCGACGGTCGCCGCCGGGGCCGCGGCGGTCGCGCTCGCCCACGCGGCGCTCGACGCCGTCCCAGCCGGCCGGCAGCGTCTTGCCGGCAGCGTCGGTCATGGCCTCGAGATGGGTAACGAGGCCGGCCCCGAGCAGGGCTTCCTGGTAACGATTGCCCTGCTCGGCGGAGATGTCCTCGCGGATGGTGGCGGGCTGCTGCGCAAGCACCGCCTGCAATTCCCCGACCGGCACGCCGAAGAGGCCGGCCAGGTTGGCCAGCACCTGTTCATGGCTCAGGCCGGGAAGGTATTTGCCGCGGAATACGAGACGGTAGAGGACGGCCATGGGCGCTCCGGTGGATGTCGTCGCGGGCGCGACTACCGGCTGCGTCCCTGCGGTTCCCAGCGTAGGCCGCCACCTCCGCGCTGCAAATGCAGTCTGTCCCGCCAGGGTGCCTTTCGTAAACTTCGGGCCGGGATCGACGCGTGGCAAGGTAAAAAACAAAGGCGCCCTGCGGCGCCTTTGCGATGCTGACTTTGCGCGGACGGCGGGGCTTACTTGACCTGCTGCGCCAGCTCGCCCCTGGCGTACTTGTGGGCCATCTGCTCCAGCGTCATGACCTTGATCCTGGCGGCGTTGCCGGCGGTGCCGAAGGCCTGGTAGCGGTCGATGCAGATGTCGCGCATGGCGGTGATGGTTTCCTTGAAGTATTTGCGCGGGTCGGCCGCGTACGCGGGCGGACTTGCATTCAGCAGGACGACGGCGAGTGGGCCCGCTGTCGCGCCCTCATGGCGCAGGCCACGGGCCGGCCCACCGATCCGGGCCTCTGGCAGATGCTCCGCTCCCGTCCCGTCACCGGACGCTTCGTGCTCTACCGCAAAGCGCTGCAGGGCCGGCAGCAGCTGAACGGTCGTGGCCAGCGCGCCCGCGCCAAACGCAGCGACGCCTGTGCCCAGCGCGAACGCGAGCCGTGGCTGCTCTGCGCCTCGGTGTCGCTGGCGAAGAAATCCGCGCGGGAGCTGGTCGACCTTTATCGCAAGCGCATGCGTATCGAGCAGTCGTTCCGCACGCTCAAGCCGCATCGGTTCGGGTTCAGCTTCGAGGACACGCAGAGCCAGACCGTGGAGCGGCTGCAGAGGTTGTTGCGGGTCCAGGCACTGGCGTTGTACGTGCTGTGGATTGCCGGCACGCTGGCCGAGCGGCAGGTACTGCGTCCTCGGTATGAATCCAATGCCCGGCACACGCCGCCGACGATCTCGGTCATAACCCTGGGCTGGCTCGTCCTTGCCGATCAGGCCCTGCGCCTGACGCGCGATGACTTCGGGCGATGGCCGCCGGAGGCGGCGCATCCATTAGCAGCAGGGGATGCCGGTGCAGGTTAACTCACGAAAATAGAGACTGTAAATTGATCTGTGTAACTGCTTCGGCGAGGATGTGGCGAATGCCACAAGGAGCAGTGACATGGCGATCAATACCGAGATGCTGGACGAGTTGCTGAAGGGCTGCAAGCGCCCCGAGGATGTCGATGCCCTGCATGCGCAGCTGCTGCAGCGCCTGATCAACCGGGCCCTGGACGCCGAGATGGACGCGCACCTGGGCTATGCAAAGGGCGAGCGCCGCGATGCGCCTGGCCGGCGCGCCAATACCCGCAACGGCACGTCCGCCAAGACCGTGAAGGGCAAGTTCGGCGAGCTGGAAATTGCCACGCCGCGCGACCGCGACGGCAGCTTCGAGCCGCAGCTGGTGCCCAAGCGCCAGATCCGCCTGGCCGGCATGGAAGACAAGATTCTCACGCTGTATGCCAAGGGCCTAACCACCCGCGATATCGAGCAGGCCCTGCAGGAGCTGTACGGCGTCACGATTTCGCACACGATCATTTCCCAAGTGACGGATGCCATTATCGAGGATGTGCGCGCCTGGCAAAGCCGGCCGCTGGAGGCAGTTTATCCCATCGTGTGGCTCGATGGCCTGGTGGTCAAAGTGCATCAGGGCAAGCAGGTCATCAACAAATCCGTGCACGTGGTGCTGGGCGTCAACCTGCGCGGCGAGAAGGAAGTGCTCGGCCTTTGGATCGCCGAGAACGAGGGCGCCAAGTTCTGGCTGGCCGTATTGACCGACCTCCGGCATCGCGGCGTGCAGGATATCTTCATCGCCTGCATGGATGGCCTCAAAGGCTTGCCGGAAGCGGTGCAGGCGATCTTCCCGAAAACGCTGACCCAGCTGTGCCTGGTGCATTTGATGCGGGCCAGCATGAAGTACCTCACGGCCAAGGACATGAAGGCGGCGGTAGCGGCGCTGAAACGCATTTACCAGTCGGTCAGTGCCGACGAAGCGCTGGCGGAGCTGGACGCGTTCGAGGCCGAATGGGGCGAGCGCTACCAGGCGGTGGTGCGGCTGTGGCGCGGGAACTGGGACAACATCATTCCCTTCTTCCAGTTCCCGCCGGAGATTCGCAAAGTGGTGTACGCCCCGCAGGAAGTCCCCTTGGGGGATACCACCAATGCGATTGAGTCGCTGAACATGAGTCTGCGCAAGCTGACGCGCAATCGGCGGATATTTCCGAACGACGAGGCGGCGATCAAAGCGATGTATCTGGCGATCCATCAGGCCTCACGGAACTGGAAGCAGATCCATCACTGGAAACCGGCACTGCAGACGTTTCAGGTGATGTTCGGCGAGGACCGCGTGCCGCTGGCGGCACTGCAGTGAGAAACCGCAGTTACACAGTTGGATTTACAGACCCCGAAAATATGAGGGGAAACCTCAGACTCCGCCCCCTTTTTATCTCAGATTAATACGTAAGCAGGAGCCGATCTGAAACAACCTCGTTCTCCAGAGTCTCCCCCTCCATCTGAAACCGACGAAGCATTGATCGACCAAGATTCAAGAAGATCTCACGAGCAAAAAGAGCGGGGGGGATGGGAAGATCGCAACTTACTTCCCCAGATTTCTTCGTGCCATCAATGCTAAGAGCAACGTAGACTCCACGACGCTTCGCAGCAGCCACTTGCTCAAGCAACTCAACAAAGGAGAAATCTTGTCCTTTGTAAAGGATCGACTGGCTGTGGACATACGGTGGGTCGCAATAGATCAGATCTCCAGGCTTAGCAGCTGCGAAGGCAGCTTTATAGTCCATATGCATGAACTCAACATGCCCGATCCGCTCCACCCATATGTCAACACGCTGTGAAAAGGACTCAGGGGAAACAGGCTCATGGACGCCGCACGGCGTAGACATAAAACCATCAGTCTTCCTGAATCGCACGACACCGCCATAACAAGCTCTACATAAGAAAAGCAAATCGGCGCCATTTGGCGACTTATTGTAGCGGGCGCGAATTTTCTCATAAGCCTCTTGCTTACCCAGCGTCGAATGCAGCTTCCACCGATCGCTGTACCAACGCTTCAATTTGGCGGGATTTTCTTTAAGAGCCTCCCATATTTCAACTAGTGGCAAAAATGCGTCGGATGCAACCGCTCTCTCCGGCGCCAACGTAGCTAGGACCGCACCACTTCCTAAAAAGGGCTCGTAGTACATACCGAAGCTCTCAGGAAACAACGCGACGATTTCATGTGCAAAGCGCTGTTTGTTGCCAATCCACTTCAGCAACTGCGTCTTAAAAGGCTCTACCTGATTTCGGGAAACATCTTCAAAGAGAAATGCGTGCTGCATTACTTGCTCCCGGAGAACTGAAGTGGACGTGGGCAGCTGATCATATTCGTATTTGGGATATTCGACAATGGGATATATACATGCTTTATGTCTACTCCATCCGACCCCATACAAATCAAGTTCTTACGGCACCTAAGGGAGCTGCGGCTTCAGGCTGGCCTGCGCCAAAGCGATGTGGCCGATGCCCTTGGACGTCCCCAGTCGTATGTCAGCAAATATGAGTCTGGTGAAAAGACACTAGATGTATTTGAGCTCATAGCCATCTGCCGGGTGCTGAGTGTCCCGGTGACCGAAATCATCGCTTGGATCGAAAAAAATAATGCAAGCTAATCCCCGCTTCTCGCACCAGACAAAGTCTTTTTGGGCGTGCGTTCGTGTTATCAGCCAAGCCGTTGGCTACACCACGCGTCAGCAAGGCACCATCAGGATACCTACGCTTCAAGAAATTCATAAAGCATACAAAAAGCTAAATTTGAGCACCGCGGAACTTGGGTCCGTAACCGAACCTTCACCGCTGGCAAAAGAGCTTCACGCATACTTCGAGTATCGAGCTGACGTACTTAACAACTTCGTAGCTCCTAGATTGATGGAGGTTGACGCAGCAAAGGCTTTATTTAACCAGCTGAAAGAACAGCATCGTCCAACCTGTCCGATACCACTAAACAAGCAGAAAGGCGAAAAGAAGGCAGATGCTTATTTTACTGGGATCATTAACACGCTGATCCAAGCGAACGTTGGTGACCTGCCGTGTGATTATGATCCACGAACACTTACATCTAAGTGGCCGTACAAAAATTCCCGACTACTCTGAAAGCCTCACCCTGAGGTTGCCGGAGGGCTGGCCATGAAAAGCGTTTCCTGCCTGACTGATGTTGAGCGCATCACCCTCATGAGCGCGCACC
>JBMOQI010000005.1:0-34239 GCA_049320605.1 Pseudomonadota bacterium | reverse complement strand
CCTGGCGGCAGTGGCTGGAAGCCCAGCCACTGCCGCCAGGGGAGAGGGGGCAGTGGCTGGAAGCCCAGCCACTGGTGGAGCATTCCCTGCTGCCCGGCTGAGCGCACGACTTCGAAAAGAGCTGTCAGACGGCTTCAAAAATCGGCTGCGCTTGCCGCTGGCAGGCGCGGCAGGACTGGCCGGCACAAGTGCATGCCAAGCCCATGCGCCGTCTCGTCGCCACCCCCGGCGCAACGGCGCTGATGGGACGTGGTTAGGCCGCGCTGTCTGTCGCGGCAGGCGTAACCTCGATCGGCTCCGCCGTATCCGGCGCTCGCACCAGCAGCACCGGCCGCGCCGCACTGCGCAGCAGCGTTTCCGCCACGCTGCCCATGAGCAGGCGGTTGAAACCGCGGCGGCCGTGCGTGCCGACCACGATGACGTCGGCCGGCCAGCTCTCGGCGACCTGCAGGATGGCCTGCGGAATGTTGTGCGCATCGATCGCGGCCAGCTCGACCAGCTGCGTGCGCGCGTCTATGCCCTTGTGCTTGAGTAGCGTTTTCGCGCGCTCCAGGATGTCCTTGCCGGCCTTGACAAGCGAGGTCTGTAGCAATTCCACGTCGTAAACCACGCCGTACTCCAGCGGCACCGTCCAGGACGGCAGCTCGATGACATGAACGACGCGCACCTGGGCATCGGAAGGCGCCAGGCGGGCCGCTTCCAGCAGCGCCAGGTTAGAGGTCGGGCTGCCGTCCACGGCAACAAGGATGTTCTGGTACATGGCGGGCTCCTGCGAAAAGACCAACGGGAAAAAATGCTCATGCACATACTTGCACAGCGGCGCCGTTTGCATTTGAGCCAGATCAAACCAGGCGCTGCTTGCTGTTTCGCGGCGCCCTGCACCGTCACGGTTGACGCAGGTCAATACGATGGCGCGCAGGTTTTCTACGCTGCCGGCAATGATGGACGAAGGCCGAGGTGGATCATGTACAAGAAGGTGATGGTGACCTACGACGGCACCGTCTGCGCGGAACTGGCGCTGCGCGAGGCGGCACGCATGGCACGGAACGGCGCGCAGCTTTCGGTGGTAACGGTGGCGGAATATCCACGGCCGCTGCCGCACACCGCGGACCAGGAGCCCTGCCAGGCAGAAGCGGCGGAAATGGAGAAAGCCCGGGTGCTGCTGGACCAGGCCTTGCGCCGACTGGCAGCGCTGGGCGTGGACGAGGCCGAAACGGTGGTGGTCGATCAGACCGAGAAGCCCGACAGCAGCGTCGCGCGCGCCCTGCTCGACGAAGTCCGCGACAGCGACTTCGATCTCGTCATCATGGGCACGCACGGACGCTCAGGCTTCCGCCGCTTCCTGCTGGGGAGCGTGGCTGAGCGTGTGGTGCGCGAATCGACCTGTCCGGTGCTGCTGGTGCGGGGCGACGATCCATCACTCTTCAGCTGCCTCAATTCGGCGGAAATCTATGGCCAGTGGCCGGAGGATGAGCGCCTGAAAACTTGAACTGACGCGGAGCGACGCATGCCCCTGCCCCCTGAAATTCCCGCCCTAACCACCGTACTTGGCATCGGCCTGCTCACCGGGCTTGAACGCGAGCGTCGGAAGGCCCGGGCGCCTCGACAAATGGTGGCGGGCCTGCGCACCTTCGCCACGGTGTCGCTGCTAGGCTGGAGCGCCTTTACGTTGGGAGGTGCACTGCTGTTGGCGGCCCTCGCGCTCGGACTGACACTGCTCCTCGGCGTTGCCTATGCCCGGAGCGCGCCGGGCGATGCCGGACTCACCACGGAGGCGGCGCTGCTGCTCGTGCTGTTACTGGGGGCGCTCTGTACTCGTAGTCCGGCACTCGCGGCCGGCCTTGGTGTCGTGCTGACGGGAATGCTGGCCTGGAGGGATGACCTGCACCGCTTCGCCCGCGCGGGTCTGACCGAAACGGAGGTGCGCGACGGGCTGATCCTGGCAGGAGCCGCTTTAGTTATCCTGCCTTTGGTGCCGGATAAGTTTATTGGTCCTTACGACGCCATCAATCTGCGGACAGTTTGGCTTCTGTGCGTGCTGATGATGTGCATTGGCGCGCTCGGCCATATCGCCATCCGCGCCGCCGGCGCGCGCTTTGGCCTGCCGCTGGCAGGCTTCGTTTCGGGCTTCGCCTCCAGCACAGCCACGGTAGCCAGTATGGGGGAGCGCGCGCGGCGCGAACCGGAGAGCCTGCAGGCCGCGGTAGCCGCCGCCACCCTCTCCAGCGCCACCACCATGCTGCTGATGATGCTCGTGCTCACCGCTATTGATCTGCGCATCGCACTGCTTCTGCTGCCGCATCTTGCGTGCGCGTTCGTGGTGGCCTGTGCCTATGCAGCACGTTTCGCGCTGACTCCGGACACGGGCCGTGGCGAAGACCTCCTGCGCCGACACGTCTTCGACTGGCGTTTGGCTGTCGGGGCTGCGCTGATGATTGGCGTCGTGCAGCTGGCATCGGCCCTGCTCTTCCAGTGGCTGGGCAATCCCGGTGTGGTGCTGTCCACGACCCTGAGCGGCTTTGCCGATGTGCACGCCGCCGCTGCCTCCGCCGCGGTGCTGGTGCCGGCCGGCAAGCTCACGCCCGACATGGTCGTGCTGCCGGTGCTGACCGCGCTCAGCACCAACTCCATTTCCAAGGGGATGATGGCCATTGTCATGGGTGGTCGGGCCTATGCTTTCCGCGTGGTGACTGGCCTTCTGCTCATCCTCGTGGCTCTGTGGTTGCCCTGGCTGCTGGCCCAGCCACCTGCCAGCGCATCCTTCGCGACCTTGATCCAGGTCAACTCGAGGACGAGGCTGCCCGTCAATGCTTCACTGCAAGGGCACTGCGCGTGCTCAGGCATTCCAGCGGCCGGCGTCCCCCACGGCGAACGCCTGGTGCATCGTCTTCTCCTGGTACCGGCATAAGGACAACCGCATGAAACTTCGCTTCCTGGGTGCCGCCGGCACCGTCACCGGCTCTCGATATCTGCTGCAGCAGGACGGGACTTCGCTGCTGGTCGACTGCGGCCTGTTCCAAGGGGTGAAGAACGTACGCAGCCGCAACTGGGCACCTTTCCCGGTGAATCCTGCTCGTATCAATGCTGTGGTCCTCACACACGCCCACCTCGACCACTCCGGCTACCTGCCTCGTCTCATGCATGAAGGTTTCCATGGCCCCATCCACTGCACCGAGGCCACTGCCGACCTGGTCGCCATCCTGCTGCAGGACAGCGCCGGCCTGCAGGAAGAGGATGCACGTCACGCCAACCGTCATGGCTACAGCAAACACCGTCCGGCAGCCCCGCTCTACACAGTCGAGCAGGCCACACGGGTATTGAAGCAATTGCGTACGCACCGCTTCGGTGAGCCCTTCAAGGTTGATGCCCTCACCTGCCGCTTCACTCCGGCCGGGCACATCCTGGGTGCCGCCAGCGTGCGCGTGGAAAGCCCGGCCACCAGCATCACCTTCAGCGGTGACGTGGGACGCCCGAACGACCTGCTGATCCGTCCGCCCGCGCCACTCGCCCCCACCGAATACCTGGTGCTGGAGTCCACCTACGGTGACCGCCGCCACGAGCCGGAAGACGCTTATGAGAAGCTAGGCAAGGCGGTGCGCGACACCGTAGCGCGCGGCGGCACTGTGATGATTCCCGCCTTCGCCGTCGGCCGGGCGCAGGCCATCACCTTCCTGCTCTCGGAACTCAAGGCCGCCGGCGACATTCCCGACGTGCCGGTCTTTCTCGACAGTCCCATGGCAATCGACGTGGCTGCCGTCTTCCACAAGCATCGCGACCAGCGCCGGCTCAGCGATGCGCAGTGCGATTTCATGTGTGGTGGAGTGCACTACGTGCGCACACCAGCGGAATCGCGCGAACTTAGCGAGAACCGTCATCCGAAAATCATCATCGCCGGTGCCGGCATGTTGAACGGCGGCCGCATCCTGCATCACCTCAAGGTGTTCGGCGGCGACCACCGCAGCACCGTCGTGATCACCGGCTTCCAGTCGGCCGGCACACGCGGCGATGCGCTGCTGCGTGGAGAAAAGTTATTGCGTATCCACGGCGAGGACGTGCCCATCCATTGCCATGTAACCAAGATGGAAAACCTCTCTGCCCATGCCGATTATGAAGAGCTACTAGCGTGGCTGGACGGCATCCCGGCGCCACGCCGGACTTTCATTACCCATGGCGAGCCTCTGGCAGCCGATGCACTGCGCCAGCGCCTCGAGCATAGGCTAGGCTGGAATGCGGTGGTGCCGGAGCAAGGGGATGAAGTCACGCTGTTTCCAGGACGATAACCTGGGATGAAGTGGACGGCGACGATGCTCAAACGGGGTAACAAGAGTGAGCGGACCTGATGCGCAGGGGCGTTCGCGAGGAGCCGGCATGAGTGAGATGCTGCAGCTGCTGGTCAATACCGGCAGCCACACCTGCAAGCTGGTACTGTGCACGCCGGCAGGCGAAGTCCGGCAGAAGTGGCGGCTGGAGGGCACAACGCTACCGACTTCGCCCCGGCAGTGGCTTCATGCCCTGGAGGCACCGGTCATTGCCACTGTGCATCGCCTCGTCCATGGCGGTGATGTGCTGACTGCAGCGGCCTCGTGGTCGTCCTCTCTGGATGAAGCTCTGCGCCCCTTCGATGCACTGGCGCCACTGCACAATCCTCAGGCCCGGCAATGGGCACGCGCCTGTGCTCTACGCTGGCCGGACGCCCAGCATTGCCTGGTGCCAGATACCGGTTTCTTTGCGCAGCTACCGGATGTCAGTCGCACCCTGCCATTGCCCTCCCCGATGCGCGCGCGGTACGGGCTGCACCGCTACGGCTTCCATGGCCTTGCCCACAGTGCGCTGTGGCAGCAGCTTCAGCGCCAGGCTCCCGAGGTGGCACGGGGTCGAGTGGTAACGCTGCAGCTGGGCGGTGGTTGCTCTGCTGCAGCAATACGTAACGGCCAGCCTATCGATACGTCCATGAGCTTTACGCCGCTTGCAGGCCTCGTCATGGCGACACGTCCGGGCGACCTCGATCCGGGCGTGCTGCTGCACTTGTTGAGATCCGGCCTGACGGTTGCAGAGATCGAAGAGATGCTGACGCATGAGTCGGGCCTGAAGGGCTTGTCGGGCGGCTCAGACGACATGCGCGAGCTTCTGGCTTCCAGCAACGCCGGGGCGCAACTAGCCATCGCCCAATTCTGTCAGCGCGTCCGCCACTATATCGGTGCCTATGCCGCGACCTTGGGCGGATTGGACGCCGTCGTCTTCGGCGGCGGCATCGGCGAGCACGCGCCGGTGATTCGCGAACGAATCTGCAGGGGCCTGGACTTTCTGGGAGTAGTGCTGCATGGCCCCACCAATGCGTCAGCCGACGGCACCGCGCAAATCAGTGACAGCCAAAGCCGTGTCGGAGTCTGGGTCATCCGGGGTGACGAGGAAGCGGAAATGCTGCGCCTCGCTCGCCCACTTCTTGAGTCATGAGCATGGATCAACAGGAAAACTGGCACCGCCACCCACAGGCTACCCGCGCCCGACACTGCCGCGAGCATGACCCCGCGTTTGCGGCCTGGGCTGTCGGATACGGTGTCATTCGGCATGAATCCGATACGCAAGTGCGAGTATTCGAGCTGATCGGCGAACTGGAACAGCGCAGCCTGATCGCGAATCGGCAGGACGCCTTCGACCTCCTGATGGCTGCGGACAGAACTGCCTCCGCGGCAATGTGGCTCGTGGTGCACATGACCTATGCCCGCCATGTGAAGCTCGATGGCAGCGCATTGGCCGCCACTGACTGCAAGCTCGATCCGCAGGGACACACCGGTGGCTCGCTCAACATGGTGCCTGCCTACATCGGCTATCTTGCGCTCAATGCGCTGACCCGTTTCACGCGCGCCTGGGTGATGGGCCAAGGCCACTGTGTGGCCGCTATCGACGCCTGCAATCTGCTTATCGGCAATACCACGCCCGAGCATGCGGCACGTTATGACGTGTCCGATGGTGGCCTGACGCGTTTTGTGCAGGATTTTTACGCCTATGCCGTGAATGGCGAGGGGCGCCCGGTATCGCCGCTGGGAAGCCATGTGAACGTGCATACCGCGGGCGGCATTACCGAAGGCGGTTATCTCGGCTTCACCGAATTGCAATATGTGCACATGCCGCTTCCCGGCGAGCGCCTTGTCGCGTTCCTGAGCGATGGAGCCTGGGAGGAACAACGTGGCAGCGACTGGGCCGCGCGCTGGTGGCGCGCCGAGGACTGCGGCTTCGTCATGCCGGTGATGATTGCCAACGGGCGACGCATCGAACAGCGCACGAGCGTGGCGCAGCATGGCGGAACGGCCTGGCTGGGACAGCACCTTCGCCTGAACGGTTTCCATCCCGTCATCTTCGACGGGCACGATCCGGCCGCTTACGTCTGCGCCCTGTGGGAAGCGGAAGAGCGGCAGGCCGCCTTTCTGGAGGCACGGAGAAACGGTCAGGGCGAGTATCCCTTTCCGCTGCGGTATCTCATCGCTGAATGTGTGAAGGGCTACGGCTTTCCCGGCGCCGGCAGCAACCGCGCGCACAACCTGCCGCTCTCGGGTAATCCATCCCGGAACTCTGCGGCGCTGGCGGAATTCAACCGGGGCACAGCGGCATTGCATGTACCGTTTGATGACCTGACGGCGGCCACGCGCCTCTTTGCGCAACAGGCGCAGCAGGCGCGGCCACCGGAGCGGGACCACGCCCTGATGCGCCGCCACGTACCCGCCCTGACATCAGTCGCGCCGCAATGGCTTGCCCCCGGCAGCAGCGCCTCGGCCATGGCTGCCATCGATACGCAGTTCTTCCGCACCGCGGAGGCCAATCCGGCACACCGTGTCCGGCTCGGCAATCCCGACGAGCTGGCCTCCAACCGCATGGTGCGAACATTGAATCATCTCCGCCACCGCGCACTCGACCCCGAGCCCGGCGTCGCGGAGGCCCTGCAGGGCAGCATCATCACGGCGCTGAACGAGGAAGCCGTGGCCTGCGCCGCGCTGGGCAACAAGGGCGGGCTCAACCTCGTGGTGAGCTATGAAGCCTTCGCCATGAAAATGCTGGGCGCCATGCGGCAGGAACTCCTCTTTGCGCGCCACCAGAAGGAAGCCGGCCAGCCGCCGCAGTGGCTGTCCCTGCCCTTCCTGCTCACCTCGCACACCTGGGAAAACGGCAAGAACGAGCAATCACATCAGGACCCGGCCCTCTGCGAGACACTGCTGGGCGAAATGTCGGATACCGCCATCGTGCGTTTCCCTGTCGACGCCAACTCCGCTACCGCCTGCCTCGCCGATTGCCTGCAGCGCCGTGGCGAGCTGCATGTCCTCCTCGTCGCCAAGGCCGAACTGCCGGTGCTGCTCACCGCCGAGCAGGCGCAGGCGCTTGTTCATAATGGGGCGTTATTGTTCGCAGGCAATGCGGCCGCGCCGCTGCAACTGATCGCGGTCGGCGCCTATCAGCTCATCGAATGCCACAAGGCCTGGCAGCGCCTGCAGGCAAAGGGAGTATCAGCTGCACTCGTGGCCATGCTGGAACCGGCCCGCTTCCGTCAGCCGCGCGACAGCATCGAGGCGACGATTCTTGCGCCCGCGTCGCTACGGCAGCAGCTTTCCGGCAACTCTACGACGCAGCGGGTGCTGGTCACTCATACCCGCCCCGAACCGCTGCTGGGTCTGTTGCGGCCGCTGGATGGCAGCGCCACCATGCGGGCACTGGGTTATCTCAATCATGGCGGCACTCTGAATGTGGCCGGCATGCTCTACGCCAACCGTTGTTCGTGGCTGCACATTCTGGCTGCGGTCGCAGAGCTGCAGGGCGAGAGACCTTCACACTATCTGGAATCCGATGAGCTCGCCGTGCTGGAAGGCGAAGGCAATCCCTTGCCCCTCATTCAGTCGGGGCCGTTGGCGAAGGAGAGGTGAGATCGATGCCTGACTTCATACATCCGCCATGAACCTCGCCTGGATGCCAATCAGGCCCTGCTGCTTAGTCCCGCTGTGGACAGCAGAATTTCCTCACTACGCCCAACCCATGTCATAAACCGCAGGAGTCATGAAAATGAACAGATGTCCGATGACCACTTTCACCCGTGCCAGCCTGTTGATCGCGGCACTCGGCGCAACAGGTCTTGCGTCAGCGCAGGAGCAGGACCACAGCCAGCATCACCCGAGTGCGCCCGCCACCGCCACGCCCGCGCCTAGCGCTGCGACCCAGGACATGGACAGGATGAAGGGCCAGAGTATGGATGGCATGCAGAACCAGAGCATGAGCCAGGGTTCGCAGCAGATGCACCAGATGCATATGGACATGATGCAGAACATGCACCGGATGCAGATGAGCGGCGATACCGACAGGGATTTCGCCATGATGATGAAACATCATCATGAGCAGGGCATGAAAATGGCCGAGATCGAAGCCAGGAACGGCAAGTCACCCGAGCTTAAGGCCATGGCCCACAAAGTCATCCAGACACAAAAGCAGGAAATCAAAAAGCTGGATGCCTGGCTGAACAAGAACAAAGGCAAAAAGTGATCGACAACGGTGCGCCTGGCGGGAAAGCCGGGCGCACCGGCTGACACGTCAGCGGTCAGTGGCTCGCGTAGATCTGCTCCCCGCTTTTGTTTCGGCACAGGCTGCGGCTGGCACAACCAGGGCCAGGACGAGCGCGAGCTTTTTCAGGAAGTGGGCTGGCATGGCATTGCCTCCTCATTGCAGGGCCGGCTTCCGGCGCCAGGCCCCACTACGTGGTTCAGTGTGAGTGCGGCTTGCTGTGGTCGTCATGATGATCATGTCCGGACTTGGCCGCGGGCTTCGTGGTCGAGGGCGTAATGGTTTCCCCGCCACCGTGCTGGTGGCCGCCGCTGGTTTCGACCCGCTCCCGGTACTGCTCCGGCGACAGGCGCGGTAGCTGCTCCAGGAAAGCCACCATGCCCCAGATGTATTCGTCTTCCATGCTCCTGCCCCAGGCCGGCATGCCGGAGGCCTTGATGCCGTGCTTGATGATCCAGAAATCCTGCGCCGCCGTGCGCTGGCGCTCCGGATTATCGAGGCGCGGCGGCGCCGGATAGAGGCCGCGGCTGAGCTCGGAATCCTTGAGGCCGGGCGCCAGATGACAACCGACGCACATGGAATCATAGTTACCCGCGCCCGAGCGGATCAGCGCAGGATCATTCAGAGGCGGCACGTCGATGCCCTTGGCATGCCGCGCCACCGACTGCTCGCGCAGCACGGTAAGGAGCCGATACACCACCTGCGTGTGTGGAGTATCCGCCGCCATGTTGTACCAGCCCGAATACAGGAACCCGACTCCTCCGGCAATCGCCACCACGATCGCCAACAACACCGCCCGCACGGCCCGACGGCTTATCCTCATTTTTTGCACTCCTCTTCTCAATCGCTTCTGGCCAGATGGCTCAGGACACTACCGCCTGCGTTGGCAGTTCGACATCAAAGGCCGTGATGCCGTGCCCGGACTGCACGGAGATCGTGCCCCGATGCGCATCGACGATGGACTTGGTAATAGCCAGCCCCAGCCCGGCCCCATCTTCACCGCGCTGCCGGGACGCGTCAGCCCGGTAGAAACGATCGAAGAGTCGCGCCAAATACTCCGGCGGAATCTCTGTCCCCGGATTTTCCACGCGCACACGGACGCTCCCTGCCCGGGCATGCAGCGTGACAGTGACGCAACACTGCTGGCTGCTGTGCCGGATCGCATTGGAAAGCAGGTTGCTGAGCGCGCGGCGGATCATGAGGCGATCGCCCTGGATCACGCCCTCGCCTTTTACCGCCAGCTCTATGCCCTTTTCGGCGGCGAAGGCATCATAAAACTCGAAGAGCGCCTCGACCTCGGCACGCAGATCGACCGTTTCGCTATGGGGGACGACGAGCCCGCGGTCCGCCTTGGCGAGGAACAGCATGTCGGCGGTCATGCGCGCAAGACGCTCGAATTCCTCCAGGTTGGAATAGAGAATTTCCCGGTAGTCCTCCGCGCTGCGCGGCTTGGACAAGGACACCTGGGTTTGCGTCATCAAGGTGTTGATGGGCGTACGCAGCTCATGCGCCAGGTCCGAGGAAAAATCGGAGAGACGCCGCAGCGAATCCTCCAACCGGTCCAGCATGGCGTTGAACGAACGCGCCAGGGGCAGCAGCTCGACCGGCACCGTCTCGACCTCCAGCCTATCCTGCAGGCGCTTGGCGGAAATCCCTTCGGCGACCCGCGCCATGGTCGCGACCGGACGCAGCCCGCGCCGGGCGGCGAGCCACCCCAGCACGGCCATGAGGGCCAGGCCGACCCCGCCCACCAGCAGTAGCTGGCGCTCGAAGTCTTCCAGGAACTGCTGGTGATGCGAGGTATCCGTGGCGATGCCCACGATAAACGCCTTCCTGGCCGATGGCGTTGAAACCCGGGCCGCAATGCCGCGATAGATCACGCCCTCGTCTGTCCAGGTGAGCAAGGGCAGCGGGGTGGCGGCCTGCGCCCGCTGCATGATTTTTGTCGGAATGGCGCCATGCCCGGCGGTAAAGAACGCGGAGGCATCGCCTGTGTCGATACGCACGAGGAGATCATGATGGCCGACCAGGGCATCGGTGAGTTGCTGACGCACACCCTGGGCGTCGGCCGGGTCGTGCCGCACCGCCAGCACATGGCGGATCAGTTCCAGCTTGCCTTCCAGCGCGGCGCGATCCTGCTCGCTGAAGTGATGGGTGACCGAGGCGCGGATCACGAGCCCCATCACCACGAACACACCGGCGGCCAGCAGCAGAAAGAGCAGGCTCGTGCGAACGGTGATGCTGTTAGGTATCCGGAGTCGCATCGCCCGGCCCCTCCAGCACATAACCCATGCCCCGCACGGTACGGATCAGCTTGGGCTCGAAATCGGCGTCGACCTTGCTGCGCAGGCGCTTCATGGCGACCTCCACCACATTGGTGTCGCTGTCGAAATTCATGTCCCACACCTGCGCGGCGATCAGGGAACGCGGCAGGATCTCGCCCTGGCGGCGCATCAGCAATTCCAGCAGGGCAAATTCCTTGGCGGTGAGGTCGATGCGCTTGCCGGCGCGGATGGCGCGGCGGCGGCGCAGGTCGAGCTCCAGGTCCGCCACCTGGACGGTATCGGGTTCGCGCCCCTTGCCCCGGCGCAGCAAGGTGCGCACCCGGGCCAGGAGCTCGGCAAAGGCAAAGGGCTTGATCAGGTAGTCGTCGGCGCCCAGCTCCAGGCCCTTGACCCGGTCCTCCACCTGGTCGCGGGCCGTCAGGAACAGCACCGGCATCGCCTTGCCCGCGGCCCGGATGGCCTCCAGCACCTGCCAGCCGCTCACGGTCGGCAGCATGACATCCAGGATCACGAGGTCGTAGTCCTCGGCCAGCGCCTGCTCCTGCCCGGCCTGGCCATCCTGTACCCAGTCGGTGACATAGCCGGCCTCGGTCAGGCCCTGCTTCAGGTAGTCCCCTGTCTTGAGTTCGTCCTCGACGATCAGGATCCGCATGCTCTTCTTCCCCGTTTACCGGCCTCAACAATAACCGTGCGGCGCCGGATTATTTCCCGATGACAAGAATGTAATTTTGGCGTCACCCCCCTGTCCGTGAGGAGACCGCATAGTGACCGCCATTCCAAATGATGAGTAGCGGTGGCAGATCATGGGGCGCAGGGGTTTAACGTGGCTGGGGCTGGCAGTGGCGATAGGGGCGTCCCCCGCCCATGCCGAGACAACACTTAATGCCCTCTCCGGCTTCCAGGGCTGGAGCGAGCCGGCCGTCCGCGACTGGCGGCACACCAATGCCGAGGTGGCAAGCGGGGCCATGGATCAGGGTCACAGGGGGCATGGCAGGGATCACGGCAGTATGCCCCCGCCCGACAAGGCGGCGCCTGGGCCTAAGGATGCCGCGACCTCCCAGCCCATGGACCACCAGGGCATGATCCACGGCGGCTCCCCTGCGAAGCAGGCGGAAAAGCCGGCGGCCGAGCCGGCCCCGTCCTCTGTCCCAAAACCCGCGTCAACACGACCGGATCACGGCGCCCACGGGAGCCACCCTCCATGACACGTCTCCAGTCCCTGACCCTGATCCTGCTGTTGGCCTCCCTGGGGGGCTGCGCCACCTTGTCGCGCGACGGCGGGGAGCAGGAGGTTCGTGCCACGGCCAACCGGATGATGGGCCACCCCGAGGACAGCAGGAATACGACGCCACGGGCCCAGTTGCGCCAGGAGCTGCTGAAGGCGCCGCTGACCATGGAGGGCGCGGTGACCCTGGCCCTGCTTAACAACCCCGGCCTCGACCGCACCTTCGCCGAACTGCGTCTCACCGAGGCCCGGGTGGTGGCCGCCACCCGCCCGCGCAATCCGGGGATTTCGATTGCCCGACTGGAGCGGGGTGACGAGCGGGAAACCGAGCGCAGCGTAGTTATCGACCTCATCGGCCTGCTAACCCTGCCGGCGCGGGCACCGATGGAGAAGCGCCGCTATGAGGCGGCCAAGCTGCAGGCCGTGCAGGCCGTCCTGACTCTGGCCCGCGATACGCGGCTGGCCTATGTGGAAGCGCTGGGCGCGCGACAGCGGGCCCGCTATGCCGCCGATGTGCTGGACGCCGCCGAGGCCGGGCGCGACCTCGCCCGCCGCCTGGCCGAGGCCGGCAATTTCAGCCGCCTGGATGCGGCCAGGGAGCAGGCCTTCTACGCCACCGCGGCCGCGCAGCGCGTGCAGGCCGAGGCGGCCGCCCTCGCCGCCCGCGAGGAACTGGTCCGCCTGCTTGGCCTCACCGATCCCCGCCAGCTCCAACTGCCCGAACGCCTGCCCGACCTGCCCGCGTCGGTGCGGGAGATCAGTGATGTCGAGCAACAGGCCCTCGACCAGCGCGTGGACGTGCGCCTGGCCAAGGTTCAGGCGGAAAGCACCGCCCGTGGCCTGCGTCTCACGAAAGTTACCCGCTTCATCAACGTGCTGGATCTCGGCTTCGAATCCAACACCTCCAACGAGGCGCCGCGCCAGACCGGCTATGAAGTCAGCCTGGAGCTGCCCCTGTTCGATTTCGGCCGTACCCGCCCTGCGCAGGCCGAGGCGGTGTATCGCCGCGCCCTGGCGGAAGTCGCGGAGACCGCCGTGAAGGCCCGCAGCGAAGCGCGCACGGCCTATGCCCTCTACCGCAGCAACCATGAACTGGCCCGGCACTATCGCGACGAGGTGGTGCCCCTGCAGAAGCAGATCTCCGATGAGGTGCTGCTGCGTTACAACGGCATGCTGGTCAGCACCTTCGAGGTGCTGGCCCAGGCCCGGGAGCAGGTGGCCAGCATGAAGGCCTATTTGGCCGCGCTGCAGGCGTTCTGGAGCGCCGAGGCAAGGCTGTACAGCACACTGCAGGGCGCCGGCGGCAGTCCGGCACTGGCGGCGTCCGAAAACGACATTGAGGCCGGCGCTCCCGCGGCCCGGCACTGAGAGAGACGGGGATGAACAGTCGACGTGATTTTCTGAAAACCGGCGCCGCCGTGCTGGGCGCCGGGCTCATGGCCCGCGCCCAGGCCAGCGGCATTCCCGAGGCGGTGATCCAGGACAAGTCCGGCACGCAGGGCCCGCTCGCCCCGGCGGAGGGGCGCCCCTATAACCCGGTGGTGACGCTGAACGGCTGGACCCTGCCCTACCGCATGAAAAACGGGGTGAAGGAATTCCACCTCGTGGCCGAGCCCGTGGTGCGGGAATTCGCTCCCGGCATGGTGGCGCACCTCTGGGGCTATAACGGCCAGAGCCCGGGCCCCACGATCGAATGCGTGGAAGGCGACCGCATCCGCGTCTTCGTCACCAACAAGCTGCCGGAGCACACCACCATCCACTGGCATGGCATTTTGCTGCCGTCGGGCATGGATGGCGTCGGCGGCCTGAGCCAGCCCCACATCAAGCCGGGCCAGACCTTCGTCTACGAATTCACCCTGAAGAAATCCGGCACCTTCATGTACCACCCGCATGCCGACGAGATGGTGCAGATGGCCATGGGCATGATGGGCTTTCTCGTGGTGCACCCGAAGAACCCGGCCTTCATGAAGGTGGACCGCGACTTCGTCTTCCTGCTGAGCGCCTACGACATCGATCCGGGCGCCTATACGCCGCGCGTGGCGGAGATGACCGACTTCAATCTCTGGACCTTCAACTCGCGCGTCTTTCCCGGCATCGATCCTTTGGTCGCGCGCACCGGCGAGCGGGTCCGCGTCCGCGTCGGCAACCTGACCATGACCAATCACCCCATCCACCTGCATGGGCACGACTTCGAGGTGACCGGCACCGATGGCGGCTGGGTGCCGAAGTCCGCGCGCTGGCCGGAGGTGACCGTGGACGTGGCCGTGGGCCAGATGCGCGCCTTCGAGTTCAACGCCGTGGCCGGCGACTGGGCCCTGCACTGCCACAAGTCGCACCACACCATGAACGCCATGGGCCACGACGTGCCGACCATGATCGGCGTGCCGCAGCAGGACCTCGCCAAGAAGATCAGCAAGCTCGTGCCCGACTACATGGCCATGGGCGACAAGGGCATGGCCGACATGAGCGAGATGGGCGGCATGATGCCGCTGCCCGACAACACCCTGCCCATGATGGGCGGCGACGGCCCCTTCGGCCCGCTCGAGATGGGCGGCATGTTCACCGTGCTCAAGGTGCGCGACCAGCAGCCGGTGGGGGATTACACCGATCCGGGCTGGTACCAGCACCCCGAGCGCACCGTGGCCTGGCTCTACGAGGGGGTCGAACCCGACACCGTGCGCGCCGGGCCGGCGCCCGCCACGGGACAGAAACTCCGGGTCCGAAAGCCTACCGGCCATGGTGGCCACGAAGGGCATTGAGCCCGCCAACGCAGGGAGAACCGCCATGACGCCTGACACCGTTCGATGCGTGCTCCTCCTGGCGCTCGCCGCCTCGCCGGCACTCGCCCACGACGCCAGCGCCCATGCGCGCGTCGTGCTCGCCGCAGACACGCAGGCTACGGCGTGCGGGCACAAAGGCACCATCCGGGAGCTGCGCCAGAGTGTCAGTATCGACACGAACGCCGCTGATGCGGCGGCCGGCCCGACGGTCCTGCCTCCCGCCAGCACCGTGCGCCTGGCCCTGAGCAACCCTGGTGGGCAGCGCCAGCTGGCCGTACTGGGCGGTGCAGATGAGCTGCAGCGATTTGAAAAACAGCTGGGCCGGGCCCCGGATAAACACTACGTAGCGCCCTACCTGGCCTACCTCGAGCCCGGCCAGAGCGCGCAATTGATCTGGCACTTCACGTCCGCCAGTGCCTGTCAGCTCCAGGTTTACACGCGAGGCGCCGGGGAGCCCTGGCGTCCTCACACCACCCATCGTTTCAGCATGCCCGCAGCCAGCACCGCCGCTCCGGGCGGTGCCCCCACTGAACCCCAGTCCTGAGGACGGATCATCCGAGGAAATCATCCATGAAGACCCCAGCACGGCGTCTCCTGCGTCTCAGCCTGGCTCTCTCCGCGGCACTGGGCGCCACCACCGCCCTGGCACATGGCGACGAACACATCGACCCCAACATGAAGGTCGACAATCCCATCATGGCGCCCGAGTCCACCTTTGGACGCCAGGGCATCACCCGCGAAGTGGCCCGCACCCTCGACGTCACCCTGAGCGATGCCATGCGTTTTGCGCCGGACCGGCTGGAGGTGAAGCAGGGTGAAACCGTGCGCCTGCGTATCCGCAATGCCGGCAAGCTCCCGCACGAATTCGTGCTCGGCACGCAGGCGAAGATCGCCAGGCATGCCGACATGATGCGCAAGCATCCGGGGATGACGCATGCCACGGCCAGCTCGGTACAGGTAGCGCCCGGCCAGAGCGGCGAGATCATCTGGGAGTTCACCAAGCCCGGGCAGTTCCCGTTCGTTTGCCTGACGCCCGGCCACCGGGAAGCCGGCATGCACGGCATCGTCGTGGTCAGTGCCAGTCAGGCCGCTGACCCGGCCTCAGCAGCCGCCACACCGACTCCCGCCGCTACCGACGATCGCTATACGGCCGGCGAAATCCGCAAGGTCGATACCACGCAGGGCAAGCTCACCATCAAACATGGCGAGATCAAGAACCTCGGCATGCCCGGCATGACCATGATGTTCAAGGTCAAGGACCCGTCCCTGCTGAGCCGTGTGCAAGCCGGGGATCGCGTGCAGTTCGTGGTGGAAAAGCAAGGCAGCGCTCTCGTCATTACCGACCTGAAAAAAGCGCCCTGATACGCCCTGTGGTGCGGCGGGCCTCATGCCCGCCTTTTTTTGGGCCATAGTGAACAACCGGTTGCTTCAGGAAGACATCATGCAGAAGGACACCCCCACAGAGGCGCACCACACCTCCGCGGAAGAAGAGCTGAAAGATCCGGTCTGCGGCATGACCGTCACCGCTGCGGCACCGCATCGCGCGAAGTACCACGGGCAGACCTTTTATTTCTGCAATCCCAAATGCCGGGACAAATTCCAGGCGGAACCGGAGCGCTACCTGCATCCCGCCTCGGCGGAGCCAGCGGTGAGCGAAGCGGCGGCGGCCGGCACGGAATACACCTGCCCCATGCATCCCGAGATCCGGCAGATGGGACCGGGGAACTGTCCCAAGTGCGGCATGGCTTTGGAGCCGGTCATGCCTTCGCTGGAAGAAGATGAGCATCCCGAGCTGAAAGATTTTACGCGGCGCTTCTGGGGCACGCTGCCGCTGACCGTGGCCGTTGTGCTGATCGCGATGACGGGCCACTACATCGCAGGTTTTTCTGCCACCCAGCGCAGCTGGCTGGAGCTGGCCCTCTCCTTGCCCGTCGTGCTGTGGGCCGCCGCGCCGTTTTTTGAGCGCGGCCTGCAATCCGTGCTGAACCGCAGCCCCAATATGTGGACATTGATCGCCTCCGGCGTGGGCGCGGCCTTTCTCTACAGTGTGGTCGCGACCCTGGCGCCCGGAATTTTTCCCGCTTCCTTCATGGCGCATGGCCGAGTCGGTGTGTATTTCGAAGCAGCGGACGTCATCGTGTCGCTCACTTTACTGGGGCAGATGCTGGAACTGCGTGCCCGCTCGCAAACCTCCGCGGCGATTAAATCGCTGCTCGGCCTGCAGGCCAAAACGGCGCGGCGCTTGCGTGACGATGGTCAAGAAGAGGATGTGCTGCTGACCCACGTGCATGTCGGCGACCGGCTCCGGGTTCGGCCGGGTGAAAAAGTGCCGGTCGATGGCGAAGTGTTGGAAGGCAGCTCGCATCTGGATGAATCCATGCTCACCGGCGAGCCGCTGCCGGTCGCTAAAAAACCAGGCGATACCGTCATCGGCGCCAGCATCAATGGCGGCGGCGCTCTCATCATGCGAGCCGAGAAAATCGGCTCGCAGACCGTGCTGGCGCAAATCGTGCAAATGGTGGCGCAGGCCCAGCGTTCGCGGGCGCCCTTGCAACGCCTGGCCGATCGCGTGGCCGGTGTCTTTGTGCTGGCGGTATTGGCCGTGGCGGTTGCCACGTTTCTCGTGTGGTGGCTGGTGGGGCCGGAACCGCGCGGGGTTTACGCGATTCTCAATGCGGTGGCGGTGCTGATCATCGCCTGTCCCTGTGCGCTGGGCCTGGCGACGCCGATGTCGGTCATGGCCGCCACCGGGCGCGCCGCCACGGCCGGTATCCTCTTCCGGGATGCCGAGGCCATCGAGCGGCTGCGCAAGGTCGATACGCTGGTGGTGGACAAGACCGGCACGCTGACCGTCGGCAAGCCGACCTTCCACAGCGTGCGCAGCCTGGGTGACCTTGCCGAGAACGAGGTGCTGCGCCTGGCCGCCAGCCTGGACCAAGGCAGCGAACATCCCCTGGCACAGGCCATCGTGGCCGCGGCCCGGGAACGGAAACTGACGCTGACCACACCGGATTCCTTCGAGTCGGGCTCGGGCATCGGCGTGCAGGGCAGCGTCGAGGGCAACGCGCTCCTGATCGGCAATACCGCGCTCATGCAGCAGGCCGGTATCGCGACCGACGCCGTGAAAAGCGAAGCGGAAGCCCTGCGGGTCACGGGCGCCAGCGTGATGTACCTGGCCGTCGACGGCCGCCTGGAAGGGCTGATCGCCGTGGCCGATCCCATCAAGGACTCGACGGCGGAAGCCATCCGCGCGCTGCATGATGCCGGCCTGCGCATCGTCATGGCCACGGGCGATGGCGTGACCAGTGCCAAATACGTGGGCCTGCGCCTGGGCATCGACGAGATCCACGGCGAGGTGACGCCCAAGGACAAGGTGGACCTGGTCGCGCGCCTGCAAGCCGAAGGCCGTAAGGTGGCGATGGCGGGTGACGGCATCAACGACGCACCAGCCCTGGCGCTGGCGGATGTCGGCATTGCCATGGGCACCGGCACCGATGTCGCGATCAACAGCGCGCAGGTGACGCTGGTCAAGGGCGATCTGCGCGGCATCGTGCGCGCGCGTCAGCTTTCGCAAGCGACGGTGGCCAATATGTGGCAGAACCTCACGTTCTCCTTCCTCTACAACGGCCTGGGGGTACCCATCGCCGCTGGTGTGCTGTATCCGGTCTTTGGCCTCTTGCTCTCGCCGATGATCGCGGCACTGGCCATGTCGCTGAGCTCCGTCTCTGTCGTCTTCAACGCGTTGCGCCTGAGGCATGTGAAGCTGGAGTCCGCCAGCAGCGCACTGCCGCCAGCCCTCATGCACTCCGCGAAATCGTCGCGGGGCTGCCACTGAGGGGGCGCCAGTCCTCTGGTTTTCCGCCTGCCAGCAGCACGGGGAAGACCATCACCGGTCTGGTGACTGCAACCGCCAGATCGGTGATGGCGAGGCGTCGAGAGAGCTGGACCCAGGAATTCGAACAGTCCGACAAGTAGATAGGCGGCTTGATGCGAGCCTGTGGGGCGACCGAGGCTCCCAGTGAATAGCCCACAAGCAAGAAGCCTTGCAGGCCAAAGTGGGCAATGATGTCCTGAACATCTTCCCTATTGTTCTGGAAGATGTCGGCTTGATTCAGGCCTGCTGCCGACGACGGACCCGAGCCGCGAAAATCAGGCATATAAAACCGGAAGCCGTGCAGGAATGGCCAGATGAAGGGCAGCCAACAGCAGCTTCTCATCCCCAGTGCGGGTAGCAGCAGGACAGGCTCGCCCCTCCCGCAGATCCGCACATGAATCGGCTGGCCATCGCGCAGGGTGACAAACGGCATCTCATCAATCGCCGGCGCCGCTACAGGTTCTTCAGATGCAGCAGCGCATCGAGCAAGCAGGCAATACCCAGTAGCGCCATCGTCATGGCGTCATTGAAAAGATGCTGCTGACTCATGCCGAGCAGGGGGCGGCCCGTCAGCTCTGTAATCCAGGCGCCGAACAGCGCCAGTGCCGCCACGGTAATGAGAACCCTGCCGAGCCCGGTGAAGAAACGTGCCGCCCGCGTATTGTCCATATCTCCCTCCGCTCCCATGGTTCCGCCCCATCAATTCCCAACTCCCGTGCCGCGTAACGACGCCGGGCTTTCCTGAATCGCTTTTCTACAGCCGGCCCTGCAGGAAAACCATGTAGGAGCGCGGGCTATCCCCATACGAGGCATCCAGCGCCGCGGGCGCCCGATAGGCACTGACCAGGCCGCCCACACCCCAGGCCACCGGACCGGTGCGGGCGAAATCGTAGATGTAGCCCAGCGAGAGCTTATCGATGGTGAAATCCTGGTCGGCGAGGGGACTGCCCGAGTCAAAAAGCTCGTCGTTTTCCACCCGGTCATAACGCCCGAAGAAGGTGTGGGTATCCTTGAGTACATAGGCCGACTCCAGCAGAACGCCATCCAACTTTTTCTTCCCGGCGGGCGAACGCTTGTCATTGCGTCCCCAGGCGAGCGTGGTTTGCATTTCGCCCATGCCCAGTTTCATGTGGTGCATAGCGGACGCGATATGGCGTTGGATAGAGGTATTGGGCTCCAGAGCCTCCGGGCTATCCAGATCGCCATGGCTGATCTCGAACGCCCAGTTCGGTGTCGGGTTATAGGAAAGCCGCGTCGACCAGGAGTCGAAGGAACGCGTTTCAATATCCCAGCGCTGCTGATCGGGCTCCCGGCCATTGAAGGAAGAGGCTTCCACTTTCCAGGGCCCGCGGCTGGCGCCCAGCGTCACCACGCCGAAGGTGATATGCGTGGCATCCAGCCAGTGATGGGTAAGCGGCGCTTCGGGGTTGCGCATGCCGGAAAAGCGATGCATGAAGGCCGGTGGCCCCAACGCCGGCTCGCCGGGCAGCCCGGCATAGACGTACACGGCACTCTCCTCACCAAGGGGATGGCTGTGCGTGACCGAGAGTTCCATGAAGGCATCGTGCGGATGTTGCCGGTCCACCAACGGCCTCATGCCGTCGGCCGTTTCTCCCGTTTGAAATAGCAAGGGATAACCGTCTTTGCCCATCAACGGGTCCAGCGACACCATGGCGCGGAATCCCAGCGTGCCGCCCAGCCCGGGCCGCTGCGCCATCAGCATGGCCATGCTGTTGACGAAGCTTTCGTCGTCACCGCGCGGACCCCCCTGGTGGTCGTAGATGGCGTTGGCAAAGCCATGCGCCATCAGTGACCAGTCGCCGGCTTCCCACATCAAGCCGTGCATGGGCGTGGCTTCCGGCTGCCAGCTCGTGCCCGAGCCTTCACGGGTCATGGCGTAGGGGCCGAACTGGCTGGACATCTCCCTATCGTGCCGGGCATGGTCGTCGGCCGGCGTAACCTCTTGCGCCGCGGTTCCCTGCTCCATCGTGTGCCTGTCATGCGACATGCCCGGGCTCTCCGCGCCTGCGGCGGCGACCCATCCCTGGGCCAGTAACGCCAGAAGCAACGGATGCCACAATCCCCGTGTGTTCATGGCCGTGCTCAATGCGCGGACGCGGAGCTGGACTGCGCCGCACGCGCACCGGGTATCTTCACAGCCATGCGCCGGCATTCTTCGGCACAACGGAGGCAGGCTTCGGCACAACGCTGGCAGTGGTCCGGCTGATGCTTGGCGCATTCTTCACCACAGGCCTCGCAGGTTTCCTCGCAAAATTTGCAGAGGTAGCTGGCCAGCTCGCTGTCTCTTGCCATAAAGCCGGCCGCCATGCGGCATATCTGTGCGCAATCGATGTCCAGCGCAATACAGCGTGCCAGCATTTTAATATCGGTTTCCTGCAGACAGGCCGTGGCGCAGTGGTCGCAGGCGTCGGCACAGGCATTACAGGCGTCTATGCATGCGGAAAATTGTTCATGGGCCATTTCACACGCTCCATTTCCATGACTGAAGATGCAACGGAGGACGCTTCTCGGCATCCCTCCCGTGGCCATTTGGGCAATCCAATGACATGCCCAGTATAGGAATGGGGAAAGCGCTGAACGGATACGGCTGCCCGGAAAATGTAGATGTAATGTACCTGTCAGCCCGGCGTCATCTGGACGGGAAGCGCCGGTTTCTTCACCGGAAATAGCCGGTCGATGCCGGGAACAGGAGGCCACGATCGGGTCGGGCCGCGCCCTGCCGGACAGAGGAACTCGCCCCTTGCCGCCGCCCTCACTGCCGCCTTTCCGTTTGCCGCCTTGCCGATAACATCGTCACGACTGCAGGGCCAGACCGTGCGTTGAAAGCGCCGCGCAAATGGCACAGGCCGCAAGCCTGTCAGGCCACTTTACATAATCATTATTCATATATTATTATTTTCGTACTTAAAATCCTCCTGGCCCGCGACGCACAATGCCTGCTTCAAAAGCACACGACATCAGCCTTCAGCAAATGCGGCGAGCCGCCTTTGACGCGACCGCCCTGCTGAAGTGCCTCGCCAACGAGGAGCGTCTTCTCCTGCTCTGCCAGCTCAGCCAGGGCGAATTCTGCGTGAGCGAGCTGGAGGCCAGGCTGGACATCTACCAGCCCACGCTTTCCCAGCAGCTGGCCGTATTGCGTACCCAGCAGCTGGTCAGTACGCGCCGCGCGGGCAAGCAGATCTTCTACCGCCTGAGCGAACCCCGGGCCATGGCGCTGCTTCAAACCCTTTATGACCAGTTCTGTGGCCCGAAGGCCGGAGGCCGCAATGCAGATTGACTGGACCGCCTTTAGCCCCTGGAGCGCCGTACTGGGCGGCCTGCTGATCGGCGCCAGCGCGGCGCTCCTGGTCCTCGTGAATGGCCGCATTGCCGGCGTCAGCGGCATCCTGGGCGGCCTGCTGCAGCCCCGGGCGGGCGATAGCGCCTGGCGGGTCGCCTTCCTCGGCGGCCTGGTCGCGGCGCCGCTGGCGTATGGTCTCTTCCAGTTGCCGCCCCGCCTCCAGGTTGAGGCCGGCTATCCCGTATTGATCGTGGCGGGGTTGCTGGTCGGCGCGGGAACGCGATACGGATCGGGCTGCACCAGCGGCCATGGCGTGTGCGGACTTTCGCGGCGCTCGCCCCGCTCCCTGGTGGCCACCCTCGCCTTCATGGGCGCAGGCTTCCTCACGGTGTATGGCATGCGGCATCTGCTGCCATGAGGTCTGCCCTGGCAACATTTTCGGCATTCGTGGCGGGCCTGGTCTTTGGCCTCGGGCTGCTCGTCTCGGGCATGGCCAATCCTGAAAAGGTGCTGGCCTTCCTGGACCTGGCCGGCCGCTGGGACCCGTCTCTCGCGCTGGTCATGGCCGGCGCAACCGGCGTCGGCCTCGTCGCCTTCGCGGCGGCCGGCAGGCGCCGCGAGACCCTGCTGGGGGCGCCCCTGCAGCTCCCCGCGGCCGGCCCCGTCGACAGGCGCCTGGTCGTGGGCAGTACCGTCTTCGGTATCGGCTGGGGCCTGGCGGGACTCTGTCCGGGGCCGGCCCTGGTCGGGGCGGGGCTGCTGGTCCCCAAGGTCCTGGCGTTTACGGCCGCCATGCTGCTCGGCATGGCGGGATTTGCAGCGATGGAACGGCGACGCGCGCGCCCGCAGATGCGGGCGGAACGCCATTCGGGGTGAAGCCATGCCGACAGTGATTACCGTGAGCCACCTCAGCTGGCTGCCCCTGCTGCTCAGCGTACTGACGGTGGGTGGATATGAACTGTGGTTCCGCTCGCGCTCGCGCCGCCATCCCCTGGCTTTCGCCCGCACCGCGCATGCGCGCCTGCGCATGCGCTGGGTCCACGAACTCATGGCGACGCCCGGCACCGAGCTGCTTGCCATCCAGACCATCCGCAACTCGGTCATGTCCGCCACGGTGACCGCCTCCACCGCCGTTCTGGCGCTGACGGGCGTGGTGACTTTCCTCAGCAATCGCCTGGGGACAGAAGGTCTGCAGGCCGTGATCCTCGGCCCCGGAACCGTGCTGACGGCCCTGCTGATGGCCATCCTGTTCCTCACCTTCCTGTTCTCCACCATGGCAGTCCGCTTTTTCAACCATGCGGGCTATCTCATGGGCAGCCAGTCCCGCGGCGCCACCCGTTCGGTCATCAGCCACCTGGCGGCCCGCTACATGGTGCGGGCGGGCAACTACTACAGTCAGGGCATGCGAGCGCTGCTCTGGCTGCCGCCGGCCGGCCTTGGCCTGGTCAACCCCTGGCTGATGCCGGCCGCGGCCGTGGCGCTGATAGTCGTGATGAGGTGGTTCGACCGCTCGCCGGAACCGCTCGATGAGCGCCTGCTGACAACCCCCGAGCTGCCGTCATGATCTTTCGTCAACTCTTCGAACCCCTCTCCAGCACCTACACCTACCTCATCGGCTGCGCCGTGACGCGTGCTGCGGTGCTTATCGACCCCGTGGTCAACACCCTGGAGCGCGACCTGGCCGAACTCAACCGCCTGGGGCTGACGCTTGCCTATACCCTGGATACGCATATCCATGCCGACCACATCACCTCCGCGCTCCACCTCAAGCAACAGGTGGGCAGCCGGATTGCCGCGCCGGCCATCAACCGGCTCGCCTGCGCAGACCTGGGCATCGAGGACGAAAAACCGTTTACGGTAGGCCAGCTCCAACTGATGCCCCTCTTCACGCCCGGACATACGGACGATCACTTTTCCTATCGGCTCGGCGACCGCGTGTTCACCGGCGACGCGCTGCTCATCGAGGGCTGCGGACGCACCGACTTCCAGAACGGCAGTGCGGACGCCCTCTACCAGAGCATCACCGGCAGGCTGTTCGTGCTGCCGGATGAAACGCTGGTCTATCCCGCCCACGATTACCAGCAGCGCCGGGTGACGACGATCGCCCAGGAAAAGGACCGTAACCCCCGTATCGGCCGGGGCAAAAGCCCGGAAGAGTTCCGCGCGATCATGGCGGGCCTTGACCTGCCCTACCCGAAGTTCATCGATTACGCCGTACCCGGCAATCGCCGGTGTGGCGTCTGCCCCGAGGGCCTGCCCGAGCAGTTGCAGCAGCACTGCGAGCAAATGGCATTCAGCCCGCAGGGCTGATCCCCTCCACGGCGCCTGCCGGCCTGGCGGAGCGGCTGTGGCGCCAGGCAGCTCACCCAGGGTCGTCTTCCCCTCATGGAACCAGCAAGACTGTCCGGAAAGCCGGGGCCGGCCTTCTGTGTCCCGCTCAGACGCCCCGCCCTGGAGCGAAATAAATAATGGCCATGCCGGCCAGGGCCACCATGGCCCCGCCGATATCCCAGGGCGTGGGGCGTATGCCATCCACCAGCCAGAGCCAGAAGATGGCGGTCGCGATGTAAACACCGCCGTAGGCCGCATACACACGACCGCTCGCGATCGGGTGCAGGGTCAACAACCATGCGAACAATGCCAGTGCCGCGGCGGCAGGAAGCAGAAGCCATATCGGCTTGCCCTGGCGGAGCCAGAGATAGGGCAAATAACAGCCCACGATTTCGGCGATTGCCGTCAGCCCATACAGCGCCATCATCTTCATGTCAGGCGACCCGACGAAAGCGAAAGTAATTAAACGCCTGGGCTTGTCCAGACGGCGTGAGATGTTCTTCCCGAAGGGCCTCCTGAAGCTGAAACAGCGGGCCGAGTTCCGCTGTCATTTTCTCCGCATCGTACTGAACGATATCCAGGCCGCTGCAGCGTGCCGGGCCGCCGGGGGCAAAGGCGGCCATGACGAGGGCGCCTCCCGGCAGCAGGCCTTTCCTGAGCGCCGCAATGTAATGCCGGCGGCTCTCTGCTGCCCTCAGGAAGTGAAACACGGCGCGATCATGCCAGAGCGCATACCGGCGCACCGGTTGAAACCGGGTGATGTCGGCTTCGATCCAGTGCATATCGTTTGCCCTCTTTCCCAGTCTCGTCCTGGCAACCGCCAGCGCCGTGCCAGAAATATCCAGAACCGAAATATCCGCATACCCCTTCGCGAGCAGGCCATCGGCCAATGTGGAGGCGCCGCCGCCCACATCAATGAGCGGCAGCGTCTTCCCGATGCCGGCGTTCTCGATCAGCTGCAGCGAAACTGCGGGCAGGGGCTGATACCAGCTCACCTCCTGCGCGGACTTCTCGTTATAGACATTTTCCCAGTGCGCTTTTTCTGACATGGCGACCTCTGCAAGCCTGGACGGCTTCACGCCGTCATTTCCGGGCGGTAGTACAGGGACGACGGGGAGACTCAATATTTTCCGGTGTGATTGGCGCCCACATAGTTACCGGCATCATCCAGCAGGATATAGAGCGTTTGCTTCGCTTTCTCTTTCTCGGCCGGATTGTGGAAGCTGATGACCCACAGCGCACCCGCTGGCGTGGCCCGGGAGGCAACGTCCTTCGGTTTTTTCTGCCGCCATGAGCTGGCCAGCTTCCTGTCCTCCACCAGGGTCCCCACGATCATTTCACCGCGAGCGGCCGCAGCCTCCCGGGTGATGGGGGCCTCCTCCCGGTGATTGCCATGACTCAGAGCCATGCCGGATGCCAGCATGAAAATTGCGCCGACGAGAGTCTGCCTGATCGTCTTCATAAACTTTCTCCAGGTTGTAAAGCAGTAAAAGGGCATTCGCCACACGGGGAGATCGCCGCCAACAAACTGTCAGGGCCGGTACAGTTTTTCGTAATAGCCGCTGGTTTTGACCGTGACGGTCACCGCCTGCGTGCCGCGGTTGCGCCAGTACCAGCCATGCGTGCCGTCAAACGGCGCCTCAAAGGCGCCGTTAGCTGTCGTCTGATTGCGGCCTTTCCAGAAGCTGGTGAACTCGTCCGCGGCAGATTGCAGCTTTTCACCGTGCAGGTCGAAATTCACCGCTCCGCCGACGGCGGACCACGCAAAGAAGAAACGCTCACCGCTCTTCATCAGGGCCTTGATCTCTGCGCCTTCGCCGGGTGCCAGCGTGACGGAAAGCTCATCGTTGCGGTAAGCGGTCGGGGACTTCCAGACGGCATCCAGTACGGATACCGGTGCTGTAATGGATGGTTCGACTGCGACGGCGTCTGTTTGCGGTAGCAGGCTGGTCTCACCGCCACTCAAGGCAGTCAAGCCAAGCCGCTGGCCGACGCCGGTCGGATCTATGCCGTACTCGGCCGGCAGCACCGCCGTCAGCAAAACCCCAATGGCAATGACCAGTGCCAGCAGTGTGGCCTTCACCAATTGGGCCGACGAGGGCAGTTCCCTGCGGTTGATATGCGTAATGTCGGTCATTCTCTTCAAGCTCCAAAGTGGGTGGCATAACCCACCAGTTGATATCCGGTCAGCACAAAGCCTGCCGACATGAGGGCGACGTTGGCCGCGAAGCTCTGGCGCTCAAACGCATCAGTGCGCCGCCAGAAGCTCATGGCAATCAGGATGAGGCTCAAGGCCAGCAACTGCCCCAGTTCAACCCCGACATTGAAGGCCAGGATATTGGGCACCAGGCCGTCGCCGGAAAACGTGAATTCCTGCAGCTTGGTCGCCAGACCGAGGCCGTGGAAAAAACCGAAGACGAGCACCATGGCTTTGGTGTCGGGCTGGAAGCCGAGCACACGCTTGAAGGCCCCCAGGTTATCCAGCGCCTTGTAGACGACGGACAGGCCGATGATGGCATCGACAATATAAGGATTGACGTGTGTCCCGCTCAGCACGCCATAGAGCAGCGTCACGCTGTGGCCAATCGCAAACAAGGTGACATAAACGCCGATATCCCTCATGCGATAGAGAAAGAAAATCACGCCCACCAGAAACAGCAGATGATCGTAGCCCGTGACCATGTGCTTGGCGCCGAGATAGATGAAAGGCAGGAGCTGCATGCCACTGCTCTGCTCGATAAACGCCTTGTCATCCTCGGCGACACCGTGAGCGAAGGCTTCGGGAGCGCCCATCATCAGCCACATCAGCCACATCAGCAGCGGGCTGAGCCGCGACAATGCTTTTGATGAGCCAGACAGTTTTCTTATCATGATAAATAACAAAGATACTCCCCCGCTTTTCATGTGGTCGTTAATGGTCATCTGTCACGACCTGCTTTTTGTGCCGGTCATTGCGATGCAGCCAGCGGTACAGAACGGGCAGCAGGAACAAAGTCAGCAGGGTTGAACTCAGGATGCCGCCGATGACCACGGTGGCCAGCGGCCGCTGCACCTCGGCCCCGACCCCCGTGGCGAGGGTCATGGGCACGAAGCCCAGCGAGGCCACCAGGGCGGTCATCAGCACCGGGCGCAGGCGGGTGCTGGCCCCCTGGCGAATGGCGTCATCCAGCGCCAAGCCCTGCTCGCGCAATTGCCGGATAAAAGACACCATCACCAGGCCGTTGAGCACGGCCACCCCGGACAGCGCAATAAATCCCACCGCCGCCGTCACGGACAGGGGCAGGCCGCGCAGGGCCAGGGCCAGTACGCCACCGGTAAGCGCCAGCGGCACCCCCGTGAATACCAGCAGTCCATCTTTGAGATTGCCCAGGCTCATGAACAGCAGCACAAAAATCAGCAGCAGCGCCGCCGGCACCACGAGTGCCAAGCGCTTGAGCGCCGATTCAAGCTGCTCAAACGTACCGCCGTAGTCCAGCCAGTAGCCGGCCGGGATCTCGACCTGCCCGGCAATCGCCGTCTGCGCCTCCTTCACGAAACTGCCGATGTCGCGACCCCGCACATTGGCGGTAATGACGGCGCGGCGTTTGCCGTTTTCGCGACTGAGCTGATTGGGTCCCGGCGCCGTTTCGATATCCACGAGACTGCCCAGCGGCAGATAAGCGGGACGCCCTTCACCTTTCGGCAACGGCACCGGCAGGCGCTTCAGCGCCTCGGGGTCGCTGCGCAAGTGATCCGCCAGGCGCACCACCAGATCGAAGCGGCGATCCCCCTCGAACACTTCACCGGCCGTTTCACCGGCCAGGGCAATGCGGGCCGCCGTCTGCACGTCGGCGATATTAAGTCCGTAGCGCGCGATCACCTCGCGCCGCGGGCTCAGCGTCATGACCGGCAGGCCGGTGATCTGTTCCAGCTTCACGTCGGCCGCACCGGGTATGCCCGCCAGCACCCTGGCGATGGCCTTGCCGTTTTCCTGCAGCGTGTCGAGGTCATCGCCAAAGAGCTTGACCGCCACATCCGTGCGCACGCCGGACAACAGTTCGTTGAAGCGCATCTGGATGGGCTGGGTGAACTCGTAATTGTTGCCGGGAAGGCGCGTCACCCGGGTTTCCAGATCCTGCACGATATCTTCCCGCGACTTGCCGGGATCGGGCCATTCACGGCGCGGCTTCATGATGATGAAGTTGTCCGCGACGCTGGGCGGCATGGGATCGGTGGCAATGTCGGCCGTACCGACCTTGGCCACGATCTTGTCCACCTCCGGCATTTCCTTGATGGTCTTTTCCAGCACATCCTGCATGGCAATCGCCTGGGTCAGGCTGGTGCCCGGAATACGCAACGCATGCAGGGCGATATCGCCTTCATAAAGACTGGGCATGAACTCGCTGCCCATGCGTGCGGCCGTGATGCCGGCCAGCAACAGCAGTGCGCCGCCCCCCCACAACACTTTCTTCTGCTGTGACAGGGCCCACTCCAGGCGCGGCACATAGGCTTCGCGCAGCCACTGCACGACCCGGTTTTCTTTTTCCTGAACCGGTTGCGTCACAAACAGGGCGATGGCGGCGGGAACAAAGGTGATGGAGAGAATGAGGGCGGCTATCAGGGCGGTGACCACGGTGAACGCCATCGGCGTGAACATTTTGCCTTCGACGCCGGTCAGCGCGAAGACCGGCAGATACACCACCATGATGATGAGCTGGCCATACAGCAGCGCCTGTCGGGTCTCGCGGGTTGCCGTGAAGACTTCGTGAAAGCGTTCCTGCCGGGTCAATGCTCGCCCCTGCCGGTGCTGCGCCTCGGCCAGCCGGCGAATCGCGTTTTCGACAATCACCACCGCGCCGTCGATGATGATGCCGAAGTCCAGTGCGCCGAGGCTCATCAGGTTGGCGCTGACTTTCTGGTTCACCATGCCCGTGATCGTGAAGAGCATCGCCAGGGGAATGACCATGGCCGTGATGAGCGCGGCACGCACATTGCCAAGAAAAAGAAACAGCACGGCGATGACCAGGATGGCGCCTTCGAGCAGGTTCGTGATGACGGTACGGATCGTGGCGTCGACGAGTGTCGTGCGCGTATAAACCGTGTTGGCCTCAACCCCCTCCGGCAAGGTTGCGTTGATCTCGGCCAAACGCTCGGAGACTCGCTGCGACACCTCGCGGCTGTTTTCACCCACCAGCATCAGCACGGTGCCCAGCACCGCCTCATGACCATTTTCCGTGGCGGCGCCGGTGCGGGTTTCCTTGTCCAGGCTGACCCGCGCCACATCGCGAATCCTGATCGGCAGGCCCGCCTCGCTCTTCAGGACGATGCGCTCGATGTCGGCCAGGCCCTGTACCTGACCGGGTGCGCGGATCAGGGTCTGCTCGCCGTTTTTCTCGATATAGCCCGCACCGACATTGGCGTTGTTGTTCGCCAGCGCGGCCAATACATCCTGAAAATTCAGGCCGTGGGCCAGCAGCCTGGCCGGATCAGGCGCGACCAGATACTGCTTGACGTAGCCGCCGATGGAATTGATTTCCGTGACCCCGGGCACCGTGCGCAACTGCGGCTTTACCACCCAGTCCTGAACCGTGCGCAACTCCGTCAGGTCCAGTGTGTGCCCCGGCTTTCCCTCCACCGTGTACATGAAGATTTCGCCGAGCCCGGTGGCAATCGGCCCCATGACAGGCGATATCCCGGGCGGCAGGCGATCCCGGGCTTCCTGAATGCGCTCGTTCACCAGTTGGCGGGCAAAGTAGATATCCGTGCCGTCCTTGAAAACCACCGTGATCTGCGACAAGCCGTACCGCGAGACCGAGCGGGTTTCCTGCAGCGCGGGCAGCCCGGCAAACTGGGTTTCGAGCGGCGCGGTGATGCGTTGCTCGGCTTCCAGCGGCGTGAAGCCGGCCGCTTCCGTGTTGATTTGCACTTGCACATTGGTGATGTCGGGTACGGCATCAATCGGCAGGTGCTGGTAGTTGTAAAGGCCGATGGCGGCCATGGCCACCGTGGCCAGCAGGACAAAAATCCGCTGGCGGATGACCGCATGAAGCAGTTGATCAAACATGAAAGTCGTCCTTAGTGATCGTGGGTGGCGCCGGATTTGCCGATCTCGGCTTTCAGCACGAAGCTGTTGCCAGAGGCATAACGCTGGCCCGCCGGGATGCCTTCCACGACTTCCACAAATTTTCCGTCACTGCGGCCGAGGGTGAGCGGCCGGGCTTCAAAGTCATCGCCATATTGCGCAAAGACCACCTGCCAGTCGCGGAAGCCCTGGATGGCTTCGGTCGTGACCGCCACCGGCACCTCGGTCTCGTCCACCACGATATCGGCCTCGATGAACTGGCCATCGCGCCAGCGTCCGTCAGCATTCGGGAATTCGACATGGGCAATCGCGGCACGGCTGGACTCGCCCACGGTGGAGCTCAGGAAACCGATTTTTCCGGTGGCCGCGAGATCGCCGTCGAGGGCGCGCAGGGTGACCTTCTGGCCAACTTTTATCTTGCCCAGCTCGCCCGGATAGATGCTGACCTCGGCTTCCATTTCGCTGAGATTGGCCAGGACAAACACCTCGTCATCCGCCTGCACCGTGGCGCCTTGAGCCACATTCTTTTGCAGGATGACGCCATCAAAAGGCGCGCGCAGTACGAAGCGGGAAAGCCCCGCACTGCCTTTCTGGTTGAGTGAATCCAGTTCCGACTCTTTCACCCCGAGGGATGCCAGACTTTCGCGCGCCTCATTCACGGCAACATCCGCTTCTGCTGCTTCACGTCGTGCGCTCTGGTAATCCTGCTCTGACGTTATTTTCTGGCTCCAGAGTTTCGTTTCGCCCTCAAACGCGGCCTTCGCCTGTTCCTGGCGCTTACGGGCCGCCAGATAGCGGCCCACCAGTTCCGCCTGATCCCGGCTTTCCAGCGTCAACAGGGGATCGCCACGCCTGACCTTGTCGCCCAGGGCTTTATGCACGGCGACCACCGTGCCCTGCAGGCGCGGCAGAATGCGCGTTTGCCGGTCATGCCTGATCTTCACTTCGCCCGGCTGGGTGAGATGCGTGGCAATGCGTGCCGGCCCGGCGGTGGCAATGGTGATGCCGCCACTTTGCAGCGAGGCCTGTACCAGGCGAACGCGTCCTTCCAGCGAGCGGTAAGCGAAGCGATGGGGCTTGCCTGCGTAAGTGGCGGCCACCTCCACGTCAAAGGAGTGCGGCTCGTACAGCACCTGATCGCCAATGAGGTAGTCCGCCTCCGGCCGGAAGCGCACATTTTGCGTGGCGCCCAGGCGTTTGACGGTAACGCTGGCCTGAACCCCGGCAGGAGCCAGGGGTTTGTCATCCAGATAGGCATACAAGCGGAACTGCGGCTCCACGCCGGTTTCGTAGATGCTGACTTCCAGGGCGAAATCCCCGTCCCGGAACAGTTTTCCTCCATGCGGGCCACGCTCGAAGGCCTCGGCTTCCCCGCTTTCGTGGCCCTTTTCCGCGTCGGTTTTGTTGCCACAGGCGGCCAATGCCAGTACGGCCGTCAGGGCGATCAGCAGCAGGTGCGGCTTCATTTTTTGTCTCCATTCGTGGTCACCAGCGGGGCACCGAGCAAACGCTCCAGGTCGGCCAGGCGCTGATGAAATTCGGTGAGGGCGGTCAGGTACTGGCCGCGAGCGGCATAGACCGTGCGCTGGGCATCCAGCACATCGAACAGTTTGAACTTGCCGTAGCGATAGCCTTCGCGTGAGGCCTGCAGCACCTGCTCCGCCGCCGGAATGATGTCCTGCTTCAGTCCCACGGCGCGCGCACGCGCGCTCTGCAGGCGGCTGTAACTGTCACCCAGTTGCTGCGCCAGATGTCCCGCCGCGGCGGCCTGCTCGTGCCGGGCCTGTTCAAACCGGGCATCGGCCTCACGGACACCGCCCTGATGCCGGTTGAACAGGGGCAGCGGGAGGCTGGCGCCGACCAGATACACGTCCTCATCCAGTTCTTCGTAGCGTTTGATGCCGGCGCGCAGGGTGATGTCCGGTATGCGCCGGGCGCGGGCCAGGCTCTGTTCGGCTTCGCGTTGCGCCAAGGTGCTGGTCCAGCGCGCCAGCTCCGGACTGGCGGGCAGGCGCTCCCGCAGAACCTCCACCGGCGGCAGTTCCGGCAAGGGCTCCCAGTCGGTCTCGGCCGCCGTGAAGAGTGGATGTGCACTGGCCCATGTGGCACTCAGGCGGCGGCGTGCCGTCATCAGATCGCGTTCGGCCTGTTCGGCATCGAGACGCACACCCGCCAGGATGACGCCCGCCCGGGTCTCCTCCAGCGGCGACACCTTTCCGGCCTTGACGCTCTCGCTCACCGCTCGATGCGTCTCGTCGGCGAGCGCAATCATGTCGCGGGCCAATTGCTGCCGGGCTTGCGCCGCCAGCAACTCGGTGAAGGCCTGATTGACCTCGGCCCGTAGCGTGGCGCGGGCCAACTGGTAGTCCTGCTCGGCACGGGCATGGAAGGCGTCGGCGCTGTCGCGTCGTGCGCTGCGCTTGCCGCCCAGCTCAAGCAACTGGCCCAAAGCGAATGTGGTCGCCGGCCCGTCCGTGCCCTGCAGGCGATCATTGCCAAAGTTCTCGCGCAGCACCTCCAGCTCCGGATTGGGCAGCGCGCCGGCCTGCTCCGCACTGCCTTCCCGTGCCTGAACCTCGGCCCGTGAGGCCCTGAGGCCGGGGTGGCGCAGCAGCGCCAGTTCCAGGGCCTGCTGCCGCTGCAGCAGCCCCGTGGGTTCTGCAATTTCGGTCGTCCCCGCTGCCGCAAAGGCGGATAACGACCAGGCCAACAACACGCCACACCAATATGGCGCACCGACAATGCGTAAAGACATGACAGTCCTTTCTTAAAAATCCGAGAGAAACAAGCACAGGGCTACCCCGCCACAGGTGCGGCGCAGCAAAAAGTGACCGCCCCGAAGGCGGTCAGGAGGGGCGTATCAAATGAGGAGCAGGATGGTCCGGAAGAACGCGAGGGTATGGTTGCGCGACGGCGGCGGGGGCTGGGGTAGCAGCAGGGTGACGCGGGAGAAAGCCGTATGAATCTGGGTCAGGAGGACGGAGGTGGCGGCAAGCCAGACCTTGTCGACTTCGACCCCCTTGGCAACAGGCGCCGCGACCCCGGCATCGGCCCGGTCCGGGAGATCGAGCACGTGATCGTCATGATGCCCGGTATCCGCCAGCGCATAGGAGGCGGAGAGATGATCGTTCTTATGGTGATGCAGCACCACCTGCATGCCGCCATGCCTGCCGACGCTTGCCGACACCTCGTGAGGGTCGGCGGCCAGCCACGTCATCAGGGCCATCTCGGACAAGCCGACAGCGACCCAGAGATAGGCAAACAGACTGAACCCGCAAAGGTACCGGGAAGATCGCATACGATGTAGACCCAGCAGGGAAGCCGCCTACTACAAACCAGCCAGCGGGACACGTCAAGCCACAAGGAACAGCAAGGAACAGGTAGAAACGGGACAGCCTTCGCAGGCTCCCGCCAATACAGGCGAACTAAGTGCTCGCACAAAAATTTCCGACCCCCAAAGCCAGCTATTGCAGGCGCTGCCCCCTCTCTCCTTGCGGGAGAGGGCCGGGGAGAGGGGGCAGCGGCCAAAGCAACGTTCATAGCCCCTCTCCCCAACCCCTCTCCCGCCAGGGGAGAGGGGCTTGTCAAAAAACTTTGGTTCAGGCACTTAGCGTGGCATCCCCCGCTCCCCCTTCCTTCAACTGGCTCATCGACAAGCGAACAATGCTTGCGGCCGAGGTCGACCGGAAGAGATTGAGCAAGCCTGTCCCGTCCAGGCTAAGTGGCCGTACAAAAATTCCCGACTACTCTGAAAGCCTCACCCTGAGGTTGCCGGAGGGCTGGCCATGAAAAGCGTTTCCTGCCTGACTGATGTTGAGCGCATCACCCTCATGAGCGCGCACCA
>JBMOQI010000004.1:0-38090 GCA_049320605.1 Pseudomonadota bacterium | reverse complement strand
ATTTGAATATATCGAGGTAGACTACAATCGGACTCGCCGACACAGCGCCAATGGCAATATCAGCCCGGCGGCGTTTGAGGCAAAACAAGCCGCTTAATCGCGTGTCCGGTTTTGCTGGGCAGGATCAGTGCTGGGCCTCTGGATTGCCGAGAATGAAGGCGCGAAGTTCTGGCTTTCCGTGCTGACGGAGCTTCGCCATCGCGGCGTGCAGGATATCTTCATCGCCTGCATGGACGGCCTGAAAGGGCTGCCGGAAGCGGTGCAGGCGATCTTCCCGAAGACGCTGACGCAGTTGTGCCTGGTGCATTTGATGCGGGCCAGCATGCGCTACCTGACGGCGAAGGATATGAAGCCGGCGGTAGCGGCGCTGAAACGCATTTACCAGTCGGTCAGTGCCGACGAAGCGCTGGCGGAGCTGGACGCGTTCGAGGCCGAATGGGGCGAGCGCTACCGGGCGGTGGTGCGGCTGTGGCGCGGGAACTGGGACAACATCATTCCCTTCTTCCAGTTCCCGCCGGAGATTCGCAAAGTGGTGTACGCCCCGCAGGAAGTCCCCTTGGGGGACACGACCAACGCCATCGAGTCGCTCAACATGAGCCTGCGCAAGCTGACGCACAACCGCCGCATATTCCCGAACGACGAGGCGGCGTTCAAGGCGATGTATCTGGCCCTCAACGAAGCGTCACGCAATTGGAAGATGATTCACCACTGGAAGCCGGCGCTGCAAACCTTCCAGATCATGTTCGGCGAAGACCGCATGCCGCTGGCAGCGTTGCAGTGAAAATCCGCAGTTACACAGTTCGTTTGACAGACTCCACCACGACCTTCGATGCCTAGGAAATGGTTTTGTTTTAGGTGGATTTTAGGGTTGGCGCGGAATCGCCTCGGCTAGTAGGTCTTGGCGCTTGTGAATCACGGCCAGGATGGCGATGTCGGCGGAAGTGAGTTCGTAGAGAATCCGATACGCGTAGAGCGGTAGCTCGCGCACGTTCTCGTCGTTCAGCTCTGGCACTTTGCGGCCCAGGCGGGGCAGCTCCAAGGTCTAGGGTTTTGCGGACCAAAGCCTCAGTGATGCGCTTGGCGTAAAGCGGGGAGTCCTCGGCGATGTAATTGTGGATATGGCGAAGCTGCGCCAGGGCATGGTCAGTCTCACCATGTCTGAATATCCCGCAGTACCTGTTCGGCGGGCGTGGTCTTGCCTTGTGCAGCATCGATCTGTCCGCGCCGGATGTTCTCCAGCACGTAGAGCCGGTACATGATCTCTTCCATGTCGGCGGTGTCCGGCAGGCGAGCGATGGCGTCGAGGGCTTCTTGCTTGGCGGTATGCAGTTGCATGGGATTCCTCCGTTACCGGTATGAGATGGTTTTATTGTAAGGGCTATTACATGCCCCCGTAACTCTGACACGCTGCTTTGGAGTTCTTACGGTTGAGCTTATTAAAACAGGAACAAGGATTTCCTGTTCATCCCCAGCGCACCTTCATGGACGTGGCCTATGGCTATGACGCCCTGACCAACATCCTGCAACACCCCGCCGGGCTGGATCAAGCATGGCAAGACCAGCAATCCGGGCGCCAACTTCCCAAGCGCACAGGACCGGCAACAGCAGCTGAGCACCGCCACCGCCTATACCGGCAATGTCAGGCGGCACGGTGTACGAGCACCAGCAGTACTTCTGCCATCCGGACCATGTCGGCTCGCCGGGCTTCGTGACGGATGCCAATGGCCAGGTGTACGAACATCTGGAGTACTTCGCCTTTGGCGAGACCTGGGTGCAGGAGCGCAGCAATATCGAGCGCAGGCCGTATCTGTTCACGGGCAAGGAGCTGGGCGAGGAGACGCAGCTCTATTATTTTGGTGCAAGATATTACGATCCGAGGACGAGCTTGTGGCAGTCGCCCGACCCGATATTGGAGAAGTACTTACCTACCAGTGATGATCCGATTGAGCTGTCGAGGCTGCTCATGGTGTCCTCCTTTCTATGCGGCAAGTCTGGCCCAGCGCGGCGCCGGATAAACCGGCGCGCCGGCACAGCACTGTTCCCGCCATGGCATAAATTCCTGCCGCCTGCGGCCGTTGCCCCGATCCGTGCCGGACGGCATAGTCGGTGCATCCCTGGCACGCTCCGCTGCAGAAACAAATCATGAAGGCACTGCCGACCGTTCTCGCCGTCCTGCTTGCGCTCCTGCCGGCTGCCGGCGGTGCGGACAGGCGGGCGCGTCCCGGCAACGCTCTGGAGGTCACCCACTGATGGCGACGACCTGGCTTTTCTTCCAGCCGCAAAGGCTGCCGCTTGCCGGCACCGACCTGGATGCCGATACCGTGCTTCCGCTCTGCGACGCGGACAGCACGCGGGCCGCGCTGGCGCGCCTCCTGCCCGGCATCGAGTGGGTCGGTGCGGGTGAGGGCCATGTCGAGGTCGAGGGGCAGTGGCTGGAGTTCGATCTCGGCGCGGGCGGCGAGGACGGCACGCTCAGCCTGCGCTGCCCGCTGCGTGCCGATTACCGCGCCTTCGTGCAGCGTCTCTGCGACGAGCTCGGCTGGCTGGCCTTCGACGAAACGCCGCTGTGCTACCAGCCGCACCGGCCGCCGATCCCGGCCTGATGGCGCGACATGAAGAAAGCCGTCCCGGAGCCGGCTTCCTTCGGCGCTGCCGGGGTGGCGTGCCGGCAAGCTGCAACACTGCAGCGATGTCTGTTTTAGAACTCCCGGAGCGCCGTGCATGAACGGAATCCTGCGAGCCGCGCTCTGCCTGGCCCTCGCGCTTGCCGTCTGGCTGGCGGCTCCCGTCATCGCTGCCGCCCTCGGCGAGGTCATCGCCATGCCGTTCCATGCAGTATCGGTAGGAGCGGCTTTTCAGCCGCGAACCGCCGTGCCATCCGTTCGCGGAAGGCGTTGCCGGCCGTGGTGGGCTGCCTGGGTTTTCCATGTTCGAGCTCGCCGCGGCCCAGATGAAACTCTCGTTGCGGATCCACTTCGGCGCCGGTCGGGAGGGTGGGGCCGTGCTGTGCAGCGTCTTCGCGCCGCCGACTTGCGCGGGCCGCAGCGGGCCACCATAGTCGGGCACGGCCTCGCTGCGCGGGATCGGCGCCGACACGGTCACTGCGGTCGGCGGGCCGCTACCGCAGCGGAGGGCAGGCGTTTTTGAGGCGGGGCCGATCCTGAGTGATGAGGGTTCTAGCAGGGTGTAAGCGATGTATTTCTCTTCACGACGGTCTGCCGATGTCTGATACGCCGCCTTCCCCGGCGGGCGCCACGACGTTCAACGCGCCGCTCGCCCGTTACGGGCTGCCGGTCGCGCTCGTCTGCCTCGCGCATGCGGCGGTGCTGGCCGCGTTGTGGCCGGCGGCGCCGAGGGCCGGCGTGACGGCGCCGCAGGTGCTGGATGTGGTGCTGATCAGCGCGATGTCGCCGGCGCCGGTGCCGCCGGTGCCGCCCGCGCCGCCAGCGGAGCCGGTGCGTCCGCGCGCGCCGAAGCCGAAACCCGTCATCAGGGAACCGGTGATCAAGGCGCCGCAGCCGCAGCCGCAGCCGCAGCCGCAGCCGCAGCCGCAGCCGCAGCCGGGGGCGGCGCCCGTCGCCCCCTCCGCGCCGTTTCCGCTGGCCGCGGCGCCGCTTGCCGCGCCGGCGCCCGTGATCGTGCCGCCGCGCGTCGACGCCTCTTATCGCGGCAATCCCAAGCCCCCTTACCCGCGCGCCTCCCGCAGGCGGCGCGAGGAAGGTACGGTGCTGCTGCGCATTTTCGTGAATGCCGACGGCACCGTGGGTGAAGTGGCGTTGTTGAAGTCCAGCGGCTTCAGCCGCCTGGACCAGTCCGCCATGACGACCGTGCAGGGGTGGAAGCTGATCCCTGCCCGTCGTGGCAACCAGCCTTTTGCTGCCTGGTACCAGCTGGTGGTGCCTTTCAGCATCACTCCGGAGAAATGAAATGCAGGAACACGGTCTTCTTGCGATGTGGTCGCAGACCGACGCGCTCGGCAAGGGCGTGGCGCTGACGCTGCTCGCCATGTCTGTCACCAGCTGGTGCGTCATCGTCGTCAAGACCTGGCGGCTGATGCAGCTGCGCCGCATGGCGGCGCAGGCGGTGTGGGGGTTCTGGCATGCGCACAGCTTCCGCGAAGGCGTGGCGCGGCTCTCCAGCGAGCACGGCAGCAATCCCTTCCGCCTGCTGGCCGAGGAAGGCGCGGAGGCGGTGCGGCATCACGCCGACCACCAGGACGACCTGCACGGCGCGCTCAACATCGGTGACCGCGTGACGAGCAAGCTGCGCCGCGGCATCGCCGACGCCGGCCAGCGCATGCAGTCCGGCCTCACGGCGCTGGCCTCCATCGGCTCCACCGCGCCCTTCGTGGGCCTGCTCGGCACGGTGTGGGGCATCTACCACGCGCTGCGCGGCCTTGCGCAGAACAGCAGCGCGGCCACGCTCGACAAGGTCGCGGGCCCGGTGGGCGAGGCGCTCATCATGACCGCCTTCGGCCTCATCGTCGCGATTCCCGCCGTGCTCGCCTACAACGCATTGACGCGCGGCAACAGGGCGGTGCTGGCGCACCTCGACCGCTTCGCGCAGGACCTGCACGCCTACTTCGTCAACGGCGCCCGCCTCGGCAGCGGCCAGGACGGCAAGGTGCGCAAGCTTTCCCTGCCCGGAGAAAAGTGATGGCCTTCGGCAGCGGCAACTTCGATTCCGACGACGAGCTGATGAGCGAGATCAACATGACGCCGCTGGTGGATGTCATGCTGGTGCTGCTTATCATCTTCATGGTCACCATGCCGGTCATCACGCATGCCGTGAAGATCGACCTGCCGCAGGCGGAAACCACGCCCGAGCAGAATCCGCCGGAGACGGTGGATGTCGTCATCGATGCGGAGGGGAATTATTTCTGGAACGGCGAGCCGGTGAGCCGCGCTGCGCTCGCCGCGAGGCTGGAGGGCGCCGCGCTGCAGCCGGCGATGCCGGTGCTGCGTCTCAACGCCGATAAAAACGCGCGCTACGATGCGGTGGCGCAGGTGCTGGCGGCGGCGCAGCGCGCCGGGCTCACGAAGGTGGGCGTGGTGACGAAGCCCTGAGCATGAGGCCGGTCCAGTTCCTGCGGGTCGGGCTTCAGCCCGACAATGGCGGTAAAACCCGGCTCCTGCGTCAGGCTGAAGCCCGACCCGCAGGAAACGAAAAAAGACGCCGGCAGATGCCGGCGTCTTTTTATTTGCAGCGCTGCTGCATTCAGAAGCGGTACTTGCCGGCCTGGATATTGGCATAGACCTCGTCGGTCAGCGGCTCGTACTGCTCGCTGCCCGGCAGCAGCACGAACAGCGCCTCGCCGCCGGCCTGCTTCGGATCGAAGCCTTCCTTCTTCAGCGTATTTTTCTGGTACTTGAAGGTGCCGGTGGTTTCCACCACTTTCTGCACGCGCAGGAAGACCGGCACGGCATAGGGCGGCAGCTCGCGCTTCAGCAGGGCGAGCAGGCCCGGCAGGTCGAGATCGGAAACGGTGTGGCCTTCGTGCGGCGTGATCGCCGCCATGCCGGCGCGGCCGTTGGTGTTGGGGATCTCCACGCCGTAGACCACGGCATCCTGCAGGGTCGGGTGCCCCGTCATGATGTTTTCGACTTCGGTGGTGGAGACGTTCTCGCCCTTCCAGCGGAAGGTGTCGCCGGTGCGGTCAACGAACTGGGCGTGGCGGAAGCCGATGTCGCGCACGAGGTCGCCGGTGTTGAAGTAGCGGTCGCCCTTGGCGAATACGTCCTTGAGAATGCAGGCGTCGTTCTTGGAGGCATCGGTGTAGCCGTCGAAGGGCGTCTTTTCCGTGATCTCGCCGATGAGCAGGCCGGCTTCGCCTTTTTTCGCTTCGACCATGAAGCCGTTCCTGCCGCGCACCGGCTGATCCTTGTCCTTGTCGAACTTCACGATCTTGTAAGGCAGCGGACAGAAGCCCACGGTGTTGTCGAAATTGAAGATGTTGGAGAAGCCGATATTGCCCTCGGAGGAGGCGTAGAGCTCGACCACGCGCTCGATGCCGAAGCGGTTTTTGAAGGGCTTCCAGATGCCGGGGCGCAGACCGTTGCCGATGGCCTGGCGCACCAGGTGATCCTTGTCGTCCGGCTTCGGCGGCAGCTCGTTGAGGTAGCGGCAGAGCTCGCCGACGTAGCCGATGGCCGTGGCGCGGTATTTGCGGCAGTCGTCCCAGAATTCGCGCGCGGAAAACTTGCGGCGCAGGGCGAGGCCGGCGGCGCCGGCGATGGCGCAGCCCCAGCACACGCACATGGCGGTGGCGTGGTAGAAGGGCAGCGTCGCGTAGATGACGTCGGTCTTGCCGAGCTGCAGCGTGTAGCCGAAGACGCCGAAGGCCTTCATCCAGCGGCCGTGCGAAAAGATCGCCGCCTTGGGCAGGCCGGTGGTGCCGGAGGTGTAGATGTAGAAGAGGCCGTCGTGCGGATAGATCTGGCCGGTGGAGGCGGGGTTGTAGACGGGCTGGCCCTGGATTTCCTTGGCCAGGTTGCGGTAGCCCCGGGGCGCCTTGCCCGGGTGCTGCAGCGTGTCGGCATCGGCCAGCCAGAACAGGCTCTTGTGGTCGAAGCTGAGGTCGGCCAGCACTTCGTTGATGTTGCCGACCAGCTCCTCGCCGATGATGGCCATCTTCGGCTTCACCAGGTTGACGCTGTGCGTGAGCACCTTGCCGGTTTGCGAGGTATTGAGCAGCGCCGAGACCACGCCGATCTTGGCGAGGCCGGTGACGACGGCGAGCAGCTCCGGACGGTTCTCGATATAGACGGCGACGACGTCGCCTTTCTGCAGGCCCTGCTCGCGGAAGCAATGCGCGATGCGGTTGGCCCACTGGTTGAACTGCGTGTAGCTGAGGCGGGTGTCCTTGTAAAGAACGGCGCTGCCATGCGGATTTTCACGCGTGGCTTTTTCGATGGCCCAGCCGAGGCCGACATTCCTGGTCGGGTCGGTGTTGGAAGCGAGCAGCAGGCCCTGAACCATTTTCGGCAGGCGCGGGGCGATCCCGGCGAATTTCTTGGCGAACGCGAGGGGCGTGATGACGTCTTTCTTGCTCATTCTGGTGTGTTCCTCGGGCAGCTTGTGCGCGCTGCCGGTAATTCTTATGGGCATGTGCGCGCTTCGGGGCGGACGTGCCGGCCGAAAAATGAGGGCCTAAAGTAACTGCCCGGTGCGCCTGGCGCAAGCCGAAAAATCGGCTTGACAGGGAGTGGCGGGAATCCCTGGAAAGCCTTGCGGGACGGGGCTTTCGGCGTATTTCCGGCAGCCGGTCCCGGTTCTTGTGTGGGTCGGACTTCAGTCCGACAGTGAGGCCGGATTCAGAGCCAGGCGTCGGACTGAAGTCCGACCCACAACTTGTGGAAATTCCTGTGGGAGTACGACAGTGATCAGTCGAGGAAGAAATCGCGCTGCAGGCGGTCGGCATGATCCGGCATGCAGGCGTAGGGGCGCAGGTCGGTGATGCCGATGCGCGCCAGCGCCTGTTCGTCGAGCAGGCTGTGGCCGGTGAGCTCGCCGCGCGCCGTGCAGAGGATGGCATGGGCGGCATCGGCCACGATCTCGGGTTTGCGGCTGACGGCGGCGGCCGCTTCACCGCCGAGGTTCACTTCCACGGCGGCGGTGGCGATATAGGTGGCGGGCCAGAGCGTATTGCAGGAAATGCCGTAGTCGCGGAATTCCTCGGCCATGCCCAGCGTGAGGATGGTCATGCCGTACTTGGAGACGGCATAGGGCGCGAAGGGCTTCAGCCAGTGCGGCGCCATGTTGATGGGCGGCGCGAGGCTGAGGACATGCGCGTGGGCCGACTGCTTGAGCCAGGGCAGCGCCGCCTGCGCGCAGAGGAAGGTGGCGCGGTGGTTCACTGCCTGGATGAGGTCGTATTTCTTCAGCGGCGTGTGCTCGACGCCCGTGAGGTTGATGGCGCCGGCGTTGTTGACGAGGCAATCGATGCCGCCGAAGGCTTTGGCGGCTTTCGTCATGGCCGCGCGTACCTGTTCTTCGTCGCGCACGTCGACCTGCAGGGGCAGGGCGTGACCGCCCGCGGCCTGCACTTCCTCCGCGACGCTGAAGATGGTGCCGGAAAGTTTCGGATGCGGCTCCGTGGACTTGGCGGCGATGACGACGTTGGCGCCGTCGCGCGCGGCACGCAGCGCGATGGCGCGGCCGATGCCGCGGCTGGCGCCGGTGACGAAGACGGTGCGGCCCTTGAGCGTGGTCATCTGCTGCTCCGTAGAGGAAGCATGGCCGAGGCCATGCCCGCGCGTTCAGCCCCTTCTTGCCTGCTCGTAGGAGCGGCTTTAGCCGCGAACGAGATGCTGCGTGTTCGCGGCTAAAGCCGCTCCTACTGAGAGGAAGGGCTGTCTCAGTCCTGCACCAGCAGAATCTGCTGGCGCTTCTTCACCTGCTGGCGCTCGGCGACGCTGATGCTGGCCACGCGGCCGTCGCGGTTGGCCTTGAGCTGGTGCTCGATCTTCATGGCCTCCATCACGGCCAGCAGCTGTCCCTTCTGCACGGCGTCACCTTCTTTCACGAACAGCGCGACGATGGCGCCATCCATGGGCGCGCGCAGCAGGCCGTCGCCGTCGGCATCGGCGGAGGCCGCCGGCGCGTGCGTGATGTCGGTGAGCATGAGGTTGCCGTTGGCGCGGTCCAGGTGCAGCGTGGCGCCGTTCCAGGCGCAGGCGCAGCGGCGGCGCACGCCGTTCAGCTCGTAATGCAGCGCATGCTCCTCGGCGTGCAGCACGGTGATGATGGTGGTGGTGTCGCCGTGCCGCACTTCCAGCACCTTGCCGCGACTGTGGACGGCCAGTACCACGGTCTGCTCGCCGGCCTGCAGCTTCACCGGCGTGGCGCCCGCAAGGCCGGTATGGAAGCCGCCGGCATGACGGCGCTGCAGGATGAGTGCCGCGGCGATGGCCAGCGATTCGGCGTCGGCCACGGCGGGCTTCAGGCTGACGTCGGCGTGGAAGTGCTGATCGATGAAGGCCGTGGAGGTGTCGCCGGCGACAAACACCGGATGCCGCAGCATGTTGATCAGGAACTGCTTGTTGCTGTTCACGCCGAGCAGCACGCTGTCTTCCAGCGCGCGTGCCAGCAGGCGGGCCGCGTCGGTGCGGGTCTTGCCGTAGGCGATGACCTTGGCCACCATGGGATCGTAATGCGGGCTGATCTCGCCGCCGCCGGCCATGCCGTGGTCGATGCGCACGCCGGGCAGCCTGGCCGGATGCCAGCGCAGCACGGCGCCGGTCTGCGGCAGGAAGTTGTTGCCCGGGTCTTCGGCATAGAGGCGCACTTCGATGGCGGCGCCGTTCAGTTCGATTTCATTCTGCGCGAGCGGCAGCCTCTCGCCGTTGGCGACGCGCAGCTGCCACTCCACGAGGTCCTGTCCCGTGACGAGTTCGGTGACCGGATGCTCCACCTGCAGGCGGGTGTTCATTTCCAGGAAATAGAAATTGCCTTCGGCATCGAGCAGGAATTCGACGGTGCCGGCGCCGACGTAGTCCACGCTCTTCGCCGCCGCCACTGCCGCTTCGCCCATGCGCCGGCGCAGGTCCGGCGTCATGACCGGGCAGGGCGCCTCTTCCACGACCTTCTGGTGGCGGCGCTGGATGGAGCAGTCGCGCTCGCCGAGGTAGACGCAGCCGCCGTGGCTGTCGCCGAAGACCTGGATTTCCACGTGGCGCGGCGCGATCACGGCCTTTTCGAGAATGAGCTCGCCGGAGCCGAAGGCGTTTTGCGCTTCGCTGCGTGCGGTGGCCAGTGCAGCGGGGAGGTCGGCGGCGTTCTGCACGAGACGCATGCCGCGGCCACCGCCGCCGGCGGAGGCCTTCACCATCACCGGGAAGCCGATGCGGTCGGCCTCCCTGCTGAAGACGGCGTCGCTCTGGTCGGCGCCTTCGTAGCCCGGCACGCAAGGCACGCCGGCCTCGATCATGGCGATCTTGGCGAGGCGCTTCGAGCCCATGAGTTCGATGGCTTTCGGCGTCGGGCCGATGAAGGTGATGCCGTTGTCGGCGCAGGCGCGGGCGAAGACTTCGTTCTCGGAGAGGAAGCCGTAGCCGGGATGCACGGCATCCGCGCCGGATTTCCTGCAGGCCTCGATGATGTTCTCGATGCGCAGGTAGGACTCGGAGACACGCGCCGGGCCGATGTGCACGGCCTCGTCGGCGAACTGCACATGAAGCGACTGGGCATCGGCGTCGGAAAACACGGCGACGGTGCGGTAGCCGAGGGCTTTCGCCGAACGGATGACACGGCAGGCGATCTCGCCGCGGTTGGCAATCAGGACTTTGGAAAAGGCCATAAGGGAATTCCTGTTACTCCGCCCAGCCGGGCGGACGCTTCTGCATGAAGGCCATGGTGCCTTCGGTGCCCTCGGGGCCGGCGACGGCCTCTGCGAACTGTTTGGCCGCGTCGTCGAGCAGGCTTTCCAGCGGCTCCCTGCCGACGCGGTGCAGCAGCGCCTTGGTGGCGCGGTTGGCCTGCGGCGCGCATTTCTTCACCTGATCCAGCGTGGCCGCCAGCACGGCATCGAGTTCCGCGCTGTCCGCGACGACGTGATGCGCGATGCCGACGCGTGTCGCCTCGCTGCCGTCAAGACGCGCGCCGAGCAGCGCGAGACGCCGTGCCTGCGTCAGCCCCACGCGCTGCACCACGAAGGGCGCGATCTGCGCGGGAATGATGCCGAGGCCGGTCTCCGGCAGCGCGAACTTCGCGTCCTTGTGCGCGATGGCGACGTCGGAAACGCAGGCGAGGCCGAAGCCGCCGCCCATGACGGCGCCTTCCAGCACGGCGATGACGACCTGCGGCGCACGGTCCACCTGCGTGATCAGGTGGCCGAAGGCCCGGTTCAGATCGGCATAGGCTTCGTCGTTGCCGCTCTGCATGGCCTGCATGCGGGCGCCGGCCATGTCCTTGATGTCGCCGCCGGCACAGAAATGGCCGCCGGCGCCGCGCAGCAGCACGGCGCGGATGGCTTCGCTGCTTTCAACCGCGGAAAACACGGCGCGGAGCTCCTGCGTCATCTGCAGGCTCATGGCGTTGCGCGCCTCCGGCCGGTTCAGCGTAACGTGGAGGACGAAACCGTCCTCGCGCAGCTGCAGGGTTTCGGTACTGGGTAGCTTCATTTCTCTCTCCATTCCCTCTCCCGGCAGGAGAGGGGGAAATCCGCGCGAGAGGGCGCCCGGAATTACTCGGCCTTTTTCTTCTTGCCCGGCAGGATGTTCATCATCTTGCAGATGATTCCCAGCATGATCTCGTCGGCGCCGCCGCCGATGGACGCCAGGCGGCCGTCGCGGTAGGCGCGGGCAACGTGGTTCTCCCACATGAAGCCCTGGCCGCCCCAGTACTGCAGGCAGGAGTCGGTGACTTCGCGCATCAGGCGGCCGGCCTTGAGCTTGGCCATGGAAGCCAGACGGACCACTTCCATCGCGTCGCCGCCGCCCACATGCGCCTCGCAGGCCTGGTAGGTGAGGGCGCGCAGGGCTTCGACCTCGGTCTGCAGTTCGGCGAAGCGGAAATGGATGGACTGGTTGTCGAGCAGCGGCTGGCCGAAGGTCTGGCGGGTGCGGCAGTACTCGATCGTGCTCCGGATGCAGCTTTCCATGCCCCGGAGCGAGGTGACGGCGGCATACATGCGCTCTTCCTGGAACTGCATCATCTGCATGGTGAAGCCCATGCCTTCCGCACCGACGCGATAGCGCTGCGGCACGCGCACATTGTCGAAGAAAATCTGCGCGGTGTCGGAGGAGCGCATGCCCAGCTTGTTGAGCCTTTTCGAGAACGTGATGCCCGGGGTATTCGTCGGCACGATGATCATGGACTTGTTGACGTGGGGCTTGTCGTCGGAGGTGTTGGCCAGCAGGCAGAGGAAGTCGGCCTGGGTGGAGTTGGTGATCCACATCTTGGTGCCGTTGATGACGTAGTCGTCACCCTCCTTTTTCGCCGTGGTCCTGAGCGCGGCCACGTCGGAGCCGGCCTGCGGCTCGGAGACGGCGATGGAGGCCACGTAGTCGCCGGCAATGGCCGGCGCCAGGAACTGTTCGCGCAGTTCCGGCGAGCCGAAGCGGGCGAGGGCGGGCGTGGCCATGTCGGTCTGCACGCCGATGGCCATGGGCACGCCGCCGCAGTTGACGCCGCCCAGCTCTTCCGCCACCACGATGTTGTAGGAGTAGTCCAGGCCCATGCCGCCGTTCTCCACCGGCTTGCAGATGCCGAGCAGGCCGAGGTCACCCATCTTCTTGAAGAGCTCGTGGGCCGGGAAAATGCCTTCCTCTTCCCACTGGTCGACATGGGGATTGATTTCCTTTTCCACAAAGTTGCGCGCGGTGCGGCGGAGCTCTTCGTGTTCCTGGGTGAATTTCATTTTGTTCTCCTGTCTAAGTCTCTGTCGCAGGCGCGAAGAGAGGATGAAAAATCAGAACCGCGCCACGCCGAAGCTGTTCGGCTGCAGCTTGCGCCGCTCCGCTTCCGCGATGGTCTGCAGCAGGAACACGAGCAGGCGGCGCGAGTCGCGCGGATCGATCAGGCCGTCGTCGAACAGGCGCGAGGTGTTGAACAGCGCCGTGCTCTGCTCGTCCAGCTTCATCGCCGTGCTCTGCTCGATGAAATCCAGCATCTGCGGGTTCACCTCGATGCCGGCCTTCTTCTGCTTCTGCTCGGTGACGATGCGCAGCACCTTGCCGGCCTGGGCGCCGCCCATGACGGCGGTGCGCGAGTTGGGCCAGGCGAAGATGAAATGCGGATCGAGGCCGCGGCCGCACATGGCGTAGTTGCCGGCGCCGTAGGAGCCCGCCACCACCAGGGAGATCTTCGGCACGCGCGTATTGGCCACGGCCTGGATCATCTTGGAGCCGTGCTTGATGACGCCGTGCTGCTCGGACTCCGTGCCCACCATGAAGCCGGTGGTGTTGTGCAGGAAGAGCAGCGGGCGCTGCGTCTGGTCGCACATCTGGATGAACTGCGAGGCCTTGGCGGCGCCCTGCGGCGTGATGGGGCCGTTGTTGGTGATGATGCCCACCACGAAGCCGGCGACGCGCGCCCAGCCGCAGACGGTCTGGCTGTCGTATTCGGTCTTGAATTCCAGGAAGTCGGAGCCGTCGACGAGGCGGGCGATGACTTCCTTCATGTCGAAGGGCTTTTTGGCGTCCGCCGGCACGACGCCGATCAGGTCGTCGGCGGAATAGAGCGGCTCGCTGTAGCCCTGCCCGAGGGAAGGCGTGGTTTCCTTCCAGTTCAGCAGGGCGACGATTTCGCGCGCCATGCGGATGCCGTCGGCGTCGTTCTCGGCCAGGTATTCGCCGGTGCCGGCGATCTGTGCGTGCATCTCCGCGCCGCCCAGCGCCTCTTCCGTGGCCACCTCGCCGGTGGCCGCCAGCAGCAGGGGCGGGCCGGCCAGGAACATCTGCGAACGCTTGCGCACCAGGATCACGTAATCGGAGAGGCCGGGCTGGTAGGCGCCGCCGGCGGTGGCGTTGCCGTGCACCACGGTGACCTGCGGAATGCCGGCGGCGGACAGCCGCGCCTGGTTGGCGAAGCCGCGCGCGCCTTCCACGAAGATCTCGCCGGCGTAGTTCAGGTTGGCGCCGCCGCTTTCCACCAGCGACACCACGGGCAGGCGGTTCTGCAGCGCGATCTCCTGCAGGCGCAGCGTTTTCTTCAGGCCGGCCGGCGAAATCGTGCCGCCCTTGATGGCGCTGTTGCTGGCCGTGACCAGGCAGCGTACGCCGCTGACATAGCCGATGCCGGACATGAGGCCGCCGCCGGCCTCGGAACCGTCCTTGTCGTCGTACTGCAGGTAGCCGGCGAGGCCGCAGAGCTCGACGAAGGGCGAGCCCGGATCGAGCAGGAGCTGCAGGCGCTCGTGCGGCAGCACCTGGCCGCGCTTGTCGAATTTCGGTTTGGCTTCATAGGACTTGTCGACCACCTTCTGCTGGATGCCGCGCATCTCGGCGATGGTTTTTTCCAGCGCTTCGGCATTGGCACGGAATTCCGCGCTGCCGCGGTCGACCGCGGATTCGATGACGGCCATTTTATTCGGCTTCCTTCAGGACATCGGGAATGTAGGCGCGGTGGAAGCCGTTGTAGGGCTTCGAGTTCTGGTGGTCCGCCAGCGGATACATGGGCGTGCCCAGCGAGGCGGCGCCATCGATGCGCACGGTGACGCCGGAGACATACGCCGCGCCGTCGGAGAGCAGGAAGCAGATCACGCTGGAGACTTCGGATTCCGTGCCCATGCGTTTCAGCGGCGCCTTGGAGGCGAGCATGGGGATCACGGCGCGGAAGGCGCCCTGGTAGGTGTCCATGCCGGACGACATGATCCAGCCCGGCGCCACCGCATTGGTGCGCACGCCGGACTTGGCCCACTCGATGGCGGCGGTCTTGGTGAGGTTGTCGACCCCGGAGCGCGCGGCGCCGGAGTGGCCCATGCCGGGCATGCCGCCCCACATGTCCGCGGTCATGTTGACGATGGCGCCGCCGTGCTGGCTCATCCACTGGTTATAGGTTTCGCGCATCATCAGGAAGGTGCCCTGAAGATTGTTGCGGACAACGGCTTCGAAACCGTTGGCGGAAATCATCTCCAGCGGCGAGGGGAACTGGCCGCCGGCGTTGTTGACCAGGCCGTCGATCTTGCCGAACTCCCGCAGCACTTCGGCGATGGTGTTCCTGACCTGCTCTTCGACGCGGATGTCGCAGACGAGACCCTTGGCCTTGCCGCCGTCCTCGCTGATTTCCGCGACGACCCTGTCGAGTTTTTCCACCTTGCGGCCGGTGATGACGACTTGCGCGCCCAGCGACGCGAGCTCGTGCGCGGTGCAGCGGCCGATGCCGGAGCCGCCGCCGGTGACGATGATGACCTTGCCTTCGAAGGCGCCGGGACGGAACTGGGAGTGATACTTCATCGTTTTATTCCTTGGAAACCGCTCCCTCTCGCAACGGAGAGGGAAGTGAAAAGAAAGGGCTACTTCAGCAAATCCGCCGGCACCTTCACCGGCATCTCCAGCAGCTGCTGCGCAAACGCCTTGCCCTGCGGATCGATGCGCAGGCTGGCCATGCCGCCGCCGCCCAGCGCATTCGTCAGCAGGAAATTCAGGGCATTCAGGCCGGGCAGCTCGTAGCGCGTCACCACGCTGTCGGCCTCCAGCACATGCGCCATCCAGGCGCGCACGCTGCTTTCGTTCACCGCGGCGCGGATATACGGCAGGTATTCCGGCTGGCGCGCGATGATGCCGATATTGGAGCTGTTGCCCTTGTCGCCGCTGCGGCCCCAGGCCAGCTTCACCAGCGGCACCTCGATTTCACGGCCGTTGAGCCTGGCCACTTCGCCGGCCGGCAGCGGCGCGGGCAGCGGCGCGCTGGAGCCTGCGGGAATCTCCACCTTGCGGCGTTCGCCATCGAGATCGATTTCCACGGTGACGGCGGATTTCTTCACCAGGCAGGAGAAAAGCTTCACCACGGGCGAGGGCTTGGGACGGCCGCCGAAAATGCCGGAGAGCCCCGGCGCCATGCCGGTGGAGGCCTGCGCGATTTCCGAGGCGAAGAGCATCAGCGCTTCCTTGAAGGCATGCGTCACGGCGATTTTCACCACCACTTCGCGCGAGTCGCCGCAGCGGCCATGCGGTCCATAGGTGGCTTCGGTGCCGATGATCTCGATGTGCTTCTGCGGAAACGGCGGCGCGCCGCGCAGGGCCATGACGCGTTCGCATTTGGTGATGATGGCGTTGGCGACGCGCTCGGCCTTTTTCTTCGCATCCATGCCGCCGATCATGAAGCTGACGATGGTGCGGTAGCCGTCGGGATAGGTGGCGCTGACCTTGTAGGAATCGGTGGGCGCGCGGCCCCGGGCGCCGGTGACCCGCACCACGTTTTCAGCCGCTTGCTCGAGCTGCACATGCGAGAAATCGGCGCAGACGTCGGGCAGCAGATAGCTCTGCGCATCGCCGATCTCATAGACGATCTGCTCGCTGATGGTGGCGGGCGAGATCAGGCCGCCGGTGTGGTCCGGCTTGCCGATGGTGAAGGTGCTGTCGGCGCTGACTTCGGCGATGGGAAAACCCATGTTCTCGTAGCCGGGCACGCTCTCCCAGTCGGTGAAGTTGCCGCCGCAGCACTGCGCGCCGCACTCGATGATGTGGCCGGCCAGCGCGGCCTGCGCGAGCTTGTCGTAGTCATCGAGGGCCCAGCCGAACTCGTGCAGCAGCGGACCGATCACCACGGCGGAATCCACCACGCGGCCGGTGATGACGATGTCGGCGCCGGCGGCGAGCGCATCGCGGATGGGCACGGCGCCGAGGTAGGCGTTCATGCTGGCGAGCTGCGCCGGCATGGCGGCGCCGGAGAACATTTCCTTGGTGCCGGCGTCGCGGAATTCCTGCTGGCGCGGGGCGAGGTCATCGCCCAGCACGACGGCAACCTTGAGATTCAGGCCGGCGTCCTTGATCAGCTTGACGAGCGCGTCGCGGCAGGCGAGGGGATTGATGCCGCCGGCGTTGCTCACCACCCTGATCTTCTTCTCGGCGATGTCGCCCAGCAGCGGGCCCATGGCACGGGTGACGAAGTCGGGGGCATAGCCCAGCGCGGGATCTTTCTCGCGCGCCTTGGCCATGATCGACATGGTGATTTCGGAGAGGTAATCGAAGACGAGGTAGTCGATCTTCGCCATCTTGACGAGCTGGAAAGGGGCGGTGTTGGTGTCGCCCCAGAAGCCGGAGGCGCAGCCGATGCGGACAGTGGACTTGGTCATGGCGGGTACTGGCGTAATCTGGAAACGAGGGCTACGATACGATCCGAAAAGGGACAAAGCAAGCGCTTGGTTTTGTCAAATCAGGTCATATTTTGTGGAGCGACCCACGGCCTGTGAGGGGCGCTCTGGCGCTAAGCGAGGCCGGTTCTTGCTGTATTGGATTTGCTTGTTTTCTCGGCCCGGTGCGCCTGCCGGCGGGGCCTCACTTTCTTTATGCGCCGCCACATCCTCGCACAGCGAGGGGAACGCCCGCAGGACGAGGCCCTAGGCCGAGTAAAAGAAAGTAAGCAACAAAGAAAAGGCGATGACGCCGTAATGCCGCCGACCCAGGTTCTTGAGGGGAGTTCCCTTTTTGGCGGCCATGCCGGGCTTCCGGCTTTTGAGGGTTCACCGATGTCCGCCGTATCGCCGCTGCACAAGATTCCTGTCATGGGAGCGCTGGACGACAGTCCGCGTGGCCGCGTGCTGCGGGCGGCCGCCCACCTGTTCCGCAGCCAGGGTTACGAGCGCACCACGGTGCGCGATCTGGCGCGCGTGGTCGGCATCCAGTCCGGCTCGCTCTTCCATCACTTCAAGACCAAGGAAGACATTCTCTGCGCCGTCATGGAGGAAGGCATCCGCTTCAACCACGAGCGCATGCGGGCAGCGGTAGCGGCGGGCAGCACGCCGCGCGAGCAGTTGCGCAACCTGATCCGCGCCGAGCTCGAATCCATCCTCGGCGAGACCGGCGACGCCATGACGGTGCTGGTCTACGAGTGGAGCTCCGTGTCGCCCGCGAAGCAGCGCGAGCTGCTCGCCATGCGCGAGGACTACGAGACGCTGTGGCTCAAGGTGCTGGCGGAGGCGCGCCGGCAGGGCCTGCTGCGCCACGATCCCTTCATCACGCGCCGCCTGCTCGCCGGCGCCATCGGCTGGACCCGTACCTGGTACAAGCGCAAGGGAGCGGTGACGGTGGAGCAGCTCGCGGAAATGGTGCTGGAAATGGCGTTCGGACCAGCCTCCTGAGGTCCGGCAGAAAAATGAGAAAGCCCCGCGCTGTGCGGGGCTTTTTGTTGGCGCAAGGCGCGGGCTCAGCTCGCGGCATTGGCCTCCAGCCCCCATTTCTGCGCCGCCTTGAAGATGTCGAAGTCGATGACCTTGCGTACGCTGCGGATATCGAACTCGTCCTTGTCTTCCGGCAGCTGGACCAGCATCGGCAGCAGCGCCACGCCGTGCTCGCCGTGCGGGAAGGCGTAGTGGCGAACCTTGTCGTCCACCGGCACCAGGTCTTCGAACTCCAGGTAGACGGAGATCTTGGGATAGCGCTTGGCGAGGCGCACGATGGCCAGGAAGGCGTGGCGCCGCGTGGCGCTCAGCTCCTGGCGGACCGTCTCGGGCTCCACTTTCTGTTTGCCCATCAGGCGGCCGAAGAACTGCTGCGTCTTGCTCATTGCCTCGCTGGCGTCGTGGATGGCTTCCTTCAGCCTCACGGTGAGTTCTGCCAGTGCCGGCTCGCATTCCTCGACGATCTTCTTGAGCTCGGTGCGGGGCAGGAGCGGGTCGACACTGGGATCGAGCGCGCCAGCCTGGGCGGCCTCGGTGGAGAACAGCACCGGCTTGCGCTTTTCCAGCAGGCGCAGGTAGGAGGCGATGCGGTATTCGAGCTCCGTACCCTTGCTGCTCCACTGCGCGGAGGATTGCGCCGAGAAATCCTGCACATTGCCCAGCACTTCCATGAGAAAGGAGCGCAGGCCGAAGAACAGGTATTCGAAGTCGTCCTGGTTCCTGGCCATGTCGGTGAGGCCGGCGGGCAGCTTGCCCAGCACCAGGCGGCAGAGGTTGCGCTCGTAGTCGAGCAGGCGCTGCGCGATGGCGGTCTCGAGGTCGGTGCCGTCGGCGGCGATGGGCTTGAAGAGCAGCGGCAGCAGGTATTTGTGCTGGTTGGTCTCGAAGCTGTTGACGAGCTCGAGGATGCGCGTGCTGAGCTGGCGCTGGATGGTGATGATGCGCGTGATGTGCTGCCTGATCTTTTCCTGGCTGGCAGGATCGGCAAGCAACTCGCGGTCGAGGGCGAGGCTGTTGAAGTAGACGATCTTGCCGCCCATGGCGCTGTCTTCGGAGAGGAAGCGGCGCACCGAGTACTGGTTCTGCTCGTAGCGCGGCACCGGGCCGACCAGGAAGCAGTAGCGCGGCGTCTGCACCACATCGAAGCGGCGCACCTTGGCCTCGTGCGCGACGACGCTGCTGATGAAGGGATCGGGATCCTTCTTCAGCTCGTGGAGCGGCACGGTGGTGAACCAGTAGCCCATGAGCTGCTGCTTGATGAAGACTTCGACGATATAGGTCTTGATGGCGTCGACGCTGAGGCCGCGCTGGTTCGGCGGCAGGTCGAAGTCCAGGCGGCGCGCGGCGAGCGCGAAATCGTAGAGGAAGGCTTCGCGCAGCTTCTGCTTTTCCTTCTGGCGCGTCGGGTTTTCCTCGACGTTGAAGCGGTCGATGCCGGAGAGGCTGCCTTCCAGCGCGTCGGCGATGGCCATGACGTCGCGCACCGTGCCCAGGTTCGCGATGGTCCTGGCGAGCTTGTCCGCCAGCTGCACGAGCTGCGGCGTGGTGATCTTGAGCGCAATGTCCTTGAGCGTCGGCTGGCCGGCGAAGACGTAGCGGCCGGCTTTCTCGTCCCACTCGATGTTCTTGGGCCTGATGACGTTGCTGTACACGCGTGCGCGCCCCTGCTCGTCGAGCGGCTCCAGCACGCGGCAGACATGGTCGTGCCAGTCGTGGTTCAGCACCGGGTCCACGGCTTTCAGCGCGCGGATGGCATCGAGCACGGGGAAGGCGCGGCGCTGCGGCTCTTCCTCTTCGGGCTCCGGCTGCTGCAGGGGCGGCAGCACGCGCTCCGGACGTGAAGGGGCGCGCGCCGGCGCGGCGCCGACCTGCGTCGCGTCGGGGTCGGCAGCGGCAGGCGCGCCGCTGTTGCTGCGCAGGGTCTGCTGCGCCGCTTTATAGCCTTCGACGAGCTGCGCCATGTTGGCATAGCGCTGGCCGGCTTCCGGCGCCAGGCATTTTTCCAGGAAGGCGGCGATGGAGCGCGGGAAATGCTTGTTGCGGTCCAGCTTCTTGCTGGGCGGCAGCTCCTTCAGCGCGGCCACGGTCTGCACGCCGAGCGCCTCGGGAATGTCCGGGCACTTCGCCAGCAGCTCGAAGATGATGACGCCGAGCGCGAAGATGTCGGCGCGCTGGTCGACTTCCACGCCGTCGCGCTGCTCCGGCGGCATGTAGGAGGGCGTGCCGAGCTGCGCGCCGATCTGGGTGAGGTCGGAGGTGGGAATGCGGGCGATGCCGAAGTCGGCGATCTTCACCGCGTCGCCTTCCAGCACCATGACGTTGGCGGGCTTGATGTCGCGGTGCACGATGCCCTGCTGGTGCGCGAAGTGCAGGCCACGGCAGATGCCCATGAGCAGCGTGTTGATGCGCTTCAGCGGCAGCACGCCGTCGACTTCCTTCAGGAGGTCGTCGAGGCCGCGGCCCTTCACGAACTCCATCGCGATATAGGGCATGCCCTCGTGCTGGCCGAAGTCGTAGACGGTGACGATGTTGTTGTGCTGGCAGCGCGCGGCGGCGAGGGCCTCGGTCTTGAAGCGCTGCAGGAGTTGCTCGCCGAACTCGTCGCCGAGCAGATGGGCATGGATGGTCTTGATGGCGACGGGTCGTTGCAGCGAGTCGTCCACGCCGCGATAGACCACGCCCATGGCGCCATGGCCGAGTGTGCCTTCGATGCGGTATTTGCCGATCTGCTCGAGCATCTCGTTGAACCCCTGGTCGGCCAGCTCCTTCCGCATGCCCGGCAGGGGTCCTGGCTATCTCAATCTTAATGGTTGGAGTGCAGGCCCCGCGCCTTCCGCGGCAGCCGGGATGTCATGATTTTTAAGAGGTTATTACAGCATCCCCGCGCTGAAATGAAGGGGCCGGAGGGCGCGGGAGTCCTGGGTAGCCGATATTCCGGCCAGGAGGGCAGGCTGCCGACAGCGCGTTGCCCGGAAGCAGGGGAGGCCTTGCCGGAAGGGGGGCTCGCCGCCCTGAAAAAGCCCGCGCAAGTGGGGCTTGGGGTGAAACCGGCGGAGGTTGCGCCGCATTCGTCGCGGCGACGCCCCGCCTTTTTCATGGCCTGATTTTCACGGCTGGCCGCGTTTCAGATAGGGCTCCAGGATCGCGCGCGCGTAGATCTGCGCGCCGATCACCGTCATGAAGGTGTAGGCGCCCATGAACTTGCGGCTGATGAACATGACTTCCTTGGGCGGCACCGTGAAGTGGCGCGTGGCGGCGGATCTGGCGGCGAAGGCGGCGACGCGGGCATGCAGCCTGCCCTTGGCCCAGTCGTAGCGGCCGTCGGGCGTCAGCGCCTCCGGCGGCGCATCCTTCAGGTCCGAGAAGGGCTCGATGGCGAGAAAGAAGAGTTCGGCGAGGCTGTCCTTCACGCTCTGCGGCATGTTGTCGAAGAAGCCGAAACCCTGCATGGCTTTCTGCATGGCGTCGCGGTCTTTATAGAAGGCGGCGCAGGTCAGCTTGCGCGCCAGCTCGAGCAGGTCGTCGGGGAAATCGCGTACGGCGCCGAAATCCAGCAGCACGATGCGGTCGGGCGCGCCGTCTTTTTCCGCCAGGCGCACGAGGTAGTTGCCGAAGTTGGGATCGGTCTGGATCTCGCCCCACTCGAAAACTTCGCGGCAGCAGATGTCGAGCGCGGCCTCGGCGAGCCGGCTGCGGCGCTCCTGCGGCAGGCCCAGCACGATGGGGCTGTTGATGGCGACGCCGCGCTCGAAGCTCATGCAGAGCACGGTGTCGGTGCAGTATTCGGGATAGATGCGCGGCACGATGAAGCGCTCGTCGTTGCGCAGGTAGGAGTGGAAGACGCGGGTGGTTTCGGCTTCCTGCGGATAGTTCACCTCGCGGTGCATCATGGTGCGCACTTCGTCCAGCCAGTCCTCGAACTCGCGCGTCTGCGGCACGGCCTTGGTCAGCTTCAGCATCTGCGTGACGAGGGCGAGGTCGGAGTCGATGGCCTGCGCGACGCCGGGATACTGGATCTTGAGCACGAACTCGCAGCCGTCGTGCCGGCGCCTGGCGCGGTGCACCTGCGCCAGCGAGGCGGCGCCGAGCGGCTCGGGATCGATCTCGAGCTCGCTGAAGCGCCTGTCGCCGAGCTGGGCGCGCACCACCGGTTCCAGCGAAGACCAGGCGAGGGCGGCGGTGTCGTCGTTGAGCTGGTGCAGGGCGCGGGTGATTTCCTCGGGCAGGAAATGCTCGCCGTAGAGCGCCATCATCTGCCCGATCTTGACCACCGAGCCCTTCAGCTTGCCGAGTTCGCGCACCAGGTACTGCGCCTGCTCGGCCATGACGCGCCGGCGCGTTTCCTCGCGGACCTCGGGGCTTGCGAACAGGGAACCGGCGGCGCCGGCGGCAAAGCGCGTGCTGGCGATGAAGCCGGCCTTGGCCAGGGAGAGACGTCGCTCGAAGGCTCCGGTCTTGAGGCGTTTCATCTGGTGGGGGTTGTCGCTCATCAGCGCATCCAGGGCGTCAGGGGCGGGAAGGAGGCGGCATTCTACCCGAAACCGGGAAAGACTGGCCCGCCGGGACGATGTTCAGCCTGAGCACTCTCGCTATCATTTGTGAACATTTCCGCAGCAAGGCTTTCATGACCCCTTCCTCCCGCGATCCCCTGGATTTCACTCCGCCTGCGCCGGCCCTGATGCGGCGGCTGCTGGGCGCCCACCGCCTCTGGTTTCGCCCGCAGTTTTACGGCCTCGAGCACCTGGACCCGCAGCGGCCGGCGCTCTACGTCGGCAACCACACGCTCTACGGTGTCCTGGATGCGCCGCTCATGGTGCAGGGCGTGTACGAGCGCACCGGCATCTTCCTGCGCTCGCTGGGCGATCATTTCCACTTCGTGACACCGGTCTGGGGGCGCGTGGTGACGGCCTTCGGCGCCGTCGACGGCACGCCGGAGAACGGCTCCCGGCTGATGCAGGCGGGCGCGCACTTCGTCGTCTATCCCGGCGGCGCGCGCGAGGTGATGAAGAACCGCGGCGAGGAATACCGCCTGGTCTGGAAGAACCGCACCGGCTTTGCACGCCTGGCCATGCAGCACGGCTACGACATCATTCCCTTCGCCGCCATCGGCGCCGACGATGTCTTCTCCATTCGCTACGACAGCAAGACCTTCCAGCGTTCCCTGCCGGGCCGGCTGGCGCAGCGGGCAGGCCTGCTGGACCGTTTCTTCCGCGGCGGCGATACCGTGATGCCCCTGGCTACCGGCGTGGCCGGGCTGCCGCTGCCGCGTCCGGAGAAGATGTATTTCATGTTCGGCGAGCGTATTCCGACCCGGCACTTGCAGGCGGCGGCGGGCAGTCGTCAGGCGCAGTGGCAGCTGCGGCATGAGGTGGAGCAGGCGATTTACCGGCAGATGGATGAGCTGTTTGCGATTCGCGCGAAGGATCGCGACTGGTCCTGGTGGCGCAGGCGCCTGATTGCCCGCCAGGGGCAGGGCTGAGGCGGCGGTTCGGCCTCCAGGAAGCCCGGCATCTGCCGGGCGGCCGCCTACATTCCGAAGGCCGAGTCGCGGATCAGGCCTACGAAGACGCCCTCGATCACCATGTCGTCGGGGGAGACGATAATGGGCTGGTAGCGCATGTTGGCGGGCACCAGTTTCATCTTGCCGCCTTCCTGGTCGAGGTATTTCACCGTGACTTCGTTTTCGATGCGCGCCACCACGATCTGGCCCTTGCGCGCGATGCTGGTCTTGTAGACGGCGATGAGGTCGCCTTCGAGAATGCCGGCGTCCTTCATGGAGTCGCCCTTCACGCGCAGCAGATAGGTCGGCCGCTTCGAGAACATGCCCTGCGGCACGGGCAGCGCCTGGTCGTGGTTCTCGATGGCCTCGATGGGCAGGCCGGCGGCGACGGAGCCGATGATGGGCACGAGGTCGGGATCGGCCTGCTCCAGCAGCTGGATGCCGCGGGAGAGCTCCGCATGCAGCTTGATGTAGCCCTTGTGCTCGAGCGCGCGCAGGTGGTCGGCCGCCGCATTCTTGGACTTGAAGCCGAAACGCAGGGCGACCTCGGCACGGGTCGGGGCCATGCCGGTGCGATCGATGTTTTCACGGATGAATTCGAGAATTTCTGCCTGGCGGGTGGTCAAGCCTTCCATATCGCCTCGTCCTCGTGGGAGTGCCGGATCGGTAATGGCAAAGAAGCTAGCACGGACACTGTTCGTGTGTACAGTCCTGTAAATCCGTTCAGCAGGGATTTCCGGCCTCTCCAGACCGGCGGTCAAGCCGGCTAGAATGCCGCCTTTTCCCGCCTGCCTGACCCGACGCATGCATATCAGCGAACTCGCGATCCATCCCCTGAAATCGGCCCGGCGCGTGACCGTGCCGGAACTGCCGCTGACCCCGCTCGGTCCCGCCTGGGACCGGCGCTGGATGCTGGTGGACGCGAACGGCCGTTTCGTCACGCAACGCACGCATCCGCGCCTGTGCCTGCTGGCCGCTACCGTGGCGCAGGGCGCGCTGACGCTGGCGGCGCCCGGCATGCCGGCGCTTCGCGTCGTGCCCGCGGCGGAGGGCGCCACGCTGCCGGTCACCGTCTGGAGCGACACCGTGCCGGCGCGGGCCGTGAGCGCCACCGCCGATGCCTGGTGCAGCAGCTTCCTGCGGATGCCGGTGCGGCTGGTGTTCATGGCGGAGGACACGGTGCGCGCCGTCGATCCGCATTACGCCGGGCCGGGCCAGCGCACGGCGTTCTCCGACGGCTTCCCGCTGCTGCTGGTCACGCAAGCTTCCCTCGACCACCTCAACGGCCTGCTGCGGGCCGAGGGCCTGGCCGCGGTGGACTGGCGCCGTTTCCGGCCCAATATCGTCGTCGCTGGCGCGCCGTTGCCGCATGCCGAGGACGGCTGGCGCCGCCTGCGCATCGGGGGCACGGAACTCGACCTGGTGAAGCCCTGCTCGCGCTGTGCGATTCCCGCCATCGACCCCGATACCGCGGACAAGGACGGTCACATTCTGACCATCCTGCGCCGCTACCGCGCCCGCGCCGACGGCAAGATTTACTTCGGTCAGAACGTCGTCATCCGTCATGCGCCGGACGGAGCTGTGCTGCGCGCGGGAAATACCGTTGAATTGCTGGACTAGCACGGCGGTCAGCTTGGGCGGCCTGCCGTGCGCGGCAGCGCTGGCCTGCAAATTGCCATTACTTTAATGTACGCGATAGTTCTGCTGGCACGCCGTGCCAGCGTTGCGGATAAGGACTGCCCAGGCGGCAAGAAGAAAAACCATGACGAGCATTCAGTATTACTTCACTTTCGACGACGGCCTCGAACTCAAGTTCAACGTCGACCTCGACCGCAGCTTCGAACCCGGAAAGGCCCCCGCCGACGCCCCCGAGTGGACCCGCCTCGGCAACAACCAGTGCAGCAACTGCCCCCTGGACAAGACCCGCGTCAGCCACTGTCCGGCGGCGCTCGACATCGACAAGATCGCCCACGATTTCCAGAAGCTGCCCGCCCACACCAAGGCCAATGTGCGCGTGGTGACGCCGGAGCGCGAGTACATGAAGCGCGTCGGCCTGGAGGAGGGCGTGCGTGCGCTCATGGGCCTGGTCATGGCCACCAGCGCCTGCCCGATCTTCAGTGCCCTGAAGGCCAGCGCCCGCCTGCACCTGCCGTTCGCGGCGCCGCATGAGTTCATCACCCGCTCGGCCTCCCTGTACCTGATGCGCCAGTACTTCATCGCGAAGGAAGGCGGCACGCCGGACTGGGAGCTGAAAGGCCTGGTGAAGACCAACGAGCAGCTGCAGCTGGTCAATCATGCCTTCTGGCAGCGCACGGTGACCGCCTTCCAGAACGACGCCAATTCCAAGGCGCTGCTGAGCTTCTTTACGCTTTCCTCCAGCGTGTCTTCGTCGCTGGACGCCCAGCTGGCCAAGATTCAACCGATCTTCCTGCCGGACGACATGCCAGTCCTGTGAGCACTTTTTTAATCGTTCTGCTGCTGGTCGTGGCCTTCGTGGTCGGGCAGATGTCCCTGCTCCGGCCCAGCGCCCGCGACACCCGCCTGATGCAGCTGCGCAGCGAGGCCCGCAGGCTGGGCCTGCATCCGCGCCTGCTGGCGCCGCCCGAGTGGTATCGCGGCGAGCGGCCCATCGGCGGCCTGCTGGCCTGCTACTCCCTGCTGACCGAAGAGGGCGAGAAAGGCCTGCCGTATTTCCGCGCCGAGCGCTTGCCCGACGGCGAGTGGGTGCTGCGCGCCGGCGATGGCGCCGTGCTGCGCGCGATAAACCTGCCGCCCGAAGCCGGCAAACTCCTGGCAATCGAGGCCCGGGCGAATGCCGTCAGCCTCTGGTGGACCGAAGGCCTTGGTCCGGAAGCGCTGCCCGCGCTCCATTCCCTGCTTCGGCAGTTGTTGGAAAAATCAAGTTAATTCAGTTACTTATCGACAGTAAGCAGTGCCGTCGCCAAAGGTTGCCCGCGGACTTTCGGCTTGACCCCGCCTTTCCTGCCTCTTATATATGCCGACTCTCTCGGCCGGCCCCCGGCCGTTTTTCCTCCCACCGGTTGTGAATTCTCATGGGTAAATCGCTGGTCATCGTCGAGTCGCCGGCCAAGGCCAAGACCATCAACAAGTATCTGGGCAAGGACTTCATCGTGAAGTCCAGCGTCGGGCATGTGCGCGATCTGCCCGTGAGCGGTTCCGGTAGCAAGGTGGATGCGACGGCGCGCGCCAGGGCTGCGGCGGCGACGCGCAAGCTCTCGGTCGAAGCCAAGGCGGCGCAGAAGGAAAGCAAGACCAAGACGGCGCTGGTGGCACGCATGGGCGTCGATCCCGAGCAGGACTGGAAGGCGCACTACGAGATCCTGCCCGGCAAGGAAAAGGTCATCGACGAGCTCAAGAAGCTCGCCAAGGACGCCGACACCATCTACCTCGCCACCGACCTGGATCGCGAAGGGGAGGCCATCGCCTGGCATCTGCGCGAGGTCATCGGCGGCGACGACACGCGCTTCAAGCGCGTCGTCTTCAACGAGATCACCAAGAACGCCATCAACGAGGCCTTCAAGCATCCCGGCGCGCTCAACATCGCCCGCGTCAACGCGCAGCAGGCCCGGCGCTTCCTCGATCGCGTCGTCGGCTACATGGTCTCGCCGCTGCTCTGGGAGAAAATTGCGCGCGGACTGTCTGCCGGTCGCGTGCAGTCGGTGGCGGTGCGCCTCGTGGTCGAGCGCGAGCGCGAGATCCGTGCCTTCGTGCCGGAAGAGTTCTGGGAAATCCATGCCGACACGCTGACGGCAAGGAAAGATGCGCTGCGCCTGGAAGTGGCGAGGCAGGGCGATGCCGCCTTCCGCCCCAAGAACAAGCAGGAAGCCGATGCCGCGCTGAAGGTGCTGGAAAAGGCGCAGTACGTCGTCGCCAAGCGCGAGGACAAGCCGACGCGCACGCGTCCCAATGCGCCCTTCATCACCTCCACGCTGCAGCAGGCGGCGAGCACGCGCCTCGGCTTCTCGGTGAAGAAGACCATGACGCTGGCGCAGCGCCTCTACGAGGCCGGCCACATCACCTACATGCGTACCGACTCCACCAACCTCAGCCAGGATGCGCTGAACATGGTGCGTGGTTTTATCGAAGAGGAGTTCGGTAAAAAATACCTGCCGGAAAAACCGAATTCCTACGCCAGCAAGGAAGGTGCCCAGGAAGCCCACGAAGCCATTCGTCCTTCAGACGTGAACACCAGGCCTGGTGACCTGGCTGGCGCGGAGCGCGACGCCGAGCGGCTGTACGAGCTGATTTGGCGCCAGTTCGTCGCCTGCCAGATGACGGATGCCGAATATCTTTCCACCAGCCTGTCCGTGTCCGCCGCCAAGTTCGAGCTGCGCACGCGCGGCCGCATCCTCAAGTTCGACGGCTTTACGAAGGTGATGACGCCGGCGCAGAAGGATAAAGAAGACCTCGTGCTTCCCGACGTGAAGGTCGGCGAGCAGCTCACGCTGAAGAAGCTCGACCCCAGCCAGCATTTCACCAAGCCGCCGGCGCGCTTTACCGAAGCGACGCTGGTGCGCGAGATGGAAAAACGCGGCATCGGCCGTCCCTCCACCTATGCGGCGATCATTTCCACGATCCAGGAGCGCGGCTACGTGAAGCTGGAAAACCGCCGCCTCTATGCCGAGAAAATGGGCGACATCGTTACCGACCGCCTCACGGAAAACTTCGACGACCTCATGGACTACGCCTTCACCGCCCAGCTCGAGGCAGAACTCGACAAGGTCGCGGAAGGCTCGCTGGAGTGGAAAAAGGTTCTCAACGATTTCTACAAGGGCTTCAAGAAAAAACTCGATAAGGCCGGCAGCGAAAACGGCATGCGCCGCAACCAGCCGGTGACCACCGACATTCCCTGCCCGCTGTGCTCGCGTCCGATGCAGATCCGCACCGCCAGCACCGGCGTCTTCCTCGGCTGCTCCGGCTATGGGCTGCCGCCCAAGGAACGCTGCAAGGGCACCCTCAACCTGGTGCCGGGCGGCGAGATCGTCGCGCTCGACGAGAACGACGAGGAAAGCGAATCCCGGCAGCTGCTGGCGCGCCACCGCTGTCCGAAATGCAGTACCGCGATGGAAAGCTATCTCATCGACGAACACCGCAAGCTGCATGTCTGCGGCAACAATCCGGATTGCGACGGCTTCGAGGTCGAGCAGGGCAACTACCGCATCAAGGGCTATGAAGGCCCGCTGATCGAATGCGACAAGTGCGGTTCCGACATGCAATTGAAGACCGGCCGTTTCGGTAAGTACTTCGGCTGCACCAACAGCGCCTGCGGCAATACCCGCAAGCTGCTGCGCAACGGCGAGGCGGCGCCGCCCAAGGCCGATCCGATTCCCATGCCGCAGCTCCGCTGTGAAAAGTCCGACGATTTCTTCCTGCTGCGCGATGGCGCTGCCGGACTCTTCCTCGCCGCCAGCCAGTTTCCGAAGCATCGCGAAACGCGCGCGCCCACCGTCGAGGAGCTGAAGAGCGTGGCCGACAAGCTCGACGCGAAACACCGCTACCTGATCGAGGCGCCGGTCAAGGACAAGGAGGGCAACAAGGCTGTGCTACGCTTCAGTCGCAAGAGCCGCGAGCAGTTCGTGGTGACGGAGAAGGACGGCAAGCCCACCGGCTGGCAGGCTTTCTACCGCAACGGCAAATGGGTCGAGAGCCCGGCCAAGGGCAAATAAAGGCAGAGCATGAAAGGCGCCATCGACACCGGACGGCTGCGGCCCAACCAGGGCCGCAGCAACCAGAAACTGTATTTCGCCAGGCTGCAGCAGGAACGCCTGCAGCAGCTCGTGGCGGAACGTTCGGCGTTCGCCTGGGAGGCGGAAGCGCTGTCCTGTCGCGAGGCGGCCATCCTGCACCTGCACGGCGCCTATCTGGCTTTTCTGCAGGAGCTCGTGCGCTTCTACAAGCTGCAGGGGCCGCTCACGACCAGCGAGGCGCTGCGCCAGGCGATGGCAGCCAAGGGCCTGGTGTCGCCGGAAATCACCGTGCTGCAGCGCCTCGAGCAGGACCACGGTTCCTGGCTGGCGCGCTTGCTGAAAGCGCACCAGGACTGCCTGATCGCGCCGGATGCGTCCGCAGCGGCCGCCGCAGAGGACGGCGCGGCAGAGCCGGGCAGCGCCCTGCGCAGCATCAGCGTCGTCAGCGTGGCGGCGGATGCGCCGCTCTCCGCCGGCGACATCGAGTCGCTGCAGGCCTGGCACCGCGAGCTCACCCGTAGCATCCGCGAGTTCCGCCGCGAGATGGCGGAGTGGTGAGCTGCCGCCTCCGGGTTTGAAATTCCTTTTTGCGTCCCCATGTCTCCCGGTAATCAGGCTGTATTTACCGAGAATCTCATGTCTGCCGAAAACACTCTCGAAGTGGTGCAAACCGAAGACGGCGAAGTGCTGCTGCGCCGTACCGACGCCGGCGAGGCGCTGGTATCGCTGCGCTTCTCGCCGGAGATCCGTGCCATGCTGGGCGCGCACCTGAACGAAGTCGTCCTGGCCATGCTGGGCGCCGGCATGCAGGCGACCTCGCAGCTCGCGCAGGAAAGCGACGATATGCCGCATGTCCTGCACTGATGCGTCGCGCCACCTGCGCCGGCTGCATGGCCCGCGCCGCAAGAAGCCCGTCTGTGCGGGCTTTTTCGTGTGCGGAGCGCCGGAGCGCCGCCTTCCGTCCGCAGGATCCTGCCGCTGTTCGCGTTATGCGGCCGCGGCGCTACGCAGGGCGCGCCGGCCGCTGTTAGACTCGACGCGACAATAAAAGAAAAGAAAACCGGAGCAGTCATGTTTGACAAGAAAATGCCGGAAGCGTGGCGCGTGCTGCGCATTCAATCCGAAATCGTCGACGGCATCGAACACCTCATCAAGACACCCTACGCCGCCATCCTCTTCGGCAGCGCCCGCCTCACGCCAGACTCTCCTTACTATCAGGCCGCCGAGAAATTCGCGCGGCTGCTCTCGCAGGCCGGCGTCAACATCATCACCGGCGGCGGCCCCGGCATCATGGAGGCCGCCAACAAGGGCGCGCACAACCAGGGCGCGCGCTCCATCGGCCTCAACATCTCGCTGCCCATGGAGCAGGCCGCCAATCCCTACCAGGACATCAGCCTGTATTTCCGCTACTTCTTCGTGCGCAAGTTCATGTTCATGAAGCACGCCATCGCCTTCGTGATTTTCCCGGGCGGCTATGGCACGCTGGATGAAATGTTCGAAGTGCTGACGCTGATCCAGACCGGCAAGAGCGAGCCCTTCCCCATCATCCTCTACGGCCGCGACTACTGGGCCGGCCTGATCGACTGGCTGCGCGACACCATGCTGAAAAGCGGCTGCATCAGCGACAGCGACCTCGACCTGTTCCGGGTGATCGACGACGTCGACGAGGGCGCGAAGATCATCATCGATTACTACCGCCAGCGCCTGAAGGCCATGGAAGAGGAATGAAGCGGCTGCAGGTTTCCATCGCGGACCAGACGCTGCGCCTGCTCGAGGACGGGCAGACGCTGGCGGCCTATGCCGTCTCGACGGCGCTGAAGGGCCCCGGCGAGCAGTCCGGCAGCGAGCAGACCCCGCGCGGCGCGCACATCGTGCGTGCCCGGATCGGCGCCGGCGCGGCGCCGGGCACCGTGTTCCGCGGCCGCCGTCCCACCGGCGAGCTGTGGACGCCGGAGCTGCAGGCGCAGTTCCCCGGCCGCGACTGGATCCTCTCGCGCATCCTCTGGCTGTCCGGCACCGAGGTCGGCCGCAACCGCCTCGGCAACTGCGACAGCATGCGCCGCTACATCTACATCCACGGCACGCCGGACACCGAGCCCATGGGCGAGCCGCGCTCGCACGGCTGCATCCGCATGCGCAACAGCGACATCATCGATCTCTTCGACCGGGTCCCGCTGCATACCCCCGTCCTCATCGAGGAGTAGGGCCGCCGGGGCGTTGGCCAGGCCCGTCGCCTGAAAATCAAGCGTCTGAAATTCCCGTGGGGAAAAGCGCGTTTTTTTGCTTTGACAGGCCTTCTTAACTCCCTATAATGCGCGCCACGCTGAATGCCTCACGGGTGCTTAGCTCAGCTGGGAGAGCAGCTCCCTTACAAGGAGCGGGTCGGCGGTTCGATCCCGTCAGCACCCACCAGCGTCAAGACCAAGCAGCGGTAGTTCAGTCGGTTAGAATACCGGCCTGTCACGCCGGGGGTCGCGGGTTCGAGTCCCGTCCGCTGCGCCATACAAAACACAACGCGCTCGCCGCAAGGCCAGCGCGTTTTGTTTTGTATGGCCGACTGTTTTCCTGCCCACGGCTTGTGAGCGATGCGCTTTTCCGCTTAGCTATCTTTAATTACGACAAGAACCGCAGCCTGCAAGGAAGACGTATGGCGGATCATCCCCCCACGGGCTCTTCGCCGAGCAACCAGCGCGAACACGAACGCCTGCCCCTGCAGAAGAACGCGCTGCTGATCGCCCGCGGCATGAAGCCGCGGCCCTGCCAGCTCAAGGATATCTGCGCCGGCGGCGCCCTGGTCGAGCTGCCCGCGCGGGCCGGCGCCGAAAGCCGGGAGCTGCAGCGCGGCGAGGTGGTGCTGCTGCGCACGCTGCTCGGCGAGGGCGAGGCGGCACGTCCCCATGAGCTGCGCGCCCGCATCGCGCACACCGGCGGCGACCTCTTCGGCGTCGCCTTCTTCAATCCTGAACCCGCCGCCGTGGCGACGCTGCTCGACGCGGCGAGGGCCGCGCAACCGCCCCATGCGCCGGTAGCGACGGCGGCCGTCCAAGAAATCGTCGAGTTGCTGGGCCAGCAGCTGCTGGCCTATGCCGGCGCCGCCTGCGGCGCTCTCTTCAAGGCCGCCGACGAGCAACTGCTGGCGGCGGCCGAGCATGCCCACAGCACGGGCGAGCAGCGCCTGTTCTTCGAGGCGGCCGCCCGGTTGCGCAAGCAGCGCGACAGCATCCGTGCCCGCTTCCAGAGCGGCCTCGCGCAGGCCTTTGCCGGTTCCCGCGCCGACGCCGGCCCGGCCGATGCGGCGGCGCTGGCGCAGGCCGACAAGGAACAGTTCGAAGAGTGGCTGGTGGTGAAGGTGATGGCGGCGCGTGTCGAGGAAAAGTGCCGCCTGCCGCTGCTGGCCCTGCAGACCCGTCTCGACGCGCTCGACCGCCAGCGCAATGCCTTCATGCCCGTAGCCCTGTGCCAGGCCTTCCAGAACGCCATCGCACCGCAGCGCTTCGGCCATGTCGTGGAGAAGGTGCTCTACCGCTGCCTTGAAGAAACCGTGCTGGCCAATCTCTGCAGCGTCTACGAAAGCCTGAACAACACCCTGGTGCAGCACCATGTGCTGCCGCGGCTCGATGTCGCGCAGCAGGGCGCCGGCGCCGCGTCCGGAAGCGGCGCGCTGGCGGCGGAGAATGCTGCTCGCGCGACGGGCGATTTCCCGCGCCGGACCGACGCTGCGCCGGCGCGGCCCGCGGCGGCCGTGGCCGATCTTGCTGCGCTCCGCAACATGCTCGTGCTGCAGCAGGAGCAACAGGCGGTCGAAGCCGGACAGCCCGCGCCGGCCGCATTGACGCTGCCGGTGGCAGCGACCGAAGTGCGCCGCATCTTCGCCATGCTGAAGGCGGCCGGCGAGGGCTGGCAGCCGGCGCTGGAAAAACTCGTCCAGCATGGCGGCGACAACGCGCCTGCGACGGCGGTGCTGGCGCTGCAGCGCTTTGCCGACAACCTCCTGCAGGCGCTCGCGCGGCACGACGAACAGGCGCTGGCCTGGCTGCGCCAGGTCGAGCTCGCGCTGCTGTATGTCCTCGTCAGCGACGACGCTTTTTTCCGGCAGGCCGAGCACCCGCTGCGCCGTCTGCTCGAATGCCTGGCGCGGCTCGGCGTGAAAGATGCGCCGTCGGCGCTGCGCGCCGATAGCGAGGCGGCCGTGGCGCGCCTCGCCCGCGACTTCGACAGCAACCCCGACGCGCTGGCGGAAACGCTGGCAGTGCTGGAGCTGCTCGCGGCGAAGCTGGAGCAATCCATCCTGCGCAATCGCGAGCGCGTCTGCCGCATGGCGGAGGGCGAGCAGCGTCTCGTGCTGGCGCGCCGGCGCGTGCAGGAGGCGCTGGATGTCCGGCTGGCGGGCCGGCGCGTGCCGCAACCGCTGCTGGCCCTGCTCGACGCCGGCTGGCGCGACCTGCTCACCACCACCTGGCTGCGGCACGGCGAACAGAGCAGCCTGTGGAAAGATTACATGGGCCTGGTCGACGAGCTCATGGCCATCGGCGCCGACATGCATCGCGCCTTCGACCTGCGCGAGCTGCTGCGCCTGCTCAAGGCCGGCCTCGAGGAAACCGCCACCGTCAACAGCCGCCTGCAGCAGCAGGCCATCGCCGCGCTGAAGCCGCTGCTGGCAGGGCCGCAGCGCCTGCTCGGCGAAGTCGAGTGGAGCACGCTGCCGGCGCACAAGGCGGAGAGCAATGCCGAGGAACGCTGGCTGCAGAAGTGGCTGGAGCGCGCGCGCCGCCTGCAGCCCGGCGACTGGCTGGAGCTGCAGCACCGCCGCGCCGAGGTCGAATGCCTGCGCCTCGCCTGGCGCGACGCCGGCGGCAGCCGTTTCGTCTTCGTCAACCGCCTGGGCCTGAAGGCCGGCGATTTCAGCCTGCACGAACTCGCCACGCTGATGCATGCCGGCAATGTGCTGACGCGCCCCGGCGCTGCCGACTCGCTGGTGGACGATGCGCTTGCCAGGGCCGGCTACCAGCTTTACGAACGCCTCGCCTGGCAGGCGACCCACGACCCGCTCACCGGCCTCGCCAACCGGCCCGAACTCCTGCGCCAGATCGAGCGCGCGCTGGATGCCGCCAAGCGCCAGCGGGTCCATCATGTGCTGGCGGTGATCAGCCTGGATCGTTTCGAGCGTCTCAGCAGCGGCGCCCGCGCCGTGGCCGAGCAGGCGCTGAAGGACGTGGCGCACCTGCTCGGCCGGGCGCTGGCGCCGCGCACCACCGTGGCCCGGCTGGGTGGCCACGAGTTCGCGCTGCTGCTGGAGGAATGCGAGCTGGGCAAGGCGCAGCAGCTCATCAGCCTGCGCCTCGGCGAACTCGGCGCCATGCGGCCGGCCTTCCCGGGCGAGAACGTCAGGCTGACGGCCAGCGCCGGCCTCGTCGACATCACCTATACCAGCGACAGCGCTGAAAGCGTGCTGCGCGCGGCGGGCGAGGCCTGTCGCCAGGCCGGGCAGAACGGCGGCAACCGCATCCAGGTCTACCACCCCTCGAACGAGGAGCAGGCGCGGCGCGATGCCGTCATGGTGTGGGTGGCGAAACTCAACGAAGCGCTCGAGGGCGAGCGCCTGGCCCTGCGCTGCCAGCGCATCGAAGCGGTCGGCGCGAGCCGGCAGGCAGGGCCGGGTTACGAAATCCTGCTCGGCACGCACGCGGACGGCATCGACGACCTGCCGCCCGGCGAGTTCGTGCAGGCGGCGGAACGCTACCAGCGCATGCTGGCCGTGGACCGCTGGGTCGTGGAGCACAGCCTGCGCTGGCTGCGCGAGCACCCGCAGCAGCTCGACAGGCTCGGCCTGGTGTCCATCAACCTCTCCACGCATTCGCTGACCGATGCGCAGACCCTGGGCTACATCCTCGATCGCCTGCAGACCTACAAGGTGCCGCCGGCGAAGATCTGTTTCGAGATCACCGAAGCCGCGGCCATCGCGCATCTCGCGGACGCCGCCGATCTCATGCGCGAGCTGCGTCGCGCCGGCTGCCGCTTTGCGCTGGACGATTTCGGCGCGGGCCATGCCTCCTGCGCGCATCTGCGGCATCTGCCGCTGGATTTCGTCAAGATCGACGGCGCCTTCGTGCGCACGCTGGGCGCAGACCGCAGCGCGCGCACCATGGTGCGCGCCATCAACGAGCTGGCGCATTACCTCGGCATGCAGACGATCGCCGTGTTCGCGGCGGATGCGGCCATCCTGGCGGAGCTGGAAGTCATCGGCGTCGATTACGCCCAGGGCTACGCCATCGGCAAGCCGCATTGGCTCGACAGCCTGGCGTAGTCGGCCCGGCGCCCCTGCGCCGGCGCATGCCGGGAAGGACGCCGGAGAGAGGCTAGAGGGCGGCGCGGTCGCGCGCTTGCCACCACGCGCGCGCCGTCGCCAGGGCGGCGTTCTGCGAATCGGCGCGCTGCAGCGTGCGCAGGGCGAGGGCCGCGGTGGCGACCACCGCCATCTCGCCGTATTCGTGCGTCTTCTCGCCGCGCCAGACCGCCAGGAAATCCTCCATCGCGAACGCCTCTTCCGGCGCATGGCGCAGCGGGAACAGCATGGGCCATTCCTCGTCCGCGAGTTCGCCGTCGATGAGGCGCAGGGCCAGGCAGGCGCCGTCCGGATTGCGCTCGATCTCGCCGCCTTCGCCCTTGATCACGCAGCTGTTGCGATAGCCGAGCAGATTCGCGGCGGCCTGGTGCGAGGCGCGGTAGGCGGGATGGAAGATGGCCTGCATGACGTACGGCGCAGCCAGCGGATTCAGCAGCCGCGCCAGGGTATGCACCGGCGAGCGCAGGCCCATGACATGGCGCAGCGCGATCATCTCGCCGAGCGGCGGGCAGAACCTTTCCAGCGCGAGGTAGGCGAAGCCCTGCGTCGCCAGCGTGTCTTTCACGTGAGCCCAGTCCGCGCAGACCGGCATGCCGAGCGCCGGCAGCACGTTTTCCGTGTAGAGACGGTTGACGGTGTGGCCGCTGGCGCCATGCATGAAGACGCGCACGCCCTGCTGCACCAGCAGCTTCACGGCGAACAAGAACCAGGGATAGTGCTTGCGCTTGCCGGCATAGGAGGACCAGTCGAGGTCGACGGCGATGTCGCGCGGCGCCGCCATGAAGTCGCGCGCCGCCGCCACGAAGCCGGCCAGCTCCTCCGGCGTTTCTTCTTTCACGCGCAAGAGCATGAGGAAGGCGCCGAGCTGCACGTCCAGCACCTCGCCGCGCAGGATCATGCCCATGGCAGCGCGCGCTTCCTCGAGCGACAGCGAACGCGAGCCGGTGCGGCCCTTGCCGATGATGCGGATGTAGGGCGCGAACGGATGCTCGGCGCCTTTGTAGATGTTCTTCAGGGGCATGGTCGGCACGCTCGGCGAAATCAGAGGCAGTTCGGCGGCTTCGGCAGGCCGGCGATGCGGGCGATGGTCCTGGCGGGCGTGCCGGGAAAAAGCTGCATGACGTAGATGCTGCCGGCTTTCTCCGGGCCGAGTTCCTGCGCCAGGTATTTCAGCAGCGGGCGGGTGGCGGGGGAGAGTTCGTAGCGGCGGTAGAAACGGCGGATGGCATGCAGGATTTCCCAGTGCGCGGCGGTCAGCACGATGTGGTCGCGCGCGGCGATCGCCTGCGCGAGTTCCTCATTCCAGGCCCGGTGGTCACGCAGGTAACCCTCGGCATCGAGCAGCTCGTTCACGCTTGGCACTCAACCCCAGCTCAGCGACTTGTCATACCGTACGCAAAGTTCGACGAATCCGCCATGGTCGACGAGTGGAATCTCCGGCGGAAACGAAGGCAGCAGGCCGCGGGCGCGCACGTCCGCCTCGAGGGCATGGCAGCTGGCCGGCAGCTCGCGGCGGTCGCGCAGCACGGCATAGACGCCGTCGCCGGTCAGCAGCAGCGTGTCGTCGGGGCCGAAGCTGCGGCGCAGGGCGCCGGGCAGGCGGCCCTGCTCGAGCTTGTGGACGATATGGAGAGTGTTCATCAGAAGCGCAGCACCAGGTCGTGTTCGGCAATGAGCTGCTGCAGGCCGGCGCCGTCCAGCACCCTGGCCGGCAGCGCCAGCGCGCCGGCGTCGAGGCCGCGCTCGTCCAGCGAGGCGGCGTCGACATAGAGGTCGTGGATGTCGTAGAGCTCCAGCGCCTGCAGCTGCGCGCCCAGCGTGCGCCGCTCGAGCAGCTTGCCGTCCTGCTGCGGGAGCAGCTGCCAGACGCCGTCGTCCTGGAACAGCAGGGCGACGCGCAGGCCGAAGGTGGCGGCCACGAGCAGCGCGTCGATCTGCTCCTGCGGCGACTCGCTGCCATAGGGCGCGCAATGCTGGATGAAGAGCAGGTGCTTCATGGCTATCCCGGGAAGCTGACGACGCGGTCGGCGTCGATCATGACTTCGGCGAGCTGGCCGAGGCCGGAGATCAGGAAACCGGGCGCAAGATTGGCCACGGTTTTTTCTTCGCGGCGCGCGGTGTCGGCGTCCAGGACGCCGCGCTTGAGCGCCGCGGCGATACAGACCACGAGTTCGATGCCGTGTTCCGCCGCCAGGCGCTGCCAGTCGCGCGTGACATGGGCCTCGTCCTGCGGCGGCAGCAGCAGCAGATTGCCGTGGGTGGCGCCGTCGCCGTAGAAGAAAACGCGCGGCACTTCATGCCCGAGGACCAGGGCGGCCCGGCAGAAGTGCAGGGCATGCCAGGCGTTTTCCTGGTGGGCGGCGGCGGTGACGAGGAGAGCGATCTTCATGAAGCTGAGTCTAGCGGATGCACCGGCCCTTGGCTGCGGTGTGCGGAATGCATACAGAAACACTGCGCTCGGCATTCCCGTTTTGGGAGGACTTTTCCGGCGGCGCGGGCAGGGCCGTCAGATGCGTCCCGCCTGATCGTGCTGGGTGACCACCAGCGCGCCCCGGGTGAGCACCGTCCAAACCATGTCCCCAATCTGTGCTTCGGTATAGCGGTCGCCCTCCCGGTACCAGGTCGCCACCCAGTTACTCATAAGTCAGTAATATAGGCGACACTTGGGTGTTTGAAGAACGAGCGCACCAGGCGACGGTTGTTGCCGATTTCGGCAAGCTGCGCGCTCACGCGTTCTTCCAGCTTCTCGCCTGCCTGCAG
>JBMOQI010000003.1:0-216049 GCA_049320605.1 Pseudomonadota bacterium | reverse complement strand
TGCCTATCCCCGCAAGAATCCACACAAGTTGTCTGTCAAACTGTTAAAGATCTCGCCCGAACTCATCATCCGGGCCTCTCTCTCAAGAGGGGCGCATTCTACAACCCAACCCAGGAGTGTCAACACTCTTTTGCCTTCGTTTTCAGTGCCTTAGCAACACCTTTTGAAGACTCCATCGCGTTGGGAGGGCGCATTATAGGGACTTCACGAAATGCGTCAACGGAATTATCAAAAAAATTAAACTTTTCCGAAACGATGGGCGTACCTTTTCCCTATGCGGATCCCGAACAGCGCTACAAGCACGACAACATAGGGCCATACTGCTAGGAAACCGAGCTTTTGTACCCAGGCAAAGTGAATCAGGGCAAGTACAGAGGCTGGATATACGAGTCGGTGCAGGTCAATCCAATGCCTGCCGAGCCGCCTCTGCCAGCCACGAGTCGAGGTGAGCGCAAGTGGGATTAGAAGGAAGAAGGCCGCTCCTCCCACGATGATATAGGGCCGTTTTGCCAGCTCTACCAAGATCTCTGACCAGTGGCCGTCAAACAGAAGAAACGCGTAGCCGAGCACATGAACCAACACATACGAGAAGGCAAACAAGCCGAGCATCCGCCGATAGCGAATCCAGAAACTGCGTCGGGTAAGGTAGCGCAAAGGCGTCATGGCAAGGCTAAGCAGGAGCAGCCTGAAAGCCCATAGCCCGTTATGGTCGACGAAGGCTTTGGCAGGGTCCGGGCCAAGGCCACCGTTAAAGCCGACCCATATTCCCCAGAGCATGGGAAACAGCAGAATCGGGAAACCAAGCAACTTGCTTCGCCCTACCCAGTCCACCTTATCCGCAGCCATCAGAAGAACCGTTTCAAATCCATGCCGTGGTACAGGTCGGCCACCTCACGAGCATAGCCATTGAACGGCAGGGTCTTCCGCCAGTTCGGGCTGAACAATGTACCCGGCAGGCGTCGCTCGCGACTCTGGGTCCAACGTGGATGATCCACTGCCGGATTCACGTTGGCATAAAAGCCATATTCTGCAGGAGCAATCCTGGCCCAGGTAGTCGAGGGTTGCTTATCCGTGAATCGGATACGGACAATCGATTTCACACTTTTGAAGCCATACTTCCAGGGCACGATGAGACGAAGCGGAGCCCCGTTCTGAGGCGGAAGGGAGCGGCCATAAACGCCAACCGTCATCAGCGTCAGGGGATGCATGGCCTCATCGATGCGCAGCCCCTCAATATAAGGCCACGGCAAGCTGCTGGAGCGCTGGCCGGGCATCTGCTCCATATCTTTCAGCGTAGTGAACTCAACATACTTGGCCCCTGCCGTCGGCTGAAACCACTTGACCAAGTCGGCCAATGGAAACCCCTGCCACGGCACTACCATGGACCATGCCTCCACACAGCGAAACCTATAGATCCGGTCCTCCAGAGCATGGGGCTTGAGAATATCCTCCAAGGCGTAAAGACCCGGTTTCTCGCAAAGGCCTTCAACCCGAACTGACCACGGTTCCGTTCGCAAGGAGCCGGCATTCTCTGCCGGGTCACTCTTTTCCAGGCCAAACTCGTAATAGTTGTTGTAGGTGCTGACGACGTCGAAAGGAGTCAGCGTCTCGCCTGTGGCATTTCGCGTCATACGGCGCGCGGAAAGCTTCTCGCGCAGATAGGCGGGCACATTCCCCCTGTCCGCAACCACGCCATATGCCGCGGGAGCCGCCCCCAGCACAGGCGACAAGAAAGCCGCCGCCCCGAAGAGGCCTGCGGCTTTCAAAAACTCCCTTCGCTGCCGATACACGCTTTCTGAAGTGATCTCGCTGGGGCATGGCTCACTCGCGGAGCGCTTGAGTATAAGCATGAGGCACACCTCGACTGTTTATTGCTAGGTCGGCGTTGCCGATGCTCCAGCCGATTTTCGTCGGTTCCAAATCGTGGCAACCGGGCCTGAAAGGGCATACACGAGAGATACCGTCAGCAATCCGATAGGCAGGTCGTAATTGATGATGCCGAACACCAGCACGACCGGCAGCATGACCGCGAAGGGAACGCGGGAACGATCCAGCTCCTTGAAGCTGTAATAGCGGAAATTGCTGACCATCAGGAAGGCCGTCGCGACGGTTATCACCGCCACGGCAATGGCCAGTTCCTGCTCACGACCTGCAATCCGGTTGTCGAAACCAGCCCAGACCATGCTGGCGATGATTGCAGCCGCCAGCGGGCTTGGCAGCCCGATGAAATAGCGCTTGTCCACGACAGCCATCTGTACGTTGAAACGAGCCAGGCGGAAGGCCGCCGCAACGGCATAGATGAAGGCACAGATCCAGCCCACATTGCCGAGCGACTGCAGGCTCCAGCTGAAAGCGACCAGCGCCGGCGCCACGCCGAAAGACACCATATCGGAAAGTGAATCGTACTCGGCGCCGAACGCGCTCTGCGTATTGGTCATGCGGGCGACGCGACCATCCATGCCGTCGAAGAGTGCTGCCACGAAGATGGCGACCGCAGCAGGCTCGAAGCGGCCGTTCATGGCGGCGATGATGGCGTAGAAACCGGAGAAGAGAGCCGCCGTCGTGAAAAGATTGGGCAACAGGTAAATGCCCTTGTTGCGCACCCATCTGCCGCCTTCGTCCCGCTCTTCTTCCACAACCTCGAAGGTGATGCCCTCGTGGTCTTCCTGCTCGTCGTCCTTTTCGTGTCGCGGTGTTGGTTGCATCGTCAGCTCTCTAGGCTTCCCGGTACCGGCATGATAGTCAGCCAGCGCCCTCTTGGCCATCGGGTCAATCCGCATCGAGGACCTCAAATGAAGAACGCGGCCGAAGCCGCGTTCTTTGCACATCGATGTCTGTCGGGCACAGATCAGTTGCGGGTCTGGTCGACCAGCTTGTTCTTGGCGATCCAGGGCATCATGGCGCGCAGCTTGGCGCCAACCACCTCGATGGGATGCTCGGCATTCAGGCGACGGCGGGCGGTCATCTCGGGGTAGTTGGTCTTGCCCTCCAGGATGAATCGCTTGGCGTAGTCGCCATTCTGGATGTTCTTCAGGCACTCCCGCATGGCTGCACGAGCCTGGTCAGAGATGACACGCTGGCCGGTCACGTACTCGCCATATTCGGCATTATTGGAGATGGAGTAGTTCATGTTGGCGATGCCGCCTTCGTACATCAGGTCGACGATCAGCTTGAGCTCGTGCAGGCACTCGAAGTAGGCCATTTCCGGGGCATAGCCGGCTTCGGTCAGGGTTTCGAAGCCCATCTTCACCAGCTCGACGGCGCCACCGCAGAGCACGGCCTGCTCGCCGAACAGGTCGGTTTCGGTTTCTTCACGGAAATTGGTCTCGATCACGCCACCCTTGGTGCCGCCGTTGGCCGCGGCATAGGACAGCGCGATCTGTTTGGCGTTGCCGGACTTGTCCTGGTACACGGCGATCAGGGTCGGCACACCCCCGCCCTTCAGGTACTCGGAGCGCACGGTGTGGCCCGGGCCCTTGGGGGCAATCATGATCACGTCGAGGTCGGCGCGCGGCACCACCTGGTTGTAGTGCACGTTGAAGCCGTGGGCGAAGGCCAGCGTGGCGCCCTGCTTGATGTTGGGGGCGACGTTGTTCTTGTAGACCTCGGGGATGTTCTCGTCCGGCAGCAGGATCATGACGAGGTCGGCGGCCTTCACGGCATCGTCGACTTCGGCGACCTTGATGCCCGCGGCTTCCACCTTGGACCAGGAAGCGCCCCCCTTGCGCAGGCCGACGGTGACATCGACGCCGGAGTCGCGCAGGTTCTGGGCATGGGCGTGACCCTGGGAACCATAGCCGATGATGGCGACTTTCCTGCCACGGACGATGGAAAGGTCGGCGTCTTTGTCATAGTACACGTGCATGATATTTCCTCTGTTTTTAAGTAGTCCCGCTTTTGGCCGGACGTTTGCGATTTGATTTCCCTTTCACCCGCCCCGCGTCGCGAACGATTCGGGGCCAGGCAAAAGACGTTACACACTCAGAACTTTTTCACCGCGGGCAATACCGCACACGCCGGTGCGCACCACCTCCAGAATCGCGTTTTCGCTCAACGCCTGAATGAAGGCATCGAGCTTGTCGCTGGCTCCGGTGAGCTGAATCGTGTAGATGCTCGGCGTTACGTCCACGATCTGGCCGCGGAAGATGTCGGCGGTGCGCTTGATTTCCGCACGCGCCGCACCGGTGGCCTTCACCTTGACCAGCATGAGCTCGCGCTCGATGTGGCCGCCTTCGGTGAGATCCACCACCTTCACCACTTCCACCAGCTTGTTCAGCTGTTTGGTCACCTGCTCGATCTTCTGCTCGTCACCGAAGGTGGTGAGCGTGAGGCGCGACAGCGTGGGGTCGTCGGTCGGCGCCACGGTCAACGAATCGATGTTGTAGCCACGCTGCGAGAACAGGCCCACGAGACGGGACAGCGCGCCGGGTTCGTTTTCCATCAGGACAGAAATGATACGGCGCATGATTACGTACGCTCCGACTTGGACAGCCACATATCCCGCATGGAACCACCGGCAAGCTGCATCGGGTAGACATGCTCGGAGGGGTCCACATACACATCGATAAAGACCAGCTTGTCCTTCATCGCCATCGCTTCACGCAAGCCGCTCTCCAGCTTCGCCGGGTCGGTGATCTGCATGCCGACATGGCCATAGGCTTCCGCCAGCTTCACGAAATCCGGCAGCGACTCCATGTACGAGTGCGAGTGGCGGCCTTCGTACTGCATGTCCTGCCACTGCTTCACCATGCCCAGCGAACGATTGTTGATGTTCAGGATCTTCACCGGCAGGCCGTACTGCAGGCAGGTGGAAAGCTCCTGGATGTTCATCTGGATGGAGGCTTCGCCGGTCACGCAGACCACGGTCTCTTCCGGAAAGGCGAAAAGCGCGCCCATGGCGGCCGGCAGGCCGAAGCCCATGGTGCCGAGGCCGCCCGAGTTGATCCACTGCCGCGGCCGGTCGTACTTGTAGTAGAGCGCGGCGAACATCTGGTGCTGGCCCACGTCGGAGGTGACGATGGCTTTGCCCTCCGTCACCCTGTAGAGCATTTCCACGACCTGCTGCGGCTTCATTTCACCAGGCTTGGGCGCTTCGTAGCGGAGGCCGTGATAGGCGCGCCATTCTTCGATCTGCTGCCACCAGCCGTCGAGGGCCGCGGCATCGGGCGTCGCCGCTTGCGGCAACTGCGCCAGCATTTCCGTCAGCACCGGCTCGACCGCACCGACGATGGGAATGTCGGCCATGATCGTTTTGGAGATGGAAGCCGGATCGATGTCGATATGGATGATGCGCGCGTTGGGGCAGAACTTTTTCACGTGGTTGGTGACGCGGTCATCGAAGCGCGCGCCCACGGCGAGAATCAGATCGCTGTGGTGCATGGCCATATTGGCTTCGTAGGTGCCATGCATGCCCAGCATGCCGAGGCACTGGCGATCGGAGCCTGGAAACGCACCGAGGCCCATCAGCGTATTGGTCACCGGATAGTTCAGCTTGCGCGCGAGCTCGGTAAGCTGAGGGGAGGCATTGCCCTGCACCACGCCGCCGCCGGCGTAAATCACCGGGCGCCTGGCGGCCACGAGCTCGTCCACCGCCTTCTTGATCTGGCCGCTGTGGCCGCGACCAGGCGGATTGTAGGAGCGCAGCTTTACCTTGGCCGGATATTCATAGGGAAATTTCTCGGTCGGCAGCGTGCAGTCCTTGGGAATGTCGATCACGACCGGGCCCGGACGGCCGGTGCTGGCAATATAGAAGGCCTTCTTCACCATCCCCGGAATGTCTTCGGCTTTGCGCACCTGGAAACTGTGCTTCACGATGGGGCGCGACACGCCGATCATGTCGGTTTCCTGGAAGGCGTCTTCGCCGATCAGGTGCGAAGGCACCTGGCCGGAGATGATCACCATCGGAATGGAATCCATATAGGCGGTGGCAATCGGCGTCACGGTATTGGTGGCGCCGGGGCCGGAGGTGACGAGCACGACCCCGGTCTTGCCGGTAGCGCGGGCATAGCCGTCGGCGGCATGGCCGGCGGCCTGCTCATGCCGGACGAGGATGTGCTTGACCTTGTCCTGCTTGAAGATGGCGTCGTAGATATGCAGCACGGCGCCGCCGGGATAGCCGAACACGTACTCCACACCTTCGTCGGCGAGGGCGCGTATGAGCATTTCACCACCAGATAACTGTTCCACAGATTCACCCTTGAAAAAGCGCAAGGCCGCGCCGGGACATAGCCGGGCGCGGGGCCGCGCATTCTAGCACGAGGAGGTACGCCGCTTGGCGTGTGATGGGGTCTGCCAGGCTTGCCACGCACACCGGGTTCGGTGACGCAGACATCGCCGCGGCTTGCGGCGGGCGATGCTTTACAAGCGGGGACGGACGCGGCGGTTGGCCGTTCCGGGCAGGGCTTTCGCCCTGGCGTCAGCGTGTGGAGGGTGACCACCCTGCCGACACCCGCATCGAAGCCGGCGATTTTTTCGGCAGCCCCGCAAAATGTCAAGCTGTGCGCATTGAAGTCGCTCCGGCCTTACCAAGCACAACATAGGCCGTTATAGTGACGGGACCTCGCTTCACCGGTAGCCAAAAGAATGAAAACGACAGTCTCCCTAGTTGCCTGCCTCGGCCTGATGCTGGTCGCCCCCTCGGCCCTTGCCGCCGCGAAGTTCTATAAATGGACCGATGCCCAGGGCGTGACCCACTATTCCGCCGACCCGCCCCCCGAGTCGGCCCGGAACACCTCCCAGGTCAAGGTGCCGACCCGCCTGCCCGGCGACAGTGAGGCGGAGGGCGAAACGCCCAAGGCCTCCGCCAAGGCTGACAAGAAGGACGCCTCCGGAAACGACAAGGCGGCCGGGGAAAAGCCCGAAGCCGCAGGCGGACCGGAACGTTATGCCGAAAAGTGCAAGAAGCTGAGAGGCGACCTGCAGACCATGCAGGAGCATGCCCGGGTCAAGGTCACGGATGAGAAAGGCGAAACCCGCGTGCTTTCGGAGGAAGAAAAAAATACCCAGGTCGACGACATCCAGCGCCAGGTAAAAGCTTATTGCGAATAAGCACCGCCCAAACAAAAGGCCGCCCATGAGGCGGCCTTTTGTTTGCGGAACTAGCGCTCCCGGGGAAACAGGGTCTGCTCCAGCCGGGCCAGCTCGCCCGCCATACGCTCGCCGATCCACCACTGCGGTTCGGAAGATTCGAAGCCCTCGGCCTGTTCGCGCTCGCGGATCGTCGCCAGCGCCGTTTCGAAACCCGCCCTCAGGCTACGTTCGCGGCGCAATGCCTCATCGAAGAAAGCCCGGCCGAAATAGGTGAGTTCGGCATCGTCCGAGCATCCGAACGAAGTCCGCGAGGCATCCGCTGCGGTGATGATCAGGGTGTCGGGAGTTTTCAGCACCGGAATGAAGCCGCCGGCGTAGCAGGCGGACAGCACGATCACCCGGTGGCGGATGCCGGCCTCGTCCAGTTCCTGGCGCAGCCATTCCGGCGTAATGCCGGCCAGCTCCAGCGGCCAGTAGCTGAGCTCGATCTGGTGATCCTCGCTGCCGTGCGACGTCACGAAGAGGAACAGCACGTCCTCTTCGCGATTCATGCGCGCCGCCAGCGCCTGCACGGCGCGGGAAATGCTTTCGCGCGTGGCGATGGGCTGGCTCATCACGGTTTCGTCGTTATTGATCAGCACCAGGGAGCGTCCCGAGGTGGCGAAGCGCGTATCGAAAAGCGCACGCACGGTTTCGGTCTCCTGCCGGAATACGCTCTGGTAGAAAGCGCCGCCAATTCCCAGAAAATACCAGTCGACCTGAGCGGGACGCTCCCGCTGCAGGGCGCTCAACGCACGCTGCAGCAGCTCGGGCTGGGCATACCAGACTTCCTCTTCCACCAGGCGCGATGTGGAGGGCAGTCCGGTGTCGGACTGCGTGGAATACCACAGCCGCTCGTCGCTGAAAGTCAGGCTCCACGCGGCGAACACGCTCAGCAGGACGAGGAAGGCCACTCCTCTCTCCCACCAGGGCCAGGTCAGCGCCCGGGTGAACACAAACACCACGGCCAGGATAGGCCAGGCATAAAGCACCGTATAAAACAAGGGGATATAGCCGGCGACTCCCCGGGGCAGCCAGTTGTGCTGCTCGCCGTAGAGCAGGAGGCTTTGCGCCAGGCCGAGGAGGGTATCCGCTGCCAGCCAGACGCTGGCAGGCGCCAGCCCCAGCCGCCACAGCCCGTGCCGGGTCGCCAGGACCTGGCCGAACACCAGCAGCACGAAGGCCGGCAGCACATAGACGGCGACGCCGGCCGGTGACCACTGCCCCGGCCAGCCCTCGCTCATGAAGTCGAAAAGAACGCTGACGGCCAGGCTCAGCCCCAGCAGGATCAGGAAATTACCCGGGGTCGGCGCCAGCCAGCGCAGGGCGCTGCGGCGGAAGCACAGCAGATGGCAGGCCGCCCAGAGATTGCGTGCCAGGTCGCTCAGGGAAAGGGGAACCGCCTTGTTCACTTGTCCACGCCAGCCTTCGGCCACCGCCGTACTCCGCTGCCGGCCACGGTCCGGCAAAGGGCCGCATGATAGCAGGGCGGGATCGGGCCGGCACGGCTCGGGCCAGCGCCGTTTCCCTCGCGATCTCGCCGCTCAGCCCTCGCCTTTGCTGGCGTCGGGCAGCCGCGTATGCGGATCAGTTTCGAGGGACTGGGCCAGCCTGCCCACCGGCGCCTCGTGCGGGCGGATACTCATGGCGCCGCCCTGCTGCTTTCTCTTCTGCTGAGAACCCAACAAAAAGCCCGGCCCGCCGGGCTTTTTGCTGACCCCCGACTCAGTGGAAAAGCTTTTTGTGGAACACGAGCGTGCCGTGCTCCTCGTCGACCAGGATGGTGTCGCCTGCCACGAACTCGCCGGCCAGCAGACGCTGCGCCAGGGGGTTCTCCACGGCAGCCTGAATGGCGCGCTTCAAGGGACGCGCGCCGTAGACCGGGTCATAGCCGGCGGCGCAGAGGTTGGCCATTGCCGTGCCGGTCACTTCCAGGCGCAGCTCGCGCTCGGCCAGGCGGCCGCGCAGACGCTCGAGCTGGATCTCCGCGATACCGCGGATCTGGCCTTCGCCGAGCGGATGGAACACCACCACCTCGTCGATGCGATTGATGAACTCCGGCCGGAAATGCCGGCCCACGACCTCGAGCACAGCCGCCTTCATGGCCTCGTACTGCGCCTCGCCCGCCAGGGTCTGGATGATGTCCGAGCCGAGATTGGAGGTCATCACGATCACCGTGTTGCGGAAGTCGACGGTGCGGCCCTGGCCATCGGTGAGGCGGCCGTCCTCCAGCACCTGCAGCAGGATGTTGAACACATCCGGATGCGCCTTCTCGACTTCATCCATGAGCACGACGCTGTAGGGCCGACGCCGCACCGCCTCGGTGAGATAGCCGCCCTCCTCGTAGCCGACGTAGCCCGGCGGCGCGCCGATCAGGCGCGACACCGAATGCTTCTCCATGAACTCCGACATGTCGATGCGCACCATGGCCTCGTCGGAATCGAAGAGAAAGCTCGCCAGCGCCTTGCACAGCTCGGTCTTGCCGACGCCGGTCGGGCCCAGGAACAGAAAGGAACCGTTGGGGCGGTTCGGATCGGCCAGGCCCGCGCGCGAGCGGCGCACCGCGTTCGACACCGCCACCACCGCCTCATGCTGGCCGATGACGCGCCGGTGCAGCGCATCCTCCATGCGCAGCAGCTTCTCGCGCTCGCCTTCCAGCATTTTCGACACGGGAATGCCGGTGGCCTTGGACACGACCTCCGCAATTTCCTCCTCGGTGACGCGGTTGCGCAGCAAGGTGTGCTCCCTGCCCTCGACGGACTGCGCCGCCTGGAGCTGTTTTTCCAGCCCGGGAATGGTTTCGTACTGCAGCTTGGCCATGCGCTCGAGATCGTTGGCGCGGCGCGCGGCATCGAATTCGGTGCGCACTCTCTCGAGCTCTTCCTTCACCTGCTGCTCGCCCTTGAGCGAGGCCTTCTCCGCTTTCCAGATCTCGTCGAGGTCGGCGTATTCGCGCTCCAGCTTCGCGATCTCGTCCTGCAGCTTGACCAGGCGCTGCCGGCTGGCCGCATCCTCCTCCGACTTCAGCGCCTCGCGCTCCATCTTGAGCTGGATGAGGCGGCGCTCGAGACGGTCCATCTCCTCCGGCTTGGAGTCCATCTCCATGCGGATGCGGGAAGCGGCCTCATCGATGAGGTCGATGGCCTTGTCCGGCAGCTTGCGGTCGGTGACGTAGCGGTGCGACAGCTTGGCCGCGGCGATGATGGCCGGGTCGGTGATGTCGACGCCGTGGTGCACCTCGTAGCGCTCCTTCAGCCCGCGCAAGATGGCGATGGTGTCTTCCACCGACGGCTCGTCGACCAGCACCTTCTGGAAACGGCGCTCCAGCGCCGCGTCCTTCTCGATGAACTGGCGGTACTCGTCCAGCGTGGTGGCGCCGACGCAGTGCAGCTCGCCGCGCGCCAGCGCCGGCTTCAGCATATTGCCGGCATCCATGGCGCCCTCGGCCTTGCCGGCGCCGACCATGGTATGCAGCTCGTCGATGAAGAGGATGATGTTGCCTTCCTGCTTGGCGAGCTCGTTGAGCACGGCCTTCAGGCGTTCCTCGAATTCGCCGCGGAACTTCGCGCCGGCAATCAGGGCGCCCATGTCGAGCGAAAGCACCTTCTTGTTGCGCAGGCCCTCGGGCACTTCGCCGTTGACGATGCGCTGCGCCAGGCCCTCGACGATGGCCGTCTTGCCGACGCCGGGCTCGCCGATCAGCACGGGATTGTTCTTGGTGCGGCGCGACAGCACCTGGATCGTGCGCCGGATCTCGTCGTCGCGCCCGATCACCGGGTCGAGCTTGCCGCGGGCGGCGCGTGCGGTCAGGTCGATGGTGTACTTGCCCAGCGCCTGGCGGTTCTCTTCGGCATTCGGGTCCTTCACGGTTTCTCCTCCTCGCAGCCGGTCGATCACCTGTGCCAGCGTCGCCTTTTGCACGCCGGCTTTCTGCAGCAGTTTCGCCACTTCCGTGTTGGCGTCGAAAAACGCCGGCAGCATGAGTTCGCTGGCGATGAACTGGTCGCCGCGCTGCTGCGCGAGCTTGTCGGCCAGATTGAAGGCACGGTTCAACTCCTGCCCCACATGCGCCTCCCCGGTGGGATTGCTGATGCGTGGCAGATTGTCGATATGCCGCGCGAGTTCGCTGGCGAGCTGGCCCAGGTTGGCGCCGGCCTGGGCCAGCAGCGGGCGCACGCTGCCGCCCTGCTGCTCCAGCAGCGCGGAGAGCAGGTGCGCCGGCTCGATGGCGGTGTTGTCGCGGCCGATGGCCAGCGACTGGGCATCGGCCACGGCTTCCTGGAGTTTGGCGGTCAGGCGTTCGAAGCGCATGAATGTCCTCGGCGATGAATTCGGGCTTGCGATAGGTATAGGGGCCGTCGGCGCTAATTCAAGGAAACCGCCGGGCTGGCGGCAGTGACATGGATCAACCTTTGCTGCTTTTTAACCGCAACGTCCGCCTTGCTCAGGCGCGCCAGATGACCGAGGCCATGCGCCCGGTCCTGCCGTCGCGGCGGTAGGAGAAGAAACGCCGGGCATCGGCCACGGTGCAGAGGCCGCCCCCGTGGACAGCGGCAACACCGGCAGCCTGCAGGCGCAGGCGCGCCAGGCCGTAGATATCCGCCAGCCAGCGGCCGGGGTGGGGACTGGGCACGAAATGCTGCAGGGCCTCGGCCTGCTGCGCGACGAAGGCGGCACGCACTTCCTCGCCGACTTCGAAATGCGCCGGGCCGATGGCCGGACCCAGCCAGGCCAGCACGTCGCCGGGCAGGGCGAACTTCTGCAACGTAGCCTCGAGTACGCCGTCGCAGAGTCCGCGCCAGCCGGCATGCGCCGCCGCCACCTGCGTGCCGGCCCGATCGCAGAACAATACGGGCAGGCAGTCGGCCGTCATCACCACGACAGGCAGGCCGCGCCGGGTCGTGCACACGGCATCGGCATCGGGCACGAAGGATGCGCGGCGCGCGGCATCCGGCTCGGCCTCGACCACGGCGGTGCCGTGCACCTGGTTCAGCCATTGCGGCGTTGCCGCCGGCGCGATGCGGTTTATGGCCGCCTGCAGCCGCGCACGGTTCTCACCGACATGCGCCGGGTCGTCGCCGACATGCCGGCCGAGGTTGAGGCTGTCCCACGGCGCCGTGCCCACGCCACCCGCGCGCGTGGTCATCGCCGCATGCACGTTGGCGGGAGCGGGCCAGTCGGGGCGCAGCAGTTCGAGTTCGCTCATGAAGGTTTCCATCGGCGATATTTCCGGACGTCATCGGCATGCCGTGCCGCGTCCACGACAACAGCAGCGGCCCCCGGCAGGAAGCCCGCTTCCGCTCGATACTTGATGCGAATTCGGACGAGCACTTCAGTGCTGAGGGCCCGCTGATTCAGGCCTGGGCTTCACCGCAGGCTTCCGCCCAAAGGATGCGCCTCGAGGCGGCACAGCCCGGCGGCAGGATTTCAGAGGCCTTTGGCATCCGCGGCGAGGATGGCCAGCAGCTCCTGCATGTCGGCCGGCAGCGGCGACTCCCAGCTCATCGCGTAGCCGCTGACCGGATGCACGAGACCCAGGCGGCGCGCATGCAGCGCCTGCCGCGGAAAATTCTGCACCGCCCGGATCATTCCCGCGCTGGCGCCTTTGGGCAGGCGCGGGCGGCCGCCGTAAACCGGATCGCCGATCAGGGGATGGCCGATGTGGCTCATGTGCACGCGGATCTGGTGGGTGCGGCCGGTCTCGAGCTGCACGCGTACATGCGTGTAGCCACGGAAACGTGCGATGACGCGATAGTGCGTCACGGCCTCGCGGCCGCGCTCGTCTTCTTCATGGCGCCGCGTCACCACCGCCATGCGCGTGCGATCGGTGGCGTGACGATCGATGGGCGCGTTCACGGTGCCGCCACCGGTCATGACGCCGGCGACGATGGCCTCGTATTCGCGGTGCACGGTCTTGTCGGCGAGCTGCGCCGTCAGCGAGGTATGCGCCGGCAGCGTCCTGGCCACGACGAGCAGGCCCGAGGTGTCCTTGTCGATACGGTGCACGATGCCGGCGCGCGGCAGCAGGTTGAGATCGGCACAGCGATGCAGCAGCGCATTGAGCAGCGTGCCGTCGGGATTGCCGGCGCCGGGATGCACGACGAGGCCGGCCGGCTTGTCGACGACGAGGAGATGTGCGTCCTCAAAAAGGATAGCGAGCGGGATGTCCTGCGGCTGCGCCGGCGTTTCCACCGCCAGTGCGGCCTGCAGCACCAGCGTTTCGCCGCCGACCACCTTGTCCTTGGGCTTGCCGGGCTTGCCATCCAGGGTCAGGCGGCCGTCCTTGATCCAGTCCTTGAGGCGCTCGCGCGAATAATCGGCAAAGAGCTGGGCCGCGGCCTGGTCCAGGCGCATGCCTGCGCATTCGGACGGGACTTCGGCGGTGCGGGCAACGATTACAGACATGCGATGTGGACCGGGAAAGGGATAACGCTACAATGGCGCCGCATTGTAGCGGCCCGCCTGGGGGCTGTCCCTGCACTTATCTCTCGTCCCTGCCGGAATCCGCGATGTCCCGCCTCCTGTCCCTGCTGACCCTGACCCTGCTGGCCCTGCTGCTCGGCGCCTGCGCTTCCAAGCAGCCCAAGGCCCTTCCCGAACGGCAGTATTACGAAGAGGCGCAGAAGAGCTTCAAGTCCGGCAACTTCACGCGCGCCGCCGACCGCCTCGAAGCCCTGGAATCGCACTACCCGGTGGGCGTCTACACCGAGCAGGCGCAGCTCGAACTGATCTATGCCAGGTTCCGCCATATCGATTATGCCGGCGCCTCGGCCGCCGCCGACCGCTTCATCCGCCTGCATCCCGCCCACCCGCAGGTGGACTATGCCATCTACATGCGCGGCCTGGCCGACTACGAGGCCGACCGCGATTTCTTCACCCGTCACCTGCCCGTGCAGGGCTCGGCGCGCGACCAGGGCAATATGCGCGACGCCTACAACGACTTCCTCGAACTCCTGACGCGTTTTCCCGACAGCGAATACGCCCCCGATGCACGCGCCCGCATGATCTTCATCCGCAACCAGTTTGCCGAAGCGGAAATGCACGTGGCGCGCTTCTACGCCAAGAAAAAGGCTTATCTCTCCTGCCTGAACCGGGCCCGCGTCGTCGTCGAAAACTTCCCCGGCGCCCCGCAGACGCCCGAAGCCCTGGCCCTGCAGGTCTGGGCCTACGAGCGGCTCGGGCTCAAGGACCTGGCCGGGCAGAGCCTCGCCGTGCTCCGCGCGAATTTCCCGGCCTACCGGGGCCTCGACACGCTGGCCCAGGACATTGCCGACAACAGCAGCCGCTCCTGGCTCAATATCGTGACGTTCGGCTTGCTGGGGGATGATGGCCGCTGATCGCGGCCACCCCCGACGCCGCCCTGCGCGCGCACCGCGACCGCTGCCCGCCACGTCATTCAGTGCAGGGACTGCGAACCCGGACTGCCTGCCGGCTCCTGGATTTCCACTATCGCCATGGCCTCGATGCCCTGGCCGACGAGGCGCATCTCCTCACCCATGCGGACTTCGGTTTCCGCATCGAAAATCTTCCGGGCCAGTTTGAAGAGCTCCTTCTCTTCATGGTGCATATGCGCCTCGACGTTCTCCCTGAGCACGGCAAAGTAAGCGCTCCAGTCGGGGTCCAGGGGGGGCAGGCCGGCCAGGACCTCCATCAGGCTGCCGGCCAGATCGTGCTGTATGCGCCCCGCGCGCGACAGTCCCTCGGCTTCGCCGTACTGCCGCAGCGGCATATAGAAGATTTCTTCCTCGGCTGCCGCATGGGCGGCCAGCAGCGCCTGCAGCTCCAGGAAGCGGCGCCGCCGAGTCACCGGCTTGCGCATGCCGAGGTCGCCGATTTTTTTCAGGCAGGCCTTGATGACGTAATGCTCGTGGCAGAGCACGTCATAGATGCTCATGATGAATCACTCCCTACTCGAAGGCAGATGGTTGCTCACGAACCCTCCCCGGCTGATGCGGCAAGGGGGATTTCCCGGGACGTTTTCGGGGGCTGCGAGCGAGTAGAGAAATGATGGGGGCGGGAGCCGTTACACCGTAGAGAAGCTGTGTGACAAACCGGCAAAAAAGCTCTTAGGAATCTTAATTAATCTTTTAAATTCAACGCCTTGATAAGCAGTCCAACCGTCGGAAAACCATCTGTCTCCGCTCGATGGCCGGCCTCGCCGGGCTAATAACCGGCAGTTCAGTGCCCTGCACGCCATCCATTCACGATGGGATAACGGCGGTCCTTGCCGAAGCCGCGGCGGCTGATACGGGGCCCGACCGCCGCCTGCCGGCGCTTGTATTCGTTGCCATCCACCAGGCGTATGACGCGCATGACCGTCTCCGCATCGAAGCCGGCGGCAATGATGGCTTCCGCACTCTCGTCCTCCTCCACATAGCGCTTGAGGATGGCATCCAGCACCGGATAGGGCGGCAGCGAATCCTCGTCCTTCTGGTCGGGCGCCAGTTCCGCCGAGGGCGGGCGAGCGATGACGCGCTGCGGAATGGGCGGCTGCTCGGGAGTCAGCGCGTTGCGGTACTCGGCGAGCCGGAAGACCAGGGTTTTCGGCACGTCCTTCAGCACGTCGAAACCGCCGGCCATGTCGCCGTACAGCGTCGCATAGCCCACGGCCATTTCCGACTTGTTGCCGGTGGTCAGCACCAGCAGCCCTTTCTTGTTGGAGATCGCCATGAGCAGCACGCCGCGGGAGCGCGCCTGCAGGTTCTCTTCTGTCTTGTCGCGGCCCAGCCCGGCAAACGCCGGCGCCAGCGCGGCGCTGAACGCCTCGACCATGGCGGCGATCGGCAGCACGGAATAATGCACGCCAAGAATGCGCGCCTCGGCCTCGGCGTCCTCCAGGCTGATGGCCGCGGTGTAGCGATACGGCATCATCACCGCCTGCACCTTGTCGGCGCCGATGGCATCGACGGCGATGGCCAGCGTGAGCGCGGAATCGATGCCACCCGACAGGCCCAGCACGACGCCGCGGAAGCCGCTCTTCTGCACGTAGTCGCGCACGCCCTGCACCAGCGCCTGGTAGACCTCGGCCTCGGGCGCCAGCGCCGGCGCGCGCGCCGCGGATTGAAAGCCGGCCGCCTCGAAAGCGACGGTGACCAGCGCCTCCTCGAAGCGCGGCAGCTCTGCTGCGACCTGCCCGTCGGCATTCATCACGAAGGACCCGCCATCGAAAACCAGTTCGTCCTGGCCGCCGACGGTATTCACGTACAGCAGCGGCAGGCCGGTGTCGCGCACGCGCGTGCCGACGATGGCCATGCGCTCGGTCTGCTTGCCCTGGTGGAACGGCGAGGCATTGATGTTGAGCAGCAGCGTCGCGCCGGCCGCCTTCGCCGCCCGTGCCGGGCCTTCGTGCCAGATGTCCTCGCAGATGGTGAGGCCGAGCCGCTGGCCCTTGAGATCGATCACCGCCGGCTTGTGGCCCGGCGTGAAATAGCGTTTTTCGTCGAAGACCTGGTAGTTCGGCAGCTCCTGCTTGGCGTACTCGGCCAGGCATTGCCCGTCGCGCCAGACACCGGCGAGATTGCAGAGGCGGCCGTCACGCCGCGCCGGGTAGCCAAGCAGGATGTGGATGCCCGCCACTTCGGCGAGACGCGCCAGCGCCTGCTCGACGCGGCCGTTCAGGCTCGGGCGCAGGAGCAGGTCCTCGGGCGGATAGCCGCAGAGGGCCAGCTCCGGAAAGACGACGAGATCCGCGTGTTGCGCATCGCGCGCACGCAGTGCCAGCCCGAGGATTTTCTCGATATTGCCCGGGATGTCGCCGACCAGGAAATCGGCCTGGGCAAGGGCAATGCGCAACACGACATCGGTCATGACAATCCTGGGGCGGCTGGCAAAACGGCGGGCTGCATAGGATAGACTAGGACCCCTCTCTCCACTATCCACACTTGCCGAAGGACATCCGGATGGGCCTGTTATTGCGACTTGTCTTGCTGGGCGTGATCGCCTGGATCGTCTTCCGGCTTCTGCAGCGCGCGCTCGGCCTCGGCGGCCCGCAACGCCCCGAGGTGGAGCGGCCCGGGCAGCAGGTCATGCGCCGCTGCGCGTTCTGCCGGGTGCATGTGCCGGAAAGCGAAAGCACCCGGTCGCGCGAGCGGTTCTTCTGCTGCGAAGCGCATCGCGACGCCTTCTTCCGCGAGCCCCGCTAGTGGATTACGCGCGCAAGGAGCACGAAGACTGGCGACTGCTGCGCATCTATGCCTGGTATCGCCTGCTGCTGTCGGTGCTGCTGCTGGGCCTGTTCGCGCTGCAGCCCAACCAGCCCATGGCCGGCGGCCACAACCCGGCTCTGTTCTTCGCCACCGCGCTCGGCTACCTGGTCACGACGGTGTCGGCCTCGCTGTTCCTGCGCCGGCCCCGACGCCAGCTGGCCAGCTACAGCCTGATGCTGCTGCTGGTGGACCTGTTCGTGCTCGTGCTGGTCACGCACGCCAGCGGCAGCATCAGCACCCAGCTCAGCCTGCTCTTCCTCGTCACCATCGCCGCCGGCAACATCCTGCTGTCCGGGCGCATGGGCGCGATGGTGGCGGCGGCGGCGGCCATCGGCCTGCTCTACGAGCAGTTCTATTTCACCCTCAGCAACAGCACAATCCGCGCGCCGGAAGCGCTCGTGCAGTCCTCCATCCTCGGCATCAGCTTCTTCGCCGTGGCGCTGTTCAGCCAGCTGATCGCGCACCGCATGCGCCAGGGCGAGGAACTGGCGGAACAGCGCGCGCAGGACATCGTCAACCTGCAGCGGCTCAACGAGCAGATCATCCGGCGCATGCGCACCGGCATCATCGCCATCGACGAGCAGCGTCGCGTCCTGCTCAGCAACGAGGCCAGCCAGCAGCTGCTCGGCCTGCTGCGCCCCATCGAGCCCTATACGCGCTTGGAAGATGTCTCGCTGCTGCTCGACGGCGCCCTCTACGCCTGGCTGAAGAACATGAACCTGCGCTCTTTTCCGTTCAGGAACACGCCGGAGAGCCCGGAGGTCACCGTGAACTTTGCGCGGCTTTCCACGGAGAACCGGGGCAACGACACCGTGCTGCTGTTTCTCGAGGACACCAGCCAGCTCACCCAGCAGGCGCAGAAGATGAAGCTGGAATCGCTGGGCCGGCTCACCGCCAGCATCGCCCACGAAGTGCGCAATCCGCTCGGCGCCATCAGCCACGCCACGCAGTTGCTGGCGGAGTCGCCGGCCATTACCGGCCCCGACCAGCGCCTGCTGGAAATCGTCGAGCAGCACTGTCGCCGGGTGAACGCCATCGTCGAGAACGTGCTGACGCTTTCCCGCCGCCAGCCCTCCAGCCCGCAGACCCTCGTGCTGCAGGAGTGGCTGCAGCGCTTCCGCGACGAATACCTGGAGTTTTCCGCCGACGACATCCAGATGGAGCTGCATGCCGCGGAGAAGGAAATCGTGGTCCGCTTCGATCCGGAACAGCTGCACCAGGTGGTCGGCAATCTCGTCATGAATGGCCTGCGCTACAGCCGCAAACGCACGGGCCGGCTCTGGATACGCCTCGAGGCCGGGCGCGGCGAGAGCAACGGCCTGCCGCATCTGGACATCATCGACGCGGGAGCCGGGGTGCCGCCGGCCCAGCAGGGCCAGCTCTTCGAGCCCTTCTTCACCACCGAAAGCCAAGGCACCGGCCTCGGCCTCTATCTCTCGCGCGAAATCTGTGAAGCCAACCGCGCACGGCTGGATTATATTCCCAAGGAAGCGGGCGCCTGTTTCCGCATCACCTTCGCCCATCCCGACCGTCTGACCTGACAAGAACACCATGAGCAGACCCCTGGCCCTCGTCGTCGATGACGAACCCGATATCCGCGAACTGCTGGAGATCACGCTGGGACGCATGGACATCGATGCGCGCAGCGCGGAATCCGTCGAAGAAGCCTGCAAATGGCTGCGTAAAGAAACCTTCCAGCTCTGCCTGACCGACATGAACCTGCCCGACGGCAGCGGCATCGGCCTCGTGCAGACCATCCAGCGCGAATACCCCAGGCTGCCGGTCGCCGTCATCACGGCGTACGGCAGCATGGAGGCCGCCGTCGCCGCGCTCAAGGCGGGCGCCTTCGACTTCGTTTCCAAGCCGGTGGAGCTGCCGCGCCTGCGCGAACTGGTGAATACCGCGCTGCGCCTCCGCCAGGACGATCCGGAATTCCCCGACGACGGCCGCCTGCTCGGGCACTCTCCCGCCGTGCGCGAACTCAAGGAAAAAATCCAGAAGCTCGCGCGCAGCCAGGCGCCGGTCTACATCAGCGGTGAGTCCGGCAGCGGCAAGGAACTGGTGGCCCGCCTCATCCACGAACTCGGGCCGCGCGCCGAGCAGCCCTTCATTCCCGTGAACTGCGGCGCGATTCCCACCGAGCTCATGGAGAGCGAATTCTTCGGCCATCGCAAGGGCAGCTTCACCGGCGCCACCGAGGACAAGCACGGCCTCTTCCAGGCCGCCAGCGAAGGCACGCTCTTCCTCGACGAAATCGCCGACCTGCCGCTGCCGATGCAGGTGAAGCTGCTGCGCGCCATCCAGGAAAAATCGGTGCGCCCGGTGGGCAGCCCCAAGGAAGTGCCGGTGAACGTGCGCATCGTCAGCGCCACGCATCGCGATCTGACCGATGAGGTCGCCGCCGGCCGTTTCCGCCAGGACCTCTTCTACCGCATCAACGTGATCCAGCTGAAGGTGCCGCCGCTGCGCGAGCGCGGCGACGACATCCTCCACCTCGCCCAGACCTTCCTGAAAAAGCTGAGCGGCGACTGGGGCATGGACGAGCCCGTGCTCAGCGACGCCGCGCGCACGGCGCTGCGCAACTACGGTTTCCCGGGCAATGTGCGCGAACTGCAGAACATCCTGGAACGCGCGCTCACCCTCTGCGACCACGGCAGCATCCTGCCCGAGCACCTGCAGCTGCCCGAACACGGCGCCCTTCCGGATTCGCGCGATGCCGACCACGCGCCGGCGCTCGCGGAAAACCATGGCGGCTCGCTGGAGGATTATCTTTTCGAGATCGAGAAGAATGCCATTCTCAAGGCGCTCGAGGAGACCCGCTGGAACCGGACGGCGGCGGCCAGGAAGCTCGGCATGACCTTCCGCTCGCTGCGCTACCGCCTGAAAAAAATGGGCCTGGACGACGACAGCGCCGACGAGGAAGAAAAGTAAGGCCGCCTCAGCGCCGGCACTGGTACGGCGCGGGATCGAGGCCGCCCGGCCGCCCGAGCAGCTGGTCCGCGAGCAGGCGCGCCGATGCCGGCGCCAGCACCAGCCCGTTGCGGAACTGGCCCGCATTCACCCAGAGGTTTGCCTGCCCCGGCACCTTCCCGATGAAGGGAATGCCTGCCGGCGCGGCCGGCCGCAGGCCGGCCCAGTGCGCCACCGGCGCCAGCCCGGCCAGCGCCGGCCACAGGCGCGCGGCCGACGCCTGCAGGCTCGCCCGCGCCACCGCCGTCGTGCTCTTGTCGAAGCCGCTCTCCTCCAGCGTCGACCCGCAGAGCACATGGCCGTCGCGACGCGGAATCACGTAGCGGCCCTCCGCCAGCACGATGCAGGGCAGCTGCCCGGGCGCCAGCCGGTACAGCAGCATCTGTCCGCGCACGGGCCGCAGCGGCAAGGCCGCCAGCTCCGCCACCAGCGTCGCGCTCCAGGCGCCGCCGCAAACGACGAAGTCGGCGGCGGCGAATTCCCTGCCGTCGCGCAGCAAAGCCGCCTGGACGCGGCCGCCTGCCTGCCGCCACGCGGCCACTTCCGCCGCCTCGTGAATCCCGACGCCCATCTGCCGCAGCGACGCCTGCAGGGCGCGCAGCAGGCGCGGATTGCGTACGTTGGCAATGCCCGGCATCCACAAAGCGTCGCGCCAGTGCGGCGCCAGTCCCGGCATGCGGCTGCGGATCTGCGCAACATCCCAGGCCTCGACGATCTGCCCGCCCTGACCGGCCCAGGCCCGGGCTTCCGCCGCATCGGCGGCCTCCAGCATCAGCATGCCGCAGGGGACCAGCTCCGCATCCACGCCGGTCTCTGCCTGCAGGCCCGCGACCAGCCGCGGATAGGCGGCCTGCGCGGCCTGCGCCAGCGCCGTCACCGGCGCCGGATAGCGCCAGGGATAGAGCGGCGACACGATGCCGCCGCCCGCCCAGGAGGCCTCGCGGCCCAGCTGGCCGCGCTCCAGCAGCGCGACTTTCATCCCGGCCAGGGCCAGCTCGCGCGCCGTCAGCATGCCCATGATGCCGCCGCCGATGACGAGCGTGTCGGCACAGGGCCCGTTCGGGGTTGTCTTCATCGGCTCAGTTGAACTCGGTCACAGGAAAAGGGCCGGAGCGGCCATCGGAATTGCTGCGGCGCATATCGGGAGATAAGCTCGGAAAGCACTGCCGGCAGTCATAATCACGCGAATCAAAAAGGACAGGCAAGCATGAAATTCCAGAAAGGGTTTACCCTGATCGAGCTGATGATGGCCGTTGCCATCGTCGCCATTCTCACGGTGATCGCCGTCCCCAGCTATCAGGGCTATGTTGCCCGTGCGGCGCGCGCGAACGCGGAAGGCGACCTGATGAATGCCGCCAGCGTGATGGAGCGGCGCAAGTCGCAGAACTTCAGCTATATCGGCTCCGGCGCCGCGGGCGTGCTGCCCACCCGTTCGCCTGTCGACAGCGCGCCCGGCCAGCAGAAATACGATATCGCGCTCACCATGTGGGACGCCGGCGGCGGCGTTGTTACCACCGATACGGATGCCACCGTCCGATACGAGCTCCGCGCCACCTCCCACAGCAATTTCCCCGGCCCGCAGGAAACCCTGAAGATCAACGAGCTCGGGCAGAAGTGCTACAAGAAAGGCGCGGCCGACTGCACCATCGGCACCGACCCCACCTGGCCGTAAGCTTCACCAGCCGCAGGCCCGGCGTGCCGACTGCAGCACGCTGCCTGGGGACCGGGCCGGCGTCACCAGCCGCGTGCGGCCGGCCCGGTTCACCACCAGCTGCCGCAACCACTCGTTTTTCTGCCGGCGATTACACAGCGTGAAGGTCCCGTTCATGCTGTCGGTGCGGCCGGCGGCCCAGCGCAGGTAGGGCCGGTTCTGGAAGGCGCGCCACACCAGCCGGAACTCGCCGTTGTCGGCCAGCATCTCGCGCAGCAGCACGCGCTCGCCGCCGTCCACGATGCCGTCCCTGTCCATGTCCTCGAATACCACCAGGCCCCGGCCGTAATTGCGGTTGCAGGTCACATTGTCCGCCCCCGTCGCGCAGATGGTGACGGGCAGCGGCGCCACCAGCGAACGGTAGCGCGTGCTCTCCAGCAGGCTCGCGAATTGCCGGCTCGCGACACTGGCGCGCACGCCCTGCAGGAAATCGTTCATCGCCGGCACTGCCCATCCCGCCAGCAGCATCGCCACGGCCAGCGCAAACATGAGCTCGATGAGGCTGAAGCCGCGCGCACGCCATCCGTTTCCGCTCGCCATGGCCATCCCTGCCTGAAATCCGGTAGCGCACGGTAGCAACCGCTGGCGCGGCCGACTCTACGAAATGCAAGGGATGTCGCCTGGCCGCCGGGAGGGGCGGCGCCGGAAATGCAGAAGCCCGCTCGCGCGGGCTTCTGCATCAGCCTGCCCGTCGATCCGGGCAGGCGGCCACCACGACCTTACGGCGTCGGCGGCACGGCGCCCGGCGTCTTCGCCTTTTCGTACCAGCGCAGGCGGCCGGTCGCGCCCCCGAGGTTGCGGTTACGGATCACGCCCGTGCCGGTGATGATGGCGTTGCGGCCGCCCTCGCCCACCAGCACCTGCGGCGAGCCGGCCATGCCGTGCACGACGCCGGCCTGGACACGACTGTCGCTGCTGTTGACGACACCGTCGCCGTTGGTGTCGACCGTCGCGCCGTCCACGAGCCGCAGGCGGTAGAGGTTGCTGATGCCCACCACCGGCTCGCAGGACGTGGTCGACGTCACGTCAGGCACGTAGCTCGTGAAGATGACCTCGCCGAACAGCGAGAGGGCCGTGGACAGCACCTTCTCGCCCGCGGCCGGCAGCGCCAGCTTCCATCCCATGGTGGTGCTCACGTCCACGCCGGTGCTGGTAGCCAGGCTGACCGTGGCAAGGTCGTCGGGCGTGATGGTGCCCTGCAGGGGCGCGCCGCTCGGCGGGTTGTGCAGGTCGCCGCGCAGGGCATCCTTGTCCTTGAAGACGTAGAAGTAATCCTGCGTCGGGAGATCCAGCGGATGGCTGCGGTAGCCCGAGCCGATGGCCACGGTCAGGTAGGGCAGCCCGCCGGCGGTCGTCGACGAAATGCGCGCTATCGAAGGGGTTTCGTAGAAGCGGCGATGATTGACGGTATCTGCCGTCACGCCCTGGCCCACATTGGCCAGCCGGTGCACGCGAGTGACCAGGGTGCTGCCGTCGGCGAGGCTGGCGCTATTGGTATTGTTGATGTCCACGCGGAAGAGCTGGCCCCCGAGGTCGCCGAAGTAGGCCGCATCGATCAGGCCGTCGTTGTTGGTGTCGACGACCTTGGGCTCGGCCGGAATGCTGAAGTTCATTTCAGGGACATTCAGCGTGGCGTCGGCCGTGTTGCTGGCCCACCAGATCACGTTGCCCGTCTCGGGGTCGACGATGTAAATCTGCTTGCCCTGCGTATCCGCGGCATTGTTGGTCGGATCGAAGCCGGCCGTTTCATGCTTGGGATCGTAGCCGCCGCCGAACAGCATCACCGTCTTGACGGTACTGCCGAGCTTCAGGTCGGCCAGCACCGGCTTGGACCAGGTCTGGCCCAGGTTGGCGAAGGGACCGGCGGTGCCGCCCTGGATCACCCACTTGAGCGCGGGCGCGCTGCGATCGGTCACGTCCAGCGCATAGTAGTTGCGGCCGCCCATGCGCATGCCGCCGTACAGCATGACGAAGTCGTCCGGATCGATGCTGCGGTTGATCTTGAAGTCGCGGTTGGCATCGTGACGGTAGACCGTCCAGGTCAGGTCGAGCCCGAAATCCGGCAGGTTCTGCGTCGGATTGATGGCGAGATCGTCGAGGCGCTTCAGCAAATCAACAGGCAGGAAGGCGAACTGCTCCACGCCGGTCTTGGCGTCGATGGCGTGCAGCATGCCTTCCATGTCGCTGAAGTAGACCGTGTTGTCCTGCAGCTCGGCATCGGCTGCCGCCTCGTCGGCGGTGTACAAGTCGTCGTAGCCGTAGTTCACGAGCACCGGCTGGGAGTGCAGCACGCCACCGACTTCGGCGCGGAGCTCCGTGGTCGTATCGGCCGGAGTCAGCTTGATGCGGGCAGGCGTAGTGCTGTGGTCGACGATCTCGACCTTGTACCCGAGGATCCACTGGCGCAGGTTCTCGAACTGGTCAGGATCGGTGAAGCCCATGACCTCGGCAGCGTCCGTGGTGTTGTCCGCACTCAGCGAACGCAGGTCGCGCAAGGCCAGCGGCGCGTCATCGTAGTCGACATTGACGAGGATGCGGCGATCGGCGGGCGCCGGCAGCCGCTTGGCCACGCCCCCCATGGTGGCCTTGTCGCCATCCACGTCGGCACTCCAGAAGCTCTTGGCGTTGCTGGAGAAGAACGAGGTGGTTTCGTCGATGGCATTGTTGCCGTTGACATCGACGATCTTGGCATCGCGCGTCACGGTGCCATCGCTGTTCTGCACGTCGTAGAAGGCCAGGCGGTAGCGTTTCACATTGCCCAGCCAGCGCGCGTGCTTGGTGTTGGGATCGAACACCGAGTAGTAGAGCTGGTCGAGGTGCGTGAGGCGGTTGAACTGGTTCACGGCGACGCCGGGCGCCGTGATGGTGCCGCTGACATCGATCAGCGCGCGCAGCGTGTCGAGCATGGAGCGCAGCAGCGTGGCCTCGTCGGTGGCCTCGTAATAGAAGCCCGCTCCCTTGTCGGCCAGGCGGTCCATGTCCAGCCGGAAGTCCTCGTTGACCTCGTTCAGCGGTCCGAAATACACGGCATTGGTGCGTATCTTGGTGTCGATCTGGTTGCCCTCCTTGGCCATCTGGTCGGCCACGAGCTGCAGGCACTGGAAGTTGCTGCCCACATTGCCGCCGGAAACCACCGGATAGTCCGTATTGGCAGCACTTCCGGTGCAGACGCTATCCGGATTGATCTCAGACCAGTTCGCACCCGAGTTCATCGAATTGGGGACGCCGTCGCTCAGCATGTAGACGTAGTTGGCCGAACAGGTCGCCGAGGTGTCGACCGGACTCGTGTACAGGTACCTCGGCTCCCGCGTCGCAACATCCGTGTAGGTGCCGTCCACCGGATGGGGCGCCGACAGATCGGCTGTCGAGGTATTCGCGTCATGGTCGTAGGTAATGGTTTCCGGGAAGGTGGGATTGCCCGTCGCGCCGGTCGGCGGGAGTCCCAGCATATAGCGCGCGGCCTCGGCGAAGGTCGGCGTCAGCGAGATGCTGCCTTTTGCAAAAAGCTCGCCGGTGATTTCCTCGTCCAGGTCCTGGCGGACCGTCTTCAACAGGTTGGTCAGGTTGGTATATGGCTGCAGGGCGGAGATATGCAGCGTCATGGCGCGCGAGGGGCCGGCGTCCATCGACGCCAGCGCCACGGTGGAGTTGGTCGTGCTCGCCTCGTTCCTCAGCTTGAAGCCCATGGCGTTGTCGGCAGCCCAGTTCACATTGTTGACGATGTCCTGGACGAGGTTGGTCACGTTGACCACGTAATTCGTGTCTTCGTTCGTCGCCGTCGGCAGCGTGAAACTGACCTCCGGGTCCCCCACGACGCCCGTCTCCACGGTGACCGCCGTATTGCGGTCGAAGGCGCTGCAGTCCACTACATTGGTGGCCGTGTCGCGGGTACAGAACTCGGGCAGGTTGCCGGTGGCCGGATTGAAGCCGCGCACGCGGATGGGCACCTCCGGCCCGGTCACGCCGTCCTGGGTGAAGCCGGTCACATAGAGCAGGGCCTTCTGGATGGTGGCGTTGCGCAGCGCGGGCACGTCCCGGAAGCGCACGGCCACCGTGTTCTTGACCGTAGTGCCGGACGAGGACGTGGCCATGGCCGAGGGATTGAGCGCCGGGTCCGCATAGTCGATGTTGCTGCCATCGCGCCACTCCACGTCGTCCAGGCCGCTGATCACCGTCTTCACGATGTCGCGCTGCACGTTCAGGCAGGTGTTGCTGATGGTGCCCGTGCCGGGGGCGGCGGGAGTGGTTTCCGGCAGGGTGTACTCGATGCTGAGGCGGGGGATATCCGCCGCATTCCCCGCCGCGTTCTCGTAGGACTTGATGGTGCGCGTTTTGCCATCCGTGTTGAGCTTGACGCTGAACGCCTGGCCGCCGCACCAGCTCGCGTGGTTCACGATGGCCTGGACGGACTTGAGGATGGAAATCTTGGAATTGTTGTAGGGCACGGTGTCGAATTGCGACGTTTCGAGATCCGTCGGGTAGATACGCGCGCTGATGGGCGTAACCGTGAAAAGGTCTGCATCGAGATCGCCCAGTTCCGGCTTCACGATGATGTTCGGGGCGGGGTTGCCGCCGGTTGCCTTCTGCACCCAGGCCAGCTCGGCCTTGGTGATCTTGGCGCCCCTGGGCACCAGCACGCCTTCGAAGCGCAGGCCCACGGCGACGGCGGCGCCCTTATCCATCACCAGATCGTCGGAGGCGTTCGTAACGCCAGCGCTCTCCTTGGCGTCGGAGGCAGCGTTGGGCACGCGCACCAGAACCGACTTCTGGGAAAAATCGGCGGCCGTGGTGAACAGCGTGCCATCCAGGGGTTTCTCGGCGCCGTAGCGCAGCCAGGGCGCCGCCGAGTTGTCGGGGCGGTAGCGCACATAGCCCATCTTGAGAAAGCCCGGCGCCGGCTTCACGACCGGGTTGTTGTCCGTCCCGTCATTGCCGAAGAGCACCTTGTGCAGGGCGCGGCCCAGGGTTTCCACGCGGCTGGTGGGCAGGCCCTGGCAATCGAGGGTGTTGTTGGTCATGCACTTGTTCATGCTGTCCGACGTGCCGAGCACCATCATCATCACTGGCGAACTCTCGCCGGTCAGGATCACTTCGCGCGAGTACACCTCGGTGTCGCTGGCGTAGACCGGGGCGAGCGCCCAGGAGAAAAGGAGGAATGCTGCCGTACTGCCGAGCAGCCCGCGCTTCCACTGATTGTTCTTGTTGCGCGCTTTCATGATGGCGTCACCTCTGCCAGTGTTAAGACTAGTAACCCGAACGTCCAAATGCGTATTCCTGCACCACGGTGCGGAAGGCTGCCCGGTTGTCGGTCAGGCAATCCGTCACGGTGTAGGGCCCCCTGCTCTGCTTGTAAGTATTCAGGCAATGCTGAACGGCGGCGTTGGTGGAGCCGAAGGTCGGCATCACCGCGGTGGAGTACACCGCCACCACCGCGCGCTCCGCGGCCAGCGGGCGCGGGCCCTCGCATTCCTTGGTGTCGCACAGCTCCATGCCGTCGGTCACCATGACCATGGGCTGGCCGGAGGCGTCGAGCACGGCCGACACCGCCACCTGCACCTGCACGGCGGTGCGGGCGCTGAAGTAGTCGTCGCCCGTATCCAAGCAGGGGCGCGGCGTCGTCGTGGAGGTGGCCAGGTCCAGGGCGTTCTTGGCCCGGCAGCCCACCACTTCTTCCGTGGGATTGTTGGTGGCCAGGCCGACCACCCCGGACGGCATCGCCGCCGCCTCCACATCCGCCTCGATCAGGTTGCGCACGCTGTCCACGCCGCTCTCGGCGTTCTGGAACAGCAGGCTGTTCACCTGCGAGTTGGTGGCGATCGCCACCTGCAGCATGCCGGCACGCATGGCGACCAGGCCCATGAAGGTGATGATCACCAGGATGACGAGCGTCACCAGCAGCGCAACGCCGCGCTGCCGGCGGAATGAGGGGGAGCGAAGGACAGGACTCATACTTTCCTCAGATCCTGGTTGCGCAACATGATGGTGGTGATGAAGAGCCGGCGCAGCAGGCCGTCGTTGGGAATGGTCGTTCCCACCAGGGCTTCATCCAGGATCTGCACGTCGGCGGGAGCCGACAGTTCGACTTCGTTGCTGGCGCGCTCCTGCGAACGCAGGAAGAGGCCGATGCGCACCGCGAGCACTTCCGGCCTGGGTGCCGCCAGGGCGTTGTACTGGGTCGCGGTCATGTAGCGGGCTACCTGGGCGCGGTTATTGGTCGCATTGGTAATCACGAGATCATCCACCCCGTAAAGGACCTGGAAGCTGTCGACGCCGGCGAGCAGCACCGTGCCCGCGCCGCCATAATTGGCGGGGTCGCCCGCCGTACCGCTGACCGTCATCGCGGTGCCGTTGTGGCTGCCGGCATCGCACATCAGCGACGGGCTATCGTTGTTGGCCGCGTCTTCGGCAATGAAGTAGCGCGAGACCACATAGCGGCCGGCCGGGACGTTGCCGCCCTCGCAATCGATCGTGTCGGTGTTGGCGAAATACTGGATCACGATCTGGTCGCTCTGGCCGATACCGGAGTCTTGACCGTTGTTGGTGCTGACCGGCTGGCCCGCCGCCAGGCCCGGGATGTCGGTATTCACGAAGGCCACGGGGCTGAGGTCGTCGGTGCCGCTGGCCGTCGTGGTCACGCCCGGGCCAAGGCCGGCCAGCATGAATTCACGGGTCATCTGGTCGATGGCGAAACGGCCGTTGGCCTGCACGTCGTTCATGCCGCGCTGGAAATTCAGCGACATCTGGTTGGCCAGGAAGAGCTGGATGGCGGCGGCCGAGATGAGCAGGCCCAGCGCCATGGCCACCATCAGCTCGAGCATGGAGAAACCGCGGATGCGCTTCATGGTCAGATCTCCAGCATCACGCAGGGAAGGGAGGCACGGTTAGCCGGGGGATTGTGGTAAATCCCCGCCGCGGTGACGCACTGGCCATCGGGCAGCGCACCGGAAGTCGGCAGCAGCCCGTCCCAGGACACATAGATGCAGAGCTTGTCGCTCAGCCGGCAGGCCTCCATCCGGACCAGCCCCTGCGGCAGCAGGGTGGCGGCGCTGAAGCGCGCGCTGTCGATGTCGAACGTCGCCATCGTCACGCTGTCGCAGTTGCCGGTCATGCAGTTGACCGGCGCCGCGGTGACCGCCGTGGTGTTGGTGGGCGGCCAGTTGGCGTCGTTGCGGTAGGCGGTGACGGCGGCAGGATCGAGACTGTTCGCGCGCACGCGCTCGGCGAGGTCCATGGCGATAGCCATGGCCTGGGTGCGGGCGTAGGAGTCGCTGCTGGTCTGCATGGAGCGCAGCTGCAGGGCGGCGAAGCCGACCACGCCGATGGCCAGCACCAGCACGGCGACGAGTATTTCCACCAGGCCGAAGCCGGCCTCGCGCCTGCCTGTCCTTGTCTTGCTCATGGCTGTCTTTTTGCTCATGGCTGTCTTCTTGTTCATGGATTACAGGTAGTGGCCGTGGCGTGGGTCGTCGTTTGAATCCTGCCGACCCGGCTTACCGTGACGTTCCGGCCCCGCTCGCGCCGCGAACCGTTGTCGCACACGCTTACCGCCCAGTTGGTGGCGGCCGCCGGTGGCACGGTCTGGCTAACCCGGCCACCGGCATCGAAGGTCAGCTCCTCCGCCGGCCAGGTCGGGACAACCGGCCCGTCCAGGCTGCCGCGCTGCAGGTCGATCAGGTCGCCCCCCGTGGTGGCCTGGCTGATCGACCAGCTCGAGCCTGTCATGCCGAGCATCAGCGGCCGCCGCTGACTCACGGCCATGTTGCGGGCCGTCACCATGGCGTTGGCAATTTCCTCGGCCGCGCCGTTGACGCGACTCCTGGCCATCAGGTCCTGGAAGGCCGGGATGGCGAAGGCGAGGACCAGGGCTGCTATGGCGACCGTGATCATCAGCTCGAAAATCGTGAAACCCTGCGCTGTGCGTACTGACATACCGTGTCCAAAAGTGACAAAGCTCAACCCTTTCGGGATGTGTGAACCTTAGTGAGGGGAGGTGGCAACCACAACGGCCAACAAGACGGCCGGCACATTGCGCCCCCCGGACGGAAAGAGGGGTAGGCAGAGCGTTAACCCGTTCAAATTTCAGAGATTTAGCGCCAGGGAGAGACAGACGGCAGGCACCGGGGGATGAGCGTCAGCCAGAGGTCACCGGGGGCGAAAAAGCCCCCCTTTGTCAGACAGGGCGGGTCGGGATGCGCAATTCCCTGGGCATGGAGAAAACGATGTGCTCCGGACGACCCTCGAGCTCCAGGGGCAGCTCGCCGCCCCACTCGCGCAGGCGCTCGATGACCTCCTGGATGAGGATCTCGGGCGCCGAGGCGCCGGCGGTCAGCCCCACGCTCGCGACGCCCTCGAGCCAGGCCTGCTCGATCTGGCCGGCATTGTCGATGAGATAGGCCCGGGCGCCCATGCGCTCGGCCAGTTCGCGCAGGCGGTTGGAGTTGGAGGAGTTGGGCGAGCCCACCACCAATACCAGCTGGGCGCCGGCCGCGAGCTGCTTCACGGCATCCTGGCGGTTCTGGGTGGCGTAGCAGATGTCGTCTTTGCGCGGGCCCTGTATGGCCGGGAACTTCGCCCGCAGGGCGTCGATGACGCGGGCGGTGTCGTCCACCGACAGCGTGGTCTGGGTGACGAAGGCGAGCTTTTCGGGATGCTTCACCGCGAGCGCAGCCACGTCGGCCTCGTCTTCCACGAGATAGATGTCGCCGCCGTGGCGGCGGTCGTACTGGCCCATGGTGCCCTCCACCTCCGGATGGCCCTCGTGGCCGATCAGGATGGCCTCGGTGCCGGTCCGGGCGTAGCGGCTGACCTCCATATGCACCTTGGTCACCAGCGGGCAGGTGGCGTCGAAGACGCGCAGGCCGCGCCGCGCCGCCTCGTCCTGCACCGCCCTGGAGACGCCATGGGCGGAGAAGATCACGACGCCGTCGTCCGGCACGTCGTGCAGCTCCTCGACGAAGACGGCGCCGCGGTGGCGCAGGTCGTCGACCACGCACTTGTTGTGCACGACCTCGTGGCGCACGTAGATGGGCGGACCGAAGACCTCGAGGGCGCGATTGACGATCTCGATGGCGCGGTCGACGCCGGCGCAGAAACCACGGGGGTTGGCGAGCAGGATCTTCATGCGGGGCCTCTATCTGGCGGGCTGGCCGAGCTGGACCGGCGCGGCATCGGCATCCATGACGCGGATGATATCCACCTCGAAGACGAGGTCGCGACCGGCGAGCGGATGATTGAAATCGACGACGACGCTGTCCTCGCCCACTTCCTTCACCACGCCCGGCAGCTCGCCGGACTTGTCGGCAAAGGAAATCACGAGGCCCGGCTCGAGCGGCATGCCGCTGAACTGCACTTTCGTGAAGGTCTGCAGGTTGCCGGCGCTCCACTCGCCGAAGCCGCGCTGCGCGTCGATGCAGACGGAACGGCGATCGCCGGCCTGCAGGCCGAAGATGGCCTGCTCGAAACCGGGCAGCAGGCTGCCGTCGCCGACGGTGAACTCCGCGGGCGTCCCGCTCTGGCGCGTGGTGTCGACCACCTCGCCGCCGGCCAGCGCCACCGAGAAATGCAGCGTGACCTTCTTGCCCGGACCGATGCGCTCAGACACTTGCCGCCTGCCGCTTGCTTTCAAAGAAGAAGGAATCGATCACCAGCATCACGGCGCCCACCGTGATGCCGCAATCGGCGATGTTGAAGGCCGGGAAATGCCAGCGGCCGTAATGCACGTGGACGAAGTCCACCACATAGCCCAGCGTGACCCGGTCGTAGAGATTGCCCAGCGCGCCGCCCAGCACCAGCGCGAGCGCGCAGGCGAGGAAGCGGGCATTCTCCCTGAGCGTCGCCAGCCACCAGACGATGCCGGCGCTCACCACGCCGGCGATGGCGCCGAAGAACCAGCGCTGCCAGCCGCCGGCGTCGTGCAGCATGCTGAAGGCGGCGCCGTAGTTGTGCGCCAGCGTCCAGCTGAAGAACGGCAGCAGGTCGCGCGACTCGCCGAGCTGCAGGTGGGCGCTGAACCAGGCCTTGGTGGCGAGATCGAGCACGATGACGACGGCCGACAGCCACAGCCAGTTCAGGTTCTTTCGCATTTGCGCATTCACGTTTCCACCAATTGTTCGTTGTCGCTGTGCTTCGCGGCTGAAGCCGCTCCTACAACAAGCCTCGGCGTAGGAGCGGCTTCAGCCGCGAACCCACCCATCCTGCAAATCACGCGAACCGGCGGACTTCGCCCGCGCCGCCCGGCAGGTTGTCGACGCAGCGCGCACAGATATCGGGATGCGCCGCAGCGACGCCCACGTCGGCGCGGTAATGCCAGCAGCGCGCGCATTTGGCGTACGCCGAGGGCGTCACTTTCACGCGCAGGCCCTCCACCGCAGTGGCCCTGCCCTGCTCCGCGAACGGCTGCAGCCGCGCCGCGGAAGTGATGAGCACGAAGCGCAGCTCGTCGCCCATGGCCGCCAGCGCCTTCTCGCGCTCCGGCGATACGTAGAGATCGACTTCGGCGGAAAGGCCGGAGCCGACCTCCTTGCGGTTGCGCGCTTCCTCGATCTCCTTGTTCACCGCGGATTTCACCGCCATCACCTCGTCCCAGTAGGCGCGGGTCAGGGTGATGTCGCCCGGATTTTCCGGCAGCTCGGCAAGCCCCGCGTACCAGGTCTCGACCTGCACGGATTCGGAGCGCCGGCCCGGCAGCACTGCCCAGATCTCGTCGGCGGTGAAGCTGAGGATGGGCGCCATCCAGCGCACGAAGGCTTCGGCAATGTGATGGAGCGCCGTCTGCGCGGAGCGACGCGCCCGCGAATCCGCCTGGGTCGTGTACTGGCGGTCCTTGATGATGTCGAGATAGAAGCCGCCGAGCTCGACCACGCAGAAGTTGTGCAGCCTGTGGTAGATCTGGTGGAACTGGAAGTCGTCGTAGGCGGCCACGATCTCCTTCTGCAGCAGCGCGGCGCGATCCACCACCCAGCGGTCCAGCGCCATCATCTGCTCGGCAGGTACGGCGTGCTGCGCCGGATCGAAACCGTTCAGGTTGGCGAGCAGGAAGCGCAGCGTGTTGCGGATGCGGCGGTAGGTATCCGACATGCGCGTCAGGATCTCGTCGCTCACCGACATCTCGCCGCGGTAATCGGTCGCCGCGACCCAGAGGCGGATGATGTCGGCGCCCAGCGTCTGCATGACCTGCTGCGGCGCCACCACGTTGCCGACGGACTTCGACATCTTGCGGCCCTGCCCGTCCACCGTAAAGCCGTGCGTGAGCACGGTCTTGAACGGCGCACTGCCATTGGCGGCGAGCGCGACCAGCAGCGAGGACTGGAACCAGCCGCGGTGCTGGTCGGAACCTTCCAGGTAAAGATCGGCCGGGTACTGCAGGCCGGCGAAGCGTTTCAGCACGCAGGTATGCGTCGCGCCGGAATCGAACCACACGTCGAGCGTGTCGGTGACCTTGTCGTAGTGCTGCGCTTCCGCGCCCAGCAGTTCCTCGCCGGAAAGATCGAACCAGGCATCGATGCCGGCCTTCTCCACTTTCTGCGCCACCTGCTCGATGAGCGCTGCAGTCTGCGGGTGCAGCGCGCCGCTTTCCTTGTGCACGAACAGCGTGATGGGCACGCCCCAGGTGCGCTGCCGCGAGATGCACCAGTCGGGACGGCCGGCGATCATGCCTTCGATGCGCGCCCGGCCCCAGTCCGGCACCCATTGCACTTCCGGAATGAGCCTCATGGCGCTGTCGCGCAGGCCGCCCTGCTCCATGCTGATGAACCACTGCGGCGTGGCGCGAAAGATGATGGGCGTCTTGTGGCGCCAGCAGTGCGGATAGCTGTGCTGGATTTTCTGGTGCGCGAAGAGCAGCGAGCGGTTGGCGCGCGAATTCGCCTTCAGCGTCTCGATGATGGGCTCGTTGGCCTTGTGCACGTGCAGGCCCGCGAACAGCGGCGTGCCCGGCAGGAAAACACCGGCGTGGTCGACCGGGTTGTCGACGACAAGGCCGTATCTGCGGCCGATCACGAAGTCGTCCTGGCCGTGACCGGGCGCCGTGTGCACGGCGCCGGTGCCGGAATCGGCGGTGACATGCTCGCCGACGATGGCGGGCACCTCGCGCTCGACGAAGGGATGCTGCAGCACAAGATGCTCCAGCGCGGCGCCTTTCACCGTTGCCAGCGTTTCGGCATTTTCCGCCTGGTAACGGGACAGCGCGCTCTCCGCCAGGGCGGACGCCACGATGAAGGCGCGGCGCTCGCCAGCGATGCTGGCGGCCACGATGGCGTAGTCGAATTCCGGATGCAGGCTCACCGCCCGGTTGGCGGGCAGCGTCCACGGCGTCGTGGTCCAGATCACCAGGTCCACCGGCAAATCAATTGTTGCAAGACCGGCCCGCTGCGCGAGATCGGCGAGATCCCTTACCGGGAAGCCGACATCGATGGCGTGCGACTGCTTGTCGTAGTACTCGACTTCGGCTTCGGCGAGCGCGGAGCCGCAATCCATGCACCAGTGCACGGGCTTCAGGCCCTTGTGCAGGTGGCCGTTCTCCGCGATCCGCCCGAGCACGCGGATGATGTCGGCTTCCTGCACGAAGCTCATGGTGAGATAGGGATTGAACCAGTCGCCCAGCACGCCGAGGCGCATGAAGTCCCTGCGCTGCTTTTCCACCTGCGACTGCGCGTACTCGCGGCATCGCTGGCGGAATTCCCTGGCCGACACCTTGTCGCCCGGCTTGCCGGCCTTCTTCTCGACATTGAGTTCGATGGGCAGGCCATGACAGTCCCAGCCCGGCACATACGGCGCATCGAAGCCCGACAGCGTCTTCGACTTGACGATGATGTCCTTGAGGATCTTGTTGACGGCATGGCCGATGTGGATGTCGCCGTTCGCATACGGCGGGCCGTCGTGCAGGATGTATTTCGGCGCGCCGCGGCGGGCCTCGCGGATTTTCTCGTAGAGCTTTTTCTCCTGCCAGGCGGCCACCATGGCGGGCTCGCGCGTGGCGAGGCCGGCCTTCATGGCGAAACCGGTTTCCGGCAGGTTCAGCGTCGGCTTGTAGTCCACAGCGTTCTGGTCAGTCATGGCGTTTCTTTACGTCTCAAATTCCGAAATAGCGGCGCGCGTCGGCGATGTCCTTCGCCATCGCCGCCTTCAACTCCTCCAGGGAGTCGAACCTCAGTTCTTCACGGAGCTTCGCGTGGAAGGTCACGTGGATGCGGCGCCCGTAGAGGTCGCCGTCGAAATCCAGCAGGTAGGTTTCGATGCGCTCGTCCTGCCCGTTCACCGTGGGGCGCTTGCCGACGCTGCAGACGCCATGCACCGGCCGCGGCAGGGCATCGGTCACGGTGACGGCGTAAATTCCCGCGAGCGGCGACACCTGGCGTTGCGAGCGGAGATTCGCCGTCGGCACGCCGAGCGTGCGCCCGATCTTGTCGCCGTGCGTGACGTGCCCGCTGACGCTGTAAGGCCGGCCCAGCAGCTTCTCCGCCAGGGCGAAATCGCCGGCCCTGAGCGCGCCGCGGATGCGCGTGCTGCTGACGCGGGCGCCTTCCACCTCGATGGGGGGGGTTGTTTCGACGGCAAAACCGAATTCCCCGCCGGCCGCCTGCAGCAGCGCAAAGTCGCCGCTGCGATCGCAGCCGAAGCGGAAATCGTCGCCGATGACGAGATGGCGGCAGCCGAGTCCGTCCACCAGCAGGCGCTGCAGAAATGCGCGGGCGGTCAGTGTGCGGAACTGCGCGTCGAAGCGCACGCACAGCAGGCGCGAGACGCCGGCCGCCGCCAGCGCATCCACCTTGTCGCGCCAGTGCATGAGGCGCGGCGGCGCGGCATCGCCCTGGAAGAACTCCTGCGGCTGCGGCTCGAAAATCATCACCGTATCCGGCAGCTGCAGCCGCGCGCCCGCCCGCCCGAGCAGGGCCAGGATGGCCTGGTGGCCGCGATGCACGCCATCGAAATTGCCGATGGTCAGCACGGAGCCGTGGTGACGGGGGCGCAGGTTGTGGAGGCCGCGGATCAGTTCCATCGGAGCATCTGGGCTGGTGAGGCAGGCCGCGCAGTATAAAGAAAGACGCGCGCCCCGTCAGTGATGCCGGATCTCGCGGAGGCGGAAGCCGAAGGCGAACAGCGCCACGAAATAGCTCAGCGCGCCGGCGGCGCAGATGCCCAGGATGGCGGCCACCTTGAGCCAGTTGCCCTGCGGCGCCAGCCACCACGCGGAGGCCGGAGTAATGGCCACGAGGAGCGTCGCCATGATGGCGTTGGCGGCCAGATAGCGCGCGCCGAGGCGGACCCAGTGCCGCTCGAGGCGGTACACCCCCCGCTTGTGCAGCCCCCGGTAAAGCAGGCCGGCATTGAGGAAGGCCGACAGCGTGCTGGCCATGCACAGTCCCACATGCTTGAAATGCCAGACCAGCATCAGGTTGAAGACCATATTGGCCACCATGGCGATGATGCCGATCTTCACCGGCGTCTTGATGTCCTGCCGCGAGAAATAGCCGGGCGCGAAGACCTTGATCAGCATGAAGGCGAGAATGCCGCCGGACAGCGCCTGCAGCGCGGCGGCCGACATCTGCACATCGTCCGCCGTGAACTTGCCGTGCATGAAGAGCGCCGCGATCAGCGGCTTCGCCAGCAAGCCCATGGCGATGGAGGCCGGCAGGCCGACCAGCACGATCACGCGCAGGGCCCAGTCCAGCATGGCCTTGAATTCCTCATGCGATTTCTCGGCGTACTTGGCCGAGAGCGAGGGCAGGATGACCGTGGCGACCGCAATGCCGATGAGCCCCAGCGGCAGCTCGGTCAGGCGCTCCGCCGTATACAGCCAGGACACGGAGCCGGTGATCAGGAAGGAGGCCAGGATGGTGTCGAGCAGCAGGTTGATCTGGCTGACGGAGACGCCAAACATGGCCGGCAGCATGAGGTTCAGGATGCGTTTCACGTCGGGGTCCCGGAAGCCCACGCGCGGCCGCGGCAGCATGCCGATGCGGCGCAGGTAAGGCACCTGGAAGCCCAGTTGCACGATGCCCGAGACCAGCACCCCCCAGGCCAGCGCCATCACGGGCTGGTCCATCGTCGGCGCCACCCAGAGGGCGAAGCCGATCATGGTCAGGTTCATCAGCACCGGCGTGAACGCGGAGGCCCCGAAGCGCTGATAGCTGTTGAGGATGCCGCCCGCGAAGGCCGTCAGCGAAATCAGCAGCAGGTAGGGAAAGGTGATGCGCAGCATGTCCGCGGCCAGCTCGAACTTGAACGGGTCGGTGCGGAAGCCGGGGGCGAAGAGGAAGATGATGCCGGGGGCCGCCACGATGGCGAGCACGGTGACGCCGCCCAGCACCACGGCCAGCGTGCCGGCCACCCTGTCCACGAGCGCCTTGACGGCGTCGTTGCCGCGCTGGGACCTGACCTCCGACAGCACCGGCACGAAGGCCTGGGCAAAGGCGCCCTCGGCGAAAAGGCGGCGCAGGAAGTTGGGAATCTTGAAGGCGACGAGGAAGGCGTCCATGAGCCGGTCGGCGCCGAAGATGTTCAGGTAGACCATGTCGCGCACGAGTCCGGCGATGCGCGAGAGCATGGTCATGAGGCTGACCACGAAAGTGGAGCGCCACAGGCCGGCCCCCTTCTTGGGCGGGGTCGCGGGAACGGGAGCAACGGGCGCGGACATGAAAAACCCTGCAAGCGAAAGGCGGCATGGTAGCGAAGGGCCCCGGCTTGGGAAACCTTCGCAGCGGTTTGCATCGGCCAGAGCGCCGGAGGCTAGAATGCCGCCCCATGCGCCTCGACAAGTTCATTGCCCACACCACCGCCCATTCCCGCAGCGAGGTTCGCCAGCTGCTGCGCGCCGGCCGCATCTGCGTCAACGGCCTGGCGGTGCGCGATGCGGCACGGGCGGTGGCGGAGGCGGACACGATCACGCTGGACGGTGCGGTCCTGGCCCGCCGCGGCCCCCGCTACCTCATGCTGCACAAGCCTCCGGGCGTGGTTTGCGCCACCCGCGACGGCGGCCATGCCACGGTGCTGGATCTGCTCCGCGATGTCGATCCTACGGGCCTGCACGTTGCCGGCCGGCTGGATATCGATTCTACGGGACTGGTTCTGATCACCGACGACGGCCAGTGGTCCCACCGCATCAAGGCGCCGGGGCGCCATGAAAAGCGTTACCGGGTGCGCACGGCGCGGCCCGTCGCGCCGGATACGGCCGCACAGTTTGCGGACGGCCTGCGCCTGCGCGGCGAGGAAGAACAGCCCACCCGCCCGGCCCGGCTGGAACTGCTCGGCCCCTGCGAGGCGCTGGTATGGCTGCAGGAAGGCCGCTACCACCAGCTGCGGCGCATGTTTGCCGCCCTGGGGAACCACGTCGAGGCCCTGCACCGGGAAGCCGTGGCCGGCATCGAGCTGGACCCCCTCCTCCAGCCCGGACAGTGGCGCGAGCTGAATCGCGCCGAGATCGCGTACGGCCAGCGGGACTGACGAGGCCCGGTGTTGACTTCGACGCCCCCCGTCGGCAAAATCGCGCGCCTTATTTCGGGTAATGCCCGACACCGTATCCAACCGCATTTTCAGGAGAGCCCACGTGGCCAATTCCGCACAAGCCAAGAAGCGTGCTCGCCAGAATGACAAGGTACGCGCGCACAACGCCAGCCTGCGCTCCATGGTGCGCACCTACATCAAGAAGGTCGTGAACGCCATCGCCACCGGCAACAAGGCCGATGCCCAGGCCGCCTACACCAGCGCCGTTCCCGTCATCGACCGCATGGCCGACAAGGGCATCATCCACAAGAACAAGGCCGCTCGTCACAAGAGCCGCCTGAATGCCCAGATCAAGGCCCTGGCCTGAACCTCTCCAGAGGTTGCGATAAAAAAAACCGGCTTCCCGCCGGTTTTTTTATGCCCGCCCATCTGCCTCTCTGGCTGTCGCAGAGCCAGCGGCCTCACCTTCCGCAGTTCCAGGTGACGACCAGGCTGCCGTAGCGCGGCCATTCCACATCCTGGCGCTGAAAGGTACGGGTACTGACGTTCAGGCCCAGCTGGAAGGCCCAGCAGGAAAACCCGTAGCCGGCCAGCAACTGCGCCGAGCCCAGCAAGGGCTCATGGTCGACCCTGGCGGGGCTGTCCACCCAGGTATTCCCGTTCAGGAAGAGATTGCGCAATACCCCGCTCGCCTGCAGCGTGCCCAATGCATAGAACCCCAGGGACTGCCCCGAAATTATGTAGGGATAGCGGCCCAGATAATTGGGATTGAGGCCAAAGGCGGCATTCGTATTCCTGGCGTAGAGAATATTGATGCCCGCGGTCGCGGAGGTCAGCAATGGGCCGAGCGCGAAATCCATATTGTCGAAAACGCTCAGGCCGTGATCGCCGAGCAGGCCCTGCCAGAGGATTTCCTGCCGGTCGTACCTGATGTTGACCACAACCTCGTTGCGCAACTGGCCATCCCAGCCCTGAGCCTCCCTGGCACCGACAATCCTGTGCGCCAGCTGCTGGCCCTGCTCGGCCAGCGACCAGGGTCCTATCAGCCCGAACTGCAGCCCCAGGGACTCCGAGCGATCTCCTGAGCGCACATGGTAATTGCAGCCGGCATAAAGCAGCCCGGCATAGGGCTGATCCCGGGGGTCGGGAGGATGGGCCTGCTTGTTCAGGGGCGTCTGGGTGATCTGGCCCACCTCCCAGGAGTGCCAGTATCGTGAGGACACATCCACGGGGATCAGATAGGAAGCGAACTGTCGGGACAGCATGTCCAGGCCGGGACATGCACTCCATTGCCTGCCCTGCGCCGGAGGCAGCGGGTCGGAAACGTTGTGATACGCAAAGCCGTTCGTGTAATAGGCGTCCGTGTCGCGCGGGGACAGGAAATCGTTATCCCAGAGGAAGGCGTTGAGGGCAGCGTGAGCCTTCAGTGAACCCAAAAACAGGCATCCAGCCAGCCCCAGGCGACTGCACTTCAAGCCGCTCTCCCGGAAGCGTGATCTCTACCGGCGTCAGACCAGGACCAGATTGTCCCTGTGCATCAGCTCGGCATCATCCACATAACCCAGCAGCGATTCGATGCGATCCGAAGGTTGGCCCGCGATACGGCCGGCCTCATCCGCGCTGTAGTTCACCAGCCCCACCGCAATCGTCACGCCATGCTCGTCAACGCAGGCGACCACTTCGCCGCGCTGGAAATTGCCTTGCACCGATTTCACGCCAACGGGCAGGAGACTGCGCCCACCCTGTCGAAGGGCCCGAACCGCACCGGGATCTATCACCACGCGCCCGGCATGCTGCAGATGCGCCGCCAGCCACTGCTTGCGCGAGTCCAGCCTGGACTGAGCGGGGAGCAGCAGCGTGCCAACGCAGTCCGCCTGGCGCAGACGCACGAGCACATTCTCGCCGCGACCGCTCGCAATGACGGTGGCACAACCCGAACGGGCCGCAAGACGCGCTGCACGCACCTTGGTGACCATGCCGCCCCGCCCCAGCGCCCCGCCACCGCCTGCCATGGCCAGGAGTCGTTCATCCATGGCCTGGACTTCAGGCAGCAGCACGGCGTCGGGATCATGACGAGGGTCGCGATCGAACATGCCTTCCTGGTCGGTCAGGATGACCAGCGTGTCAGCCTCGACCAGATTGGCGACCAGCGCGCCCAGCGTGTCGTTGTCGCCAAAGCGGATTTCATCCGTGGCCACCGTGTCATTCTCGTTGATGACCGGCAGCACATTCCATTCGATGAGTGTACGGAGGGTGTTGCGCGCATTGAGATAGCGCTGGCGATCGGAGAGATCGTCGTGCGTCAGCAGGACCTGCGCCGTGCGCATCCCGTGCTCGCGAAAGAACGACTCATAGGCCTGCACCAGCCCCATCTGGCCGATGGCCGCGCAAGCCTGCAACTCATGGACTGAATCGGGACGGGATTTCAGCCCCATCCTCACCATGCCCTCGGCGACGGCACCGGAGGAGACCAGCACCAGCTCCACGCCAGACTTCTGCAATGCCGCCATCTGGCGGACCCAGCCGGCCATGGCAGGCTGGTCGAGCCCCTGACCATTGGCCGTCAGCAATGCCGAGCCGATTTTCACGACCCAGCGACGACCTTGGGTGAGTCGTTGGCGATTGTTATTGTTCATCGTTGATCAATGGCCAGTTTCTTGAATTCGTTGCTGCCGCCAGTCGATTCTGGCGCAGGCTGAAATCGGCATCATGGGCGCCTGCTTTACAGCTGCCTTCGCGCAGAGCCTAACCACGGTTTCTGCTTCCCGGCTCAGGGACGATACTCGAATTCGACGTCGTAATCGTCTTCACTCCAGTCGTCATCCAGTTCCTGGCCCGCCTCCCGCGCGGCGCGCCGTGCCGCCTTGCGCTTCTCGGCGAGCTGGCGGATCTTGTCGCGCCCTTCTTCCTCGAGCTGTCGCCGCTTGGCGGCTTCCTGCTCGGCAAGCTCGGGACTCTCCGCTTCCAGCTCACGCTGTGCGTCGATCGCATCCATGAGCCTGTAGCAAACCATCTTGGCATTGGCGCCGGTCAGGCCCGAGGTGCGAAAAACGGGGCCGTTCCAGCCGAGCCGGGTGACGATATCGTTGCAAAGCTCGTCAACCATGTCTTCCGGCACGAGATCGATCTTGTTCAGCACCAGCCAGCGCGGCAGGGAGGCCAGGGTCGGCGAGAACTTCTCCAGTTCGGCGGCAATCGACTGTGCCGCCTCCACCGGATCGGAATTATCGCCGGGCTCGACATCCACGAGATGCAACAGGAAGCGGGTGCGTGCCAGATGCTTGAGGAAGCGTATACCGAGCCCCGCACCTTCCGAAGCGCCGGGGATAAGCCCGGGAATATCCGCCATTACAAAGGAGCGATGACGATCCACGTCCACCACGCCCAAATTAGGCACCAGCGTGGTGAAGGGATAATCAGCCACCTTGGGCTTGGCCGCCGAGACGGCACGGATGAAGGTCGATTTTCCGGCATTGGGCAGACCCAGCAAGCCAACGTCCGCGAGCACCTTCAGCTCCAGCCGCAGCTGCCGCATTTCACCGGGGAAGCCGGATGTGGTCTTGCGGGGCGACCGATTGGTGGAGCTTTTGAAATTGATGTTGCCCATGCCACCGTCGCCGCCCTTGGCCACCAGCAGGCGCTGACAGGGCTCGACCAGATCACCCAGCACTTCGTCGGTGGCCTCGTCGATGATGGTCGTGCCAACCGGCACCCGCAGGACAATGTCTCCCGCACTCCTGCCAGTGCAGTTCGCCCCCATGCCGTTCTGGCCCCGCTCGGCCCGGAACTGCCGGGTATAGCGGTAGTCCACCAGCGTATTGGCGTTGGGGTCGGCTTCGACGTAGATGCTGCCGCCACGCCCGCCATCGCCGCCGTCGGGTCCGCCAAAGGGCACGAACTTTTCGCGGCGGAAACTCATACAGCCATTGCCGCCGGCGCCGGCCTCGACCTTTATCACGGCCTCATCGACAAAACGCATGAAATTTACCCGCCTCGAAATTCACCACAGTTTAGGAGCCCGAACGCCCCGCCATAAATCCCGGCAACAAAAAAGCCCCGACCAGGCGGGGCTTTTTTAGAGTTGCCTGCAGGCTCACGCCGCGGTTTCCACCACGACGAACTGACGCTGCTGCGGACCCTTGATGACGAACTTGACCACGCCGTCCGCCTTGGCAAACAGAGTATGGTCGCGGCCGACACCAACGTTCTCCCCGGGCCAGTACTGAGTGCCGCGCTGGCGGATGATGATGCTGCCAGCCTGGATCTGCTGACCGCCGAACACCTTGACGCCAAGTCGTTTGGCTTCTGAGTCGCGGCCGTTGCGGGTGGAACCGCCTGCCTTTTTATGTGCCATGTCGGATTACTCCTGAAACTGTGGAAGCAGCGCTCAGGCGCTGATGCCGGTGATCTTGAGCTCGGTGAAATACTGGCGGTGACCAGCCTGCTTGCGGTGGTGCTTGCGGCGACGGAACTTCTGGATGCGCACCTTGTCGTGACGGCCATGGCCAACCACCTCGGCCTGTACCGTGGCGCCGGCCACCACCGGAGTGCCGATCTTGATGTCGCTGCCGTTGACCACCATCAGCACGTCTTCGAGGGTGATGGTCTGGCCGGGCTCGGCATTCAGCAGCTCGACTTTCAGCAATTCGCCTTCCACAACGCGATGCTGCTTGCCACCGCTTTTGATAACCGCGTACATGTTGCCACTCCCGCTTTAAGGGTCTCTGCCACTACCGCCGGTAGGGCCTGTTGCCCAGGCAGAACGCTATGCGCTGCCCGTCTGAATCTGCAAGGCGCGCAATTCTACGGAAATCACCGTGGAGCCGCAAGCCGGATTTTGGCCTTGGCAGCCTGCAGATCCAGCCCTGTTTTCACCCCGCCCCGTAGCCCGGAAAGCTTCTCTGCTGCTAGCATTCGCCGCCTCTCCACACCAGGTCAGATCCTGATCGCATGGACTTCAAGAGCATCGTCTCCGTGGTGGCCGAAGACTTCGCGGCCGTCGACGCCTTCATACGGAAGAGCCTGGAGTCCGAGGTCCCGCTGATCAATGAGGTCGGCCACTATATCGTCCAGGGAGGGGGTAAGCGCCTGCGCCCGCTGGTCTGCCTGCTGACCGCCAGGGCCTGCGGTTATGCCGGCCACCGGCATGTGGATGTCGCCTCCATCATTGAGCTGCTGCATACCGCGACCCTGCTCCATGATGACGTCGTGGATGACTCCGGCCTACGCCGAGGTCGCGCCACCGCCAATGCCCGCTGGGACAACCCGACCGCCGTGCTGGTGGGCGACTACCTGATCTCCAAGGCCTTCCAGCTAATGGTGAGCCTGCGCGACCCCGACATCATGGACATCATGTCTGCGGGCACCTGTGTCATTGCCGAGGGGGAGGTCCTGCAGCTCATCAACCAGCGCGATCCGAACACGACGGAGGAGCGCTATATGCAGGTGATTTACGGGAAAACCGCCAAGCTGTTCGAAACCGCCGCCGAGACAGGGGCCAGCCTGGGCACTTCCGCCCTGCGTCCTGCCTGCGCGGCTTTTGCACGCCATCTCGGCGCAGCCTTCCAGATCATCGACGACGTCCTGGACTACACCAGCTCGGCGGAGGTGATGGGCAAGAACGTCGGGGATGACCTGGCCGAGGGAAAGCCTACCCTGCCCCTGATCCAGGCCATCAAGGCCTCCTCCCCTCCAGAGGCAGACCTGATCAGGCAGGCCATACGCACAGGCGGCCTGGAGCACCTGCAGGAAATCGTGGCGATAGTGCAGCGATGCGGCGCCCTGGATTACACCCGGCAACGTGCGGAAACCGAATCTGCCCTGGCCTTGGCCGCGCTCGCACCGCTCCAGCCTTCCGGCTACAAGAGCGCTCTCGAGAACCTGACGCGGCTGGCGCTGATACGCGTCAGCTAAGCCGGAGCATTCGCAGTCTGCGGCGCTTTTCATCATCCGGCCGCTTCTATACAATGCGCGCCTCGCCGGCCGCAAAGGCCGGCGGGTCGGCATCGGGGTGTAGCTTAGCTTGGTAGAGCGCTACGTTCGGGACGTAGAGGCCGGAGGTTCAAATCCTCTCACCCCGACCATTTCCCTTCTCTACATCTTCTCGTCACTTCTCTCGCACAACAACGCTCAACATTCCTGTACAGCAACTCCACAAAGCCCTTTTAAGTAGTCCCAAGATGGGAGCAAAGAAGGCAGCCAAATATGTCGTGGTGCCTTTTGCGTTTTCGGGATTTTTACACAGTCTGGCGAAGGCGGGCCCTTTTCCCGACTTAGAGGCTTTCCTGCAACTGCTGAAGAATGGCTGGATTCTCCAGTGTGGAAACATCCTGGGTAATAGCCTCGCCACGGGCAATTGCACGCAGTAAGCGCCGCATGATCTTGCCGGAGCGCGTCTTCGGCAGGTTATCGCCGAACCGGATTTCCTCCGGCTTGGCGATGGCGCCGATTTCCCTGGCTACCCATTCGCGCAGCTCGGCGATGGTTTTCTTTGCTTCTTCGCCATCCGGACGCTCTCCCTTGAGCACGACGAAGGCCACGATTGCCTCGCCCTTCAGCGCATCGGGCCTACCCACGACAGCGGCCTCTGCAACCAGGGGATTCGCTACCAGCGCCGACTCGATTTCCATGGTTCCCAGACGGTGCCCGGACACATTCAGCACATCGTCGACACGCCCCATGATCCAGAAATAACCGTCCTGATCCCGATGCGCGGAATCGCCTGCCAGGTAATAGCGCCCCTGATATTCCTCGGGGAAGTAGGCTTTCCTGAAGCGCTCGGGGTCGCCCCAGAGCGTTCTGACCAGCGAGGGGAAGGGGCGGGTAATAACCAGGAAACCGCCCTTGCCGCCCTCAACGGGCGCACCGGCTTCATCCACGATATCGGCCACGATGCCGGGCAACGGCAGCGTGCAGGAACCTGGCTTGGTCGCAATGGCACCGGGCAGCGGCGCAATCATGTGCGAGCCGGTTTCGGTCTGCCACCAGGTATCCACGATGGGGCAGCGTCCGCCACCTACTACGTCGTGATACCACATCCATGCCTCGGGATTGATCGGCTCGCCCACGGTGCCGAGGAGACGCAGCGATGAGAGATCGTGCTTCTGCGGAAGATCCGGCCCCAGCTTGATTAGCGAACGAATCGCCGTTGGCGCCGTGTAGAAGATCGAAACGCGGTGGCGCTCGATCATGTGCCAGAAGCGGTTCGCATCCGGATAGGTCGGCACGCCCTCGAAGATGACCTGCGTACCTCCCATGGCAAGAGGCCCATACGCCACATAGGAATGGCCGGTCACCCAGCCCACGTCGGCCGTGCACCAGAAGATGTCGTCGGGCTTGTAGTCGAAGACCCAGCGCATGGAGTTGACGGCACCAAGCAGATAGCCCGCGCTCGAATGCTGCACGCCCTTGGGCTTGCCGGTCGAACCGGAGGTGTACAGGATGAAGAGAGGGTCCTCCGCATTCACCCAGGTCGGCTCGCAGTAATCCTGCCGGCCATCCACCAGGGCGTGCCACCAGACATCGCGCCGCTGATCCCACTGCACCGGCGCCGTTTCGTCATCGCTGCGCTGGTAAACCACGACATGCCGGACCTGCTCGCAGCCGCCCATGGCCAGCGCCTCGTCCGTCGTTGCCTTGAGCGGAACCACTTTGCCGCCGCGCAGGCCGGCATTCGCCGTAATCACCAGCTTGGCGCCCGCATCGATGATGCGTTCGTTCAGACTCTTCGCCGAGAAGCCGCCGAAAACCACCGAATGAATGGCTCCGATACGGGCGCAAGCCTGCATCGCCACTACTGCCTCCACGCTCATGGGCATGTAGATGACGACACGATCGCCCTTGCCTACGCCCAGCGATTTCAGGCCATTAGCGAATTTGCCGACAAGCCGTGAAAGTTCGGCATAGGTGACGCGGCGCACCTGCCCGTCGTCCGCCTCGAAAATTATGGCGACTTTGTGCGCGAGCAGCGGCAGATGGCGATCGATGCAGTTGAAGGAGACGTTGAGCTCGCCGTCATGAAACCAGCGGTAGAACGGCGCATTGGACTCATCCAGCACCTGCGTAAAAGGCGTGTGCCAGGTCAGCAGCTCCTGCGCCAGACGTTTCCAGAAGCCCTCATAGTCGGCCGCTGCCTCAGCGCAGAGCGCATCGTAGGCCTCGCGTCCGGAAACCGTGGCGTTGCGGCGGAACTGCTCGGGACAGGGGAATAAACGATTTTCCTGCAGAACGGAATCAATGCTGCTCATAGTGTCACACTCCCTTTTTCGCAGACTCGCCAGCGCGGCGTGGCGGCCTTCAAGCCATTATGCATTTGCAGGAACAGCTTCAGCGGTTCCGGACTCAGGACTCGACCGGATTGTTCAAGCGCCAGACCTCGAAGCCGCCATCCAGGCTGTAGACCTCCAGAAAGCCTTGGGCGGACAGCCACGCGGCAGCCCCCTGACTGGAATTGCCGTGGTAGCAATACACCACGACAGGCCGGGACTTGTCCGCGCTGTCGGCAAATTCCCGGACCGACTGATTATCCAGATGGATGGCGCCAGGAAGGTGCGCCCGCAGGAACGAAAGCTCGTCCCGCACATCAGCCAGCACCGGCGCCGCCGCGGCAATCAGCTCGGCCGCCCGCGCCGGATCGATACGCTGCCAGCTCATGACCGATGGCCACGCACGGGCGGAATCGGCAGCAGCAATTCTTCCTCCGGATATTTGCTCGGCAGCTTGCGTCCAATGGCTTCCTCGATCTTGGGAATCATGAAGGCATCGTCCTCGCAGGCAAAACTGACACTGGTGCCACTGGCACCGGCGCGTCCGGTGCGGCCTATGCGGTGCACGTAGTCGTCCGTCTGTTCCGGCAGCGTGAAATTCACTACATGGCTGACGCCGTCGATATGGATGCCGCGCCCGGCCACATCCGTGGCAACCAGCACCTTGATCTTGCCCTCGCGGAAATTCTCGAGCGTCTTGATGCGTTTTTCCTGCGGCACGTCGCCGGACAGCAAGGCACAGGAAATGCGATGGTCGCGCAGCATGTCGGCCAGCTTGCGCGTCTGGTCGCGGCGATTGGCGAACACCATGACGCGCTCGAGATTGTTCTGGGTGATCAGATTGTAGAGGAGGTTGTACTTGTCCTCGGCGGTGGTGATGTAGACGATCTGCTCCACCGTATCCGTCGTCACGCTCTCCGGCTCGATTTCCACCCTGACGGCATTATGGGTCCACTGCTCGGAGAGGTTGATCACGTCGCGCGTGAAGGTGGCGGAAAACAGCAGGGTCTGGCGGTTGAGCTTGGGCGGCGTCATGCGCACGATGCGCTTAACGTCGGGAATGAAGCCCATGTCCAGCATGCGGTCGGCCTCGTCGATGACGAGCAGCTCGACGCGGTCCAGGTAGACATCCTGCTTGCCGGCGAAATCGATCAGGCGCCCCGGCGTTGCCACCACGATGTCCACGAAGTCTTCGGTCAGCTGCCGGCGCTGCTTGTCGTAGTCCATGCCGCCCAGCACGGTGACGACCTTGAGGTCGGTGTACTTGGCCAGCATCTGGGCATCCTTGGCGATCTGCATGGCGAGTTCGCGGGTGGGCGCCAGAATCAGTGCGCGCGGCTCTCCGGTAAACCGCTCCTCGTCGGGCGGATTCCTCAGGATGTCGGCCAGGATGGTCAGCAGGAAGGCGGCCGTCTTGCCGGTCCCTGTCTGCGCACGGCCGATCGCGTCATGGCCGGCCAGGGTGAATTTCAGCACACGCTGCTGGATCGGCGTGCAGTACTGGAAGCCCAGATCTGCAATGGCATGCAGCACCGGGGTCGGAAGCTGGAAGTCGTTGAAGCGCAGCTTGCCTTCCGCAGGCGGGACGTCATACGCGGAAGGATCCCAGCCGTCGGGATCGAAGTTGAAGCGGTTTTGTGTTTCGGTACTCACAGCAAAGACTCAAAAGTTTAAGGGCAGCCTGCACTCCAGTCCTGGCAGGCACCTGCAGTAAATGCCGGGAGAATCGGCAGGACTGGTGCCGGACTCTCCCCGATCGATACGTGAGCCGACCTTGAATGGCTCCCGGGCGGCCGCCCTGGCAGCAATCTTCACCGCCGCTCAATGCTCCTTCACGAAACGCTCGCGCTCGAACCGGATACGGGAATGGTAAACCCCATCCGCTGCGCGCTTGCCACACCCTACCACCATTACGACAAAGGCATCGGAAGGCAACTTCAGCAATTTACGGACACGCGACTCATCGAAGCCTTCCATGGGGCAGGAATCGAAACCATGAGCACGCAGGGCCAGCATGAAACTCTCAGCCGCCAAGGCCACGGTTTTTGCCGCCCAGACCTTCATGTCGGCATGCGAGAAGGGGCCTCTCGGCACCGGACGTCGCAGCCCCACCACGGCGGCGAGCGCGCGCTTGCCAAGGCCGAAGAAGTTCAGCGGCCCCTGTCGATAATGGATTTTAGCTACCCGGCTGTAGTACTTCCTGACAATAGGCGGGATGTCCGCATCAGGCCAGCTCTCCAGCATCAGGTCGCAGTGCGCCTGCCAGGTTTCGGTACGCGCAATCATCACGACCATCGCCTGTGCCGTACGCGCCGCATTCTGGTTGAGGCAGGCCTCGGCCAGCTTGCCCTTCAGCGCAGGTGTTTTGACGATATGAAACTCCCAGGGCTGCAGATTCGAGGAGTTCGGCGCGAGCAGCGCCATATCGATGCAATCGTTGAGCACCGTTTCGGGTAGGGGAGTGTCATCGAAGCGGCGCACCGAGCGGCGGCTGATCACCACCTTACGGAATTCCTCGGCATCGATCTGCGGAACCGTTTCGTGGTAGCGCGGCTTGCTCACGGCTTTGCACCCCGTACAGGCGGGTCGCCCGCCACTGCAGCCCTGTCATCCGGATCGTTAATGGCGAACAGTTTCATAATGGCTGGACATCTTCCGCCTGGAGACCTTTCTCCCCCTTCATTACCACGAACTCCACGCGCTGCCCTTCGCGCAGGGTGCGATGTCCTTCGCCGCGGATCGAACGGTAGTGAACAAAGACATCGTCGCCCTGCTCACGCGTAATGAAGCCGAAGCCCTTGCTGGCATTAAACCATTTGACCTTGCCTGTTTCCCGAGGCCCTTTCACGCGCGTCGGTAGGGGCGGCAGCGCCATGATCAGCATGGCAAGCGCCGGCAGGAATACGCCGAGCAGAAGTGGCGACCAGAAACCCATGCCGGCTGGAATGTCTGGCAGAACATATATCTCGCAGGCAGCGATAACCGCAGCACCCACGATGTAGGCAGCGAGCGCAAGATGAACAGGTTTGCGGCGCTTGAGATTCCGAGCACACCAAACGAAAAGGGGAGCCATGGCCAGCTCCGCCATGCCCAGCAACTGGAGCAGATAATACGGCGCAGCATCCTTCACGCGCGGAAGCGGGGAAGCCTGATACCACGACTCGGGAGCGAGCAGCATGAAGAGTCCGTTGCCTGCAAACCCCAGCGCCAGCAACACATAAATAAGTACAATCAAATGCTTTTTTTTCATCTGGAAATCCTTAACAACTCGGGCCGCCCGGAAAGTAGAAAAAGACAGGCCTCAAAAAACGGCAATATCCTTGACCATGGAACAGCGGACACCCAAGCTTACGCATTTCAAGCACTTGTTTCCATTGGGCTTATCCCATGCATTCCCGCTCCTGGTTGCGGCATTCCCGGCTCGACGCAGGAGATCCCCTGCCGGACTTTGCCGACAGCCATGACCCTTTTCTCTCGCTCCACTTCCTCCGGGCTCTTGAGTCCAGTTGCGCCGTGGGCGCACCCACAGCGTGGGAGCCTGCGCATCTGCTGCTGAGCCGGGGCAATAGCCCGGCCGGCCTGCTGCCTCTGTATCGCAAACACGATTCACGCGGCGAATACATATTCGATCACTCGTGGGCCAACGCCTATCACCGTCACGGACTGGAGTACTACCCGAAGCTGGTAACGGCCATACCCTTCACCCCCGTCCCCGGTTCACGCCTGCTGCTGACCCCGGGAGAAAGGGCGGCAGACTGGCTGCCTGTTGTGTTTGAAGCCGTCCGGCAGGAGTGCCTTAGCCAGGGAGCCACCGGATGGCACGGGCTTTTCGTGGACGAGAGCTGGGTGGCACCGGCCATCCAGGCTGGCTTTGCCATACGCGAAGGCTGCCGATTCCACTGGGTCAACCAAGGTTTCCGGGAGTTCAGCGACTTCCTGGACACCCTTACCAGCAAGAAGCGCAAGGACATACGACGTGAACGACGCAAGCTGGAAGAGGCGGGAGTGGTCTGCCGAAAAGTGTCAGGGCGAGAGGCGGACTCCGGCTGCTGGGACTTTTTTTATCAATGCTATGAGCGCACCTACCTGGAACATGGGCAGCGCCCTTATCTCGGCCGAGACTTTTTCAGCCAGATCGCCCACAGCATGGCAGAGCAACTGTCTCTGGTAATCGCTGAAGGGCCAGCCGGCCCCTTGGCAAGCGCCCTGTTCTTCCACAGCCCGACCACCCTGTATGGCCGTTACTGGGGAGCTCTGGATACGGTCGACTTCCTGCACTTCGAGGTCTGCTACTACCAAGGCATAGAAATGTGCATCGAACGGGGCCTCACGGGTTTCGACCCGGGCACCCAGGGAGAGCACAAGCTGCTGCGCGGATTTGCACCGCGGCTGACCCATTCCCTTCACTGGCTGGCGAACCCGGCTTTTCAGGCCGCGATTCAGCGCTTTGTTGCCGAGGAGAGCCGAGAAATTCGACGTTACCTGGAGGCGGCTGAAGCTGCCCTGCCTTTTCGGCAGCGTAGCTAAGGAGGAGAACGGAAATGCCCCGACATTGCGGATGCCAGGAATCAATAACTTAGCCCTTAAAAAGAGGGGGAACTTTGCTTCGGGCAGCTAGCAAGGAAAAAAACCGGGGAACTGAAAAAGGACTGCTACCGAGACAGCCAATGCCGGGCAGGAAAAGCGGGCGTAAAAAACAAGGCCCCGCCTGGAGGCGGGGCCTTGTCACGTTTCAGTCAATTGCCTGAACGTCTTCGGCCTGGAAACCCTTCTGGCCTTTCACTACGGTGAATTCGACCTTCTGGCCATCCTTCAGCGAGCGGTGGCCATCGCCCCGAATGGCGCGGAAGTGCACGAACACATCTTCACCACCCGGCCGCTGGATAAAACCAAAACCCTTGGCATCGTTGAACCACTTCACCGTGCCCTGTTCACGATTGGACATGTTGCAATAACCTCGAACTCTCAATTCCCAGACCGCCGCTGAAGCTTCCCATCCACAGCAACCGCCTGTTTGTCACATCGGTTCGTGATAGTAGTACAACGGATCGAGCCGATTAGACACGGAATGCAGACGCCTTGCAATCGCCGGAAAGCGGACCTCCGGTGCAGTCGTCAAAGCCTTGATAGCAGCGGCCTGGAGGCCTTTCGGAGCCGGCCAATCCCAAGGCTCATTAGAGGTCCAGCAGGGGCATGGGGCAGTCGAGCATGGCTGCCGCCACGCGCAGCAGTTCATACTCCTCGAGCCGAATCTCGGCGTCTGCCAGCACGGCCGTCGCCGCGAGTTCCAGAAGCTGCTTTTTGTCCGGCGGAGACAGCCCGGCCAGCCGTTGCAGGCTTCCAGCCAGCTGTGGAAGGCGGGTGAGATCCGGCGGCGGCAGGGCCGGGGGCACCGGACTCACCGTACGCATCAAACGCTGATAACTCCTCTCGAGCTTTTCGCCTTCCAGGCCTCCTGTGCGCAGGAGAGCGGCCACCACAACAGCCACCGCGGGAAGGCAGCGAGTCAGCGTCAATTGCCGCCCGCCGACACGGCGCTGCAGTTGTTTGCGCAGCAGCATCAGCAGTGCGAATTCAAAAATACTGAGGCGACGATCAAGCAGCGTGAAACCTTGCAGGCGACTCAGCAGCCCGCCTTGCGCCGCCGCGTCCAGCAGTTGAAGCCGCGGCTGCGCCAGCTCCGTCAGCGGCAGGGCAAACCCGGCATCCAGACCTTCGAGAAGTCGCCATAGCGTATGGATGCGCTCCTGCAGGGCCGGCTCATGCTCCTGCAGGTATTGCCGGATCAGGGGCCGAGGTGCCGCACTTTGCCGGGCGAGCAGTGCGTAGAGCAATGCCTGCGATCCGGCGCTGGACTCCAGCGCCTGCCGCACTCCCGGCGGCAACCGCCGGTACAGCGCCCGGGCCGAGGCCAGTTCGCGCGGATTGAGGGTTCCTGCCCGCAGAATAAGGGCAGCAGGCCCTGCCACGAGCGAAACGGGCTCGCAGCCTGCGGCCGCCTGCATGTCGGGAACATAGCTTATCGGGGGATATTCCCCGCGCCGCTCCTGCGGGGCCAGGCCCTGGAGGGCTGCCGTTTCCGCCGCGGTCTGGCTACGCCGCTGCAGCTCGCGCTGCCGGGCGCGATCGCGAACGAGGTAATGCCTGCCCAAGGCAGAGATGCGATCTTCAAGAGGCGGATGCGTGGCGAACCAAGAGGAAAACCCCAGCGTTTCGGCAAAGCACATATGGCTCATGGACTCGGCGCGCAGGTTGTCCAGCCAGGAGTTGGCGCTGTGGTTGCGGATCTTCAGCAGAGCCCCGGCCAGGCCGCCGGGATTGCGCGTGAACTGTACGCTGGACGCATCGGCCAGGAACTCGCGCTGCCGTGAAATGGCCGCCTTGATCAGGCGCCCGAAAAAGAGCCCGATCGCGCCCACCAGCCAAAGCAGCAACCCCACCACGAACAGATGGACGATGCCGCCCTTGCGCCTGCTGCGCGAACCCACGGCAATGCGCATCAGAAAGCTGCCGAGCTGGCCAATTGCCAGGATGCCTGCCAGCAGGGCCAGCAGGCGCACATTGAGCCGCATGTCGCCGTTCAGGATGTGGCTGAACTCATGGCCCACCACCGCCTGCAACTCATCCCGGTCGAACGTCTCGAGGGCGCCTGCCGTTACCACCATGACCGTCTTGTCCATGCTGAGCCCGGCCACAAAGGCATTGATGCCCTGCTCCCGATCCATCACATAAACCAGGGGCGAAGGCAGGCCGGACGCGATGGCCATCTCCGCCACCACGTTCAGGTACTGGCGCTCCCCGGCTTCCGTGGTGGCGAAGTCGATCCGGCGTGCGCCCAGCATTTCGGCCAGCGCCTGCCCTCCGCCACGCAGGCGCAAATATTCGAGGGCACTGCCGCCCACGATGATCATCAGGACGCCCGTCAGCGCCTGGCGGCTCCATTCATGCCATAGCCAGTCGCCAGTCAATCCACGCGTGAAGAACTGCCCGAAAAAGAAGAGGGCGACATTGGTCGCCAGGACGGTGAAAAGCACCGATAGCAGGAAGTACACAAGCAAACGCCCGGTCTGGCGCCGGGCGTTTGCCTGATGTTCAAAGAAGTTCATGGGGCGTGGCTGGCGGCAGCGCTAGAACTTCACCGCAAGCGGCTGGCGCGCCTCGACATTGGGAATGTCCAGCTGGGCCGCATAGGCGAAGCCGAACGCACCGGCAATGAAAAAGTTGGGGAATTTCTCGCGCTGGATGTTGTACTCCATCACGGCGTCATTGAAAGCCTGCCGGGCAAAGCCGACCCGGTTCTCCGTGGAGGCGAGCTCCTCCATCAACTGCTGCATGGTGTCGTTTGCCTTGAGGTCGGGATAGTTCTCCGCAACCGCCAGCAGCCGCCCCAGCGACGCTCCCAATACGCCCTCCGCCCGCGCCAGGCTGGCCATTTTCTCGGGGTCGTCCACCGCCGCCGCTACCGCCTTTTCGGCAGATACTGCCTGGTTGCGGGCCGCAATGACCTCGGTCAGGGTCTCCTTCTCATGGGCAAGGTAGGCCTTGGCCGTTTCCACCAGGTTGGGAATCAGCTCGTAACGCCGCTGCAATTGCACATCGATCTGGGAAAAGGCGTTCTTGAAGCGATTGCGCAAGGTCACCAGCCCATTGAAGACCCCGGCGAAATAAATCAGCACCAGCGCTATGAGACCAAGAAATGCCAGCAACCCGACCATGCCTGCTCTCCCTGAAAACAACCTGTGCCGGAAACAGGACAGGTGCGCTCCGAACATAGCAGCGCCGCCCGCCCCGGAACCAGCGCGTAGGGGCTCAAGGTGACAACGGGGTCACAAAGGGGGCTGAACGGCGCGAATGATATTGCTGAGCGGGTACTTGAAATAGTGATCCACCAGCAGCAGCAGGAAGAGCAGGAAAAGGTAAGTGATGGAGTAGCCAAAGGTCTTCATGGGCACCTTCGGATCGTTGCGGAACTTCAGCTTTACCGCATAGCCCAGGAAGATCAGACCGAGCACCGTGCTGCCCAGCAGATAGATCAGGCCGCTCATGCCCGTGAGGTAGGGCAGCAGCGTGGTCAGGAAGAGGATCACCGTATAGAGCAGCACGGAAGTCTTGGTGAATTCCAGGCCGTGCGTAACCGGCAGCATGGGAATGTCGGCCTTGGCATATTCCTCGCGGCGGTGGATGGCCAGCGCCCAGAAGTGGGGGGGCGTCCACGCGAAGATGATCAGGACCAGCAGCCAGGCATGCGGATGCATCTCCCCGGTAACCGCGGTCCAGCCCAGCAGCGGCGGGATGGCGCCGGCGAGGCCGCCGATCACGATGTTCTGGGGCGTCGCCCGCTTCAGCCAGAGCGTATAGACAAAGGCGTAGCCGATGACCCCGAAGAAGGTCAGCACGGCAGTCAGCCGATTTATGAACAGATCGAGAATCAGCAGGGCAGTCACGCAGAGCACGGCGGCAAAAACCAGGGCGGCACGCGTATCGACCCGCCCCTGTACCAGCGGCCGCTTGCTGGTGCGCGCCATGATGGCATCGATGCGCCGATCCATGATCTGGTTCACCACCGCCGACCCCATCATGGCCAGCGCCAGGCCCAGCGAGCCCAGGGTCAGGACCCGCAAAGGCACCATGCCAGGCGTCGACAGGAACATGCCGATCACGGCGGTGACCATGAGGAGCGCCACGACGCCGGGCTTGGTCAGCTCCCAATAAGCGTGCCAGACAGAAACCGCGTTTTTCTCAGCTAAGGCCGACATGTCCTGCGCTCCTGAACCTGACTGAAGATCAGCGCAACCAGCACCTGCAGCAATACCAGCGCGACAAAATTGTGGGCCACTGCAATCGCCAGGGGCAGATGGAAGAGCACATTGGACACGCCTAGCGCCACCTGCACTGCCAGCACCACGGCCAATACCGCCGCAAAGCGTCGATACCGCCGCGAGCTTCCTGCCCGCATCGCCAACAACAGGATCAGCAACAGCAGCGCCGCGGTCGCAGCGATCGCGCCGATGCGATGGGCCACATGGATGGTCAGCTTGGCGGCGGCATCCAGGTGCGGGGCAAACTCATAACTGGTGCCCGCATAAGTATGAATGGCAAAAGCCTCGCCAAAATTCAGATGACTGCTCCAGCCCTCCTGGCAGATCGGCAGGCCGGTACACACGGTGGCGGCGTAATTGGAAGCGGTCCAGCCGCCCAGGGCAATCTGGAGCACCAGAACCGTCGCGGCCAGGATGGACAGGGGCAGCAAGCCGGCAGCCGCCTTGTTGCCCGACGCCCTCAGGAAAGGCGAGAGACGCAGGACCAGCAGCAACAGTGTCGTGAAAGTGGCAAAGCCGAAGAGCAGGTGTCCCGTCACAACCGGGGGAAACAGTTTCATGGTCACCGTCCAGGCCCCGAAAGCCCCTTGCAGGCAGACCAGCAGCAACAGGAATACTGCATGCTTTACCGGCAGATCGGGCTCCCTGCGTGCGCCCCAGAGTGCGCAGCCCGCCATCAGGATGCACAGCACTCCGATGGCCTTGGCGACGTGTCGATGAATCATCTCCGGCCAGGCTTTTTCCGCCACCAGCGGCTGGTCCGGGTAAAGCTGCCGGGCTTGCGCAATTGCCTCTTCGGAAAGCGGCACGGTGATGGAACCGTAGCAGGTGGGCCAGTCCGGGCAGCCCAGGCCGGCGTCCTTCAGACGGGTCCAGGCGCCCAGCGCAACCACCGTCGCGGTAATGAGCACGCTGATTACCGCCAGCCGTGTCAGCCAGAGGCGGGCAAAGGAGTACGAGTTAACCAATTCGCGAGGCCTTCAGCAGTTTTCTGAGATCCTGAAGAATTTCCTCGGCCTTTACGACCGAGGCCTTCTCGTCCGGTTCCGCTGCATAGGCCAGCATGATCCAGCCCATGGGGTCCATGATGTAGAGCTGCCCTGCCCGGCTCGCCTGCGCAGTGGCCCCCTTCAGTGCCCTGTCGAGATTTTCCGCTTCTGCGTGAACACGCATGAATCCGGAAAACTCCTCCTGCAGCAAGGCCTCGACCACGGGCGTGGACGAGGCCGACATCACCAATACCTGTTTGACCCGCTCCGCTTCCTTGCCCAGGGCCCTGCGCACCTGCCGCATCTGGAACAGGCGATTACGGCAGGCAGCCTCACACTGCGGCGGGACCACATACAGCAGCCACCAGCTCTTCTTGGCAAAACCGCTGTCCAGTCTCGTCCCCCGCTCGTCACGCGCCTGGAAATCGGCAAAGCTCGCGGGAGGGTCCATGAGCTGGCCCTTGTTAACCTGCGCGCCCTTGTACCATTCCATCCGGTAGGCCAGGTCGCCGATCAGGAAAGGCACTACAAAGCTGGCCAGCAGAATCAGCAGAAGTCGCCGGTTCTTGCGCGCAAGCTCGGGGGAAGGGGTGGGTGACTTGGCTCTTTCACTCATGACTGGGATGGGTATTCCTGCGCAGGTTGACCACGATCAGCACCACCAGTACGGCTGCCGCCAGGGCGAACCACTGAAAGGCGTAGGCACGATGCTTTTCCGGCGGCATACCCAGTCGAGCTGCAGGCGACCAGTCGCGCACGAAACCGGCAGGGGCGTCAGCATCAAGCCGCACGATGAAGGGCCGCAATTCTACACCAATAGCATGAGATAACCGCTCCATTTCCAGGCGGCCAACACGCAATGGCCGTTGCGAATAGTCCGGTTCTCCCACCGTGAAGTAGGGCGATGGCAGCGCCACCGTCCCCGCCACCTCGGGGGCGGCTGCCGCCGCCACCTCGGGCAACTTCTGCATGTCGGCGGCCACAGGCACCCAGCCACGGTTGACCAGCACCCCCACCGGATCATTTTCGGGAAAGAAGACGGTGTGGACATGCAAGCCGGCGCGGCCCGCGTAAGGCTGGTTTTCAAGAAAGATCATGCGCGAATTGTCGTAGTGGCCACGTATGCGAACCGGGAAATCATCAACATCCTTCCCCTGCCGGAGCACCGCACTCAGCGGCACGGGACCTATCAGGCGGCGGGCTTCATAGCGCGACGTAATGGCTTCCTTTTCAAGCGCCCGCCCCATCTGCCAGAAGCCGAAATGTGAAAACAGGGCCGCGCCCGCGAGAGCCAGCAGCACACCCCATATCGGCGCGCACCAACTCCACCGCCCGGCCCGGACCCGCCACTGCCTCGTGAGAAGATTACGCATCAATTACACTCTCCGGACCCAAATCAAGCGGATAGGCTCATGTGGATCAAGATCATAGTGCTCATCGCCATGGCTGCGGTGCTGATCAATCTTTTCGCCGCCCTTTTTCACCTCATGAAAGGCGGTGAAGGCAGCTCTCAAAAAACCCTGAAGGCCCTGATATGGCGCCTTGCCATATCGATCGCCATCTTCATCGGCCTGTACCTGGCCTCCTTCTTCGGCCTGATTGCCCCGCATGGCCTGCCCCAGGCGCAGGAATCTGCCGCATCGGCCGGGCCGCTGCCCTGAGCATCCGGCAGTGTTTCGACAGGCCCTCGAAACCATCGGTACAGCCATAAAAAAAGCCCGGAACGCTCCGGGCTTTTTTATGCCGACTTCGGCTCAGAACCAGTAAACCGCAACAAACAGGAACAGCCAGACCACGTCCACAAAATGCCAGTACCAGGCCGTCGCTTCGAAGGCGAAATGGTTATCCGGAGTCAGATGTCCCTTCAGCGTGCGAATGAACATGACGATCAGCATGATGGTGCCGATGGTGACGTGCAGGCCATGGAAGCCAGTCAGCATGAAGAACGTTGAACCGTAAATTCCCGACTTCAGGGTCAGGCCCATTTCGGTATAGGCGTGAATGTATTCCTGGGCCTGCAGGCCCAGGAAGATGATACCGAGAATGAAAGTCGCCGCCAGGAAATTGCGCTGCTTCCTGCGGTCACCCGCGAGCAAGGCGTGGTGAGCGATGGTGAGGGTCACCGAAGAGGTCAGCAGCAGGACAGTGTTGATGAAGGGCAGGCCCCAGGGGCTCATCGCCTGGGTCATGGCACCTCCAGGCGTCTTCACCAGTGGCCACATGGCCTGGAACTCGGGCCACAGCAGCTCATGGGTCATGGCGCCCTTGGCCTCTCCCCCCAGCCAGGGCACGACCAGCCAGCGTGCGTAGAACAACGCGCCGAAGAAAGCGGCAAAGAACATGACTTCGGAGAAGATGAACCAGGTCATGCCCTGGCGATACGAACGATCCATCTGCGCCGAGTTCATATTGCTCAGCGATTCGCGAATCGTGTCGCGGAACCAGAAGAACATGAGCACAAACACGCCGAGCAGGCCAACCGGGAAGAGGAAGTTCAGCGTGCCCTGGTTGCCGGTGCTCTTGGTGACTTCGGTCACCCCGTGCGTCTGGATGAAGTTGGCGGCGCCAATGACCAGAATGAAGAGAATGAAAGATCCCAGCATGGGCCAGGGACTGGATGCCGGCACGTAGTAGCTGGTCGGCTTCTGGCCCGGTACAGCGGGGCTGTGATGTTCAGACATTTTATTACTCCCTTGGCGCAGGGTTCATTTCATCAGGTGACAGCTTAACGGTTTGCCGTCTTTGCCTGATCCGTCAGGTTATAAAACTTGTAGGACAGCGTCACGGTGGTGATGTGCTGCGGTATGGCCGGGTCGATGTAGAAGATCATCGGCATGGCCTTCTCCTCGCCCGCTTCCAGACGCTGCTCTCGGAAGCAGAAACACTCCGTCTTCTTTACATACCGCGCCGCCTCACCAGGCGATATGGAGGGCACGGCCCGTCCTGTAATCGCCTTGCTGTCGCGGTTTTTCACGAAAAACGTCGTCTTCGTGATCGCGCCCGGGTGAACCATCACCGCAGGCTTTTCGTATCTAAAATCCCATGGCAGCGCCTTGTCGGTCGCCACCAGGAACTCCAGGGTCAGGCTGCGCTCGGCATCAACCGTGGCCGAGGCCACTGCTGCCCTTGTCGCGCCCTTCCCGTTCAGGCCGGTCAGCTCGCAAAATGCCTCGTAGAGGGGCGGCATGACAAAAACCGCGAATACGAACATTCCGACCACCACCGCCCCCAGCTTGAACAGGAGGCGGCGGTTTCTTTCGACGGTCGACAACCCTGCATCGGGTTTTGCATCACTCATGCGCTTACCTTCGGCGCCAGTGCGGGCCTCCTTGCCCGGGAACTGCTGTTATTACTTAACAACCGGGGGCACTTCGAAGGTGTGGTAGGGAGCCGGGCTCGGCACCGTCCACTCCAGGCCTTCTGCGCCTTCCCAGGGCTTGTCGCCCACCTTGGGGCCCTTCTTGGCAGTCAGTAACACCGCCAGGAAAAGCAACTGGGACAGACCAAACCAGAAGCCGCCAATAGAGATCCAGAAGTTGAGGTCGGCAAACTGCTGCGAGTAATCGGCATAGCGCCGCGGCATGCCCGCCAGCCCCACGAAGTGCATGGGGAAGAACAGCAGATTCACGGAGAGCAGCGAGTTCCAGAAGTGCCACTTGGCCAGCTTCTCGTTGTACATGTGGCCGGTCCACTTCGGCAGCCAGTAATAGGCGCCGGCGAACATGGAGAACAGGGCACCGGAAACCAGCACGTAATGGAAGTGGGCCACCACGAAGTAGGCATCCTGGTATTGCTGGTCGGCCGGGACAATGGCCAGCATCAGCCCGGAGAAGCCGCCAATGCTGAAGAGAATCACGAAACTGATCGCGAACAGCATGGGAGCTTCGAAGGTCATCGCGCCCTTCCACATGGTGGCGACCCAATTGAATACCTTCACGCCGGTAGGCACGGAGATGAGCATGGTCATGTACATATAGAACAGCGTGCCGGCCAGCGGCATGCCCGTCGTAAACATGTGGTGCGCCCAGACGACAAAGGAAAGCAGGGCGATGGAGGCAGTCGCGTATACCATGGAGGCATAGCCGAACAGCGGCTTGCGTGCGAACGTCGGGATGATCGCAGACACAATGCCGAAGGACGGCAGGATCATGATGTAAACCTCGGGGTGCCCGAAGAACCAGAAGATGTGCTGGAACATTACGGGATCGCCGCCCCCGGCCGCATTAAAGAAGCTCGTACCGAAATGGCGATCGGTCAGCATCATGGTTACCGCGCCGGCAAGCACCGGCATCACGGCAATCAGCAGGAAGGCGGTGATCAGCCAGGTCCACACGAACAGCGGCATCTTCATCATGGTCATGCCGGGGGCGCGCAGATTGAAGATCGTCACGACCACATTAATGGCGCCCAGGATGGAGGAGATGCCCATCAGGTGGACCGAGAAGATGAAGAAGTCCGTGCTGGCCGGCGCATAAGTCGTCGACAGCGGCGCATAGAAGGTCCAGCCGAAATTCGGCGCCTGGCCCAAGCCCAGGATGGACATGATCACGGAGAAGATCAGGATGCTGAACGCGAAGGGCAGCAGCCAGAAGCTGAACAGGTTCAGGCGTGGCAGCGCCATGTCGGGGGCGCCGATCATCATCGGCACCATCCAGTTCGCGAAGCCCGTGAAAGCCGGCATGATGGCGCCGAACACCATGATGAGACCGTGCACGGTCGTCATCTGGTTGAAGAAGTCCGGCTGCACGAGCTGCAGCCCGGGATACATCAGCTCGGCGCGGATCACCATTGCCGCGGCACCGCCGGTAAGCAGCATGATGAAGGCGAAGATGAGGTACATCGAACCGATGTCTTTGTGGTTCGACGTAGTGAACATGCGCCTCCAGAACGGCGCAAGCTCGTGGTGGTGATCGTGTTGATCGTGGGAAGCGGCGTGACTCATTTCTATTCTCTCCCCTGATTATTTAGCCACAACGTCGGAAGGCTGCACGAGATCACCCGTGTCGTTGCCCCACGCATTACGGGTGTAGGTAATTACTGCCGCGATTTCCTTGGGCGTCAGCACGCCCTTCCAGGCGGGCATGGCGTTCCTGCCGTTGTTCAGGATATCGATCTGGGCAGGAAGCTGATCCTTTGCAGTAACGACCTTGGAGCCCTTGAGGGCAGGAAACATCGGCGGCATGCCGACGCCGCCCGCCTGATGGCAGGCCATGCATTTGCCGTTGTAGACCTCTTCACCGAGCTTGTTGGCTTCGGCAATGTCGGCGAACTTGTAATCGACGGAACTGGCGGCCGCCCTGGCCTCTTCCTCGGCCCTGACCCTGGCTTCCTTCAGCCATGCATCGAAGTCGGACGGGGACTTGGCTTCTACCACGATAGGCATGAAGGCATGGTCCTTGCCGCAAAGCTCTGCGCAGCGGCCACGGTATACGCCTTCCTTGCCAACCGGAACATTGGTCCAGATCTCATTGATGAAGCCGGGAATGGCGTCCCGCTTAAGGGCGAAATCAGGCACCCACCACGCATGAATCACGTCGTCGGAGGTCACCAGGAAACGCACCTTCTTGCCAGTGGGAATCACCAGAGGCTTGTCCACTTCGACAAGATAATTCGGGTGCTTCTCAAAGTCGGGAACATTGCTGCCGCCCACGCCCTTGCCCTGACGCTCATACTGGTCACGAGGGGTGGACAGCACGGACAGGAAGCCGAGACCGACATCCCTGTTATCGCCATAAGACAGATATTCGTAATGCCACTTCCACTGCGAGCCGGTGACGCGCACGGTGAGGTCCGCGTCCCCCGTATCATCCATGGCGATAAGCACGCGCGTCGCGGGAATCGCCATGACGATAAGAATAATGAAGGGAATGACGGTCCAGATAACTTCCACCAGGGTGCTTTCATGAAAGTCTGCCGCCTTGGCGCCCTTCGCCTTGCGATGCTTGAAGAGGGAATAAAACATCGCGCCGAACACACCGACACCAATAGCGATGCAGATGTACAGCATGAAGCGGTGGAGTTCGAAAACCTTCTGACTGATCTCCGTAACACCCGGCGTCATATCGAGCTGGAGAGCCATGGCCGAGGAGGCCAGCACCAGGGCAGCAAGCGCTGCGCCAGCACGGAAGATAAGAGATGACCGCATGCGTCTACTCCCGTTTGAACGGCAACCCGCCAGGATGCAGGTATGCCTCTTTATATGGCAGGACAAGATTCGAGCGATCTCGCCAGCCGTTCATGTGATTCCAACTAACGAACGGCAGCCGCCCGCTGCGCAGGCGCAGCGGTGCAATATTCTATTTTCAGTGCTTGGAACAGCGGACTGTATCAACCACTTGAAACACTGCCGCCAAGGGCGGGGCACCCGAAAACCCCAGCCTTTGTGTCGGGTGCGTAATTTATGGGCTGACCCCCTGTGATGTCCATATTGAAAAGAGGTTTTTTCCGGCATTTCCTGGCAGAACTTTCCGCGTGCATCCGCCCAGCCCTTGCAGGCAGACCCTTACAGAAGCCGCCCGGAAAACACCTGCTCAACGGCCCGGTAGCGCGCCTGATCCCGATCACCCCTGGTCGCCAGTGCAGCCCATGGCGCCCTGCAGCCGCTCCCCCTATTATCGGCGCCAATGAAGACACCTCTTTTGCTGGCTTTGCTGGCCTTCGCACTGGCGGCGCCTGCCCTTTGGCTACTACTCCGCAGACACTCGCGAACCTCTGCCGTCGCGGCTTCCCTGCTGCTGACCCTGGCTACCGCCTCGGGTTATAGCGGCATCAGATTGTGGAAGGAGGATCCTGCGCCCCCAGCCTCCTTTATCAGCACGGCCCCTGCCGGACACTTCCAGACCATCACCCCGGCACAACTGCCTGCCGCCCTGGAGCACGGCAAGGGTCGCCCTGTAATGCTCGAGTTCTACGCCGACTGGTGCCCGAGCTGCATAGTCTGGAAGCAAACCGTCTTCAGCCGGCCTGACGTGCAGCAAGCCCTGCAGCCACTGGTCCTGCTGCAGATAGACGCAACCGAACTGACTCCCGAAACCCAGGCACTGTTAGAGAAATACGAGATTGCCGGCCTGCCAGCCATCCTGGTTTACGATCCTGCCGGCAAGGAGAGGCCGGAATTGCGTTTGCCAGGTGAAATGAAAGCCGAGGATTTCATCGCCTGGATACGGAAAGACCTGCTGCCCTCCATGTAACCCTCCTGTCATTGCCTTGACTCCGAGGTTTGGGTATTGTGCTGCGAATTTACAGAACTTAGCCTCCAGATAGGCGATTTTTTCTTGGAATCTGTCAGCCTGCTGCTGCAGTGAGGGCGAACGTCCACCTGGTAGACGTAGCTGCTCGGCCACGGCTGCAAACGGGATACAGACTTTCTAAACGGCGGCCGGCGAGGAAGCGCACTCCATGACCCGAATTCTTGCCCTCCATGGCCCCAACCTCAATCTTTTGGGGAGCCGTGAGCCCGGCATCTACGGTGCAGACACTCTGGACGACATCAATGCCCGCCTGGAAAGGCGCGCCCAGCAAGCTGGCGTGGCATTCGCCAGCCTTCAGAGCAACCATGAAGGCCAGTTGGTCGACCGGATCCAGGCCGCTCGTAGCGATGGAACTGCCTTTATCCTGCTCAATCCAGGGGCTTATACCCATACTTCAATCGCCCTGCGGGACGCCCTCCTGGGCGTAGCCATCCCGTTTGTGGAAATACATTTATCCAATGTGCATGCCCGCGAAGAATTCCGCCGGCATTCCTTCTTTTCCGACATCGCGGTCGGGCTAATTTGCGGCTTGGGAGCCCAGGGCTATGAATTCGCCCTGGAGTTTGCCCTCAAACGCCTGGGACAGCCCGCTGCCTGACCCTTTTTTCTCTTCTGCCCTTAATTTCGACGAGAACTCAGCATGGATATTCGCAAGGTCAAAAAGCTCATCGAGCTACTGGAAGAGTCCGGTATAGATGAACTCGAAATCACCGAGGGAGAGGAGTCGGTGCGCATTGCCCGCCACCGCCCCGCAACTACCCAGGTGATCGCGGCAGCTCCGGCCCCAGCCGCTGCCGCAACTCCGGTCACGGCTCCTGCAGCTGGCTCCGGCGTCGACCCTACCCAAGGCCCTGCTCCGGCCGCTGTTGAACCGGTAACCCGCGGCTATGTGCAGCGCTCCCCCATGGTTGGCACGTTCTACCGCTCTGCCTCACCCGGCGCCGCCGCCTTCGTCGATGTCGGCCAGACCGTCAAAAAGGGCGAGGTGGTGTGCATCGTTGAGGCCATGAAAATGATGAACCAGATCGAGGCCGAACAAAGCGGCACGATTGAAAGCATCCTTGTGGAAAATGGTCAGGCGGTGGAATTCGACCAGCCCCTGTTCACCATCGTCTGAGCAGGAAGACCAGCATGCTCGAGAAGGTGGTCATCGCCAACCGTGGCGAAATTGCTCTGCGCATCCTGCGTGCCTGCAAGGAAATGGGCATTCGCACCGTTGCCGTCTATTCCAAGGCCGATCGTGATCTGTTGCATGTCCGGCTTGCGGATGAGGCCGTTTGCATCGGCCCTGCGGCATCCAAGGACAGCTACCTGAACATTCCGGCGATCATCTCCGCTGCCGAGGTTACGGATGCCCGCGGCATTCATCCCGGCTATGGCTTCCTGGCCGAGAATGCCGACTTTGCCGAGGCGGTGGAGCGGTCGGGTTTCACATTCATTGGGCCGCGCGCCGAGAATATCCGTCTCATGGGGAACAAGGTCTCGGCCATCGAGGCCATGAAGAAGGCCGGAGTTCCTACCGTCCCGGGCTCGGGAGGCGCGGTAACGGAAGAAAATGCCGTCGTGGTCGCGCGCAAGATCGGTTATCCCGTGATCATCAAGGCGGCGTCGGGCGGCGGCGGGCGCGGCATGCGCGTCGTGCACACCGAGTCGGCCCTGCTCAATTCGCTCTTCGTGACTCGTTCCGAAGCCAAGGCTGCTTTCGGCGACGATACCGTCTACGTGGAGAAGTTCCTGGAGCATCCCCGCCATGTGGAAATCCAGGTGCTTGGCGATGGCCGTGGCAAGGCCATCCACCTCGGCGACCGTGACTGCTCGCTGCAGCGGCGCCATCAGAAAGTGGTCGAAGAAGCCCCCGCCCCGCACATTCCGGAAAAGATCCGTAACCGCGTGGCCGACGCCTGCGTCAAAGCCTGCGAGCAGATGAAGTACCGCGGCGCCGGCACCTTCGAGTTCCTTTACGAGAACGAGCAGTTTTATTTCATCGAGATGAATACCCGCGTGCAGGTCGAGCATCCCGTTACCGAGCTGATCACCGGCATCGACATCATCAAGGAACAACTGCTCATTGCCGGCGGCAAGGGCCTCTCGGTAGCCCAGAAGGATGTGCGCCTCCAGGGCCACGCCATCGAGTGCCGCATCAATGCCGAGGACCCCAAGAAGTTCACACCCTGTCCCGGCAAGATCAATTATTTCCATGCGCCGGGCGGCCCCGGCATCCGCATGGATTCGCACGTGTACTCGGGATATACGGTACCGCCGCACTACGACTCGCTGATCGGCAAGCTGATCGCCTACGGCCCCACCCGGGAGGTGGCGCTGGCGCGCATGCGGAATGCCCTGGATGAGATCGTGGTGGATGGCATCAAGACCAATATCGCCCTGCATCGGGACGAAATTCTGCGCGATGCCAACTTCACCAAAGGCGGCGTTGACATCCACTACCTGGAAAAGAAGCTCGGCCTCTGACTGCCAGCTCCTCCCGACCAAAGCGGAGTGCGGCCAGACTCCGCTTTTGCTTTTTTGCGGTGACCTCATGACCTGGCAGCAACTCAAGATCGACACAACCAAAGCCGATGCGCCCCGACTGGAAGCCCTGCTTGAGGAGGTCGGCGCCGCCGCCGTACTAATGGAAGACTCGGCCGATCAGCCCCTGCTCGAGCCGCCGCCAGGCGCCACTCCCCTCTGGGACGCAACGCGCGTCACCGGCATTTTCACCCTCGATTCCGAAGTCGATGCCGTGGTGGAGTTTTTAGAGGCGCAGCTTGGCCACAAGCTGCCTCCGCATCGCATCGAGGTCCTGGAAGACAAAGACTGGGTACGCGCCTGGATGGATCATTACCATCCCATGCGCTTCGGCGAGCGCCTCTGGGTGGTGCCGAGCTGGACGCCTCCTCCCCGGCCGGATGCCATCAATCTGCTGCTCGATCCCGGCCTTGCCTTCGGCACCGGCACGCATCCCACCACCGCGCTCTGCCTGGAGTGGCTGGACAGCCTCGACCTGAACGACAAGGTCGTCATCGATTACGGCTGCGGCTCCGGCATTCTGGCCGTCGCCGCCCTGCTGCTGGGCGCCCGCGAAGCCTGGTGCGTGGACAACGACCCCCAGGCCCTCACCGCCACGCGCAACAATGCCGAGCACAACGGCGTAGCCGCGCGTGTGCATGTCTGCATGCCCGAGGATATGCCCGCCATCAGCGCCGACGTTATCGTCGCCAACATCCTGGCCGGCCCCCTGGCCGTGCTCGCGCCGGATCTTGCCGGCCACAGCCGGGGCGGCGGCGAGATCGCCCTGTCCGGCATTATCCGCCCGCAGGTGGATGAGTTAAGGAAAGTCTATGGCGAATGGTTCGACATGGATGGGCTGGCGACCAGAGAAGAAGACTGGTGTCGTCTCTCCGGACGCCGCCGGAATTAGCGGAAGCCGCGCACATCTGCGCCGGCTTGCTGTCAAAATCCGGGGCCGCGCAGTAGATTAGGCGCACCATTAAAAGATCGGCACGCGTGAAGCTTCAAGCACGCCAGAGGACCAGGATCTAAAGATGACCGACGCCAAGCAGACCAAATGCCCCCACTGCGGCAGCACCTTCCGCATCAGTGACGCACAGCTGGCCGCCAGGGGGGGCAATGTGCGCTGCGGCTCCTGCCTGCAAGTGTTTCGCGCCGACCAGAATCTCGTCGCGGCGCCAGCCGCCGCCCCGGCTGCGACCGCCGCGCCTGCCGCAAAGGCCAGGCAGAAAGGGACCGACGAATCCTGGGCCACGAACCTGATCGGGGAAGAGGGGGGCACGATTGAAGGCAAGGACAGCGACGACTTCGGCTTCAATGCGGACGACATCGACTCCTTCATCAGCCAGGGCGCCGACGCTCCGGCCATGACCGACGCCGCCCCGGGCAAGTCCCTGCTTTTTGACGATGAGTTGAGTGATCAGCTGGAAGGTATTGAAGACAGCGGCCCGCTGGGCGCCGAAGAGGACATTCACCGCACCAGCAGGAATGCCGACGAATCCTGGGCCCAGAACATCCTGTCCGAGCTTGACACCGAAGAGCAGAAAGCGGCCAAGCAGAAGTACGGCATGGAGATTCTGGACGAGAAATCGAAGCCGGCTCCCAAGAACCCCAAGCTGGCCGCCGCCCTCGGCATGCGGCCGCAGCCCGGGGCTGCCTCCCCTTCTCCTGCGCCGGCGCCCGTCCGCGCCCCGGCCACCGCCCCCGCGGATGATTTCCTGAGCGGCGACGACGACGTACTGAGCTTCCTCGACGAGGATGACCTCAGCGCACAGCCGGGCTCGCCCCCCGCTCCGGCCGCCAACCCCTTTTCGCTCGACCGGCCACTGGCCCATGTCGATGCCCCGGTGGTGCTGAAGCCCTCCCGAAAGCCGATCAACTGGGGTTACCTGCTGGGCTGGAGCTTCCTCTGCCTGCTGGGCGTCGGCATGCTGGCTGCCCAGTTCGTCTACTTCAATTTCGAGACGCTGGCCATCGATTCCCGGGCACGCCCGGTGTTCGAGCAAGCCTGCGCCCAGCTTGGCTGCCGTCTGCCCGATATCCCTGCCCCCGGCAAGATCCGTGTCGAGGAGCTGGTGGTGCGCAAGCACCCCAGTGTCGAGGGAGCCCTGGTTGTCGACGCCATCGTCAAGAACAGCGCCACCTTTCCGCAGCCCTTCCCGGCCCTGCGCCTGCATTTCAGCAACAGCGCCGATGAAGTCGTCGCCAGCCGGGTGCTGAAACCCCTGGAGTACCTGCAGGGCGAGGCACGGCTGCTGCGCCGGATGCCACCCGACACGGCCATGCACGTCTCCCTGGAGATCGTCGATCCCGGCAAGGACGCGATTAGCTACGGACTCGCCCCCAAGCAGTGACCTTTGCCCGGCCGGACCCGACAACGGGCCCGGCCGGGCTGCCTCCGCTTGCCCTCACCTGCCCACCCGGTATCATCCGCGCCTTTCCGTTTTGCCGGATGCGCCATGCTCAAACCCTTCGCCCTCGGCCCCCATGTCATCGCCACGCCCGTAGCGCTGGCGCCCATGGCGGGAGTGACCGACCGCCCCTTCCGGCAGCTCTGCCGGCGCTGGGGGGCGGGGCATGTGGTATCGGAGATGGTGGCGTCCGATATCCGGCTGTGGAACTCGCGCAAGTCGTCCTCGCGCCTCGACTATCGGGGCGAGCCCGAGCCGCGCACGGTGCAGATCGTCGGTTACGACCCGCGGATGATGGCCGAGGCGGCGCGCGCCTGCGTCGATCTCGGCGCGCAGATCGTCGACATCAATATGGGCTGCCCGGCGAAGAAAGTGTGCAATCGCCTGGCCGGTTCAGCCCTGCTGCAGGATGAGCGGCTGGTCGCGGAAATTCTCGCGGCCGTCGTCAACGCGACCAGCGTTCCCGTTACGCTCAAGACCCGCACCGGCTGGAATCCGGAACATCGCAACGGTGTGCGCATTGCGCGCATTGCCGAGGACTGCGGCATACAAATGCTGGTGATGCATGGGCGAACTCGCGCAGATAAATACACGGGCTTCGCCGAGTACGACACGATTGCCGCTGTCAAGCAGGCGGTGAAAATTCCTGTGCTGGCGAACGGCGATATCACTTCGCCGGAAAAGGCCGAAAAGGTGCTTGTCCACACCGGCTGCGATGGTATTATGATCGGCCGCGGCGCCCATGGGCGCCCATGGATTTTTCGCGACATAATTCACTTCCTCAGTACCCGCGAACACCTGCCTCCACCCTCGCTCGGCGAGGTCGCATCGGTGATTCGGGGACATCTGGAAGACCTTTACGCGTTTTACGGTGAATTCCAGGGGCTGCGCTTCGCCCGCAAGCATTTCGGCTGGTATGCCGAATTCCTTCCGGAAGGCACAGCGATGTCGCGTCGCTTCAACGCCCTGGAGACGCCGGCCCTGCAACAATCCTTTGTCCGCGACTATCTCGGACGACTTATCGAAGGAGAGGTAAGAGCGGCATGAACAACCTCAACATGGATCCGTTACTTCTCAACGACAGTGACAACGGCATGGAAATGTCCACTCTCAAGCAGCAGTTTCCCAACTCCAGCGCACAGACTTTGCGTGACCATGTCGAGCAGGCCATGCGCAGCTATTTCGCCAATCTCGGCGGCGAGCAGGTCACCGACGTCTATGCCATGGTGCTCGCCGAAATCGAGGCGCCCCTGCTCGAAGTGGTGCTCGAGTACACGCGCGGCAACCAGACCCGCGCCTCCGAAATCCTGGGCCTGAACCGCGGCACGCTGCGCAAGAAGCTCAAGGATCACGGCTTGATGTAAGGCAAACAGATACACACCAAAAAAGGGCGATTTCGCCCTTTTTTATTTCCGGGGAATGCCCCGGCCGACCGGATCACGTTGCTTGCACAGGTAGTCCCATGAGCCAGACCGTCCACCAGGCCCTCGTTTCCGTTTCCGACAAGACCGGCATCGTCGAGTTCGCGCGCGCCCTGGCCGCCGCCGGCGTCAAGCTGCTCTCCACCGGCGGCACCTTCAGGCTGCTGAAAGACAGCGGCATCGCCGTGACCGAGGTCTCCGACCACACCGGCTTCCCGGAAATGATGGACGGCCGCGTCAAGACCCTGCATCCCCGGATCCACGGCGGCATCCTCGGCCGCCGCGGCCAGGACGACGCGGTGATGGCCGAGCACGGCATCAGCGGCATCGACCTCGTGGTGGTCAACCTCTACCCCTTCGCCGCCACCGTGGCCAGGCCCGGCTGCAGCCTGCCCGACGCCATCGAGAACATCGACATCGGCGGCCCGACCATGGTGCGCGCCGCCGCCAAGAACCACGCCCACGTCGGCATCGTGGTGAGTGCCGCCGATTACGGCCGCGTGCTGGAAGAAATCCGGCAGACCGGGGGCCTGAGCCACGCCACCCGCTTCGACCTGGCCGTGAAGGCCTTCGAGCACACCGCCGCCTACGACGGCATGATCGCCAATTACCTCGGCGGCCTGGTCGGCGGGAAGAAGGGCGACCTCGCCGCCCGCGACACCTTCCCGCGCACATTCAATACCCAGTTCCTCAAGGCGCAGGACCTGCGCTACGGCGAGAACCCGCACCAGCGCGCCGCCTTCTACACCGAGGCGCAGCCCAGGGAAGCCTCCGTCGCCAGCGCGCAGCAGCGGCAGGGCAAGGAACTCTCCTACAACAACATCGCCGACACCGACGCCGCCCTGGAATGCGTGAAGAGCTTCGCCAAGCCGGCCTGCGTCATCGTCAAGCACGCCAATCCCTGTGGCGTGGCCGTGGTGCCGGAGAACGCAGGCGGCATCCGCAAGGCCTACGACCTTGCCTATGCCACCGATACCGAATCCGCCTTCGGCGGCATCATCGCCTTCAACCGCGAGCTGGATGCCGAGACCGCGAAGGCCATCGTCGAGCGCCAGTTCGTCGAGGTCATCATCGCGCCGCGCATTTCCCGGGCAGCGCTGGCAGTCACCGCCGCCAAGCCGAACGTGCGCGTGCTGGAGTGCGGCGACCTGCCCGGCATCGACGAGCGTGCCGCGCAATGGGACTTCAAGCGCGTCACCGGCGGCCTCCTGGTGCAGGACCAGGACCTCGGCATGATCAAGGACGGCGATCTCAAGATCGTAACCAAACGCGCGCCCACGGAAGCGGAAATCCATGATCTGATCTTCGCCTGGAAGGTCGCGAAATACGTGAAGTCCAACGCCATCGTCTACGCCAGGAACCGCCAGACCATCGGCGTCGGCGCCGGCCAGATGAGCCGCGTCAACTCCGCCCGCATCGCCGCCATCAAGGCCGAGCATGCCGGCATGGAAGTGAAAGGCGCGGTCATGGCCTCGGACGCCTTCTTCCCCTTCCGCGACGGCATCGACAACGCTGCCAAAGCGGGCATCGCCGCCGTCATCCAGCCGGGCGGCTCGATGCGCGATGCCGAGGTGATCGCCGCCGCGGACGAGCATGGCATCGCCATGGTCTTCACGGGAATGCGCCACTTCCGCCACTGACCGGAGAACGCCATGCGCCGCCTGCTGCTGTTGTCGGGATTCGCCCTGCTGCTTGCCGCCTGCCAGCTGCAGGCCCCACGTTCGGACGAGCAGGCTGCACAGCAGGCGCTGCAGCAGGCCATCGCCAGTCCCGCGCGCTCCAGCGAGGCGCGCGCCCGCGACAACTGGCGGCATCCGCTCGAGACCCTGCTCTTCTTCGGCTTCCGGCCGGACATGACGGTGGTCGAGATCTGGCCCGGCGGCGGCTGGTACACCGACATCCTCGGCCCGGCCCTGAACGAGAAGGGCCGGCTCTACGCCGCGCACTTCCCCGTCGCCACCAATGTCCCGTACTACCAGAAGACGCGCACTGCCTACGAGGAGCGCCTGCGTACCCTGCCCTGGGCGGCGCGCGTCACGCCGACCGAGTTCCTGCCGCAGGGCGACCTCAAGATCGCGCCCGACGGCAGCGCCGACCTCGTCGTCACCTTCCGCAACGTGCACAACTGGTATATGCAGGGCGGCGACGCCGCCACCGCCGACGCCTTCCGCCAGTTCTACGCCGCGCTGAAGCCGGGCGGCGTGCTGGGCGTGGTCGACCACCGCCTGCCGGAAGACCGCCCCGACTTCGAGATGGTCGCCTCGGGCTATATGAAGCAGAGCTACGTCACCCGGCAGGCCGAGGCCGCCGGCTTCAGGCTCGAGGCGTCGAGCGGGATCAACGCCAATCCGCGCGACACCGCCGACCATCCCAAGGGCGTGTGGACGCTGCCGCCCACGCTGCGCCTGGGCGACAGGGACAAAGACAAATACCTCGCCATTGGCGAGAGCGACCGCATGACGCTGAAATTCCGCAAACCGGATCAATAAGAACGAGACCGCCATGAAAATCCTGATCCTCGGCTCCGGGGGCCGCGAACACGCTCTGGCCTGGAAATGCGCGCAGGACGCGCGCGTATCGAAAGTCTTCGTAGCGCCGGGCAATGCCGGCAGCGCCACCGAGGCCAAGTGCGAAAACGTCGCGCTCGACATCCTCGACAACGCGCAGCTCGTGGAGTTCGCCAGGGCCAATGCCGACCTCACCCTCGTCGGCCCGGAAGCGCCGCTGGTGAACGGCGTGGTCGACGCCTTCCGCGCCGCCGGCCTGAACATCTGGGGGCCGACGCAATACGCCGCCCAGCTCGAGGGCTCCAAGGCCTTCGCCAAGGATTTCCTGGCCCGCCACAAGATTCCCACCGCCGGGTACGGGGTCTTCACGCAGGCCGGGGAAGCCCTCGCCTACCTGCGCGCCAAGGGCGCGCCCATCGTGGTCAAGGCCGACGGCCTGGCCGCCGGCAAGGGCGTGATCGTCGCCATGACGCTGAAAGAAGCCGAGGACGCCGTCACCGACATGCTCGGAGGCCAAGCCTTCGGCGCCGCCGGCAGTCGCGTCGTGATCGAGGAGTTCCTCGACGGCGAGGAAGCCAGCTTCATCGTCATGGTCGACGGCGAGCACGCCCTCGCCATGGCCACCAGCCAGGACCACAAGCGCATCGGCGACGCCGACACCGGCCCCAACACCGGCGGCATGGGCGCCTACTCGCCCGCGCCCGTGGTGACGCCGGAGGTGCACGCCCGCGTCATGCGCGAGGTCATCGCGCCCACCGTCGCCGGCATGAAGGCCGCGGGCCATCCCTACACCGGCTTCCTCTACGCCGGCCTCATGATTACGAAAGACGGTGCGCCCAAGGTCATCGAATTCAACTGCCGCTTCGGCGATCCCGAGACGCAGCCCATCATGGTCCGCCTGCAAAGCTCGCTGGTGGCGCTGGTGGAGGCCGGCCTCCACCAGCAGCTCGGCAAGACGCAGGCGGAGTGGGATCCGCGCCCCGCCGTGGGCGTGGTGATGGCCGCCGGCGGCTATCCCGGCGAGGTGCGCAAGGGCGACCTGATCAGCGGCCTGCCGAGCGCGGAAACCGCCGGCGAAAAGGTTTTCCATGCCGGCACCCGGCTGGTCGACGGCCAGGTCACTACCAACGGCGGCCGCGTACTCTGCGCCACCGCCCTCGGCGCGAGCGTGCTGGAGGCGCAGCAGCGGGCTTACCAACTCGTGAAGCGCATCAGCTGGCGCAACGAATATCACCGTTCGGACATAGGCTGGCGCGCCATCGCGCGTGAGAAAGGCGACGCGACCGCATAAGGCCAGGAAGTCTCGTCGGCGCCAGGTGGCAAATGGAAAGGGACGCCGGGGCGTCCCTTTTGCTTGCCGGGCCCGCGCGCCTTTGTCCCGGGGCCTTTTCCTTCAGGGCGCAGGTCGGGCCCCGGACTGTCCGCCTTTGCCGCCGCGCTGACCCGCCCGGCGCACAAAGCAAAGGCGCGCAAATGTCTGAAAATGCTATTCTCCCCGCCTTCTTGAGAAAGCCGCCACGCCCGCGCCGCCAGGCCCGGGCCGAGCGGGTATTGCAGGTGAAAAAGCGATGGATGAGGCACTGCGCAAAGCCGCACTCGATTACCACGAATTCCCCGAACCCGGAAAAATCAGCGTCACGCCCACCAAGGCCATGGTCACCCAGCGCGACCTGGCGCTGGCCTACTCGCCCGGCGTCGCCGCGCCCTGCGAGGAAATCGAGAAAGACCCCTCTGCCGCTGCCCGCTACACCGCCCGCGGCAATCTCGTCGCCGTGATCTCCAACGGCACCGCCGTGCTCGGCCTGGGCGACATCGGCCCGCTCGCCTCCAAGCCCGTGATGGAAGGCAAGGGCGTGCTGTTCAAGAAATTTGCCGGCGTCGACGTTTTCGACATCGAGATCGACGAAAAGGATCCGGACAAGCTGGTCGACATCATCGCCGCGCTGGAGCCCACCTTCGGTGGCATCAACCTCGAGGACATCAAGGCGCCCGAGTGCTTCTACATCGAGAAGAAGCTGCGCGAGCGCATGAAGATTCCCGTCTTCCACGACGACCAGCACGGCACCTCCATCATCGTCGGCGCCGGCCTCATCAATGCGCTGAAGGTGGTGAGGAAGAACATCGGCGACATCCGCATCGTCTGCTCGGGCGCCGGCGCCGCCGCCATCGCCTGCCTCGACATCCTGGTGTCGCTCGGCGCGCGCAAGGAGAACATCTTCGTCGCCGACTCCAAGGGCGTGTGCCACGCCGGCCGCCCCGGCATGGACGAGAGCAAGACGAAATACGCCCAGGACACCGCCGCGCGCACGCTCGCCGACCTGCTGCCCGGCGCCGACATGTTCCTCGGCCTCTCCACCGCCGGCGTGCTGAAGCCGGACATGATCCGGGACATGGCCAAGGACCCGATCATCTTCGCGCTTGCCAACCCGACGCCGGAGATCATGCCGGAGGCCGCCAAGGAAGCGCGTCCCGACGCCATCATCGCCACCGGCCGCTCGGACTACCCGAACCAGGTCAACAACGCGCTCTGCTTTCCCTACATCTTCCGCGGCGCGCTGGATGTCGGCGCCACCACGGTGAACGAAGCCATGAAACTGGCCTGCGTGCACGCCATCGCCAAGCTGGCGCATGTGGAGCAGTCGGAAGCCACGACCAGCTACGGCAGCGCCGGCAGCCTGTCCTTCGGCCCCGAATACCTGATTCCGAAACCGCTGGACCCGCGCCTCATCCTCGAGATCGCGCCCGCGGTGGCGCGAGCCGCCATGGAATCCGGCATCGCCACGCGCCCCCTCGCCGACTTCGCGGCCTATCGCCAGAAGCTTTCCGAGTTCGTCTACAACTCCGCCTTCATCATGAAGCCGGTGTTCGCGCAGGCGAAGGCGCAGCCCCGGCGCATCGCCTACGCCGAAGGCGAGGACGAGCGCGTGCTGCGCGCCGTGCAGGTGGTGGTGGACGAAGGCCTGGCCCGGCCCATCCTCATCGGCCGCCCCGCCGTCATCGAGAAGCGCATCGAGAAGCTCGGCCTGCGCATCCGCCCCGGCAAGGATTTCGAGCTTGTCAACCAGGACAGCGATCCGCGCTTCAAGCAGTACTGGAGTTATTACCACCAGCTCATGGAACGCCAGGGCATCTCGCCCGAGCTCGCGCAAAAGGAAGTGCGCCGCCGCGCCACGCTGATCGCCGGCCTGCTCGTGCACTTCGGCGACGCCGACGGCATGATCTGCGGCACCTTCGCCAACTATGGCCTGCACCTGCGCTACGTGAACCGCGTCGTGCCCAAGAAGCCGGGCGTGAAGCAGTTCGCCGCGATGAACCTCCTGATGCTGGAAAACCGCACCCTCTTCATCGCCGATACCTATGTGAACCCGGACCCGAGCGCCGAGCAGCTCGCCGCGATCACGCTGCAGGCCGCCGCAGGCGTGCGCCGCTTCGGCCTCACGCCGAAGGTCGCGCTGCTCTCGCATTCCAGCTTCGGCTCGGAGGACACGGAGAGCGCCGCCAAGATGCGCCAGACCTGGCGCATCCTGCAGGAGATCGCGCCGGAGCTGGAGGTGGAAGGCGAAATGCACGGCGACGCTGCGCTCGACGAGAGCATCCGCCACTCCGTGTTCCCGAACTCGAAGCTCAAGGGCGCGGCCAACCTGCTCATCATGCCGACGCTGGATGCCGCCAACATCGCTTTCAACCTGTTGAAGGTGACCACCGGCAGCGGTGTGACCGTGGGCCCCATTCTCCTCGGCGCCGCGCGGCCCGTGCACATCCTCACGGCGTCTGCCACCGTGCGCCGCATCGTCAACATGACGGCGCTGACGGTGGCGGAAGCCGCAACGGCGGCCGAGGCGAAGTAAGCGCCCTGGAAATAAAAGAGCCGGCAAGCGCCGGCTCTTCTATTTTCCGCTTTCTGCGGCGGCGATCAGCGCTTGACGATGTCCAGCAGCTCCACGTCGAACACCAGCACGGCGTTCGGCGGAATCGGGCCCGCGCCCTCTTCGCCATAACCGATGCCGGCGGGAATGGTCAGCTTGTAGCGCGAACCCACCGGCATGAGCTGCAGGCCTTCGGTCCAGCCCGGAATCACGCGGTTGAGCGGAAACTCGATGGGCTCGCCGCGCTGGCGGGAGCTGTCGAAGACGGTGCCGTTGACCAGCTTGCCTTCGTAATGCACGCGCACGGTGTCGGTGGCCCTGGGCTTGGCGCCCTTGCCTGCGGTGATCACTTCGTACTGCAGGCCGCTGGCGGTGGTCTTCACGCCGGGCTTCCTGGCGTTCTGGGCCAGGAAGGCCGCGCCTTCGCTGGCGCCGACGATGGCGCTCTTCTTCTGCGCCATTTCCTGCTCCTTCTTGAGCTCCTGCTCGTAGGCCATCAGGGCCGTGCTCATCTCCTCCTGGGTCAGAGGGCTGGCCTTGCCGGCATAGGCGTCCCTGAAGCCGGCGATGAAGCTGTCGGTCGCCAGGTTGGGGGCCTGGGGCTTGCTGGATTTGCCGGTCATGTAGCCGATGCTGTAGGCGGCCCGTTCGGCCACGGTCCTGGGCTTCTTCTGCTCTTCGCAGGCCACCAGGGCCACGCTTGCCGCGACCACGAAACCCGCGGCCATCATCTGCCGTTTCATCACGAACTCCTGTGCTTGTGCGCCACATTGCAAAGCGCTGGAACATACACGCTGCCTTCGACTGTGACCAGTGTAGCCAGCGTCGGGACATGCCCATCCTCTCCCTCCGGACAGCAACAGCTTGGGCAAGAAAGCGAGTACAGGCATCATCCGGATATCCGCACTCTGGAGGCCGCAATGTTCCCCTTCTTCCGACCCCTGCTGTTAGCCACCCTCCTCGGCCTGCCCGCAGCGGGACGCGCGCTCGACTGCCCGGCCCTGCCGGCCGCGCCGGCCGCCGACACGGCTGCGGCCCCGGCGCTGGCGCCGCCCTACTCCGTCTACGAAGCCGCGGGCGGCTCCTATGAGGCGCCGCTGGGCATCGGACGCCTGCATGTCCCCGAAGACGGCCCGCAGGCCTACGACTGGCTGCAGCACGTCCGGCTGCCGCTCTGGCAGCAGCCGGACGCCGCCCCCTTTCTTGGCTGGCTCGTGCAGGGACGCCTGGCCGCGGCGAAGCATGGCAGCGTCCCGCTGACCGGCGCCGGCCTGGTCGAAACCAGCTATGAACAGAGCAGCTTCATCGTCTGGGAGCAGCGCGGTTCCGGCTGGCTGCGCCTGCGCCTCGCCCCGGGCCAGGAGGCCTGGACGCACAGCTGCCATCTGGCGCATGGCGCCGCGCTGCGCTTCCAGCCCTGGGAGGATTTCCTGCAAGGCCACGGCGACTGGCTGCACTTCCGCGGCGAGGGTCCGCAGCTGCTGCGGGCCGCACCGGATGCCGCGGCCCGCGTCGTCGCCCGCAGCGGCGGGGATGACAAGCTGACATGGCTGGAGCGGCGCGGCGACTGGCTGCGCGTGCGCCTGCAGCAGCCCGACACCAGCTGCAGCGATCCGGATGCGCGCAGCACGGTACACGAGGGCTGGGTGAAATGGCGCGACGACAAAATGGGGCCGCGCCTGTGGATCTATACGCGCGGCTGCTGAGGCAGCGCCCGCTGCCGCCAAAGCAGCGAACCCTCCGCCCTGACCGTTCACCACCAGGCGCGGCGCCAGCGGGCGCAGTTGCACGACATCAGCGGCGGTCCGGCCCAGCCTCGGCGAAGGTGTAGTACGCACCGAGTTCCGCCGCCACGGATGCCGCGCGCCGCGGCGCCAGCGCCGCCTGGCCGCGCCAGGGTGCGACTTCGCTGCCGTCCGCGCTCCGGCCAAGGCCCTTCTCCCAGAACGAGAGATACGCCTCGCCCCGCTCCGCCGCATAGTGGTTGCCATTGCCGGCGGCGGAGTCAAGCGCGAATTCCCAGTTGTGCTTGCGCATCTGCACGCCGTACTCCGGGTGCGGCAGCAGCGCCAGGGAAAGCAGGCATTGCGCGCTCTTCGCGTCGAGCGGCCGGAACGCGGCCAGGCGCAGCTGTCCCGTCGGCAGCGGGCGGATGGCGGCGAGCAGATGATCGCCGCGCTGCAGCGTCACCAGCCGGCGGTCGCGGTCGTGGCCCGCAAGATCGATGCCGCCGACGGCCAGCGCCCAGTCGTCGCCCTCCGCGGTGACCACGGGCTCTTCGTCGTCCGGCGTCATGAGCAGGGCGAGGCGCTCCATGGCCGGCTCCAGCGCCTGCCAGTCCGCATCTGGCTGCGCGCTCCTGCACTGCAGGCCGTAAAGCATGAGCGCCAGGTGCAGCTTGCCGCTCTCGCCCTCGAGCGCGCCGCGCGGCACCGGATAGGCGATGTCGGGCAGGCCGAGCTCGGCCAGCGTCTCGGCCTTGAGATGAAGCTCGACAAAATCATTCATGGCAATTCATCTGCAAATGGGAACGCCACAGGCTCAGGGCATGCAGCACTGCTTGTATTTCCTGCCCGAGCCGCAGGGGCAGGGATCGTTGCGGCCCACCTTGGCTGCCTCGCGGCGGAAGGCCGGCGTCGCGGCGCGCTGCTCGCGGCCGAGCGCGGCCAGCAGGCGGGCGAGGTCCGGCAGGTTGTCCTGCAGCTCGTCGATCTCCTCCTCCGGAAAATTCTCCAGCTCATCCAGGCCCTCCTCCGTACCGAAGAGCTGCAGGATGCCGAAGGGCTCCGGCTCGCGCTCCATGGCCGGCTGCCAGCTCTCCCAGGCGAGCTCCATGGCGCGGATGAAACCGACGCACCATTCCGCGACGCTCTCCAGCTCGTTGCCCTCCTCGTCCACGCCGTAGGCGAAGAGCGGCTCGTAGCTGTCGGGCAGCTTGTCCAGCAGGCGCGCGGTGGCGTTGTGGTGGCGCAGCACGAGGCCGATGACCTCCTCGGCCTCGGCCTCCGAGGCGAAGGCCGGCAGCTCGCCGCCCCAGACGGCGGGCAGCCATGCCTCCGTGGCCAGCGGCGCGGGGCTGCTGACCACGGCGACGATGAAGCCGTCGAGCTCGGAAACGTCGAAGACGTAGTCGGCTTCTTCACCTTGCGCGGCCTCGAGGCGTTCGGCAAGCCGGGCCAGGTGGCCGTCGAGCGCGGCGAGTTCGTCGTCGCGGAGCGGCGCGTTGAGGTCGAGTTCGAGAAGGGCAGCAGGAATCATGGCAGCGGTCCGGCAGGAAAAAGGCGGGGCGCGAGTGCGCAGCAGGGTGCCAAGGCTAGCGGAGTTGCGGAATGGGCGACATACCGGCCGCCATTTTTACCGGCAAGAACTGCTGGTCCAGATGCCGATGCTTTCGCGGTACGGCGCGAACCTGCCCAGCACGTGCATGCCCTTGCTGGCCTGGCTGCCTATCATGTCCTTGACGGCGGAAAGCGGCCGCAGACCATGCGCGCGCGGAGATTGCCGCGGCCCGGCGTGCCGATGACCCGGCGCGCGGCGTCGAGGATGACGATGGCGTCGCGGCTGGCGGCATTCCTGTCGCCGTTCCAGGCGCCGACGTCCCAGCCGATGTAGTAATGCTTCAAGTCCGGCTCCGAGCCATTAAGGAGTCACTGGCCCCATTGGCCAACAGGCAGGACCAGCCCCGCTTTTGCCTCGTTGAGCTGTTGCATTTCCTGCAACAGCTGCTCCTGTTGAGCCCTCCGGAATTCCCGGAAGGTTGAAGAATTCGTAGGGGGAAGCCGCGCAGCGGTTTCCCCCTACAGCCTCGAAACCGGCGGCAAGCAAGGTGGCGGATGACCGCTCCGCCGGAGCACCGGACCGTGAAAAGCCCTTCGGGTGTTCCGCCCTGCGGCACTTCCTGATTTTTGCCGGCAAGGCAACGGCAGGCCGCCCGATCAGCTCGTCTCGCTGAACGGATTGCAGATGCGAGTCTGTCCCTCGATCACCAGGCCGTGCTGCATATCCTCGCTGTACAAAACGTCACATCCCGCCAGCAGCGCCGACGCGACGATCATGGCGTCGTACACGGACAGTTGATAACGCTCTGCTATCTGCCGTCCCCGGTCGTGGGTTGCGAGCGTCAGCGGCTCGGGTGGACAGAGCGCGCGCACCAGGCCCAGGAACTCGTCGAGTTCTTGCCAACCCATACCGAGCTTGCGGCGCGCAACATTGGCCATCTCGTTGAACACCTGGACGCTGCTGACCGCATCGGCGCCAATGACGGCCTCGGCCCGGTCGGCTCGGGCCGCATCCGCCGACATCAAGTAAATCAGGACGTTGGTATCGACGAAGGCCCTAGCCACGCTCGCTGGCCTCGTCGCGGTCAAACTTGAAGTCTGCCGGCAGACGGCCGCGGAAGCTTCTGAGGCGCTCCAGCCACTGCTTGCTGCCGGGTTTCCTGGCGATGGCGAAGACCCGGGCATCCGCCACCTGGATCTCGACGTCGTCCCCTTCCTTCAATTCCAGCGCTTCCACCACCACCGCAGGCAGGCGGATGGCGAGACTGTTGCCCCATTTCGAGACTTGCATGGTAGTGCTCCTGGCTTGATATACATCTAATATTGTATATCAAGAAGGCAGGGGACTGCCTGCACACTAGCTCGGCAGGCGCCGCCGCGATGCCCTTCCCGCTTCGTCCGCCGATAGCGCTGCACCGGACTGCGCGACGCGCTCCACCCTAACCCTCTCCCCGCGCAGGAGAGGGAGATCAAGGCTCCAAACTCCCGCCCTTCCCGAACCTCAACGGCCGCAACACCTCCCGCCACCGTCCCGTGCTCACCAGCTCGTGAAACTCGTCCGCCAGCCGCCGCGTCGCATCCGGCACCTGCCGCCAGTAGCGCCCCCGCGCCCCGGCCTCCAGATTCACGAAATCGTTGCGGTCGGGAATGCGCCCATGCGGCAGGCTCGCAATGAAGGCGCTCGACGGCGTCAGCAGCAGCACGTCATCGAAATGCTCGAGCCGCGGCTGCCGCCAGGAGAGGCTCTTGTCGAACCAGCCCGGCACCACCTGCGGCAAAAAATGCGGATAGAGCACGATGCCTTCCTTCCCGGTGAGCGGATTGGCGAGGTGGTAATCGGTGAGGCCGCCGTCGCGGTAGATGCCGGCGGGCGCGCCGGGAATGGCGCTGATGCCGTTCAGCACCAGCGGGATCGACGCGGTGGCGAGCAGCACCGGCAACACGTTCTCCGGCGTGAAATCGGCGTTGCCGGCAAGCGGCAGGCTGAAATAGAACTCCTCGAAGCGGTCGAGCGCGGCGCGCGGATCGGCGTGCGTGTAGTTGAGCAGGCGCCAAGCGCCGATGGAGGTGCCGAGCACGTCGATGGGCCGGCGGCGAGGACGAGGGAGGACGGCGGCATTTCCTGCGGGGGAGCTGGTTTTTATTGAGGCGATGGGAGGTGAAAGTTGCTCTGCGTAGGAGCGGCTTCAGCCGCGAAATAGGGGATGCAAAAATTCGCGGCTGAAGCCGCTCCTACAGGGGAGGGAGGAGCGGAGGGGGGGCAGAGGCAGAGGCAGAGGCAAAGGCAGAGGCGGAGGCGGAGCGGGCGGCAGGGTGGAAGGTTACCAGTGCAGCCGCAGCGTGCCGTCGTGATGCGGCAAGAGCTGGGTGCCGAGGGCGCGGCCGACGCGGCTCAGCGTCTCCGCCAGCCAGTGCGCCTCGTTGGCGGCGGCGCGCTTGAGGCGGAACAGATGCACGCGCAGCGGCCACAGGCGCAGCTCGCGCAAGCGGCCGCCGGGCGCGATGCGCGGCAGGTAGAGCGCGGCGAGTTCGGGGCGGAACTCCTCGTAGCCGCGGATGCCTTCGTAGTCGTTCAGGAAATCGCCGGCGCCGTAGAGGATGAGGCGCTCGCGATAGACCTCGATGGGCCGCGGGTGGTGCGAGGAATGGCCCCAGACGAGGTCGACGCCGGCCTCGTCGACGAGCGCGTGCGCGAAGCGCTGCTGCTCGCCCGGCACGGCGTAGCCCCAGTTGCTGCCCCAGTGCAGCGAGACCACGACGACATCGCCCTCCTGCCGTGTCTCGCGCAGATGATTTTTCAGCTCCGCCACGCTCTCCGGCGTCAGGTCGGGCAGCCAGTTGATGCCGGGGCGGCTGTCGCCGGCGGCCCAGTCGCCCGGCACGCCGCTGGAGGGATGGCCGAAGGCGAAGAGCCGCACGCGGCCCTTGCCGGGCAGCAGCCACTGCGCCTCCTGCGCGGCCTCGGCGCGGTCGCGCCCGGCGCCGACGCCGACGATCCCCGCCTGGCGCAGCGATTCGAGCGTGTCTTCCAGGCCTTCGCGGCCCCAGTCCAGCACGTGGTTGTTGGCGAGCACGGCGCCGTTCACGCCGAGCGCGGCGAGACAGGGCACGTTGAGCGGATGCATGCGGTAATGGATGCACTTGTTGTGCGGCGTGCCGCGCTCGGTGATGGCGGTCTCGAGATTGATGAGGCGCAGGTCGGGCGCCTCGCGCTTCAGCAGCGGCAGCACGTCGCCCCAGGGATATTCGAAGCTCAGCGGCCGCGGCAGCGGACCGTTCGCCTCTTCCGCCAGGCGCACGTAATCCAGGGCGGATTTGACGTAGCGCTCGTAGAGCGTGGGATCGACGGAGTGCGCCATGACCTGGTCGATGCCGCGCCCGGTCATGACGTCGCCGCAGAGGAACAGCGTGATGTCGGGCCGCTCGGCGGGGCCCATCATGGCAATGAGGGAATGGCTGGGAAACAGCGTCACCAGAGCACCGGCCCTGCCGTGCCCACCCCTGGTTCCGCCTGGTTTATTGTCTTGCATGGTGGAACCTCCCCACCTGCTTTTCCACTGAGTATGCCCTGCCAGTATAGATAGCGAAGGCGAGTTGGCCCGCTGCGATGGGCGAGAAAAACAGGCGATATAAGCGAGGGAGGCGCAAAGCAGGGCGCTTGCCGCCGTAAAGAGCAGGGCTGTGCCTTGAAACGTTCGCCTCGCGACGGGCGTGCCGGGCACAGCTCATCCACTGCCCACGGCAGGCGCCGCGGCAGAGGTGCGGGACCGAAAAGCCGCGCAAAAAAAGCCCCGCCGAAGCGGGGCAACGTTTTGCTCAGAAGCGAATCAGGCGGCTGGCTCCGCCACATCCGGCATCGCCACGACGCGGCCGGCCTTGCGGTTGTCGGCTTCCGCGAGACGGTTGGCGTCGAGGCGCGCGAAGGCTTTCTTCAGAACGCGGCGCGCCAGCGCATTCACCCGCTTCTCCACGAATTCCGGCAGCCTGACGCCGAGCGGGTTGGTCTCGGCCTGCGCCGGATCGGCAATGACGCGGGTGCCCATGAGGTAGTCGAACCAGGGACGGGTGACGCACCAGTTGGCGTCCTGGCTGGTGTTCATGTGGTGGTCGTAGTGCCAGGGAATCGTCTTCCTGCCCCACTCCGGATCGAGATGCGAGCGGCGGTGCACGTAAAAGTAGCGGCCCGCGGCGTAGTAGCTGCCGAGCACGAAGAACGGCGCCACCGGAAACGCCAGGGTGATGACGCCGGTCACCAGCAGCAGCGACTGGATCTCGTTGCGGGTGCGCCAGTTCTTCCAGCCTTCCACATAGCCTTCGTCGTAATAGCCCCGGGTGCGCACCAGCTTGTGGTGGGCCCAGTGGCTCTTCATGTTGGCGGGGCGCGGGCTGTAGCGCGGCTGTCCCTGCCGCGGCACGCCGTGCAGGATGTATTTGTGGGCGTACCACTCGAAACCGTTGGCAACCAGGAGAGCGATGGGGAAACCGATCATGGACTGCTCCTCGCAGTGGGCGGGCGACGGCTCGACGGCCGTTCTGTTCGGGATCATTCTGCGCGGGCCGCTCTGGCAGGGCTTGACCGCCCGGCGCCGTATTTTTGACACTTCACGCCAGCCTTTCGTTGTCTCCCTCTACCCGCTTGCGGGAGAGGGCCTTCACGGAGTTCACGAGAAATGGTCTGCGGCATGTTCGTCAGCGGCGCCCTGGTCGGGATGCTGCGCGATTACCTGGATTCCCGCGAGCTCGCGGCGCCGGAATGCCGTGCCCGGCTGGACGAATGGCCACTGGATGCGCGCCTTCCGCTCGCCGACTGGATCGGCCTGCTGCAGGCCGTCGCGGCGGCCGACCCCCGCCCGGCCCTCGGTCTTGCCATCGGCCGCTGCAGCCCCGCCATGCCGGCGTCATGGGCTACCTCGCCGGCTCCTGCGATTCGCTGGGCGAAGCCTTCCTGCGCTTCGAGCGCTTCCACCGCCTGGTCTACGACGGCAATCCCGCGCGGATGGCCGTCCACGGCGACGTCGCGACCCTGAGCTGGGGCATCGAGCACGGCCTGCCCGGCCAGCTCGCCGACGAGGCCGCCATCGCCGCCTTCACCTCTCTCGTGCGCAAGCTGGTCAATCGGCCGGTGTCGCCGGGCTCGGTGAACTTCGTGAATCCGGCGCCGGCCGACATCGCGCCCTACGAAGAGTTCTTCGGCTGCCCGGTGACCTTCGGCGGCACCCTCACCTGCGTCACCTTTTCCGCCCGCCACCTGCTGCTGCCCATCGCCCACAGCGACCCCGGCCTGCGCACGCTGCTGGAGAACCAGGCCGAATCGCTGCTGCGTGCCCTGCCCGGCCAGCAGAGCTTCCAGACCGGGCTCATGGAGGCGCTGGTGCGCAGCCTGCACGAGGCCACGCCGACGCTGGAGCGCGTCGCGCAACGCCTCGCCATGTCGCCGCGCACGCTGCAGCGCCGCCTCGCCGAGCTCGACCTCGGCTTCCGGCACCTGCTCGACCGCACGCGCGCGGAACTCGCCCGCGGCTACCTCCTCGAGGGCAACCTCACGCTCTCGGAAATCGCCCTGCTGCTCGGCTATTCGGAACAAAGCGCCTTCAACCGCGCCTTCAAGCGCTGGACCGGGCAAACCCCGAAATCACTGCGCCGGCAATAAGCCGCGCCAGCCTCACGCCGCCGCCGCTTCCCTGGCCTGATGCACCGGCGTCACCAGCGGCTTCAAGCTCAGCTCCCGCCACACCTTGAGAAACTCGATGGCGCCCCGCGCATCCCCCCCGATAACCGGATGCAGCCGGCAGGCCAGCGCCCGGCGCCCATTGCACACCACCGTACTCGCCGCCACCGGACAAGCCGGACTGCCGGGCGCCGAGCAGGTGATCCCGTCCAGCCCCGGCACGTCCCACCGGCCAAGATTGGCGTAGGTCCCGGCATAACGCCCGGGCCTGCCCTGGATGAGGCGGTAAAGAAAATTGACGCCGGCCTGGCCGATCCACTTGCCCAGCGAGAGCAGCAGCCACCGCCGCCAGTGCTCGTGCCGCTCGAGGCGCGCGCGGATCTGGCGCCGGCAGGCCTGGGCGTCGCTGCCCTCCTCCAGCCGCAGCAGGAGGCTGCTGCAGTGATTGGCGCAGGGATCGACATTGCGCACGCTGCCGCGCAGGTTCACCGGATACACCCAGGCGCTGACGCTGCCGGCCTCGACCAGCGTGGCGCGCAGCGCGCGATCGGCCGTCCACAGCAGCCACACCGTCGAGCTGACGCCCATGGCGGCCGCCACCTGCTCGATGGCGGCGGTCTGCGCCGGGCTGAGCAGCACGCTCACCGGCAGGTGGCTGACGCAGGCCTGCGCCGCCGGCTCGAGCTGGCGCCAGCGGAGGTCGACGGCCGGACCGGGCAGGCCCCTGCGCTGCTGCCACAGCGTACGCCAGTCCGGCATTGCCGCCGGGCGCGCGGGCGGCGGCGGGTAGCCGGCATGGCCCTGCTCCTGCAACAGCAGCGCGAGGCCGCCGAGGGCGTCGCTGTAGCGGTGCGAGCAGGTGTGCCAGTGCGGGCTGAGGCGGCCGGGCCTGTAGAGGCCGAACCAGATGCGGTCGTCCTGGCCGTAGCGGCGGCGCATGGCGTACCACATGCCGATCGGGTCCCTGACGCGGCGGTGGCGGGCAAAGGCGGCGGGAGTGCGGGCGTCGTCTTCGAAGATCGCGGGCGGCGTCCCTGCCGGGGAAATCTTCATGATTTTCGTCCTCGGGAGGCGGAGAATTTTCTGCGCGCGGCGGCCGCTGCGCGCGGCTGTCCGTACCCCGCGAGTCAGCCCGACACCGCGCCGGCGGACAATCGGACGATCAGCCCATTGCAGCCCGGCAGCAGCGCGATCGTGCCGGGCTCGGCCGAACCACTGCGTAGCGGCTTACTTGCTCTTGTGCTCGTAAACGCCCGACCAGCCCGTGGTCAGCGCGGTGCTCTCGCGCAGCTCGCCGATGCGTTTCAGGAAAACGCGATAGAGCTGGCGCTCGGGATCGCCGGCAAGCAGCTCGCGCAGCAGGCGCTCGGCGGCCTCCCATTCCTGCGCGAAGTAATGCTCGATGGCCCTGTTGTATTGCGCGACGCGGCTGCGGCGCCCCGCGCTCGCCTCTTCCTGCAGGCAGACCGGCTCGTAGACGGTGACGGGCTCGCGCTTGCCCTTGACGATGAGGCGGTCGACGCGGCGGTAGAGATACTCCGGCGCCTGCGCAGAGGTGGCCTCGCCGACCAGCAGCTTCACGCCGTAGAACTTGGTGACGCTTTCCAGGCGCGAGGCGAGGTTCACGGCGTCGCCCAGCACGGTGTAGGCGCGGCGGAATTCCGAGCCCATGTCGCCGACGTTCATGACGCCGGTGTTGATGCCGACGCCGATATTGATTTCCGGCAGGCCGTCGGCGGCGAATTCCGCCTTCAGCTCCTCCACTTTTTTCTGCATGGCGAGCGCGCAGGCAATGGCGTGGCGCGCGTGCGCGGGATCGTCGAGCGGCGCGTTCCAGAAGGCCATCACCATGTCGCCGACGTATTTGTCGACGGTGCCGTGGTGGTCGAAGATGATCTGCGTGACGGGCGTGAAATAGCGGTTGAGCAGTTGCTTGAGATCCTGTGCGGAAAGCCCCTCGGACAGCGTGGTGAAGTTGCGCACGTCGGCGAACAGCACCGTCATCTCGCGCGTCTCGCCGGCCAGCGACACCGCCTCGGGGTTGGCCAGCATCTGCTCGACGTGCGCCGGCGGCACGTACTGGCCGAACATGGCCTTGATCTCGCGCTTCTGGCTGTTGGCGCGCATGAAGCCGAAGAAGATGTTGAACGAGGCGATGAGGAAGGCCATGAGCAGGAGCGCGGCGAGCGGCAGGTCGAAGTGCGCCGCCTGCCACAGCGCGAAGTTGCCGGCGAACAGCAGGACGAACCAGGCCGCCGCGACCATGAGCATGAAGCCGGGGCCGAGCCGGGGCAGCAGCACCGCCAGGATCAGCCCGCTGACGAGCAGCAGGATGAACGTCGCGCCCGGCTCCCAGTCGGGGCGCGCGTAGAAATAATCGCGGCCGGGCCGGCTCTGCAGCATGGCGTCGAGCAGATTGGCATGCACCTCGACGCCGGGATACTGCGTCTCCAGCGGCGTCGTGCGCAGGTCGGCGAGGCCGAGCGCAGAGGTGCCGACCAGTGCGATGGCGCCGTCGAGCACGCCCTTCGGCACCTCGCCGCTCAGAACCTTGCCGGCGCTGACGTAGGTGAAGCTGCCGCGCCGCCCGCGGTAGGGCACCAGCGCCGCGCCGTGCTCGTCGGTGCGGATCCGGCGGTCGCCGATGCGGATGCTCTCGACGCAGGTCTGGCGGCCGCGGCAGGCGACCGGCTGCAGCTCGATGAAGGGCGCCTTCAGGTAGAGCCGCGCCAGCTCCAGCGACAGCGAGGTGTAGATGTCGTTGGCGTGCATGAGCACGAGCGGCGAGCGGCGGATGACGCCGTCGCGATCGGGCAGCGTCGAGACGAAGCCGGCCGCGCGCGCCCGCTCCGTGAAGGCCGGCAGGTTGGCGGTGTAGTCGGGCAGCGTCAGCACGCGCCAGCCCAGCGCGTCTTCCGCCTCGAGGTCGAGCAGCGGCTGCGGCAGCCTGCCGGCGCGCACGCCGTCGGCATGCAGGAAGTAACCGAGCACCGTGCGCGCCGGCATCACGGCGGCGAAGCGGCTGTCGCCGTCGAAGGCGCCGCGCTGCGCCGCCAGCTCCCGGCGCAGGCCGGCGGACAGCGCCGGGCTCGCCAGCAGCGCGTCGGCCGGATTCAGCTCGGGCTCGGAGAAGACCACGTCGAAACCGATCAGCTGCACGCCCCGCCGCTCCAGGGCCTGCACCAGCGCCGCCACCGTCTCGCGGCTCCAGGGCCAGCGGCCCTGCTGCTGCAGGCTCTGCTCGTCGATATCGACGATGACGATGGGCGCCTGGCCTTCCGGACGGCGCGGCGTCAGCCACTGGAAGCGCCAGTCGTAGATCAGCGTATCGAGGCGCGCGAGGGGCTGGGCCACGCGCCGCCCCAGCCGGCTGTCCTCGTTGAGGCTGAGCACATGCAGGGCCAGCACCGCCACCATGATGCCGAGGCCGACCGCCACCGGCACGCTACGGAAACTGTCGCGGATCTTCCCCCACATCGCGCTTTCCCCTGTCGGCCCGATGGCCTTTTGTTATGTCTGCCCCTGGGCAGCTTTTGCAAAAAAATGGCAGGGACCTAGCTTATGAAGGCCACCTGCCGCCGGGAAGGGACGAAGTGACTTTTTCTGGCCCCGAAATGCCGCGGCTTTGGCGTCGTTATGCTGGTCTTTGCCGGGAGGCTTCGCTTTAATTGCCCAAGGAGTCTGCGCCGGCTGCGCCAGGTTCTTCTCGGCTTCCAGGAGGGTCACGATGGAGAAGTATCGCCAGGAATGGCGCAGGACAGGGAGCGTGCTGGCCCTGCTGCTGCTATGCATCCTGACGGTCTCGCCGGCCTGCGCGGGCCCGGCCGTGATGCTCGGCGACGATTTCGCGCGCCAGGCCGTCGGCCGGCACATCGATTATCTCGAAGATCCCGACCGCAACCTCGGCCTCGCGGAAATCCTGAGCCCCGCCTTCCAGGAACGCTTCACGCCTTCCGGACAATCCCAGCTCGACTTCGGCCTCAGCCGCTCGGCGTGGTGGCTGCGCCTGGCCGTGCAGAATCCTGCCGCGCAGAGCCGCGAGCTCATCCTGGAGCTGCCGTCCGCCAGCCTGGCGGACATCCGCGTGTTCGCGCCGGACGCCGCCGGCGCCTACAGCGTGCGCGTCGCCGGCAGCCGCCGCCCCGGCGTGCGCGGCGACGTGCCGGCCGCCGGCTACTGGTTCGTCCTGCAGGCGCCGCCGCAGCAGACCTCCGTGTATTACCTGCGTCTCGAAACCGACCTCGGCCTCAACACCGGCATTTATCTCGGCACGCCGGTCGGCGTCGCCGCGGCCAGCGGCAGCGGCAGCCTCTTCTTCGGCCTCGGCCTCGGCCTCATCGTCGGGCTCGCGCTCTACAACCTCGCGCTCTATGCACGCTACCGCGACCGCGCCGCGCTGTTCTACGTGCTGTTCCTGCTCGCGCTGTCCGCCTACCTGCTGGCCGAGCGCGGCATTCTCGGCGTGCAGTGGCTGGCCACGCCGCATCTGCAGAATTTCCTCGAGCTGATGTTCATTTTCCTGGCCCAGGTGGCCGCGGTGCTGCTGATGAGCAGCTACCTGCGCCCCGGCATGCCGGCGGGCTTTCCGCGCGCCGCCCGGCTCTATGCCCTGGCCATGACCGCCACCCTGCTGGTGGCCCTTGCCCTGCCGGCTTTCGTGGCGGCGCACATCGCGCTCTTCAGCCTGCTGCTGACCAGTGCCGGCATGCTCGCGGCGGCCGTCGTCAGCGTGCGGCGCGGCTATCGGCCGGCGCTCTACTTCCTCGCCGCGCGCCTCTTCATGGCGGTCACCGTCGTGCTGGCGACCGTCGATCTCTTCGCCTGGCTGCCGCTGCCGGTTCCCTTCGGCTGGCTGGTGATGGGCGTCGCCTGCTTCGAGGCCGTCATGCTCGCCATCGGGATTTCCAGCCGGCTCTACGTCATGCGCCAGGAATCGCTGCGCGAGCACGACCAGGCGCTGGTCAGCGCGGCGGAAGCGCGCGCCAAGAACAACTTCCTCGCGCAGATGAGCCACGAGATCCGCACCCCCATGAGCGGCATCCTCGGCATGACCGAGCTGCTCATGGACACGCCGCTGACGCCCAGCCAGCGCGAATACGCCAACACCATCCACGCCTCCAGCAATTCGCTCCTGCGCGTGCTCAACGACATCCTCGACCACGCCAAGATGGAGGCCGGCAAGCTCTCCATCGTCGAGGAGCCCTTCGACCTGGCCGAGCTGCTCGCCGACTGCCTCGGCATCTTCCGCGTCCACGCCGAAGAGAAGAGCCTCGAACTCATCGCCACCATCGACCCCGCGCTGCCGCTGCAGGTGGTGGGCGACCCGACGCGCCTGCGCCAGGTCATCAGCAACCTGCTGCGCAACGCCATCAAGTACACGCAGCAGGGCGAAATCGAGATCAGCATGAAGCCGGGCAGGCTCGGCCTGCATGTGGACGTGCGCGACACCGGCATCGGCATCGCGCCGGAACGCCTCGCCACCGTGTTCCAGCCGCACCAGCAGAAGCCCAGCACGCCGCTGCAGACCGGCACCGGCCTCGGCCTCTCCATCTGCCGCCGCCTGGTCGGGCTCATGGGCGGCGAGATCGGCGTGGAAAGCCGGCTGAAGGAAGGCTCCCGCTTCTGGTTCGAGCTGCCGCTGAAAGCGCAGGAAGGCGGGGTCCGCCCGCCGGAGCAGCCCTGGCTGCGCGGCCTGCGCCTGCTGGTGGTGGACGACAACCACACCGTGCGCCGCGTGGTCCAGGAGCAGGCCGGCCACTGGGGCATGAAGGTGCGCACCGCCGACAACGGCGCCGAAGCGCTGGCGCTGGCGCGCAACGCCGCCAATATCGGCGAGCCCTTCGACATCATCCTGCTCGACCACAACATGCCGGGCATGAGCGGCCTGCAGCTCGCCGCGCGCATCAAGGAAGACCCCATCATCCGCAACGACGTCATCGTCATCATGCTCACCGGCGTGAACATTGCGCCCTCCGGCACCCTGACGCGCAACGTCGGCATCCGCCGCGTGCTCACCAAGCCGGTGACCGAGCGCCAGCTGCAGACCGCCATCGCCGAGGAACTCGGCCACATCAAGCAGCTGCAGAAGGCGAGCAGCGAGCCGAGCCGCGCCGACAGCGACCTGCTGAAGCGCCTGCGCGTGCTGATCGCCGAGGACAACCACCTCAGCCAGAAAGTCATCCGCGGCATGCTCGGCAAGATCGGCGTGAATTCCACCACGGTGGTCGCCAACGGCCGCGAAGTCGTCGAGGAAGTGAGCCGCAACGAGTACGACATGGTGCTCATGGACTGCGACATGCCCTTCATGGACGGCTACGCCGCCACCCAGGCCATCCGCGAATGGGAAAAGTTCACCGGCCGCAAGTCCATCCCCATCCTGGCCCTGACCGCCCACATCCTCGACGAGCACAAGGAGAAGAGCCGCCTCGCCGGCATGAACGAGCACCTCTCCAAGCCCATCGAACTCACCGAACTCCAGGAAGCGCTGCTGCGCTGGGCAAAAGCCGGCAGCAAAACCGCCGGCGCCTGAGCAAGAAAGCCGCCCCTTATCAGCGCTTCAGCCCGAACTGCATCTCCAGCCGCAGCACCGTGGAAACCCTCCCGTCCCAGTCGAACTCCCGGAACCACGTGTACCGCGGCTCAATCTCGACAAAGAGATAAGGCCGCAAAAAGGAACGGCGATACGCCACCCACGGTCCCAGGCTCTCGCCACGCCAGTTGGGCTGCGTATGCCCGTTGACCGCAAACCCGTAACTCAGCGACCGGCTGCGCCTGAGCGCATGCGACAGCGACAGCGCATGCGTCCAGACAAAACCCTCGCTGTTGCGCTCCGCAAAATAATCGTAAGTGCTGCCGAGACGCAGCACCGAGTTGCTGTCGAGGGCCCGCTCCAGGTCGACCTGGGACACCGAGCGCTCGCGGCTTTCCGAGCCGTAGCGGAAGGTCTGGGCGAGCCGCAGGATGGAGTCTTCCGTCAGGCCCCAGCTCCGGCGTCCGCGCGCGCGAATGAAGAAGTCCGGCGGGTCGATGCCGCGCACGCCGAGATCGATAGCGCTTTCCCACCAGTGCTTCACCGCCGGAATCCAGCGCAGGGCGGCCGAGCTCCGGCCATCCTCCCGGCGCTGCCGGCTGCCCGGCTCGCCGCCCAGCGCCTCTTCCGGGTCGCTGTCATCGGACACGATGAGCCGGAGGCGCCGCCGCGCATTGGGCAGGTCGGCGCTGGCGCGCACGCTCACCCGCATGCTCGCGCCTTCCGACTCCTCGATGACGGTCTGGCTGATCAGGCGCAGCATCATGCTGGCCTCGTCGTCGTGCCAGTCGCCGAAGAAGTCGTCGAGCCAGCGTGCCGTCGCCAGCGTCCGGCCCGAATAAACGCAATGCTGATGATCCATCCAGCCCATGAAGCGGCCGGCGCTGTCGCGGCGGACGCAGTTGGCCGCCTCCGCCCGGGGGATGAGGGCCGATCCCAGCGGTGGCATCAGCACCAGCGGCGGCACGACCGGGGCAGGGGGCGTATCGGGCGACAGCAGGGGGGGCGGCACGCCCGGCGGCGGCGCCTGGGCGGAGGGATCGGCGGCAAAGGGATCGGCAATAAAGGGAAACAGCTGCGCGGGCAGCAGCGGTTCCGCCCGGACCGGCCACGTACCCAGCAGGCCGGCCAACAGCGCTGCCGAGGCCAGCCGGCAGCGCCGCAGTTTTCCTCCGGCAGGACCGCAAACCCTACTGGTCACTTTATGGGCTACCTGCTCGCAAATGGGGCCTCTTCGTCATGCTTATAGGCGAGCGATTCCTGAACTCAAGATACTAGCGGGCGCCGCGCGCCGCTGGACACCCTGCTTGCGCACCCGGCCTCTCCAGCCGGGCCGCGTGGTCGACCCCAGCGTGACCGGCACAAGGATGATCGTCAACGACGCGCTGCCGGAGGGGATGCCTTCGCCCTCGAGAGTCGCAGGCCGGAAGGTCGCTCCGCCGCGCCCTGACCCCCGGCTGCCGCCTCAGAAGTAGCCGGCACCGAACTGCATGAGCGGCGCGGCGCCGGCCTCCACCGCGCGCGCGCGGCCTTCCAGCTCGGGCAGCACGCGCGCCACAAAGAAGTCGGCCAGCGCCAGCTTGCCGGCATAGAAGGGGTCGGCCTGCTTCGGCTCGGCCGCGGCCGCCATCAGCGCCCACATATACGTGTGCGTGACGAGGCCGAAGGCCTGCAGATAATCCATGGCGGCGGCGTTGATCTCGTCCGGATCCGTCGCGGCGCGCGCGATGACGCTGTGCGTCAGCCCCTCGAGGCGGTCGATGGCGGCCGTGAACGCCGCCTTCAGGCCGGCCAGCGCCGGCGCCGCGAGTTGCGCCGCGGCGGCGCGCATTTCCGCGAGGTAGGGGTGCACGAAGGCGCCGTTGTTCTTCACCACCTTGCGGCCCACGAGGTCCTGGGCCTGGATGCCGTTGGTGCCTTCGTATATCTGCGCGATGCGCACGTCGCGCACCAGCTGCTCCATGCCCCACTCGCGGATGTAGCCGTGGCCGCCGAACACCATCTGCGACTCCAGGCAGCCTTCGAGACCGCGGTCGGAGAGGAAGGCCTTGGCCACCGGCGTCAGCAGCGCGACGCGGTCGGCCGCGGCCTTCGCCGCCTCGCCCCCGGCGTATTTCGCCAGGTCGAGATACTTCGCCGTGTACATGGCAAAGCAGCGGCCGGCTTCGTTGAAGGCGCGCGTGCGCAGCAGCATGCGGCGCACGTCCGGATGCACGAGCAGCGGATCGGCGGGCTTTTCCGGCGCCACGGCGCCGCTGGCGGCACGTCCCTGCAGGCGGTCGCGCGCATAGGCCGCGGCGCTCTGGTAGGCGACTTCGGAGGCCGCGAGGCCCTGGATGCCCATCGACAAACGCTCGTAGTTCATCATCACGAACATGGCGGCGAGGCCCTCGTTGGGCCTGCCGATCAGCCAGCCCTGGGCGCCGTCGAAATTCATGACGCAGGTGGCCGAGCCCTTGATGCCCATCTTGTGCTCGATGGAACCGGCGGCGAGGGCGTTGCGTGCGCCCGGCGAGCCGTCGGCCTTAGGCAGGAACTTCGGCACGAGGAAGAGCGAGATGCCGCGCGAGCCGGCCGGTGCGTCCGGCAGCTTGGCCAGCACCAGGTGCACGATGTTGGCGGTGAGGTCCTGTTCGCCGCCGGTGATGAAGATCTTGCTGCCGGAAATCGCGTAAGTGCCGTCGCCGTTGGGCAGGGCCTTCGTCTTGATCATGCCGAGGTCGGTGCCGGCATGCGCCTCGGTCAGGCACATGGTGCCGGCCCATTCGCCGGAATAAATCCTGGGCAGGTAGAAATCGTTGATCTCGTCGGTGGCGTGCTGGCTCATGGCGAGCGCGGCGCCGATGCCGAGCAGCGGATACAGCGCGAAGGAGGGGTTCACCCACATCATCTCGTCGGTCAGCACGGTGACGGTCTTGGGCAGGCCCTGGCCGCCCCAGCGCGGATCGGCGCCGAGGCCGATCCAGCCGCCTGCGGCGAACTGTTTGAACGCCTCCTTGAAGCCTTTCGGCGTGGTGACGACGCTGTTGTCGTACCGGCAGCCTTCCTCGTCGCCGCCGCGCGCCAGCGGGAAGGTGACGTTCTCGTGCAGTTTCGCTGCTTCGTCGAGCACGGCGTCGACGACGTCGCGGTCGACCTCGGCGAGCGCCGGCAGGGACTGCCAGAACTCGGTGGCCTTGAGCACTTCATCCAGCACAAAGCGCATGTCGCGCAGGGGAGCCTTGTAGACGGCCATTATCGTTTCCTCGTCATCGTTACGGCCCGTCATCGCCGCGCCAGCGGGGCTGCAGTGACTTGCATCGGGTCTGGCGCCTTCGTCGAGGCGCGGGATTACTCGCTGCGCTCGCCCTTCGGGCCCGCCTTCGGCTGTTCTGCGCTGCGCTTGTCCCGCTGGCGCGGGAATGACGGCAATGAAGTTAATCCGCCAATCGACAAAAGGCCCGCAGAGATACGGGCCTTTTGCTTATGCCTCCTGCTTCATCGCGGCAATCAGAACGCGAAGTGATCCGCCTCCACCGCCATCAGCGTTTCCAGGCCGCTGTCGAGGATGTCGACGTGGGCACGGGCGCGCGGCAGGATCTTCTTGAAGTAGAACTGCGCCGTCTTGACCTTGGTCTGGTAGAACGGATCGTCCGCACCGGCGGCGATCCTGTCCTGCGCCGTCTTCGCCATCCAGGCCCAGAGATAGGCCAGGGTGACGTAGCCGGAGAAGTACATGTAGTCCACCGCGGCGGCGCCGGCTTCGTCCGGATTCTGCATGGCCTTCATGCCGATCTTCATGGTGAGGTCGCCCCAGAGCTTGTTCAGCTCGTTGAGCGGCGCCAGGAATTCGGCCATGGCGGCGTTGCCTTCATTGGCCTGGCAGAACCTGTGCACGATCCGGGTGAAGTTGCGCAGCAGGGCGCCCTGGGTCTGCAGCACCTTGCGGCCGAGCAGGTCCAGCGACTGGATTTCGGTGGTGCCTTCGTAGAGGCAGGCGATGCGCGTGTCGCGCACGATCTGCTCCATGCCCCACTCGCGGATGAAGCCGTGGCCGCCGTAGACCTGCACGCCGTGCTTGGCGGCTTCGGAACCCATCTCGGTCAGGAAGGCCTTGGCGATCGGGGTCAGGAAGCTCATCAGGTCGTCAGCGGCCCGGCGCGCCTCTTCGGTTTCCGCGCCGTGCACGACGTCGCTCTGCGTGGACAGCCAGTACACCAGCGCGCGGCCGCCTTCGGCGAAGGCCTTCTGCGTCATCAGCATGTTGCGCACGGCCGGATGCACGATGATGGGATCGGCTTCCTTTTCCGGCGCCTTGGGGCCGGACAGCGAACGCATGGCCAGGCGCTCCCTGGCATAAGCCAGAGCGCCCTGGAAAGAACCTTCGGCAGCGCACACGCCCTGCGTCGCCGTGCCGATGCGCGCGACGTTCATGAAGGTGAACATGCAGTTCAGGCCCCGGTTGGGCGGGCCGATCAGGAAGCCTACGGCGTTGTCGAAGTTCATCACGCAAGTCGCGGAGGCCTTGATGCCCATCTTGTGCTCGATGGAGCCGCAGCTGACGTTGTTGAATTCGCCGAGGGAGCCGTCGGCCCTGGGCAGGAACTTCGGCACGATGAAGAGCGAGATGCCCTTGGTGCCCTTGGGCGCGTCCGGCAGGCGGGCCAGCACGATGTGCACGATGTTCTCGGCCATGTCGTGTTCGCCGGCGGAGATGAAGATCTTGCTGCCGGAAATCCTGTAGCTGCCGTCGGCCTGCGGCTCGGCCCGGCTGCGGATGATGCCGAGGTCGGAGCCGGCGTGGGCTTCGGTCAGGCACATGGTGCCGGTCCAGGTTCCTGCGATGAGCTTGGCCAGGTAGGTCTGCTTCTGTTCCTCGGTGCCGTGCGCCTCCAGGGTGTTGACGGCGCCGTGGGAGAGGCCCGGGTACATGGCCCAGGACCAGTTGGCGGTGCCGTTCATTTCGGCCAGGGCCGCACCCAGCGAGGGCGGCAGGCCCTGGCCGCCGTACTCCACCGGCGCGGCCAGGGCGCCGAAGCCCAGTTCAACGAACTTGGCATAGGCTTCCTTGAAGCCCTTGGGCGTCGTCACCACGCCGTTGTCGAAGCCGCAGCCCTCTTCGTCGCCGCTGCGGTTGAGCGGCGCGAGTTCGTTCTCGGCGAACTGGGCGCCGGCTTCGAGCACGCTGTCGACCAGCTCGCGGCTGGTTTCCGCGAAGGCCGGAATGGATTGATAGTGCCTTTCGAGTTCGAGCAGTTCGTGCAGCACGAACTGCATGTCGCGCAGGGGGGCTTTGTACAGGGGCATGGTCGGGACCTCGCAATTCGGGCCGCAGGGCCCGCTGATTCACGCTGCGGCCGCAGGGTTCGGCGAAAAAGCCGTGGCGGCCGCAAAAGCCGCGCGAGTATGAAGCAGAAGCCCCGGATTACCCACCGAAATTCCTGACCGATTGTTCACGGCCGGGCCAGCGCCGGCGCGGCTTCCGGGCTGGTTCAGGTCGCTGCGGTTCGCGGCTGAAGCCGCTCCTACGGAACCATTTATTTGTAGGAGCGGCTTCAGCCGCGAACCCTCGACAATTTCGCGAACCCTCGACAATTTCGCGAACCCTCGACAATTTGTAGGAGCGGCTTCAGCCGCGAACCCTCAACCGGGGCCCAGCAACGCCTCCGGCGCGAGATGCGCCGCCCGCTCTTCCGGCGTCGCGCCCGGCTGCCAGGGCAGGACGCCGAGACAGGGCGCCGGCAGCAGGTTCTTCAAGGTCTCCACATTGGCCTCCAGCGCCGCCATCTCGGGATCAATGGCATTGCCGACCCAGGCCGCCAGGCGCAGGCCGTCGCGCAGGATGGCTTCGGCGGTCAGCACGGCATGGTTGAGGCAGCCGAGGCGCAGGCCCACGACGAGGATCACCGGCAGGCCGAGGTCCTTGGGCAGCGCCGAGAGCATCTCGCGGTCGCTGATGGGCACGCGCCAGCCGCCCGCGCCTTCCACCAGCGCAAAGTCGGCGCGGCGCATCAGGGCGCCGCGGCAGAAACCGCCGAGGCGCTGGATGGTGAGGCGGCGGTTGGCCGCCTGTGCCGCCAGATGCGGCGCCAGCGCCGCCGGCAGCGCCACCGGATTCACCTCGGCATAGCTCAGCGGCTCGGTCATGACGCGCAGCAGCGCCAGCGCATCGTCGTTGCGCAGGCCTTCCGGCGTTTCCGCACAGCCGGCGGCCAGCGGCTTCAGCGCCAGCGTGCGCAGGTCGCGCGCTTTAGCGGCGGCGAGCAGCGCGCAGCTGACCGTGGTCTTGCCGACGCCGGTGTCGGTGCCGGTCACGAAGTATTTCTTCACGCAAGTTCCCGTTGGCAATGCGCCAGCGCCTCCAGCAGGCGATCGACGTCGTCGCGAGTGTGGGTGGCGGTGAAGGTGATGCGCAGGCGCGCCGTGCCGGCCGGCACCGTCGGCGGGCGGATGGCGCCGACCAGCAGGCCGCGCTCCTGCAGCGCGGCGCTCCAGGCCAGCGCGCGCGCGTTGCCGCCGAGCACGACGGGCTGGATCGGCACGGTGCTGGCCATCAGGTCCAGCTCCAGCAGGGCCGCCTCGCGCCGGAAGTGCGCGATGAGCGCGCGCAAATGCGCGCGCCGTTCGGGCTCGCCGCGCACGATGCGCAGGCTCGCCCGCGTTGCCGCGGCCAGCGCGGGCGGCAGTGCCGTGGTGAAGATGTAGGAACGCGCCGAGTTGACCAGGTAGTCGATGAGCGTATCGCTGCCCGCCACGAAGGCGCCGAAGGTACCGAAGGCCTTGCCCAGGGTGCCGACCAGCACCGGCAATGCAGCGCCATCGAGGCCGAACTCCTCCGCAACGCCGCCGCCGTTTTCCCCCAGCACGCCGAAGCCGTGCGCATCGTCCACCATCAGCCAGGCGTCGTGTTCGCGGGCGAGGCGCGCCAGCTCCGGCAGCGGCGCGAGATCGCCGTCCATGCTGAACACGCCGTCGCTGACGACCAGCTTCCTTTCGGCGTTCGAATGCCTCAGCTTCTCCTTGAGATCGGCAACGTCGCCGTGGCGATAGCGCAGGTACTCGGCGCGCGCTAGGCGGCCGCCATCGATGAGCGAGGCGTGGTTGAGGTCGTCCTCGAACACCGCGTCGCCCTTGCCGGCCAGCGCCTGCACGATGCCGGTGTTGGCCATATAGCCGGTGGAAAACAGCAGCACGCGCGCGCGGCCGGTGAATTCGGCCAGCTCCTCTTCCAGCGCATGGTGCTGGCTGGAATGCCCGCAGACGAGATGGGAGGCGCCGCTGCCGACGCCGAAACGCGCCGCGGCGTCCTGCAGGGCCGCGGTGAGGCGCGGGTCGGCGGCGAGGCCGAGATAGTCGTTGCTGCAGAAATTCAGCAGCTCCCGGCCGTCGATGACGACGCGCGCGCCCTGCGCGCTCTCCAGCACACGCCGGCGCCGGTAGAGGCCGGCGGATTTCTTCTGCGCCAGAACCGCGTCGAGGTCGAAGACCATCAGTTCAGTTCTTCGCGCGCCGACATGGCGTCGCGCGTCAGCACGGCGAGCTGCTGCTGCCGCAGCGACTGCGAAATGGCCTCCGCACGCGATGCGTCCGGGACATCCGCGGCAGTCTCCGTGTTGATGCCGAGGCGCGCAAAAAGCTGGCGGTCGTGCGCGGCTTCGGGGTTCGGCGTGGTCAGCAGCTTCTCGCCGTAGAAGATCGAATTGGCGCCGGCCATGAAGCACAGCGCCTGCATCTCGTCGTTCATGGTCTCGCGGCCGGCGGAGAGGCGCACATAGGATGCCGGCATCAGCAGGCGCGCCACGGCGATGGTGCGCACGAATTCGAAAGGATCGAGATCGTCGACGTTGCCCAGCGGCGTGCCCTCGATCTTCACCAGCATGTTGATCGGCACCGATTCCGGATGTGCCGGCAGGCTGGCGAGCTGCATGAGCAGGCCGACGCGATCCTCGCGGCCTTCGCCCAGGCCCACGATGCCGCCGCAGCAGACCTTGATGCCGGCCTCGCGCACATGCGCGAGCGTGTTCAGCCGGTCTTCATAGGTGCGCGTGGTGATGATGTTGCCGTAATGCTCGGGCGAGGTGTCGAGATTGTGGTTGTAGTAATCCAGGCCGGCCGCGCCGAGCTGCTGCGCCTGCTCCGGCGAGAGCATGCCCAGCGTCATGCAGGTTTCCAGGCCAAGCGACTTCACCTGCTTCACCATCTCCAGCACGTAAGGCATGTCCTTGTCGCGCGGCGAACGCCAGGCGGCGCCCATGCAGAAGCGGCTGGCGCCCTTCTCCTTCGCGTTCTGCGCTTCCTCGATGACCTTCTGGATGGCGAGCAGCTTTTCCTTGTCGAGGCCGGTGTCGTAGTGGCCGGACTGCGAGCAGTACTTGCAGTCTTCCGGGCAGGCGCCGGTCTTGATGGAGAGCAGCGTCGAGACCTGCACGGTGTTGGGCGCGAAGTGCCGGCGGTGCACGGTCTGGGCGCGGAAGAGCAGATCCATGAAGGGCAGCTCGAACAGGGCGCGGATTTCCTTGCGGGACCAATCGTGGCGAACGGAAGACATGCGGATTCCTCTGGGCGGCGCAGCTTGCTAGCGTGGAAGGCCATTGCCTCGTCAACGGAAAGGCCTTTGCAGTTGACGGGATAGTAGCGGGGCCGGGTGCCCCGTCAACCGCGAAGGACTCCCATGATTTGCGACTGGACCCGTTTCCGCCAGCGCCTGCCGGCCTGCTGCCTGCTCTGCGAGCGGCCCGCCCGCGGTCCCGCGCTCTGCCGGGAGTGCCGGGGCGACCTGCCCTGGAACCGGCAGGCCTGCCGGCGCTGCGCCCTGCCCGTCCCCGCCGGGCAGCCGCTCTGCGCCGCCTGCATCGCCGCGCCGCCGCGGCAGGCCCGCACCCTGGCGCCGCTGCGCTACGAGTTCCCGGTCGACCACCTCGTGGCCGGGCTCAAGTACCACGGCCGGCTCGCGCACGCGCCGCTGCTCGGCGAGATGCTGCGCGACCATGTGCTCGCGGCGGGCGCGCCCCTGCCCGACCTGCTGCTGCCGGTGCCCCTGCATCGCGCGCGCCTGGCCGAGCGCGGCTACAACCAGGCCCTGGAAATTTCCCGCCCGCTCGTGCGGGCCACCGGCCTGGCCGTGGAAACCCGGCTGCTGCAGCGCCGCCGCGCCACGGCGCCGCAGATGGCCCTCGACGCCGCCGCGCGCGCCCGCAATCCGGAGGGCGCCTTCGCGCTGGACGCGGAACGGCTCGCCGCGTTGGGCCGCGTCCGGCGCATCGCCGTCGTCGACGACGTCATGACCACCGGCGCCACGCTCGCCGAAATCGCCCGCCTGCTGCACGGCGCCGGCATCCGCCACGTCGACTTCTGGGTGGTGGCGCGCACGCCCTGACGCGGCTCGCAGGCCCGGCATTTTCTCGCGCCAGAACGGTTTTGTGGCTGGCCGGCGGCGCGCGGCCGTTGCTAGAATGGCCGCGCTTTCAGCCCATGCCCGCAGTGAGCCGGAACCCCGCCTGTCGAACCGAACTCCGCTGTCTTCCTCTGCATTGACGAAGGCCGCCCAGCCTGTGAGTAACGCCCCATGTTGATGGCTTTCACCCTGCGCAAAGGTCTTCTTGAGCAAGTCGCCATCAATGCCGCCAGCGACCTCCTGCCGGAAGTGATCTGGGTGGACGCCATCGCGCCGACCGACGAGGAACGCGAATGGCTGCGCGAGGCCTACCAGCAGGAACTGCCGACCATCGACGATCTCTACGAGATCGAGGCCACCTCCCGCTTCTACGAGAACGAGCACGGCCTGCACATCAGCTCCTACTTCCTGAACTACGCCGACGAGAACTCCGAGAACATCTCCGCCGCCTTCGTGTTCAACGGCGAGCGCCTGTTCACCCTGCGCGAGGAGGAGCTGGCCGCCTTCCGCCTGTTCCGCCTGCGCGCGCGCAAGGGGCTGGTCAACCTCACCAACTCCAAGTCCATCATGCTCGGCCTCTGCGAGACCAAGGTGGAGAACCTCGCCGACATCGTCGAGCGCATCGCCGCCGACCTGGAGAAAACCAGCCGCCAGGTGCTCGGCAACGCCGAGCAGGACGACATGGAGCGGGTGCTGACCGACCTCGCCCGGCAGGAGGACATCAACGGCAAGGTGCGCATCTCCATGGTCGACCTGCAGCGCATGCTCTACCTGCTGCTGCGCTCCGGCCTGCTCAACGCCGAGCAGGGCGAGCGCCTGCGCGACATCATCCGCGACTCGGAATCGCTGATCGCGAGCACGGCCTTCCTCTTCGACAAGATCAAGTTCCTGCTCGACACCACGCTGGGCTTCATCAACGTCAACCAGAACAAGATCATCAAGATCTTCTCGGTGGCCAGCGTGGTCTTCCTGCCGCCGACCATGATCGCCAGCGTCTACGGCATGAACTTCGACCTCATGCCGGAACTCAACTGGCACTTCGGCTATCCCTGGGCGCTGCTGCTCATGCTGCTCTCGGCCGTCGCCCCCTATCTCTGGTTCCGCAAGAAGAAGTGGCTCTGATCCCGCAATAAGAGAAAGCCGGCGATTGCCGGCTTTTTTGTGCCCGGCTGCCGTAGCCGGCTGCCGTGCTTTTCGGGTTCCGGGAACCCCCCGCAAGCCGCTCACCAAGAACCTGGAGACATAGTTGATTTCCGTGCTTTTCGGGCTCCGGGAGGGAGTGGCCCCGCCCTTCGGCAGGACCCCTCCCTCCCGGAACCCGGCACTTTCCCGTTGTGCCCCGGCTGAAAATCAGGCCGGTGGCCGTCGGCTCCGCCTCAAGCCCGACCAAGGAAACGGCTGACTCAGCATTGGCAGTTGGCATTGGTGAGAAGTGAAGTGAAGTGAAGTGAAGAGAAGAAGAGCGGAGAGGAGAGGCAACGCGGCGAGGCGAAGCCGACGCCATCCACAGGCGGCAGTGAGGCGGAGCCGACGGCCACCGGCCAAGGCTTCAGCCCGGGCCCGCGAAAAGCGTTGGGTGATGGGAGGGAGTGACTCTGCCGAAGGGCGGAGGCACTCCCTCCCAGCGCCCCCACGGCACAGAAGGCAGGTGCAAGAGCCGTCCCAGCAGCGACCCCAACCAACCGCACAGAAATGAGCAGCAAGCGCAGCCCCCTCAATCCCGCCGCAAATGCTCCGACACCGCGATCGGATTGGGATAGTTGAACACCACGATATACGACGAGATCACGAAGGTGAGGATGGCCGTCGCCTCGATCACATGCGCCGCCTCGCGTCCGATCAGCCCCAGCGCCACTGCCAGGAAGGAGATCAGCAGCGAGAACTCGCTGATCTGGCCGAGGCGGAAGCCGACGTCCCAGGCCAGCTTGGGGTCCTCGCTCAGCCGTCCCAGCAGCAGGCGGAACACCAGCGGCTTCACCGCCACGACGAGCCCCGTCAGCACCAGCGACGGCAGCCAGATCTTCGGCAGCAGGCCGGAATCGAAATTTGCCCCCAGCGCAAAGAAGAACAGGATCAGGAAGAAATCGCGCAGCGGGCGCAGGTTGAGCGCGAGGTACTGCGACACCGGATGGCTGGCCAGCGTGATGCCGGCGATGAAGGCGCCGGTTTCCCCCGACAGGCCGAGCAGGTGCGCCGCCTCGGCCACGCCGAGGCACCAGCCGATGGTCATCAGGAAGAGATATTCCTGGAAGCGGTCGAAGCGCGAGTACAGCCGGATCAGCACGTATTTCACGAACAGCCAGGCGCAGAGCACCAGCAGCGGCAGGCCGGCCAGCACGCGCAGCAGCATGCCGCTGTCAGTGCTGCCGTCGGCCATGGCCGAGAGCGCGATCAGGATGAACAGCGCAATGAAGTCCTGCAGCAGCAGCAGGCCGATCATGAGCTCGCCCATGTGGCGGTGGTGCAGCACCGTGGTCGGCAGCAGTTTCAGGCCGATGATGGTGGAGGAGTTGATGAGGGCGAAACCGATCACCAGGCACTCGCGCCCGCTGAAGCCGAACAGCGCAGGCACGGTATAACCCATGGCGAAGAACACCAGGCTGGAGAGCACCGTCACCCAGGAAGCCTGGCGCATCACCGCCAGCAGCGCCGCCGGCTGCATGTCGAGGCCGAGCAGGAAGAGCAGGAACATGATGCCGACCGAGGCCATCTGCTGCAGCGCCGCCACGTCGGTGACGAGCTGCATGCCGTAGGGGCCGATCAGCATGCCGAGCACGATATAGGCCATGAGCAGCGGCTGGCGGCTGTAGAGGGCCAGCGTCGCGAGCACGGCCGCGCCGGCGAAGATCACGAAAAACGCAAAGGAAAACGACTCCATACCCACTCCCTGTCCGCCCCCTTCCGTTTGTAGCATAACGCGGGCCGCTGCCGCGTCGGCGCGGCATGGCCGGACCCCGCCAAAGGGGGCATAATCGTCCGCACCAGGGACTGCGGACACACCGCGGCTACAGGGATAAGGGATATAAGACTACCAATGAGAACCGCCATGCGCTTTCAGGGACTGGCCCTCGCGGCCCTGCTCGTCACGCTGTCTTCCTTCGCCACCACGGCGGCGGCCATCGACCTCGACCCGGACATGCTGAGCGGCACCGTCATCAGCCTCGGCCAGGCCCACAGCCGCGACGACAAGGACGGCCAGGGCACGGCTTTCGTTGCCGACGTCAATTACATCCATGTCTTCCTGAACGGCGGGGTGTCCTACAAGGACTTCGACGAGGACAAGGTGACCAACGCCTACGTCGGCGTCGGCCTGTCCGGCCTGGTGCAGCTGCAGTACGGCGAGGGCAGCGACGGCGCCCTGACGCGCATCCGCAGCGACCTCAACATCTCGCGCATGGTCGACTTCTTCGCCGGCCGCAAGCGCAACCGCTACAACCAGAGCATCGGCACGCGCCTGACCTTCACCTTCGCCGGCGAGGAGTACAAGGACGACAAGCGCTTCGACAACCTCCAGGCCGGCATCGGGCTGATCTACTGACGCCGCGCCGGCATTAGAAAAAAGGGCCGCAGTCTGATCTGCGGCCCTTTTTCATTTCCGTCGCCCCCTACTCCGGGCAACCGTAGACGGTGCCGGTGCCGCACACCGCGCCTTCGCGGATCCAGTTCAGGATCGTGTTGTAGTAGGCGCGGTCGGTGGGGCTGGTGAGGTTGAGCTTCAGGCCGCCGCCGTGCGTGAGGCTGGTCGGACGCTGCAGCAGGCGGCTGTTTTCCGGATCGCGCAGGTCGACGCGCTCCATGACGCGCTGGTAGAGCCTGATGCCGTTGCTGTCCACCACGTCGGCCTCGCTCCAGGACACCGGGATGCCGGCGCGGCCCGGCGCATCGAGCTGGTGGCAGTCGACGCAGTCCTTGGCCGTGAAGATGGGCCTGATGTCGTCCACGAAGGTCAGGCGGGTCTGGTCCGTCGTACTGCTGCTGACGGTATGGGTCACGGTCTCGCTGTGGCTGCCCCGGGAGTTGGTCACCGTCAGGCGCAGCACATAATCGCCGTCTTCCGGCGCGATCAGCGCCGCGCGCGCCGTCGTGGCGTTGCTCAGCGAGGCTGCGGCCAGCGCGGCCGCCGGCGCGATCAATGTATCGGCCGGCGCCACGCTGACGATTTCCCAGCGATAGCTCTGCGCAAAATAGCTCGCGCTGCCGTCGAGCTGCACCGGCGATTTCACGGTGCGCTCCACGCCGGGGCGCGCCACCGGCAGGCCGGGCTGGATCACCGCGCCGCCCGCGAACAGCGAGCTGTCGCCGAGGGCGCTGGCGAGGATGGCCGGCGCGCCGTTCGCATCCTTCCAGAAGCGTTCCCAGTTGCGCAGGCCGAGCGGCATGATGCCGCGCCGGAACACGTAGTCGGCGATGCGGCTGCGATAGGCGTAGAACTTCTCGAAGGACGAGAAGTTGATGGCGAGGCCGAGGTTGCCGGGCAGGTTGGGCTGGCTGGGATCGGCGGAGGTGAGCACGGCGGCTTCGCGACCCTGCAGCGAATGGCAGGCGGTGCAGTGCGGACCGACCACGCGCCGGAACAGCGTCTCGGTATCGACGCCGGCCGTGGGGTTGTTCTCCTGGCGCCAGCCGAAGGGCACGAAATCGTCCTGGTAGGTGCCGGAGGCGAAGTTGCCGCTGCTGACGCCGTCGTCGTCGTTGTCGCCGTAGCGGCCGTTCACCAGCTCCAGCGCATAGTGCGCCGACCACTTGCCCTGGCCGCGATCGCCGTTGGCGTCGGGGCGGGCGTCCAGGTCGGCGTAGGACTCCATCACATAGCTGTTGAGCGTGCGCAGGCGGGCCTCCTGGTCGGCGCGGCTCCAGCCGGGGATGAGCGAATACTCGAACTCGCCGGCGCCGAGGATGTTGTACTTGGCCGAGCGCAGCGACTGCGCCTGGAAGCCGCCGTTCTCGTCGAGCGGCATGGTCTGGCCGCCGTGGCAGGCCCAGCACATGCCGGGCATGTGCTTGACGCCGCGGCCGTCGAGGTCGGCCGAGGTGAGGCGCTTGCCGGCCTTGTCGAAGGTGAAGAACTTGGTGATCTTCATGTCGCCGTTGGCGTTCGGCGCGTCCTCGTCGGCGGGGCTGAACTCGATGGCGTTGCTGCCCCTGAAGAAGCGCGCGTCGCCGGAGATCGCGGCGTCGACGTTGAGCGGGCCGTAGTTGCTGCTGCTGCCGGGCTGCAGCTGCACGACGTAGTTGTTCACGTAGAAGGCGATGCGCCGGGTGACGCCGGCGCTGCGCTCGCGCAGCACGTACATGTCGCGGCCGTAGCCCAGGTCGAGGGCGTCGCGGAAGGTCACGTGGGTGATCGTGATGTCGGGATTGCCGCTGTCGTTGAAGCCGTTGCGCTCCTTCCACTCCGCCAGCGTCTCGCGCAGGCCCAGCGGATCGACCGCCCTGTAGTAGGCCTGCGCATACTCCACGGAGCTGATGGGCGTGACCGGCATGTCGATGACGACGGAGCCGTTGCCGTCGTTGGCGCTGGCGCTGGCCACGACGACGCCGTTGCGCGTCAGGAAGAGATGGCCCTCGACCGCCGAGGCCAGGCTGAAGGTGGCGCCGCCCGCCTGGTCCAGGGCGAAGTCGTGCGCGACGTTGCCGGCCGCCGTGGCGCTGGGGCCGCTGCTGCCGGCCGGCCAGTTGCCCTCGATGCTCTGCACGCTGCCGTCGGCGCGGGTGATGGTGAGCGTGTACGGCTGCCCGGCGCCGGCGCCGACGGCAGCGGTGCCGACCACGATCTGGTAGTCGCCGGCGGCCAGGGAGGCCTGGGTGTTGGGAAAGGTGAGGAAGGAGTTGGGCGTGTCGGCGGGCACCGTGGCGCCGGCCACGACGGTATCGCCGTCCCCCGTGCAGGCTGCCAGCAGAACGGCGGCCGCGAGGCCGAACAGAGCGGGAATGCGCATGGTCAGAACCTCATCAGCAGGCCGGCGCGCAGCAGCAGGCGGTCGTAATCGTTGTCGCCCTTGCCGTTGACCCGCACGCCCTGGGCGGAGAAATCGGCGGACAGGCGATGGCTGAAGACATGGTTGAGCCCAAGCGTGACGACATGCGTCTCGGCCGGCAGGCGATAGGCGATCCACTGACCGCAATAGGCCTCGTTCAGGCCCTCGTCGCTCTCGAACTCTTCGCTGGCGAGAAGCAGTCCGATGATGTCGTTCGCCGCTACGCCATTGCAGAACTCGCGCTGCGCCGACGAGAAGGTGTCGCCGTGCAGCCAGCTCCAGGCCGTGTAGGCGTTCCAGGCGCGGCTGAGTTCGAAGTCGGCGTTGAGGAAGAGGCGGCCGTGCGAGGTATCGAACACGGTGCCGTCGGAATGGCGCTCCTGGGCCTCGACGCCGTAGGAGAACAGCGTGCGGTCGTTGAGGCGGCGCGTGGCGAAAAGCTGCGCCGTGTGCACCAGGCTGTCGCGCTGGTCGGCGCCGTAGTCGTCGAGCTGCGTCGTCAGCGTGAGCTGGTAGACGGGCGCGAGATAGCCGAGGCGCGGCTGCCAGCGGCCGATCATCTGGCCGCCGGCCGTGGTGCGGTTCAGCGGCTCGCTGTCGGCCCAGGCCTCGCCTTCGACGAAGGCGCGCAGGTTGAGCGCGCTCTGCGCCGTCGGCTCGGTCAGCAGCGTGAGGCCGGCGGCGGCGAGCAGGCTCGCGTCCGGCAGGATGTCGCGATCGCGCTGGGCGCGGCTGATATTGCTGTCGGAAGTGACGGTCACCTCGCCGTCACCGACCAGGCGTACACGCTCGGCGGCGCCGGCTGCCGCGACGAGCAGCATGAACCCCAGGCCCGCGACGCTCCCTTGCAGACAACTCCTCATCGAACCGGCTCCTTGCGACGCCACAGCCGCGTGGCCAGGGCCAGCAGCATCAGGGTGTAGAGATCGGCGCTGCCGCCGCTCTGGCTTTCGGTCGGCGCCGTGGCGGAAGCCTCGTCGCGCCGCACGGTGGGCGCGCCGGTGACGCTGACGCTGCCGTTGACTGCGCCGTCGGCGTCGTGGGGGCCGCCGTCGGTGACGGCGAGCTGCAGGCAGGCGCTGCCGGCCACGAGGCCCGGCACGTAGGCGGCGGACCGCGGCGCCGGGCACTGGCCGGTGTCGGCATCGCGCGCGGCGGAGCCGAGACTGTCGCTTTCGCCGCCGACGCTGACACTGAGGCCGGCGCCGAAGGGAACGGCGCCGGCGATGCCGCTGCCGGCGCTGCCGAAGCTCACCCACCGGCCGTCGATGAAGCTGCGCCACTGCGCGCCCGGCAGCAGCACCGCCGTCAGCGGCAGCACGACGTGCGCGACCGGATCGGCGCCGCTCAGGCCGCGGACCTCGAAGTCGTAGAGGGCGCCGATGGCGGCGTAATCCCTGTCGATGACCGGGGCGCCGGCATTCGTCACCTGCGTCTCGTAGACCTGGATGCCGGCCTGGAGGGTGACAGCGGACTGCTCCGCCACCGCGAAGCGGCCGGCGGCCAGCTGCAGGCCGCTGGCGGCCACGGCCATGGTCAGCAGGCTGCCCGAATTGAGGTTGAGCTGGAGGGTGTTCGGCGTGCCGCCGTTGTTCAGGTCGAGGTAGTCGAGCAGGCCGTTGGCGTTGAAGTCCTTCACTTCCTCGACGGCGTCGGCGCTGCCGTCGGCGTCGGTATCGGCCGTGGCCGACAGCGTCGGCGCGGTGCCGGACAGCACGGTCAGCGTCAGCGCGCGGGTCGTGGCCAGGCCGCCGCCGTCGGTGGCGGTCACCCGCACCTCATGCTCGCCCGCGCCCAGCAGGGTCGGGTCCAGCGTGATCGAGGCCGTGCTGGCGCCCGTGCTCCAGAGCAGCGCCGGCGTGTCGCCGTTGGGGTCGCTCACCGTGGCCTGCACCGTCACGAGACCGTCGCTGCCGTACACCACCTGGCGCTCGAGGCCGCCCTGGTGGGCGCGCAGGCTGAGCAGGGGCGCGGCGGGCTGGCCGCTGATGACGATGGTGTGGGTGCGCGCGCCGGCGGCGGCGAGTTCGGCAGCGCCGGCCGTCACCGCGTCGAGTGTGACGGTCAGGGTCTTGTCGACGGCCGTGGGGGCATTCACCGCGAGCAGGAGGTCGGCCTGGCGGCTGCCGCCCGGCAGCGTCAGCTCGAGGGACGACGGCGTCACGTAGTCGACCCCGGCCGTGGCGGTGCCGCCGAGCGTGAAGCGCAGGACGACCGGGTCCTGCGGCGCCGGCGTGTCGCCGTTCAGGTAGACCGTCACCGGCACCGTGGCCGTCGCCGCGCCGACCACCTGGCTGCCGCCCAGGCTGGCCAGCGGCTTGAGGGTGATGGTCTGCACCACGGTGCGGACGTTGTTCGCCGCATCCGCGGCCTGCCACTCCACGGTATGGGTGCCGGGGCGGAAGGAATGCGGATTGGCCGGATTGGCCACCGTCTTGCCGTCGATCCGGGTGATGCTGACGGGCACGACGCCGTCCGGCGCATCGAGCGCGGTCGCGCTCAGCAGCACCCGGGTGAAGTAGCCGGTGGCCGTCATGTCGATGTCGTCCACGGTGATCGCGGGCGGCGAGGAATCGGCGCTGAAGCTGGCGCAGGCGGTGTCGCCGGCATCGGCGCAGGCGTTGTATTCGGTGAGGTTCTTGATGCCGTCGCCGTCGCAGTCGAGCGTGGCGTGGTCCTCGACGATCAGCGAGTCGTAGTCGCAGGCGGCGCCGTCGGGGGCGGCGTCTTCCACGGCATCCGAGACGCCGTCGCCGTCGTCGTCGTCGTCGCAGACGTCGCCTTCGCCATCGTTATCGGTGTCGGTCTGCGCAGGATTGCCCAGGGCGGGGCAATTGTCGCGGTAGTCCGCCACGCCATCGGCGCCGTCGGCGTCGCTGTCGTTGACGGTGAAGTTGAACGTGCGCGTGCCGGAGGCGCCCTCGATATCGGTGACCTTGACCACGACGCTGTAGGTGCCGGGCGCGACGACGGTGGGCAGCGCCGGCGCCGTCCACGTCACTGTCCCGGTCGAGGCGCCGGGCACGGTGTCGCCGGGATGCGCGCTCGTGCCGTCCAGCGACCAGGTGAAGCTCGAGCTGTCTTCGTCGCTCACCGTCGCGGTCCAGTTGTGGCTGCTGGCGGACGTGCCCTGCGCCGTGGCCGGCGCGGCCGTCACCACCACCGGGGCATCGTTCACGGCTTGCACCGTCACATCGAAGGTGCGGCTGGCCGGCACGGCCGCGTTCTCGCCGCCGTCGGCCACTTCCAGCGTGATGCCGGTGTAGGTCTTGTCGGCCTGCGGCGAGTCGAGGTCGTTCTGCAGCGGCGCGATGGTGAGCTGGCCCGAGCAGCCGACGCTCACGAAGTCGGGCGCGTTCTGCAAGGTCCAGGTCAGCGCGCCGGAGCAGTTGTTGAGGTCGTCGGGGTCGGTGACGCTGGTCGCAACGTTGACGCTGGCATCCTCCTTCACCGTCTGGTTGGCGATGACGGCCAGGCTGGGCCCGACATTGGTGCCGCTCACGGCAATCGCGAAGGTGCGCGTCACCGCCACGGTGCTGTTCTCGCCGCCGTCCGCGAGCTGCACGGTCACGCTCTCGGAAGCCAGCGCGGTGTCGTCCGGCGTGCCCTGGAGGGTGCCCGTGCCGGTGATGCCGGTGAGCCACGACGGCACCGGCGCCAGCAGCGACCAGACCAGCGCCGTGCCGTTGTTCGGGTCGTCCCCATCGCTGGCGTAGCTGCCGACGTTGTAGCTGAAGGCGCTGTTCTTGGTGGCCGAGGTGTCCGGGATCGCCGCGAGGGCCGGCTGGTCGTTGACCGAGGTGACGGTGAAGCTGAAGGTGTCCACCGAGGTATCGGCCGTGCTGCCGGTGGCCGTGAGGGTCACGGTGACCGCGTTGCTGCCCAGGGGAAGATTCTGCGTCTGGCCCCAGGTGATCACGCCCGTCGTGCTGTTGACGCCGAGGCCGAGGGTGGCGCAGGCGGTGGGGGCGCAGGAGATCGCGTAGGAGACGGAGCCGGAGCTGGCCGTCTCGCCGATCGAGGCGGCATTCAGGCTGAAGGTATCGTCTTCGCTGATCGAGTAGGTGGTGAAATCCGTGGTCAGCGTGGGGCAGCCGGCCGAGGTGGTGGTGAAGGTCTGGTCGCTGCCGTTGGTGGTGCCGGCCGCATTGTTGCCGGTGGCGCGGAAATGATAGAGCGTGCCGCAGGCCAGGCCGGAAATGCCGGTGCTGATGGCAGTGCTGGTCAGGCCGCCGCCGGTGGTGTCGGAGGTGGTGACGCCGCTGACGGTGCTGCCGTAGTCGGTGGTGAGGCCGTACTGGAAGCTGTAGGTGGCGTCGGCGCCGTTGTCGTTGACGCTGGCGTTCAGGGTGGCCGAGAAATTGCCGAGGCTGGTCGCGGCATTGACGGTGACGTCGGGCGCGACGCGCTGCGGCGGCGGCATAGCGCCGGAGCGCTGCGTGGCCCAGGCGCTGAGCAGGCTCTTCTCGGTCGCGATCAGGGGCGTGTAGGGCATGGTGCCGGCACTGACGCGACTGTTGGCGCCGGCGTCCACGTACTCGACATAGCTCGCGGAATACGCCGTGGCTCCGGCATAGGTGTCGAAGTTGAAGTCGGTCGGCGCGTAATTGCGGGCAGCCCCGACCAGGGCGCTGTGATGGCAGTCCATGCAGCGCTGCTGCGAATTGCTGTTGAAGATATTGGCGTAGACGCCGTCGCTGCCGTCGTAGGTCACGGCGGCGGCCGCGGGGAAAGCCGCCGGCAGGAGGCAGGCGGCCAGGACGGCGCGCAGCGAAAGACGGGATGCCATGATGTTTCCCCTGAAACGCAAAGGGCCGCAGGCGGTGAACGAGTGCGACCCGGTGGGCGCGGTGGTGGCCGCATCCTTGTCTGTTTATGCGGCAATCATAAGAAGGGCGTATGAAAAAGCCCAGCCTTTCCCGCCGCGGGGCCGAGGCCCGCGCGCGGGCGCTCGCCGCCCTTGCCGGAAATCCCTGCAAATCACCGGCCGGTGCCTCCCGTCGGCGATGGCCGGCGGCCGGATGCCGGTCTCTGCGGGCCGGGGGAGGCATGCTATAACTCGCCCATTCGTACCAGGCCGGCAGCCCCGGGCCCTGAAAGACAAGAAGGAGATCCCCATGGATCGCGATGCCCCGCTCGAAGCCCGCCGCCGTTTCCTGCGCATGCTGCTCGCCACCAGCGGCGTCGCCGTCGGCGGCAGCCTGCTGGCGCCCCTGGTGCACGCCTTCGGCAAGGTGCCGAAGCAGCTGCCCCCCGGCCAGTCCATCTACGACATGCGCGGCAAGGTGCTGGTCGACGGCCGCCCGGCCAATGCCGGCACCCGGATCAAGACCAGTTCCGTGGTCGAGACCACCAGCAACAGCTACGTGATCTTCGCCGTCGGCGCCGACGCCCACATCCTGCGCGAGAACAGCCGCCTGCAGCTCTCCGGCCAGGACTCCATCGCCGACGCCATGCGCCTCTTCACCGGCAAGGTGCTGTCGGTGTTCGGCCAGCGCAGCGGCGGCCGCAAGCTCGCCATCCACACCACCACCGCCACCATCGGGGTGCGCGGCACCGGCGTGTACAGCGAGTCGCACAAGGATTCGAGCTACGTCTGCACCTGCTACGGCCACACCGAAATCGTTTCCAGCGCCGATCCCAGCGCCAAGGAAGACGTGGTCACCACGCACCATGATTCGCCGCGCTACATCGTCGCCAACCCCGAAGGCGGCAAGCTGATCCTGCCGGCGCCCATGAAGAACCACACAGACGAAGAACTCATGCTGGTGGAAACGCTGGTCGGCCGCACGCCGCCGTTCTCCGGCGCGCAGGGCTACAAGGCGCCGCGCCGCGGCTATTGAGAGAGCGAGGGTTCGCGGCTGAAGCCGCTCCTACAGAAAAGGAAACCAAAGGAAATTGCTTGTAGGAGCGGCTTCAGCCGCGAACCCAGCTTCAGCCGCGAACCCAGCTTCAGCCGCGAACCCAGCTTCAGCCGCGAACTTGGCTTTGATGCCCGCGCTTAAAACTCTTTTCCCCTCTTTCAACGCAGGGCTCCAGAACATGCAGGGACTGCTTCAACGCTGGCGCGGCCAACCCCGGCTCTTCTTCGGCCTGCTGCTCCTCCTCGCCTTCCTCGCCAATGCCGTCCTCCAGGCCGGCGCGCTGGACGGCCTCGAGCGCAAGCTCTACGACCTGCGCGTGCGCGCCACGCTGCCCGCCACGCTGGACGACCGCCTCGTCATTGCCGACATCGATGAAAAAAGCCTGAAGGCGCTGGGCCGCTGGCCCTGGAGCCGCGATGTGCTGGCCGATCTCATGGACACGCTGTTCACGCACTACCGCGTGCGCGTGGTCGGCTTCGACGTGGTCTTCGCCGAGCCGGAGCAGCAGTCCGGCCTCAGGCTGCTGACCGAGCTGGCGCAGGGCCCGCTGCAGGACGACGCCGCCTTCCTGCGCGAATTTGCCGCGCGCACCGCCGCGCTCGATCACGACGGCCGCTTCGCGCGCGCCCTCGCCCGGCGCAACGTGGTGCTGGGCATGGTGTTCGACCAGCACGGCGCAGGCAAGCTGAACGCCCTGCCCATGCCCTACGCCACCCTGCCCGCCGCCGCGGTGGAATCCCTGCGCGACCTGCCGCAGCCGCGCGGCTATACCGCCAACGTCGACGCGCTTTCGCGCAGCGCCGCCGCCACCGGTTTCTTCGACAATCCCCACCTCGACGCCGACGGCATCTTCCGCCGCGTGCCGCTGTTCCAGCTCCACGGCGACAGGCTGTATCCCTCGCTCGCGCTGGCCACCGTGCACATGGCGCTCGGCGCGCCGCCGATGCGCCTGGTGCAGCCGCAAACCGGCGACTATGCCGCGCTCGAGGGCGTGCAGCTCGGCGAGGGCGAGCACGCGCTCTACATTCCCACCGATGCGCATTCCAATGTGCTGGTGCCCTGGCGCGGCCGCCACGGCGACGCCTTCAACTACCACTCCATCAGCGACATCCTCGCGAAGAAGGTGCCGGTGGAGGCGCTGCAGGACCGTATCCTGCTGGTCGGCACCACGGCGCCCGGCCTGCTCGACCTGCGCTCCACGCCGCTGGAAAAAACCTATCCCGGCGTCGAGATCCACGCCAACATCATCTCCGGCATCCTCGACGACAGGGTGCGCCAGCAGCCGGCCTGGATGCTGGGCGCGGAAATGCTGATGCTGATCGGCATCGGCCTGCTCATGCTGCTGCTCACCACGCGCTTGGCGCCGCTCTGGCAGGTCGCCGCCAGCCTCGCGCTCGGCATCGTCATCGTCGTGCTCAACCTGCTGGCCTGGAACCGCGGCCTCGTGCTGCCGCTGGCCTCCTCGCTGCTGCTGCTCGCGCTGCTCTTCACCTACATCATGTCCTGGGGCTATTTCGTCGAGGCGCAGGACAAGCGCTCCATCACCCGCCTGTTCGGCCAGTACGTGCCGCCCGAGCTCGTCGACGAAATGGCGGCGAATCCGGAAAGCATTTCCCTGGAAGGCGAATCGCGCGAACTCACCGTGCTGTTCTCCGACGTGCGCGACTTCACCTCGATTTCCGAAGGCCTTTCCGCCACCGAACTCGCCGCGCTGATGAACGCCTATCTCACCTCCATGACGCGCCTGATCCACAAGCACCGCGGCACCATCGACAAGTACATGGGCGACGCCATCATGGCCTTCTGGGGGGCCCCCGTGCACGACCCCGACCACGCCCGGCGCGCGCTGCAGACCGCGCTGGACATGAAGACCGAGCTGGCCACGCTCGCCACCGATTTCCGCGCGCGCGGCTGGCCGGCGCTGCATATCGGCATCGGCCTGAACACCGGGCCGATGAACGTCGGCAACATGGGTTCCGAATTCCGCATGGCCTATACCGTGATGGGCGACGCCGTCAACCTCGGCTCGCGCCTGGAAGCCCTCTCCAAGAATTACGGCGCCACCATCGTGGTCAGCGCGTCCACGCGCGCCGCCGTGCCGGAGTTCGCCTACCGCTGCCTCGACCGCGTGCGCGTGAAGGGCAAGCTCGAGCCGGTCAGCATCTACGAACCGGTCGGCCCGCACGCCGGGCTCGACGCCGCCACGCGCGATGCGCTGGAAACATGGCAGGCCGCGCTCGCCGCCTACCACGCGCAGCAGTGGGACGCCGTCGAAGGCCTGCTCCAGCCGCTGCAAAGCCGCGACGACCGCGCGCTCTACCGGCTCTATGCCGAACGCATCGCCCATTTCCGTGCCGAGCCGCCCCCGGCCGGCTGGGATGGTGTATATACCTATACGACGAAGTAGGCTGCTTACGCTTCTTCGGTGGGTCGGACTGAACCCCTGCTGGGTTTCAGTCCGACGCTGCCGCCGGATTCAACGCTGCATGCCGGACTGAAGTCCGAGCCACAGGACTGAAGTCCGCCCCCAGGTTCGAGCCGCAGAAGCGCGACCGAGGGCAAGGAGTATCGAATGTCGCAAGTGACCTGGGTTTTCCTGCGCGGCCTCGTCCGCCAGCATCGCCACTGGGAGGATTTCCCGGCGCGCTTCCAGGCTGCCTTTCCCGACATCAATCCCGTCCTGCTCGACCTGCCCGGCAACGGCGACCTCTGCCACGAGGAAAGCTGCAGCAGCGTCACGGAGATGGTGGGGTCGCTGCGCGAGCAGCTCGACAATCTCACCGTGCACGGACCGGTGCGCCTGCTGGCGCTCTCGCTGGGCGCCATGGTCGGCATCGAGTGGATGCAGCGCTACCCGCAGGAAATCGAGCGCGCCGTACTGATCAACACCTCGCTGCGCGGCCTCTCCCGCTTCAGCGACCGCCTGCGCCGCGAGAATTACGCCGACATCCTGAAGGCCCTGCTCTTCCAGTCGCGCCTCGAGCGCGAACGGCTCGTCCTCGAGCTCACCAGCAACCTCTACCCGCAGCGGCGCGAGCTTGCCGAAAAATGGGCCGCTTATGCCGAGCAGTGGCCGACCACGCGCATGAACGCCTTGCGGCAGCTTTTTGCCGCCGGCACCTATCGCGCGCCGGAGGCGCGGCCGCACGAGCATGTGCTGCTGTTGCAGAGCCTCGGCGATCACCTCGTCAATCCGGTCTGCAGCACGCGCATCGCCGAGCGCTGGCGCTGGCCCCTGGTGTCGCACCCCACGGCCGGCCACGACCTGGCGCTGGACGATGGCGACTGGATCATCGGGCAGGTCCGGCACTGGCTGGAAAACTCCTGAGGCAGGGCGGCCCTGCGCCAAAGAAAAACCGGCTTTCGCCGGTTTTTTTATGCGTGCTGCGCGAGAGTCGAACACGCTCAGGCGGCACGCCCCTCTCCTTCCTTCAGCACGAGAAAGCTTTCCGGCTCGACGCCGTGCCGCCGCAATGCCGCTTCGAGATCGAGCACCGGCTGGCCGATGGCTTCGTCGGTGAGCTGGAAGGTATTGAAGTGGATGGCCAGCGATTGCCGCGGCGCGAGGTCGAGGTGCGCGCGCACGGCATCGTCGGGATTCATGTGCACCGGGCCCATGAACCAGTAGGGCTCGTAGGCGCCGATGGGCAGCAACGCCAGGCGCGGCCGGCCCAGGCGCTGCGCGATTTCCCGGAAGTGCGGCCCGTAGCCGGTGTCGCCGGCGAAGAACAGGCCGCCCGCCGCCGTCTCCACCCAGAGCCCGCCCCAGAGCGTGGCGTCGCGGTCGCGGACGCCGCGTCCGGAAAAATGCTGCGCCGGCGTGAAGTGGATGTTCAGGTCCTCGTGCCGCACCGAGCGCCACCAGTCCAGCTCGCTGACCCGGCGGATGCCGTTGGCGTGCAGCAGCGCGGCATTGCCGAGGCCGGTGACGACGTGCGCGCCGTCGCGCTTTTCCAGGAAGCGCAGCGTGGCGAGATCGAGATGGTCGTAGTGGTTGTGGCTGAGCAGGACGACGTCGATGCGCGGCAGATCCCTGAGCGCGACGCCGGCGGCGCGCACGCGGCGCGGCCCGAAGTTGCGGAAGGGACTGACGCGCTCCGACCACACCGGATCGGTGAGCAGGTTGTAGGGGCCGATCTGCACCAGCACCGTGGCGTGATTGACGAAGGTGGCGCGCCAGTCGGCGAGCTGCGCGGAATGCGTCGCCGCTGGCGCGGGGAAGGCGGCGTTGGCTTGCCAGCCCGGCCAGCGCGCCGGCTTGCGCGTGCGCAGCCAGGTGAAGACCTGGGTCAGCGCCCGCCCGGGATGCTGCGGATTGAAGAATGTCGCGCCGTTGCAGTGGTCGGACACCGGATAGCGGCGCTCGGGACGCGCCAGCAGGCTGTCGCGCGGGCGCTCGGTGCGCAGCTGCGGTTCGTGCTGGCGAAGTTTCTCCTTGCTCATGCGGGAATCCTGAAGGCAGCGCCGGCAGGCCTTGCGGCGACGGGGATCATGATACCGGAGGCGAAGGCGGCTCCGCCGCGGGCGCGGCGGTTTCCTTTTCCGGGGCCGCAGGGCCCGGTGAAAAGCGACTCTAGCAGAGCCGTTTTACAGCGCCGCCGCCAGGAAATTGGCCGGCCCCTGCCACCGACGGGCGGCGTTCAAGGCCCGAGATAGAGCACGACGGCGTCGTGGTCGGCGCTGCGCAGCGGCGTGCCGGCCTCGCGCTCGTGCCGCCACGCGACGCCGGCATTGCCGCGGCTGACGGCGAACCGCCGCACCGCCGGCAGCAGCTCGGGACTGACCAGCACATGGTCCAGGGCCTGGCCGCGGCATTTGTAGACATAGGTCCAGCGCGCGCCGGCCGGCAGGCGGGAATGCAGGCTGCGCAGCCCCGCCGATTGCAGGATGCCGAGCACGTCGACACCGCCCAGCACTTCCGGCGCGGCATTGAAATCGCCGAGCACGACCAGGGGCGGCGCGGCCTGCCCCGCCCCGGCGGGCCGCCGCGCGCGCACCCAGCCGGCCAGCGCCTCGGCCTGGCGCTGGCGCTTGCGGGCGATGCGTTTTGCTTCGGCGCGCCTGTCGCTGCCGCGCAGCGACTTCAGGTGCACGTTGACGAGATCGAGCGGGCCCTGCGGCGTCTGCAGGCGCAGCAGCAGGGGCGGCCGGTCGAAGAGGAAGCGGCGGTCGAGGCGCGTCCTCGCGAGCAGTTGCTCCACTTTCAGGATTTTCCAGTCGGCGCGCACCAGGAAGCCGACGTCGATGCCGCCGCGGTCGTGGCCCTCGAGCAGCGCCACCTGGTAGCGCGGCCCGGCCCCGCCCTGCGCCAGCCGGTGCGCCAGCTCGGCCAGCACCTTCTGGTTTTCCGCCTCCTGGACGGCGAGCACGTGCGGAAAGCGCAGCACCTCCCCGACCTGGCGCGCGAGCTTGTCGAGACGCAGGCGGTAGCGCGGCGACGGCAGCACCTCGGCGCCGCCGTCGTCGATGTCGTCGAAGAGGCGCATCAGGTTCTGCGTGGCGATGCTGACCTCGCCGCGCGCCGCGGCCGGCACCGGCGCTGCCGCAGGCACGGCCGGAACGCATTGCGCGGCGGCCAGGGCACTCGCACTCCAAAGCCAGTACAGCAGGAAGAGCATGCGCCAGGGACGCGCCGCCAGGCTTGTCACAGCTGCGCCGTTGCCGGGATGGGGGAGAAATTCCAATGCCTGTTTTCCTGTCGATAAGCGCTGCCGCGCTGCTGGGCGGCGGCTGCCGGAGCAATCCGGCCGCGCGTCATCATAGACCCGAAAGGCGCGGGCCTGGCGCGGGATCAGCGCGATCTTGCCGAGTGCCACACGATTTCCCGGCAGGCGAAGCCGGGGCGCCCGGCGGCGCGGTGGCCGGGGCGCTGCGCCGGCCGGTGCGGCTTATTCCGAGCGCGATGGCGTGCTGCGCCATTGCATGAGGGGCGGGGGTATCGGGTGCCGAATTGAGGGCGAGGGCGGGGTGGCTGGTTTGGCGGTCTGCACCACGGCCGGTGGTGGCCGTCCCCGGCTCGCCGGGTGTTGGTTTGGGGAGTTGCAGCACGGCCGGTGGTGGGCGCTATGGCGCTGAGCGAGGCCGGTTCTTGCTGTGCCGGATTTGTTGATAGGCGCTGCCGGTGCGCCCTGCCGGCGGGGCCTCACTTTCTTTTTGTCGCAAAAAGAAAGTAAGCAAAGAAAAGGCGACCCCTGCGGGGAGCCTGGCCGGCTGCAGTCACAAGGCGGGAGTTGGGTAGTGCTCCCACTGGCGTAAAAAAGCCCGGCGCGGGCCGGGCGTTTTTGCTTGCTGCGCTAGAAGCGCGGATCGTCCTTGTGTTTCTCGTCTTCCTTCTCGTAGGCGTGGGTGTAGAGCTTCAGCTGGCGTTCGCTGACGGGGAAGAAGCGGCGCACGATCACGAAGAAGACCGGCACCAGGAAGACGGCGAGCAGCGTCGCCGTGATCATGCCGCCCATCACGCCGGTGCCGATGGCGCGCTGGCTGGCGGAGCCGGCGCCGCTCGCGAAGGCCAGCGGCAGCACGCCGAGGATGAAGGCCATCGACGTCATCAGGATGGGGCGGAAGCGCAGGTGCACCGCCTCGAGAATGGCCTCCTTCACGCTCTTGCCCTGCGCCTGCAGGTCTTTCGCGAACTCGATGATGAGGATGGCGTTCTTCGCCGAGAGGCCGACGATGGCGATCAGGCCGACCTTGAAGTAGACGTCGTCGGGCATGCCGCGCAGCGTCACGCCGAGCACGGCGCCGAGGATGCCGAGCGGCACCACGAGAATCACCGCGAAGGGAATCGACCAGCTCTCGTACAGCGCCGCCAGCACCAGGAACACGGTGAGGATGGACAGCGCGTAGAGCAGCGGCGCCTGCGCGCCCGACATGCGCTCTTCGAAGGACTGCCCCGACCACTCGAAGCCGAAGCCCGGAGGCAACTGCCTGGCGAGGCGTTCCATTTCCGCCATGGCGTCGCCGGTGCTCATGCCGGGCGCGGCGGAGCCGGCGATCTTCACTGCCGGAAAGCCGTTGTAGCGCTCCAGGCGCGGCGAACCCATCACCCACGTCGAGGCGGCGAAGGCGGCGAACGGCACCATCTCGCCGCGGCCGTTGCGCACGCGCAGCTGCATCACGTCTTCGGGCAGCATGCGCCGCGTGGCGTCGGCCTGCACCAGGACGCGCTTGACGCGGCCGGCGCGCACGAAGTCGTTCACATAGGAAGAGCCGAAGGCCACCGCCAGCGTGGTGTTGATGTCGGCCATCTGCAGGCCGAGGGCGCGCGCCTTCTCGCGATCCACGTCCACCTGCAGCTGCGGCGCATCTTCCTGACCTTCCGGACGCACGCCCACCACGACCTTGCTCTGCGCGGCCAGGCCCAGCATCAGGTTGCGCGCGTTCATGAGCGCGGCATGGCCCTGGCCCCCGCGGTCCTGCAGGCGCATGTCGAAGCCGGAGGAGTTGCCGAGCTCGGGGATCGGCGGCGGATTCAGCGGGAAGACGAAGGCGTCCTTGATCGTCATGAAGTAGCCGAAGGCGCGGCCGACCACGGAGGACACGTGCATGTCCTGGCTCTGGCGCTCGTCCCAGGGCTTCAGCGTGGTGAAGGCGATGCCGCCGTTCTGGCCGGCGCCGAAGAAGCTGAAGCCGGCCACCGTCACCACGCGATCCACCGCGGGATCGTTCACGTAATGCTGCTCGAGCTTTTCCAGCACCGCGAGCGTGCGCTCCTGGGTGGCGCCGGTGGGCAGCATGACGATGCTGACGAGATAGCCCTGGTCTTCTTCCGGCAGGAAGGACGACGGCAGGCGCGAGAACAGCAGCAGCACCGCGGCGACGATGACGCCGTAGATGATCATGTAGCGGCCGGCGCGGCGGATGATGCGTTCGACCAATGTCTGGTAGCCGCGCGAGGTGCGCGCGAAGCTGCGGTTGAACCAGCCGAAGAACCCTTTCTTCTCGTGCTGGTGTCCGGCCTCCACCTGCTTGAGCAGCGTCGCGCAGAGCGCCGGCGTCAGCGTCAGCGCGAGCAGCGCCGAGAACACCATCGAGGCGACGAGCGAGAGCGAGAACTGGCGGTAGATGTTGCCCACCGAGCCGGCGAAGAACGCCATCGGGATGAACACGGCGGTCAGCACCAGCGTGATGCCGACGATGGCGCCGGAGATCTGGCCCATGGCCTTGCGCGTCGCCTCGCGCGCCGGCAGGCCCTCCTCGCTCATGATGCGCTCGACGTTTTCCACCACGACGATGGCGTCGTCGACGAGGATGCCGATGGCCAGCACCATGCCGAACAGCGTGAGCACGTTCACCGAGAAGCCGAAGGCGTACATGGCGGCGAGCGTACCGAGCAGCGCGACGGGCACGACCACGGTGGGGATGATGGTCACGCGCAGGTTCTGCAGGAAGAGGTACATCACCAGGAAGACGAGGATGATGGCCTCGACCAGCGTCTTGATGACTTCCTTGATGGATATCTCGATGAAGCGCGTGGTGTCGTAGGGAATCTCGTAGTCCATGCCCCGGGGGAAGAAGCCCTTGAGCTCGTCCATCTTCTCGCGCACGCCCTCGGCGGTGGCAAGCGCGTTGGCGGTGGGCGCGAGCTTGATGCCGAGGCCGGCCACCGGCTTGCCGTTCAGGCGCGCCTCGACGGAGTAGTCGGCGGCGCCGAGCTCGACGCGCGCGACTTCGCCGAGACGCACCACGGAGCCGTCGGCACTGGCGCGCAGGATGATGTTGCGGAACTGCTCGGGATCGGAAAGGCGCGAGGCCGGCACCACGATGCTGGCGTTCAACTGCTGGCCCTTCAGCGCCGGCAGGCTGCCGAGCGCGCCGCCCGCCACCTGCACGTTCTGGTCGCGCAGCGCGCTGGTGACGTCGGTGACGGCGAGGTTGAGGCCGGTGAGTTTCGCCGGATCGATCCAGATGCGCATGGCATATTCGGAACCGAACAGCATGACATCGCCGACGCCCTCGACGCGGCGCACCTGGTCCATGATGTTGGAGCTGGCGTAGTTGGCGAGGTCGGTGCGGCTCAAGCCCGCTTCCGTCGCCTTCAGGATGATGAACATCAGGAAGTTGTTGGCGGCCTTCTCGACGCGCAAACCCTGCTGGCGCACTTCCGCCGGCAGGCGCGACTCGACGCGCTTCAGGCGGTTCTGCACTTCGACGCTGGCGAGGCGCGGATCGGTGCCCGGCACGAAGGTCAGCGTGACGCTGGCGGCGCCGGAGGAATCCGAGGTCGAGTAGACGTACTGCAGGCCCTCGGCGCCGTTCATTTCCTGCTCGATGACGGCGGTCACCGTGTCTTCCAGCGTCTGCGCGGATGCGCCGGGATAGCTTGTCGACACGGCGATGGAGGGCGGCGCGATGGTCGGGTACTGCGCCACCGGCAGGCCGCGCAGCGACAGGATGCCCGCCAGCGCGATGATGAGCGCAAGCACCCAGGCAAAAACGGGGCGATCAACGAAAAAGCTGGCCATGCACGCAGTCTCTCTTTTTTATTGCAGAGCCGGCTTCGTCATTCCCGCGCAAGCGGGATTCCAGTGCCTGTATGCCGGCCTTCCAGAAGGCACTGGGTCCCCGCGTACGCGGGGACGACGCGATCAGGGAAAAACTCAGCGCCCGAGAAAACACTGGGTCCCCGCGTACGCGGGGACGACGGATGCCGAGCAGCAGCTCGAACCGTGGGTTTGACCGGGTCGCCGCGTACGCGGGGACGACATGGTGATGAGTTATTGGCCGGCGGGAGCGGCGCCCGTTGCGCCCTTCGGGGCCGGCGGCGCGGCGCCGAAGGGCACGGCCGTCACCGGCATGCCGGGCTGCACCTTCTGCAGGCCTTCGATGATGACCTGCTCGCCGCCGCTCAGCCCGCTCTGCACCAGCCAGGCATCGCCCTGCGCAGCGCCGGCTTCCACCGGCTGCACCGCGACCCTGCCGTCCTTCACCAGCATCACGAAGGCGCCCTGCGGACCGCGCTGCAGCGCGCGCTGCGGCACGGTGATGGCGTGGCTGGCCACGGCCTGCGCCATGCGCACGCGCACATACATGCCGGGCAGCAGGAAGCGTTTCGGATTCGGGAAGGCGGCGCGCAGGCTGATGCTGCCGGTGGAGGGGTCCACCGCGAGATCGGAGAAGAGCAGCCGGCCTTTCTGCGGATATTCGCTGCCGTCTTCCAGGAGCAGCGTCACCTCGGCCTGGTCGTTGAGGCGCTTCAGCTTGCCGCTTTCCAGCGCACGGCGCAGCTTCAGCACCTCGACGCTGGACTGCGAGAAATTTGCATAGACGGTGTCGAGCTGCTGGATCAGCGCCAGCGGCGTGGTCTCGCCCTGCCCGACCAGCGCGCCTTCGGTGACGAGGGCGCGGCCGATGCGGCCGGAGATCGGCGCAGGCACGCTGGCGAGCGCGAGGTTGAGTTTGTGCAGGTCGAGCGTGGCGCGCGCGGCGGCGACGTCGGCGTCGGCCTGGCGGGCATTGGCGCGGGCCGCGTCGAAGTCCTGCTGGCTGATGAGCTTCTTCTGCATCAGCGCCTCGGCGCGCGCGGCCTGGGCACGCATCTGGTCGCGCGTCGCCTCGGCGCGGGCCAGCGCGGCGGCGGCGTGGGCGTGGACGGCCTGGAAGGGGCGCGGATCGATCTGGAAGAGCATGTCGCCTTCCTTCACCTCGCTGCCCTCGCGGAACACGCGCTTCTGCACGATGCCGGCGACGCGGGCGCGCACCTCCGCCGTACGCAGCGCCTCGATGCGGCCCGGCAGTTCGCTGGTCAGCTCGAGCTGGCCGGGCTTCACGGTGATGACGGACACCTCCGGCGGCGGCATGCCGCCGCCACCCGGCCCCTGCTGCGGGCCATTGCCGCAGCCTGCCAGCGCGAAGGCCAGCAAGCCGGCGGAAACACTCAAGGAAACCCTGACAAAACCCATGGGAACTCTCGGCAATCCGGAAAAAATGGAAACGTTCAGCAGCCTGTAACGGCGCGGCTTCCCGTCTGCGCCCGGCGCAGGAAACGCTCAGGAATATCCGAAGGACGGGGACGCTAGCAGCATCCCTGCTTTAAAAAAAGCGCGGCCAGGCCAGGGCATCGGCGGCGCCGGAAACGGCTCAGCGGTGATGGCCGTGATGGGAATCCGCGCCTTCGGCGGGGCTCAGCGGCCGCACCTCGGCCTCGACGACGAGGGTGCCCGCACGGCGGAACTTCAGGGTGAGCGGCACCTTGTCGCCGGCCTGCAGCGGCTGCCTGACGTTGATCAGCATGAGATGGCGCCCGCCGGGGGCGAACACCACTTCCTCGCGCGGCGCCAGGGCAATACCGGCCTGCCTCTGCATGCGCGTGACGCCCTGCTCGCGGCGCGTCTCGTGCAGCTCGACCACCGCCGCCGCCGGCGTCGTCACGCCGAGCAGCCGGTCCGGGCGCGGGCCGTTCTTCAGGCTGAGGAAGGCGGCCCGGTTGCGTGCCGTGGGCGGCGCCGCGCCGACCCAGGCATCCGTCACCACCACGGCGCCGCCCGGCGCCTCCGCGGCGGCCGTGCCCGCGGCCAGCAGGAGCAGGACGGCGGCGACCACTTTCGCCAGGGTCCTGCGGGCTGTCTTGCGCATCTCAACCTCCTCGCCGCCTGCGGGCGCCGCGTCAGAAAAGTCCGCGCGCCGCCCGCTGCAGCAGGCGCACGTCGTTCACGATCTCGGCCGTTTTCGCCTCGCCGCCGTAGAGCTTGCGCACGCGGCCTTCGCTATCGAGCAGATAAATGTAGTCGCTGTGCGCGAAGCCATAGCCCGCCGCCGACCCGCTGTCTTCCTTCAGGTAGACGACGCCGTAGCGCGCCGCCGTCGTGGCGACCTGCACCTCGCTGCCGGTGGCGCCGACGAAGGCCGGGTCGAAGTGCTGCAGATAGGCCCGGATCACGGGCAGCGTGTCGCGCGCCGGGTCGAAGGAAACGAACACCACCTGCACGCCCCGCGCGTCGGCGCCGAGCGCCTTCACGACCTGGCGCAGCCGCGCCAGCACCATGGGGCAGACATCGGGACAGGTGGTGAAGCCGAAGTTCAGCAGCACGGGCTTGCCGCGCAGCGTGCGCGTATCGAGCGGCTGGCCGAGCGTGGAAGGCAGCAGGAAATCGCCGCCCATGCGGGTGTTGACGGGCAGCTCCGCGAGCGCCTGCCGCCGCGCCTGCCACTGCAACGCCAGCAGCACGGCCAGCGCCAGCAGCAGCGCGCCGCCAAGGGCGAAGGCGATTTTTTTCTGCATCGCTTTGTTCATGGTTCCCCTCTCCTCAACGCCATGCTTGCCCTCTCCGAACGCCACGGCTCCCTTCCCCGAACGCCATGGTTCCCCTCTCCGAACGCCGCGGCTCCCTTCCCCGAACGCCGCGGCTCCCTTCCCCGAACGCCGTGGCTCCCTTCCCCGAACGTCATCCCCGCGAAAGCGGGGATCCAGCGCCTCTCAAGGCCGCTGGAAAAGGCACTGGATTCCCGCTTTCGCGGGAATGACAGGGGTTTTTACACCAGATCCCCACACTCGCTTTCCTGCACGAGGAGGCCGAGCAGGTCCTCGGATGACATGAGCCTTTACAACCTGGTCCCGACACTCAGGGCCCCTCCACCGGCGCGGGATTGCGCGGCGGGACGGTGCCGATGCGCGCCGTCAGCGACTGCCGGGGCTGGCCGAAGGTCATGGCGTAATGCACGGCATTGGTCATGACCTTCTTCACGTAGTCCCGCGTCTCCAGGAAGGGAATGCTCTCGATGTAGAGCGCCGCCTCCAGCGGCTTGTCCGCCCGCTGCCAGTCCCGGGCGCGGTTGGGGCCGGCATTGTAGCCGGCCGTGGCCAGCACCGGCTGGCTGGAGAGACTGTCGAGCACATGCTTCAGGTAATAGGTGCCGAGGCGGACGTTCACGCCGGCATCGTTGACCATGGCCGGCTCGTAGCGCAGGCCGACCTTGCCCGCCACCCAGCGCGCCGTCGCCGGCATGAGCTGCATGAGGCCGCCGGCGCCGACGCCCGAGCGGGCGCCGCTCACGAAGCGGCTCTCCTGGCGCATGAGGCCGAAGACCCAGGCCTCGTCGAGGCCGACCTGGCCGGCATAGTCGCGGGTGATCTCGCGATAGGGCGCGAGATAGCGCAGTTCGTAGTTGTGCAGGACCTTGGTGCGCTCGGCGGCGTAGATGGCCCGGTCGTACCAGCCCGCCTCCCGCGCCGCCTCGGCCGCCGCCAGCAGCAGGCGGTCGTCGGCGCCGCGCAGCGCCCAGCCCCACTCGCGCACCGCCTCCGTGCGCAGGCCCAGCTCGTTGAGCAGCAGGGCGCGCGCGAGGCCGGCGTGGGCCGCGACCCGCCGCCAGTCCTCGTCGGTGAGCGTGTAGAGGGTCTTGGCCGGGCCGACCGTCGGGCCCAGGCGGTCGCGGGCGAGCAGGCCGTAGTAGTCGTCGTCCGCGCTCAGCACGGCGTAGAGGCGCGTGGCCTCGCCGCCCGGGGCGCCGGTCGCCTCCAGGGCGCGGGCGCGCCAGTACTGCCAGGCGCGTTCGTTCTGCTTTTCCTCGCTGAGCAGGTTCAGCCCCGCCAGCACCGTTTCCCAGTCCTGCTGGCGCAGCGCCAGGCGGATGCGCCACTCCGCCGAATAATCGGTCCAGGCCAGCCTGTCGCTCTTGCGGTACCACGCCTCGGCGCGCGGGTCGTGGCGGAAAGCCGCCACCGTGGCGAGCCGGCGCCAGCCGTAGAGTTCCTGGTCCGGGCCGAGCCTGCCCAGCCAGGCCTGGAGCTGCCGGTGGGCCGCGTCGACATCGCTGCGGCCGAGGCGCGCAATGGCGAGCACGGCCAGCTCCTGGCGCAGGCGGCCGGCGTTGGTGGGCTTCTTCAGCCAGGCGGCGGGATTGTTGATGGCGGTGTTCAGGGCCTTGGCCGAGAGCTCGTCGCCGAGGCGCTGCGCCAGGCTGCGCGCCAGGCCCTGCGCGCCGTTCTCGAAGGCGAGGCGCAGCCGCGCCCAGACATCCTCTGCGCTGACCGTGCCGGTGGCCTGCAGTTTTTCCAGCACCGGGCCGCAGGCGGAAGGCAGGTCCTTGGGGGTGAACCAGAGCACGGCGCGGGCGTGCGCCAGCACGTCCTGGTCGCCGGCGGCGAGGCGCGCCTGCAGGTGATAGCAGAGCTGCTCGGTGCCGGGCGCGTCGACGAGCAGCCGGTACTGCTCGCGGAAGCGCTCCCAGTCGCCGCGCCGGCCCAGCACCAGCAACCATTCGCCGCGCAGTTTCTCGGCCAGCCAGCTGCCCTGGTAGAAGTCCAGGAAGGGCGTGAGCTGCTCGGGCGCGAGCTGCTCGAGCTGCCGCGACAGCAGCCAGTAGCGCGGATAGATGCCGAGCGGATCGCGCGCCAGGGCGTCGGCGCGCTTCGCCACTTCCGGCAGGTCGCCTTTTTGCAGGGCGTCGCGCGCGGCGAGGAAGTCTTCCTTGTTGTCGGCCCAGGCTGCGCTTGCCAGCAGCAGCCACAGCAGGGCGAGCAGGGCTCTAATCAACGCGAATCTCCGGCCAGAGCCTGTGTCGGTCAAAGCGCGAGAGCATATAGCCCCGGCGGCGAGGCGAAAACCTTGCTTTTGTAGGGGCGGCGCCGGCTTGCCTGTCTTCGCCGTCGCCGCGCCGCTATAATCGCCGCCCTTCCGCGATTTCCCGTGTTCGACCATGGCCAAGAAGCTCTATATCGAAACCCAGGGTTGCCAGATGAACGAGTACGACAGCTCGCGCATGGCCGACCTGCTGGGCGAATCGCACGGCATGGAGCTGACCGCCAATCCCGCGGAAGCCGACGTGCTCCTGCTCAACACCTGCTCCATCCGCGAGAAGGCGCAGGAGAAGGTGTTCTCCGAGCTCGGCCGCTGGCGCAAATTGAAAGAGGCGCGGCCCGACGTCGTGATCGGCGTCGGCGGCTGCGTCGCCTCGCAGGAAGGCGAAGGCATCCGCAGCCGCGCGCCCTACGTCGATCTCGTCTTCGGCCCGCAGACGCTGCACCGCCTGCCGAAGATGCTGGACGAGCGCAGGCTCGGGAAGATTGCGCTGGTCGACGTCAGCTTCCCCGAGATCGAGAAATTCGATTTCCTGCCGGAGCCGCGCGTCGACGGCCACAAGGCCTTCGTCTCCGTCATGGAAGGCTGCTCGAAATACTGCAGCTTCTGCGTGGTGCCCTACACGCGCGGCGAGGAAGTCTCGCGGCCCTTCGATGACGTGATCGCGGAAGTCGCCCTCCTCGCGCAGAAGGGCGTGCGCGAAGTCACGCTGCTCGGCCAGAACGTCAACGGCTACCGCGGCGCCTTCCACGCCGGCGGCATCTGCTCGTTTGCGGAACTGCTGCGCCACGTCGCCGCCGTGCCCGGCATCGGCCGCATCCGCTACACGACCTCGCACCCGCTGGAATTCAACGACGACCTCATCGCCGTCTATGCCGATACGCCGACGCTGGTCTCGCACCTGCACCTGCCGGTGCAGTCCGGTTCCAACCGCGTGCTGGCGGCGATGAAGCGCAACCACACGGCGGCCGACTACCTCGAGCGCATCCGCAAGCTGAAGGCCCTGCGCCCCGACATCCACATCTCCTCGGACTTCATCATCGGCTTCCCCGGCGAGAGCGACAGCGATTTCGAAGAGACGATGAAGCTGGTCGCAGCAGTGGACTTCGACCACTCCTACAGCTTCATCTACTCCAGGCGGCCCGGCACGCCGGCCGCGGAAATGCCGGACGCCACGCCGGCGGCCGTGAAGAAGCAGCGCCTGCAGATACTGAAAGACCGCCTCACCGCGCACACGGCGCGCAAGACGGCGGCCATGGCCGGCAGCCTCCAGCGCGTGCTCGTCGACCGCCCATCCGGGCGCGGCGCCGGCCAGCTCATCGGCATCACCGGGAACAACCGCCTCGTGCACTTCCCCTGGCCGGACAGCAGCCTCATCGGCAGGTTCGCCGACGTGGAAATCGCGGAAGTGGTGAGCGTGAACGCGCTGCGCGCCGGCGCCCCGCGGTGGATCGAAAGCTGAGCCGTCCCGGCGCCCGGCCGCATCCCCGCGCCGGGCGCCCCCGCAGGGCGTTCCGCCCGGCGCCTGCCCAGCTTGAAAACAGGGGCCCGGCCGCCATATTGCCCGGGGTGGCCGGCTGCCCCTCGCGACCCGCCGTCCGGCCGGCGGCCAGGCTGACTGGCCCCGCCCCTTTGCGTTATCCTGATTTCCCGAAAGAGTGGCCCATCCCAGCTTGAACATACGTCCCCATGCACGCCGCCAGCTCACGCTGGAACCCAACGACACCCGCCGCCTCAGCGAGCTCAGCGGGCAATTCCACGAGCACATCAAACTCATCGAGCAGCGCCTCGGCGTGGCCATCCACAGCCGCGGCAACCAGTTCCGCGTGGAAGGCGCGGCCGGTCCGGTGAACACCGCGGTGAACGTGCTGGAAACCCTTTACGCCGAAACCGCGCAGACCGAGCACCTCGATGCCGAGGCCGTGCACGTGCTGCTGGCCACGCTCGACGACGCCCCACCCCTGCATGTGGTCGGCGGCGCCGAAGAGGACGTCACGCTCCACACCAAGCGCGGCGGCATTCGCGCCCGCGGCGAGAACCAGAAACGCTACGTCGAGGCCCTGCTCACCCACGACATCAGCTTCGGCGTCGGCCCCGCCGGCACCGGCAAGACCTACCTCGCCGTCGCCGCCGCCGTGCACCTGCTGGAAAAAGACGAGATCCGCCGCATCCTGCTGGTGCGCCCGGCCGTGGAAGCCGGCGAAAAGCTCGGCTTCCTGCCCGGCGACCTCACCGAGAAGATCAATCCCTACCTGCGCCCGCTCTACGACGCGCTGTATGAAATGATCGGCTTCGAGCGCGTCGCCAAGCTCATCGAGAAACAGGTGATCGAGATCGCGCCGCTGGCCTATATGCGCGGGCGCACGCTGAACAACGCCTTCATCATCCTCGACGAGGGCCAGAACACCACGCCCGAGCAGATGAAGATGTTCCTGACGCGCTTAGGCTTCGGCTCCAAGGCGGTGATCACCGGCGACATCACCCAGGTCGACCTGCCGCGCGGCCAGGAATCCGGCCTCGCCCACGCCCTGCGCGTGCTCAACGGCGTGCAGGCCATCCACATCACCCGCTTCACCTCGCGCGATGTCGTGCGCCACCGCCTGGTGCAGGCCATCGTCGAGGCCTACGAGGCCTTCGACGCCGCGAAACGCCCGGTGCGCCCGGACCTGCCGCCCGCCGCCGCGCCGCGCCACGACGATCCTCCGGCGTAACCGGCATGCAACCTGCCCCCAGCACCCTCATCGACCTGCAGATCGCCCTCGACGCCGCCGACATTCCCGGCGTCGACGAATTCACGCGCTGGGCCGATGCCGCCCTGGCCGGGGCCGGCCACGCCGGGCCCGTGGAAATCACGGTGCGCGTGGTCGATGCGGAGGAAGGCCGGACGCTCAACCGGGACTACCGCGGCAAGGACGGGCCCACCAACGTGCTGTCCTTCCCGAGCGACCTGCCCGGCTTCCTGCGCGCGCAGCTCGAAGTCCTGCCGCTCGGCGATCTGGTAATCTGCGCCCCGGTCGTGGCCGCCGAGGCGGCGGCCGAGGGCAGGCCGCTGCGCGCGCACTGGGCCCACCTGACGGTGCACGGCGTGCTGCACCTGCTCGGCTTCGACCATGGCGACGAGGCGGACGCCGGCGTCATGGAAGCCCGCGAGGTCGCGGCCCTGGCCGCGCTGGGCATAGAGAATCCGTACGCAACGGACGCCGCGAACGATTAAGGGAAGACAAGAGACCATCATGAGCGAAGACCGACCGGCGGGCGAAAACCACCCGCGTTCCTGGCTGAGCCGCCTGACCCACGCCCTTTCCGGCGAACCGCAGAGCCGCGAGGACCTCGCCGAAGTCATCCAGCAGGCCGGCGAGCGCGGCCTGCTCGACCCCGACGCGCTGCGCATCATCGAGGCCACGCTGCAGGTCTCCGAGCGCCAGGTGCGCGAGATCATGATCCCGCGCGCGCAGATGGTCGCCGTGCGCTCCGACATGGAGCCGCGCGAATTCCTGCCCATCCTGATCGACTCGGCGCACTCGCGCTTCCCGGTGCTGGACGCCGACAACTCCGACGAGGTCGTCGGCATCCTCTTCGCCAAGGACCTGCTCAAGCTGATCGTGCCCGAGCGCGCCGAGCGCTTCGACTTCAAGGATTATCTGCGCGCCGTGTTCTTCGTGCCGGAATCCACCCGCCTCGACCGCCTGCTCAAGGAATTCCGCGTCAAGCGCAACCACATGGCCATCGTGGTCAACGAATACGGCGGCATCGCCGGGCTCGTCACGCTGGAGGATGCGCTGGAGCAGATCGTCGGCGAGATTGCCGACGAGCACGATTACGAGGTCGAGGAAGACGTGCTGATCCGCGAGATCGGGCCGGGCGAGTTCAGCGTCAAGGCCATCACGCCGATTGCCGATTTCAACGAGCACTTCGACACCGAATTCAGCAACGAGGATTTCGACACCATCGGCGGCATCGTCATGAACGCCTTCGAGCGCCTGCCGGAGCGCGACGAGGGCATCGCCATCGGCGACTGGCATTTCACGGTGCTGGCCTCCGACTCGCGCGCCATCCGTCTGCTCAAGGTGCAGAAAAAGAAAGACTGACCCCGGACACCATTCTGCGCAGGAGCGGCTGCAGCCGCGAACAGCCGGCGTTGCTTCGCGGCTGAAGCCGCTCCTACATTGCGTGAAATCCCATGCCCCGTATCGCCACCCTCCTCGACACGCTCCGCCGCCACCGCCTGCTGCCCCTGCTGCTGCTGGCGCTGGGCGCGCTCACCCCCTTCGCCTTCTCGCCCTTCGATTGCTGGCCGCTGGCGCTGTTCGCCATCGGCCTCGCCGGCGAGCTGCTGCGCGCGCACGGCGCCGGGCGCACGGCCTGGCTGGGCTGGTGCTACGGCTTCGGCCTCTGGGGCTACGGCACGCACTGGCTCTACGTTTCCATCCACGACTACGGCTACACGCCGCCCTGGCTGGCGACGCCCATGGTGGCGGCGCTGGCGGCGGTGATGGCGCTGTTCTTCGCGCTGCTGGGCTACGTCTACGCACGCCTGCGCCTGCAGCGCGCCGCCCTGCTGGCCCTGCCCGCGCTCTGGGTGCTGGGCGAGTGGCTGCGCTCCTGGGTGCTGACGGGCTTTCCCTGGCTCTTCACCGGCTACGCCTTCATCGATACGCCGCTGGCAGGCTATGCGCCGCTGTTCGGTGTGTTCGGCATCAGCCTGATCGCGGTCTTCAGCGCCCTGGCGCTGGGCCGCGCGCTGGCGGAGCGCAAGGCCTGGCCGGCGCTGGCCGTGGCGCTCGCGCTCTGGGCCGGCGGTTTCGCGCTGCAGTTCGTGCCCTGGACCCGGCCTACCGGCGCCGAGCTCTCGGTCAGCATCGTGCAGGGCAATATTCCGCAGGAAGTGAAGTGGCAGCTGGAGTGGCGCGACAAGACCGTCGATATCTATCGCCAGCTCTCGAAGAGCGAGTGGGGCCGCGATCTCGTGATCTGGCCGGAAGCGGCCATTCCCATGTTCTATCACGAGGCCATCGCCGAGCTGACGGAGATGCAGGACAACGCGCTCACCGCGCACTCCGCCTTCGTCACCGGCATTCCCTACATCGCCGTGGATGAAGTCGCGCGCGAGTACCGCATCCACAACAGCATCGTCGCGCTGGGCGAAGGCGACGGCGTCTACCACAAGCAGCGCCTCGTGCCCTTCGGCGAATACATTCCGCTGGAGAACTGGCTGCGCGGCGCCATTCCCTTCTTCGACATGCCCATGACCAGCTTCACGGAAGGCGCCGCCCACCAGCCCATGCTCACCGTGCAGAAGCTGCGGCTCGGCCCCATGATCTGCTACGAGATCGCCTATCCCGACCTCGTGCGCCGCCTCGCCGCCGGCAGCGACGTGCTGGCGACGATCTCCAACGACGGCTGGTTCGGCAGCTCCATCGGCCCGCACCAGCATTTCCAGATGGTGCGCATGCGCGCCCGGGAAACCGGCCGCGAGATCATCCGCGCCACCAACAACGGCATCTCCGCCATCATCGCCGCGGACGGCCAGGTGCGCGCCCAGGCGCCGCAGTTCCAGCGCCTGGTGATGCGCACGACGGCACGCGGCCATACGGGCATGACGCCCTTCATGGTGACGGGCAGCTGGCCGGTGCTGGCCGCCTGCGGGCTGCTCCTGCTGCTCGGCTGGCGGCGCGCCAGGGCCACTGCCTCATAAAGGCCAACAATCTGCCCCTGCCTCATCCCGTAGGAGCGGCTTCAGCCGCGAACCCGAGGGGCGGCCTCTGCTGTTCGCGGCTGCAGCCGCTCCTACAGTGATTTCGCTTTATTGGGTTTCGCCGATGCGCGCCGCGAGCAGCGCCTGCTCGATGGGCCCGGCCTCGAAAGCAAGGGACGCAATGATCTCGAGCCGGCTGTCGCCGCGCGGCGGCTCGCTGTTCACCGCCGTTTCGTAGCGGGTGGCATTGAAGAAGATCCAGCCGCGCTCGGTATGGAACACGCCTTTCACGCGCAGCTTGTCCTGCATGCCGAACAGCAGGTTCAGCAGCGCGTCGTGCCCGAATACCCAGTCGCGCGGAAACACCCAGCCGGCCACGGCGGCCTCGCCGATGCTCTCGCTGTAGTGATAGGGCGGCTCGATCCCGGCGCTTTCCTGCGGCAGCGCCAGGGCCGGCGGCCGGTGCAGCAGCGAGCGCCGCAGCGGCTGCGGCCGCCCCGGCAGGTCCAGCCATTCGCGCTGCAGGCGGCCGTCCCGCATGAAATGCACATGCGCCTTGGGCGGCAGCAGGCTCGCGGCAAACTCGCGGGCGCTTGCCCGTTCCGCATCGCTTAACGCATCGTCCTTGCTGAACACCAGCACCTCCGCCGCCTCGACCTGGGCGCGGAAGGTATCGTGCGCGCGCACGCGCGGGTCCTGAAGCGCGCGCGCATCGACCAGCGTCAGCGTGGCGCGCACCTCCAGCGCCTCGCGCCAGTGCGCCTCGCGCAGGCCGTCGAGCAGGCGCGCCGGATGGCCGAGGCCGGTGGGCTCGATCAGCACGCGCGTCGGCCGCGTGCGCGTCAGCAGCTGCGACAGCGCCACCTGCAGCGGCAGCTGGTTGGCGCAGCAGAGGCAGCCGCCCGGCAGCTCCTTCACGGCGATGCCCTCGCCGCCCAGCACGGCCTGGTCGATGCCGACCCTGCCGAACTCGTTGACCAGCACCGCCCAGCGCTCGCCCTCGCGCCGCGCCTCCAGCAGGCGGCGGATGGCCGTGGTCTTGCCGGCGCCGAGGAAGCCGGTGATGACGTTGAGGGGGACCGCGGCAAGGCGCTGCATCAGTCGATCCAGACGCGGGCGCGGTAGGCGAGCCGGCCGACGTATTCGTGCAGCGCCTGCGCCGATTTCACGAAGCTGACGGGATCGGGCAGGAGGCGCTGCGGCAGCGGGCGCCGGTCGGGCATCGAGAAATCGACGGGCGCGGCCGTCACGCGGAAGCCGGCATGCTCGAAGGCCATGCGGGCGCGCGGCATGTGCAGGGCCTGCGTCACCAGCACGACATGGTGGATGCCGTCTTCCTCGAGCAGCTCGCGGGTGAAGCGGGCGTTTTCCCAGGTGGTGCGGCTGCGCGCCTCCAGCCAGCGCACGTTGACGATGTGATCCTGCTCCAGGCTGCGCGCCATGACGACGGCCTCGGCCTCCTTCTCGTCGCGCACGCTGCCGCCGCTGACCAGCAGCGGCAGGCCGCTCTGCCGGTAGAGGGCGGCGCCGTAGCGCAGGCGGCTGGCGGTCCAGTAATTCGGCATGTCGCGGCCGCCGAACTCGGGCGCCGCGGCGCGGCCGCCGCCGGGGACCACGATGACCTGGGCGCCCTGCCAGCTCTCGGGGCGCAGCAGCTCCAGCGGCGGCTCCGTCTCCAGGCCGCGGGCCAGCAGGTGGGCGCACCAGGGCGTGGCCATGAGATAAAGGGTCAGGAGGGCAAGCGCGATCACGGAGCCGCCCAGCCAGGGGCGCCGGCGCAGCAGCCAGAGGCCGAGCAGCAGGAGCAGGATATGCAGGGTGGGCGGCGCCAGCAGGCTGCGCAAAAAAATATAGGCGGTCATCCCTACCTCGGGGCGGTGCGGGCGCCGAAGACGCGGGTCATGGTCTCGAATCGGCGCCTACGCTATGCTACGCGGCTTTGATTTTCCACGATTTTTTCTTTTCCGCCCGGTCCCGCGCCATGCACGAACAGTATCGCCCGCAAGACATCGAGAAAGCCGCCCAGCAGGAGTGGGAAACCACGCAGGCCTTCCGGGCCGGCGAGAAGCCCGGCCAGGAAAAATTCTTCTGCCTGTCCATGTTCCCCTATCCCTCGGGCAAGCTGCACATGGGCCATGTGCGCAACTACACCATCGGCGACGTGATCGCGCGCTACCAGCGCATGCAGGGCAAGAACGTGCTGCAGCCCATGGGCTGGGACGCCTTCGGCCTGCCCGCGGAAAACGCGGCGATGAAGAACAAGGTCGCGCCCGCCGCCTGGACCTACGCCAACATCGACTACATGAAGGGCCAGCTGAAATCGCTGGGCCTCGCCATCGACTGGTCGCGCGAAGTCACCACCTGCCGGCCCGACTACTACCGCTGGGAACAGTGGCTGTTCACGCGCCTCTTCGAGAAGGGCGTGATCTACAAGAAATCCGGCGTGGTGAACTGGGATCCCGTGGACCAGACGGTCCTCGCCAACGAGCAGGTCATCGACGGCCGCGGCTGGCGCTCCGGCGCGCGGGTCGAGAAGCGCGAGATCCCCATGTATTACTTCGCCATCACGAAGTACGCGGAAGAGCTGCTCAGCGACCTCGACCAGCTCGAGGGCTGGCCGGAGCAGGTGCGCACCATGCAGCGCAACTGGATCGGCAAGAGTTTCGGCGCCGACATCGTGTTCGATTACGACGCAGGCTCCATCGGCGCCGACGGCCAGCTGCGTGTCTATTCCACGCGCCCCGACACGCTGATGGGCGCGACCTATGTCGCCGTCGCCGCCGAGCATCCGCTGGCCACGCGCGCCGCCGGGAAGAACCCGGCGCTCGCGGCCTTCCTCGCCGACTGCAAGGCCGGCTCCGTGGCCGAGGCCGACCTGGCCACCATGGAAAAGAAAGGCATGGCCACCGGCCAGTTCGTCGTGCACCCCCTTAGCGGCGACAAATTGCCCGTGTTCGTCGCCAACTACGTGCTCTGGGGCTACGGCGAAGGCGCCGTGATGGCCGTGCCCGCGCACGACGAGCGCGATTTCGAATTCGCCAACAAGTATTCGCTGCCGATCACACAGGTGTACCGGCCCGCGCAGGGCGAAAACGACTTCAGCACCGCGACATGGCAGGACTGGTACGCGGCGAAAGACGGGCTCGTCACCCTCAACTCCGGCAAGTACGACGGCAAGGACTTCACCGCCGCCTTCGACGCCATCGTCGCCGACCTCGAGGCCACGCAGCACGGCGCGCGCAAGACGCAGTTCCGCCTGCGCGACTGGGGCATCTCGCGCCAGCGCTACTGGGGCTGCCCGATTCCCATCATCCACTGCGCCGCCTGCGGCGACGTGCCGGTGCCGGAAAAAGATTTGCCGGTCGTGCTGCCGGAAGACGTGGTGCCGGACGGCGCCGGCTCGCCGCTCGCGAAAATGCCGTCGTTCTATGCCTGCAAATGCCCGCAATGCGGCGGCGACGCCAGGCGCGAGACCGACACCCTGGACACCTTCGTGGAATCGTCCTGGTATTACGCCCGCTACGCCTCGCCGCAGTCCACGGCCGGCATGGTCGACCGGGACGCGGCGAAATACTGGCTGCCGGTGGATCAATATGTCGGCGGCATCGAGCACGCCATCCTGCATCTGCTCTATGCGCGTTTCTTCCACAAGCTGATGCGCGACGAAGGCCTGGTGCAGGGCGACGAGCCTTTCGTGAAGCTGCTGACGCAGGGCATGGTCGTCGCCGACACGTTTTATCGCGACCAGGGCGGCGGCCAGAAGGACTGGATCAATCCCGCCGAGGTCGCCGTGCGGCGCGACGAAAAAGGCCGCATGACGGCCGCGACGCTGAAAGCCGACGGCAGCCCCGTGCAGATCGGCGGCCTGGAGAAAATGTCGAAGTCGAAGAACAACGGCGTCGACCCGCAGGCGCTGATCGACCAGTACGGCGCCGACACCGCCCGCCTCTTCATGATGTTCGCCGCGCCGCCCGATGCCTCGCTGGAATGGAACGACGCCGGCGTCGAAGGCGCCAGCCGCTTCCTGCGCCGCCTGTGGAAGCTGGCCTACCGTTTTGGCCGGCGCGCCGCCCTCGCCCCGCCACTTGGCGGGCGTTTCAGCCAGGACCGCCTTGCCGGCGACGCGGCGCTCAAGGCCGCGCGCTTCGAACTGCACAGCGTGCTGAAGCAGGCCAACGCCGACTATGAGCGCAACCAGTTCAACACCGTGGTCTCGGCCGGCATGAAGCTGCTCAACCTGATCGACAGCGATGTCTTTGAGCGCCCCGCCGCCGAAGCGCCGCTGGCGCTGGCCCTGGAAGCCGAGGCGCTGCAGGTGCTGGTGAAGATGCTGTCGCCCGTGGTGCCGCATATTTGCCACGCGCTCTGGCAAGACCTGGGCACAAGCTTGGCGAAACAGCTGGGCACGCCAACGGTGGCGCTGCTCGAGGCCGGCTGGCCGCGGCACGACGAAGCGGCACTGGCGCGCGACAGCATCGAACTCGTGGTCCAGGTGAACGGAAAATTGCGCGGCAGGATCACCGTGCCCGCGACCGCCGGCACCGCCGCCATCGAGGCCGCCGCGCTCGCCAGTCCGGACGCGCAGCGCTTCATGGAGGGCCGGCCCGCGAAGAAGGTCATCGTGGTGAAGGACAAGCTCGTCAACATCGTGGCCTGAACGGGGCGCCCAGAACGTGAGAACAGCCGGACCGAAACCGAATAACGCGCCCTGGCGTCCGCGCCTGCCGGGGCGGCTCGCGCCGACGCTCCTGCTGCTGGCCGGCCTCGCCCTCTCCGCCTGCGGCTTCCAGCTGCGCGGCAGCTACGACGTGCCGCCCTTCCTCCGCGAAATCAGCCTGAAAATTCCCGGCGGCGCCGACGCGTTCGGCCGCGAACTGCGCCTGGCGCTGGAGCGCAGCCAGATTGCCGCCGGCGGCGGCGAGCTGCTGCTCGAGGTCGTCAGCGAGACCCTGAACCGCCAGACCTCCTCCGTCGACAGCAGCGCCCGCGCCGCCGAATACATCCTGGTCTACGCCGTGGAGTTCCGCCTGAACAGCAGCGACGGCCGCCTGATCGGGCCGCTGGAGTCGCTCATCCTGCGCCGCAGCTACCAGTACAGCAGCAGCAACATCGTCGGCAAAAGCACCGAAGAAGAGACCCTGGTGCAGGAACTGCGCATGGATGCCGCGCAGCAGATCGTGCGCCAGCTCGCCGCCCTCCGGGTCTCGCCCCTGGCGGCGTCCGGGCACGAGGCGGCAGCCCCATGAAACTGCGCTGGGACCAGCTGCCGCGCCATCTCGGCGAGCGCCTGCAGCCGGTGTACCTGGTCCATGGCGACGAGATCCTGCTGCAGCAGGAAGCCGCCGACCAGCTCCGCCAGGCCGCGCGCGCGCAGGGCTACAGCGAGCGCGAGCTGTACCACGCCGAACGCGGCGCCGACTGGGACGAGCTGCTCGCCAGCGCCAACAACCTCTCGCTGTTCGGCGAGCGCAAGCTGCTGGAGGTCCGCTTCGGCGGCAAGCCGGATGCGAGCGCCGCCGCGGCGCTCGAGCGCTATGCCGGCAATCCCGCGCCGGACACCCTGCTGCTGCTCCTGCTGCCCAAGCTGGACGGCAACGCCCAGAAAGCCAAATGGTTCCTGGCCTGCGAGAAGGCCGGCGCTTCGCTGCAACTGCCGCAGATCGACAGCCACTCCCTGCCCGACTGGCTGCGCGGCCGCCTGCAGCAGAGCGGCCTGCGCGCCGAGCCGGAGGCCTTCGACCTGCTCGTGGAACGCGTCGAAGGCAATCTGCTGGCGGCCCGCCAGGAAATCGAGAAGCTGCGGCTGCTGGCCGGCGAGGGCCTGCTGACGCTGGAGATCGTGCGCAACGCCGTCGGCGACAGCGCGCGCTACAACGTCTACGACCTCAGCGACGCCGCGCTGGCCGGCGACGCGGAAAAAGCCGCGCGCATGCTGAGCGGCCTGCGTGCCGAGGGCCAGGCGGAAGCGGTGCTGCTGTGGGCCCTGGGCAAGGACGCGCGCACGCTGGCGGCGCTGCGCGAAGGCCTCGACGCCGGCCAGCCGCTCAATGCGCTGATGCAGCAGAACGGCATCTGGCAGAAGCGCCAGGCGCTGTTCCACCGCGCCGTGCAGCGCACCAGCCCGGCGCTGGCGCGGCAGCTCGTGGCCGAGATCCTCGCCGTCGACCAGGCCATCAAGGGCCAGAGCGCCGAGCAGGCCTGGGACGTGCTGCTGCGCCTGACGCTCGCCATGGCCGGCCGGCCGCTTTTCGCCTGAGCACCGGCCCGGGGCACATGGCGCAACCGCCCGCGCCAGCCTGCTCCCTCTCCGGCAGGGACCATTCATCACTTGATCCGGCGCAGCCCTTCACGCCGGGCAGCGCTTGCCGCAACATCGCGGCGCTCACTTACCACGACGACGAGGAGATCATGAGCAGGCAACGCAAAACCGCGAGCGCGAAAGCGCTGGTCTTTGATCCGCTGTTCCGGCCGCGGCAGGAAAAAGCGAAAAAAGGCAAAGGCAGCTACACCCGCAGGCCCCGCAATCAGGTTCCCGATTCGGGGCCTTCGTGTTTCTGCAGGCCTGCCGCGCCCGGGCACGGCGCCGCGGTTGTCTGAGGCCGGCCCGCCCGGCATTATCGGTGGCCAGTCCTCCGGATGCCGTCATGAAAAACAACAACGACACCTCCAGCATTTCCTTCACCGCGCATTACACCGGCTACGTCTGGCATCACTACGGCCTCTGCGACTCCCATTTCGCCACGGCTCAAGGCCGGCTCTACTTCATGCTGCTGCGGCCTTTCGAGATGCTGGCGCGCTGCCTGATCGGCAGCGACATCAAGACCACGCTGCTGCAGCGCCATTTCCTGATCGACCGCGAACTGGAAGGGCTGGTTGCCGCGCATCCTGGCCTGCAGGTGCTGGAAATCGCCTGCGGCCTCTCGCCGCGCGGCCACCGCTTCACGCGCAGGCATGGTGGCATCCGCTATGTGGAGGCCGACCTGCCCGGCATGGTGGCGCGCAAGCGCGCGCTGCTCGCACCGCTCGCTTCGCTGGATGCGCGCCACCGTCTAACCGTTTGCAACATCCTGGACCGCGACACGCCCGACAGCCTCGAGGCCGTGATCGCGCGCGAGTTCGACCGCAGCAAGCCGCTGCTAATCATCACGGAAGGACTGGTGAATTATTTCGGCCTCGCGACGATCAGCGCCGTCTGGCAGCGCATGGCTGTCGCCCTGCGTGACTTCCCGCTTGGTGTCTACCTCACCGACATGTATCCGGAAGCAGGCGGCCATCGCTTCGCCGGCGCCATCCGCGGCGCCAACCATGCACTGAAAATCGCCTCACGCAGCGGCTTTAGCCTGCACTTCGGCAGCAACGCGCAGATGCGCGAACATTTTGCGAAACTCGGCTTCACCGATGTCACGGTTCTCGATCCCGACCGGGAAAAGACAGCCGCGCCGGCCGCCCGCGGCGGCGCCCTCGTGCGCGTGGTGCGCGCGATGAACTAGCAAAGCAGCACATCCGGCGGCAGCCAGACAGTCGCCGCGTCTGTTTGCGGACAGGAATGCTTGAGCAGGGAGGAACCCATGAATCGCCTGGAGCGGCTTTACCGCATTCACGAGCTGCTGCGCAGCGCCCGGCAGCCCCTTCCCATGCGCCGCCTCTGCGAAACATTGGAAACCAACCGGAATACGCTGACCCGCGACTTCCAGTACCTGAAGGACATGTTTGGCGCGCCCATCGTCTATGACCGCGAGCGCAACGGACACTGCTACGACCCGGACGCTCCCGTGTTCGAGCTGCCTGGCTTGTGGATGAACGCCAGCGAACTCCATGCCTTGCTCGCCTGCGAGCAGGTTGCTGGAAAGTGTCCAGCCCGGCCTCATGGCCCCCCGGCTGGCGCCGCTCAAGAACCGCATACGGCATCTGCTGGCCGAGGCCGGCCAAGGCGAAGAAACGGTCAGCGAGCGCGTTCGGGTGCAGGCCATGCAGCACCGCCCCATCAAGGACAGCGTCTTCATGCCGGTGGCCGATGCCGTACTCACCCGTCGCCAACTGAGCTTCGGCTACCAAAGCCGCAGCAAGGAAGAGCAGTCGCAACGCCGGGCCTGCCCCCAGCAGCTGCTCCATTACCGACACAACTGGTACCTGATCGCGCACTGTCACCGGGCCGACGAGCTGCGCCTGTTTTCTCTCGATCGCATGCAATCGCCCCAGCTCCACGAGCAGTCGGCCCAGGAAACGTCCCACGAGAAACTGGCGGAGTTTGCCGACCACAGCTTCGGCATCTTTACGGGCCCGGCCAAAGAGATTGCTCATCTGCGCTTCTCGCCGACTGCCGCCCGCTGGGTGGCCGACGAAATCTGGCACCCGGCCCAGCGCGGTGAATGGCAGGGCGACGGTTACCACCTGCATGTGCCCTACTCCAACCCTACGGAACTGCTGATGGATATCCTGCGTCACGGCCCGCAGGTGGAAGTCATCGCGCCTGCTTCGCTACGCCAGGCACTGGCACAGAGCATAGAAAAAATGCAGACCATATACTGACCTTACAGACAGTGATGCAAAGCCTGTGACAGCGGCGGTGTTAGAAAGGCCCTCGCACCCCACACAAGAGCTCTGCCATGAAACGACGCGACTTATTGATGGGCTTTCTGAGCCTGGGCGCCTTGACCCTCGTCCGCCCTTCGAGCGCCCAGCCATCGTCCGCCTCGCTCTGGCTGCAGGATACCCGCATCGCCGGCGCCGCCTATTACCGTCTCGATGCGTCAGCCGCGCGGATCAGGCCGGGCGATGCCCTGGAGCTTCGCCGCCAAGCGGACAATTCCTATGACGAGCGCGCTATCGAGGTGCTCTGGAATCGGGAAAAGCTCGGCTACCTGCCCCGCCTCGACAACGCAGCCGCAGCCTCGCTGCTGGACCGTGGCCACCGTTTGCGAGCGGAAGTACTGGAAATGCTGGACGGCAACGTATATCGGGAACCCATGACCATAAGGCTGTGGCTGCTGGGGAAAACCTGAGCGTCTCATTAGTGTACCGGCAGCAATGTAGCTACTGTGCGGACCGAACAGGCAGGAGGAACAAGGATGAAAATGCGAAATGCCAAAAACCCGGAAATGCGCAGGGCTGCCGACATCGTGAAGCCCGTAGAGCGACTTTCGGCAAAGATTGGCCGGGATATGTCAGCCATAGAGGCCGAAGAGAGGCAGCAGGAAGCGAAGCGGGGCCATTTTGCGCCGGGGCTGTTCCAGGGTGTGTCCTGGTTCGGTTGCGATGGAAAGTGACATGAACTCAGCCCTCTCTTTCCAGCAAGGGCCTTCCAAGTGAAGACTCAAAGCATTCCTCTACACGTCGCGCACCATCGTGCAGCGGACGGAGAATGGCAAACACTAGCTGAGCACCTGACAGGAGTTGCTGCTTGGGCAAAGCTTTTCGCCAGCAAGCTGGGACTAGGAAAGCTCGGCGAATTGCTTGGCCTTCTGCATGACCTGGGCAAATACAGCCAAGCCTTTCAGACATACTTGAAGTCTGCCACAGGCCATCTCAACCCGGACGAGGATGAGGAATGGGTCGACGCGGGAAAGCTCAAAGGGAAAGTGGACCACTCCAGCGCTGGCGCCCAATTTGCTTGGCAGACACTGAGCCAGCGCAATTCCCCCGCTGCAAGAATGGTGGGCCAGCTGGTAGCACTGTGCGTTGCGTCCCATCACTCAGGGTTGATCGACTGCATTTCACCGGATGGCGAGGACAACTTCACACGCCGCATGAGCAAGGGGGACGAAAAGACACATCTGGCAGAGGCTCTCCAAGTCGCCGATGCTGAAATAATGAGCCGCTGCAGCCAGTTGCTTGAAGATCCCGAATTGCTCATTGAAGTGGACTTGGTGCTCAAGCGAATTGAGCAACACCATCAACCGCGGGGAGAGGTGCTTCCTGGACTACAGCAGTTCGGACTGTTTGTTCGCTTTGTTTTTAGCTGCCTGATCGCCGGCGACCGCATTGACACGGCTCTTTTTGAAAATCCGCAGGAGGCCCGCCTTCGCCCGCTGGGCACCTATGCCAGATGGTCCATCCTTATAGAAAGACTCGAAAGCCACTTAGCCGCCTTTCCGACGCGACACCCAATCGACGCGCTGCGGCGCGACATTTCGCAATACTGCCTGCATGCTGCATTGCGGGCCAAGGGCATTTATACGCTGACCGTGCCCACCGGCGGAGGCAAAACCTTGGCCAGCTTGCGTTTTGCACTACATCACGCCCAGGAGCGCAAGCTCGACCGCATCATATATGTCATCCCTTTTACTTCGATCATTGATCAGAATGCCAAGGTGGTGCGCTCAATTCTGGAGCCAGCCAGCGAGCCAGAGGAAACCGGGCGTATAGTTCTTGAGCACCACAGCAATCTCACGCCAGAGTTCCAGACCTGGCGCGAGAAAATGCTGTGCGAAGATTGGGATGCCCCTGTCATCTATACCACCATGGTGCAATTTCTGGAGACGCTTTTCGGCGCTGGAACTCGAGGCGCGCGTCGTATGCACCAGTTAGCCAATACAGTATTGGTCTTCGACGAAGTACAGACGCTGCCTATCCGCTGTGTGCACTTATTCAATAACGCCGTCAATTTCCTGACCGAGCAATGCAATAGCACCGTAGTACTGTGCACAGCGACCCAGCCCCTCCTGCATCAGGTCGATCCCAAGAAGGGTGCAATCCGATTGGCTGCCGATCATGAGCTTATGCCGAACGTTGGCGAACTATTCGAACAGCTCAAACGTGTTGACGTACGGGACATGCGCAAAGCCACAGGATGGACCGATGCAGAAGTGGCGGAACTGGCCCTGGACTCACTTCGGCGTAAAGGTAGCTGCCTGGTCATCGTCAACACCAAAGCAGCCGCGAAAAATATCTTCGCCTTGGTCAATACCGACCTGGGCGAAGAAGTTGCTTACCATCTCAGCACCGACATGTGCCCAGCCCATCGAAAGAAAGTTTTAAGCAAAGTGTGCGCCCGTCTTCAGACACAAAAGCCGACATTGTGCATTAGCACGCAGTTGATCGAGGCTGGCGTAGATGTGGACTTCCAAACGGTGATCCGCTTCCTGGCCGGCATGGACTCCATAGCCCAAGCAGCCGGCCGCTGCAACCGTAACGGACGACCCGACCCAGGTGCTGTGTATATCGTCAACCCCAAAGAAGAGAACCTGACGATGCTGCCGGACATTGCAAGTGGTCGCGGGGTAACGCAGCGTGTGCTGGATGATTATGGGCAAGTGCCAGACCGCTATCTTCATAACTTGGTCGGCCCAGAGCTGCTGAAGGACTATTACCGCTACTACTTCTTCCAACGGCAGCAAGAAATGAGCTATGCCATTTCGTCGAAAGACCTAGGCTTCTCCGGGAGTCTATTGGAGCTTCTATCCTCGAATGCGCAGTCCGTTAATGCACACAAACACCGTTACAACCGATCACCTGACTATCTCTTTCGTCAACCCTTCATGATGGCCTCTCGCATATTCAAGGCCATTGATTCGCCGACCGAAGGCGTCGTCGTGCCTTATGGAAAAGAAGGGAAGGAACTAATCAATAGCTTTTTTTCCGCTGGCAATGGCGGCCCGAACCTCAGTCTCCTGCGCAAGGCGCAACAATACACAGTCAATGTATTTCCTCATGTGCTCAAGAGGCTGATTGAGGCCGGCGCATTAACGCCTGTAGGTAGTGAATTACGCGTTTATTGCCTAGACCCGAGACACTACAGCAATCACTTCGGCCTTACCGCAGAAGCGGTTAACCCAATGGAAGCCCTTATATGGAACTAACAACAAGAAATGCCGTGGAATTCAAGGTCTGGGGCCGCCACGCCCTTTTTACCGACCCTTTAACCAAAGTAGGCGGAGAGAGGTGTTCCTACCATGTGCCGACTTATGAAGCTCTGAAAGGCATCGCCAAGTCGATCTACTGGAAGCCCACGCTTATCTGGTTCATCGACGAGGTGCGAGTGATGAAGCGCATCCGCACGCAAACCAAGGGCGTTAAGCCGCTGGCATACGGTGGAGGCAATGACCTCTCCATCTATACCTTCCTATCTGATGTGGAATACCAGGTACGTGCTCATTTCGAATGGAATGAGCATCGTCCCGAGCTGGTGCAGGACCGGATTGAGGGTAAGCACTACGCTATTGCCCGAAGAATGCTGGAACGTGGTGGGCGACAGGACATTTTCCTGGGCACACGAGACTGCCAAGGTTATGTCGCGCCCTGTGTTTTCGGCGAAGAGGAAGGCGCTCTGGATCAGGATGGCGAGCTTGGATTCGGCCTTATGTTTCATGGCTTTGATTATCCGGATGAAACTGGCACCGAAGAACTCCACGCTCGCTTCTGGCGGCCGACCATGATTAACGGGGTGATTCGCTTTCCACGCCCGGAGGAATGTAGCGATCGCAAGTTTGTTCGCAACATGACCTTCAAGCATTTCGGGCTAGGAGAAAACCAATGCGGCGCGGAGGCAGATGCCTTGATTTGGAGGCCTGAGGCATGAGCTGGCTTCAGCAACTCTACGAAACCTATGAAACCTGCTACGGCCGCGAGCCTGATGGTTCTTCCCGCCTCATGCCCATTGCCCACACGACCCAACAGGCACACGTAGAGATCGTACTCGATGGACAGGGAAATTTCCGCCGGGCCATGGTCGTGGAAAAGGAACGTAGCACTACACTCATTCCATGTACCGAAGCTTCCGGCGGGCGTGCTGGCAGCAAGCCGACCAATCATCCTCTATGCGACAAGTTGCAATATGTTGCAGGGGATTACCTGGAGCATGGTGGCGAAGTTACTTCCGGCTTTGTCCCGGACCCGACAGAGCCGCACAGAACCTATTTGGCGATGCTTTCAGCATGGTCGGCATCAGAGCATGGTCACTCCAAGCTCAAGGCCATTCTCAAGTACGTGGAGCGTGGGCGCATCATAGATGACCTGCTCACTTCACATGTTCTGCCAGCTGATGAGTCTGGGCGCCTGCTCAAACAATGGAGTGGAGACAGAGAGCAGGTCCCGGCAATCTATAAAGTACTTTCTGCCGGCCAGACTCCTGAGGATGCTTTTGTCCGTTGGTCTGTCGAAGACGATGCGATTTCAGCAGGCACATGGGAGGATCAGGCATTAATCAATTCTTGGGTTGCCTACTACGCCCAAACTCAGACCCTTCGTGGTTACTGCATGGTGCAGGGACAGGAAGTAATGCTCGCGGAGCAACACCCCGCCAAACTGCGCAATGCGGGCGACAAGGCCAAGCTGATATCCGCTAACGATGGATCGGGCTTTACCTACCGGGGGCGTTTCACGGAGGCCGATCAAGCTATCAGCATTGGCTATGATGTCACGCAGAAAGCCCATAACGCTCTCCGCTGGCTGATTGCCCGGCAGGGCTCACGCAATGGCGATCAGGCCATCGTGAGCTGGGCCATATCCGGCGTAGATGTACCCGACCCAATGGCTGACAGCTACGCACTGCTATCCGAATCCAGTGAAGTGCACGGCGACATAAGCGCCGGAGAGGCTTTCGCATTGCAGCTAAAGCAGGCCATCAATGGTTACCAGTCAAAACTGACTCTTGGCGAAGGAATTTATGTCATGGCACTGGACTCCGCCACGCCTGGACGCATGTCTATCACCTTTTATCGCGAGCTGCATGGTTCAGAATTCCTGAAGCGTATTGAAGATTGGCACATGAGCTTCTCCTGGCCGCAAGACTTTGGAAAATATCTGAAATTTTTAGGCACCCCTTCACCCCGCGACATTGCAAAAGCCGCTTATGGTCAGCGAATCGACTCAAGACTGGATAAGGCAACCTGTGAACGCTTGCTGCCTTGCATCGTCGAGGGATCAGCTTTACCTCGCGACCTTTTCGAATCGACACGCCAACGTGTTGTCAACCGTGTCGGTCTTGACCCGTGGGAATGGGAAAAGTGTCTGGGTATTGCCTGTTCATTATTCAAAGGACTTCATAAAGAGAGGAACTATAAAATGGCCCTGGAACCAGATCGCACCAGTCGCGACTACCTTTATGGGCGGTTACTTGCCCTTGCGGAAAGCATCGAAAGCTATGCCCTCTATCTGGCAGGAGAGAATCGGGAAACCACTGCCGCACGGCTCATGCAACGATTCTCGGACAGACCTTTCTCTACCTGGCGGAACATCGAGCTTGCGCTGACCCCCTATAAGGCGAGACTGCGCAACCTCCGCCCAGCCGTCTTAGATCGTCGCCAGCAAGAAATAGACGCCATCCACACAGCGTTCAAAGCCGATGAATTCATCCGCGATACCCCGTTAACCGGAGAGTTTCTCCTGGCCTATCACTGTCAGCGCGCAGCACTACGCCCCAATGGCTCTGATGCTGGAAACTCAGAAGCAGCAGCCGAATAAGACTTACTAAAAATCAGAAGGAACCCATAATGAGCACTTTGCAAAACAAGATTGACTTCGCAATCGTCTTCCATGTCCGGCATGCAAACCCCAACGGTGACCCCCTGAATGGCAACCGCCCACGCACCGATTATGCTGGCCTTGGCGAAATTACTGACGTCTGCCTCAAACGAAAACTGCGTGATCGCCTGCAGGAAAATGGACAGGCAATCTTCGTCCAGTCAGATGATCGCAAGGTGGATGGCGAAACCAGCCTGCGTAATCGGGCAGAAAATGGTCTGGGCAAGGATAAGTTCAAAAAAGGCGCGAACAAGGATGTAGCAAGCCGCTTGGCTTGTGAAAAATGGTTCGACGTCCGCGCCTTCGGCCAAGTGTTTGCCTTCGGGAAGGATGGCGATGCCGCCGGTGTCTCCATTCCCATTCGCGGCCCTGTCACCCTTCAATCCGCCTTCAGCAAGGAGCCAGTTAGCATTACTAGCACTCAGATCACCAAGAGCGTCAGCGGTGAAGGTGATGGAAGCAAACGGGGCTCCGACACTATGGGTATGAAACATCGTGTGGACCACGGCACTTACGAGACGTACGGGAGCATCAACCCACAACTGGCCGAGCGCACTGGATTCAACGACAAAGATGCGGAGATCATCAAGGCAATGCTACCGAAGCTGTTCGAAAACGATGCATCGTCGGCCCGGCCTGAAGGCAGCATGCAGATAATCAAGGTGATCTGGTGGAAACACTCTTCCAAAAGCGGTCAGTATTCGTCGGCCAAAGTGCATGAGTCGCTGCGCCAGCTTCTGCAAGCAGACGGCTCTTTCGATGCTCAGGCATTGAAGAATTCGCTTCCCGGCCTCGAGCCGGAAATTATTGACGGCTTCTGAATGAATGGCTTGCAGTCATGGAAGACGACCTCCTTCCTCTCTCCGCCCTGCAGCACTACCTCTACTGTCCGCGCCAGTTCGCGTTGATTCATGTGGAGCGGCTGTGGGCGGAAAACCGCTTCACCGCGGAGGGCCGCCTGCTGCATCGCAAGGCGGACGAGGTGAAGGTGGAGGCACGGCGGGGTGTGCGCACGGTAACGGCCCTGCCTCTGCTCAATACCGAGCTGGGCGTTATCGGCGTGGCTGATGTGGTGGAATTTCATGTGAGCCCCGAGGGCGAGCGTCCTTACCCTGTCGAGTACAAGCGTGGCAAACCCAAGGCCCATCGCGCTGACGAGGTGCAGCTTTGCGGCCAGGCGCTGTGCCTGGAGGCCATGCTCCATGTGACGATTGCAGAAGGTGCGCTCTATTACGGCAAGACGCGTCGCCGCCAGGTAGTGCCGCTGGACAACGAGTTGCGTTGCCTTACCCGCCAGGTGATTGCCGAAGCACGTGCGCTGGTAGCGCAGGGCCTTACCCCCCACGCCGTGTACAAGGCTTCGGTCTGCGACGCCTGCTCTCTGATCGAGCTTTGCCAGCCGCAATTGATGGGACGGCGGCAATCCGTGCGCGACTGGATTCAGGACCGGTTGCAGGAGTGATCTATGCGTCGACAGCTCAATACGCTTTACGTGACCACGGAAGGCGCCTGGCTCCGCAAGGACGGCGCCAATCTCGTCATGGAAGTAGAAGGCGAGGAGCGAGCGCGTTTACCTGCACACATGCTGGAGGGACTGGTCTGCCTGGGGCGGGTATCGGTATCGGCGCCCCTGCTGGGTTATTGCACTGAGCAGGGCATTACCGTTTCCTACCTGAATCCCCATGGACGTTTTCTCGCCCGCGTCGAAGGTCCGGTGTCAGGCAATGTCTTGTTGCGGCGGGAGCAGTATCGCCGCAGCGACGACCCTCAAGGCAGCGCGGAAATCGTCCGCAACTTTCTGATCGGCAAAATCTACAATCAGCGTTCGGTGATTGGCCGCGCGCGACGCGATCACGCCGACAAGCTGGCTGCCGAAGACATGGCACAACTGGACGATGCCCATCGCCGATTACAGCGCATCGGTGACAGGCTTCTGCTGGAAAGGGACGTAGATACTCTACGCGGCTGCGAAGGCGATGCCGCAAGAATCTATTTCTCCGTTTTCAATCACCTGATACTCGTCAATTCGCCGGCTTTCGCCTTCAATGGGCGCAGCCGCCGACCGCCGCTGGACCGCATGAATGCGCTGCTGTCTTTCCTGTACACCCTGCTGACCCATGATTGCCGGTCGGCCCTGGAAACGGTCGGCCTGGACCCGGCCGTCGGCTACCTGCACCGGGACCGTCCCGGCCGCCCCAGCCTCGCACTCGATCTGGCCGAGGAATTACGGCCGGTACTGGCCGACAGGCTGGCCCTCTCCCTGGTCAATCGCCGACAAGTCGCCGAGCGTGATTTTCGCGTTCTGGAAAACGGTGCGGTCCTGCTGAGCGATGAGGCACGCAAAACCGTTCTGGTGGCGTACCAGGAGCGCAAGCAGGATGAGCTTCAGCACTCCTTCCTGAACGAGAAGGCAGCCATGGGGCTTTTCCCCTTCATTCAGGCCCAGTTGCTGGCCCGGCACCTGCGCGGCGACCTGGACGCCTATCCGCCCCTGCTATGGAAGTGAGCCCCCGCCATGATGATTCTGGTCAGCTACGACGTCAGCACAATCTCGCCCGGGGGCGAGCGCCGCCTGCGAAGAATAGCCAAAGCCTGCCGGGACTATGGGCAGCGTGTGCAGTTCTCGGTCTTTGAGATCGAGGTGGACAATGCACGCTGGACTTTTCTCAAGCAGGAGCTTTGTGATCTGATCGATCCGGAAACGGACAGCCTGCGCTTCTATTATTTGGGAAGCGAATGGCAGCGAAAAATTGAGCATGTAGGAGCGAAGCCTGCCCTGGACTTGCATGGGCCTCTGGTTATGTAGGGCGAACCTCAAGTGACACGGCATTTTCAGGCAGCTTCGCACTTCTTATGGATCAATGAGTTGCATCAATCCCTCCCACCTCCTCCCTCCTTCCTTGACTTCCTAAATGTGGTTCGCGGAAAGCACGGCGTTTTTATGGGCTTTTCAGTGTGTTAGTAATAGGCCGTCGCGCCTCACGCAGGCGCGTGGATTGAAACATCGCAGAGCTTCGCCAGCTTCGCGCGCTGCGCGTCGCGCCTCACGCAGGCGCGTGGATTGAAACGATCAACCAGCCGGCAGATACCATTGCGGCGGAGTCGCGCCTCACGCAGGCGCGTGGATTGAAACTTCGTCCGCCGTTTCGTCGCGCAACTGCATCGCCGTCGCGCCTCACGCAGGCGCGTGGATTGAAACCTCGCCAGACCAGTGATGCGATAAGTGTCGCGTCGTCGCGCCTCACGCAGGCGCGTGGATTGAAACACCTTCGCTACCGCTGACCTGATTCTGCCCAAGGTCGCGCCTCACGCAGGCGCGTGGATTGAAACATCAGCACCACTTCGCGCACTGCCGGGTCGTTCACGTCGCGCCTCACGCAGGCGCGTGGATTGAAACCGTTCGGCAAGCTGAGCGCGGAGGGTGGCGACCTCGTCGCGCCTCACGCAGGCGCGTGGATTGAAACCCGTGATGCCCGCCAGACCATCGCCAAGACGTACGTCGCGCCTCACGCAGGCGCGTGGATTGAAACGTTTAAGGTGGACCCGAAAGACGCGACCGTCCGGTCGCGCCTCACGCAGGCGCGTGGATTGAAACCTCATCTAGCCAGATCAGTTGCTGCTCTGTCCCGTCGCGCCTCACGCAGGCGCGTGGATTGAAACAATTCCTGCTGATGCGCCCATTGCTGGTCGTTATTGTCGCGCCTCACGCAGGCGCGTGGATTGAAACAACGAGGCTCATGCCGCCTCCGGAATGGTCAACTGTCGCGCCTCACGCAGGCGCGTGGATTGAAACTGTCGGCTGCACGTTCGAGGAGTACAACCATGCCCGTCGCGCCTCACGCAGGCGCGTGGATTGAAACACAAATTGCGACAGCCAAGACGGCCCGCGAATTGGTCGCGCCTCACGCAGGCGCGTGGATTGAAACTCTGAAACCCGGTTATCAGGGAAGCCCTTTTCCGTCGCGCCTCACGCAGGCGCGTGGATTGAAACTCTCTCTCTAGGCAAGCATTTCGCTAGCGCCTCGTCGCGCCTCACGCAGGCGCGTGGATTGAAACGACTGACATTGGTTTCATTTCCTAAAGGTCCGTGAGGTCGCGCCTCACGCAGGCGCGTGGATTGAAACTTGCAGAACGCATACACCTGCGCAGTACAGTGGCGTCGCGCCTCACGCAGGCGCGTGGATTGAAACCTTCTCGGCCGCCAGTTCAGAAATCGTGCTGAACGTCGCGCCTCACGCAGGCGCGTGGATTGAAACATCAACGCCCGGCCGGCCGGATACATGCATCGCGTCGCGCCTCACGCAGGCGCGTGGATTGAAACGTTTATCACGCCGGACCATCGCTAGATGCCCTCGTTGTCGCGCCTCACGCAGGCGCGTGGATTGAAACCACGTCAAACGTCGCCACCTGACGAACCCCGCGGTCGCGCCTCACGCAGGCGCGTGGATTGAAACCTCTTCGAGCCGCATCGGTACAAAGGGGCTTATGGTCGCGCCTCACGCAGGCGCGTGGATTGAAACACGATAGCCACGGCATCCGGCACGGTGCGGAACAGGTCGCGCCTCACGCAGGCGCGTGGATTGAAACACCAAGCGTTACACTCATGTCGCGTATGCGCTCGTCGCGCCTCACGCAGGCGCGTGGATTGAAACGGCTTCGGCTCGTACAAACTCGTGCTGAAGGACACGTCGCGCCTCACGCAGGCGCGTGGATTGAAACAAGAGCGCCTTGTCAGGCTCCACCATGCCGTTGACGTCGCGCCTCACGCAGGCGCGTGGATTGAAACATCCGTGAGCGAGTCACCCACTGGCAGCCGCTGGTCGCGCCTCACGCAGGCGCGTGGATTGAAACCATTGATGCGATTGCCACCACCCGCGAGCAGACCGTCGCGCCTCACGCAGGCGCGTGGATTGAAACACCCATGCGCTGGTCACTACCCGATCCGAGTCATCGTCGCGCCTCACGCAGGCGCGTGGATTGAAACAGCGTGACTTTTTCAATCTGCGCCGCCGTCAGCGTCGCGCCTCACGCAGGCGCGTGGATTGAAACACCATACCCTTAACGTCGCCGATGATGGTCTTCGTCGCGCCTCACGCAGGCGCGTGGATTGAAACGAAGATGCCCGTGCGCAGCAGGTACAGGGCCAGGGTCGCGCCTCACGCAGGCGCGTGGATTGAAACAATCTCCAGATACAGCGAGCGGCTGCCCTGCCGGGTCGCGCCTCACGCAGGCGCGTGGATTGAAACGCGTTCTGGAAAACAAGGTTCTGCGTCCCGCACTGTCGCGCCTCACGCAGGCGCGTGGATTGAAACCAGTGGTATTGCTGGCTGGTCTTGCTACAGCGTGGTCGCGCCTCACGCAGGCGCGTGGATTGAAACTGCCCGAATCGCCAGCATCGGCGGACGGCTTGGGTCGCGCCTCACGCAGGCGCGTGGATTGAAACACTGCGGGGTCGCCGTGATAGCTCAGTAGCGTGGGTCGCGCCTCACGCAGGCGCGTGGATTGAAACACCGATAACGGTCATGCCGTTGACCAGCGTCAGGGTCGCGCCTCACGCAGGCGCGTGGATTGAAACACCATGTCACCCTGATTCCCGCCCAGCACCATGGTCGCGCCTCACGCAGGCGCGTGGATTGAAACTACGTGGCGGCCATTGGTAAATATGTCGACGGCGTCGCGCCTCACGCAGGCGCGTGGATTGAAACTTCTGGAGTTAAGCGCCGCTGCGCTTCTCGGTCTGTCGCGCCTCACGCAGGCGCGTGGATTGAAACATCATGCTTTCCCCTGTTGTGTGATTGCTGTCCAGTCGCGCCTCACGCAGGCGCGTGGATTGAAACACGCCCACCTGAACCGCCTTATGGGTTTCCTGCAGTCGCGCCTCACGCAGGCGCGTGGATTGAAACCGCGTATGCAGTTGCCAAGCTCCTGGGCGCAGTGTCGCGCCTCACGCAGGCGCGTGGATTGAAACTTGTAGGGAATCAGGTAGGCCTGCCCCAGCGGGGTCGCGCCTCACGCAGGACGAGCAGCCAGCATGCCCGATCAAGCTGGCTGCAGTCTCAGCCACTGGTCAGCACCTCGTTCCACTTCGACATAAGCTCGGTGAGCGCACGCACCTGCCGGTCCAGGCTCTGCAGCTCCGCCACCGACCCCTTCTCGCCGCTGAAGCTTTCGACCTTGCCGAGCGCCACCGCCAGCGGATGGTCCGGCGTCTGCATGCGGTAGACGTTGAGCTTCCAGCGCGTGTTGTGCGTCACCATGCGCCATAGCGAAAGCTTGGTGGAGAGATGGATCTTGCTGAAATCGGTCAGTGCGCCAAAGGGCGTGAAATCGGTGCCGATCATCTGCACGCGCCCCGACTTGGCGTCGGCCACCAGCGTGGCGGTGCGCGGCGAATTGCAGAGCAGCGCCAGCACGCCGAGCGCCTGTCCCGGCGTCAGGTAGTTCACCGCCTTGCGCGACTTCTTGCCGTCCGGATAGACGATCAGTTGTCCCGAGAGCAGGAAATAGAAAACCCTGTCCTGGGCGCCCTTCTCGATCACGACCTCGTTCGGCCCCGGCTCATAGATGCTGGAGTGCAGTTTCAGCACTTCCATCTGATCGGGATCGTGAAACAGCAGGTCCTTGTAGAAGGGAATGCCGGACAACAGGCCCTCCAGGGTACTGGCGGGATACTCCGTTAGGGGGATGGACTTCATGAGCGGGTCTCCAAGACCCGCCAAGCATATGTCATGCCATCCTCTTTGGCCAAGGCGCCGACGCCGCGGCGGGAGCGGACTATTCCGGCTGTGACGGCTTTTGCAAAAGCCAGATATAGCCGGGGAACATCCAGTACAGGCAGGCGGCCATGAAGCGGACGAGGCCGCCCTTCAGCCCTCCGGAGGGCACCATGTAGGAAACGCCGAAGCGTTCCGGGTCCTGCACCATTCGCCGGGTGTAATCGTGCAGGATGAAACGGGCCACCAGCCGCCGCAGTCCCCAGTAGCTGTAATGCAGTTCGTGATAGTGGCTGGCGCGGCCCGCCAGGCGCACATAAAGATGCGCCAGCGGTCGCGGAAGCACGGAAAGCAGCGGCAGATTGTAGTGCGGCTCGTTCCACATCAGGCGATTGCTGGCCGCGAAATAGCAGACCCCTGCCGGTTTCAGCACACGGAAAATTTCCGCCATCATCCGGGCGGCATCCGGCACGTGCTCGTATACCTGCGAGCAGATCACGATATCGAAGGCATCGTCGGGAAAATCCAGGTTGAGCGCGTCGCCGATGCGAAACTCGAGATTCCCGCGCTGGTGCTGCGAGCGGGCGAAGGCGATGGCGTCGGCATCGATGTCGATGCCGACGACGCGGCCGAAATGCCGGGCCAGATGATTGTCGATGATGCCGGCCGAGCCGCCGACGTTGAGCACCGAGAGCTCGCCCGGCGCCGCCTTGATAAATTCCCCGAGGACCCTGACCATGGTCTCGGCCTTGCGTGTCCGGCTTGTGCGGTCGAACATCGCGGGGCTCGTTCCCGAAAAGCCATGCTGATAGTCTCGTTCCACCTTCCACCCCTGCATTCGCTGCCGCCCGAACTGAGGGGCGCCGGACGATCCTCTGCCCCGCCATTCGTGGCGGATGCACTCAGCGATAAATCGCCCGGACTTTCTGCTCGCCGCCAGCAGGCGTCACTTCGGGATGGCGGAAAAAAAGCTCGTCGTCGAGCAGGGCCTTGAGCTCCTCGGCGGTATCGAAGCTGCCGTGCTTGAACAGGCAGCGCATGCTGCTCTCGTGCTGCTCGAACACCAGCATCTCGATGCGCAGCGCCGTGCTCTCGGGGCAGAGCACGAGGTCGCGCGCATGTTGCTCCAGCGGCGAATCGGTGTGCTCGTAGTCGAGCACGCAGCCGAAGAAATTCATGTCGCGGATCGTCACCTTCATGTCGATGGAGAGTGCGCCGTCGAGCCGGGAAAAGCTGATCACGCGCGCATGCGGATTCACCGGCACCAGGCGCGGCTCGCCGCGGCGCTCCAGGGTTTCGCACTGGTGCTTCGTCAGCACCTCGATGCCTTTCACCGTGCGCAGGTCGTCGCCGCGCAGGAAGGCGCAGAACATGGCCACGGATTCGTCGCGCTTTTCCAGCTGCGCCACATGGTCGGCGCCCTTGATGAGGGCGAAGGTGGCGTGGGGGCAGCGCGCGGCGAAGAGCGCGTTTTCGTAGGGCAGCGTGAAGCTGTCGTATTCGCCGGTGGCGACCAGCGTCTCGCAGGTCGGATAGCCGAGGATGGATTCCACCTCGAGCAGGCGGCGGGCGTTGATGCGGTAGCGCTGCTGCTCGTTCTCGTGGAACCCGCGCATCTGGCGGTGGAAGAGCTTGCGCGTGATGTCGGCGATCTCGGTTTCCTTCAGGCGCGCGTGATTGACGAGATAGAGCACGACGGCCTGGCCGAATTCGTCGAGGCGGCCCTCGTCCAGCACCTTCACGGATTCTTCCAGCAGCATGCGCCAGGACTTGCGCGGCCGGATCAGGATGCCGGTGACGATCAGCTTGCCGGTGTGCTCGGGGCGCTTGTAGGCATAGGTGGAGGCGACCACGGAGCCCAGCGAGAGGCCCATCAGCGAGACTTTCGCGAGGCCGGCGTGCTGCGTCCACCGGAAGAGCAGGTCGGCGAGGTCTTCCATGCCGAGGTCGGGCCCGAGCTGGTCGTTGTTGCCGAGCGAGGGCAGGTCGACCAGGATGACGGGCACCACGTTGAGCACCTGCTCGACGCAGTACTTGTAGGAATTGAAGTTCTGGAAGGCGCCGCCCAGCACGATCAGCGGCGTCTTGTGGGCATTCTCCGGCTGGCTGAAGGCGAGATAGTCCACGCGCCACTTGCCGATGAAATCCTGCTTCGGCGTCTGCTTGAGGGAGGAGCGGTTATAGAGCTCGTAAGCTACGGCCATGACGGGCTTCCTGTAGCGTCCCGGGCGGCGTTGCGGCGGCAGGGCAGATTCCATCCGACCCTTGCAGGCGCTGCCGTGAATGCCCGGCACTTTTCTTGTTTTGGGACGATCGATGCTACCACCGGCTTTTTGCCCTGCCCACCGGGTGCGCGCGGCACCGGACGCCGGCCGCGGCTCCGGCGACAGCCGGCCGCCAGCGCAGGACCGGCGGCAGCGGTAGGGGCCGCCTGCCTTCGGCGCTATACTGCGCGCCTTGAATTTCCGCCGAGGTTCCCGTGAACACTCTCCTTGATGTCTCTGCCTATATGCAGACCCTGGGCCGCGCCGCCCGCGCGGCCTCGCACGCCACCGCCCGCGCCGGCACCCGCGAGAAAAACGCTGCCCTGGCCGCCATTCACGACGCCCTGCACGCCGCCAAAGCCGAGGTGCTGGCCGCCAACGCCGAGGATGTGGAGGCCGCCCGCCGCCACGGCCTCGACGCCGCCATGCTGGACCGCCTGAGCATCGGCGAGAAGACCTTCGCCGGCATGCTGGAAGGCCTGCGCCAGGTCATGGACCTGCCCGATCCCGTCGGCGCCATCACCGACCTCGTCTACCGCCCCTCCGGCATCCAGGTCGGCAAGATGCGCGTGCCGCTGGGCGTCATCGGCATCATCTACGAGTCGCGCCCCAATGTGACGCTGGAAGCGGCGGCGCTCTGCCTGAAGTCCGGCAACGCCGCCATCCTGCGCGGCGGCTCCGAGGCCATCCATTCCAACCGCGCCATCGCCGCCTGCATCCAGGCCGGCCTGAAGAACGCCGGCCTGCCGCCCGAAGCCGTACAGGTGGTGGAGACGACCGACCGCGCCGCCGTTTCGGCCCTCATCACCATGCCCGACTTCGTGGACGTGATCGTGCCCCGCGGCGGCAAGGGCCTGATCGAGCGCATCTCGGGCGAGGCCCGGGTGCCGGTGATCTTCCACCTGCACGGCAACTGCCACGTCTTCATCGAGCGCGAGGCCGACCTCGACAAGGCGGTGCGCATCGCCTTCAACGCCAAGACGCACCGCTACGGCGTCTGCAACGCCATGGAAGGCCTGCTGCTGGACGCGCCGGTCGCCAAGGCCGCGCTCCACGCCCTGGCGCCGCTCTATCGCGAGCAGGGCGTCGAGCTGCGCGGCTGCGAGCGCGTGCGCGCCCTCCTGCCCGACGCCGTGCCCGCCACCGAGGACGACTGGCACGCCGAGTACCTGGCGCCCATCCTCGCCATCAAGGTCGTGGACGGGCTGGACGAGGCCATCGAGCGCATCAATACCTACGGCTCCCATCACACCGACGCCATCGTCACCGAGAACGTGACCAAGGCGCGGCGCTTCCTCGGCGAGGTGGATTCCAGCTCGGTGATGGTGAACGCCTCGACGCGCTTCGCGGACGGCTTCGAGTACGGCCTCGGCGCCGAGATCGGCATCTCCACCAACAAGATCCACGCGCGCGGCCCGGTCGGCCTGGAAGGCCTCACCTCGCAGAAGTGGGTGGTGCTGGGCGACGGGCATATCCGCCAGTGATCGGGCTTTTCGGCGGCTCCTTCGATCCCGTGCACCTGGGCCATGTGGCCACGGCTACGGCGCTGCGGTCGCGTTTCGGCTTCGACGAGATCCGCTTCCTGCCTGCCGCCCGGTCGCCGCTGAAGGCCGGCGTCACGGCCAGCGAGCACCGCCTGGCCATGCTGCGATTGGCCCTGGCCGATAAGGAAGGACTCACCATAGACGAGGGCGAGCTGCATCAGCCGCCGCCCTCCTACACCATCGACAGCCTGCGCCGGGTGCGCCGGGAAATCGGCCCGGCGCCGTCCCTGGTCTTTATCCTCGGCCTCGACAGCTTCCTCGAACTGCCGCGCTGGAAGGCCTGGCAGGCGCTCACCGGCCTCGCCCACCTGCTGGTGGTCAGCCGGCCCGGCAGCCATCCGCATTTCGGTCCCGAGCTCGCCGCCTGGCTCGCGCCGCGCCGCAGCGAAGACGCCGAAAAGCTGGCCCGCAGCCCGCAGGGCCTGGTGCTGCTGGCCGAAACCGCGCCTTACGCCATCGCCAGCCGGACCATCCGGGCGGCCCTCGGCGCCGGGCAGGACACAAGCAACTGGCTCAACCCCCGAGTGCGGGACTATATTGAGCACCATCACCTCTACCGCGGAGATGCAGACCCCCAATGAAAGAACTCGATTCCCCCACCCAGCAGCTCCTCGATACCACCCTCGCCGCCCTCGCGGACCTCAAAGCCAAAGATGTCGTCTCCCTCGATGTACGCCCCCTGACCAGCCTGGCCGATGTCATGGTCATCGCCTCCGGCACGTCCACGCGGCACGTGAAATCGCTGGCCGACAACGTCGCGGTGAAAGCCAAGGAAGCCGGTTTCCGCCCCCTGGGCCAGGAAGGCGAACTCGACGGCGAGTGGATCCTCATCGATCTGGCCGGGGTGATCGTGCACGTCATGCTGCCGGCGACCCGCGCCTTCTACGATCTCGAGCGGCTGTGGACGCCCGCGGCCGCCCCCGCAGCGGCCCCCGCCGCCCGCGCCGCCCGTCCCTGAACGGCTGAGGCCCGATGCGCCTGCGCCTGCTGGCGGTCGGCACCCGCATGCCCGCCTGGGTCGACGCCGGCTTCGGCGACTACGCCCGGCGCCTCGCGGGCGACATCAGCCTGGAACTCGTCGAAATCACCGCCGGCAGGCGCGGCAAGGGCGCCGATCTCGCCCGCCTGAAGGAACAGGAAGGCGCGGCCCTGCTGGCGGCGCTCCGCCCCCCGGAGCGGGTCATTGCGCTGGACCTGCGGGGTCGCCCCCTTTCCACGGACGACCTCGCCGATACTCTGAAGGCCTGGCAGGTGGACGGACGTCCGGCGGCGCTGCTGATCGGCGGCCCCGAAGGCCTCTCCCGCGCCGTGCTCGAACGCGCCGACGAGACCTGGTCGCTGTCGCGCCTCACGCTGCCGCACCCGCTGGTGCGCATCGTGGCGGCGGAACAGCTGTACCGGGCGTGGAGCGTGTTGAAGGGGCACCCCTACCATCGCTGACGCTGTGACACACTACTAACAAAATACGATATAGCTTTTACCGACCGCCTTTCGGACAATCGCCCCGCTCCCAGCGCCCTGATGACCCATGCCGTTCCATAAAGATCCCTTCACGCTCAAGGACAACCAGCAGGAAGCCGGCCTCTTCCGCCGCCGGGCCACCGTCGCGGCGATTTTCGTGCTGGCCATGTTCGGCGTGCTGATCGGCCGCTACTCCTACCTGCAGGTGATCGAGTACGAGACCTACGCGACTTTCTCCGAGAACAACCGCGTGCACCTGGAGGCCATCTCGCCGCCGCGCGGCTTCATCTACGACCGCAAGGGCCGGCTGCTGGCCGACAACCGCCCCGCCTTCACGCTGACCATCAACCGCCAGCAGGCCAAGGACATCGACGGCACGATCCGGCAGCTGACGCCGGTGCTCGACCTGAGCGCCGACGACATCAGGCGCTTCAACTCGCGCCTCAAGGCTTCGCGCAAGTTCGAGGAAGTCGCGGTCAAGCTGCGCCTCTCCGAAGAAGACATCGCGCGCTATTCGGAAATCCGGCACGAGCTGCAGGGCGTCAACGTCAACGTCGAGCTCTCGCGCCATTACCCGCACGGCGATCTCTTCGCGCACGCCGTCGGCTATGTGTCGCGCATTTCCGAAAAGGAACAGGAAACGCTGGACCCGGTCGAGTACGCCGGCACCAACCTGATCGGCAAGATCGGCATCGAGAAATATTACGAGCAGCTGCTGCACGGCAAGGTCGGCTACCAGCACGTGGAAACCAATGCGCACGGCAAGCTCATCCGCGTGCTGAAGCGCACGCCGCCGGTGCGCGGCAACGACCTCAACCTGCACCTCGACTACCAGCTGCAAAGAATCGCGCACGACCAGCTCGCCGGCCGCCGCGGCGCCGTCGTCGCCATCGACCCGAAAACCGGCGGCGTGCTCGCCTTCGTCAGCAACCCCAGCTTCGATCCCAACCACTTCGTCGGCGGCATTCCCTACCGGATCTATGCCGAATACCGCGACCACCTCGACCGCCCGCTCTACAACCGCGCGCTGCAGGGCATCTACCCGCCGGGCTCCACCATCAAGCCTTTCGAGGCCATGGGCTTCCTGCACTACGGCATCGTCGACCGGAGCTGGCGCATCGCCGACCCGGGCTTTTTCCGCCTGCCCGGCGACACCCACCAGTTCCGCGACTGGAAGAAGGGCGGCCACGGCATCGTCGACATGCACAAGGCCATCGTGCAGTCCTGCGACACCTACTTCTACACGCTCTCCGACCGCATGGGCGTGGACCGCTTCCACGAGTGGATGCAGCATTTCGGCTTCGGCGAGAAGACCGGCATCGACCTCATCGACGAGAAGCGCGGCTCGCTGCCGTCGGTGGAGTGGAAGCGCAATCGCTTCGGCGCGCCGTGGTACCGCGGCGAGATGATGTCGGTGGGCATCGGCCAGGGCTATTTCACGGCGACGCCGCTGCAGCTCGCGATGGCCACGGCCATTCTCGCCAACGGCGGCAACCACATCCGGCCGCACCTGCTGAAGGCCACCACCGGCCCGAAGAAATACGACGCCGGCAACCGTCCCGACTACAAGATGCCCTACCAGGGCAAGCCCGAGGACTGGGACTTCATGCGCACGGCGATGCGCGACGTGGTGCACGGCGAGGGCGGCACCGCGCGCGCCACCGGCTACCGCGTCAAGGGCTATGAAATGGCCGGCAAGACCGGTACCGCACAGGTCAAGGGCATCAAGCAGGGCGCCAAGTACGACGAGAAGGCCATCGACGAGCGCTTCTGGGACCATGGCTGGTTCATCGGCTTCGCGCCCGTCGAGGATCCGAAGATCGCGGTGGCGGTGCTGGTGGAAAACGGCAAGCACGGCTCCAGCGTGGCGCCGATCGCAAAAGCCCTTTTCGATTACGAACTGCTGGGCGAAGTCGCCGCGCCGCCCCTGCCCGCCACCGCACACGGGAGCGCCGAATGAGCACGCAAGACCGCTTCCTGCGCCACATGCCGCGCGACGGCAGCCAGTTCAAGCGCAAGTTCGATCCCTGGCGCTTCCTGCATATCGATCCGGTGCTGCTGGCGGCGCTCCTGCTCGCCGCCCTGCTGGGGCTGCTCGAGCTGTACTCCGCCTCCGGCCGGCACCTCGACATGACACTGAAGCAGATGATCAGCTTCGGCATCGGCTTCACCGCCATGTTCGTGCTGGCGCAGATTCCGCCGCGCACCTACCAGGCGCTGTCGCCGTGGTTCTACCTCGGCGCGGTGGGCATGCTCTTCGCCGTCGCCGCCTTCGGCGAGGTGCGACTCGGCGCACAGCGCTGGCTCGACCTGCCCGGCATCGGCAGCATGCAGCCCTCGGAGTTCATGAAGCTGGCCATGCCCATGATGATCGCCTGGTTCCTCGCCGGCCGCCTGCTGCCGCCTTCCTTCGGCGTGGTGATGATCACGCTGGTGCTGATCGGCATTCCCTGGGCGCTGATTGCCGAGCAGCCCGACCTCGGCACCTCCATCCTGGTCGCCGGCGCCGGCATGTTCGTGCTTTTCCTGGCCGGCCTGCCGTGGTGGATGATCGGCACCGCCGTCGGCCTGTTCGGCGCGCTGGCGCCGGTGGCCTGGGGCTTCCTGCACGATTACCAGCGCCAGCGCATCCTCACGCTCTTCGATCCCGAATCCGATCCGCTCGGCACCGGCTGGAACATCCTGCAGTCCAAGACCGCCATCGGCTCGGGCGGCATCACCGGCAAGGGCTGGCTGAACGGCTCGCAGTCGCATCTCGAGTTCCTGCCCGAAGGCCACACCGATTTCATCATCGCCGCCTATTCGGAAGAATTCGGCCTGCTCGGCGTGCTGCTGCTGATGCTGATCTACCTCGTCATCATCGGCCGCGGCCTCTACATCGCCAGCACCGCACAGGACAGCTACAGCCGTCTGCTCGCCGGTGCGATTACACTGTCCTTCTTCGTCTACGTGTTCGTGAATTCGGGCATGGTGAGCGGCATCCTGCCGGTGGTGGGCGTGCCCCTGCCCTTCATCAGTTACGGGGGCACCGCCATCATTACCCTGCTGTCCGGATTCGGCGTGCTCATGTCGATCCAGACCCACAAGAAACTGATCGGTTGAAACATCGCTCGCCCGGCGTCTTTGGCGAGCCCAGCCAAGGTACTCATCCATGCTGAAATCCCTGCTTTGCCTGTTCATCAGCAGCGCCTGCGTGCAGGCGCCGCCGGCCGGCGCCGCCGGCGACTTCCTGGCCTACGAGGAGCTGCGCGGCGTCATCGAGCAACTGGAAAGCAGCCGGGTCTACGCGCCCGGCGAGCTCGACCGGATCTTCAGCCAGGTCGCGCGCGACGAGGGCGTGCTGAAAGCCATCGCCCGACCCGCCGAAGGCACCCGGGAATGGAAGGACTACTATCCGATCTTCCTGACGCCGGAGCGCGTGCAGAAGGGCGTGGAATTCTGGCGCCAGCACGCCGACGTGATCGAGCGCGCCGAGACCACCTACGGCGTGCCGGCGGAGATGATCGTCGCCATCCTCGGCGTCGAAACCCGCTACGGCGGCAACAAGGGCAAGAGCCGCGTCATCGACGCGCTGGCCACGCTGGGCCTCGACTATCCGCCGCGCGCGCCCTTCTTCCGCAAGGAGCTGCGCGAGTTCCTCCTGCTCGCCAAGGAAAACGGCCTGGACCCGCTCGCCACCTACGGCTCCTACGCCGGCGCCATGGGCTTTCCGCAATTCATGCCCTCGAGCTGGCGCAACCTGGCCGTGGATTTCGACGGCGACGGCAAGCGCGACCTCATCAACAACCCCGTCGACGCCATCGGCTCCATCGCCAACTACTTCAAGGCCAACGGCTGGAAGACCGGCGAGCCGGTGGTGGCGCGCGCGCGCATCGTCAGCCAGGACTACGACGGCATCGTCAGCAAGGAGCTGTCCCCCGGCAGCACGCTGGACGCCATCGCCAAGAAGGGACTGGTGCCGCGCGAGGCCGGCGCCTACCTGGCGACCGCCCCGGCCTCCGCCATCCGCCTGCAGGGCGACAACGGCGGCGAGTTCTGGCTGGGCTTCACCAATTTCTACGTGATCACCAAATACAACCGCAGCGTGCTGTACGCGATGGCCGCCTACCAGCTGAGCCAGCAGCTCCGCGCCGCCTACGACGCCTCGCTGCAGTTGCCGCCGGTGACGACGCCACAGGTGCCGGCAGCGCCGTCTGCGACATCGGCCACAGCGCCGCCCCCGGCCGCGTGATAAACGTTGCGCATCACCAGAACCAGAACGAGGTGGCGCATGGTACGCATGCCCGCATGGCCGCTGGCGCTTCTCCTCGGGCTCGCCCTCGCCGCCTGCAGCTCGGCGCCGCCGCGCAAGGCCGCCACGCGCCTGCCGCCGCAGACCCGGCCGGTGCCGCCGCCGGACAGGATGCCGGCCTTCGGCAGCGATGAATTCAACCGCATCAAGGATGCCTTCCCCGATACGCCGCCCGACGTGAGCCAGGTGCCGGACGCCGAGCCGGTCGCAGAACCGCGCTCGAAGTACGGCAACAAAAGCCCCTACACCGTGCTCGGCAAGCGCTATCGCGTGCTGCCGACGGCCAGGGGCTACCGGGCCACCGGCCAGGCCTCCTGGTACGGCAAGAAATTCCACGGCCTGCGCACGTCCAGCGGCGAGAAGTACGACATGTACAAGATGACGGCCGCGCACCGCTCGCTGCCGCTGCCGAGCTATGCGCGCGTCACCAACCTCGCCAACGATAAAAGCGTGGTGGTGAAGGTGAACGATCGCGGGCCCTTCCATGCCGAGCGCGTCATGGACCTCTCCTATGCCGCCGCCGCGCGCCTCGACATGCTGAAGACGGGCACGGCCAGGGTGCGTATCGAGGCCATCGACCCGGCGGAATATCGCGCGGCGCAGAAGGAGCAGGCCGCCAGGCCGGCAGCATCAGCGCAGGCTGCTGTGGCCGCGCCGGCAGCTGCTGTCGCTGCGGAGGCCGCCGCCGCGCCGGCGCGTTTCTTCGTGCAGGTCGGCGCCTTCAGCGAGCCGGCCAACGCTGCCGGCCTGCAGGCGAAGGTGCTCGAGCTCGTCCATGCGCCGGTCACCATCGCCCGCGACGGCGAGCCGACGCCCGTCAACCGCGTGCAGGTCGGCCCGTTTTCCAGCCGCGAGGAGGCCGACCGGGCCGCGCAGGCCCTTCGCGACAACCATCTCGGCACGCCCATCATCGTGACGCGCTGATCCCCAAAAAAAACGGCCGCATCATGCGGCCGACCCTGCACAAGCCGGAATCAGGCGAGCACGCTGACGCGCCCCCCCTCCACCTGCACGGTATAGACCGGCAGGCTGACGGAGGCGTCTTCCAGGCATTCCCCGGTGGCAAGGTCGAAATGCTGCTTGTAGACCGGCGAGGCCACGACCTTGCGGCCCTTGAGGTCGCCGGTGAGGCCGCGCGAGATCACGTTGGCCGCCGAGAACGGGTCGTAGTTGCCGACCGCGAAGATGTCGCCGTTGCACAGCCTGAAGATCGCCACCTGCCGGCCGTTGACGAGGGCGCAGACGCCGATGCCCGGCGCCAGGTCGTCCACCCGGCATACTTCCACCGGAGCAGGGGTCTCGGCCAGGTTGCTGCGTGCATGCATTTCCATTCTCCTATCTGAATTCATTTTTACTGCTCCCGCGCGGCGGGAGGCCTCAGGGCCTGGCGCGGATCAGACCGCGACGGTCTCGATGCGGCCCTTCTTCTCGGCCGGCGTGGCCGGACGGATCTGGCCGCGCTCTTCCACGAACACCACGTTGGCGTCCTTCTCGTTGCTGTTGACGAAGTGGCGGAAGCGCTTGAGCTTCTCCGGGTCGTCGAGGGTGGTCTTCCACTCGCACTGGTAGGTGCTGACCACATGCGCCATGTCGGCCTCGAGTTCCGCGGCGAGGCCCAGCGAATCGTTGATGACCACGTTCTTCAGATACTCGAGGCCGCCTTCCATGTTGTCGCGCCAGACGCTGGTGCGCTGCAGGCGGTCGGCCGTGCGCACGTAGAACATCAGGAAGCGGTCGACGTACCGGATCAGCGTCTCGGTGTCGAGGTCGCCGGCCAGCAGCTCGGCATGGCGCGGCTTCATGCCGCCGTTGCCGCAGACGTAGAGGTTCCAGCCTTTCTCGGTGGCGATCACGCCGACGTCCTTGCCCTGCGCTTCCGCGCATTCGCGGGTGCAGCCGGAGACGGCGAGCTTGAGCTTGTGCGGCGCGCGCAGGCCCTTGTAGCGGTTCTCGAGATCGATGGCGAGGCGGACGGAATCCTGCACGCCGTAACGGCACCAGGTGGAGCCGACGCAGGATTTCACGGTACGCAGGGACTTGCCGTAGGCGTGGCCGGTCTCGAAGCCGGCGGCGATGAGTTCCTTCCAGATGGCCGGCAGCTGCTCGAGGCGCGCGCCGAAGAGGTCGACGCGCTGGCCGCCGGTGATCTTGGTGTAGAGGCCGTATTTCCTGGCCACCGTGCCGACGGCGATCAGGCCTTCCGGCGTGACTTCGCCGCCGGCCATGCGCGGCACCACGGAGTAGCTGCCGTCCTTCTGCATGTTCGCCATGAAGTAGTCGTTGGTGTCCTGCAGGCCGGCGTGCTCGGTCTTCAGGATGTAGTCGTTCCAGGTCGAGGCCAGGATGGAGGCCGTCACCGGCTTGCAGATGTCGCAGCCGTCGCCACGGCCGTGCTTGCCGATCATTTCCTCAAAGGATCTGATCTGGCCCACCTTGATGAGGTGGAACATTTCCTGGCGCGAATACGGGAAGTGTTCGCAGAGGTCCTTCTTCACCTCGACGCCGCGCTTCTGCAGCTCGCACTTCAGCACCTGGCCGACGAGGGCGCTGCAGCCGCCGCAGCTGGTGGCGGCCTTGGTCGCAGTCTTGATGTCGCCCACTTCCATCGCACCGGCGTCGATGGCGGCGCAGATGTCGGCCTTGCTGACGTTGTTGCAGGAGCATATCTGCGCCGTCATGGGCAGCGCATCGGCGCCGATGCCGGCGGCGGCGCCGTCGCGCGCGGGCAGGATCAGCGCATCCGGGTGTTCCGGCAGCTCCATCTGGTTGAGCATGAACTGCAGCAGCGTGCCGTAGGCGTCGACGTCGCCGACCAGCACGGCGCCGAGCAGGTGCCTGCCGTCGGCCGAGACCACGATCTTTTTATAAATCTCGTTGGGCTCGTCGATGTAGTAGTAGCTCTGCGCGCCCGGCGTCGAGCCCTGCGCGTCGCCGATGGAGCCCACGTCCACGCCCATCAGCTTGAGCTTGGTGGACATGTCGGCGCCCTTGAATTCGCTGGCGGCGTGGGCGGTGATGTGGTCGGCGGCGACGTTGGCCATCTGGTAGCCCGGCGCCACGAGCCCGTAGATCTTGCCGCCCCAGAGCGCGACTTCGCCGATGGCGTAGATGCTCTCGTCCGAGGTCTGGCAGAAGTCGTTCACCACGATGCCGCCGCGCGGACCCATCTCCAGGCCGGCCTGCTTGCCGAGCTCGTCGCGCGGGCGGATGCCGGCGGAGAACAGGATCAGGTCGGTTTCCAGCTTGTTGCCGCAGGCGAAGTTCATGACGTGGCGACAGCTCTCGCCATCCACGATTTCCTTGGTGTTCTTCTCGGTGTGGACCTTCACGCCCAGCGCTTCGATCTTGCGGCGCAGCACTTTCGCGCCGCCGTCGTCGAGCTGCACGGCCATCAGGCGCGGCGCGAATTCCACCACATGCGTTTCCAGGCCGAGGTCGCGCAGCGCTTTCGCGGCTTCCAGGCCGAGCAGGCCGCCACCCACCACCACGCCGATCTTCGACTGCGCGGCGCCGGCCTTGATGGCCTCCAGGTCCTCGATGGTGCGATAGACCAGGCAGTGTTCACGGTCGTGGCCCGGCACCGGCGGCACGAAGGGATAGGAGCCCGTCGCCAGCACCAGCCTGTCGTAGGGAATCAGTTCGCCGGCGGCGGTGGTCACCGTCTTCGCCGTGCGGTCGATGGCGACGGCTTTGGTGTCGAGCCTGATGGCGATGTTCTTCTCGTTGAAGAAATCGCCTTCCACCAGGCTCAGGTCCAGGGCGGTCTTGCCGGAAAAATACGAGGAGAGATAGACGCGGTCATAGGCAGTACGCGGCTCTTCGCAGAGCACGACCACCTCGAAGCGCTCATGGCCGCTCCGCTCGGCCAGGGCCTCCAGGAACTTGTGGCCAACCATGCCGTTGCCGACCACGACGATGCGTGCCTTGTTGTTCTGGAACTGTGCGTTCATCCCGATCTCCGCAAGAAATTCATGTCGACGCTTTTTCCGCCGCAGCGGTTTCCGCTTCCGCCTGGCAGCTCGCCAGGATCACCTTCAGCTCCGGCTGGCAGGAACCGCAGTTCGAGCCGGCCTTGCAGCACTTGCCGATCGCCGCCACCGAATCCAGGCTGCGGCTGGCGATGGCCTGGCGGATCGTCTTCTCGCCGACGCCGAAGCAGGCGCAGATGATGCGGCCCACGTCGGCGGCCGGATCCGCCGGCCGGCCCGAGAGCAGCGCGCGCCGCTCCAGCGCGGACAGCTCCTTGCCGATCAGCCCGGACAACCAGCCTCGTTCGGGCAGGCCCTGGCTGTCGGGGCCGATGCAGGCCACCGCCTGCAGCCGGCCGGCGACCAGGATGGCCCGGCGATACACGTCGCGGGCGGCATCCACGTACTCGATCGCTTCGACCGCGGCGGCGCCCTGCTCCTCTACGGAGTGCATAAGCAATTCATTGGCCAACTTCCTGCGGTCGTCGCCGGAGCCCTGGCCGGCCAGTTCGAAACGCCAGAACGTCCCGCCCCTGACGGCCACGGCGTAATCGGTTGCCGGTAGCGGCTGCGGCCCCGCGCTGAGCACGAAACCGTGCCAGGCCGCCTCGAAACGGTGCAGGCGCACCGGCGTGTGCTTGTTCTCGGGCTGGCCCGACACCGGGTCCACCGCCGGATTCACCACGGCGCCGACGCGCGAGCGGCTGCTGAGCACCCCCGTCCAGTGCATGGGCATGAACACGGTTCCCGGCGTCTGCTCGGTGGTCAGCTGGGCGCGGGCGCGGGCCAGGCCCCAGCGGCTTTCCAGCTCCACCACATCCTGTGCACCGATACCGAGCTGCGCTGCATCGTCCGGGTGCACGGCGCAGAAGGGCTCGGCGATGTGCTGGAGCAGGCGCGACGTGAGCCCCGTGCGGGTCATGGTGTGCCACTGGTCACGGATGCGGCCGGTATTCAGCACGAAGGGGAAAGCGGCGTCCGGCGGATTGGCCGGGCCGCGCGGCGTCAGCGCGAGAAAGTTGGCGCGGCCGTCGCGCGTGAAGAAGCCGCCGTCGGCGAAGAAACGCCGGCGGCCTTCGCTCTCGCCCTCGCGCCAGGGCCACTGGAAGGGCACGAGGCCGTCGTAGTCGGCCTCGCTGACCGCGGCGAAGGCACCGATGTCGAAATCGCGCAGGCCGTGCAGCTCGTCGTTCTCGAAGGCCGAGAGCGCGGCGTGCTCGCGGAAGACGGCCGCGGCCGAGGGAAAGGCAAAGGCGGAGGCCCAGCCCATGCGCTTCGCCACTTCGCCAATGATCCACCAGTCGGCGCGCGCCTCGCCCGGCGCCGGCAGGAAGCCGCGCTGGCGCGAGATGCGGCGTTCGGAGTTGGTGACGGTGCCGTCCTTCTCGCCCCAGCCCAGCGCCGGCAGCTTCACGTGCGCGAGACGCGTGGTGTCGGTGTCGGCGATGCAGTCCGAGACCACCACGAGCTCGCACTTGGCCAGGGCGTCGCGCACGCGGTCGGCGTCGGGCAGCGACACCACGGGATTGGTGGCCATGATCCAGATGGCCTTGACCTTGCCGCCGTGCACGGCCTCGAACATGTCGACGGCCTTGAGGCCGGCCTGCGCGGCGATCACCGGCGAGCGCCAGAAGCGCTGCACGCGCTCGCGGTGCACCGGGTTCTCGATCTCCATATGCGCCGCCAGCATGTTGGCGAGGCCGCCGACCTCGCGGCCGCCCATGGCATTGGGCTGGCCGGTGAGCGAGAACGGGCCGGAGCCCGGCTTGCCGATGCGGCCGGTGGCGAGGTGGCAGTTGAGGATGGCGTTGACCTTGTCGGAGCCGGCGGAGGACTGGTTCACGCCCTGCGAATACAGCGTCAGCGTCTTCGCCGTGGCGGTGAACCAGGTGAAGAAGCGCTCCAGGTCCAGCGCGTCGAGGCCGAGGTCGCGGGCGAGGTGGCCGATCCGGTTGTCCTGCGCGCGCGCCGCCGCCAGCGCGGCGTCGAAGCCGCTGGTGTGCCGGGCGATGAAGTCGTCGGCCAGCGCGGCGCGCGCGGCGAGATGGGCGAGGAGCGCATTGAAGAGGCGCACGTCCTCGCCCGCCTTCACCGGCAGGTGCAGGTCGGCGATGTCGCAGGTGGCGGTGCGGCGCGGATCGATGACGACGATGCGCATGCCCGGCCGCCGCTCCTTCTCCGCCTTCAGGCGCTGGAACAGGATGGGATGGCACCAGGCGGTGTTGGAGCCGACCAGCACGACGAGGTCGGCGAGCTCGAAATCCTCGTAGCTGTTGGGCACGGTGTCGCTGCCGAAGGCGCGCTTGTGGCCGGCCACGCTGGAGGACATGCAGAGGCGCGAATTGGTGTCGATGTTGGCGCTGCCGATGAAGCCCTTCATCAGCTTGTTGGCGACGTAGTAGTCCTCGGTCAGGAGCTGGCCGGAAACGTAGAAGGCGACGGCATCGGGGCCGTGCTCGCGCACGATGCGCGCGAACTCGCCGGCGACGTGGCCCAGCGCCTCGTCCCAGCTCTTGCGCTCGCCGCGGATCTCCGGATGCAGCAGGCGGCCTTCCAGGTGCACGGTCTCGCCGAGCGCCGCGCCCTTTACGCAGAGGCGGCCGAAATTGGCGGGATGCGTTTCATCGCCGGCGATGCCGACCTCGCGCCCGGCGACGTCGGCGACCGTGGCCCTGACGCCGCAGCCGACGCCGCAGTAGGGGCAGGTGGTGTCGACGGTCTTGCCGGCGTCAAGCAGGGACAGCCTGGTCATGCTCTGGTCTCCCGAACAGCAGGGATTCGCGCATGGACGCCACGTTGCGCTGCTCGCGAATCAGGTCGAAGTACCAGTTACCGTCGTTGGTATCGCCGTACAGGACTGAACCGATGACGCGATCGTTCTTGATCAGCAGGCGCTTGTACACGCCGCCGGCAGGATCGCGCAGGATCAGGGATTCCGCCTCGGCGTCGCTGAAATCGCCGGCGGAGTAGAGGTTGACGCCGCTCACCTTGAGCGACGTCGCGGTGGTCTGCTGCACATAGCGCGCAATGCCCATTTCCGCGAGATGGTTGGCGCAGACCCGCGCCTGCTCGAAGAGCGGCGCGACCAGCCCGAACAGCGCGCCGCGATGCTGCACGCATTCGCCGACGGCGTAGATGCAGGGGTCGAAGGTCTGCATGGTGTCGTTGACGAGGATGGCCTTGTCGACCTGCAGCCCGGCCTTCTTCGCCAGCGCCACATTGGGACGGATGCCGACCGCCATCACCACGAGATCGGTGGGCAGCTCGCTGCCGTCCTTGAAGACGAGTTTTTCCAGGCGGCCGGATTCTTCATTTGCGACGATCTGCGCGGTGAAGGTGCCGAGACGGAAATGCATGCCGCGCGCCTCGAGTTCGGACTTGAGGAATTCCGAGGCCTCCGGGTCGAGCTGGCGATTCATGAGATGCAGCATGTCGTGGATGACGGTCACTTCCACACCCTGCTTGAGCAGGCCGTTGGCGGCCTCGAGGCCGAGCAGGCCGCCGCCGATGACGGCGACGCGGCGCTTTTCCGCCGTGGCGGTAATCATCAGGTTGACGTCGCGGATGTCGCGGAAGCTCACCACGTCGGGATGCCCGTGGCCCGGCACCGGCACGATGAAGGGATTGGAGCCGGTGGCCAGCACGAGGCGGTCGTAGAGCAGCGTGCTGCCGTCGTCCAGCACCACTTCACGCTGCCGGCGCCGGATCTCGCTGACGGTGCGGCCCGCGCGCAGGATGATGCCGCGCTCGGCATACCAGCCCTCGTGGTGGGTGACGATGTCCTCGAACTTCTTTTCGCCGGCCAGCACCGGCGACAGCATGATGCGGTTGTAGGCGCCCACGGCCTCGCTCGAGATCACGGTGATCTCGTAGCGTTCCGGCGCCAGGGCGATGACTTCCTCGACCGTGCGGATGCCGGCCATGCCGTTGCCGATGACGATCAGCTTGCGCTTCATGGATGCGGGCCCTGCTGTCTGCGTATGACAACGACTTAGCAACGCCCATGCCAGCCCGGAAAAACCGTTTTCCTATAGAAGAAGAGAGGCGGGGCGGACGCATGCCGCCGGCCGCCGAGGCGCCCTTCTTTGCGGCAAAATCCGCCGCCGCACCGGCTTCGCGCAAAACGCGCACCGCGCCAACGCAAAACGCCTTCCCTGCCGCAGAACGAAGGCTGGCACTGCGCTTGCAATGCCAGAGTGACCCTGACGCGGGAAGCAACGCTGCACCTGCGATGGCAAAGATCGCCAAGGCCCTGTTCACCCCCGGACCTTCCCCTTGGAGAGACTCATGCCGTCCGCCGCCAAGCCCTTCCCGCTGTTCCGCGTGAGCGAACCCCGCATCCGGGTGCTGCATTTCACCTGGCTGGCTTTCTTCATCACCTTCCTGATCTGGTTCGCGCACGTCTCGCTCATGCCCTTCATCAAGGCCGAGCTTGCGCTGACCGATGCGCAGGTGAAGGCCTTCCTGATCCTGAACGTGGCCCTGACCATCCCGGCGCGCATCCTGATCGGCATCCTCGTGGACAAATACGGCCCCCGCCTCAGCTACAGCCTGCTGCTCGCCATTTGCGGCTTTCTCTGCCTGGGGTTTGCCGCGGCGCAGACCTTCGAGCAGCTCGCCGTGATGCGCTTCCTGCTCGGCCTCACCGGCGCCGGCTTCGTGGTCGGCATCCGCCTCGTCAGCGAGTGGTTCCCGGCGCGCGAGGTCGGCATCGCCGAAGGCATCTACGGCGGCTGGGGCAATTTCGGCGCCGCCATCGCCAAGATCGGCATGCCCGTCCTGGCGGTGAGCGTGTTCGGCGGCGAGTTCGGCTGGCGCTATGCGATCGGTCTCACCGGCCTGATCGCCATCGTTTACTCGGTGATTTTCTACCGCAACGTCAGCGACACACCGAAAGGCGCGACCTACTTCAGGCCGAAGAAGGCGGGCGGCCTCGAGGTGACGAGCAAGCGCGACCTCGTCTTCTACCTGCTGATGAACCTGCCGCTCTATCTCATCCTCTACGTGCTGGCCTGGCGCCTCTCGCCCACGGGGCTGAACATCATTTCGCGGGAATTCGCCTGGACCTGCTACGCCATCGTGACCTTCCTGCTGACCTGGCAGTCCTGGAAGATCTGGCAGGTGAACCGCCACCTCATGCATGTCGAGGTGCCGGCCGCGCAGCGCTACCGGTTCAAGCAGGTGGCGATCCTCAACCTCGCCTATCTCGCCTGCTTCGGCTCGGAGATCGCGGTGGTGTCCATGCTGCCCATGTTCTTCGGCGAGACCTTCCAGCTCTCCGCCACGGCCATGGGCCTGATGGCGGGCTCCTTCACCATCATGAACATCGTGGCGCGCCCGGGCGGCGGCCTGATCTCGGACCGCATCGGCCGGCGCAAGGTGCTGGTCGGCTGCCTCGCGGCGCAGACCCTGGGCTATGCGCTGCTGTCGCAGGTGAACGCGGGCTGGGGCGTGGCCCTCGCCATCGCCGTGACGCTGCTGACCTCCATCTTCGTGCAGGCCGCCTGCGGCGCCGTGTATTCCATTGTGCCGCTGATCCAGCGCCGCATGACGGGGCAGATCGCCGGCATGGCCGGCGCCTACGGCAACGTCGGCGGCGTGCTCTTCCTGACCGTGCTGTCCTTCGTCAGCCCGCAGATCTTTTTCTATGCGATCGCGGGGATGTCCGCGCTGGCCTTCCTGGCGGCGAACTTCATCGACGAGCCGCGCGGGCATATGGTGGAGGTGGACGAGCAGGGCAACGTGCAGATGATCGCGGTGGAGTGATCTCTTCGTAGGGTGGGTTGGCCGCGCCGCGGCTAACCCACCGCGGCCTCCCCGGCCGCACACGACCGGATTCGAAGCCGCAACGGCGGATTGGCGCAGCCAACCCACCCTACGTAGACAGCCATGCCCCCGATTGCGGCACTATTTGTCCGCAATCGGGGCATTGCACCAAAGCGGAACAGGAGATTTTGCCGCCTTCCGGCACCTGACCTCGCAAAACCCCATGCCCGACCGTGGTTCATGACTGCACCAACCGATGGCACATGCCTTGCAAAAGTGCCGGCATTGCCTTTGCCTCCGGTGTCGTCAGGAATCGCCCAATGAGTGCCACTGAAAAATCCTTTCCGCTTTTCAATCTCGACGAACCGCGCATCCGCATCCTGCACTTCACCTGGCTGGCCTTCTTCATCACCTTCCTGGTCTGGTTCGCGCACGTTTCGCTCATGCCCTTCATCAAGGCCGAGCTTGCGCTGACCGACGCGCAGGTGAAGGCCTTCCTGATCCTGAACGTCTCGCTCACCATTCCCGCGCGCATCCTGATCGGCATCCTCGTGGACAAATACGGCCCCCGCCTCAGCTACAGCCTGCTGCTGGCGCTCAGCGGCGCGCTCTGCATCGGCTTCGCCGCGGCGCAGACCTTCGAGCAGCTCGCCGTGATGCGCTTCCTGCTCGGCCTCGCCGGCGCCGGCTTCGTGGTCGGCATCCGCCTCGTCAGCGAGTGGTTCCCGGCGCGCGAGAGCGGGCTGGCGCAGGGCATCTATGCCGGCTGGGGCAATTTCGGCGCCGCCGTCGCCAAGATGGGCATTCCGGTGGTGGCGGTGAGCGTGTTCGGCGGCGAGTTCGGCTGGCGCTATGCGATCGCGCTTACCGGCGTCGTCTCTCTCGTCTATTCCGTGATTTTCTACCGCAACGTCAGCGACACGCCCAAGGGCGCGACCTACTTCAGGCCGAAGAAAGCCGGCGGCCTCGAAGTCACGAGCAAGCGCGACCTCGTCTTCTACCTGCTGGTGAACCTGCCGCTCTATCTCGTCCTCTACGTGCTGGCCTGGCGCCTCTCGCCCTCGGGGCTGGGCATCATCTCGCGGGAATTCGCCTGGGCCTGTCACGGCATCACCACCGTGCTGATGCTCTGGCAGTCCTGGAAGATCTGGCAGGTGAACCGCCACCTCATGACCGCCGAGGTGCCGCGCGCGCAGCGCTACCGGTTCAAGCAGGTGGCGATACTCAACCTCGCCTATCTCGCCTGCTTCGGCTCGGAGATCGCCGTCGCCTCCATGCTGCCGCTGTTCTTCGGCGAGATTTTCCAGCTCTCGGCGGTGGCGACCGGCCTCATGGCCGGCAGCTTCATGATCATGACGGTGGTGGCGCGGCCGCTGGGCGGGCTCTTCTCCGACCGCGTCGGCCGGCGCCGGGTGCTGACCGTCGCGCTGCTCCTGCAGACGCTGGGCTATCTGCTGCTGTCCCGCATCCAGCCCGGGTGGGGCCTGGGCCTGACGCTGGCGGTGACGCTGCTGACCTCCATCTTCGTGCAGGTCGCCTGCGCCGCCGTGTTCTCCATCGTGCCGCTGATCCAGCGCCGCATGACGGGGCAGATCGCCGGCATGGCCGGCGCCTACGGCAACGTCGGCGGCGTGGTTTTCCTCACCGTGCTGTCCTTCGCCAGCCCCGCTGTGTTTTTCTGCGTGATCGCCGCCATCTCGGCGCTGGCCGTGGTCGCCACCCGCCTGCTCGACGAACCGCGCGGGCATATGGTGGAGGTGGACGAGCAGGGCAATGTGCAGATGATCGCGGTGGAGTAAGCAGCGCATGCCGCAGGGCCTGTAGGAGCGGCTTCAGCCGCGAACAGGGGCAGCGCCGGGTTTTTTCAGCCGGGGCGGCCGCGAATGTTAGCGCTAGCGATTGGGTTCGCGGCTGAAGCCGCTCCTACGGAACGACACGGCACAGTACGGCACGGCACGGAATAGCGAGACGAGAGGCAACCATGAAGCAGGTGTTTCCCCCCCGGGGCCTCGCGGTGCGCGCCGCACAGGCCAGCCGTGCCGGCCGCAAGAGCGAGAACGAGGACGCGCTCGGCATCCGCGTGCCGACCGATCACCTGCTCGCGAGCAAGGGCGTGGCGCTGGTGCTGGCCGACGGCGTCAGCGGCGCCGGCGAAGGCCGCAAGGCCGCCGAGGTCAGCGTGCAGGGCTTCCTCAGCGACTACTACGCGACCCCCGAAACCTGGACGGTGAAAACCTCGGGCGAGCGCGTGCTCTCCGCGCTGAACCGCTGGCTCTATGGCCAGGGCCAGCAGTACACGCAGGCCCACCACGGCTTCCTCACCACGTTCTCGGCGCTGGTGCTGCGCTCGCAGAGCGCCTGGCTCTTCCATATCGGCGACAGCCGTATCCAGCGCCTGCGCGGCGGCACGCTGGAGCCCCTGACGGTGGACCACGCCACGCGCGTCGGCGCCGAGAAAACCTATCTCACGCGCGCGCTCGGCATGGACCACCAGGTGGAGATCGATTTCCGCGCCACCGACGTCGCGGCCGGCGACATCTTCTTTCTCTCCACCGACGGCGTGCACGAATTCCTGCCGCGCCCGCAGCTGAAAAAATTACTGGAGCAGGCCGCGGAAAATCCCGAGGCCGGCTGCGAGGCCATTCTCGCTGCCGCCTTCGCGGCCGGCAGCGACGACAACCTCTCCTGCCAGGTGCTGGTGGTGGACGCCGTGGCCGCGCTCGATGCCGACGACAGCCGCCTGCAGGCGGCCGCGCTGCCGCTGCTGCCCGACCTCGGCGTCGGCCAGCTGCTGGACGGCCTGCGCATCGAGGCCGAGATCCAGGCCAACGCACGCAGCCAGGTCTATCGCGTGCGCAACGAGCCGAGCGGCAAGCTCTACGTGCTGAAGACGCCTTCCCCGCTCTGCGACGGCGACCGCGAACAGCTCGCGCGTTTTGCGCTCGAGGACTGGCTGGGCCAGCGCTTCGACCATCCGCAGCTGATCCGCGGCGTGGCGCCCCTGCAGGCGCGCCGCTGCCTCTACCTGCTGCAGGAGTATCTCGACGGCCAGACGCTGGCGGCCTGGAGCCGCGCGCATCCGCAGCCGCCGGTGCAGACCGTGGTGGCTTTCGCCGAGCAGGCGATCCGGGGGATGCGCGCCCTGCACCGCCGCGAAGTCCTCCACCAGGACCTGAAGCCGGAAAATCTTTTCCTCTGCAGGGACGGCACGCTCAAGCTCATCGACTTCGGCTCCGCGCACATTGCCGGGCTCGGCGAGGCCGCGCCCGGCGACCGTCCCGGCGCCGCCGAATACGCCGCGCCCGAATACGTGCTCAATTTGCCGCGCGACGAACGCTCGGACCAGTTCGCCCTCGCCGTCACCCTCTACGAGCTGCTCACCGGCGAACATCCCTACGGCGAGAAATACGTGCGGGCGCGCTCGCTGTTCGATTTCCAGCGCCTGGCATACCGCAGCGCCTGCCGCCGCAATCCGCACGTGCCGCTGTGGGTGGATGCCGCCCTGAAGAAAGCGCTGTCCTTCTCGGCCGAGCAGCGCTACGAATCGCTCTCCGAGTTCCTGGTCGACCTGCAGAAGCCGAATCCCAAGCTCGGCCCGGTCAATGCCCGGCCCTGGCTGGAGCGCGATCCCGCCGGCTTCTGGCGCGCCCTGGCCCTGCTCATGAGCCTGCTCGCCCTCGTCGAGCTCGCCCTGCTGCTGGCGCGCTAAGTGCCTGAGCCAAAGTTTTCTGACAAGCTCCTCTCCCCTTGCGGGAGAGGGGCTATGAACCTTGCTTTGGCCGCTGCCCCCTCTCCCCGGCCCTCTCCCGCCAGGGGAGAGGGAGGAAGCGCCTGCAATAGCTGGCATTGGGGGTCGGAAATTTTTGTGCGGGCACTTGGCCGCGCCCCTTTCGGCGCGGGCAGGCAGCGCGGCGGCCGCGCCAGCCGACGCGCCCTTGCGGCTGGCCGGCCTGGCCTGCGGACCCCGACGGGCTCCAGCTCTGCAACAATCGCCTGACAAAGCCACGCTTCTCGGAAAAACGGCCGATGCTACAATCCGCGCCGGCCGCGCCATCAAAACAAGACAGGCGCCGGTAAATCCTCCGAAAACCACCGATACAGGTTTATAAATGCGTCGTTTCATCCTTGCAGGGATTGCCCCGCTGCTTTTGCTGGTTTCCTTCGCACACGCCGCCCCGCCGTCGCCGCCGGAACTCGACAACCGCGCCTACCTGGTCGTGGATTACGATTCGGGCCGCGTGCTGGCCGAGAAGAACTCCCATGCGCCGCTGCCGCCCGCCTCGCTCACCAAGATGATGACGAGCTATATCGCCGAGCAGGCGCTCGTGACCGGCCGCATCAGGGAAAGCGACCCCGTCTTCGTCAGCGAGCACGCCTGGTGCCGCGGCACCAGCACCGAGTCCTGCATGTACCTGCCGCTGAACGGCCATGCCTCCGTCATCGACCTGCTGCGCGGCATCATCATCCAGTCCGGCAACGACGCCTCCAAGGCGATGGCCGAGCACATCGCCGGCAGCGAGCCGGCCTTTGCGCAGCTGATGAACCAGCAGGCCGGCCGCCTCGGCATGAAGGACACGAACTTCATGAACGCCACCGGCCTGCCCCACCCGCAGCACCTGACCTCGGCCTACGACATGGCCATCCTGGCGCGCGCCATCATCCGCGACAGCGCGCACTACTACCCGATCTACGCGGAGAAGGAATTCACCTACAACAAGATCCGGCAGGGCAACCGCAATGCCCTGCTCTACACCGACCCGACCGTGGACGGCCTGAAGACCGGCCACACGGAAGAAGCCGGTTATTGCCTGGTGTCGTCCTCCCGGCGCAACGGCATGCGCCTGATCGCCGTGGTGATGGGCAGCAAGTCCATGCAGCAGCGCGCCGACCAGAGCCGCGCCCTCTTCAGCTGGGGCTTCGCCAACTTCGAGAACGTGAAGCCCTATGCCGCCGGCACCGTGCTCGGCACGCCGCGCGTCTGGTTCGGCCAGGCCGGGCAGGTGCAGGCCGGCCTCGCCCAGGACGTGCTGCTGACGCTGCCCTACGGCGACAGGGCCCGCCTCCAGGCCGCCACGCAGATGCTGCCCGAGGTCAACGCGCCGCTCGCCAGGGGCCAGGCCGTCGGTACGCTGACGCTGACCCTGGACGGCCAGGTCGTGGCCAGCCAGCCCATCGTGGCCATGGAGCCCGTGGCGGAGGCCGACTTCTTCGTGCGCCTCTGGCACCGCATCAAGCTGTTCTTCATCAAGCTGATCTGAGGCGGGTTCGCGGCGGCAGCCGCTCCTACGAGCGAGACTCTGCGTAGGCGCGGCTGCCGCCGCGATTCTTGCCAGCTCCGCGAATCCTTCCGCCTGCCTTGCAGCCTGCCGCCCCGGCCTCCATATTTGCCGGAAACCTGTTTCCGGCCAGCCCTGCCATGAACGATCGCCGCCCCACCGACATCCGGAACGAAGCGCTGTGGGAATTCCCCATGCACTACCCGCTCAAGATCATGGGCGAGGCGCAGCATCCCCTGCGCGAGATCGTCGTCAACATCCTGCGGCGCCACGTGCCGGACTTCGATCCCTCCACCCTCACCGAGCGCGCCTCCAGCGCCGGCAAATACCTGTCGCTGAGCGTCACGCTCTACGTGGAGCGCAAGGAGCAGATCAATGGCCTCTACGCCGATCTCGCCGCCTGCGCGCAGATCCGCCTGGTGCTCTAGCGTCGTGCCGCTCACCGTCCGCCAGCTCGGCCACGCCGACTACCTTTCCACCTGGGAGGCCATGCGGCGCTTCACCGACGCGCGCAGGCCCGAAACCCCGGACGAGCTCTGGCTGCTCGAGCACCCGCCGGTGTTCACGCTCGGCCAGGCCGGAAAAAAGGAACACGTGCTGAATGCCGGCGAGATTCCGCTGCTGCAGACCGACCGCGGCGGCCAGGTGACCTACCACGGCCCCGGCCAGCTCACCGGCTACTGCCTGGTCGACCTGAAGCGCCTCGGGCTGGGGCCGCGCGCCTTCGTCGAGCACATCGAGGATGCGCTCGTCGCGCTGCTGCGCGCGCTGGCCATTCCCGCCGAGGCGGATCGCGACGCGCACGGCGTCTATGTGCAGGGAAAGAAAATCGCCTCGCTCGGCCTGCGCATCCGCCAGGGCTGCAGCTACCACGGCTTCTCGCTCAACGTGGACATGGACCTCGCGCCGTTCGCGCGCATCAATCCCTGCGGCCATGCCGGCCTGCAGATGACGCAGGTGAAGGATTTCCTCGGCAGGGAGACGCCGGCGCTGGAGGCGCTGGGCCAACGCGCCGCCGCTTTCCTGGAAACGCAACTATATTCTTGAAGCACGGCCATTCCGGAGGCACCGCCTGCAAGGGACTTGCGCCAACCCGCCGGCCTCGCCGGCCCCGACGACGCAAGAGACAGCATGGTTTACCTGATCGCCGCCAATCTCGTGATGCTGCTGCATTACGCCTTCCTCGCCTTCGCCACCTTCGGCGGCTTCCTGCTGCGCTGGTGGCCGCACATGCTGTGGTGGCACCTGCCCATCGTGACCTGGGGCGTGGCCATCGCCGCCATCGGCTGGACCTGCCCGCTGACGCCGCTGGAGAACCGCCTGCGCATCGCCGGCGGCGCGCCGCCCTACGAGGGCGGCTTCATCGAGCATTACGTCACGGCCTGGCTGTATCCGGAGGGCCTGCCCGACAGCGTCATGATGGGCCTCGGCCTCGCCCTGCTCGTCATCAATGTGGTCGCCTACGGCTTCTGGCTGTACGGGCGGCACTGAAGCGCGCCGGTGAAACTGCTGCCGAACCGCAACCCGCGCCTGCTGCGCCTCTCGGAGGACCATCCGGAGGCGCACAACAAGGTCACCTTCGTCGAGCTGTTCTTCGACCTCGTCTTCGTCTTCGCCACCACGCAGCTCTCGCACTTCCTGCTCGAGCATTTCACGCCGCTCGGCGCGCTCCAGGCAGCGATGCTGCTGCTTGCCCTCTGGTGGGTGTGGATCTTCACCACCTGGGTCAGCAACTGGCTCGATCCCGAGCAGCTGCCGGTGCGCCTCATGCTGCTCCTGCTGATGTTCGCGGGGCTGCTGCTCTCGTCATCGCTGCCGCAGGCCTTCGATGCGCCGGGGCTGGTGTTCGCCGTCGCCTATGTGGGCATGCAGGTCGGGCGCACGCTCTTCGCCATCTGGGCGCTGCATGCGCACCACGAGGCGCTGTCGCTGAATTTCCAGCGCATGCTGGGCTGGCTGGCGCTGGCCGGCGGCTTCTGGCTCGCCGGCGGCCTGGCGGCGGAAACGGCGACGCGCATGACCTGCTGGGGCCTGGCCCTGCTCATCGAATACCTCTCGCCGTCCCTGGGTTTCTGGCTGCCGCGCCTCGGGCGCTCCTCGACGAAGGACTGGAACATCGAAGGCGAGCACATGGCCGATCGCTGCGGGCTCTTCATCATCATCGCGCTCGGCGAATCCATCCTCGTCACCGGCTCCAGTTTCAGCCGGGGCGAGTGGAACGCCGCCACCCTCTCGGCGCTGAGCGTGGCCTTCGTCGCCAGCGTCGCCATGTGGTGGCTGTATTTCGACGTCGGCGCCGGGCACGGCAGCCGGCGCCTGGCGCAGGCGCGCAATCCCGGCCCGCTGGCGCGGCTGGCCTACACCTACCTGCATATCGTCATCGTCGCCGGCATCGTGCTCTGCGCGGTGTCGGACGCAGCGGTGCTGGCGCATCCGCTCGGTCCTGCCGACCCGAAGACGACACTCATGATCGTCGGCGGCACGGCCCTCTACCTGCTCGGCATCACGCTGTTCAAGTGGGCCGTCGCCGGCACCCTGCCCTGGGCGCATGTCGCGGCCATGGCGGCCGCGCTCGCGCTGTCGCCGCTGGCGCGCTGGCTGAGCCCGCTGGGGCTCGCCGCCGGCGCGGCGCTGCTGCTCTTCGGGCTGGCCGCCTGGGAGCATTACAACGCCTGGCGCTGCTTCCGGCGTCCGCCGGACATCGATACGGAGCTTTGACGGCACCGGCTTCGGCTTCGCGCTCCCGGTGGCGGGCCCCTGGGGCTGCCCGGGCGACCGGGCAGCAGGGCCCGCCGATCCCTTCGACGGGCGCCTCGCCGCAGGCCGCGACGACGCGACCTGCATCCCGTGTAGGAGGGGCTTCAGCCGCGAACCCTTGCGTTCCGTGTTGAACCGGTTCGCGGCTGAAGCCGCTCCTCAACACCGGCGGGAGCTTCGCGGCTGAAGCCGCTCCTACGGGAAAAGCGGGCGCTCTCCGGGCGGCCTTGGGTCAGAACAGCCGATGGATCAGAACAGCCGGTTCAAGCCGTTCAGCGCCGCCACGCGATAGGCCTCGGCCATGGTGGGATAGTTGAAAGTCGTGTTGATGAAATAGCGCAGCGTGTTGGCGCCGTTCTTCTGCTGCATGATGGCCTGGCCGATGTGCACGATCTCGGCGGCGCTGTCGCCGAAGCAGTGGATGCCGAGGAGCTCCAGCGTTTCCCGGTGAAAGAGGATTTTCAGCATGCCCACCGTCTCGCCGCTGATCTGCGCCCGCGCCAGATGGCGGAAAAACGCCTGCCCCACTTCGTACGGCACTTTCGCCTCGGTGAGCTGGCGCTCGGTTTTGCCGATCGAGGAAATCTCGGGAATCGTGTAGATGCCGGTCGGCACTTCCTCCACGCGCGGCACGTCGCTGGAACCGACGAGGTGCGCGGCGGCGCAGCGGCCCTGGTCGTAGGCGGCCGAGGCCAGCGCCGGCGGGCCGATGACGTCGCCGACGGCGAAGACCTGCGGCACCGCGGTGCGGTAGTGCGCGTCGACGGCAAGCTGGCCGCGGCCGTTGGCGGCGAGGCCGATGCGCTCCAGCGCGAGCGTATCGGTGTTGCCGCTCCTGCCGTTGCACCAGAGGATGGCGTCGGCGCGGATTTTCTTGCCGGATTTCAGGTGCAGGATGACGCAGTCCCCGGCCGCCTCGAGGCGCTCGTATTCTTCCTGGTTGCGCACCAGCACGCCGAGTTCGCGCAGGTAATACGAGAGCGCGTCGGCGATTTCGGCGTCGAGATAGGAGAGCAGCTGCGCCTGCGTGTTGACGAGGTCGACCTTGTAGCCCAGGCCGACGAAGATGGAGGCGTACTCGCAGCCGATGACGCCGGCGCCGTAGATGATGAGCTTGCGCACCGGATAGGCCAGCGTGAGGATCGTGTCGGAATCGAAGACGCGCGGATGCGAGAAGTCGATGTCGGCGGGCCGGTAGGGCCGGCTGCCGGTGGCGATGACGGCGTGGGTGAATTCCAGCGTTTCCTCGAGGCCGCCTTCCGGCGGCGTCACGGCGAGACGGTGCGCGTCCTGGAATTCGGCGCGGCCGTGGAAGATCTCGACGCCGTTGCGCTCGTAGAAGCCGGCGTGCACGGCGACCTGGCTGTCGATGACCTGGCGCGCCCGCGCCAGCACCTGCGAGAGCGGCACGTTGCGCAGCTCGCCGACGCGCTGGAAGAGCGGGTCGCGCTGGTAGCGCATCAGGTTCCAGACGGTCTGGCGCAGCGCCTTGGAGGGAATGGTGCCGACGTGCACGCAGTTGCCGCCGAGGCGGCCGCGCGCGTCGGCCACGGCGACGCGGCAGCCTTCCTTGACCAGCTTCATGGCCGCGCCTTCGCCGGCCGGGCCGGCGCCGATCACCACCACGTCGTAACGCCCCTGCATCGCGGGCTCCCGTTCTCCTCTCCGGTCGGGCAAGGATAGTCCGGCCCTGCAGCCCGGCTTTGTAGCCTGCGCCTTGCGGGTGGGCCGGCACGCAACTCGGCAACTCGGTAGGGCGGAAGCCGCGCAGCGGTTTCCGCCGCATTGGTGGCGGAGGTCGCGGGAAGAGGCGGAAAACCCTGCGGGCGTTCCGCCCTGCGGCTGCGGCCGCGGACGGGCCGGCCTCCAACTTCTTGGGTATACTCGCCGGCCTACGCTGTCCGGAGCCCGCCATGAGCCAGTCGCCCGATTCTTCCCGTCCCGCCCCCGTCGAACCGGGCGTGAAGTTGCGCGGCGCGGAGAAGGTGGCGCGCATCCCGGTCAAGGTCATTCCCACGACCGAGCTGCCGCGCAAGCCGGACTGGATCCGCGTGCGCATTTCCAATCCCGGCGAAGTGCAGCGCATCAAGGGCCTGCTGCGCGAGCAGAAGCTGCACACCGTCTGCGAGGAAGCGGCCTGCCCCAACCTGCCGGAATGCTTCGGCGGCGGCACCGCCACCTTCATGATCATGGGCGACATCTGCACGCGCCGCTGCCCCTTCTGCGATGTCGCCCACGGCCGCCCCAACGCGCTCGACGCGGACGAGCCGCGCCACCTCGCCGAGACCGTGCGCAACCTGAAGCTGAAATACGTCGTGGTGACCTCGGTGGACCGCGACGACCTGAAAGACGGCGGCGCCCGGCATTTCGTGGACTGCATCACCGAGACGCGCGCACTGAATCCGGAAACGAAGATCGAGATCCTGGTGCCGGACTTCCGCGGCCGCATGGACATCGCGCTGCGCCTGATGACGGAATGCCCGCCCGACGTCTTCAACCACAACATCGAGACGGTGCCGCGCCTCTACCGGGCGATCCGGCCCGGCTCCGACTACCGGCATTCGCTGACGCTGCTGCAGCGCTTCAAGCAGGAGCGCCCCGATGTGGCCACCAAATGCGGCCTCATGGCCGGCATCGGCGAAACCCGGGAAGAAATCTTCGCGGTGCTGGACGACCTGCGCGCCCACGGCGTCGACCTCGTCACCATCGGCCAATACCTGCAGCCCTCGAGGCAGCATGCGCCGGTGGACCGCTTCGTGACGCCGGACGAGTTCAGGGAATATGCGGAATACGGCCGCCGGCTCGGCTTCCGCAACATCTGGAGCGGCCCCATGGTGCGCTCCTCCTACCATGCCGACCTGCAGTTCGCCGGCGTCGGCGTCGGCGAGGTTTCCCGCCTGCGCGCCACGCAGGCCTGACGCAGCGCTGTTTCCCGCATGGATTTCGGCGCCTGGTACCTGGAGCTGCGCGACTGGCTCATCCATCACCCCGACGCCATCCTGATCGGCGTCTTCCTCATCGCGCTGACCGAGGCGGTGGCCGTGATCGGCGTGGTGATTCCCGCCGTACCCCTGCTCTTCGTGCTGTGCGTGCTGGCGGCGCATGCCGAGGTCGGGCTGACCTCGCTGTTCGCGGCCGGCATTGCCGGCGCCATGCTGGGCGACTGGATCAGCTACGCGCTCGGCCGCGGCTTCAAGATGCGCGTGCATACCCTCTGGCCCTTCAGTCGCTATCCGGACTGGCTGGCGCGCTCGGAAGCCTTCGTCGACAGCCACGGCGGCAAGAGCATCGTCCTCGGCCGCTTCATCGGCCCGCTGCGCGCCTTCGTGCCCATGGCCGCCGGCATCTTCCGCATGAAGCCGGTGTATTTCCTCTGGATGAATTTTCTGTCTGCGCTGGTGTGGGCGCCTTTTCATTTGCTGCCCGGCTACAGCCTCGGCGCCGCCGCCGCGCACGCCTGGCTGCCGGGCCGCCCGCAACTGCTGCTGATCGCCGCCATCCTGATCGTCGTGGCCCTGCTGACCTGGCTGCTGCCGGCGCTGGAAAACCGGCGCCGCCGCCGTGCCGCCCGCCATCCGCTGGCGAACGCCGGCGCCTATCGTTCAAGCGATGGCCTGCCGGAAGACCAGCGCGCGGCCTTGATCCTGGCCGCCGCCGCGCTGGCCGGCTTCCTCCTGCTGGCGATCTGCCTGCCGCTGCTGCGCGATCTGGATGTCGCCCTGACGACAGGCCTGTTCTCGCTGCGCCAGGACAGCCTGGACTGGGTCATGCTGGCGTTTTCCCTGCTCGGCGACACGCGGGGCTTGCTCACCTTCGGCGCCCTGCTGATCGGCTGGCTGGCGCTGCGCAGGGAGTGGGACGCCGTGGCGATGGGGATGCTCATCGCCTTCCTGGGCCTCGTCCTGCCCGACCTGCTCAAGCTGGCCTTCGCGCTGCCGCGCCCGGAGCTCGTCGCCCTGCCGCCCGAAACGCTGAGCTTTCCGAGCGGACACGCCTTCAACGCCGTGCTGGTCTGGGGCTTCGTGATGGTGCTGCTGGAGCGCTACCAGAATGTCAGCGTCATGGCGGTGCTGCGGCCGGTGCTGATCGGCCTGATGCTGTTCATCATCGTCTCCCGCCCCTACCTGGGGCTGCACTGGGCCTCGGACGTGGCGGCGGGAGCGCTGCTGGGCCTGGCCTGCACGGCGGGCCTGCGCTGGTGCTGGCACCGGCGGCAGGCTCCCGCCGTCAGGATCGTGGAGCTGCTGGTGGTACTGGGACTGGCCCTGCTCGTCAGCCTCGACATGGCCGTGCTGCCCTATCTCGACAGCCATCTGCTGGACTACCGGCCCCTGCGCTGACTCAGCGCGACGGCACACCGCCTGCATCCGCCGTCTTGCCGGCCGCCCTGGCGGCAGGAAGCTTCGGCGCGGGCGCCGGGGTGGCGGTCTTGGCCCCGGGCTTGGCCGCCGCCTTGGCGGCTGCCGGCCTGGCCGCCTTGCGCGACTTCTTCTTGGCCACTTTCTTCTTCACGCCCTTGGCCGGCTTCACGACCACCTTCTCCGTCACGACGCCGGGCTGTGCCGGCAGCGCTTCCGCCTGGATCGGGGCCAGGGCCTGGCTGGCGGCCTGCAGCGTCGCGCGCGTCGCCGGGATGTCGAGCACCGCCACCGCCTTTTCGGCCAGCGGCAGCGCCTCCATGGGCCGGCCCGTCTTCAGCAGGAGGTCGGCGAGATTGTTGAGGCCGGGGCCGTACTCCGGCGCGCGGCGCACCAGCTCGCGCAGCGCGGCCTCGGCCTTCTCGGGCTGGCCCAGCTGCAGCGAGCTGCTGCCGAGGCCCAGCCAGGCGGCCTTCTGCTCGGGCCAGAACTGCAGGGCGCGGCTGAAGCCGGCCTGCGCCTCGGCAATCGCGCCGGCGCGCTCCATCAGGGCCAGCTCGCGCACCACCATGCGCGAATCCAGGTTGTCCGGCAGCCGGGTCGGGTCCATGGCGATCAGGCCCCAGTGGTTGGCGCGCGCCCAGGTCCGCTCGAAGGTCGCGAAGGGCACTTCCAGGCGCTCGGTCGTGCCCGAGCGCAGGATGAACCGCTCGCGCCTGCGGTCCGCGCCGACCACCACCGCGTAATGCCAGATCGGGAAGAAGCCGAGGCCGTTGTTCTGCAGCACCAGCACGGGGAAGCCGTTCTGCAGGGCCAGCAGCAGCGCCTCGAGCTGCGGCGCGATGGGATAGGCCAGGCGCCCCTGGCGGCGCGCCGCCGCCGCCAGCTCCACCCATACGCTGCCCTGGCGGCCGGGCAGGTAGACCTGCCCGGTGATCTGGTCCGGCGTCACCGCCTTGCCGGAGTAGGTCAGCACCGTCGCCAGCGCGGCGGGGCCGCACTGGTGCTCGTCCTGCGGGAAGAAGGGCACGTCCTTCAGCTCCAGCACCGGCGGATCCAGGGGCGAGGCGGAAGCGCGCAGCCGGGCGGTCTGCGGCGTCGCGCAGGCCGCGAGGAAGCTCAGCAACAGCAGGGGAACGAGGAGTCTTTTCATGGCAAACCTTCCTTGGCAGCTGCGCCCGGCGACCGGCCCCATGCCTGCCGCCGGGCGCTCAGCGAATGGAGCGGGTAAAGGGGAAAATCTTGGTCAGCCCGAGGATGTCCGTCACCAGCAGCACCAGGAAGACAAAGACCACCACGCCCACCACGTCGCCGCCGGCGGGCATGGAATCGATGCGCTGCTGCAGCAGCGCGACCTCGGCGTCGGGCAGCGCCGCCACGCGCGCCGCCGCCTGCTCCGCGCTGACGCCGTGCCGCAGGAGCGCGGCCTGCACCTCGGCGCGCGCCAGCAGCGACAGCAGGCGCGCCCGCTCATCGGACAGCGCCGTGGCGGTCAGCGCGGCTTCGGTCGGGAGGAAGGCCGCCTGGCCCGGGATGCTGCCCGGCCCCAGGCAGGCGGCGAGGACAAAAACTGTGGCTCTGAGGCGTCGACGCATCATCGAACCCTCCCTGCTGGTGTGCGCACTTCACTGTGCTGGAGCGCAACGGAACGCGTACGGATGATTCTGGCAAGGTTCCCCGCCGCTGCCGTGGCGCTGCTGTTGAAGATTGGTGAGGCCATGCAATCCCGGGCCATTTCCCTACGCGGGAAGTGCTACCGTTAGAACCACCGCCACTGCACTCGGAGGCCCTCATGAAAGTGCAGCCCCTGCTCGAACGCTGGCAGGCCCAGTCCGCCCCCTCCGTCCCGAAGTTCAGCCTGCCGGTCGGCCTCGACCTGCACGACGCCGCCCGCCTCCGCGCCCTCGCCGAGATGTATCCCGGCTGCACGGTGGAGGGCATGGCGGCGGACCTGCTGCAGGTCGCCCTCGACGACCTCGAAGCCACCCTTCCCTACGTCAACGGCCCGCAGACCGGTGTCGACGAGCTCGGCGATCCGGTCTACGCCGATATCGGCCCGACCCCGCGCTTCCTCGCGCTGACCCGCCAGCACCTGCGCGCGCTGTCGCAGGCGCAGGAGCCCGTGCCGAGCTGATGGTCGGCCTCCTGCTACCGCTCGCCCGGCCGAGTGTGAAGGCGGCCACAAGACGGGCAACTGGAGCTTCTGCAGGAAGGCGCGCTGGTTATGCTGGCGGTGAACACAACCGGAGACCAACATGGCCCGTGTCCTCATCGTGGACGACTCGCCCACCGATACGCTCGCCATCTACGGCATGCTGAAAAAATACGGCCACAATTTCGTGTTTGCCGATGACGGCCTCTCGGGCATCGCCGCCGCCAAGGCCAAGCAGCCCGACGTCATCCTGATGGACGTGGTGATGCCGGACGTGAACGGCTACCAGGCCACGCGCCGCCTGGCCCAGGACAAGGACACCGCGCACATCCCCGTGGTCATGATCAGCAGCAAGACCCAGGAGAGCGACCAGGCCTGGGGCCTGCGCCAGGGCGCGCGCGCCTACGTCTGCAAGCCCGCCTCGGAGGCCGAGCTGGCCCGCCTCATCAACAAGCTGGTGGCGGTGCCGCCAGGCTGCTGACGCCCCGCCCGGCCGGCCGCGCCGGCCGGTTTCCGTTCTCCGCCGCCCCTTCACTTCTGCCTGGCCTCCAGCGCCAGCCGCCCTTCCACCAGCACATAGGCCACCAGGCTGTTCCGCGTGAAATACAGCGCGCGCGGCTGCATGCGCCGGATGCCGCCGCGCCAGGTCATGCCCTGGCCCGCCGCCACGCGCAGGTCCCGGAATTCCCGCAGGGCGCCGGCGAGCGCCGGGTCGAAGCCGAAGCGCGCCTGCGCCTGCAGCGCGGCCAGGAAACCTTCCTCGAGCAGCGCCGGCGCCGCCCTGGCCAGGAAGGCGCGCGTGTCCGCCGAAGGCTGGAGGTTCTCCAGGCGCACCTCGTTGCTGTCGAGGTCGTAAACCGGGCGCCCGAACAGGAAGACCTCGGCGCGGACCGGCTCGCCCAGGCCGAGCGCGAGCACGGCGCGGTCGCCGTTGCCGTAGAGGCGCAGCGACTCCAGCCGCAGGCCGCTGCCCGGCAGCGCCGCCAGCCGCTGCCGCAGGAGCTTCTCCGCCTCGGCAAGCGGCAGGTCGCCGCGGATGGCCATGTGCATGCCGTCGCCGTTGCCGAGGCCGCGCTCCGGCACCGGCAGCGGCGGCGTCGGCGCTACCGGCCGGGCGCCCTTCACGAGCTCCGGATGCGCGTGCACCAGCACGCTCGTATTGATGTAGCGGCCCGTGCCGACCAGCTCGGCGAAGGCGACCCGCTCGGGATTGGGCAGCAGCCAGACACCGGCGCTGATCTCGCGCGGCGCGGAGAGCTCGGGCCAGGCCCGGGCCAGCTGCGCGTACAGATTGCCCTGGCGCAGTCTGCCGAACACGCTCTGCTGCATCAGGGCCAGCAGCTTGTCGCGCAGCGCCGGCAGCGCGAGCAGGTTTTCCGCGCTGAACTGGAAACCGGTGATGCTGCAGGGCTGCAGCCAGCGCACGTAGTACGGCCGCGGCGCCAGCACGACATCGCCCCCCGCCCCCCAGCCCACCTGCCCGCCCAGCATGAGCTCGAAACGCGGCCGCGCGCGGCCCTCGCCGCAGCTCACGGTCCCGGCCGGCGCCTGGGCCGACTTCAGCCGCGTCGCAATAGTGAAATCCACCTGCGCGGTGAGCGAGAACTGGTTGCCGTCCATGCTCAGGTCGAGGCCGCGCACGAACATCTGCTGCGTGACCACGGCTTCGGTGGGCGTCATCAGGTCGGCGGCGACGGTGCGGATGGAGTTGCGTGTCAGGCAGTTGAGTTCGGTGACGCTGCAGACGCCGGGCTCCAGGGAGACGGAAGTGCGCATGGCGCTGAAACGCAGGGGCAGGGTGCGGCGATGGCTCGCGGAGAGAAACGGGCGCGGCAGCTGCTTCTGCACATCGCGGCCGAGCTGGCCGAGATCGATGCTCGTCGGGATGCTGATGACCGACGACTCGAGAGGCAGGGGCGCGGCGGCGAGCGGATTGTTGGGCGGCGCCTTGGGCGCCGTGGCGCAGGCGGCCAGACACAGCAGCACGGCGCAGGGCAGCAATCGCAGGAAGCGGAACTTCACAGCAGCACGAATCCGGAAAACTGCCACTTCCTGACTCCTGTCGGGAAAGGGACGCGCGGGACTTCCCGAATGCAGGCAAAACCGCCTGCACAGTCGCAACGACTCCACACCGGGAAGCAGTGCGCACAGTATGGGTCACAAAATGCAGCGGCGCAGGGCAACTCACCTTTTCACAAAGAAACTTTATGAAAACTTTTTTCTGACAGTTTGGTTTCATGGCCGGGAGGGACGAAAGCGCATCGCCTGTCGGGAGATTCGCTCGCAGTCACGCCGGGCGGACGCCGCCTCGGCGCCAGCCCTGCGTTCACGATCGCGCGCGCACGCGCAGCTCCGGTGCCGTCGTGTTTTCATGGGCGGCCACTGCGCAGCGCCAGGCGTCGCGCCCGGCATGCTTGGCGGCATAGAGCGCCTCGTCCGCCGCGCAGATCAGTTCCGCCGGCGCCGCCAGGCCCTCGCCGGGTATCGCCACCGCCACGCCGATACTCACCGTGATGACCTCGCGCGCGAGTCCGGGCGCCTGCGGCAGGCGCGCCGCGTGGAAGGACTCGAGCAGGCGGCCGGCGAGCTGGCAGGCGGCCGGGCGGTCGGTGTCGGGAAACAGCAGCAGGAATTCCTCGCCGCCGTAGCGCACCGCCAGCTCGCCGGGACGGCGCGTGTGCGCGGCGATGAGGGCGGCGACCTGGCGCAGGCAGCTGTCGCCGTTCACATGGCCGAGGCTGTCGTTGTAGTGCTTGAAGTGGTCGATATCGATCATCAGCACCGCCAGCGGGCTGCGCTGGCGGGCGGCGCGGCGCCACTCCAGCTCCATCTCCTCGTCGAAATGGCGGCGGTTGGCGAGCCCGGTGAGGGGATCGTGGCGGGCGAGGCTGTCGAGACGCTCCGCATACTCCTGCGTGCGCGCCTGCGCCGCGCGCAACAGATACGTCTGGATGAAGAGTTCGCGGTCGCGCCGCTCCGCGTGGTAGGCGATGAACATGCCGAGCAGGCTGGCGCCGGCGAAGCTGCGCAGCAGCGACTCCCAGGCCACGCTGCCGCCGAGCCCCCAGGCCAGCAGCGTGCCCGCCGCGCCACCCAGCCCGCCCGCCAGCAGCGCCTGCCGGAAGCGCAGGCCCGTCACGCTGCAGACGACGAGGATGGCGGACACGACGGCCGCCTGCGTGAGCCGCAGCGCCGCCGGATCGCGCGCCAGGCCCGTCGCCGCCACCGCCAGCGCGACGGCGGCTAAGCTGCCGAGCACGGCGTAAACCTCGAACCAGCGGTTGCAGCGCGGCAGGCGGGCAAGCAGGGCGGCCGCGAGGATGACGCCGCCGACCCAGCCGTACAGCCCTAGCCAGCGCGCGAGCTCCGCAGCCGGGAGGCGCAGCTGGAGGTCCAGCGCCAGCAGAACGTAGAGCGCGAAGACGAACAACGAGCTCTGCCGGAAGAAGGCAAGGCCACGCCGCCGATGATCGCGCCGATAGGCCGCCTCGAGGCGCTCGGGAAATACCAGCCGCCACAGGGCGCTACGCGCGTCGGCAGCGAGGGCGTCGAGTTCGGTTGCGTCCTTGTCCGGGTACTGCATCCGTTTCCTCCGGCTTGGCAAGCGGCCGGCCTGGCGCGCGGCGAAATGATTTTCTGCAGCGCCGCCCGCAAGCTGCCGGCAGGCAGTCCCTATTTCGCCGCCAGACTCCCCCTGGCGCGCTGTAGCTTTATGGTTAAACGTTGTTTCGGGCTGAATCCGCCTGCCGGCGGCGAGCCGTTGCGGCGCCAGCGCAAACAAAAAAGAGCCTGTCGGCTCTTTCCTGTTTTACGGGGCGTCTGCCTCTCACCCGTAACGCTTGTCCGCCACGAAAGGATTGCTGCGGCGTTCCTCGCCTATCGTCGACATGGGCCCGTGCCCGGGAATGAACTGCACCTCGTCCCCCAGCGTGAACAGCTGCTCGCGGATCGCGCGGATCAGCGTGTCGTGATCCCCGCCGGGGAAATCGGTACGCCCGATGGAACCGGCGAAGAGCACGTCGCCGACAAGGGCCAGCCGGGAGGCCGGCGCGAAGAAGATCACATGCCCGGGCGTATGGCCGGGGCAGTGGCGCACCTCCAGGCTCAGCTTGCCCACCGCCACGCGGTCGCCCTGCTGCAGCCAGCGGTCCGGCGTGAAGGAGCGCGCCGGCGCGAAGCCGAACATGCGCGCCTGCTGCGCGAGGCCGTCGATCCAGAACTGGTCGCCGGGATGCGGGCCGATGACGGGGATGCCCTCCGCCGCCGCCAGCTCGGCGGTGCCGCCGGCATGGTCGATATGGGCATGGGTGAGCAGGATCTGGCGCAGGTCGACGCCGGCCGCGGCAACCGCGGCGCGGATGCGGTCGAGATCGCCGCCCGGATCGATGACGGCGGCTTCCCGGGTCTCGTCGCACCACAGCAGGGTGCAGTTCTGCTCGAAAGGCGTAACGGGAATGATGCGATAGGACATGGCGGTCTCGCGGCGAAGGGGTGCCCGGCCTGGCCGGCGCCGCGGCGCAGGCCGGCGCAGGGCTGGGCGGAAGTATATGCCGTGCCGGATAAAGGAATCGGGGAAACGGGTACAAAAAGATAGCGGAGAGGCTCTAAACTCCGCGCATTCCGAAAATCGTGACGAGGGGAAGCCATGCCGTCTTTTGATGTCGTTTCCGAACTGGAGTTCTTCGAGGTCAACAATGCGGTGGCCAATACCGCCAAGGAAATCGCCACGCGTTTCGATTTCCGCGGCCACAAGGTCGAAGTCGAGCTGAAAGAGAAGGACAAGCTGATCAAGATCACCGCGGAAAGCGATTTTCAGGTCGACCAGGTGCGCGCCATGCTGGAAAACCACTTCATCAAGCGCAAGATCGACACCCAGTGCATGGACCCGCAGAAGATGGAGGCCTCGGGCAAGGAAGTGCACCAGACCGTCAAGCTCAGGGACGGCCTCGACTCCGACACCGCCCGGAAGATCGTCAAGGCGATCAAGGAAGCGGGCCTGAAAGCGCAGGCCAGCATCCAGGGCGAGAAGGTCCGCGTCACCGACAAGAAGCGCGACGCGCTGCAGGACGTCATCGCCCTGCTGCGCGAGCAGAAGCTCGGCGTGCCGCTGCAGTTCAACAACTTCAAGGACTGAAGCAAACCGCCCCGGAAAGGCCCGGCACCGCCGGGCATTTTTCCGGGTCCGGTCGCGCGCCGGCAGCGGCCCGGCCGCTCCGGATCAGGCGGATTCGACTGCGCGCCCCACCCGGTACAGCGGTATTGACCCTGCCTCCTGCAGACGGTTTTATGGGCTCTTACAGTCGGAGACGCTCATGAACTTCAGCAACAACCTCAGCCGTATCGTCGCCAAGTTCAGTTTCCTGCCTCCCGCCCTGCGCAGCACCGTGCTCACCGGCATTTTCGGGCGCGTGGTGCCGTTCGTGGGCACGTCGGGGCTGCGTTACGAGGAGCTCAGTCCGGAGCGGGTAGTGGTCAGCATCCGCAACCGCAAGCCGGTCCAGAACCACATCAAGGGCGTGCATGCCGCCGCCATGGCCCTGCTGGCCGAAACCGCCAGCGGCTTCGTGGTCGGCATGAACCTGCCGGACGACAAGCTGCTGCTCATCAGGAGCCTGAAGGTGGAATACCTGAAGCGGAGCGAGGGCGACATGCGGGCCGTGGCGACCCTGAGCTCCGAGCAGATTGCCTCCATCCGCGCCGCGCCCCGGGGCGATGTGGCGGTGCCGGTGATGGTGACGGATGCCTCCGGCACCGAGCCCGTCCGCTGCGAGATGATCTGGGCCTGGCTGCCGAAGAAGTAAAACGGCAGGACGCGCCGGCTCAGTAGTGCGGCGGACGCGCCTCTTCGCTCTCGGAGGCACTGCCCGCGGGCGCCAGCGAGCGCAGCTGGTCGTAGAGCATCTGGATCTGCTGCTGCAGAAGATCCAGCTGTTGCTGCTGCGAGGCCACGATACGGTTGAGCGAATCCACCAGGTCGTCCTGGAAGGCGACCTTGGTCTCCAGATTGGTCAGTCTCGATTCCATGTCATTGCCCCCTGCATTGGTGATCCGGTCTGCCGCCTTCCCTGAATTCTAGTACCATCCACGCCTCTTTCCCCAGCCGCACCCGGAGTTCATGAGCCTCATCACCCTTCGCGACGCCACGCTGAGCTTCGGCGCCGCGCCGCTGCTGGACCATGTCAACTTCACGCTGGAGCGCGGCGAGCGCGTCTGCATCGTCGGCCGCAACGGCGAGGGCAAGTCGACGCTGCTGAAAGTGGTGGAAGGCCTGCTGCAGCCGGACTCCGGCGAAGTGGCGCGGACGAGCGGCCTGCGCACGGCCAGCCTGCCGCAGGAAGTGCCGACCGGCCTCGCCGGCTCGGTGTTCGGCGTGGTCGCCAGCGGCCTCGGCGAGATCGCCGCCATCCTCACGCGCTACCACGAGCTGAGCGAGGCCTGCGCGCAGGGCGACACTGCCCTGCTCGATGCGCTGAACCAGGCCCAGGAGCAGCTCGACGCCGGGGGCGGCTGGTCGCTGAACACGCGCGTGGAGCAGATGCTGTCGCGCCTGGCCCTCGATGGCGACGAGGAGTTCGCCCGCCTGTCCGGCGGCCGCAAGCGCCGCGTGCTGCTGGCGCGGGCGCTGGTCGGCGAGCCCGACATCCTGCTGCTCGACGAGCCCACCAACCACCTCGACATCGGCAGCATCACCTGGATGGAGGAGTTTTTCCGCGGCTATCCGGGCGCCCTGCTCTTCATCACGCACGACCGCAGCTTCCTGCAGGCGCTCGCCACGCGCATCGTCGAGCTCGACCGCGGCGCGCTGCGCGACTTCCCCTGCAGCCATGCGCAATATCTCGAGCGCAAACAGCAGATGCTCGATGCGGAGGCGCAGGCCAGCGCCCTCTTCGACAAGAAGCTCGCCCAGGAAGAAATCTGGATACGGCAGGGCATCAAGGCGCGCCGCACCCGCAACGAAGGCCGCGTGCGGGCGCTGAAGGACCTGCGCAACGAACGCGCGGCGCGACGCGAGCGCAGCGGCAACGTGCAGATGGCCCTGAGCGAGGCCGAGCGCTCCGGCAAGCTGGTGCTGGAGGCCGCCAATATTTCGCTGACGCTGGGCGGCCGCCGCATCATCGACGACTTCTCCACGACCGTGATGCGCGGCGACAGGATCGGCCTGATCGGCGACAACGGCGCCGGCAAGACCACGCTGGTGCGCGCCCTGCTCGGCCAGCTCCCGCTCGATGCCGGCAGCATCCGCCAGGGCACCAGGCTCGAGGTCGCCTACTTCGATCAGCTCCGCGCCCAGCTCGACCTGGAGAAATCCGTGGTCGAGAACGTGGTGCAGGGCTCCGACTTCATCGAGGTCAACGGCAGCCGCAAGCATGTGCTGGCCTACCTGCAGGACTTCCTGTTCTCGCCGCAGCGCGCGCGCACGCCGGTGAAAGCGCTCTCCGGCGGCGAGCGCAACCGCCTGCTGCTGGCGCGCCTCTTCACCCGCCCGGCCAACCTGCTGGTCATGGACGAGCCCACCAACGACCTCGACGTGGAAACCCTGGAGCTGCTGGAGGAGCTGCTGCTGAACTACAGCGGTACGCTGCTGCTGATCAGCCACGACCGCGCCTTCCTCAACAATGTGGTCGGCAGCACCTGGGTCTTCGAGGGCGACGGAAAGATCCGCGAATATGTCGGCGGCTACGACGACTGGCTGCGCCAGCGCGCCACTCCGGCCAGGGGGGAACCGGCGCGCGACAGGCCGGAGGCGCGGCCCGCCGCGCCCGCCGGGAAGGCAAAACGGAAACTGGGCTACAAGGAGCAGCGCGAGCTCGACGCCCTCCCCGGCCAGGTCGCCGCGCTGGAGGCCGAGCAGGCGGCGCTGCAGGCCAAGCTGGCCGACCCGGCCATCTTCGTGCGCGCGGCGCAGGAGGCCGGCGCCGCCGCGGCAAGGCTGAGCGTTATCGAGGAAGCGCTGCTGGCGCTGCTCGAGCGCTGGGAGGCGCTGGAGCAGCCCTGAAGGCCGGCGCCGTCCCGGCTGCGGGACAGCGCCGGCCCCGGGAGCTGATGCGTGCCCGGCCTGCAGGGCAACACGCTGTGACAGCCCGGGCCGCGGCGCTGTTCCCGCCATTCCGCTCGCAGCCAGCACGCAAACTTCCGGCCTCCCCCCGTGCCGGCCCCGGCCCCCGGTTTCAGTCCGGCAGGCGCGGGGGTATCATCGCCCTGCCATGCGGTTTCCGCCGCCGCCATCAAAACAAGAAAATCAGCTTCTGGCCGTCCGGCCAGCTCCAGGAGAGGTGACATGCGTCATCAGCTTACCGGCCTTGCCCTGTCCCTGCTCATGCTTGCCGGCTGCGCCGGCAAGCCCGGCCCGCTGCACTCCGGGCTCTATCATTCTCCTGCCCGTGCCTACTCGCTCTCGCTGGACAGCGCGGCCTTCCGCGGCAACGTCAGCATGACCGAGCAGTGCGACGCCGGCGGCGGCTCCCTCAACATCTGGGACAGCACCAACCGCTTCTTCCGCATCGACTACCTCAAGATCGGCAGCCACCCGATGGCCGACGTGCCGAGCTTCGCTTCCGAGCGCACCATCGCCGAGCAGGTGCTCAACAACTACCTGCGCGACATCCTGCCGGAAATGCCCAATATCGACGACTTCCAGCCCCTGCTGCAGGAGTTCGTGGATACCGGCCGCGGCAACGCCATGTTCGCCGTGGTCAGCATGAAAATGAAGCGCGACACGCTGCCGGAAGGCGTCACCAACCCCCGCTACTTCTATGGCTTCCTCGTCTTTACCCGCGGCGACATGGTCTACGTGCTGCAGCATCGCGCCGACACCTACCAGCCCGACAACCTGAAACAGCTGCTCTCCGGCCTGCGCCTCGACATGCTGGTGCCGGGCGTCCTGCGTACCCAGACCGTCAAGGCCATCGCGGCCCAGGATGGCGCGGCCGATACCTCGAAGTGCGGCTGACGCCGGAGACCCATGAGCATCTGCCAGCCGCTTGCCCCCGATGCGCGCGCCCTGCTTGAAGCGGAAGCGCGCACCGAGATGCGCAACCTGACGGACTGGCGTCTGGAAGAGCACGAGCAGGCCTGGCGGCTGGTGAAAACCTATCGGACGGCCAGCTTCCTGCAATCGCTGGCTCTTGCCGAGCGTGTGGGCCGGCTGGCCGAAGCGGAAAGCCATCATCCCGAGATCGTCATCGCCTGGGGGCGCTGCACCGTCAGCTGGTGGACGGTACGGCTCGGCGGCGTGCATGCCAATGATGTGCGGATGGCGGCGGCTACCGATGAATTGCTGTATGGCGGGAAGCGCTGATCCGCTCCAAGGCACTCCAGAAAAAAGCCGGCATCGCGCCGGCTTTTTTTATTTCGCCGCTGCGCCGGAAGTGCTTCCGGCGCAGCGTGCCTACACGTGGTAGGGCGCCGACAGCTCGTGCACGGCGTCGATGAAGGCGCCGGCATGGGCCGGGTCCGCTTTCTGGTCGATGCCGTGGCCGAGGTTGAAGACATGGCCTGCACCCGGGCCGAAACCCTCCAGGATGCGCGCCACTTCGGCGCGGATGCGCGCCGGCGCGGCGAACAGGAAGCTGGGGTCCATATTGCCCTGCAGCGCCACCTTGCCGCCGATACGCCTCCGCGCTGCGCCGATGTCGGTGGTCCAGTCCAGGCCCACCGCATCGCCGCCCGCCGCGGCGATATGCTCCAGCCACTGGCCGCCGCCCTTGGTGAACAGGATGACCGGGACACGGCGCCCTTCGTTTTCGCGAATGAGTCCGGCCACGATCCTCTGCATATAGGCCAGCGAGAACTCGCGGTAATACGGGCCGGGCAAGGCGCCGCCCCAGGTGTCGAAGATCTGCACGGCCTGCGCGCCGGCGCGTATCTGCGCATTGAGGTAGTCCGTCACTGACTGCGCGAGCTTGTCGAGCAGCGCATGCGCCAGCTCCGGCGTGTCGTAGACCATGCGCTTGATGGTGTGGAAATCGCGCGAGGAACCGCCCTCGACCATATAGGTCGCGAGCGTCCAGGGACTGCCGGAGAAGCCGATCAGCGGCACGCTGCCGTTCAGGGCGGCGCGGATGGTCTTCACGGCGGCCATCACGTAACCGAGATCCTTCTCCGCATCCGGCAGGGGCAGCGCGGCGATGTCCGCCTCGCTGCGCACCGCCTTGCGGAAGCGCGGGCCTTCGCCCGCCTCGAAATACAGGCCGAGCCCCATCGCATCGGGAATCGTCAGGATGTCGGAGAAAAGAATCGCGGCATCGAGAGCGTAGCGGCGCAGCGGCTGCAGCGTCACTTCGCAGGCCAGCTCGGGATTCCTGCACAGCGCCATGAAGTCGCCCGCCTGCGCCCGCGTCGCCCGGTACTCGGGCAGGTAGCGGCCGGCCTGGCGCATCATCCACACCGGCGTGACGTCCACGGGCTCGCGCAGCAGGGCCTTCAGGAAACGGTCATTCTTGAGTTCGGTCATGGCGGGGTCCGGCAAAGCAGAGCGCGCATTGTAATGGCCCGTGCCGCAACTTACCGCCCCTTCTTGTGCTGGGTGCGCCGGTCGGCAGCGTCTATCTCCGGTGCGCGCCAAGGGGCCGGGGCGGGCGGCATTTCATGGCGCAGCGCCGCCTGGTCCTGCGGATCGAGCTGCTGCGGATCGCCGCTCAGGGCGTAGTCGAAGAACTTCAGCAGGCGCGGCGCCGTCGTGAAACGGAAACGTCCAAACGCCTCGGTATGCTGGCCGTCCTCGAGTTTCCACAGCAATTTTGGCGGCTTCGCTGTCTCATAGAGACGGTCGCTGTGCGAGGGCCGCACGATATTGTCCCGGCTGCCGTGAATGAGCAGCAGCGGCACGGGCGAGATCCGGTCGACGACCGGCGCCGGGCTCAGCTCGCCGCTGATGATCAGCGGACTGAACGGCCAGAGCAGATAGCCCGCCCCCGGAATTTCCAGCAGCTTCTCGCGGCCGATGCCGCCGAAGCTGCTGAAGGCGGATTCCGCCACTACGGCGCGCAGGCCCGGCAGCTTCTCGCGGCCGGCCAGGCTCAACGCCGTGGCGCCGCCCAGACTCTGCCCGAGGAGAATCATTTTCTGCGGATCGACATCCTGGCGGGACAGCGCGTAGAACCAGGCCGCGCGCGCATCCTCGAACAGTCCCTGGCGCGACGGCCTGCCCGGCGAGCGGCCATAGCCGCGGTAGTCGACGATCAGCACGTTGTAGCCGGCGGCCGGCAGCCAGTCCACGTAGAGCACATGCGCCGTCAGGTTCTGCGCATTGCCGTGCAGGAAGACGACCGTCGCGCGCGGCTCGCCCTGCGCCTTCAGAAACCAGCCGTGCAGCCTGAGCCCGTCGGTGCTGTCGATCCACACGTCCTCGTGCGGCACCGGGCGCGGATGCTGCGGCTCGTAGTCGCGCCGATCGGGATAGAAATACAGATCATTGGCGCAGCCGGTCAGCCAGAGCGGCAGGGCCAGGCAGATCGTGGTGAACCAGTGCCGCATGACGCCTCCTCTGAACCGGTTTCCCTGCGCCAGTAAAAAGCCCGCGGCGGCGGGCTTTGCAGGATGAGAGGCGCCTTCAGACTTCGAGGAAGTCGAGGATGCCGTCCGCGGCCTGACGGCCTTCCCAGATCGCGGTCACCACGAGGTCGGAGCCGCGCACCATGTCGCCGCCGGCAAAGACCTTGGGATTGCCGGTCTGGAACTTGTATTCCTGTTCCTCCGGCGCCACCACGCGGCCGCCGTTGTCGGTCGCGATGGTGAACTGCCCGAACCACGGCGCCGGGCTCGGGCGGAAACCGAAAGCGAGAATGACGGCATCGGCCGGCAGCACCTGCTCGGAGCCGGGAATCGGCTCGGGCGAACGGCGGCCGCGCGCATCGGGCTCGCCGAGGCGGGTCTCGACCACCTTCACGCCGGTCACGCCGCTCTTCTCGTCGCCGATGATGGCCACGGGCTGACGGTTGAAAAGGAACTCCACGCCTTCTTCACGCGCGTTCTTCACTTCGCGGCGCGAGCCCGGCATGTTTTCCTCGTCGCGGCGATAGGCGCAGCTCACCGACGCGGCGCCCTGGCGGATGGAGGTGCGGTTGCAATCCATGGCGGTGTCGCCGCCGCCCAGCACGACCACGCGCTTGCCCTGCATGCTGACGTAGTCGGCCGCACTCTTCTCGAAGCCGAGGCAGCGGTTGACGTTGGAGATCAGGAAATCCAGCGCGTCGTGCACGCCCGGCAGATCCTCGCCGGGGAAGCCGCCCTGCATGTAGGTGTAGGTGCCCATGCCGAGGAAGACGGCGTCGAATTCGTCGAGGAGCTGCTGGAAGGCAATGTCCCTGCCAACTTCGGTGTTGAGGCGGAACTCGATGCCCATGCCCTCGAAGATTTCGCGGCGACGGGACATCACGTTCTTTTCCATCTTGAATTCGGGAATGCCGAAGGTGAGCAGGCCGCCGATTTCCGGATACCTGTCGAAGACCACCGGCTTCACGCCGTTGCGCACCAGCACGTCGGCACAGCCGAGGCCGGCGGGGCCGGCGCCGATGATGGCGACGCGCCTGTCGGTCCACTTCACCTGCGACATGTCGGGGCGCCAGCCCATGGCGAAGGCGGTGTCGACGATGTATTTCTCGGTGCTGCCGATGGTGACGGCGCCGAAGCCGTCGTTCAGCGTGCAGGCGCCCTCGCAGAGGCGGTCTTGCGGGCAGACGCGGCCGCAGACTTCCGGCAGCGTGTTGGTCTGGTGGCAGAGCTCGGCGGCCTGGAACAGATTGCCTTCGGAGATCAGCTTCAGCCAGTTCGGGATGTAGTTGTGGACCGGGCACTTCCATTCGCAATACGGATTGCCGCAGCCCAGGCAGCGATGCGCCTGCCCCTGGACCTCTTCCTTCTCGAAGGGCTGATAGATTTCCGTGAAGGTCGTGGCGCGCTGCTCGATCTCCTTCTTGGCGGGATCCTGACGCGGCACGTCGAGAAACTGGAAATCGTTGTTCAGGCGTTCTGCCATTTTGCCTTGCCTCGAAATAACGCTGGGACATCCGCCGCGATCGTGCGGCGGTCCGCAAAATAAAAATGCCTTCCTTACATGGGATTCCGGCGCGTGGTGTTCAGCAGCTCCTTGATATTCGCTGCCTTCGGCTTCACCAGCCAGAACCTGCGCAGGTACTCGTCGAACTTCTTGAGAATCTCCTTGCCCCAGGCGCTGTCGGTCTCCTGGACGTACTCGGCCATCACCTCGCGCAGGTGATGGCGATGCGCTTCCATGGACTCGGCGCCGATGCGGTGCAGGTCGATCAGTTCGTGGTTCACGCGATCGAAGAAATCGTTGTCGAGGTCGAGCACGTAGGCGAAGCCCCCGGTCATGCCGGCACCGAAGTTGAGGCCGGTCTTGCCGAGCACGGTGACGAGGCCGCCGGTCATGTACTCGCAGCAGTGGTCGCCGGCGCCTTCGATCACGGCGTGGCAACCGGAGTTGCGCACCGCGAAACGCTCGCCCGCGGTACCGGCCGCGTACAGCTCGCCCCCGGTGGCGCCATACAGGCAGGTGTTGCCGATAATGGCGGTTTCCTGCGACTGGAACGGCGAGCCCTTGGGCGGCGTGATGACCAGCTTGCCGCCGGCCATGCCCTTGCCGACGTAGTCGTTGGCGTCGCCTTCGAGGTACATGTGCAGGCCGCCGGCATTCCACACGCCGAAGGACTGGCCAATGCTGCCGGTGAGCTTCACCGTCACCGGCGCATTGTTCATGCCGAGGTCGCCGTGGCGCCTGGCGATCTCGCCGGAGAGGCGCGCACCGATGGAGCGGTCGCAGTTGCCCACCTTGAACTCGAAAGTGCCGCCGCTCTTGTTTTCGATGGCAGGCAGCATGGCCTGCACCATGCGCTCGGCAAGAAGGCCCTTGTCGAAGGGCTCGTTCCTCGCGACCTGGCAGAACTGCGGCTTCTCCGCTGCGATGCTGTCGTTGCGCAGCAGCGGCGTCAGGTCGAGATGCTTCTGCTTGTCGGTCTCGCCCGGCAGCACGTCCAGCAGGTCGGTGCGGCCGATGAGTTCCGCCAGCGACTTCACGCCGAGCTTAGCCAGCCATTCGCGCGTTTCCATGGCGATGAACCTGAAGAAGTTCATCAGCATTTCCGGCTCGCCGATGTAATGGTTCTCGCGCAGGTCGTCCTGCTGCGTGGCCACGCCGGTGGCGCAGTTGTTGAGATGGCAGATGCGCAGGTATTTGCAGCCCAGCGCAATCATCGGCGTGGTGCCGAAGCCGAAGCTTTCCGCACCGAGGATCGCAGCCTTCACGACGTCGAGGCCGGTCTTCAGGCCGCCGTCGGTCTGCACGCGCACCTTGCCGCGCAGGTCGTTGGCACGCAGCGCCTGCTGGGCTTCGGAGAGGCCGAGCTCCCAGGGCGAGCCGGCGTAATGGATGGAGGACAGCGGCGACGCAGCGGTGCCGCCGTCATAGCCGGAGATGGTGATGAGATCGGCATAGGCCTTGGCGACGCCGGCGGCAATCGTGCCGACACCCGGCTCGGACACCAGCTTCACCGAAACCAGCGCCGCCGGATTGACCTGCTTGAGGTCAAAGATCAGCTGCGCGAGATCTTCGATGGAGTAGATGTCGTGATGCGGCGGCGGCGAGATCAGCGTCACGCCCGGCACCGAATAGCGCAGGCGCGCGATCAGCGCGTTCACCTTGCCGCCCGGCAGCTGGCCGCCCTCGCCGGGCTTGGCGCCCTGTGCGACCTTGATCTGCAGTACTTCGGCACTGGTCAGGTAAGCCGGCGTCACGCCGAAGCGGCCGGAGGCCACCTGCTTGATCCTGGAATTCTTGATGGTGCCGTAGCGCGCCGGATCCTCGCCGCCCTCGCCGGAGTTGGAGCGGCCGCCCAGCGTGTTCATCGCGATGGCGATGGACTCGTGCGCTTCCGGCGACAGCGCGCCCAGCGACATGCCGGCCGAATCGAAGCGCGGCAGGATTTTCTCGATGGACTCGACGTCGTCCAGCTGCAGCGGCTCGAGGTCCGGCTTGAAGGTGAGCAGGTCGCGCAGAGTGGCTACGGGGCGGCTGTTCACCAGCTCGGCATAGCCTTGGTAGTCGTCGTACCGGCCGGACTGCACGGCCTTGTGCAAGGCGCCGATCACTTCCGGATTGAAGGCGTGATATTCCTTGCCGTAGACGAACTTCAGCAGGCCGCCCTGGTCGATGGCTTTGCGTTCCTTCCAGGCGTCCGCCGCGAGCTGCTTCTGGTCGTTTTCGAGATCGGCAAAAGACGCACCCTGAATACGCGACGCGACGCCCTTGAAGCAAAGCTCCACCACTTCCGACGACAGGCCCACGGCCTCGAACAGCTGGCCGCCGCGATACGACGCCACCGTCGAGATCCCCATCTTGGAGAGGATCTTCAGCAGCCCCTTGTTGATGCCCTTGCGGAAATAGGTCTGCGCTTCCAGCGGATCGCCAATGATGTCGCCGCACTTCACCTGGTCGGCGATGACGTCGTAGGCGAGATACGGATAGATCGCCGTCGCGCCGAAGCCGAGCAGCACGGCGAAGTGATGCGGGTCACGCGCCACGGCAGTCTCGACGACGATGTTGCTGTCGCAACGCAGGCCGGCGTCGATCAGGTGATGATGCACCGCCCCCGTCACCATGAGCGCATTGGCGGGCAAAAAACCCTGCCGAATGCTGCGATCGGAGAGAACGATCAGCGTCTTGCCCTTGCGCACGGCCGCTGCCGCTGCCGCGCAGAGGCGCTTCACCGCCGCCTGCAGGCCTTCGGACTCCGGATAGTTGAGATCGATGATCTCGACGGCATAACCCGGCGCCTTGATGTCGAGGATCTGCCGGAACTTGCTGTGCGACAGCACCGGGCTCGCCAGGATGGCGCGATTGGCGTGCAGGGCAGTCTGCTCGAACACATTCATTTCCGCGCCCAGGCAGGTTTCCAGCGACATCACGATGCTTTCGCGCAGGGGATCGATGGGCGGGTTGGTGACCTGCGCGAACTGCTGGCGGAAAAAGTCGGCGACATGGCGCACGCGGCGCGACAGCACGGCCATCGGCGTGTCGTCACCCATGGAGCCGACGGCTTCCTGGCCGCTCTCGGCGAGCGGGCGGATGATCTGGTCACGCTCCTCGAAGGTGACGAGGAACATTTTCTGGTAGGCCTTGAGCCGGCTGTTATCGGTCTGCGCGACCAGCTGCTTCTCGGCCTCATCATCGTTCTCGACGCGCACGGCTTTCTCGCGCAGCCAGTCCTTGTAGGGCTGGGCGCTCTTCAGGCGATTGTCGATGTCTTCGGTCTTGAGGACTTCGCCGGTCTGCGTATCGACGGCCAGCATCTTGCCCGGGCCGACACGGCCCTTGGCGACGACATCTTCAGGCTTGTAATCCCACACGCCGATTTCGGAGGCGAGCGTGATGTAGCCGTTCCTGGTGATGACCCAGCGCGCCGGACGCAGGCCGTTGCGGTCGAGCATGCACACGGCATAGCGGCCGTCGGTGATGACGAGGCCGGCGGGACCGTCCCATGCCTCCATGTGCTTGGAGTTGTATTCATAGAACGCGCGCAGGTCGACGTCCATGGTCTCGACGTTCTGCCAGGCCGGCGGTACCAGCATGCGCAGGGCGCGGAACATATCCATGCCGCCGGAGATCAGGATTTCCAGCATGTTGTCGAGACTGGAGGAGTCCGAACCGGCGCGGTTCACCAGCGGCGCCAGCTCGGTCAGGCCGGGCAGCAGCGCGTTCTCGAACTTCGGCGTACGCGCCATCGCCCAGTTGCGGTTAGCCGTGATGGTGTTGATCTCGCCGTTGTGAGCGAGATAACGGAAGGGCTGCGCCAGCGGCCAGCGCGGCAGCGTGTTGGTGGAGAAGCGCTGGTGGAATACGACGATATGCGACTGCAGGCGCGCATCGGCAAGATCGCGGTAGAAGCGCGGCAGGTCCGCCGGCATTACCAGGCCCTTGTAGGAAATGATGCTGGCCGACAGCGTCGGAACATAGAAAAGAGGATCCCCCTGCAACTGCTGTTCGGCGCGGCGGCGAGCCAGGAACAGCTTGCGGTTCAGGATAACGAGATCGAGGCCGGCACCGTTGACGAGAATCTGCTCGAACACCGGCAGCGAGCGCAGCGCAATCTCGCCCAGGATGGAAGGGTCTACCGGCACCTTGCGCCAGCCAGCCACCTGCAGGCCTTCTTTTTCGAGTTCGCGATCCAGCACTTCGCGGGACTTGGCGGCCAGTGCAGGATCGGGGTTCAGGAAAACGAGGCCGGCACCGAAACGGTCGGCCAGCTCAACGCCGAGCTCGGCCTTGGCGACTTCACGAAAAAAGCGTTCCGGCATGGCCAGCAGCACGCCGCAGCCATCGCCTGTCTTGCCGTCGGCGGCAATCGCGCCGCGATGGGTCATGCACGAGAGCGAATGGATGGCAGTCTGGACGAGCTCGTGACTGGCCGCGCCTTTCATATGGGCAATCAGGCCGAATCCGCAGTTATCGCGGAACTCGTCAGGCTGGTAGAGACCAAGGTTCTTGACCGGCTGCTCGTGCATCAGTTTTTACCCTTAAAAACAAAGGCTTACGAAACATTCCGCAACCCTTGACGAACTGCGGGCAAAAAGGGAGGCACATTCTATAGGCAAAAGGAGGGAGGCTCAATTAAAGAAGGCCGACAGGCCTGCGCCGGCTGCGGGCGAAGCGGTTGACCCTGATCCGGCCATCTACCTCTTCATTCGGACGGCTACGATTCCGGCGCCGGCAGGGGCGCCTTCAACGCCTCCTGATATATTCCCATCCGACGCGGGAAAGGACGCGCGGGCAGACTGCCAAAGTCCTCGCTCTCGATGATGCCCGCCGCCAGCTCATGGCTGGGATAGCTGCCGGTAGTGACGACAAACCAGTTGGCATTGCCCTGGGGAAAGAGAAAATAGACAAACCGGGCCCGGTCATCGCGCTCCGCGAGGAAGCGTTTAACAGCACTTTCATCACGCGCAGCCAGCACCTGAATGGTAAAAGTTTCGGCATCCTGGGCATTCACCCAGGCGGCATCGCGATACTCCGTGCCGTGCTCAACTGGCGCGACGTCGGTCGCTACCGGCGCCACACCGCCCGCAAAGGGAACGAGCTCATCCAGGCGCCCAAACCCGGCGGGAAATTTCACCTCGGCCTGGGCTTGCAGGGGCGCCGCCTGACGGGAAGTCGCGGCGGCCCCATCCGGCCTGGACAGCATGAGAACGAATGCCAGCAGGAGCATCGCACTGACAACGCCAGCCACCAGAAACAGGGGAGCCTGCCGCCAGTTCATGCCGGCACCCCGAGCTTCCTGCCTCTCGCCAAAGTCTGCCGCAGCTTGTGCTCGGGGGCGCCGCCGACCACGGCGTTGCCCAGGCCCTTGAGCAACACCAGGCGCAACTGCCCGTCCTTCACCTTTTTGTCGACAGCCATCAGGCCCAGGAAATCATCGGCGGACAGCGGGGGCGGAACCACGGGCAACCCTGCCCGGTCCAGCAGGCGGCGCACCCGCTCCACGTCCGAAGGCGCGAGCCAGCCCAGCCGGCACGACAGATCGGCCGCCATCAACATCCCCGTCGCCACGGCCTCCCCATGCAGCCATACGCCGTAACCCATCCCGGTTTCTATGGCATGGCCAAAAGTGTGGCCGAGATTCAGTAGCGCCCGCACATCGTTCTGCTCCAGTTCGTCCGCCGCCACGACGGCCGCCTTGTTCTCGCAGGATCTGCGGATCGCTTCTGCGAGAGCCTCCGGATCCCTGGCCAGCAGATCGGGCAGGCGCGCCTCGAGCCACGCCAGGAAAGGAAGATCCCGTATGAGCCCGTACTTGATGACCTCGGCAAGGCCCGCCCGGAATTCACGGTCGGGCAGGGTGCGCAGGACATCCGTATCGATGAGAACGGTGCTGGGCTGCTTGAAGGCGCCAATCATGTTCTTGCCCAGCGCATGATTGACCCCTGTCTTCCCGCCTACGGAGGAATCGACCTGGGCCAGCAAGGTAGTGGGCACCTGGATGAAATCGACGCCACGCTGGTAGGAGGCGGCAGCGAAACCGGCCATATCGCCAATGACGCCCCCTCCCAGCGCGACGAGAGTGCAATCGCGGTTGAACCGCTGTCGCAGCAGCTCGCCGAAAATGCGTTCCAGGTGGTGTAAATCCTTGAACTGCTCGCCATCCGGGAGGATGCATCGCGCGACAGTCCGCCCCGGCAACAGCGCTCCGAGCCTGTCGATATAGAGCGGCGCTACTGTCTCATTGCTGACGATCAGCACCTGGCGCCCCCTGACAGCGGGCTCCAATAACTCCGGTCGAGACAACAGGCCCGTCCCTATGTGAATGGGATAGGAGCGATCACCAAGAGAAACCTGAAGGGTGTGCATGAGGAGCAAGACGGAAACGGAACTGATGGCGCTATTCTAGCGCCTCCCTGTCGGCAAGCGCATGAAGGATTTTCATGGCGACTTCCCGGGCGGAGCCACCCGACGTCGGCATGACGATGTGCGCGGCTTCCCGGTAAAGCGGGTCCCGCATCTCCATGAGTTCGGCCAGCCGCTTGCGAGGATCCTGGGTCCGCAATAGCGGCCGGTTGCGATCGCGCGAGGTCCTGTCGAATTGCAGGGCAACAGGCGTCAGCAGGTACACCACCGTGCCGCGATCGTGCAGATGGCGACGATTGCTCTCCCGCATCACCGCTCCGCCCCCGGTTGCCAGAACGATATGCCGGCGCTGGGTCAGCTCGTCGATGACGGCCTCCTCGCGCGCACGAAAGCCGTCCTCCCCCTCGACATCGAAAATCCAGGGGATATCGGCGCCCGTACGGGCTTCGATCTCATGGTCGGAGTCAATGAATTCGAGCCTCAGCAGCTCGGAAAGCTGGCGGCCGATGGTGGTCTTGCCCGCCCCCATCGGCCCCACCAGAAAGACGTTGCCACGGCACTTCTTCACCACGTGGCTTTACCCGCACGCATCAGTTGCTTGCCAGTGCATCCGTCGCCAGACGCGGAGTCACGAAGATCAGCAGCTCCTGCTTGTTGGTGCTGACCGAGTCGCGCCGGAACAGGCGTCCGAGGAAGGGAATGTCGCCCAGCAGCGGCGTCTTGGTGACCTGCTTGGAGGAGTTGGTCTGGAAGATACCGCCCAGAACAACCGTCTGGCCGTCATCGACACGCACATTGGTGGTGATCTGCTGGGTGTTGATGGCGCGGGTGCCGTTGGCCTGCAGGTCGCCCGGGCTGTCGTTGTTGATCTTCAGTTCCATGTTGATGCGCCCGTCAGGCGTGATGCTCGGCGTGACATCCAGGCTGAGTTCCGCGTTCTGGAAGGCGATGGCCGTGGCGCCGCTCGAGGTTGCCTGCTGATAGGGAATCTGCGTGCCGGACGAAATCTTGGCCTTCTGCTTGTCCGCCGTCAGCACCTTCGGCGTGGAGATGACTTCCGCGTTGCCATCCGACTGCAGGGCCGACAGCTCCAGGTCCAGCAGAACATTGTCCATGTCCGCGATACCGATCGCGATGCTGGACTGGCCGCTCTTGTCCACGCCCAGGTCCACCATCAAGTCATCAGGCTGCGTCACCGTGACTGTCGGCTTGCCCAGCGAGGTCCTCAGATCATTCACCGTCTGGCGCGAGCCGCCCGACATGATGGCCGCCTGGCCACTGTTATGGATGTCGTAACGGGAAAGCCCCCACTTGACGCCCAGGTCCTTGGCGTAACCTGCAGTCGCCAGGACGATGCGGGCCTCGATCATCACCTGCTTCACGGGCACGTCGAGGCGCGTAATGAGGTCGCGTATTTCCTCGATGCGCTTTGCCGTATCCAGCACGATCAGGGTATTGGTGCGGCTATCCACCGAAGCCTTGCCGCGGTCGCTCAGCAGTTTGCTGCCCCCGCCGATCAGGGCCAGCATGTCGCTCGCCTTGGCGTAGTTGACCTGGATGAACTCGGAACGCAACGGTGAAAGCTTTTCGGACTGCGCATTGCTTTCCATCTCGAGTCGTTCGCGCGCGGCAATCTCGTCGGCAGGAGCCACCAGCATGACGTTGCCAATGGTGCGCTTGTCCAGCCCCTTGGTCTTGAGGATCAGGTCCAGCGCCTGGTCCCAGGGAACGTTCTGCAGACGCAGGGTGATCTTGCCCCCGACAGAGTCGCTCGCCACCAGATTAAGAGAGGTGAAGTCCGCGATGAGCTGAAGCACGGAACGAACTTCGATATCCTGAAAGTTGAGCGACAGCTTCTCGCCGCCGTAAGCGAATTCCTGCCTGCGGCCCTTGTCTTCCTTGGTCAGCGGCTTGACGCTGATGGTGAGCTTGTTGTCGGCCTGGAAAGCCAGATACTCGAACTCCCCCTGGGGTTGAATCACCATGACGCCATTGCCGCCTTCGGTATAGGCGTCGATAAGCTTCACCGGGGTGGCGAAATCGGTCACATCGAGACGACGGCGAAGGTTATCCGGCAGCTTCGCACCGATGAACCTGGCAATGATCTTGTTACCCTGCTGCTGCACGTCGGTCGTGATCGAGCCGGTCGAGAGCTCAACGAGAACCTGCCCGTCACCCTGCTCGCCGCGGCGGAAATCAACGGCCTGCACCGAGCGCCCCTGTTCTGCCCGCGCGGTAGTCGCCTGGGGCGTTTCGGGCTGGGCAGCCGTCGCCGGGTTGGCCACGGCGGTCGCCGCAACAGTGCTGGCCGCCGCCACGGACTTGCCGATCTTGATGTAAAGATTGTTCCCTTCCGTGCGAGAGCTGAAAGCCACCAGCTCGTTCAGGTTGACGATCAGGCGGGCGCGCTCCTGTGTGTCGACCACGGTAAGACTGCGTGCATTGCCCGTGCCGAGAGCCTGATGCTTGCTCTGCAGCGCACTGCGGGTATTCGGCATATCAAAAACAAGCCGGGCCGGCTTGTCGATTTGATAAGTCGCCGGAGCAGGCGGCTGGCCATCGAAGACAAGGCGCAACTCCACCTCATCTCCAGGCAAGGCGATCGACTCCACCTGCTGCAAGGTGATTTTGTCCGCGGCAAACGCCAGTTGCATCAGCGCCACGCAGCCGACCAGGGAGCCCCTTATCAGACGCATCAACATCTTCTTCTTTCCGGTTGTATTGTTGTTGATCGTATTCATGCTCGCATTCCCCAAGAATGTCGGCTCGTTATTCGCTCAGAGTCAGACTGCGAGGGCGCTCCACCCAACCGTCTCGTCCATCCGGCACAATTTCCACAATTGAAACCTGGCTGGGAGTGACCTCGACAATCTTTCCCTGATTCTTGCCGAGATAGTTCCCTTCCTTTACCCGTTGCACACCGCCGTTGCTGTCTTCGATCAGCGCGTACAGCGGTCCATCCGGGCGGCGCAAGGTGCCCTTCAGGCGGAGCGCCTCAAGGCTGAAACGCTCCAGATATTCCTGCGGCCTGTTGAGGTCCGGCTCAACCTTTTTCCCGCTGTTCAAGACAACCTGGTCCGCCGCCGCCGGCGGCGCAAACGGGCTCCGCAGCTGATGCGCCGCATAGGTATAGGTCGGCATGGGGTTGAATTCAGGGGGCGGCTCGATGCGGCCACGCGGCTTCTGCCGGATGGCCTCCATTTGATACTGCACGTCATCAAAACTGGCCGAGCAGCCGGCCAGCGCGCCCAGTGACACCACCCCAATCCACAGAAGCCTGCCATATCTCATTTCCTGGCCTCCTTCTTCTCGCTTTCGCTGATTTCTTTGTAGCGATAAGTGGTCGCCTGAATGGTCAGGGAAAGCACGGGCGCCTCACCAGTAGACGCCTGCAAGGGATTAATCGCGAAATCATGCAGGGTGACGATACGTGGCAAGGCTGCTACGCCGCTCACGAAGGCTCCAAAAGCATGATAATCCCCTCGCGCCCTGATATTGATCGGCTGCTCAACGTAGAACTCCCTGGCCTCCTCTGCGCCCAGGCTGATCGAGTCAAAGTCGACCCCGCTTCCCAAGCCGGCGTGAGTGATATCCTCAAGCAAGCCCGGCACTTCGGTATCTTGGGGCAGCTGCCTCAGCAAGGCGCCGAAAGAGTCTTCCATATCCTTCAGCTGCCGCTTGTAAGAATCCAGGTTCTGCGCCTTGAAGACCTTCTGCTCGAACTCGCCCAACAGCGTAGTCTGCTGGAGCTTGCCGGCTGCAAGCTGCTCCTTGATCTTGGATATATCCACCATGTAGCCCACGACCAGCACCACAACAAAGACCAGCACATATATGAGGATCTTGACCGCAACAGGCCAGGAGCCGATGTTTTGCGGGTCAAGCGTATTCAGCGTATTGATGAATTCCTGGAGATCAAAGCTCTTCTTTTCGGCAGCACTTTTCACTTTGCAGCCTCCTGTTTCTCGTCAACGCTGGCCGCGATCTCGCCCATTTCAAGCTGAACCCTCAGGCTGAACTTGTTGGCGCGCTGCTCCGCGGCACTGCTCTGACGCCCCTGCTCGGCCGCCACGGTGAACAAGCGGGGATCCTTGAACCATGGAGAGGCATCGAAATTGCGCATGAGGTTGGAAACTTGCCCGGCAGTCTCAGCCACTCCACTCAGGGTGAAGCTGTCGCCTTTGCGATCCAGCGACGTGATGTACACCCCGTCCGGCATGATCCGGACGAGCTCGTCGAAAATGCGCACGATGACAGGCCGCCGTCCCTGCAGGTCCTGGATCACCTTCATGCGGGCGAGCAATTCCTCGCGCCGCCTTTGCAGCTCATCGATCTCCTGGATCTGCGTGTCCAGCTTGGCAAGCTCGGCCCTGATGTACTGGTTACGCTCTTCCTGATCGCCGACCTGCTTGGACAGAGCCACATGGCCAAACAGGATAATTGCCACGGCAACCACCGCTACCGCCATGACAATGGCAATGAATTCCTGCTGACGCTGCTTGCGCAGTTCCTGTCGCCATGGAAGCAGATTGATTTTTGCCATCAGTCGAAACTCCTCAGGGCGAGGCCACAGGCAATCATCAGCGCCGGCGCATCGTTGGCAATGGCAGCAGAGTTGACCTTGGGAGATAGCGCCATGTTCATGAAGGGATTGGCTACGGAAACCGACGTACCGAGCTTTTCCTGAATCATTGCCGCCAGGCCGTCGATGGACGCTGTTCCACCCGCCAGAACGATATGGTCGACGTCGTTGTACGAACTCGACGAGAAGAAGAACTGCAAGGAGCGGGTTACCTGCTGCACCACGGCATCCATGAAGGGACGCAGCACCTCCGACTCATAATCGTCCGGAAGGCCGCCCTGCTTCTTCGCCATGCCGGCCTCCTCGAAGGAGAGACCATAGCGGCGCTGGATTTCTTCGGTCAGCTGCTTGCCCCCGAACAACTGTTCGCGGGTATAGATGATCTTGCCGTCGTTCACCACGTTGAGCGTGGTCATGGTGGCGCCGATATCGATGATGGCAACCGTGCCTTCCGGGCCGCTGGGAATGGAGTCTCCGATCAGCGTGAAAGCACGCTCCATGGCATACGCTTCGACATCGACGATTTTTGCAGCCAGGCTGCCGACCTCCAGCGCATCCACACGCAACTCGACGTTTTCGTTTCGCGATGCGGCAAGAAGCACATTCACACGCCCCGGATTGTTCTCGAGGGCTTCGACGACCTCGAAATCAATGCTGACTTCTTCCATGGGATAGGGAATGTACTGGTCGGCTTCAAGACGGATCTGGGAGTCGCGCTCGTCATCCGACAGGCCCGCATCCATTTCGATGATCTTGGTAATGACCGCGGAGCCGGCGACCGCTACAGCAGCCTGACGGGCGGTAGGCTTGACTTTGGCGATCAACTTCTTGATGGCCTCGCCTACTCCTTCCACATCATTGATGTTTTTTTCGACTACCGCGTTCTGCGGGAGAGGCTCCACCCCGTAGGATTCCACACGGTAGCGGTCCCCTTGCCGGCTTAGCTCCAGCAGCTTGACTGAGGTGGAACTGATATCCAGCCCGAGCAGTCCAGAGTTCTTTTTCTGAAGGAAGGGCAGCACGATTGGGTTACCTTATATTTTTTCTATGGAAAATGTGCACTTACGTCACATTTGTGTACAAGTACATTAAATACTAGTCTTATCACGACCGCAATTGCTGTACAAGAGCGGTCTCCGCTTATAATGACTGCCGCTTAAGTCATTCCCCGCGAAGCGCGGCCCAAGTGATTGATAAAAAATGACTTTTTTTAAAGAAGCAGGCCGCAAAGAACGTCTTCTGGCACTTTGGGCTTTTCCGTTTTGTGGCTTGCTGCTCACTTTGTCGGGACTGTATTTGTACCTGGCTCCCCAGTTGCCGGATGTGGAAACACTGAAGGCCGTGAAATTTGAAACCCCGCTGCAGGTGTTAAGCCGGGATGGCCGCCTGGTGGCGGAGTTCGGCGAGAAACACACTACTCCGCTGGCCTATGAGCAGATTCCTCCTTTATTCATCAAGGCCATCCTGGCCGCAGAAGACGATCGCTTCTTCGAGCATGAGGGCATCAACGCCAAGGGCCTGGCACGCGCCTTTGTAGACATCCTGCGGACCGGCTCGATCCAGTCCGGTGGCTCGACCATCACGATGCAGGTGGCCAAAAACTATTTTCTGAGCAAGGAACGCACCTTCAGCCGAAAGTTCACGGAAATCCTGCTGGCCAAGCGTATCGAGGACACCCTGACCAAGCAGGAAATCATGACTCTCTACCTCAACAAGATTTTCCTGGGGCATCGCTCTTACGGCATCGGAGCGGCGGCACAGGTCTACTACGGCAAGAAAATCAATGAGTTGTCTCTCCCCGAAATAGCCATGATCGCCGGCTTGCCGAAAGCCCCGTCAGCCTTCAACCCCGTCAACAATCCCAAGCGGGCACTGATCCGGCGCGACTGGATCCTGGGCCGCATGCTGAGCCTGGGCTACATCGCGCAGGAAGCGCACGACAGCGCCATCGAGGCGCCGGTCGGGCTGAACTTCAAGGCCACCTTCGCCGAGGTCAATGCCCCCTATCTGGCGGAAATGGTGCGGGAGGCGCTGGTGGAGCAGTTTGGCGAGGAAATCTATAGCTCCGGCTACAAGGTCTACACGACCGTCTCTGCCGATCGCCAGAATGCCGCCTCGCAGGCCGTGATCGAGGGGCTGCTGGCCTACGACCGCCGTCATGGCTGGCGTGGCCCGGAAAAGGCGAAAGACTTCGAGGATCTCTATCCCGTCGGAGGGCTTGAGCCGGCCCGGGTCACGACCGTGCACGAGAAAGAGATCGGGGCCGTCCTGAAGAACGGCACCCCCCTTCTCCTTGCTTGGGAAAAGATCAAGTGGGCTCGCCCCTATATAAACGTCAACAGCATTGGCGCCCCGCCGAAGCAGGCGTCGGCGGTGGTGAAGACCGGCGATATCATCCGCGTGCGCCAGGACAAGGGCGGCAAATGGGAGCTTGCGCAGATTCCCGCCGTTCAGGGACAGCTTATTGCGATGGATCCTGAAAGCGGTGCCATCGAGGCTCTCGTGGGCGGTTTCGACTATACGGAGAGCAAGTTCAACCGTTCGCTTCAGGGCTGGCGCCAGGCCGGCTCCACGCTCAAGCCATTCGTGTATGCAGCGGCCCTGGAGCATGGCTATCTCCCTTCCAGCCTGATCAATGACGCTCCCCTGACCTTCGAAGAAGGGGACAAGCTCTGGCAGCCCGGCAATTCCGATGGTGAATTTCTGGGTCCCATCACCCTGCGTCGCGCCCTTTACATGTCGCGCAACCTGGTCTCCATCCGCCTTCTGCAGGCCGTCGGGGTGGGGACGACACGCAACTATCTGGCGCGCTTCGGATTTCCGGAGGGGAAGATGCCGCAGAACCTGACGCTGGCGCTCGGGGCCTCGGAGGTCCTGCCCATCCAGATGGCGGCGGCCTATGCCAGCCTGGCCAATGGCGGCTTCCATGTTACGCCGTGGTATATCGGCAAGGTCATCGACAAGTCGGGCCGGGTCCTTTTCCAGGCCAACCCGGAGCGCGTCTGCCGGCCATGCGAAGCGGGTGCCGAACCGGTGTCTGCCGAGATCAGCGGGGAAGGCGCGGCTATCGTGACGCAGGAGGCCCCGGCCGCGCCGATGCCCTTCGTTCCCGACTATCCCGTGGCCCCGCGCATCATGAGCGCCCGCGCGGCATTCCAGATGCAGGCGATTCTGCGCGACGTAATCCTGCGCGGCACCGGACGCGCCGCGCTGTCCCTGGGAAGGCACGACCTTGCCGGCAAGACGGGCACGACCAACGACGCCAAAGACGCCTGGTTCGCAGGCTTTGGCGGCCAGCTGGTGGCCGTGGCCTGGCTGGGCTTCGACCAGCCGCAGACCCTGGGCAAGGTGGAATACGGCGGCTATGCGGCCGTACCACTGTGGAATGCCTTCATGGGCCCGGCCCTGAAAGGCGTGCCGGCCTACGAGCCGGCTCCGCCGCCTGGATTGACGGCGGTCCGCCTCAACCTGGATACCGGCCTGCGCACCCCAGCGGATGACCCGCGCGGCTATACGGAGTGGGTGCAGACCGAAAAGCTTTCGCAGATTCCGGAGGACGCGGCGGAAGCCGGCGCCGGCACGCCCCAGGTCGCTCCCGAGGAAATTTTCTGAAAATCGGAGCCATGAAAAAGCCCCGCAAGGCGCAATGCCACTCAGTTAAGCGACTGAGTGGCATTTTTCATGATGGGGTAACGGGTTTTGGACATCCTGACGGCGCGCGGATAGCGCCGTGTGGACCTCCGCCGAGGCAAGACGAAGCGCTGGATGTT
>JBMOQI010000002.1:0-4521 GCA_049320605.1 Pseudomonadota bacterium | reverse complement strand
GGACTTCAGTCCGACAGCGGCGCCAGAATCCATTGCCGGCGTCGGACTGAAGTCCGACCCACAAAAAACGAGAGCCCGAATCGAGCCCCGCGCATGACCGTCAAGGCGCTGAACCAGGACTGCCTCTGCACCACGCTGGACGCCGACGCGCTGCAGGCGGCGTGGCGCGAGGGCGTCGGCAGCGATGCCGAGGCGTCCGCCTTCTTCGCGCCCTACGGCGTCTACCTCGAGCGCGCGCAGGTGGACGCGCTGCTGGAAGCCGTCGCTGCGCTGCAGCGCGTCACGCACCTGCCGGCCTATGCCGAGGCCGTGGCGGCGGAGCAGGGCCTCGCGCTGCCGCGCTACGGCACGCAGGGCGTGTGCATGGGCTACGACTTCCACTTCGACGGCGCCACGCCCCGCCTCATCGAGATCAACACCAACGCCGGCGGCATGCTGCTCAACGCGCTGCTGCTCGCGCACCAGCGCATCTGCTGCGACCGCATGCAGGGGTTTTCCGCCGACGTCTTCCGCGGCGCCGAGCCGGGCCGCCGCCTGCTCGACATGTTCCGCGCAGAGTGGACGGCCGCGGGCCGCCGTGGCGAGCCGCAGCGCATCGCCCTCGTCGACGCGCAGCCGGCGCAGCAGTTCCTCCATCCCGAATTTCTCCTGTTCAAGAAGATGTTCGAGGCTGCCGGCTGGCAGGTCGTGATCTGCGATCCCGAGGAACTCGCCCGCGACAGCGGGCGCCTGCTCGCGCAGGGGCTGCCGGTGGATCTCGTCTACAACCGCCTCACCGATTTCGCGCTGCTCGAGCCGGCGCACGCGCGCCTGCGCGAAGCCTGGCTCGCCGGCGACTGTGTGCTGACGCCGGACCCCTGGCATCACGCCCTGCAGGCCGACAAGCGCAACCTCGTGCATCTCGCCGATGCCGCGTGGCTGGCCGCGCACGGCGCCAGCGCCGAAGACCGGCGCCTGCTCGCGCAGATCGTGCCGCCGACGCAGCGCGTGCAGGCGGCCAATGCGGATGAGCTCTGGGCGCGGCGCAAGCAGCTCTTCTTCAAGCCGCGGCGCGGCTTCGGCAGCCGCGCCGCCTACCGTGGCGACAAGCTCACCAAATCCGTATGGGCCGACATCGTCGCCAGCCAGGACTACGTGGCGCAGGCCTATGCGCCGCCCGGCACACGCCGCGTACGCATCGACGGCGAATTGCAGGAGATGAAGTTCGACATCCGTTGCTACGCTTACCGGGGCGAGATCCTGCTGCTGGCGGCGCGCGTCTACCAGGGGCAGACGACCAATATGCGCACCCGGGGCGGCGGCTTCGCGCCGGTGTTCGCGCCGGCGCTGCCGGCCTGGCGGCGGGTCGGCTGAGGGCTGTCTGCGGCTCGGACCTCAGTCCTGCGGCTCGGACTTCGGTCGTGTGGGTCGGACCTCAGTCCTGCGGGTCGGACTTCAGTCCGACGACGGCCATGCCTTCTTGCGCTGCTGCCGGACTGAAGTCCGACCCACCCGGCAAGGCAGGGCCCGCCGCTACCGGAGAAATCGCGGTCTGCCACAGCGGGATTTCCAGGAGGGCGGGCGCCATGGCCAGGAGCGATGCAGTGCTGTTTTCGGTACGGGTCAACCGGCATTTCCATGCCTGCTGCCCGCAGGTCTTCGACGCCTTCCTGCAGCCCGCGGTCGCGCGCCATTTCCTGTTCGCCACCCGGGCCGGGCATATGGTCGTGGCGCAGGCGGACGCGCGCATCGGCGGCCGCTTCAATTTCACCGACCTCCGCGCCGACGGCGAGGTCGCGCACACCGGCACCTATCTCGAGCTCGACCGCCCGCACCGCCTCGCCTTCACGCTCAACGTGCGGCAGTACACCAGCGACGTCAGCCGCGTGGTGATCGACCTCATGCCGCGCGGCGGCGGCTGCGACCTCACGCTGACCCACCAGATGCACCTGCGCTGGCGCGAAACCGCCGAGCGCACGCGCCGCGGCTGGCAGGCCATCCTGGAGGCGCTGGCGACCACGCTCGGCACGGTCCGCGCGCCCACGGATGCCGCCTCGTAGGGCGGAACCCGCGCAGCGGTTTCCGCCATGGCAGCGGCCGGACCGTTGAAACCGGCAGAAACCCTTCGGGAGTTCCGCGGCTACGACAGCGCGATCTCCTGGCTCAGCTCCGCAAACATCACGCTGACGCGGCGCAGGTGGCGCGACTCCGGATGCGTCAGCAGCCAGAGGTCGCAATCGCATTCCTCGATCGGCCCGGTGAGCGCCACCAGGCCGTTGAAGGCCCGCGCCATATACGTCGGCAGCACGGCAACGCCGAGCCCGGCCTGCACCGCCTGCGCCAGCGGCAGGATGGCGTTGCAGCGATAGCGCGGCCGCACCTTGGGCAGGTGCTTCTGGCGCCATCGCACCGAAGGATGCTCGGGCAGGAACTCGTCGGGGGCGAGCCAGGTGTGCTGGTCCAGCGGCGTGCCCGCCGGCTGGTGCTGCAGATAGGGCGCGGCGGCATAGATCGCGTAGCGCAGGCCCCCCAGCTTCTTGCCGACCAGGTGCTCCGGCGGCTGCCGGCTCGGGCGCAGGGCGAGATCGGCCTCGCGCCGGCTCAGGTTGGCGACGGTGTTGGTGGCGGCGAGTTCGAACTCCAGGCCCGGATGCCGGGCGCCGATGGTGGCGAGCGCAGGCAGCAGCAGATCGGAGAGCAGGGTGTCGGTGGTGGTGAGGCGCACGAGGCCGGTGACCTGGCCCTCGGCCTGGGCGATGGCGCTGCGCGCCTGCTCCAGCTCCACTTCCATGCGCTCGGCATGCTGCGACAAAGTAAGCGCCTGCTCGCTCGGCAGGTAGCCGGAACGCGAGCGCTGGAAGAGCTGCTGGCCCAGTTTCTTCTCCAGGCGCTGGACCGCGCGGAAGACCGTGGAGGCATCCACTTCCAGGCGCCGCGCCGCCTCCGCCAGGGTGCGGCCGCGCACCAGGGCGAGCACGAGGTCGAGATCGGCCGGCGCCAATCGGTATTGCGTTTGTGCAATCAATGCCTGCGCCCCTGCTTATTTCTATTGCAGAAGTGGAAACCTAGAGTGGCCTCACCGTCAACACCGACATCGAGGTCATCATGAACCGGCTGGACTCTTTCGCTCCCCTCGGCCCCACCGTCCTGCGCGTGGCGCTGGGCAGCATGTGGATCGCCCACGCGCTGCTGAAGTATTTCGTTTTTACCCTGCCCGGCTTTGCCGGCTTCCTGACCGGCCAGGGGCTTCCCGGCTTCATGGCCTGGCCGGTCTTCCTGATCGAGCTCGGCGGCGGTCTCGCCATCCTCACCGGCTTCTACGGCCGCTGGGTGTCGCTGGCGTTGATCCCCGTCATGGCCGTGGCCCTGTGGACGCATGTGCCCAATGGCTGGCTCTTCAGCAGCGCCGGCGGCGGCTGGGAGTACCCGCTCTTCCTGATCGCGGCCTCGTTCGCGCATTTCCTGGTCGGCGACGGCGCGCTGGCCCTGACGCCGCGGACACGCCAGGCCGAGCCCGACGAAGCCGCGCGGCAGGCTTTCGAACCTCTCTGACCGAGCGCACCGCGCCGACGGCCTCGGCCTGCCGGCGCGACTACGCTGAAACCTTCTCCATCTGAAAAAATAGCGAGGAAATCCCATGAAGCTCTATTACTCCCCCGGCGCCTGCTCCCTGGCCGTGCACATCGCCCTCAACGAAGCGCAGCAGCCGCACAACCTCGTGAAAGTCGACCTGCGGACGCACAAGACGGAAAGCGGCGCGGACTTCTACGCCGTCAATCCGCGCGGCTACGTGCCCGTGCTGGAGTTCGACGACGGCTCGTGCCACACCGAAGTCGCCGCGCTGCTGCAGTACGTCGGCGACCGCGATCCCTCGCGCCGGCTGATTCCCGCCTACGGCGACGCGCAGCGCTTCGAGGTCGTGGCCTGGCTCGCCTTCATCAGCTCCGAGCTGCACAAGACGCTGGGCTGGCTGTGGAAGAAGGAGGTGCCGGAAGAAATGCGCCAGCTCCTGCGCGACAAGATCGGCCAGCGCTTTGCCGAAATCGAGGCGCGCCTGGCGCAGCAGGACTATCTCGTCGGCGACCACTTCACCGTCGCCGACGCCTATGCCTTCACCATCATCAACTGGTGCAACTTCCTGCAGCTCTCGCTGGAGTCTTATCCGAATATCCGCGCTTATCTCGCGCGGATCGGCGAACGGCCCGCCGTGCAGGCGGCGCTGCGCAGCGAAGGCCTGCTGAAGTAAGGCGGGCCGGCGATCCGGAGCAAAAAGGAATTATTTGCTGCACTCCCTGACCGCTCTCGGTGCGCCGTCATTCCCGCTTTCGCGGGAATGACGAGAACAGGCGGGATTTCCCGCCTTTTTCATTCGCCGCGCCGCTACCAGCTCCAGGTTTTATCCGCCGCGCCGTCACCAGCTGCCCGAGGCGCCGCCGCCGCCGAAGCCGCCGCCCCCGCCGCCGAAGCCCCCCCCGCCAAAACCGCCGCGGCCGAAGCCGCCCGGCAGGAAGGCGCCGCCGCGTCCGCCGGCAAAGAACATAG
>JBMOQI010000001.1:0-42293 GCA_049320605.1 Pseudomonadota bacterium | reverse complement strand
CCTTCCCGGCGCGCATCCCAGCGCTCCTGCTGCGCGTCCCGCCGCGCCGCCTGGCCCGGCTCCCGGCGCTGCTCCTGCGCCTGTTCCCGGCGCTGCGCCGGAGACGGATGCGGCGGGCGCGCGCCGCCATCGCGCGGCCGATGAGAGTAATACTGGCCATGCAAGCGGCGCTGCTGCTCCGGCCGCGGATAGCGGCTGCCGGAATAACGGCGCTGGTAGTCGGGCCGCGGCGCCGGCCGCGCGTCGGGCGGACGCTGATTCCAGCCGGGATGGCGCGCCTCCCACTCGCTGCCCCAGCGCTCGCCCCAGCGCGGCGCCTCGCTGGAGCGCCAGGCGTGGAAATACGCGGGCGGACGGCGGTAGTAATAAACGGGAACGCTGAGGATGTAGACCGGCACGTAATCCGCCACGACATGCGTCCAGGGGCCGTTGTACCAGGTGCCCGAATACCAGCGCTCCTCCACGAAGACCCAGAACAGGCCGTCGTAGAAGAAATAGTTCGCGTCGAGGCCGGGGGCGTAATAGACCGGGTAATCCGGCACCAGCACGAGATCGGGATAGGCCCGCACCTGGATGCCGACCCGTAGCTGGGACGACGCCACGTCGACCCGGGTCGTCGTGCAGGCCGCCGCCAGCAGGCACAGCAGTAAAGCCGCCACCCTCATTCTTGCCGAACGCATTTCCCCCTCCCGGGCACCCGGGCAGGGCGCCGTCTGACGTTTCTTGTCGTTATTCCCGGCCACCGCAAGGAGGCCGGGCCGGAAGCGTGCAGCAGGCCGCCATGATCGATTAACGCCCCGGCCGCCGATCCGCCGACAGCCGCCGCGGCGCAGCGCGGGCCGGCACGGCGACGCCGCTCAGGGCCGCCGGCCCCGCCGGGCATCCACCTCCGCGTACACCCGGCGCGACACCTCCGCGATCACCTTCTCGAGCTCCGCATAATCGCGGCCGCGCGTCATGACGCAGAGGGTGTAGGGGTTGTCCGGGTAATAAACGATGCCGCAGTCGTGGAGCTGGACGCCGTGGCGCTCGTGATTGAAGCCCATCTGGCCGAATTTATGCGCCACCTTGACGCCGGCCGGCACGCCCTGCTCCAGGGTCCTGTCCAAAGGCGACTCCAGCATCATTTCCACGAGCTTCTCGGACATCTCCGGCCCGAGGAAGGAGGCGCGGTAGATCAGCTTGAACAGGGACGAGTAGCGCGCCACGGAAATGACATAGTTGCCGTCGGCAACGGCCGGCACCAGGCCGATCTGCCGGTAGGATTCGAGGATGACGGAGTCGCTGCCATAACGGTCGATGAGGTGCTGGCGCAGGATGGCGAAGGCGAGGTTGTCGGAGTACTCCATCGTGCGGCGCAGCAGATCCTCGATGGTATAGGCCTCTCCCGTCACCAGCTTCTCCACGGGCGGATAGGTCATCACGTCGTAGAGCCTGCCGGAATGGGGCGGCACCACCAGCCGCAGCTTCAGGAGCGCGGCGTCTTCTTCGGCCAGGCTCAGGTACTGGATCACGATCGGCAGCTTGAGCAGGCTGGCGGCGGCGAAGTTGGCGTGCTCGTTCACCCCGAAGTGCGGCCCGTCCTCGAGGTCGCGGAAATACATGCCCGCCTCGATCAGCACCCCGTCCTGCTTCTTCTGCTCGAAGTAGGCCGTCAGGGTCTGCTTCAGGGTGGCATAGGGGACCTTGCTGATAACCGGCGTTTCGCAGGTGTGCCGGTCCAGCCAGGGGGAGTGATAGCACGGCGCCGGCCGGGGCGCCGCCGCGCAGGCCGCCAGCGCGAACACAAAGCTGCTTGCCAGCAGGCCGGCGAGGCGGCCGGCCTGCTTGAAACAAGGGATTCTGACACTGCTCATATGTCTACCAAACGATGAAAATCCCTGTTTCGCTACACCCAGCTTCCCGCTGCGATTCTTGGGGGGATAAAGGCGGCCCTGGGGCCGGAGGCGCGCCGTAAAAATCCCGTAAAGAATAGGGAATCCGGCCTGGGCGGGGAAGTGATCGGCATTACAGACGGGCGGTCGGGGCGGCGGACGGTAGCGGCGCCTCAGGGACTGTGCAAAAGATCAGCGGCATTGCTGGGCCTAGGCGCTTTGGCCGCGCCCGCCTGCTCAGCGGCGGCGGCGGCAACACGGCGACTTCCGGCGCTGCGGCCGCTTACCTGCCTCGGCCATCGGCAACTGCCGGACCCCGCCTCGACCGGCACGGCCGGCGTCATGCTCAGTAGGACGCCTCGGGGCAGGACGGGCTGATGTTCTTCGCCCAGCGTTCGATGGCCTTGTTGATCAGCGTGCTGCGCGCATACGGCGTCACCTGGGTCTTGCCGCCCGCCGCCTTGAAGTCGGCGATCAGCGCGAAGGAGCTGCCCCCGCCCGTGCTCATGCCGTGCGTGCTGGACTTGATGCCGAACGGCAGCGAGAGCGTGGCCTGGCCGCTGCCGTTCCAGCGCAGCTTGCTGTCCGTGACCCACTCCATGTAAGCGCCGCCGCCGGAGCTCTGCGACGATTCGCCGGCCAGGCAGCGCGTGGCGTAGCGGTGCGTGCGCTCCGCCACGGTCTTGACGGGCGCATCCACGGTGAAGGCGTCGCGCTGGTATTTGCTGCGGTAGATCTCGGGCGTGTGGTGCACGGTGCAGCCGGCCAGCGCCATTCCGAGCGCCGGCGCCGCGAGCGTGAGAGTGCGGCCGGTCCGGGAAAGCATCCTGCGGAAACGAAGCGGGAAATAATGCATCGCGTTCACCCGCCTGCCGCAGCGCACTTCGTCTTCCAGGAATTCACCGCCACCTCCTGGGTCTTGCCGCCCGGGAGGTGGCGCACCACGTTGAAGTCGCGGAAGCCCTTCTCCATGGTGTCGAGACTGACGGCGTACTCGGCGCCGGCCTGCGGCACGAAAGTGAAGGGATAGTCCGTTTGCACGCTGCCGTTCTGCCCGTAGTCGAGGAAGTGGATGAAGATCATGTGCATGCGCTGGCCGGCGGGAATCGCGAAGGGGCCGTTCAGCTTGCCGTCCTTGCCCTTGATGCGGCCGAGGAAGGTGAAGTCCTTGCAGCTCTTGTAGCTGTAGACGTCGGTGGAGATGGCGACGCCGGCAAACCAGGGATCGCGGGTCTTGCTGCCGTCGATGAAGAACTTGGCGCTGGGTTTGCCGCTGAGGTCGGGCTTGTATTTGGCGACGCAGCCGCCGAGCAGGAGCGCGCAGAGCGCGAGGGAAACCCCACGAAAAAAGACCGCTGCCATAACCTTGCATCCTTCCGCCTGCTCCCTGCCTGCGGGTCTGCCCGGCTTCCTGCCGCGGCGTTTGTTGTTGTCGTGCGGCCCGCTCCTGCGGGCCTGAGCAGGAATGTAGCAGCCTTGCCGGGCACAGGAAATGCGGCCGCGCAAGGGTTGTGGGGTTCGCGGCTGAAGCCGCTCCTACGGGGCCTCTCTTCTTGTCGTAGGAGCGGCTTCAGCCGCGAACCCGATTTGCGCTGCGCTCAGGCGATGTCGCGCGTCGAGAGGGACGGCTGCGCTTCCGCGAAGCGTTCGCGCACGGCCAGCACCTGCGGCAGGATGCCGAGGAAGGCGTCCACCAGGCGGGGATCGAAATGCCGGCCGCGCTGCTCCTTGACGTAGTCGAGCGCCGCCTCCACCGTCCAGGCCAGCTTGTAGGGGCGGCCGGAGGTGAGCGCATCGAAGACATCCGCCAGCGCGGCGATGCGCCCGGCCATGGGAATGGCCTCGCCGGCGAGGCCGTTGGGATAGCCGCTGCCGTCCCACTTCTCGTGGTGCGAGAGCGCGATGTCGCGTGCCATCACCATGAGGTCGGAGTTGTCGCCCTCGAGCAGCTGCGCGCCGATGCCGGCGTGCGTCTTCATGATTTCCCACTCCGGCGGCGTGAAGCGGCCGGGCTTGAGCAGGATGGCGTCGGGAATGCCGATCTTGCCGATGTCGTGCATGGGGCTCGCGTGCAGGAGCAGGTCGCAGTCGGCCTCGCGCCAGCCCAGGGCGCCGGCCAGGAGCGCGCAGCTGTGGCTCATGCGCAGGATGTGGTTGCCGGTTTCCTCGTCGCGGTACTCGGCGGCGCGGCCGAGGCGCTGCACGATCTGCAGGCGGGTGTGGTGCAGCTGCTCGGTGCGCTGGCGCACGAGCTCCTCCAGCACCGCTTTCTGGTCGTGCAGCAGGCGATGCGCGAGCTCGGCGTCGAGCAGGTTGCGCACGCGCATCATCAGCTCGTTGCGGTCGAAGGGCTTCGCCACGAAATCGCGGGCGCCGGCAGCGAGCGCGCGCAGCACGAAGTCGCGGCCGCTCTGCGCGGTGAGGATGACGATGGGGGGCAGCAGCGGATCGCCGAGCTGCTGCAGCTGCGCCATCACCTCGTAGCCGTCCAGGTGCGGCATGTTGATGTCGAGCAGCACCAGCGCCGGGCGCCGGACCCGGTAGGCGGCGACCACGGCACGCGGGTCGCTGAGCAGGGTCAGGTTGGTATAGCCCTGCTGGCGCAGCATTCCCTCCAGCAGCATCAGGTTGGTCGCCTCGTCATCGACGACAAGGATGTGCGCGTGGCGGATGGCGTCGTGGTTCATGGCGGCCTCCTCCCTGAGCAGGCGGTTTTTATTGTTGTTGCGGGCGGCCGCGCCGTGGCCCTTGCAGCGCAAGGCGGCCCGGGGCTGTTACGCCCATCCTCCCCGACTGCCACTACATTTTCGTGGACGCAGGTCATGAATTTAGCACCGGCCGGGGCAGCGGGCGCGCGGGCGTACTCAGGCCGCGGCCAGCTTCGCCAGGCAGACGCGGTTGCGCCCCGCTTCCTTGGCCTCGTAGAGCGCCTTGTCGGCGGCCTTCAGCAGGTCGTTGAGGTTCTCGATGCCGGGCGCGGGATAGCAGGCGACGCCGAAGCTCGCCGTCATGGGAATGGTCTTGCCGTCGACGCGCACCGGCGTCGTGGCGATGCGCTCGCGGATGCGCTCGGCGACGATGAAGGCGGAATCCAGCGTGGTGCCGGGCAGCAGCAGCGCGAATTCCTCGCCGCCGTAGCGGCCGACTTCGTCGTACTGGCGGGCGCTGTCCATCATGATGGCGGAGGCGGCCACCAGCACCTGGTCGCCGGCGTGGTGGCCCCAGGTGTCGTTGATCTTCTTGAAGTGGTCGAGGTCGACCATGACGCAGCAGACGCTGCTGTCGCCGAAGCGCTGCACGCGCGAGAGCTCGCTGTGGCCGCGCTCGATGAAGCAGCGGCGGTTGGTGAGGCGGGTGAGGCCGTCGACGGTGGACATCTCGCGGTAGAGGTTCTCGCGCTCCACCCAGCGGCTGATGGCGGCCATGCTGATGCTGCTCAGCGCGAGCAGCACCGCGGCGAGCGCCACCTGGACGGCGAGCCAGCCCAGCACCAGCGAACCGTCCGGCCGCAGCATCGTTTTGGCGAATAGCGGCGCCGGCGCCGCAAGCCCGGCGAAGTCGACGATGGCGAACAGCACCATGCTGAAGCAGACCCACAGGTAGGCAATGCGGATCTTGCGGATGTTGGCGAGCGCCGAGGTGATGTTGATGCCGACGAAGATGAGCAGCAGGCCTTCGGTGAAATGCGTGCCGGTCATGTAGGCGCTGGCGAGCACGGTCACCACGAAGGAGACGATGATGAAGTTCTCGAAGGCGGGCCAGTCGTCGGCCTGCCGGCGGCGGCGCAGGGCCACCACCAGGAAATACAGCAGCAGCAGCGCGTGCAGGCCGTAGAGGCCGAACAGCAGGCGTGCCGCATCGGGCACGAGGTAGTCGGGCGCGATGGCCCGGGCGAGCAGCAGCGCAGTGGCGAAGAGCAGGGGCGCCAGCATGAGCAGCGCCCCGAGCAGGATCATGCGGTCGATGTGCCGCCAGTCGAGCGGATTGGAGAACCAGGCGAAATCGGCCAGGGGGCCGGCGCCTTGGGGAGTGGCCGCTGCGGGGGTCGGTTGCATCGGAAGGCCTCGGCTGTGAAACGCAAACTGAGAGCAGTGTCACGCAATGCAGCCGGACAGGGAAGCCGCCTGCCCGCCTCCGGAGCCCTGCGAGGCACCGACCATCGCGGGCCGGCGGATGAAAGGCGCGCGGCGCCTGCCGGGCGGTGAAGCGCCGGCGACCCGGCGCCTGGCCCGCCGCGGACGGCTAACGCGGCGTTTCCGGCGGCCTGCGGCAGGCGGTGCCCCGGCAGCGCTGCCGCCCGGCCAGCCGCTCCTTGCCGAAATCGCAGCGGTAGGCCAGCAGCTCCTTGAACCGCCCCTGCCCGGGCTCAGAAAAGAAAAGCCCGACAAAACGCCGGGCTCCTTTCCACGGGAACCCTTTCAAAACGGCAGGCGAACGCCCGCCGCGACAGCCGTCAGGCCGTCCACGTATTCCATGTATTCCGCCGACAGAAAGAACCGCCCCGGCAGGCCCGCCTCGACGCCGACACCGGCCGAGACATCGTGGTCGTAGTGGGTGCGGTCGCTGAGGCCGAAGGCCGCGGCGTCGACGCGCAGCCACATCCACGAATAGCCCGCGACCGCATAAACCGCGGCGGCCTCGCCGAGCGGCAGCCTGCCGCGCAGGTAGACGCCGGTCACGGACTTCAGGTGAGTGCGGATGCTGCCGCCGACGATGGGCGCCTCGTCATCCTCGATGCCGAGCGCTGCCTGGTACTCGATGCCGGCATAGCGGTTGAGTTCCGTGCCGACGCGCAGGCGCCCGGCGCTCATTTCCAGGTCGGCATCGCGGGTCGCGAACGTCGCCACAAGATAGTCGAAACCCGCGTAGGGGTTTTCCCGGGCGTGCGCGCTACCGCTGCCCGCCGCCAGCAGGCCCAGGAGGAATGCCGCTTTTTTCATGTGCTGTCCGTTTTGGCAAAAGTGAAAAAGGGGAACGCCGCGGCGGCGCGTCCGCCCGGCAAAGCACTGCCGGGCGGACGCCTCCGGTCAGGGCGGCGGCACGCAGTACTGGATGGCGACCGGGGCCGGCCGCACCGGCAGCGCGGGGCCGCTGTCGTCGCCGCTGTCGAAAAGGTCGAGCGCCGTCACCGCGACATTGCAGTCCGCATCCACGTCCATGCGGAAGGCCGTCCACCAGTCCTTGCTGCTGTCCTCGCCCGCACCCGGCGCATAGCGCGTGACCTCGAGGCCGCGGCGCAGCTCCACCAGCACGGGCGAATCCGTCATGCCGGGGCTGAAGTCCTGCGAGAAGTTGCGCAGGCCGTAGAAGTAGCTGCCGACCATGAGGCGGCGCAGCGTGATGACTTCCGGGCCGTAGCCGTCGACGTCGTCGACATCGAGCGCGGCGAAGGGCGCTGCCGTCAGCGCCCCCTTGTCGGAGTAGTAGACGTGCGCGCCGTCCGGCAGGAAGAGGTGCGAGTCGACGTCGCTCGGTACCTCGCCCCAGGTCACGGTGATGCGCGGTGCGCCGGAGAGCGCGGCCAGCGTCAGGCAGGGCGTCACGTTGAGCTCGCTGCTGGTCAGCGTCCTGGCGACGGTGTTGGTCAGGTAGTTGCCGAGCTGGCCGTTGACGATGAGCTGGCTGCCGGGCTTGACGGGTATGCGGAAGTTGCCGCTGCCGTCGGTGAGGGCGGCGGAGATGCCGGAGTAGGTGATGCCCTCGGCCTGCACGCGCACGTTGGCGACGGGGCTGCCGCCGATTTCGGTTTCGACGCAGCCGTTCACGTAGGCGACCGGCACGAGGACGGCGCCCGCCATCCAGATGCCGAGCTGGCCGACGGCGGCTTCGTAATACAGGTCGGGCGCGGTGCCGAACAGCGTCGCCGTGACGCCCGCGTCGATCCAGTTGCCGCTGGCAGTATCGAAGCGGAAAAGCTCGATCGTGGACGGCGGGGCGTCGGTGTTGCGGCTGGAATACGGGAGGCGGAGCGTGGCGGTCTGGCCGGTGGCGAGATCCACGGCATTGCCGGCGCTGTCGGTGGCGGTGACGGTGACGCCGCCGCGGCCCTCCAGTATCTCGCCGTCGACGTCGGTGGTGAAATCGCCCGGCGTGGTGGCGAGGCGCTGCGTCATGTTGAGCGGCGTCAGCGCCAGCGTGACATTGCCGCTGGCCGGCGTGCCGTCCGGCTGCACGAGGCTGGTGCCGGGCGCCAGCGTGGCGGCGGCCGTGGTGCCGATGCTGGTGGAGCCGCCCAGCGCCGGATCGAAGGAGGAGGAAGCGCCGACCGGCACCAGCTCCACCAGCACGGCCGTGGTGAAGCCGCCGACGGTGTTCACCACGACCCAGGCATCCACATAGCCCGCCAGCGTGACCTGCAGCAGCGCGCCGCCCGAGACGGCGACACGGTTCAGCGTGAACTCGCCGCCGGCGTCGCTGCTGGCGGTAAGAGGCGGCGGATAGACGAGGCCGGTGCGGCTTTCCACGGGCGCGGCCGCCATGGTGACGACGGCGCCGGCGAGATCGGCGCCGGTCGCGGCGTCGGCGATGCGGCCGGTGACATTGGCCACGCCGGCGTCCGGCTTGGTGGCCGCCAGCGCTTCCAGCATGACGTCGGTTTCGGGGCCGCAGGCGGCGAGCAGCACCGCCAGGGCAACGAGCAGGAATTTCCTGAAAGAAAGCCGCGGCGCAGAACGCGCGCAGGCCGCCAGAACGGTCCGCATGGACCGGGTCGCCTGACCGGACATTGTCTTGTTTCCCCTGCAAATCCCGCTTGGCATCCTGCAAGCGGCGGCGCCCGGCATCCTGCCTGTGCTTGTTTTTATCCCGGGCCGGAGCCTGTGCCGCTCCGACGCCCCGACTCTAGCAGCCGCTGTCGCGGCTTGGAACCGCCGCTGCGGACCGCGGCCGCGACGCGCCGGCCCTTGATCCGGGTCAGGCGGAACTGGCAGGCTGCGCTCTCGTCCCCCGTCCCGCCCGAGGAAGCCCCATGAGCCGCCCGCCGCTTGCCAACCAGAACGGCCGCATCGCCATCGTCGACGGCCTGCGCACGCCCTTCGCCCGCATCGCCACGCATTACCGCGACCTCTCCGCCATCGACCTCGGCGCGCTTGCCGTCGCCGAGCTCATCCGGCGCAACGATTTGAAGCCTGCCGAGATCGACCAGCTCGTCTTCGGCATGACGGTGATGATTCCCGAAGCGCCCTTCATCGCGCGCGAAATCGCGCTCGCGCTCGGCCTCGACCGCCTCGACGCCTATTCCGTCACGCGCGCCTGCGCCACCAGCTTCCAGAGCACGGCGAACGCGGCGGAATCCATCCTCGCCGGCAACGCCGAGGTCGTCATCGCCGGCGGCACCGATTCCACCAGCTCCGTGCGCCTGCCGATGTCGCCGAAGTTCTCCGCCGTCATGCGCGACTTCAATTTCGCCAAGACCCCCGGCGCGCGCCTGAAGCTGCTGGCGCAGCTGCGCCCCGGCGACCTCGCGCCGATGCGGCCGTCCATCACGGAATTCTCGGTGGGCGAGACCATGGGCGAAAGTACGGAAAAGATGGTGAAGAAGTGGGGCGTCACGCGCACCGAGCAGGACGACATCGCGCACGCCTCGCACAGCAACGCCGCGCGCGCCTGGAGCGAAGGCCGCCTCGAGCGCCAGGTGATGCGCGTGACGCTGCCCGCCGGCGAGCTGAAGGACGACAACCTGGTGCGCAGGAATTCCGAACGCCGCAGCTACGACAAGCTGAAGCCGGTGTACGACCCCGAGCACGGCTCCGTCACCGCCGGCAACGCCAGCCCGCTCACCGACGGCGCCGGCGCGCTGCTGCTGATGAGCGAGGCGCGCGCAAAGGCCGAAGGCCGCGGCATCCTCGGCTACATCCGCTCCTACGCCTTCTCCGCGAAAACGCCGAAGGACGACCTGCTCATGGGCCCGGTGCTGGCGACGCCGATCGCGCTCGACCGCGCCGGCCTCACCCTCGCCGACCTCACCCTCATCGACATGCACGAGGCCTTCGCCGGCCAGCTCGCCTGCAACCTCAAGGGCCTGGCCAGCAAGGATTACGCGCGCAGCATGCTCGGCCGCAATGCAGCGGTGGGCGAGGTCGACCGCAGCAGGCTCAACGTCAACGGCGGCAGCATCGCCTACGGCCACCCCTTCGGCGCCACCGGCGCGCGCGTCATCGCCCAGGCGCTCTACGAGCTGAAGCGCCGCGGCGGCGGCACCGCGCTGACCACCGCCTGCGCCGCCGGCGGCATCGGCGCCGCGATGGTGCTGGAAAGCGAATAGGCGCCCGCGCGCCCACTCCCCGAAGAAGCCCCGCCGCAGCGGGGCTTCTTCTTGGGGCGCCGCCCTGCCACGTTTGTCCGGCCCGGCTCGCAACGCGGCGCCGCGCCCTGCCTTTCCTTCCCCATCCGCAGCCGCTTTTCTACACTTGAAAGGGCGACGCCTGCCGCAGCGCGGTCCGGCGCCGCCCGCCCTCCCACCCGGACAGGCCGACATCATGGAGTTCAAGGACTATTACGCCCTCCTCGGGGTGCCGCCCGACGCCGATGCGGCAGCCGTCAAGGCCGCCTACCGCAAGCTCGCGCGCAAATACCACCCCGACGTCAGCACCGAGGCCGGCGCGGAAGAGAAATTCAAGGAGGTCTCGGAAGCCTATGAAGTGCTGAGCGACGCCACCAGGCGCGCCGACTACGACCAGCTCCGCGCCTACGGCGGCAGCCGCCGCGGCCGTCCCTTCGAGCCGCCGCCGGGCTGGCAGCCTTCGGGCGGCTTCAGCCACACCGAATTCACCCACGACACCGGCTTCTCCGATTTCTTCGAGAGCATTTTCGGCGGCGGCGGCCGCCGCGGCTTCACGCGCGAGCGCGAGTTCGCGCAGCGCGGCCAGGACATCCAGATCGAGCTGCCGGTGCTGCTCGAGGAGCTGGCGAAGGGCGAGCACGGCAGCGTGCAGGTGAGCGTGCCGCCGTTCGACGCGCTCGGCCGGCGCACCAGCGCGCCGGCCAAAACCCTCGCCGTGAAGCTGCCGCCCGGGGTCGGCGACGGCGAGCTCATCCGCGTTCCCGGCCAGGGCGCGCCCGGCCTCGGCAATGCGCCGCCCGGCGATCTGTTCGTGCGCGTGCGCCTGGTGCCGCATCCGCGCTTCGACGTGGAGGGCCACAACCTGCTCGTCACCGTGCCGGTGGCGCCCTGGGAAGCGGCGCTCGGCGCCAAGGTCGTCGTGCCGACGCTGGACGGCCGCATCAGTCTCACGATTCCGCCCCACAGCCAGAGCGGCCAGAAGCTGCGCATCAAGGGCAAGGGCCTGCCCGGCAAGGCCGGCACCGGCGATCTGCTCGCGGTGCTGAAAATCGTGCTGCCGAAGCAGGCCGATGCGGCAACAAAAGCCCTGTGGGAACGCCTGGCCGCGCAGGCCGCCTTCGATCCCCGCGCCGAGTGGAGGAGCTGACATGGCGACGCTGAACATCACGCTGCGCGTGGAGGAACTGCGCGACCGCAGTGCCCTGCCCGAGCAGGAACTCATGGCGATCATCGAGCACGGCATCATCGAGCCGCGCGATGCGCAGGCGAACGTGTGGGAGTTCGAACCGCAGATGGCGGAGGTCGCCGCGCGCGCCGCGCGCCTGCACCGCGACCTCGACATCGACTGGCAGGGCGTGGCGCTGGCGCTCGACCTGCTGCAGGAAATCGAGGAGCTGAAGCGCGAGAACCATCGCTTGAAAGTGCGGCTGAGCCGGCTCGAGTCTTGAGGGCCTGCTGCAAAAGCCCAAGGCCCCTCCCTCGCTCATCGGTCACCCTCATCGCTCATCGCTCATCGGTCACGCTCATCGACGCCCTGTAGGAGCGGCTTCAGCCGCGATGTTCCTGCCGACGCCCTCCGATGTTCCTGCCGACGCCCCATCGCGGCTGAAGCCGCTCCTACAGGGATGCACAGCGAAGCACGAAGGGAGAGCAGGGATGCACAGCGAAGCGCGAGGGGAAAGCAGGAAGGCTCAGCGAAGGGCGAAGGCGAAGCAGGAAGGCTCAGCGAAGCACGAAAGACGAAGCACGACGGGAAGGCAGGAGGCTCCGCGAAGAGAGCCCCGTAAAAAAGCCCCGCAAGCGGGGCTTCTGGCCAGGCTGCCGCGTCAGCGACCGCCGCCGCCACGGCTGCCGCCGCCCCCGCTCCGGCCGGCGTTGTCGTGGGAATGCTCGCCACCCTTGCGGGCGATCTCGCGCTGCTTGTCCTTGTCCATGGAGGCGAAGCCGCGGTTGCTGGTGCCGCCGCTGTCTCTCCCGCTGTCTCTCCCGCTGGAGCCGGAGCTGCTGCCCCTGCCGCGTTCAGTTGCCATGACTGCTCTCCGTTAGGTGCAAACGAGCCTTGAGTATAGAAAGGTGAGGTCGGTCGCCCGTGTTGGAGGGTTTTGTTTTATTGGGCTTTTGTTGCGAAACATCAGGAAGAGTAAAGAGCCACTCACGGGAAAGCGGGCAAGCTGGCGCCTGCGTCTGACCTTATTCGGGGTCGTCTTCCTCGCGCAGCGCCGCCGGCACGTCGCGCTTCATCATCAGGCTGCACTGCTCCGTGGCCGGGTCGAACACGATCACGGCCTCGCGCCGGTCGAGCGCGCGCTGCACCCGCGCCACGCGCGTGGCCATGGGGGTGTCGTCGCCGTTGTCGGTACCCTCGCGGGTGACGAAATCCTCGAGCAGGCGGTGCAGGGTCTCGGCCTCGAGCAGGCGGGGCGGAATGATCATGCGGCGTTTCCTCGGCAGGCAAAGGCGCGGACCTTCATTCTACGCGACCTCCCCCGTTACCGCTGTGCGGCAGCGAAGCCCGGGGCTCTTCGGCGGCAGCGGCGCCGTTAAACGCGCGACGAAAGACGCCGCCAGTGCAGGCCTTGCAGCGTCTCCAGCTGCTTGACCAGGCGCCAGGTCAGCACGAAGAGCGCGAAGTACAGAAAATACGCCGCCAGCATCCAGTGCAGGCCCTCGCGCCAGGCGCCCACCGTCTGCGGGTCGTGCAGCGTGACGAGGGCGGCGAGCTTGCAAAGGCTGGCGAAGATCAGCAGCGTCCACCACCAGGGCACCAGCCAGCGCTCGGCGAGGTGGGCGTGGCTGTCGGGCGTGCTCTCGCGCCACAGGCGCTGCAGCAGGCGCCGTGCGAAGGCGAGGTTGCTCCAGATGTCCCAGTGGATGGCGAGCGCGCTGCGCATGCTGCGCTGGCGCTCGCCGAACAGCGCGATGAGGTTGCGGAAGGCCAGGTAGAGCCAGACCACGCAGAAGAAAAGAATGAAGAGCACGGTGAGCGAGATCTGCGTCAGGCGCAGGAGGTCGTCGTGCTGCAGGGTGCGGCGCAGCCCGGGATCGAGGGTGAAAAGCGGCAGCGCCGGCTGCAGGCCGGCCAGCAGGGCGTAGCTGTAGAGCGCATGCAGCATGCCGGCGACGGTGGTCAGCAGCGGCGGCAGCAGGAGCCAGCCCACCCAGCGGTTGATGCGGGCCAGGTCGGCAAACTGGTAAGGGTCGTTCATGACTCGCCACCGGCAGCGCTGCTGCGCTGCTTCGTCTTGTTGTTTTTGTGAAGCCTGTATCAGGGGCGTTGCGCGGCCGGGTTCGCGGCTGAAGCCGCTCCCACGGCTCAGCGTCTCGTAGGAGCGGCTTCAGCCGCGAAGGAAATTCTGATACCGCCTCTCGCGAGTATACCCGGCCGGCACGGCGGCGCGACCGGGCTCAGGAGAGGTGCATGGCGGCGCCGGCGCCGGCGCCGACCGTGTCGCGGTACTGCCAGTAGGCGCGCTGCAGTGCATCGAGGCGGCGCATCAGGCGCCGGGTCAGCACGAAGAGGGCGAGGCAGAGGCCGTAGGAAGCCAGCAGCCAGTAATAGCCCGCGCGCCACTCGCCCACGGTGGTCGGGCCCTGCAGGCGCTCGAGGCCGAGGCCGGCGCAGGCGGCGGCGCCCAGCAGCAGCAGCCACCACAGCGGCGCCAGCCAGCGCTCGCCGGCCGGCGTCGGCGCCGGCAGCACGCCGGCGCGCATCAGCTGCAGCGCGAACAGCAGCCCCTCGGGAATGCGCAGCAGCAGCGGCGCCGGCCGCGCGGCGTCCTCGCGCAGGATGGCCTGGTTGCGCAGCACCAGGAAGAGCCAGCAGGCGCAGAAGGCGCACACGAAGAGCAGCACGAAGCCCGCCTGGGCGAGGCGGAGCAGGCCGTCCTGGTGCACCGCCTGGCGCAGCACCGGCGAGAGGTGCACCAGGGGCAGCTCGGGCAGCAGGCCGGTGAGCAGGGCGTAGCTGTAGAGCGCGTGCCCCAGCACCGCGACGGTGAGCAGCGCGGGCGGACACAGCATCCAGCCCACCCAGAAGGTGATGCTCCGGTTATCGGCGGCGAGAGGCTTCATGGACAATTCATCTGAGCGTGACGGGCTAAAGCTAGCGAGCGCCTCGCGCAGCGTCAGATGAGAGTTTGTTGTCGGGATGCAGCGGATTATGGCCAGTTCGCGACTTTTAAATACGCGCCCGGCGCTTGTGTATAGCGACTGTATTGAGCGCGGGTTATAAACGCAGGCATCAGGGGTGAACGCGGCCGCGCCGTTCCCGGGGCCCGCAGGAAACAATCATGTTCGAAGCCGCCGAAACCGGCCAGCGTCTCAGCCAGCAGGAGTACAAGGCCCGCGAGAGCGCCCTGCGCCAGGCGCTGCTCGAGGCCCAGTACCGCCTGCTCGACAGCCGCGCCTTCCCGGTGCTCATCATCGTCGGCGGCGTCGACGGCGCCGGCAAGGGCGAGACGGCCAACCTCTTCAACGAGTGGATGGACCCGCGCCACATCGCCACCCACGGCTTCGGCGAACCCGGCGACGAGGAAGCGCAGCGCCCGCCCATGTGGCGCTTCTGGCGGGTGCTGCCGCCCAAGGGCCGCATCGGCATGCTGTTCGGCTCCTGGTATACCGCGCCCATCGTCGACCACGTCGCCGGGCGCAGTTCGCGCCGCGAACTCGACCACGCCCTCGCCGGCATCCGCGACTTCGAGGCCATGCTCGCCACCGAAGGCGCGGTCATCCTCAAGCTCTGGTTCCACCTCTCGAAGCAAGCGCAGAAGCAGCGCCTCGCCGAGCTCGAGAAGGACCCGCTGACGCGCTGGCGCGTCAGCGACCTCGACTGGGAACGCTTCCGCCGCTACGGCCGCTTCCGCAGGGTCTCCGCACAGGCGCTCCGGGAAACCAGCGTCGAGCACGCGCCCTGGCACATCATCGACGGCAGCGACCCGCACCACCGCAGCATCACCGCCGGCACGCTGCTGCTGGAGGCGCTCACCGCGCGCCTGAAAGCGAAGGGCCGCGCGCCGAAGGTGCCGGCGCCACCCCTGCCCGCCCCGGCGCGGACGGCGCCGCGCAACGTGCTGGCCGCGCTCGACTACGAGGCGCGGCTCGGCCGCGCGGCCTACGCGCAGCAGCTCGAGCTCTGGCAGGGCCGCCTCAACCTGCTGACGCGCGACGCGCGCTTCAGGCAGAGATCGCTGGTGCTGGTCTTCGAGGGCCAGGACGCCGCCGGCAAGGGCGGCGCCATCCGCCGCATCACCGCCGCGCTCGACGCGCGCCAGTACCAGGTCATTCCCGTTTCGGCGCCGAGCGAGGAGGAGCGCGCCCAGCCCTGGCTGTGGCGCTTCTGGCGGCAGTTGCCGGGGCGCGGCCACATCGCCATCTTCGACCGCTCCTGGTACGGCCGCGTGCTGGTCGAGCGCGTCGAGAAATTCTGCCGGAAAGTCGACTGGCAGCGCGCCTATGCCGAGATCAACGCCTTCGAGGCGCAACTCGCGCGCAACGACATCGTGGTGGTGAAGTTCTTCATGGCCATCACGCGGGACGAGCAGCTGCAGCGCTTCCGCGAGCGCGAGTCGGTGAAACACAAGAACCACAAGCTGACGCCCGAGGACTGGCGCAACCGCGAGAAGTGGCAGGACTACGAGCGCGCCATCAACGCCATGGTGCAGCACACCGACACCGCCGCCGCCCCCTGGACGCTGGTGCCGGCCAACGACGTGGAGCACGCCCGCATCGTCATCCTGCAGACGCTCTGCACCCGCCTCGAGGAAGCCATGCGCGAGCGCCGCCTGCCGGCACGCACCTGATGGGGGCCGGCCTTCAGTCCGACCCACAACCCCCTCCCGCCCAGCGACCCCTGCAATCTGCCCGGCGCTCCGCACAGAAACCCCTGCTTCGTTAATCTCAACGGCAGTTTTGCTTTCTTAACGCGGCGCAATATTTCTTCTTGTTAAGAATCTCGCGTCTTCCTTGCAGTTGGCCGTTACTGATCCTTAATGAATCCTCCGGATTGATCGACCCATCCACCAAAGGGGATTTGACATGACCAGTCTCGCCCAGAATCGCGAACATCATATGCAGCGCTTCCACGACCAGCTCGTGGCCTGGCAGGAAGACATCAACCGGCTGCGGGCCAAGACCTTCAGCGCGAACTCCTACGTGCAGGGACAGATGAACAAGCTCGTCACCCAGCTCGACAGGAGCATCCAGCAGCTCACGGAAAAGCTGGTCCAGGTGGCCGAGACCGGCGACCGCAAGGTGTATGCCGCCCTGGAAACCATGGAAACGTCGTGGAGCTCGCTGCGCGGCAGCATCAGGGAGATGATGGCGAGCGCGCGCGACAAGGGCGAGCAGGCCGCCGGGCAGCTCCAGGACAAGGCGGGGCAACTGCAGGACAAGGCCGGCCAGCTCCAGGACAAGGCGCAGCAGGTGGCGGGCGACATCGGCGAGACCGTGCAGCGCGGCGTCGGCAAGGCGCGCCAGGCCGCCGCCACTGCGGACACGGGCGCCCAGGGCGAAGGCGGCCGCAGCGAAACCACGGTTTCCGCGCAGGCCGGCAAGCGTCCGGCGGCAGGCGCCCAGCAGATGCAGGACAGCGGCCAGCAGGAAGGCCAGCAGACCCAGGGCGTCGGCGCCTCGGTCACGGTGACGCGCACGCGCTCGCACTGATTTTTGCCGGGCTTTACTTCCCCCTCGTGGGTCGGACTTCAGTCCGACCCCCACACCCGAATCTTCCCGGGAAAGCCAGGCAGCGTGGCAGGGGCGCCTGCAATCCAAGTGCTCGCACAAAAATTTCCGACCCCCAAAGCCAGCTATTGCAGGCGCTGTCCCCCTCTCCCCTTGCGGGAAAGCAATCCACGCGGTCCCGGCACAGGGCACTGCCGGCCCTGGCCCGCGCACGCTGCCCCTAACGCCTTTTTCTGAAGACCCCGGCGCGGTGAACGCGTTTGCGCCGCAGTAACAAAAGCAGCCTTGCCGGCCCTCGCGGGCAGGCCTAGGGTGACCGCCGTGCACGGCAACATCGTGCCCACAAACTGCCACCGGAAACGCGTGGCAATTTGCGTTTATCGCGGCAGCGCGCGGCTTTTTTTGCCCGCGGAAAACGCCGCCCCCACTCACGGACTGCTCTGGAAACGATCATGGACGATCTCGATACCCGGCACGCCGGCCTGCCGGAAAATTCCCCGGCCGACACGCTCACCTTACCCTTCCCCCCTCCCGACCCCGATCCCGATCCCGGGCCTGCCCCTGCGGCAGTCCCCGACCGCCGCCCATCCTCCCGGCTGCGCGAGCTCATCACGCAGCGCGCGCTGCGGGACTGGTCGCCCGCCGGCCCCGACATGGCCTTCCTCGCGCGCACGGAATCGTTCTGGCGCTTCATCCACGACCGCTACTTCCGCGTCGAGACCGCCGGCTGGGAGCAGTTGCCCGACGGCCCCGCCATGCTGGTCGGCGTGCATTCCGGCACCTGGCTCACCATGGACGCCTGGATGCTGCAGGCGGCGTGGATGTTCCACTTCCGCGACGAGATCGACGCGCGCCTCCTGCACATCACCTGCCACGACGTGCTCATGGCCATGCCGGGCCTCGGCCGCTTCTTCCGCAAGGCGGGGGTGATACCCGCGGCGCGCACCGCCGTCGAGGCCTGCTTCGAGGCCGGCCACAGCGTCGTGGTCTATCCGGGCGGCGAGGTCGATTGCATGCGCGCCTGGACGCGTCGCGGCGAAGTCGTGCTGAACGGCCGCCGCGGTTTCATCCGCCAGGCCATCCGCTCCGGCGTGCCGCTGGTGCCGGTCGCCACCGTCGGCGGCGCCGACACCGTGTTCGTGCTCTCGGAAGGCCGCTGGCTCGCCGAGAAGCTGCAGCTCAAACGTTTCCTGCGCAGCGAGAGGGTGCCCCTCGTCGCCGGCCTGCCCTTCGGCCTCTGGCTGGAGGTGCTGCCCTCGCACATCCCGCTGCCCTCGAAAATCCGCTACGAAATCCTGGCGCCCATCAATCTCGACCACGATTCGGCGGCGGCCGACGACGAGGCCTATGTCGAGCAGATTTATCGCGAAGTCGAAGCGCGGCTGCAGGCGGGCGTCGATCGCCTGATGCAGGCGCGGCGCTTTCCCCTGCTCGGCTGAGCCCGGCGGAATGAAAAAGCCCCGTCTCGGGGCTTTTTCATTCCGCCGGAGAAAAGGCGCGCGGCGCGCTAGCGCCCGAACAGCTTGTCGATGACGCCCTGCACGCCGTTCCGGCGCTGCGCCCGCGCCGCGGCGCGGATTTCCTCGCGCAGGCCCAGCAGCTCCGCATCGTCCGGCTGCAGGTCGAGGCCGCGCTCGACGTAGTCGCGCGCCTGCCCCAGCTCGCCTTTCTCGCGCGCCTCGCGGGCCAGCTCGCCATAGCGTTCGGCGACAGCTTCGAGGCCGCGCAGCGCGCTGCGGTTGCCGGCCTCGCGCTGCAGCACCAGGCGGTAATAGAACACGGCGTTGTCGCCCGGCGGATTGCCGAGCTGGTCGTGGTCCAGGCGCGCTTCGGCCTGGTCCAGCCACTGCGCCACTTGCGGGTCGCGCCCGGCGTACTGCCAGCCCAGCGTGCCACTCACGAAGAGCACGAGCGCCAGCACGGCGCCGGCGAGCGGCAGACGCCAGCGCGTCGGCAGCGCGGGCGCCGGCGCAATCCGCGTGACGTCGGCCGCCGTCGTCACCACCGTGCTGTCGGCGCTGCCGGCGGCGGCGACAGGGTGCAGCGTGCCGCCCGGCAGCGGCAGGGCCGCGAGCAGCGCCCTGGCATCGGCAAAGCGCTGCCCGGGCTGCTTGGCGAGCAGGCGGTCGACGATGGGCTGCCAGGGCGCAAGCCCCGCCGGCAGCGCCGGCGGCGACATCTGCAGCTGGTTGATCATGGTGCCGGCGTAATCGGGGCCGCGGAAGGGATTGTGGCCGAGCAGCATCTCCACCAGCACGACGCCGAGGCTGTAGAGGTCGCTGCGGCCGTCCAGCACCTTGGCGCCGATCTGCTCGGGGCTGCTGTAGGAAGGACTGCCGACGACGGTGCCGGCCTGCGTCAGTTCGGTGTCGACGCCGGCTTCCTTGGCGATGCCGAAATCGCTGAGCACGGCGTCGCCGTTGGCGCGGAAGAGGATGTTGGCCGGCTTGATGTCGCGATGCACGATGCCGCGCTCGTGCACGGTCTGCAGGCCGTCCGCGAGCTGGCGCAGGATGCGCAGGATGTCGGCCGCGGCCAGGCCGGCGCGGATGCGCTGGCGCAGGTCGCCGCCCGGCAGCAGCTCCATGCTGAGGTAGGGACGGCCGTCGGCGAGCCGGCCGACGTCGTAGATGTGCACGATATGCGAGTGATTGAGCGTGGCGACGAGGCGCGCCTCGCGCTGGAAGCGCTCCGCCAGCGAGGCGTCGCCGTCCTTCATGATCTTCACGGCGACCTCGCGGCCGAGCGAGTGCTGCGTCGCCAGGAACACCTCCGCCATGCCGCCTTCCGCCAGCGGACGCAGCAGGGTATAGCCCGGCAACTGCAGGGTCGAAAGCGAAGCGGCAACGTGGTCGGTGCTCATGGTTGGGCGGTTCCTGGGCGGGCGGCCAGCACGGCCGCGTCCCCTGGCTGGCGGATAGGGACGGCGTCACGGCGCGGCCGGCGCGGCGTCACGCGACCTTCAGCGGCCGAAGAGGCGGCTGAAGAAACCTTTTTCTTCCTTTTTCGCGGGCGCCGCTGCCGCCGCCTTCCGGGTGGCCTGCGCCAGGCGGCTGCGTTCGCGCTGCGCGGCGCGCGCCTTGATCTCCTGGCGGATTTCCTCGCGCAGGGCCAGCAGCGTGGCGTCGTCCGGCTTCAGCGCCAGGCCGCCGTCGAGCGCGGCACGCGCCGCCTCCAGGTCGCCGCGGCTGCGCGCGCGCTGCACCTCGGCGGTGCGCTCGGCCAGCATGGCGGTGCCGATGGCGTCGTGCAGCACCCTCAGGGCCGGGTCGTTCGGCTCCACGGCAAGGCCGTAGCGCAGTTGCTCCTGCGCCGCCTCGAGATCGCCGCGCCGGTAGGCGATCTGGGCATGCTCGGCGTGCTGGCGCAGCACATCGGCGAGGCCTTTTTCCGCCACGGCATTGTCGGGCTCGGCTTCGAGCACTGCGCGGTAATAGAACACGGCGCTGTCGCCGGCCGGCCCGCTCAGCTTGTTCTGGCCGAAGCGTTCCTCGGCCAGCGCAAGCCAGTCCTTCACCTGCGGGTCGGGCCGCAGCGAGTGCCAGCCCAGGGCGCCGCCGGCCAGCAGCGCCACGACGGCGAGCGTCCGGACGATCTGGCCGCGGCGCCGCCTCGAGAGCGGCAGCGCCGACCGCACCATCGCATGCAGTTTGGTGGTGGTGCAGTCGCTGTCTTCCTCCGGCTTCGGCAGGTCGAGGTCGAGCTTGTCGAGGGCGCCGAGCAGCGCTGCGGCATGCGGGTAACGCTGGCCCGGCTGCTTGGCGAGCAGGCGGTCGACGATGGGCTGCCAGGGCGCATGCCAGAGCGGCAGCAGGGGCGCCGACTGCTGCAACTGGTTCAGCATGGTGCTGGCGTAATCGGGGCCGCGGTAGGGATTGCGGCCGAGCAGCATCTCCACCAGCACGATGCCGAGGCTGTAGAGGTCGGCGCGCGCATCGAGCGCCTTCGCGCTCAACTGCTCCGGACTGCTGTAGGCCGGACTGCCGACGACGATGCCGACATGGGTGAGCTCGACGTCGATGTTGACCGCCTTGGCGATGCCGAAATCGGTGAGCACGGCGTCGCCGTTGGCGCGGAAGAGCACGTTGGCCGGCTTGATGTCGCGATGCACGATGCCGCGGTCATGGATGGCCTGCAGGCCCTGGCCGAGCTGGCGCAGGATGCGCAGCACCTCTACGCCCTTGAGGCCGTCGCGGATGCGCTGGCGCAGGTCGCCGCCCGGCAGCAGCTCCATGCTGAGGTAGGGGCGGCCGTCGGCGAGCTGGCCGACGTCGTAGATGTGCACGATATGCGGATGGTTGAGCGCCGCGACGAGGCGCGCCTCGCGCTGGAAACGGCCGGCGAGCGAGGCGTCGCCGTCCTTCATGATCTTGACGGCGACCTCGCGGCCCAGCGAATGCTGGGTGGCCTTGAACACCGCCGCCATGCCGCCCTCGGCAATGGGGTGGCCGAGGGTGTAGCCCGGCAGGGAGGGGGTCAGGGCGGGAGGGATCGTTGTTGTTGTCATGCTCGTACAGCTGCTGATCGTCCGCGCATGATAACAGGGCAAATGCCCGGGCGGACGCAGGCAAGCTGCCCTCGTCAGGGGGAAGTGCCGGCCGGCGTCCGGCAAGCCGCGGCGCGCCCGCCCCGTGCTGCTACCATCGGCGGCGGAGGCCCGCATGAATCCGCGCTGCGACATTTTCTGCCAGGTCATCGACAACTTCGGCGACATCGGCGTCTGCTGGCGGCTGGCCCGGCAGCTGGCGGCCACGCACGGCCTCGCCGTGACGCTCTGGGTCGACGACCTGGCGAGCTTTGCCCGCCTGGCGCCGGACCTCGACCCGGCGCAGGACAGCCAGCGCCTCGGCGCCGTCACCGTGCGGCGCTGGGCCGGCGAGATCGCCGCGCCCGACCCCGGCGCCATCGTCGTCGAAGGCTTCGGCTGCCCGCTGCCGGCCGGCTTCCTGCAGGCCATGCGCGCCCGCCGGCCCGCGCCGCTCTGGCTCAACCTGGAATACCTGAGCGCGGAATCCTGGATCGAGGACTGCCACGGCCTCGCCTCGCTGCATCCGGCCACCGGCCTCACCCAGCACTTCTGGTTCCCGGGTTTTACGGAACGCAGCGGCGGCCTGCTGCGCGAGGCCGGCCTGCCCGAGGCCCGCGACCGCTTCCGGCGCGAGCCGGCCGCGCAGGCGGAATTCTGGCGCCGCATCGGCGTGCCGGAGGCGCCGGAGTTTCCCCGTCGCGTGTCGCTCTTTGCCTATGAAAATGCCGCGGTGCCGGGCCTGCTCGCGGCCCTGGCGGAGGATGCCGACCCCACCCTGCTGCTGCTGCCGGAAGGCCGCGTGCTGGGCGATGTCGGCGCCTGGCTCGGGCGCGCGCTGCGTGCCGGCGACCGCGCCGCGCGCGGCCGCCTCCGCGTCGCCGTGCTGCCGCTGCTCGCCAGCGACGACTACGACCGCCTGCTCTTCGGCTGCACGCTCAACGGCGTGCGCGGCGAGGATTCCTTCGTGCGCGCGCAGTGGGCCGGCGCGCCGCTGCTCTGGCACATCTATCCGCAGGCCGAGGCCGCGCACCTCGCCAAGCTCGAGGCCTTCATCGCACGCGTCGAGGGCCACGGCATGCCGGCGCGCTGGGCCGAGGCCCTGCGCGCCTGGAACCGCGGCGCGGCCGACCCCGCGCTCTGGCGCGCCTTCGTGGCCGACCTGCCCGCGCTCGCGGGACCGGCCCGGGCCTGGAGCGCGGCCCTGGGCACGGCGCCGGACCTGGCCACGAAACTGATGCACTTTTACCGGAGCCGGGTAGAATAGCGCGCCTCCAGCGGGCCATGCCGACCGTGCCGGTCCTGCACCAGCGCCTGACTTCCTCTTATAAGACACGACGAGATTCGATATGAAAACCGCCCAGGAATGCCGTGCCGGCAACGTGATCATGATCGGCACCGCCCCCATGGTCATCCTCAAGGCCGAATACAACAAATCCGGCCGCAACGCGGCCGTGGTGAAGATGAAGATGAAGAACCTGCTCACCGGGCAGGCCCAGGAAACCGTGTACAAGGCCGATGAAAAATTCGAGCCGGTCATCCTGGAAAAGAAGAACGCCACCTTCTCCTACTTCGCCGATCCCATGTACGTGTTCATGGACGAAGAGTTCAACCAGTTCGAAGTGGAAAAGGAAAACCTCGGCGACGCCGTCAACTTCATCGAGGAAGGCATGGACGACGTCTGCGAAGTGGTCCTCTACGAAGGCAAGGCCATCTCCGTGGAACTGCCCACCACCATCGTGCGCGAAGTCGCCTACACCGAGCCGGCCGCCAAGGGCGACACCTCCGGCAAGGTCACCAAGACCGCCCGCCTGAACAACGGCTTCGAGCTGCAGGTCGCGGCCTTCATCGATATCGGCGAGAAGATCGAAATCGATACGCGCACCTTCGAGTTCAAGAAGCGCGCCACCTGACCGGCGTCTTGCCGCGATAAAGAAGCCCCGCACCGCGGGGCTTCTTATTGGGCCTCATGCCGCTCCTGCGTGTTGCTAGGCCAGCTTGAGGTGACTGATGTCCGGGTTCAGCGGCGGCCTGTCCTCGCGGATTTCATCGAGCGGCGCGCCAACCTCGGCCATGGAAAGCGCGCTGATATCCACCTGTACCGGCTCGACCCGGCGGCGCTCCTCCTCTTTCAGCACGTCGCTGCCGGCGGCCGCCATGCTGAGGCCGGAGATGTCGACCCGCAGCGGCGCCGGCCGCGCGATTTCTTCCGGCCGGACGAGGTTACCGCCGGGCGCAGCGACGGTGAGTCCGCTGACATCGGGCGGCGGCGGCGGTGGCGGCGCGGGATCGCCGAGACGACTGCCGACCGGGCGGATGCCCCAGTCGCCGGCGGCTGGGGCCGCGGCGGCATTCGTGGCGGGCGCGGCTGTCGGAGCAGGTGTTGTCGCCGGTGCAGGAGCAGCGCTGGAAGCAGTTGCCGGGCTCGCCGGCTGCACCGGCGCGGCAGCCGCCGCAGGCCCGCCAGAGGCCGCCGCCAGCGGCCGCCCCTCGGCATCCACCGCCACGAGGCGGACCTCGGCGCCGGCCTGCTTCATGCGCGCGCGCAGCTGCATGGCCGTGGCCTGGTCCACCATCTTCTTGAGGGCGACGGGCTGGCCGGAGAAGAGCTTGTCCAGCACCGCCTCGCTGGCATTGAAGAGCCTGCCGACATTGGCGCGCACGGTGGCCGGATCGGCCGTGCCCGCGATCTGCCCGGCAAACACCACGTTGAATAGATCCGCCATGCCGTCCCCGCCACGCTGCTGTCTTTGCCGCGAATCTAGCAGGCCCGTCCGGAGGGCGGAACCGGCACGCGCCGACCTGCCGATGCCGGCGCCCGAGGGGCAGGCGCGCGCTTCAACCCGCCCCGCAGCGCCCTTACACTCCGCCCCTGCCGGCCGCCGTCGCGGCCACCTGCCACGTAGCCCGGAGTAGGCCATGCTGGATTCCCTGCACACCTTCCTGTCCGCCCACGAGAATTTCTGGATCGTCCGCGTCCTCGGCGTGCTTCTCGCCACCGCCACCGTCGGCCTGCTCGCGCGCTGGCTGCTGCACCGCCTCGCGCAACGCCTCGCGCAGACGCGGACGCGGTGGGACGACGCCGCGCTCGGCGCCGCGCGCCAGCCGCTGCAGGCGCTGATCTGGGTGCTCGGCCTCAACGTCGCCTGCAAGCTGATCGCGGCGGCGACCGGCGCCAGCCTCCTCGACCACGCCAGCCGCCTGCGCGAGCTGCTCGTCATCGCCATCGGCGCCTGGTTCCTGGCCCGCTTCGTGCGCGAGGCCGAACACGCCATGCTGCAGCCACGCGAGGGCCAGGCCGCCCTCGACGCCACCAGCGCGCGCGCCATCTCCAGGCTGCTGCGCGCCGCCATCGTCATCACGGCCGTGCTGATGCTGCTGCAGCACCTCGGCTATTCCATCGCCGGCGTGCTCGCCTTCGGCGGCATCGGCGGCATCGCGGTGGGCTTTGCCGCGAAGGACCTGCTCGCCAATTTCTTCGGCGGCCTCATGATCTACCTGGACCGGCCCTTCAGCATCGGCGACTGGGTGCGCTCGCCGGACCGCAACATCGAAGGCACGGTGGAGCACATCGGCTGGCGCCAGACGCGCATCCGCACGCTGGACAAGCGCCCGCTCTACGTGCCCAACGCCGCCTTCACATCCATCGCCGTCGAAAATCCCTCGCGCATGACGCACCGGCGCATCCAGCAGGTGATCGGCGTCCGCTACGACGACTGGCAGCGCCTGCCGGGCCTGGTGGCGGAGATCCGGGCGATGCTGCAGGCGCACGCGGGCATCGCGCCGGACCAGACGCTGGTGGTGAGCTTCGAGAAATTCAGCGACTCCGCGCTCGACATCCTCCTCATTGCGCACACGAAGACCTCCGACTTCGAGGAATTCCAGGAGCTGCGCCAGGACGTGTTTTTCCGCGTGCTGGCCCTCGTCGCGGCGGCGGGGGCGGAGATCGCGTTTCCGACCCGCACCGTGCATATCGCGACGGGGGCGAGCGCGGGCGCGGCGGAGGAGGAGAGGGTTCGCGGCTGAAGCCGCTCCTACGGTTTCTCGCGCTGGCCGCCCGTAGGAGCGGCTTCAGCCGCGAATAGGCGCCGCCGGCAGCGCACCACGCACTCAAAGCCGCCTTAGCGGCGGCTCGGCGAGCAGCACGAGCTGCTCCTCGAGCTCGGCGACGTGCTCCTGCCAGTAGCTCTCGGTGTTGAACCAGGGGAAATAGCGCGGAAACGCCGGGTCGTCCCAGCGGCTCGCCAGCCAGCCGGCGTAATGCACCATGCGCAGCGAGCGCAGCGCCTCGACCAGCGCCAGCTCGCGATTGTCGAAGTCGCAGAACGTCTCGTAGCCGTCGAGCAGCTCGGCGAGCTGCAGCTCCTGCTCGGGGCGCGCGCCGGCCAGCAGCATCCACAGATCCTGCATGGCGGGCGCCGCCTGGCAGTCGTCGAAGTCGACGAGCCAGGGCCCGTCGTCGCGCGTCCAGATGATGTTGCCGGGATGGCAGTCGCCCTGCGTGCGGATGGCGTCGAAATTCTCGAAGCCGGTGGCGCGGATGGCCGCGCCGAGCTGCGCGATGACGCGGCGATAGCGCTCGGCCAGGCTGGCCGGCAGGAAAGCGGGTTGCGCGACGAGTTGCGCCGGCGTTGTCAGGAAGCGCTCCAGCGTCAGCGTCGCGCGCTGCGCGAAGGGCTGGCGGCGGCCTATCGCGTGCAGGCGGCCGAGCAGCATGCCGATGCGGTGGAGCTGCGCGAAATCGCCGGGCTCCGGCGCTTGGCCGCCGCGGCGCGGGAACAGCGCGAAACGATAGCCCGCGAAGGTGAACAGCGTTTCGCCGGCCGCATCCGCGAGCGGCGCCACGATGGGCAGCTCGGCCGCCGCCAGCTCGCGCGCGAAGGCATGCTCCTCGCGGATCTGCGCATCGCTCCAGCGCTGCGGCCGGTAGAACTTGGCCACCAGCGGCAGCGCGTCCTCGATGCCGACCTGGTAGACGCGGTTTTCATAACTGTTGAGCGCGAGCACGCGCGCATCGGAGAAGCGCCCCGTGCTTTCCACGGCGCAGATGACGGTATCGGGCGAGAGCGCCGAGTAGTCGTGCAGGGTTTGCATGCGGGCCGACCTGCAAAAAGAAAGACCGCATCATGCCACAGTCGGCCGGCGCCGGCGCCGCGGCAGATCGGCCGTAGCGAGCCGGGCCCGGGCCTTGCCCGTGGGCCTGCCTCGTCGCCAGGCCCGGGGCATCGAAGGGCCGGATGGGCGCTGCGTTCTTTGCAAAGCGCTTGCGGGTCGGACTTCAGTCCGACGCCGGCGCTGAATGCAACGCCGCTGTCAGAGCCGGCGTCTCGTCGGACGGAAGTCCGACCCACGCGCACCTCCCCTCAGATCTTGCCGACGAGCTCCGGCGAAGGCTTCAGCGTCGCGGCGCCTTCCTGCCACCTGGCGGGGCAGACTTCGCCGGGATGGCTGGCCACGTACTGCGCCGCCTTGACCTTGCGCAGCAGTTCGCCGGCGTCGCGGCCGATGCCGTTGTCGTGGATCTCGCAGAGCTTGATCTGGCCTTCCGGGTTGATGACGAAGCTGCCGCGCAGCGCCAGGCCCTCTTCCTCGATCATCACCTCGAAGTGGCGCGCGAGGGTGCCGGTGGGATCGCCGATCAGCGGGTACTTCACCTTGCCGATGGCGGGGGAGCTGTCGGCCCAGGCCTTGTGCGCGAAATGCGTGTCGGTGGAGACGCCGTAGATTTCCACGCCCAGCTGCTGGAACTCGGCGTAGCGGTCGGCGAGGTCCTCGAGCTCGGTCGGACAGACGAAGGTGAAGTCGGCCGGGTAGAACACGACCACGGACCACTTGCCCTGCAGGGTCTGGTCGCCGACCTCGATGAACTGGCCGTTGTGGTAGGCGGTGGCCCTGAAGGGTTTGACGACGGTGTTGATCAGGTTGGACATGAAGCTTCTCCGTTGAGGCTGGTGGGGGACAGGGGAAGCTTAGGCAGCGGCGTTTTCCGGCTGAAATCGAAGTTTCATTAAATTTTTATTGGCATGGGCTATTGATGAGCCCTTATGCCTTCGGCTTCGGTCCTTATGCCGGCCGTGGTTCTATGGCCATGAAAAAGCATTCTTTTTAATTCGGCCGCGCGCCGACTAGGCTCACTCCGTACCCAACCGGCAGGGTGTTGCCATGAAATTCCCGCTTTCCCGCCTCGCCGCCCTTGCCGCGGCGCTCGGCCTGAGCGCCTCGCTCGCCACGGCCGGCACGGTCAGCCTGCTCAACGTCTCCTACGATCCGACCCGCGAGCTCTACCAGGACTACAACGCCGCTTTCGCCGCCTACTGGAAGAAAAAGACCGGCGACGAGGTCGTGGTGAGGCAGTCGCACGGCGGCTCCGGCAAGCAGGCGCGCGCCGTCATCGACGGCCTCGCGGCCGACGTGGTGACGCTGGCCCTGGCCGGCGACATCGACCAGGTGGCCAGCCGCCGCCGCCTGATCGCGCCGGACTGGGCGACGCGGCTGCCGCGCAACGCCGCGCCCCACACCTCGACCGTCGTGTTCCTGGTGCGCAGGGGCAACCCCAGGGCCATCCGCGACTGGGGCGATCTCGTGCAGCCGGGCATCCAGGTCATCACGCCGAATCCAAAGACCTCGGGCGGCGCGCGCTGGAACTATCTCGCCGCCTGGGGCTATGCGCTGCGGCAGCCGGGCGCCAACAGCGACAAGGCCAAGGCCTTCGTGAAAAAACTCTTCGCCAATGTGCCGGTGCTGGATTCGGGGGCGCGCGGCGCCACCACGACCTTTACCGAGCGCGGCATCGGCGATGTGCTACTGGCCTGGGAGAGCGAGGCGCATCTCGCGGTGAAGGAGCTGGGGCCGGAGAAGTTCGAGATCGTGGTGCCGTCCGTTTCCATCCTGGCGGAGCCGCCGGTGGCGGTGGTCGACCGCAACGCGCAGAAGCACGGCACGACGGCGGTGGCGCAGGCCTATCTGCAGTACCTGTACTCGCCGGAGGGCCAGGAGATCGCGGCGCAGCATCACTACCGGCCGACCGATGCCGCGGTCGCGGCGAAATACGCCGCGCGCTTTCCCCGGCTGAAGCTCTTCACCATAGCCGACTTCGGCGGCTGGGCGCGGGCGCAGCAGGCGCACTTCGCCGATGGCGGCAGCTTCGACGAGATTTATGCGCCGGGGAAGAAATAAACGCGGGGCCGAGACTTCCACCCCTGGTGAGTACGGCTCTTGTTTTTGCGGGAGAGTGTCACGATGTTGTCCACCTGGCGCAAACCCAGCGTGCTGCCCGGCTTCAGCCTGACGCTGGGCTACACCATTCTCTATCTCAGCCTCATCGTGCTGATTCCGCTGGCCGGCCTCGTCTGGAAGAGCGCCGACTACGGCTGGGCCGAGTTCTGGTCCGCGGTGACGGCGCCGCGCGTGCTGGCGTCCTATCGCCTCAGCTTCGGCGCCGCCTTTCTCGGCGCGACGATCAACGCCGTCTTCGGTTTTCTCGTGGCCTGGGTGCTGGTGCGCTACCGCTTCGTCGGCAGGCGCCTCATCGATGCCATGGTCGACCTGCCCTTCGCCCTGCCCACCGCCGTCGCCGGCATCGCGCTGACCGCGATCTATGCGCCCAACGGCTGGTTCGGCCAGTACCTGGAGCCGCTCGGCATCAAGGTCGCGTTTGCGCCGCTCGGCGTCGTGGTCGCGCTCACCTTCATCGGCCTGCCCTTCGTGGTGCGCACGCTGCAGCCGGTGCTGCAGGAGCTCGAGAGCGAAGTGGAGGAAGCCGCGGCCAGCCTCGGCGCCAACCGCTGGCAGACCTTCCGCCACGTCATCTTCCCGGCCCTGCTGCCGGCGCTCATCACCGGCTTCGCGCTCGCGTTTGCGCGCGCCATCGGCGAGTACGGCTCGGTGATCTTCATCGCCGGCAACATGCCCATGGTGTCGGAAATCGCGCCGCTGCTCATCGTCACCAAGCTGGAGCAGTACGACTACGCCGGCGCCACCGCGATCGCGCTGGTGATGCTGCTGGTTTCCTTTGCGCTGCTGCTCGCCATCAACGCGCTGCAGGCCTGGAGCCAGCGCCGCCACGGCCGCGACGCGGCGTAGGTCGGCCTTCAGTCCGACGACCCAAGGAAGTCCCTGCGGGACAGCGGTGCCGGAACGAAGGGCCAGGTCGGACTGAAGTCCGACCCGCAGGAATGAATGACCGACATTGCAATTTTTTAGGAGAGGCCGGCCATGGCCACCCCCGTTTCACTATCCGCATCCGCCGCGCGCCGCCGCGCCACCACCGAATCCGTCCGGGTGCGCGCGCTGCTCATCGGCACGGCGCTGCTCTTCCTGGCGGTCTTCCTGTTCGCGCCACTCGCCGCGGTCTTCAGCGAGGCCTTCCGCAAGGGCGCCGCGCTCTACTTCGCCGCGCTGCGGGACCCCGACGCCCTCGCCGCCATCAGGCTCACGCTGACGGCGGCCGCCATCTCGCTGCCGCTCAACCTCGTCTTCGGCGTCGCCGCGGCCTGGGCCATCGCCAAGTTCGAGTTCCGCGGCAAGCAGGTGCTGATCACGCTGATCGACCTGCCCTTCGCCGTTTCCCCGGTGATCGCCGGCCTCGTCTACGTGCTGCTCTTCGGCGCCGAGGGCCTGCTCGGCGACTGGCTCTACGAGCGCGACATCCAGATCCTCTTCGCCGTGCCCGGCATCGTGCTCGCCACGGTCTTCGTCACCTTTCCCTTCGTGGCGCGCGAGCTGATCCCGCTCATGCAGGCGCAGGGCACGGAGGAGGAAGAGGCCGCGATCACGCTCGGCGCCTCCGGCCTGCGCACCTTCTTCCGCGTCACGCTGCCCAATATCAAGTGGGGCATCATCTACGGCGTCATCCTCTGCAACGCGCGCGCCATGGGCGAGTTCGGCGCGGTGTCGGTGGTGTCGGGGCATATCCGCGGCCAGACCAACACCATGCCGCTGCAGGTCGAGATCCTCTACAACGAATACAACTTCGTCGCCGCCTTTGCGGTGGCCTCGCTGCTGGCCTTCCTCGCGCTCGTCACGCTCGCCATCAAGAGCTTCACCGAGTGGCATCTGGCGCGCGAGATGGCCGCGCTGCGCGCGGGCTACCAGGAAGCCGCGCCGCCCGCCGCCGCACCATTCCCGTAGTGCGGATTGCAGGTCGGACTTCAGTCCGGCGACGGCGCCGCAACCAGGCGCTGCTGTTCCGCAGGGACTTCCTTTGGTCGTCGGGCTGAAGTCCGACCTGCAGAGGCAGAAGAAGAGGCAGCAGAAGGCAGAAGAAGAGACAGCCACAGGTTTTCAGAAGGCAGAGCCGCCATGAGCATCGACATCCGCAATGTGAACAAGCGCTTCGGCCACTTCGTCGCGCTGGACAACGTCAACCTCGGCGTGGCGAGCGGCGAGCTCGTCGCCCTGCTCGGGCCCTCGGGCTGCGGCAAGACGACGCTGCTGCGCGTCATCGCCGGCCTCGAGACCGCCGACAGCGGCCACATCCTCTTCCACGGCGAGGACGCCACCGACCGCCACGTGCGCGAGCGCCGGGTCGGCTTCGTGTTCCAGCACTACGCGCTGTTCCGGCACATGACGGTGTTCGAGAACGTCGCCTTCGGCCTGCGCGTGAAGCCGCGCAAGGAACGGCCGAGCGACGCGGAGATCCGCCAGAAAGTGAAGAACCTGCTGGAGCTCGTGCAGCTCGACTGGCTGGCCGGCCGCTATCCCAGCCAGCTCTCCGGCGGCCAGCGCCAGCGCATCGCGCTCGCCCGCGCGCTCGCGGTGGAGCCGCGCCTGCTGCTGCTCGACGAGCCCTTCGGCGCGCTCGACGCGAAAGTGCGCAAGGACCTGCGGCGCTGGCTGCGCCGCCTGCACGACGAGATCCACGTGACCTCGGTGTTCGTGACGCACGACCAGGAGGAGGCGCTGGAAGTCGCCGACCGCATCGTCGTGCTGAACAGGGGCAGGATCGAGCAGGTGGGCACGCCCGACGAGGTGTATTCCGCGCCGGCCTCGCCCTTCGTCTACGGCTTCCTCGGCAACGTGAACCTCTTCCACGGCCGCGTCGACGGCGGCGTCGCCGACCTCGGCGGCCTGCGCCTGGCGGCCGCCGATCACGCGACGGCGCAGGATGCCGAAGCGGTGGCCTATGTGCGGCCGCACGACATCGAGCTCGCGCGCGCGCCCCTGCCGGAAGCGCTGACCGGCACCGTGCGGGAGGTGCGCCTGCTCGGCGGCCTCGTGCGGCTCCTGCTGAAGCACGGCGAGGAGGAAGTCGAAGTGGAGCTGTCGCGCGAGGCCTATCTCCGGGAGGCCGTCGCCCCCGGCGAGACCGTGTATTTCCGGCCGCGGCAGGCGCGCGTCTTCCTCGCCGGCGAGAGCCGCGAGCGCGATGCCTCCGACTACGCGATCTGAGCCCCCGTGGGTCGGACTTCAGTCCGACGACGGCGCCGAATCCGGCGCTGCGGCCGGACTGAAGCCCCCCGCCAGGACAAAAGCAAGAAGCCCGGCGGATGCCGGGCTTCTTCGTTCCTGCCTGCCGGATTTATTTCCTCGGGTACAGTTTCTCGTCGAAATCGCTCATCTTCGGGAACTGCAGCGGCTGCGCCGTCGGCAGCTGCGCCAGCCACACCTTGTACTGCTCCATGATCTCGGCGCGCTGCTCGGGCTTGAGATAAGGAATGTGGTAGCCGGCGAAGAAAGGCAGCACGTCCAGGCCGACATACGCCAGCGTGCCGCGCAGCAGCGGGCGCAGCATGACGTCGAGCTCGCCGTGGATGGCCCCGGGGCCGAACATATGCTCGCGGCCGCCGAGCGTGAAGGAGAGCGCCGCCTTCTTGCCGCGCAGGCCGCCCTGGTCGTAGAAGCGCAGGCCGCCGTAGCACAGGCCGGAGATCAGCACGCGGTCGATCCAGCCTTTCATCATGGCCGGCACGCTGAACCAGTAGAGCGGAAAATTGAGGATGACGAGGTCGGCGCGCTTGAGCTTCTCGATTTCGCCGGCGATGTCGGCGGCGAGGGTGCCGGCCTCGTAGCCGAAGCGCTGCTCCAGCGCGTAGACGAGGTAGTCGGGGTTCTTGCGCAAGCCGAAGTCCGCGGCCGAAGCCACCGGGTTCCAGCCCATGGCGTAAAGATCGGACACTTCCACGCCGTGGCCGGCGCGGGTCAGCTCCGCGACCGCCGTGTGGCGCATGGACGAGGTGAAGGACCGGGGTTCGGGATGGGCGTGGACGATGAGGACGTTCATGCAGGGACTCGCGGGCAAGGCGGAGAAAGGCGGCCGGCGCGGCCGCAGGACTGGCCGCGACTGTAGCAAAGGCGGCCGCGGCTGTGCACGCCGCAAGATGCCGCGCGCCGGATTCGATGTTAAAAAGGCAGCCCGGCCGGCGTTGGCACTGTGGGTCGGGCTTCGACCGCCAGGACATCCTGCAAGACAGTGGCCTGGATACCGGCGCTGCCGTCAGGCTGAAGCCCGACCCACAAGGCATTCGCCCTCATCCCCCGATGCGCCGCCCTCAACACGGAGACGCCATGAACTACAGCACGCTCGCCCACACCGTCGCCGACGGCATCCTCACCCTCACCCTGAACCGCCCCGAGCAGCTCAACGCCTTCACCGTGGAGATGGCCAACGAGCTCGAGCATGCCTTCCGCCACGCCAGCGAGGACGACGCCGTGCGCGCCATCGTGGTGACGGGCGCCGGGCGCGCCTTCTGCGCCGGCATGGACCTCTCGGTGCCGGGCAACGTCTTCGGCCTCGACGAAAGCCTGCGCCCCACGCTGGACGACATGGAGGAGCGGCTCAGCGATCCCGCCATCGCGAAGGGCGTGCGCGACACCGGCGGGCGCGTCGTGCTCGCCATCTACGACTGCAAGAAGCCGGTGATCGGCGCCATCAACGGCGCCGCCGTCGGCATCGGCGCCACCCTGACGCTGGCCATGGACGTCCGCCTCGCCTCCGAGAAGGCGCGCATCGGTTTCGTGTTCGGCAAGATCGGCGTCACCGCCGAAGCCTGCTCGAGCTGGTTCCTGCCGCGCCTCGTCGGCCTGAGCCAGGCGCTGGAATGGTGCTACAGCGGCGAGCTCCTCGACGCGCAGGAAGTGCTGCGCGCCGGCCTGGTGAAAGCCGTGCTGCCGCCGGAGGAGCTGCTGAACGAGGCCTACAGGCTCGCGCACAAGTTCGTCGACCAGCGCTCGCCGGTGTCCGTCGCGCTGATGCGCCAGATGCTCTACCGCAACAGCGCGCAGCCGCATCCGGTCGAGGCGCACACGGTGGATTCGCTGGCGATGTTCTACACCAGCATCGGCGACGGCAAGGAAGGCGTGCAGGCCTTCCTGGAAAAACGCGCGCCGGATTTCAAGGGCAGGGCCAGCGCAATGCCCGAGTTCTATCCCTGGTGGGAGTGAGTCCGGCCCGCTCTTTTTGCATGCGCCATGGCAATCCGCACTTTTTGCATGGCAATCCGCACTTTTTGCATTACGTAGGTCGGACTTCAGTCCGACGCTGTCGGCGAATCTGGCGCAACTGTCCCGCAGGGACTTTCTTTGATCGTCGGACTGAAGTCCGACCTACGAATCCGGCGTACGAATCCGACCTACAGCCAAACGGCGTCCCACAGGGGATAGTCGCCAATCTTCTGTACCAGCCCGGCACGTAAGGGATTCGCTACGATATAGCGAGCGGTCTTCAACACATCTTCCTCCTCCCGCATAGCGTGATCGTGAAAGCCGGGCTGCCACAGCGGCCCACCGAGGCAGCGGGCGCTGCGTCCTTTAAAGCGGCGAACGACCTCTGCCAGCACCTCGCCGCGCGGCGCCATCAGCCAGTGAAGATGGTCCGGCATGACGACAAAACACAATGTCGCCGCCAGTCCTTCCTGCTGCATGGCCATCATTATCCGCACGACCATTCTTCCCTTTTCCAGTTCGGCAAAGCGCGGCTGGCGGCCCTGCGTCACGGTGGTGATGTGGCCGGGTTGCGAATAGCGGCCTTTGCGCAGGTCGTTATAGGGCATGGGAACTCCGGGAGGAGCAAGGAGCTGTCGGGCTGAAGTCCGACCTACAGGCAGGGAAAGAAGAATTTTTGCGGGTCGGGCCTCGGTCCGACATCAGTGCAAACCATGAAAACGGCCAGAGATGAGAGCAGCGCCGCAGAGCACAAAGTGCCCATGAAAAAGCCTGCTCAGGGCGGGCTCCCGCGAAATTACGGGCGCGGTGTCGGACTGAAGTTCGACCTACAGTTCGGCCTACAGGCCGGCCTGTAAGCAAGGGCGGCTTACAGGCTCATCTTCTCGCTGAACAGCCCCTTGTCCCCGGCGCTCGTCATCCAGTCGCCGATATCGATGTGGTAGCCGCGCTTCTTCAGCGCGTTGCCGAGCGCGAAGAGGTAGGCGGTGTCGGCCAGGCCGCTGTGGAAGAGCACGCCGATCTCGCGGCCCAGCGCGGTGAAGTTGCGCGCCAGCAATTGCAGCTCGCTGCCCTCGTCCTGGCCCTCGATGTAGAGCGCCTTGTTCTGGCAGCGCAGCACGGCGCGGAAATTCTTCTCCTCCACGCTCCTGATGCGCGTCTTGCCGGGGTCGGGCTGCAGCAGGCCCATGGCCTCCATCTGCGCGAACATGGGGCCGTGGATGTCCTTGTTGAAATAGCCGGCGGCCTCCAGCGCGATGAAGCCGCCGAGGTCGAGGCGCATCATGAAGCGCAGCGTCGTCATGTCGGCCTTCGACACCGTGTTCAGCCAGGCCAGCGTGCGCAGGTTGTGCGCGCCGGGCTGGCGCACTTCGTCGACCAGCACGCGCGCCCACATCTCCTGGAAATCGCTGGCGACGGCGCGCGCCGCGGCGTCCTTCCAGCGCGTCAGCCAGTCGGGATCGACCGGGCGCTCCGACATCGATTCGAGCTCGACGGTCTCGGCCAGCAGGTCGGCGCGCAGGCCGATGCGGCGCACGTTGAGCGACTCCCGCAGCCGCTGGATCTCGGCCTCGTGGCGCACCTTTTTCAGCAGCTCGGCCACGCTCGGCACGCGCAGCTCGGCGAGCGGGTCCTGCGCGGCCTGCTCGATGAAGGAACTGAACCTGCCGCTCGGGCGGAAATCGTCCCCGGCGCTGTCGACGAGCTCGCCGTGGCGGTCGAAGGCCTTGCGGCCCGCGTGCAGCGCGTCGAGGTCGGCCAGCATGTCTTCGATCGCCTTCAGTTCGGCGGCGCGCACCTGCTGGTGGTTGCGCTTGCTGTCGGAGCGGCGCCAGGGCGCCATGAGGGCGGCGTCGCCGCCGCCGAAAAGGGTATGCCAGAGCTTGTCGGCCAGCTTCTGCCGCAGGGAGGGGGTTTCGGTCATGGCCTTGGCGCGCGGGCGCGGCTATCCGGGTGGTGTCGGGGCGGCGGCCGCAGGGCGGCGCCGGAACCCGGATGTTATCGCAGGAAGGGCTGAGGCAAAGCGGCGGCACGGCGGCGCGCTACGTCGCTCGTCTGACAGCTGCGTTGTGAAATGGTTATTTGTGTCGCCGCAAACAGTAGAGCTTGCGAACTGCATCTATGCTCCTCCTACGCCTCACGGAGCGAGGCGCAAGGAGAACAGACATGACACGGACCGTCCTCATCCTGGGCAGCCTCGGCGCTGCCCTGCTTCTCGCGGCATGCAACGACGACGATGCCCCCTTCGCCGGCACCGGCACCCCCGTCACCCCCGCCGCCAGCGCGGCGACCGGCTCCTGGCAGGGCAGCATCGACACGCCCCTGGCCAACAGCCGCACGGCCCGGGCCGTGGTGCTCGCCGACGGCAGTTTCTGGATGACTTATTCGCAGGTCGGCGACGCCACCACGGCCGGCATCATCCGCGGCACCGGCAGCAGCGACGGCAGCGTCTTCAGCGTCGACAACGCCACCCTGATCAGCCTGGAAGACGGCAGCCGGAGCGTCGCCGACATCACCGCGAATTTCGTCGGCCGCAGCTCCCTCAACGGCACCATCACCCAGGAAGGCACGACCGCCCTGCCCTCGCCGGCGACCTTCTCCAGCCTCTACCGCAGCGCCTTCGACCAGACCCTTACGCTGGCCGACCTCGCCGGCATCTACGAGGGCGTCATCACCACCGGCCTCGGCGAGGAATCCGCGAGCTTCGCCATCGACGCCAGCGGCGCCCTTGCCGGCGGCAGCGCCAGTGGCTGCAGCGTCAACGGGCAGGCGACGGCACAGCCCAGCGGCAATGTCTTCAACATCAACGCCAGCTTCGGCAGCGAGGACGCCTGCGGCGCCAACCGCGCCGTCAGCGTCGTCGGCATTCTGTCGCTGGAGGTGGATACCCTCACTGCGCTCGCCCTCAACGACGGCAGCACCAACAGCTTCATCTTCACAGGCACCCGCCCCTAGGCGCCTGCTTCAGGGGCGCCTTTCTCCAGAGCGGAGGCGCCCTTGTTTTTTGGTCATCCCCCAGAAAGCAAGCAAAGAAAAAGCGGCCCCTGCGGAGGGCCTGGCCCTGTTTCTCTAGGTCGGACTTCAGTCCGACGGCGGCGCTGAACCTGCGCGCAGAACATCAAAATGAATCCAGGCGCCATCCATCATTATTTCTCTCGGCATCAATCAAGCACTCGCCATTTTCATAATTGTTTCTTCCTCGGCGGTTGCGCGCAGCGTCTACGACGCTTGTCTGAAAGCTCTGCGTAGTGAAACGGTTTAAAAGTGCCAATCTGAGCCATTTTTCCTCGGAACCGCCCTATGCTGCTGCTACGCCTCATGGAGAGGTGAAGGAGAAGTTGGCATGACAAGGAATGCACTCATCATCGGCGGCCTCGGCGCCGCCGCCCTGCTGCTGTCCGGCTGCGGCAGCGATTCAAGCTCCACCGCCAGCGGCGCGAGCACACCGCCCATCACCACCACCCCCGCCGAAGGCGCCGAAGGCACCTGGCGCGGCAACATCAACACGCCGGTGGCGAACAGCCGCCTGATGGAAGCCTTCATCCTCGGCGACGGCGAATTCTGGATGGCCTACTCCACCGCCAACGACCCGACCCAGACCGATGCCCTGATCAACGCAGCCGGCATCCTGCACGGCACGGCGTCGCCCAAGGCGGATGGCAGCTTCAGCATCGGCAATGCGCGCCACATCAGCCTGGAGGACGGCAATCGCAACAGCGTCGGCATCGCCGGCAACTATGTGACGGGCAGCTCGCTCACCGGCACGCTGACGCAGTCGCCCGCCCTGCCGGGCTCCTCGCTGCCCGCCACCGCCGAATTCGCCTCGCTGTACCGCACGGCCTACAACAACAATCTCACCCTCGCGCACCTGGCCGGCACCTATACCGGTTCGCTCACCACCAACTTCGGCAAGAACAGCTCGACCATCACCTTCGACAGCGTCGGCGTGATCACCGGCAGCGACAACAGCGGCTGCACCTTCCAGGGCCAGGCCGCCACGCGCGATCGCGGCAATGTCTTCGACATCGACATCACCGTCGGCAGCGAAGCCGGTTGCGGCGCCAACGCCGGCAAGGCCATGAGCGGCGTGCTCTCGCTGGAATCCAGCCGCGCCGGCATGCTGGCGCTGGACACCGAGCAAAAGCTGTCCTTCATCTTCGTCGGCACCCGCTAACGCCATCCCTCGCGCGCGTCGGCGCCTCGAAAGCCCGCTCCCCTGCGGGCTTTTTTTTCGGCGCCCCGGCCGGAGGGCTCCGCGGCGAACGGGCCTGGCGGCGGCAGCGGCCACGGAGCCCGTCCGCCGCGCCTTCCGGCGCGCCCCGATTGCAGCGCGGCGACGCGCTGCCTATGCTCCGGCTCACTGCCTCAACCGGATTTTTTCTCCATGGCCTCACCCGCATCCGGCCCGGACGCCAACTCCGCCCCAACCGCCAGATCGGCCGAAGAAGAAGCGCTGCGCAACGCCCTGGCCGGCACGGTGCGCCAGCTCTGGCGGCTGCCGGCCGCCACGGAAGCGGCCTTCCGCAGCGACCGCCGCGAACGCGCCGCCACTCTGCTGCGCCAGGCCGCGTGGGGGCTGATCGCCCTGCACGCCCTCGTGCTCATCCCGCTGCTCGCGCACGTCGACGATCCCTCGCTGAAGCCCTGGCTGCTCTACACCATGCTGCCCATGGCCACGGACCTGCTCCTGCTGTGGCTGTGCACGCAGCTGCTGCGCAACTTCGAGGCGCATGTGAACACCGTCGTCTGCCTCGCCGCCGGCACGGCCCTGGCGGCCGCGCTCTACGGCGCGCTCAGCCTGCCCGGCCAGTACTTCGGCCATCTCGCGCAGTTCGAAAGCATCTACGTCCTGCTCATCGTCCTTGTCGTGCTGCCGCCGCGGCTGGCGCTGCCGACCGCGCTCGGCGCGCTGCTGCCTGCCATGCTCGTCAACTGGCTGCGCGGCGGCAGCACCGACTGGGTGGAGCTCCTGCTCTACTTCGTCGTGCCGCTGGCGATCTGCACGGTCATCGGCTTCATCCTCGAGTATTCGGAGCGGCGCAACTTCGTGCAGCACCAGCTGATGCAGCGCGAGTCGGCGCGCCTGGCCGAGCTCCATGCCGCCGCCGAGGCGAACATCCGCCAGCAGCGCCACCTGGCGGAGTATCTCGAACTCACCAGCGGCAACCTCTCGCTCAAGGAACTGCTCACGCGCACGCTGCGCTTTCTCGTCGAGCACACGGGCGCGCAGGTAGCCGCGGCCTACCATCTTTCCTCGCGCGGCAAGCTGCGGCGCGTTGCCGCCTGGGCGGTGGACGCGGAGCGGCTGGACGAGCGCAAGGAGATCGAGCCCGAGGCCACGCTGATGGGACCGGCGCTGGCCACCGGCGACGTCCTGCATCTGCAGCGCATCCCTGCCGACTACCTGCCGGTCGACCTCGGCATGGGGCGGCTGCCCTGCGCCGCGCTGCTCGTCATTCCCATCGTGCAGGCGGAAAAGCCGCTGGCGGTGATCGAACTGGGGAAGGTCAACGATTTCAGCGCGGAGGAGCGGGCCCGGGCGGAGGCCATCCGGACCCATCTGGCTTATGCGGTGATGGCGGCCAATGCCCGGGAGATCGGGCTGCGGACGGGAGCGGCCTGAGGCGGACGGACAGCCTGTGCGTCATTCCCATGAAAAAGCCCGCGATGCGGGCTTTTTCATATGTAGCGGCGGCCCGGCAGGCTCACCCCTTCAGGCCGTAGACCTCGTCGAGGTAGTCCAGGATGGCGGACGACTCCAGGAGCCTGACGCCGGTGTTGGGGTCTTCGAGATAGGGCACCTGCATGTGGCCGGTGCGGGTGAAGTGGGCGTCGCGCTTGCCGCCGGGCACCGGCTCGTAGGGGCCGGGCTTGAGGCGCAGCACGGCCGGACCGATGTCCTGCCAGCGCTCCTTGCCGATGTTGTGCAGCAGGTAGGGGATCTCCATCTCGCAGAGGCGCTCGCGCACCAGGCGCGCATAGGGGCTGCTTTCGAAGCTCCACAGCTGCAGCAGCTTTTCCGGCACCCGGGCCGGACGCCGCTTCATGCCGGCCAGGCCGCGCACCGCCGTCGCCAGGTAGACGCCCGGCACCGTCAGCGGGCCGCGCCGGTAATAGGCCGGCACCGGCCGCCTGGCATAGGTCTGGAACAGGTAGTCGATGATCCCGGCGGACTCGTACAGCACCGCGCCGGTATTGGGGTCCTGCAGCAGCGGGAACTGCTGCTTGCCGCCCAGGCGCTCGGCCTCCGGCCGGAAGCGGCTGCCGCCCCTGGGGCAGGGATAAATCTCGACATCCATATGCAAAGCAGTGAGGGCCTCGCGCACCAGGCGGCACCAGGGACTGGCCTCGATGTCATAGAGGCGTAGCGGCTGCGCCGGCCGGGCCACGCCCGGCAGGGCGGCGCTGCCGCGCCATTGGCCGAGGAAGGAGCTGGCCACGGAGCCCAGGACATTGAGCTGGTGCAGGACGGGATTGGGCATGAAGGCCTCCGGCGGGCAGGGAAAGAACGCGGGCCGGCTACTCTGCCACAGCGTCCATTTGCCCACCACGCCGCAAAAAACACCGACAAAACACTATGACGGACCGCGCCGGGTCGCGGATAATCCCGGCTCCTTTTTCCTCGCCGGCGCCCTGCCGCTGCAGCAGTCTTACCCACGGACCTTTAAAGCCAGACCATGACAACGCTCGCCATCCACCAGGACCTCTCCCGCCCCCAGCTCGTCGAACTCGCCGTCCAGCGCAAGGAAGGCATCCTTGCCCAGAACGGCGCCCTGAGTGTCAACACCGGCCACCGCACCGGCCGCAGCCCCGCCGACCGCTTCCTGGTGGACGAGCCCTCCACGCGCGACAGCATCCACTGGGGCCCGATCAACAAGGCCTTCCCGGAAGACAGGTTCAGCGCCCTGTGGGACCGCGTGAAGTCCTATATCAGCGAGCGCGACCAGTTCATCCAGCACCTGCACGTGGGCTCCGACCCCAACCACTACCTGCCGGTGAAGGTCACCACCGAGACCGCCTGGCACGCCCTCTTCGGCAAGAACCTCTTCATCACGCCCGAGGTCTACAACCCCGCCCGGAAGGAAGAGTGGCAGGTCATCAACGCCCCCGGCTTCCAGTGCGTGCCCGAGCGCGACGGCACCCACTCCGACGGCGCCGTCATCATCAACCTGGGCGCGCGCAAGGTGCTGCTGGCCGGCATGAACTACGCCGGTGAAATGAAGAAGGCCATGTTCTCCGTGCAGAACTACCTCCTGCCCGGCAAGGACGTGCTCTCCATGCACTGCTCCGCCAACGTCGGCGAAGACGGCGGCGTCGCCCTCTTCTTCGGCCTCTCCGGCACCGGCAAGACCACGCTCTCCGCCGACCCCGAGCGCTTCCTGATCGGCGACGACGAGCACGGCTGGGCCAAGGGCTCCGTCTTCAACATCGAAGGCGGTTGCTACGCCAAGTGCATCAACCTCTCGAAGGAAAACGAACCGGTCATCTGGGACGCCATCAAGTTCGGCGCCGTGCTCGAAAACGTCGTGCTCGACGAACAGACCCGCGTGCCCAACTACGACGACACCAGCCGCACGCAGAACACCCGCGCCGCGTATCCGCTGGAGCACATCGCCAAGCGCATCGAGATCAACCGCGCCGGCGAACCCAAGCACGTGATCTTCCTGACCTGCGATCTTTTCGGCGTTATGCCCCCGGTCGCCGTGCTCGACAACGAACAGGCCGCCTTCCACTTCCTCTCTGGCTACACCGCGCTGGTGGGCTCCACGGAAATGGGCCAGGGCTCCGGCATCAAGACCACCTTCTCCACCTGCTTCGGCGCGCCTTTCTTCCCGCGTCACGCCCGCGAATATGCCAACCTGCTGATGAAGCGCATTAAGGAATTCGATTCCAGGGTGTTCATCGTCTCCACCGGCTGGACCGGCGGTTCGCACGGCACCGGCAAGCGCTTCTCCATCCCGACCACCCGCGCGATCGTGCGTGCCATCCTCACCGGCAAGCTCGACAACGTGGAAACGCAGCACCTGGACATCATGAACCTGAACGTGCCGGTGGCCGTCGACGGCGTGGACAGCAAACTGCTCGTGCCCCGCAACACCTGGGCCGACCCCGCCGCCCACGACGCCAAGGCGCGCGAACTCGCCGGCCTCTTCCTCAAGAACTTCGACGAGAAATACGCCGGCGTCGATGCCGCCATCCGTGCCGCCGGCCCGAAGGGCTGAGCGGTACCGTGATGAAAATGGGCGCCTCGTGCGCCCTTTTTTATTGCCCGGACTTTTGTGCGCGACACGGCGGGTAAGTAATTGCCAGCGACACCCCTCTCGGCTGGACAGGGCGATGGGGAGGCGATTATGGTCGAGACTGGCGAGGTGCCTTTGCCGGAAGCCATTAGGTGTCTAATCCGGCGGAGGCCGCCAAGCTCTTGATTGATCCTACCCAGCAAAACCGGACACGCGATTAAGCGGCTTGTTTTGCCTCAAACGCCGCCGGGCTGATATTGCCATTGGCGCTGTGTCGGCGAGTCCGATTGTAGTCTACCTCGATATATTCAAAT